>NZ_LR594040.1:0-1200000 GCF_901543175.1 Streptococcus australis | reverse complement strand
TTCTTTACAGGCTCTTGACTACCTAGATACTCCGCTACGTCAACCATAACCATAGAGACAAAAGACTTGCTAGGGTCATAAACTAGCTCTATATCCTCATCATCACGGAAAGGGTTATTATTTGCCAAAGATAGAGCGTTAATAGGGGTAGGGGTAGGAATTTCTCGCCCATTCTCGATATAATCAGCTAGGTTAATACCGAGCCAATCGCTGGCCATTGCCATAGCGTCAGCCATATCTTCGCCTTGGGTTGCTGAATGCTCAAAGTCTGGGAAAGTGACAAAATAAGGGGCGTTTGCTCCGTCTGTATCGTCATAATAAAATAAAGCTGGATAAGTGACAAGCATAGTTTACCTCCAAAATCAAAGACAAGCGGGGGACTGCCTTTATTACAGTCCTGCTTGCTTTCTTATCCCTCTTTCAGTGTACTTATTTAGTTCACCATGAGGGACTGTGATAGGTCTTTCCCCTTCTTTCTCCATTTTAACGTGGGAGCCTTTACCGCCTTTGGTTTTTATCCAACCATGAGCAGTAAGGAGTTTGACCATCTCTTTTTGTGTCATAGGCATAGCGCTTTTACCTCCTGACAATATTATTATAACACGTATTACACGTACTGTAAAGGGATAATACTTATTATCTCTCAAATCACAAAGGCCCCCAGAATCGTTTCTAAGGACTTCTAGTTTATCCATGGTGTTTTAGTCATCTAGTACGAAACAAAGCAAAATAGGGAGCAAATACGAAGCATAGGGTATCCTATACGAACTAGTCTCTGTGCTAAGGTTAAATCAATCTCCATTTACTATACCTGTTAAGTGTTCTATAGCTTCCTGCCTTACACTATATATCGAAGATTTAGATTTCCCTATTTCCTCAGCTACCTCCCAAGCGTCGAGATTATTCAAGTAAAAAAGTCTTAGAACAGAACGCTCAAGAGGATTAACCAGCTTATCGATCAACCTAGATATTTCCATTCTCTCCTCAGTAAGTCGCTCAATTCTCTGTAAAGTGTCCTCTTTTAGCTTCAGAACACTTATAAGGTTATTCTCTGCTGTATTTACCCTGCTTGTTTGTACTCTGGTAGTGGTCATTTCTAGCTTTTTGATAATACCACTTTCTAAAGCCGCAAGCTCTAAATATAAGCCCTCTATTTCTTTATTTATCCACTTAATACCCTCTAGTTTTTCTTTTATTTGCTCTGGTGTCATACTTTGGCCTCCTGTATGGTATAATTTTATTGTGTTAATTATAGCTGAGGCGGATTGCTTTGGCTTTTTTTGCGTTTTCTCTATGTTCGCTCGAGGTTCAAGCCATATAATCTTCTCAGTTCCTTCTCTGTTCAAGAGCTATTTTCTCGGCGTTCGCTCGGAGTTCAACACACATAACCCTGCCATTTGTCAGGCATATTTTTTGCCACTACCTAACCAAAACCTCACCATTGTAAAACTTCGATACCTTACCAAAACCTTACCGTTCTATGGTTCTAAAAGTGTCGATACCTTAGGGTGATCTTAGGGTTCTATCACTAGAAAAAAGTCCTGTACCTTTGTAAAATCTTAGTATTTTTAAATACGCAACCTCCTCCTTACCTCACCCTTTTTTTGGAACGCTCTACTTACTTAAATCCTTGATATATCTAGCTTTTTTAACATTTAAACCGTCTAATATGTAGTATTTATTTGTTTGGTAAATTACACCCTACTACAAATTATCGGAGTGATCCTAAACCATTCAGCCAAAAACTATCTCCTTTCTTTGTGTAGTTCACAAACTTTTGGTAATGCTTATCATACTTGTCACGTTTCATATACTTTGGTCTTTCAGGAAAACTGTCAAACATATATCCGCCACGTTTGGGACTCCAACCTGGTTCTACCTTTCTAGCTTCCCTAAGCGCAAGCTCCCAATAGTATTGACAATCTGTCTTACTTCGGTTCAGTGTTGTCTTGTGTATTTTCTGGCATGATCCACAACCATATAGCAAAAGTCTCTTATAGAGTTTTCTGCATCGATTACCACAAATAGGACAGAGAAAGAAATAGCGATTACCTCCCTTAGTTCCTGGTATACTTGCTAAATCAAAATGATTACTTCCAAAGGTGATATACAGGTTATCTAAGTCTATTTCCAGTTTTCTACCGTCCAACTCAGCTATACCATGACTGATATTTTTGTTTTTCATTGGTTTTATAAATGTCTCTATGGTTATTGATTTAATAACTTTCATTCTCTCAAAATACCCCTATATGGAAAAACCCAAATTGATTGGGTTCAGTAGTAGTGAAACAACAAAAAGAGGCAATGCCCCTTTGCTACTATTCTTCACTGAGTAAGCCACTTACTACCACATCACGGACAAACTGAGCTTGCTTTTCTTTGGGCAGTTGTAAAGCTTCAAGTAAAGACTCCAGAACTTGCTTGTCAGTTCCTGCAATCAACTTCTTAATGATATTCTGGAACTGTCCTTCCAAGTACTCGCAAAAATGTATCCGCTGTGCTTGTGTTGGCTGCACTGGTACTGGTGAACTATCTGCAATTAGCAAGAAGCAGGCTTCCGCGATTTGGGCGAATAACTTTGCACGCGCTTCAGGGTGTCTGTATAACTCATAGGTATTTATGCTGGTGTCTTCCGTCCGGAGCTTCTCACCTAGTTCAATCAGTTTAGGCGTATCTTCAAGACATACTGGTGTTTCATCTGTCATAAAATCGTCACGTTTGCGATTGAGTTCCTCCAGTCCCTGATCTGCCTGTTCAAAGTATACTGGTTCTATCATGGGCTTCCTCCTTTCTTTATTTGGTTAAAAATTACGCCTCATCCTCTTGTCTTTGATGTCTGTCATGTTGTATACATTCCCCTCTGACCGTTTGCCAATTCGACTGACTAGCTTGTCATTATAAATTCTGGCCAACTCTTTTCCGTTGTGGTTGGTATTGATGATGGTTGTTTCCCGCCTATCAAAAATCTTGAAAAGAAAGGTCTGTACCCAGTTATTAGCCTCATCTTTTCGGCTATTCATAACGCTTTCTGTACCTAAATCGTCAATAAAGAGATAGTCAACTTCAGTCAGCAGCTTCAAGGCGTCATACTCTGTAAAATCACTCTGCCTATACTGCCAGCCTGACTGAATGCGCGTGACGATTTCAGCAATGCTGACAAAGAGGACGCTCTTAGGGTCATTCTTAGACTTATAGCCCTCGTTGATGGCTTTGGCCATGGAATAGCATAAATGACTTTTACCAGTGCCTGGTTTGCCCATAATCAGCGTGTTTCCTGTCATGCCATTTAGGTACAGCTTAGCTTGCTTGATAGCAAACTCCTTGGCCTCGTGTTCCTCTTTTGTCTCAGCTTTGAAAGTGCTAAAAGAGGCTTCTCTCAGCTCATTTGACACCGTACTTTCACGCGCTAGCACATCATAGGTTGAAGAGTTCAGATCATGCCCTAGAGCTTTTTCTACGCCCTCTAGCTCCGTCTGTTTAATATTCACCCTAGTACATTCCATGCAGTAGGGTGATGTATAATCATCTGGCTTTTTGAATTGTACTAGGTTAATCTGATGAGTTGGGCAAAGCTCATCAGTGACCTTTATTTTTTCGTTTAGCTGGTCTGTATTCAGTAATTCCATTGTTTCTCCTCTCCGTCAGTAGATAAAGGGGTCTTGAATATCATCGCCAGACTGACCTTGTTTCTCTTGCTGAAACTGTCTCTGTTCAGATTCGACTTGTGTCATGGTTTTAATGCCATTCTGTCGCCAGTTCTTCAGTATTGAATTGATATAGCTAAAAGATCGCTTGCCGTTATCTGCAGCCTTTTCTATGGCCTCTAGCTCTATACCGTCAAGAGTGAGATAGTCAGTCAGTATTTGATATTGTTGCCCATCCATAACCCCTATACGCTTTTGGTAATAGTTAGAGATTTCAGCAGTAGGAGCAGAAGAAGTTTTTTTATCTATCTCTTCTTCTAACTCTATCTCTATCTCTATCTCTGTCTTACACATAGATAACGTTGTGAGGTCTTCGGGTAACATTGTAAGATTTTCCTTTTGTTCTCGTTGCTGTTTCCGATATTCTCGCATGTATGCTGCTTGGTTAGTTTCCTGCTGTACTAGGGCTTTAGCCTGGGGTAGTTCTGCGTTTTTATCTTCGTCAATCTGTATTAAACCGCATTTTGTAAAGTATGCCATGGTCATATCTATATCATCTTCTGATACATCTAATTTTAGGGCTAACTCTTCCTTAAGATTATCAAAGTAGCCCTCATAGTATAAAATACAGTCACTCTCCAAGCTCTCTAGCATGAGCCTAATATAAATAACTGTCATGGTGTACCCACCCGGTATTGTCTTTAGTCTCTTGATAAAAATATTATCAAAAAATTTCTTATCAATTTTTAGCCAAAAATATATTTTTGTTCTTGCCACGTTTTACTCCTTATGATTCTTTATCAGCTCCTAGAAATATTAGAATATCACCGATTCTATAAAAGACTTTGCGTGTATCCTCGATAGGAGGAGTGCACCTTTTTAGCCCTGCGCGTTCCCAACGTTTTAAGGTGTTGTAATCTATCTCTAACTCTTCCTTGAGTTGTTTAGGTGTCATTAGCCCTGTTATACGTTGTTTAGGCTTTAAATAGTCTTTTAGAAAGTTTTCTACCAGTTTTAATATGCCACGTTTTAGACTGTTTTCACTTTCTTTGCTGAGACTAAACATTCTTATCAGCTCCCTTCAGCAGCTCTTTATAGCTTTCTAAATCAGCTTTGATAAGCACATCTAGACGCCTTCCTTCTGTGTCATACTGAGCCTTTAGCTCCCTGATCCCTGCTAGGCGTTCGGTATCGTTAGCAGGGATATAGTAGCCGTTACTTGCCCCACGTTTGGCCACAATGGGGATACCATAGCGAACGATAAGCCGGAGAATATGATCTCGTAAGGCTCTCATCTCTAGCCCTAGCACATTGGCTATATCCCGCCCTGCGCGTGGCTCGTCCGCCCCTACAGGTATCAGTCTTAAAATTCTTTCTTCAAGCTCCGTCATCCTCTACCCTCCATTGTTTCAAGCCATTTTTCCATCTTTCTGAGTTGCCGTTTGGTGATATATCCTCGGCGTCTGTAAGCAATAGCCCAGGAGTGAAACAGCTCAGCACATACGCCAGCTAGAAAGAAAAGTAGTAGTGTTAAAATTGCACCTAGTAGCTCGCTCATGCTAATAACCCTTATCCTTTCACTCTCAGGTAGGCTTTTAATTCTTCGGGATTGTCGCATTCCAGTAGCTGATATGCCACGGCGTCTAGTTCCTGATACATTACATCCATCTGGTCATATACTTGGCTTAGAAAGTTTTTTAGGCAGCTTAATAGAACGGCTTTGTCTGGCTCGCTGTTCATGGCTAGCATAAGACTGTTAGCATAGCCTTTTAGAGTGTCTACTCTCGTCATAACGTCGGTAGTGCGTTGGCCTTGTTCTTTGATTTACTTAACTGTCAGAGCAACTGTTTGATTTTGGTCTTGTTTTTTCATGGTAATTACCTCGCTTTTTTATGTAATTAGAGTCTTTTGAATGTTTTTCTTGTCACTGGCCTCGCGCTCAGAGTCGCCAAAGTTTGAAAGCGTGAGGTGATACCAGTTTTAAGAGTTGGCGCTCTCCGTATGGTCAAAGTGTCCCAGATATGCTATAATCTAGGTATAAATCTTTACTAAAACCCTTTTAATAAAAGCTTGCCTGCTTGTTTATTATGTTTTAGTGATAGTGTGAAAGGCTCTGCGGTGTGGTTATTGCTAAGCCTTTTTTGTTGCTCTCACGCGCCTTGTGGTGCGTTTTCTTTTTGTCTGAAGACCATAGACTTAATATCCTGATAGGTCATACCCAAGTTAATCATAGCGATAGCCATATCTTCCAAGGCTTGGTATCTGACAAGCTCGGTACTGGTCAAGCTATCGATACCTGTCAGACCGCCACGCGCTGCCATCAGTTGCTTTTTATTCATACCGCTAGTGCCTTTTAGCAAAAGATTTGTGATAGTGCTATGCGCGCGCTTTGGTTTTTGTTCCCAGTTCTTAATGCTGTCATGCAAAGTCTTACGCTTTAGCTTTTCTAAAGCACGTTGCAGCTTAAACTGAGTTAGCTCGTCCCGCATTTCAAAAAATGCTTTGACTAGAGCTTTTTTAAAAGCTCTAACGGGTTCGGTATTTTTTAGGTAAGTGATCAGCAAGGTTGCCTGTTGTTCGTTCAGGCGATAGATTTTCATTGGTCGTCCTCTGCCGTCTAATTTACGCATTTCAAATGCGATAATTCCGTAGCTTTCAAAGTCAGCTTTATGCTTTCTTAAAAGTTCTTGTATTGTGTGATGAGTAACTTCAGCACATTCAGCGATGATCTCGCTTGTGGTGTACGGCTCTTTCTTACCGTCCATGTAGACAATGTTCATGCTGTACCTCCTAATCTTCGACTGTAAGTAGTTCGTCAATGGTTACGCCTAGATACTCGGCTACCTTTTGCAAGGTTTCAATATCTGGGCGCTTTGTGCGCTCATAATACAGTGAAATAAGTGTACTTTTTGAGATACCTGTCGCTAAATGAACGTCAGCAACTTTTTTGCGTTGCTTTGCCAATAAGACACGGAAATTATTTTCCATAGCTTTAAACTCCTTTTTGTTTATTTTAAGAAAAATAATAGCGCTAACGCTAAAATTATACTCTTTATTTTACACTATATTTTTATCGTGTCAAGTAAAAAAATAAAATATCTTGAAAAAAAGAAGTGTATAAGCTAAAATGTATTTAAAGGAGCGTGATTTTAATGCTTAGAAATAATTTAGCAAAACTAATGATTGATAGAGGAGTAACGGCTACCCAATTATTTAATGATACAGGGATAGCTCGTTCAACTATTTCAAAAATTTCAAATAATAATACTGATAAAATTAGCTTACAAACAATAGATAAAATTTGTAACTATCTAGAAGTTTCTCCTAGTGAATTCTTTGATTTTTGGGCTTATGATGTAAAAATTCAATGTGGCTTTGATAATTTTGATACATTATCCGAGGTCAAAGAACATTGGGAATTTGTTCCTGAATTTGAAGAACCATGCTATCTTTTACTAGAGTTTAGAAGAGGGAGAGATAGGAAATACCTTCTTGAATATAAATTTCTTTATTTGTATAGTAAAGACCCTGATAAGCTATTCAATCCAAGTCAATTGGATAAAGTTAGACTAAATGGCTCTATGTCTCAAGTTGCTATTTTTGATGATATGCCTGTGCAATTTAAAAATGAATTGATAGATAATATAAAACAACAACTTTCTGAAACGTTTGAAGTCTGGGATATTTCACCAACAATTAAGTACATAGATATGTTTATTTTCAACCCCGAAGCTGAATAGGGTGCCTCACGCGCCACTAGGTGTAAAAATCTGAAATATAAGTTTTCCTAGTTTTTTGGTATGTTATACCCTGAAAATGTCAACTTTTGTCAACATGAACCCAAATAACTTAAAACCATTGAAAGACTTGTAAGCACTTGTTTTTCTAGCTTTTGAAATCTTCAAAAATTCATGTTTTTTCACGTTCTGCGCGTGATTTCTTGGCGTTCAATATAAGATTTAAAAAAAGTATGAACTTATAAGTACTTTTTCAATATTTACCCATATAAGCCCCGTATCCGCCTTATTTCCAACTCTGGTATTATTTACCGCCTGACTCTTTAAAATCGAATACAGGGCAATCTGTGAAGCCCTAGCATGATTTAAACCACAATCTAAAACCTTTTTAATAATAGCTTGCCTGCTGATGTATTTTAGAAAGGTTTAAAATATGCAAATAACTGAAGTCAAAAAGAAAAACGGTACAACAGTGTACCGTGCTAATGTATATTTAGGAGTTGACCAGGTAACAGGTAAGAAAGCTAAAACAAGTGTAACGGGTAGGACAAAAAAAGAGGTCAAGCAGAAAGCAAAGCACGCGCAAGATGATTTTATATCGAACGGTTGTACGGTGACAAAAGTAGTACCTGTAAAAAATTATCAGGAGTTAGCTGATCTATGGCTAGACAGTTACCAGCTTACAGTAAAGCCTCAGACTTTTTTAGACACTAAGAGAATGCTGTACAATCATCTTATACCTGTCTTTGGTACTCTGAAACTGACCAAGCTATCTGTTAGCTATATACAAAGCTTTATCAATGATTTATCGACTCAGCTAGTTCACTATGCGGTGGTTCATTCAATAAATAGGCGTGTCTTACAGTATGGGGTATCTCTCCAGCTCTTGCCATTCAATCCAGCTAGGGATATTATTCTCCCTAAACAGCCTAAACGTGAGAATACAGCGATCAAGTTCATAGCTTCAGACGACTTAAAGGCTCTGTTGCTCCATATGGAAAAACTGGCGTTTAAGAAATATAGATATTATTTTGATTATGTTCTGTATAGTGTCTTACTTGCTACTGGTTGCCGTTTTGGTGAAGTAGTAGCCCTGGAATGGTCGGATATTGATTTTGAGAATGGAACTATAAGCATTAACAAGAATTACAGTAGGTTATTAAAGCTAATAGGTACACCGAAAAGCAAAGCAGGAGTTAGGATAATCAGCATAGACAAGAAAACGGTCAACATGTTACGTCTTTACCAGAATAGACAACGCCAATTATATTTGGAGTCAGGGGCGCGTGTTTCGTCTGTGGTGTTTGCAACACCTACGAGAGAGTACCAGAACCTGGCAACTAGACAGGAGGCTTTAGATAGACGCTGTAATGAGATTTCTATTCCTCGCTTTACTTTTCACGCTTTCCGTCATACTCACGCTAGTTTATTGCTAAATGCTGGTATCAGCTATAAAGAATTACAATACCGTTTAGGTCATGCTACTTTAGCTATGACCATGGATATATACAGCCACCTATCTGCGGATAAAGAAAAAGAGGCGGTTTCATATTTTGAAAAAGCCATGAATAGCTTGTAAGTCCACAAAAAGGTGAACAAATTTATATTTCAGAACTCAAAGGCTGACTAAAAAGCTTATTAAATCAACGTTTATAGACAACAAAGGAGAAGAACATGACATTTGAAGAAATCCTACCTGGATTAAAGGCTAAGAAAAAATATGTACGAACTGGTTGGGGAGGGGCTGAAAACTATGTGCAGCTTTTTGACACTATTGAACAAAACGGGGTTGCACTTGAAGTGACACCTTATTTCCTAATCAACGTGTCTGGAGAAGGAGAAGGTTTTTCCATGTGGAGTCCGACACCTTGTGATGTTTTGGCGACGGATTGGGTAGAAGTGCATGACTAGACGTGTATTGATTACGGGAGTGAGTTCAGGTATCGGTCTGGCTCAAGCTCGACTTTTTTTAGAGAAGGACTATCAAGTTTATGGAGTTGACCAAGGCGAAAATCCACTATTACAGGGTGATTTCCACTTTTTACAGAGAGATTTGACATTGAACTTGGAGCCTATTTTTGACTGGTGTCCTCGGGTGGATGTTTTGTGCAATACTGCTGGAGTTTTGGATGATTACAAACCACTTTTGGAACAAACGGCGCAGGAAATTCAAGAAATTTTTGAAATTAACTACGTGACTCCTGTTGAGTTGACTCGCTATTATTTGACACAAATGCTGGAGAATAAAAAAGGAATCATCATCAATATGTGCTCCATCGCTTCTAGTTTAGCCGGCGGAGGTGGTCACGCCTATACTTCCTCTAAGCATGCCTTGGCTGGCTTTACCAAGCAGTTGGCTCTAGATTATGCAGATGCTGGGATTCAGGTCTTTGGGATTGCTCCCGGAGCAGTCAAGACAGGCATGACTGCTGCGGACTTTGAACCCGGTGGCTTAGCAGACTGGGTGGCTAGTGAAACTCCTATCAAGCGTTGGATTGAACCAAGTGAAATTGCAGAAGTCAGCTTATTCTTGGCTAGCGGTCACGCATCTGCCATGCAAGGACAAATCTTGACTGTGGATGGTGGCTGGTCTTTGAAGTAGGAGGAGTTGGATGGAAATCAAAAAACACTTTGGTGTTTATGGCGTTTGCTTTGAAAATGGGAAGTTACTCTGCATTGAGAAAACGAGAGGTCCTTATCAACATCGTTTTGATCTACCTGGTGGTAGCCAGGAAGTAGGTGAAGGGCTGACAGAAACCCTCAAGAGAGAAGTTCTGGAAGAGACGGGATATAAGGTTAATGGTTATGCTAATCCTAGGATTTATGATGTGCTGGTTCAAGAAGATGGGCAAGACTTTGCAGTACATCATATCATGGCCTTTTATGATATAGTACTTGATTTCGAACGCTATCAAAAATCACTTCCTCATGAAGTTCTTGATGGAAGTAATGATTCAGCAAATGCACTTTGGTTGAGTTTGGAAGAAATTACTGCTGATAATGCTTCTCCTTTAGTGTTGCAGGTTAAGGCAGAGTTACTAGGATTTCCAGAATTAGATATGACAAGCTATAGAAATTGGAAGGTGAAGAAGGGAGATAATGGAACTATTTAAAACATGGAAGAAAAATATGGTTCTCTATGGTCTTCAATCTCAAATCGGAACTGTCTACCGAAACAGTGATAGGACAACAAGCTTTTATGATGTTGGGAATTTTCTATACCTAGCAGGGAAGTTGAATTCCAGATTTTGGGAAGATTTTGTTAGGAAATATGGTTTAGATTATAAGATTATTATTTCAGAAAATACTAATTGGCAAAATTTTCTGCATCAGAAAGTGGGGCTAATTTCTTTTACTCGCTATTCTTTTAAAGATAAGGCAAATTTTCAAGTTGAATTTCTAAATGATCTAGTTACTCATTTAGAGGAAGGTTACAGTATTGTGCCTATTGATAATCATATTTATAACTGCTTTTCTGAGGAAGAATGGTCACAAGATTTAAAGGGAGATTTTGAGTCCTACCAGGATTTTGCATTGAAAGGTGGATTTGGCTTTGTGGTTCTTAAAAATAATGAACTAATTGCTGGGATTTCCTCAGGGTTAGTTTACCGTGGAGCAGTTGAAGTGGAAGTTGCAACTAGACCAAACGAACAAGGAAATGGATTTGCTAAAAAGCTTGGTGCTGCAATGATTCTAGAGAGTTTGAATAGAGATATGATTCCTCTTTGGGATGCTCATAACGAGGCTTCCAAAAAAGTAGCAGAATTTTTAGGATATGAGTTAATTGGACCTTATGTAGCTTTTGAACTAGAGAAAAGTGTCATATAATGATAGCTGATATTATATCTCTTAAGACGAGGTGAATGGACATGCAAAACCAACTGGCTCTTAGTGGGGAAAAAATTATTAAAAAAGTTTATCCTCAGCTATTTCACCATATTGGTATGATTCGTGGGGAATACTTGTTAAGAGAGCTCAATCAAAACATCCTGTTACCAAGTTGTCAGCAATTTATAAAAGATTATCTAGATACTATCTGCTCCTTGTACTCTGATGAGGAAGTTTGGTATCGTTTTTCAGAATTAACGAATACAGAAGCTAATTGTCTAGAGGGGACTAAAGAGTTTTTTGACGAAGGGCATCCCTTGTTTGGCTATAGAGGTACTAGGCGTTTATTGGCGTGTCCGAATGAATTTCAGGCTGAGTCCAATGTCGTTACAGAAGTTTATCAAAACAATCCCAATCTGTCTGTTATCTTTCCTTTTGTCAATGATGCTGAGCAGTTAAAGCAAGCTATTACAGTATTGCGTCAGCAGGATTTTACTGGGAAAGTCGGCACAATGATTGAATTACCGTCAGCATATTTTGACTTGGACAGGATACTGGAAACTGGTATTTCAAAGATTATAGTTGGAATGAATGATTTGACTTCTTTTGTTTTTGCGACTGTGAGAAACAGTAAATGGCATGATATGGAAAGTCCAATAATGTTAGATATGCTAAGACAGATGCAGGATAAAGCAAGGGCGAAAAAAATTGACTTTGCTGTAGCAGGCTATCTGAATGCTTCTTTCATAAAAAAATGAATCAGATGGGTATCAAATGCATTATTCACTACAGTTCTATTCCAGATATTTTTAATTTAGAGATTGACCATCCAGACCACCTAGAACGTGTAAAAGAAGTAAGTAAAAAATTACAAAGGAGTAACCTATGACACCGCAAGAAATGTGGAATATTTACAAGCAAATTAACCCCTCTATCGGCGATGAGATAGATGCCTGGGCTTTTGGAGTAGATGCCGATCTCTTGGCAGATTTGGTTTTAAAAGGCGAAAAGACAGCAACCGCCTCAGCCTATGATCTTTATGCAGTTGATAACGAACCCCTTCCGCGAGAAGGAACTTTTGATATCATTTTAGATAGCCAAGATCGAGCTGTCTGCATTGTCGAAATTACAAAGGTCTCTGTCGAATCCTTTAATCAAGTTTCTGCTGAACATGCCTTTAAGGAAGGGGAAGGTGACAAATCCCTAGCCTATTGGCGTCAGGTTCATAAGGACTGTTTCGCCGAGTGGCTGAGAGAGGCAGGACTGACTTTTACACCTGACAGCAAGGTTGTTTTGGAAGAATTTCGCAAGGTTTATCCACAGTAAACTATAGTAGAAAGAAAGTTTTGGAAATTACTGTCCAATCCTTTTTTCTTAAGTAAAACATGATATAATAAGTTTGTTTGAATAAGAGTAAAACTCTTAAACTTAGAATAGGAGAAAACTATGCAAGCAGTTGAACATTTTATTACGCAATTTGTTCCTGAACACTATGATTTATTTTTAGACTTGAGTCGTGAGACCAAGACCTTTTCTGGGAAGGTGACCATCACTGGTCAAGCACAGAGTGACCGTATTTCCCTTCACCAAAAAGACTTGGAAATCGCTTCTGTAGAAGTTGCGGGTCAAGCTCGTCCATTTACAGTTGATCATGAAAATGAAGCCCTGCATATCGAATTAGCTGAGGCTGGTCAAGTTGAATTAGTCATTGCTTTTTCAGGAAAAATCACAGACAACATGACAGGGATTTATCCTTCTTACTACACTGTTGATGATGTCAAGAAGGAAGTCTTGTCTACTCAGTTTGAGAGTCATTTTGCGCGCGAAGCCTTCCCATGTGTGGACGAGCCAGAAGCCAAAGCAACCTTTGATCTCGCTCTTCGTTTTGACCAAGCAGAAGGTGAAGTGGCCTTGTCAAACATGCCAGAGATTGATGTTGAAAACCGCAAGGAAACAGGTATCTGGAAGTTTGAAACGACACCTCGTATGTCTTCCTACTTGTTGGCCTTTGTTGCAGGTGATTTGCAAGGTGTGACCGCTAAAACTAAAAACGGTACCCTTGTAGGTGTCTACTCAACCAAAGCTCATCCACTTTCTAACCTTGATTTCTCACTCGACATCGCCGTTCGCTCAATCGAGTTTTACGAAGATTACTACGGAGTTAAATACCCAATCCCTCAATCTCTTCATATCGCCCTCCCTGACTTCTCAGCAGGTGCTATGGAAAACTGGGGTCTGGTAACCTACCGTGAAGTTTACTTGGTTGTGGATGAAAACTCAACCTTTGCCAGCCGTCAACAGGTAGCCCTTGTCATTGCCCATGAGCTTGCTCACCAATGGTTTGGAAACCTCGTGACTATGAAATGGTGGGATGACCTCTGGCTCAATGAAAGCTTCGCTAACATGATGGAATACGTCTGTGTGGATGCTATTGAACCAAGTTGGAATATCTTTGAAGACTTCCAAACAGGTGGTGTGCCGGGAGCACTTAAACGTGATGCGACGGATGGCGTTCAGTCTGTCCATGTCGAAGTCAAACACCCAGATGAAATCAATACGCTCTTTGATGGCGCTATCGTCTATGCCAAAGGAAGCCGTCTCATGCATATGCTTCGTCGTTGGCTCGGTGATGCTGATTTTGCTAAAGGTTTGCATGCCTACTTTGAAAAACACCAATATGGAAATACCATTGGTCGTGACCTATGGAATGCCCTTGGACAAGCGTCTGGTCGTGATGTGGCAGCCTTCATGGATTCTTGGTTGGAACAACCTGGTTATCCAGTTCTCACTGTCAAAGTTGAAAATGATGTCTTGAAGATTTCACAAAAACAATTCTTCATCGGTGAGCACGAAGACAAGAACCGCCTCTGGGTAGTGCCACTGAACAGCAACTGGAAAGGTTTGCCAGATACACTTGAAACTGAAAGTATCGAAATACCTGGCTACGCCGCTCTTCTTGCTGAAAATGAAGGAGCTCTTCGTCTCAACACTGAAAATACAGCTCACTACATTACCGACTATCAAGGAGACTTGTTAGAATCTGTTCTTGCTGAGCTAGAGACACTTGATAATACAAGCAAACTGCAAATCGTTCAAGAACGTCGTCTGCTTGCTGAAGCAGGGCACATTTCTTATGCAGACTTGCTCCCAGTCCTTGATAAACTTGCTAAGGAAGAGTCTTACCTTGTTGTTTCAGCTGTTTCTCAAGTGATTTCTGCCCTTGAGCGCTTTATTGATGAAGGAACAGAAACTGAGAAATCCTTTAACCGTCTCGTTGCTAAATTGGCTCGTCACAACTATGACCGTCTTGGTTTTGAAGCTAAAGATGGTGAATCAGATGAAGATGAATTGGTTCGTCAGTTGACCATTTCCATGATGATTCGCTCCAATGATGCAGAAGCTAGTCAAGTCGCTAGCCAAATCTTTGCGACTCACAAGGAAAATCTTGCAGGACTTCCAGCAGCAATTCGCGCTCAAGTTCTCATCAATGAAATGAAACACCATGAGACCAAGGATTTGGTGGCAACTTATCTGGACCTCTACACTCATGCGACGGATGCAGTCTTCAAACGTCAGTTGGCAGGGGCTCTTGCCTATAGTAAAGATACGGATAATATCCAAACCTTGATTGGTTCATGGAAGGATAAGTTTGTTGTGAAACCACAAGACCTTTCTTCATGGTATCTCCAATTCCTAGGACACCAAGCTACCCAAGAAACTGTTTGGGTTTGGGCGCGTGAAAACTGGGACTGGATTAAGGCAGCCCTTGGTGGTGATATGAGCTTTGATAGCTTTGTCATCTTCCCATCGCATATCTTTAAAACAGATCAACGCTTGGCAGAGTACAAGGAATTCTTTGAACCACAACTCTCTGACCTTGCTCTTAGCCGTAATATCAAGATGGGAATCAAGGACATTGCAGCGCGTGTTGACTTGATTAAGCGTGAGAAAACGGCAGTAGAAGCTGTTGTAGCCCAATATGCTAAAGCTTAATTCGTTCGAAATGTAAATAAAAACTCAACTTTCTATCTGAAAACAAGAGAGAGTTGAGTTTTTTTTAAGGCAATTTTGGTATAATAATCATAACAAGGAGGAGTTTCTGATGATAAAAATCTTATTAGTAGAAGATGACCTAGGTCTGTCAAACTCAGTATTTGACTTTTTAGATGATTTTGCAGATGTCATGCAGGTCTTTGATGGTGAAGAAGGTCTCTACGAAGCTGAAAGTGGCGTCTATGACTTGATTTTGCTTGACCTGATGTTGCCTGAAAAAAATGGATTCCAAGTCTTGAAAGAATTGCGTGAAAAAGGAATTACGACACCAGTCCTTATCATGACTGCTAAGGAAAGTTTGGATGACAAAGGACATGGTTTTGAGTTGGGAGCGGATGACTACCTCACCAAACCTTTCTACCTAGAAGAACTCAAAATGCGGATCCAAGCCCTTCTCAAACGTTCAGGTAAGTTTAACGAAAACACCTTGACCTATGGGGACATTGTCGTCAACCTTTCAACGAATGAAGTTAAGGTGGAAGATACTCCTGTGGAACTGCTCGGAAAAGAGTTTGAGTTATTGGTTTACTTCCTTCAAAATCAAAATGTCATTCTTCCCAAGACACAAATTTTTGACCGTCTATGGGGATTTGATAGCGATACGACTATTTCTGTTGTAGAAGTCTATGTTTCAAAAGTTCGTAAGAAATTGAAGGGGACAGCCTTTGCTGAAAATCTTCAAACCTTGCGTAGTGTCGGGTATATTTTAAAAGATGTTCAATAAACTAAAAAAAACATGGTATGCAGATGATTTTAGCTATTTCATTCGAAACTTCGGAGTTTTCACCCTGATCTTCTCTGCTATGACCTTGATTATCCTTCAGGTCATGCACTCGAGTCTCTACACTTCTGTAGATGAAAAACTACAAGCCCTTAGCACTAGCCCTCAAGCTGTCATCCAATTAGCCCTTAATCGGGCAACTGAAGAAGTCAAAGATATTCAACCAGCAACAGCGGATGCCAGCAAGGCTGAAATCAAGCCCAATGTCAGCTCCAATACGGAAGTCTTGCTCTTTGACAAGGATTTTAATCAGCTCTTATTGGGCAATCGCTTTTTAGGCTTGGACAAGATCAAACTGGACAAGAAAGAGTTGAATCATATTCGGCAAATCCAAGTTGTCAATAGCTACGGTCAGGAAGAAACCTATCGAATGGTCTTGATGGAAACAAATTCGTCCACTGTTTCAAGCAACGTCAAATATGCGGCGGTCTTGATCAATACCAGCCAGCTTGAGCAAATCAGCCAAAACCATGAGCATTTAATCGTAGTGGTCATGGCCAGTTTCTGGCTCCTGTCGTTAATCGCTAGTGTTTACCTTGCCCGTGTCAGTGTCAAACCCTTGCTGGAAAGTATGCAAAAGCAGAAGTCCTTTGTTGAAAATGCGAGCCACGAACTGAGAACACCTTTGGCCGTTTTACAAAATCGTTTAGAAAATCTCTTTCGAAAACCAGAAGCGACGATCATGGAATCCAGCGAAAGTATTGCTTCGAGTCTCGAAGAAGTTCGCAACATGCGCTTCCTTACAACCAACCTTCTCAATTTAGCACGTCGAGATGATGGACTTAAGCCAGAAATAGCAGAAGTTTCTCCACAATTCTTTAAAACCACCTTTACCAACTATGAGTTAATTGCTTCTGAAAATGATCGAGTTTTTGACTATGAAAATCGGATTTATCGTCCCTTTATGACTGATCAGTTGCTCTTAAAACAACTCATGACCATCTTGTTTGATAATGCCATCAAGTATACTGAAGGAGATGGGAAAATTGAGTTTGTGGTTTATGCTACAGATCGCCACCTCTATCTAACAGTAGCGGATAATGGGATTGGAATCTCAGCTGCTGACAAGAAGAAAATCTTTGACCGTTTTTACCGTGTAGACAAGGCGAGAACCCGTCAGAAAGGTGGCTTTGGCCTTGGATTATCTTTGGCCAAGCAGATTGTTGATGCCTTACGAGGAACGATTAGCGTAAAAGATAACAAACCTAGAGGAACGATTTTTGAAGTTAAAGTCGCTATCCAATCTCCTCCAAAACGAAAGAATAAATAAAAAAGACAGTTTTATAACTGTCTTTTCAGATAACTAGAAAAGAGGTTGGTAGTAGTACCAATCTTTATTTTAAAATCTTTTGTTTAATAATCTTTCGTTGAAGTTGTAAAAGTGCGAAGCTTGTTCCCATAGCAGCGATAAATGACAAAGCTGTATTTAATTTTAAGGCCAAAAAGATAAAGCTAAAAAGCACCATAAAAATACAAAAACAAGCGATATTTACAAAAAATAAAATCTCTTTTAGGTTAGGGCCGACTGGGGCTTCAGGTGTGTAATCTTGGTAAAGCGGAGTTTGTTTTGATTCGGGAATTTGTTCAAACTCATAAGCTTCTAATTTTCTTGCGGGCATGATTCTCTCCTTAACAATACCTAACTATTTTATCATTTTTTATGCAGAGAATTGTTACAGAATGTTTACAAAACTACTAAAGTCTCTTATCATCTTCTAAGTCACTCTTCTTGACACCCACTAGAGAAAGTGATAGCATGGATGTTACACTTAAAACAGATGACCCGACCTTCTCTATTATAGATATACTGAGAAAGGAAAGGATAACTTATATAAATTGATAGCAAGCAAGTGCTTTTCCTAAGATGATTTGTTGAGTTGCTACCTGGATACTTTTGAAGAGTATTGGTAGGAGTTGTTTTGAATGGATGGAAGGACAGCGATTCTGTCTATTGGACTGGGTGGCCTTCTTGCTACCTCTGGGGAAAGTTAAAGGAGACAAGCATGTATCTTGCTATCAAAGAAATAGTACGAAACAAACTTCGATATAGTTTGATTCTAACTACCATTTTTCTTATCGCTTTTATGGTCTTTTTTATGACCAGTTTAGCTCTTGGTCTTGTGCGAAACAACCGGGCTGCGATTGATAATTGGCAAGCAACGGGTGTGGTTTTATCTGACTACGCAAATGATAATTTGACGGCATCTTTTATTCCTGAAAAGGACTACAAGGATAAAAATTCTGAAGAGGCTGCTCCATTGGGCTATATGTTCGCTGTGACCAATCTAGTCGATGATAGTGAAAAGGTCAATGTTTCCATCTTTGCTCAAAACTGGGACTCTTTTATCTCTCCTAGTTTAACGGAGGGAAGGTACCCTGAAGGGGATGATGAGGTTATCGTGGATCAGTCCTTTGAAAATTATGGAATTAAGCTAGGTGATGCCATTCAGCTCAATGGAAGCGAGGCAAGTTACAAGATTGTAGGCCTGACTCAAGGAAATAAGTTTTTTACCGAGCCTGTTGTCTTTACGAGTCTGACAACTTATTGGACCTTACAAGGAACCTTGAAAGCCAATCGTTCCATCTCTGCCTTGGTGTTGAAAAATGATATAGAAGTGGCTGGCGATGGACTGAAACAGATTTCCATCCCAAAAATGATATCGAAAATTCCTGGTTACACACCTCAGGTTAATGTGTTTTCAGGGATGATTCTTGCTATGATTGTCATCACAGGCTTGATTGTGGGTATTTTTGTTTATATTATTACCATCCAAAAACTAGGACTTTATGGAATAATGCGAGCTCAGGGAATACAGATCAAAACCATTGTATGGTCTCTTTTCTGTCAAATTTTCCTCCTAGCTGGTATGGGGATTGCTTTAGCCTTGCTTGCTATTGGTGGAGTGATTTTAGTCTTACCAGCTACCTTCTTTTTCTACCCAAGTTGGATAGCCTACTCTGTCCTAAGTTTGGTAATTTGCTTGATGGCCCTTCTAGGTGGTGTCATTTCACTTCCACGCTTGCTAAAGGTGGACCCGATTACTGCAATTGCAGAATGATAAGGAGAATTGTATGACAACATTGATAGAAATGAATCAAGTGACAAAAACCTACGGGGAAGGAAAGATGAAAGTCGTAGCCCTGCATGAGACGAATTTTCGGCTAAATGCGGGAGAGTTCGTAGCTATCGTTGGGCCTTCAGGTTCTGGAAAGACGACCTTTCTAACAACTCTAGGACAACTTCAGGAAGCTTCGAGTGGAAAGATTTTGGTAAAGGGGAAGGAAACAGGCAGTTTGACGGAGAAGGAAAAAACAGATCTCCGTTTTAGAGAGTTTGGCTTCATTCTCCAGGCTTCAAACTTAATTCCTTTTCTAACGGTCAAGGAACAGCTGGATTTGATTGACAGACTAGATAAGGGAAAAAATAGTAAAAGTGATCGAAAAGAGCTCTTTGACTTGTTGGATTTGACAAAAGTACAAGATCATTATCCCAAGGCTTTATCAGGTGGTGAACGTCAACGTGCGGCGATTGCTAGAGCGCTTTATAACAATCCGAGCATCGTTCTTGCAGATGAGCCGACAGCAAGTCTAGATACCCAGCGTGCTTACCAAGTAACGGAGATGTTGGCTGCTATTGCCCATGAACAAGGAAGAGGAGTTGTTATTATTACGCATGATACTCGTCTTCTTGATAAGGTTGATCGTATTTATGTCATGAATGATGGCCACCTAGTTGAAGAAACACACGCATAAAAAAGAAAATGGACGGTGCTGGTTACTGTTCACTTTTTGATTGCAAACTTTAAAAAAGACTTTGACTTTTTATAAAACTCCTAGTATTCATAGCTGATTTTTGAGAAATGTGGTATAATTTTTCTTATGGAAAAGATTATTATTACAGCAACTGCTGAAAGTATTGAACAAGTTGAACAACTACTCGAAGCTGGCGTAGACCGTATCTATGTTGGTGAGAAAGATTTTGGTCTTCGTCTGCCAACAACCTTTAGCTATGAAGAGTTACGCACCATCGCTAAGTTGGTTCATGAAGCAGGCAAGGAATTGATTGTTGCAGTTAATGCCCTCATGCACCAAGATATGATGGACCGTATCAAGCCTTTCCTAGACTTCTTGGAAGAAATCAAGACAGACTATATTACTGTTGGAGATGCAGGTGTCTTTTACGTGGTAAACCGTGATGGCTACTCCTTTAAAACCATCTACGATGCTTCAACTATGGTGACAAGCAGTCGTCAGATTAACTTTTGGGGTCAAAAGGCTGGTGCATCTGAGGCGGTTTTGGCGCGTGAAATTCCATCTGCTGAGCTCTTCAAGATGCCAGAAATTTTGGAAATTCCTGCTGAAGTCTTGGTTTACGGAGCTAGCGTCATTCACCATTCTAAGCGTCCGCTCTTACAAAACTACTATAACTTTACACATATCGATGATGAAAAGACACGTAAACGTGACCTCTTCTTGGCGGAACCGAGCGACCCAGAGAGCCATTACTCTATCTTTGAGGATAATCATGGTACCCACATCTTTGCCAACAATGACCTTGATTTGATGACTAAATTGACAGAATTAGTAGAACATGGTTTCACTCACTGGAAGCTAGAAGGACTTTATACACCTGGTCAGAATTTTGTAGAAATTGCTAAACTTTTTATTCAAGCGCGTGGCTTGATCCAAGAGGGGAATTTCAGTCATGACCAAGCCTTCTTGTTAGATGAGGAAGTGCGCAAGTTACACCCTAAAAACCGTTTCCTCGATACAGGATTCTATGACTACGATCCTGATATGGTTAAATAGGACACCAAAACCCGAAATAAAAATGTTCGGGTTTTTCAAGTGTATTCATGAAATAAAAACGGATACATGTTATAATAAAAGTAGCTCTTTAATGGAGGTATTTAAGTGGAGAATCTGAAAAAGATGGCAGGTATCAAGGCTGCTGAGTTTGTCAAGGATGGTATGATTGTCGGACTCGGTACTGGATCAACTGCCTACTATTTCGTAGAAGAAATCGGTCGTCGGATTAAGGAAGAAGGTTTGCAGATTACTGCTGTAACGACTTCCAGTGTGACCAGTAAACAGGCTGAAGGTCTTAACATCCCGCTCAAGTCGATTGATCAAGTGGACTTTGTCGATGTGACAGTCGATGGAGCGGATGAAGTAGACAGCCAGTTCAACGGGATCAAAGGCGGTGGTGGTGCCCTTCTGATGGAGAAGGTTGTCGCAACGCCCTCAAAAGAATACATTTGGGTGGTTGATGAAAGCAAACTAGTAGAGAAACTAGGTGCTTTTAAATTGCCAGTAGAAGTGGTTCAGTATGGATCAGAACAGGTCTTTCGTCGATTTGAGCGAGCTGGCTACAAACCAAGTTTCCGTGAAAAAGACGGCCAACGTTTTGTGACCGATATGCAGAACTTTATCATTGACCTAGCCTTGGATGTCATTGAAGATCCGATTGCCTTTGGGCAAGAATTGGACCATGTTGTTGGTGTCGTAGAGCATGGCTTGTTCAACCAAATGGTGGATAAGGTCATCGTTGCTGGACGAGACGGTGTTCAGATTTTAACTTCAACAAAAGGGAAATAAAAGGAGACACACTATGTCAAAATTTAATCGAATTCACTTGGTGGTACTGGATTCCGTGGGAATCGGTGCTGCACCAGATGCCAATAACTTTGTCAATGCAGGAGTTCCAGACGGAGCTTCTGACACACTGGGACACATTTCAAAAACAGTTGGTTTGAATGTGCCAAACATGGCTAAAATCGGTCTAGGAAATATTCCTCGTGAAACGCCGTTGAAGACTGTTCCAGCAGAAAGCAATCCAACAGGATATGTGACGAAATTGGAAGAAGTATCTCTTGGTAAGGATACCATGACTGGACACTGGGAAATTATGGGCCTTAACATTACAGAACCTTTCGATACTTTCTGGAATGGATTCCCAGAAGAAATCTTGACAAAGATCGAAGAATTTTCCGGACGCAAGGTCATTCGTGAAGCCAACAAACCTTACTCAGGAACAGCTGTTATCGATGATTTTGGACCACGTCAAATGGAAACTGGGGAGTTGATTATCTATACTTCAGCTGACCCAGTCTTGCAAATTGCTGCCCACGAAGATATCATTCCTTTGGATGAACTGTATCGTATTTGTGAATACGCTCGTTCGATTACCCTTGAGCGTCCTGCTCTTCTAGGTCGTATCATTGCCCGTCCATATGTAGGTGAGCCTGGTAACTTCACTCGTACAGCAAACCGTCGTGACTTGGCTGTATCCCCATTTGCACCAACTGTTTTGGATAAATTGAACGAAGCTGGCATCGATACTTACGCCGTTGGTAAAATCAACGATATCTTTAACGGCGCTGGTATCAATCATGACATGGGCCACAACAAGTCAAACAGCCACGGAATTGATACATTATTGAAGACCATGGGACTTGCTGAGTTTGAAAAAGGATTCTCCTTCACAAACTTAGTTGACTTTGATGCCCTTTACGGCCACCGCCGCAATGCTCATGGTTACCGTGATTGCTTGCATGAGTTTGATGAACGCTTGCCTGAAATTATCGCAGCCATGAGAGAGAATGATCTTCTCTTGATTACAGCGGACCATGGAAATGACCCAACCTATGCAGGAACAGACCACACTCGTGAATATATTCCACTTTTAGCTTACAGCCCTAGCTTTAAGGGAAATGGTGTCATTCCAGTTGGACATTTTGCAGATATCTCAGCGACAGTTGCAGATAACTTTGGTGTTGAAACTGCCATGATTGGGGAAAGTTTCTTAGATAAATTGGTATAAGATGACGCGCTATGCTTTACTGGTAAGGGGCATTAATGTCGGTGGGAAAAATAAGGTTGTTATGGCGCAACTTCGTCAAGAATTGACAGAGTTGGGACTGGAAAAAGTTGATACCTACATCAACAGTGGCAATATTTTCTTTACTTCGACAGATCCCAAAGCCCAATTGGTTGAAAAGTTAGAGGATTTCTTTGCAGTCCATTATCCATTTATTCAGAGCTTTTCCTTGCTGAGTCAGGAAGATTATGAAGCAGAGCTGAAGAATCTGCCAAATTGGTGGACCAAAGACCTGGCTCGAAAAGATGTCCTCTTTTATACAGAAGGCTTGGATGTGGATCAAGTCATTGAGAAAGTTGAAAGTTTGGAACTGAAAGATGAAGTGGTTCGTTTTGGAAGACTTGGGATTTTCTGGGGGAAATTCTCTGAAGAATCCTACTATGCAACTGCCTATCACAAGTACTTGCTCAAGATGCCTTTTTATCGCAACATCACCATTCGCAATGCAAAAACCTTTGACAAAATCGGTCAAATGCTAAAAAATAATAAAGGAGACACAGAATGACATTTTTAGATAAGATCAAGGAAACAGCTGCTTTCCTGAAAGATAAGGGAATCCAAGCGCCTGAGTTCGGTTTAATCCTTGGATCAGGACTTGGAGAATTAGCAGAAGAAATCGAAAATCCAGTTGTAGTAGATTATACAGACATTCCAAACTGGGGCCGCTCTACAGTAGTCGGACACGCTGGAAAATTGGTATATGGTGAACTTGCAGGCCGCAAGGTCTTGGCTCTTCAAGGTCGTTTCCATTTCTATGAAGGAAATCCTCTTGAAGTCGTGACTTTCCCGGTACGTGTGATGAAAGTTCTCGGATGTGAAGGTGTCATTGTAACCAATGCTGCTGGTGGTATTGGTTATGGACCTGGTACCTTGATGGTTATCTCAGACCATATCAATATGACGGGGCAAAACCCATTGATGGGTGAAAACTTGGATGACTTTGGTCCACGTTTCCCAGATATGTCTAAAGCCTACACACCAGAATACCGTACTACTGCCCATGAAGTTGCTAAAAAACTTGGTATCAAGCTTGATGAAGGTGTCTATATCGGTGTAACCGGTCCGACTTATGAAACACCAGCAGAAATTCGTGCCTATAAGACATTGGGTGCAGATGCAGTTGGTATGTCCACTGTTCCTGAAGTTATCGTAGCAGCCCACTCAGGCTTGAAAGTTCTAGGAATTTCATGTATCACTAACCACGCTGCTGGTTTCCAAGAGGAACTCAACCATGAGGAAGTGGTTGAAGTAACAGAGCGTGTCAAAGGTGATTTCAAAGGCTTGCTTAAAGCTATTATTGTTGAATTGTAATGTCATGAGAGTTCACTTTATTTTACATGAAACATTTGAGGTTCCGGGTGCTTATCTAAAATGGGCTCTGGAACGAGGTCATCACATTACATCAACAAAGGTTTATGAAAAAGAACCTCTTCCTGAAACAATTGACGGAATTGATTTTCTGATTGTTATGGGTGGTCCTCAATCACCTGATGAGGATAGAGAAAACTTCCCATACTATGATCCAAAGGCTGAGCTTGCTTTTATGAAAGAAGCGATTGCTGCAGATATTTATATTGTTGGTGTCTGTCTTGGTGCGCAGCTCCTATCTGTTGCCTATGGTGCGAAGTATGAACATAGTCCAGAGCGCGAGATCGGCGTTTATCCTGTGACATTGACGATGCAAGGTCTAACAGATCCTCATGTCAGCTTGTTCGGAGAAACCTTAGAAACCGGCCACTGGCACGGTGATATGCCAGGGCTGACAGAGGATGCTGTTGTTCTTGCGACCAGTCAAGGTTGTCCACGTCAGATTATTCGCTTCAGTCCGAAACATTATGCCTTTCAGGCCCATTTGGAATTTGATCCAGAAGCAATAGAACTCTTAATTACTGCGGATGGTGAAGCTGTTTTGGAGGAACAAAGTCAAAATCTGACTTTTGTTCAAAAACCTGAAACTATTCGTAACTACGATTATCGAGAAATGAATGCGGAACTCTATACATTTTTGAATTCATTAACAAGTTAAAAATAACAGAAAGGTAGAGCGTGTGTTCAGATTTGAACACGAGCGGAAAACTTTTCTAAAAACATTGAAAGGTAGGGTAGTTTGGTTTTGAATTGAACCCGTGCTATTCTCCTATTTATCATCTAAATTAAGAAAGAAAGGAATTGAACCCCCCCTAAAAGCAGTGGGAAAAAGATAGTTGGTCTAGCGAGCATCGCTCACTGCACCCAACTCCTATTTTCCCTTTGCTTTTTGACGGGTTTGGTATCTTATATTATGTCTATCCATATTGCTGCTAAGCAGGGTGAAATTGCTGATAAAATTCTTCTTCCGGGGGATCCTCTTCGTGCTAAGTTTATTGCGGAGAACTTCCTTGAAGATGCTGTTTGTTTTAACCAAGTGCGGAACATGTTTGGTTACACTGGTACTTACAAGGGTCACCGTGTATCTGTCATGGGAACTGGTATGGGAATGCCATCAATCTCTATCTATGCACGCGAGTTGATTGTGGATTACGGTGTGAAGAAATTGATTCGTGTGGGAACTGCTGGTTCTTTGAATGAAGATGTTCACGTCCGTGAATTGGTCTTGGCACAGGCTGCTGCAACCAATTCAAACATCATCCGCAACGACTGGCCACAGTATGATTTTCCACAAATCGCTAGTTTTGATTTGTTAGACAAGGCCTACCATATCGCTAAAGAACTCGGTATGACAACCCACGTTGGGAACGTCTTGTCATCAGATGTCTTTTATTCAAACTATTTTGAAAAGAACATCGAACTTGGTAAATGGGGAGTTAAGGCTGTGGAAATGGAAGCAGCAGCTCTTTACTATCTTGCTGCCCAACACCACGTTGATGCACTTGCTATCATGACCATTTCTGATAGCTTGGTCAATCCAGATGAAGACACTACGGCAGAAGAACGCCAAAATACCTTCACCGATATGATGAAGGTTGGTTTGGAAACCTTGATTGCAGAGTAAATTGTAAACGAAAATCCTGATTTCACTTGAAATCAGGATTTTTTCATAGATGCGATTTTTTCTGGGTCTGGTGTGACACGGAGGGTCTTTTGTCTAGTATAAGTAACAAAACCGGGTTTGCCACCTGTTGGTTTGTTGAGTTTTTTAACTTCAATCATATCCACCTGAACTAGATTTGACAAGCGCCCTTTGGAGAAGTAGGCAGCTAGTTCGGCCGCATCTGTCTTCACTTCGTCAGAAGGATTAAGATTTCCTGAGATGACGACATGGCTTCCAGGAATATCCTTGGCATGGAACCAAAGTTCTTCCTTGCGGGCCATTTTAAAGGTCAATTCTTCGTTTTGAAGATTGTTTCGACCGACATAGATAATGGTCTTGCCATCGCTCGCCAGATATTGTTCTGGTTTTTTGCGTTTCTGGATTTTTTCACGTTGGCGTCTTCTAATGAAACCTGTTTGGATCAATTCTTCACGGATTTCAGCGATTTCCTCCAGTCCAGCTTGGTTGAGAACCGTTTCAACGCTTTCCAGATAAAGAATGGTGGCCTTGGTTTCTTCAATCAGTTCAGTCAGATATTTGACAGCTTCTTTGAGCTTCTGGTAACGTTTAAAATAGCGTTGGGCATTCTGGCTGGGAGTTAGTGCCTTATCAAGAGCAATTGTGATAGGCTGATTGGTGTAGTAGTTGTCCAAGGTAACCTGATCTTGGTCATTAGGTACTTGATGAAGGAAGGTTGTCAACAATTCCCCTTTTTGACGAAATTCCTCAGCATTGTCTGTCGCCAGTAACTCTTTTTCTTGTTTTTTCAGCTTATGTCGATTTTTCTGAAGTTCATTTTCAACACGACGAATCAGTTCACTGGCTTGCTGTTTGACGCGATCGCGCTCGGCCTTGTCTTTGTAGTAGGTATCCAGAAGATCAGAAAGACTGGCAAAAGGCTCTCCTACACGATTCGCAAAAGGAACTGGGCTGAAAGAAGTCTCTGTCAAAAATGGTTTGCTTGCTTGACTGAAAAAGTTACGGAAAGTTGATAGTTTATCATGAACCAATAGACTTTCCAGTTCGTTTGCCGTATCACGACCTAGACCTTGAAAGAGGCTTTGAAGATTTTTTGCTGTTAATTCCTTTGTTTGCAGGATTTCAAAGAGTTTCTCATCCTTGACTGTAAAAGGATTGAGAGACTCGGTACTTGGCGGAGCGATATAGCTTGAGCCTGGCAGTAAGGTGCGGTAGCTATTTTGTGAAAAGCCTACGTGTTTGATGACTTCGAGGATTTTGTGGTTACTTTTATCGACAAGAAGAATATTGCTGTGTTTCCCCATAATCTCGATAATCAAGGTAGCCTGGATATGATCCCCAATTTCGTTTTTATTGGAAACTGTTAGTTCTACGATTCGGTCATTTTCGATTTGCTCGATGGACTCAATTACGGCGCCTTGTAAATATTTTCTCAAAACCATGATAAAAGTAGAAGGTTGGGCTGGATTTTCAAAGGTCGTTTGGGTCAGCTGAATGCGTCCAAAAACGGGATGGGCAGAAAGGAGCAGGCGATGGCTTTGGCGATTGTTGCGGATTTGCAAGACCAACTCTTGTTCAAAAGGCTGATTGATTTTCTGAATGCGACCATTGACCAACTCGCATCGCAATTCCTCAACCATGTGGTGTAAAAAAAATCCGTCAAATGACATCGTTCTCTCCTTGTGATTGTATTCCATAGTATTATATCAAAAAGGTAGAATAAAATCATGGAAATATGGTATAATAAAGCCAAGTAAAGAGAATCGAGAAGTACATGTATATTGAAATGGTAGATGAAACTGATCAAGTTTCACAAGAAATCTTGCAACAAACCCAAGAGATTTTGGAATTTGCTGCCCAAAAAATAGGAAAAGAAGACAAGGAGATGGCAGTTACTTTTGTGACCAACGAGCGTAGCCACGAACTCAACCTCGAGTACCGTGATACAGATCGTCCGACAGATGTCATTAGCCTTGAATATAAGCCAGAATTGGACATTTCCTTTGATGAGGAAGATTTGCTTGAAAATCCTGAATTAGCAGAGATGATGTCTGAGTTTGATGCCTATATTGGGGAGCTTTTCATCTCTATCGATAAAGCGCATGAGCAGGCTAAGGAATACGGTCACAGCTTTGAGCGTGAGATGGGCTTCTTGGCAGTACACGGCTTTTTACATATCAACGGCTACGATCACTACACTCCGGAAGAAGAAGCGGAGATGTTCGGTTTACAAGAAGAAATTTTGACAGCCTATGGACTCACAAGACAATAAACGAAAATGGAAAAATCGTGACCTGATATCCAGTTTAGAATTTGCCATCACAGGGATTTTGACTGCTATCAAGGAAGAACGCAATATGCGAAAACATGCAGTGACGGCTCTAGTAGTTATCCTTGCAGGTTTTGTTTTTCAGGTATCACGAATCGAATGGCTCTTTCTCCTAATGAGCATTTTCTTAGTAGTAGCCTTTGAAATTATTAATTCTGCTATCGAAAATGTGGTGGATCTAGCCAGTCACTATCACTTTTCTATGTTGGCAAAGAAAGCCAAGGACATGGCAGCAGGTGCCGTTCTAGTGGTCTCTCTTTTTGCTGCAGTGACAGGTGCACTTATCTTTATCCCGCGCATTTGGGATATACTATTTTAAACAATAAGAGGAAATTATGACATTTAAATCAGGCTTTGTAGCCATTTTGGGACGTCCCAATGTTGGGAAGTCAACCTTTTTGAATCACGTCATGGGGCAAAAGATTGCCATCATGAGTGACAAGGCGCAGACAACGCGCAATAAAATCATGGGGATTTACACCACGGATAAGGAGCAAATCGTCTTTATTGACACACCAGGTATTCACAAGCCTAAAACAGCTCTTGGTGATTTCATGGTGGAATCTGCCTACAGTACCCTTCGTGAAGTGGATACTGTTCTCTTCATGGTGCCAGCTGATGAGCCACGTGGTAAGGGCGACGACATGATTATCGAGCGTCTGAAAGCTGCCAAGGTTCCTGTGATTCTGGTGGTGAATAAGATTGATAAGGTTCATCCTGATCAGCTCTTGGCTCAGATTGATGATTTCCGTAACCAGATGGACTTCAAGGAGATTGTTCCAATTTCAGCCCTTCAGGGAAATAACGTTTCTCGTCTAATTGACATCCTTAGTGAAAATCTGGAGGAAGGTTTCCAGTACTTTCCGTCTGATCAAATCACAGACCACCCAGAGCGATTCCTAGTTTCAGAAATGATTCGTGAGAAGGTCTTGCACCTAACTCGTGAAGAGATTCCTCACTCAGTTGCCGTAGTGGTTGACTCCATGAAGCGTGACGAAGAGACCGACAAGGTTCACATCCGCGCAACTATTATGGTCGAGCGCGATAGTCAGAAAGGGATCATCATCGGAAAAGGTGGCGCTATGCTCAAGAAAATTGGGACCATGGCCCGTCGTGATATCGAACTCATGCTAGGGGATAAGGTTTTCCTAGAAACTTGGGTTAAGGTCAAGAAAAACTGGCGTGATAAAAAGCTAGATTTGGCTGACTTTGGCTATAATGAAAAAGAATACTAAGTAGAGGTGGGCTCATGCCTGCTTCTTGTTTTTACAGAAGGAGGATTTATGCCTGAATTACCTGAGGTTGAAACCGTTCGTCGTGGCTTAGAGAAATTAATTTTGGGAAAGAAGATTTCTAGTATAGAGATTGCTTATCCTAAGATGATCAAGACAGATTTGGATGAGTTTCAAAAGGAATTGCCTGGTCAGATTGTTGAGTCCATGGGGCGCCGTGGAAAATATTTACTTTTTTACCTGACAAACAAGGTCTTGATTTCCCATCTGCGGATGGAGGGCAAGTATTTCTACTATCCGGATCAGGTTCCTGAATGCAAGCATGCCCATGTTTTCTTCCATTTTGAGGATGGCGGCACTCTTGTATATGAGGACGTACGCAAGTTTGGAACTATGGAACTGCTGTCACCTGACCTTTTGGAAGCCTACTTTGTTTCTAAAAAATTAGGCCCTGAGCCAAGAGAGCAGGACTTTGATTTGCAGTCCTTCCAAGCTGCCCTAGCCAAATCTAAAAAGCCTATCAAATCCCACCTCCTAGACCAAACCTTGGTCGCTGGTCTTGGAAATATCTATGTGGATGAGGTCCTCTGGCGAGCTCAGGTCCATCCAGCAAGACCTTCGCAAACTTTGACAGCAGCAGAAGCGTCAGCTATTCATGATCAGATCATTGCTGTTTTGGGACAGGCAGTTGAAAAGGGCGGCTCTACCATTCGAACCTATACCAATGCCTTTGGGGAAGACGGAACCATGCAGGACTTCCATCAGGTCTATGATAAGACTGGACAAGCATGTTCCCGCTGTGGCACCCTCATTGAGAAATTCCAGCTCGGTGGACGAGGAACTCATTTTTGTCCTCAGTGTCAAAGGAGGGGCTGATGGGAAAAATTATCGGGATCACAGGAGGAATTGCCTCAGGTAAGTCAACTGTGACAAATTTCCTAAGAGAAAAAGGCTTTCAAGTGGTCGATGCTGACGCAGTCGTCCACCAACAACAAAAACCTGGAGAGCGCCTATATCAGGTCTTAGTTCAGCACTTTGGACAGGAAATTATCTTAGAAAATGGAGAACTCAATCGCCCTCTCCTAGCTAGTCTCATCTTCTCAAATCCAGAAGAGCGGGAATGGTCTAAGCAAACCCAAGGAGAGATTATTCGTGAGGAACTGGCTGTACTAAGAGAACAGTTGGCTCAGACAGAAGCGATTTTTTTCATGGATATTCCTCTGCTTTTTGAGCAGAACTATGCCAACTGGTTTGATGAAACGTGGCTGGTCTATGTGGACCATGATATCCAATTAGAACGTTTCATGAAACGGGATCATCTTTCTAAGGAAGTAGCGGAGTCCCGTCTGGCAGCCCAGTGGTCTTTAGAAGAAAAGAAAAAATTGGCGAGTCATATATTAGATAATAATGGCAGTCGTGACCAGCTTGTGGGGCAAGTAGTGAAGTTACTTGAAGGAGGCGATAGCTGTGCAAGAGATTAGTTGGAAAGATAATCTTCGTGTCGCCTGGTTCGGTAGTTTTCTAACGGGAGCCAGTATTTCCTTGGTCGTCCCTTTTATGCCTATCTTTGTAGAGCAGTTGGGAATCGAGAGTGACCAAGTTGCTTTCTATGCTGGATTAGCCATCTCAGTTTCGGCTGTTTCAGCAGCTTTGATTTCTCCTATCTGGGGTATTCTTGCTGACAAGTACGGTCGTAAACCCATGATGATTCGAGCTGGCCTTGCCATGACCATCACTATGGGAGGTTTGGCCTTCGTGCCGAATATCTATTGGTTAATCTTTCTTAGGTTACTAAATGGCGTATTTACAGGTTTCGTACCGAATGCGACAGCTTTAATAGCCAGTCAAGTCCCCAAGGATAAGTCTGGCTATGCTTTGGGGACTTTATCAACTGGAGTAGTAGCTGGAACCCTAACGGGCCCCTTTGTAGGTGGCTTGATTGCTGAAATTTTTGGTATTCGCAATGTCTTTTTATTGGTGGGTGCTTTCCTATTTTTAGCTGCAATCCTAACCATTTTCTTTATCAAGGAAGATTTTCGACCAGTGGCTAAGGAGAAGGCAATACCAACAAAAGAGTTGTTTAGTTCTATTAAACACTCTCATCTTTTGATTAATTTGTTTTTAACCAGCTTTGTCATTCAATTTTCAGCTCAATCAATTGGTCCTATCCTGGCTCTCTATGTGCGGGACTTAGGGCAGACTGAAAATCTCCTCTTTGTATCTGGTTTGATAGTATCGAGTATGGGATTTTCTAGCATGATGAGTGCTGGAGTGATGGGAAAACTAGGAGATAAGGTGGGAAATCATAGACTTTTAGTTGCAGCGCAGGTTTATTCAGTCATCATTTACCTTCTTTGTGCCCATGCAACCAGCCCCATTCAACTTGGCTTGTATCGTTTTCTATTTGGTTTGGGAACGGGTGCTCTGATACCAGGTGTTAATGCATTGCTTAGTAAGATGACTCCCAAAGCAGGCATTTCAAGGATTTTTGCCTTTAATCAAGTCTTTTTCTACCTTGGGGGTGTTGTTGGTCCCATGACTGGTTCAGTAGTAGCAGGGCAATTTGGCTACCACTCTGTTTTTTATGCGACAGCAGCCTGTGTGGCTTTCAGTTGTTTATTTAACTTAGTTCAATTTAGATCATTATTAAAAGTAAAGGAAATCTAGTGCGAGTAAAAATTAATCTCAAATGCTCCTCTTGTGGCAGCATGAATTATCTAACTAGTAAGAACTCAAAAACCCATCCAGACAAGATTGAAGTTTTAAAGTATTGTCCAAAGGAAAGAAAAGTAACCCTACATCTTGAATCTAAGTAGAATTTATGGTAAAATAGTAGGGATTTTAAGGAGTTTGATATGTATAACCTATTATTAACCATTTTATTAGTATTATCTGTTGTGATTGTGATTGCGATTTTCATGCAACCAACCAAGAACCAATCTAGCAATGTATTTGATGCCAGCTCAGGTGATTTGTTTGAACGTAGTAAAGCTCGTGGTTTTGAAGCTGTGATGCAACGTTTGACAGGTATTTTAGTCTTTTTCTGGCTAGCCATTGCCTTAGCATTGACGGTATTATCAAGTAGATAAGAAATGGGCAGGACTAGGTCTTAGCCTATTTTTATTTTTATACTCTTCAAAAATCAAATTCAAACCACGTCAGCATCGGCTTGTCGTACTCAAGTACTGCCTGCGCCTAGCTTTCTAGTTTGCTCTTTGATTTTTATTGAGTATTAAATGATGTTTGAGAAGGTCTTACAGTAAAAGAAAATTATAAAAATCTAGAAAGAAAACATGAAAGATAAAATTAAAGAATATTTGCAAGAGAAGGGGCGAGTGACGGTAAATGACCTAGCTCAGGCTCTCGGAAAGGATGGATCCAAGGATTTCCGTGAGTTGATTAAAACCCTGTCTCTGATGGAAAGAAAGCACCAGATTCGATTTGGAGAAGATGGCAGCCTCACCTTGGACCAGAAGAAGAAACATGAAATCACCCTCAAAGGGATTTTTCATGCCCATAAAAACGGATTTGGCTTTGTCAGTCTGGAAGGTGAAGAGGACGATCTTTTTGTAGGAAAAAACGATGTCAACTGTGCCATAGACGGCGATACCGTTGAGGTGGTCATTAAGAAAGTTGCTGACCGTAACAAGGGAACAGCTGCCGAAGCCAAAATTATTGATATCCTTGAACACAGTCTGACGACAGTTGTCGGTCAAATTGTTCTGGATCAGGAAAAGCCCAAGTATGCTGGCTACATTCGTTCCAAAAATCAAAAAATCAGCCAACCAATCTATGTTAAGAAACCAGCCCTCAAACTTGAAGGGACAGAAGTTCTCAAGGTCTTTATCGACAAGTACCCAAGTAAGAAACACGATTTCTTTGTCGCTAGTGTACTGGACGTGGTAGGACACTCGACAGATGCAGGAATTGATGTCCTTGAAGTCTTAGAGTCCATGGATATTGTTTCAGAATTTCCAGAGGCTGTTCTCAAAGAGGCGGAAAGTGTGCCTGATGTTCCCTCAGAAAAGGATATTGAAGGGCGTCTTGATTTGAGAGATGAGCTTACCTTTACCATTGACGGCGCGGATGCAAAGGACTTGGACGACGCAGTTCACATCAAGCCTTTGAAAAATGGCAATATCGAACTCGGAGTTCACATCGCGGATGTTTCCTACTATGTGACTGAGGGCTCTGCCCTTGACAAGGAAGCCCTTAACCGCGCAACTTCTGTCTATGTGACAGACCGTGTAGTGCCTATGCTACCAGAACGCCTTTCAAACGGCATCTGCTCTCTCAATCCTCAAGTAGATCGCTTGACCCAGTCCGCCATTATGGAAATTGATAAACATGGCCGTGTGGTTAATTACACCATTACCCAAACAGTTATCAAGACTAGCTTCCGTATGACCTATAGTGCTGTTAATGACATCCTAGCTGGTGATGAGGAGAAGAGACAAGAGTATAAGAAAATTGTTCCAAGTATCGAACTGATGGCCAAGCTTCATGAAACTCTAGAAAGCATGCGTGAGAAACGTGGTGCCCTTAATTTTGATACCAGCGAAGCTAAGATTTTGGTGGATAAAAAAGGCAAGCCTGTGGATATCGTTCTTCGTCAACGTGGCGTTGCTGAGCGGATGATTGAGTCCTTCATGCTGATTGCCAACGAAACGGTTGCCGAGCACTTCAGCAAGATGGACCTACCTTTTATCTATCGGATTCACGAGGAGCCCAAGGCTGAAAAAGTTCAGAAGTTTATTGATTACGCTTCGAGCTTTGGATTGCGAATTTATGGGACGGCCAGTGAGATTAGCCAGGAAGCCCTCCAAGACATCATGCGTGCTGTTGAAGGTGAGCCTTATGCGGATGTATTATCCATGATGCTTCTCCGTTCCATGCAACAGGCTCGTTATTCGGAGCACAATCATGGCCACTATGGGTTGGCTGCGGACTATTACACTCACTTTACCAGTCCGATTCGCCGTTATCCAGACCTCCTTGTCCACCGTATGATTCGGGATTACGGCCGTTCTAAGGAAATAGCAGAGCATTTTGAGCAAGTGATTCCAGAGATTGCAACCCAGTCTTCCAACCGTGAGCGTCGTGCCATCGAGGCAGAGCGTGAAGTCGAAGCCATGAAAAAGGCTGAGTACATGGAAGAATACGTGGGAGAAGAGTATGATGCGGTTGTATCCAGTATTGTCAAGTTCGGTCTCTTTGTCGAATTGCCGAACACAGTTGAAGGCTTGATTCACATCACCAATTTGCCTGAATTTTATCATTTCAACGAACGTGATTTGACTCTTCGTGGAGAGAAGTCAGGAACAACCTTCCGTGTGGGACAGCAGATTCGTATTCGCGTAGAAAGAGCGGATAAGATGACAGGTGAGATTGACTTCTCTTATATCCCAAGTGAGTTTGATGTCATTGAAAAGGGCTTGAAACAAACGGGTCGTAAAGAAAGAGGGAAATCTTCCAACCGTCGTTCAGACAAAGAAGAGGACAAGAGAAGACAAGGACGTCCTAGCGACAAACGCAAGTCCTTATCAAAAGACAAAAAGAAAAAGGGTAAGAAACCATTTTACAAAGAAGTAGCTAAGAAAGGAGCTAAGCATGGCAAAGGGCGAGGGAAAGGTCGTCGCACAAAATAAAAAAGCGCACCACGACTATACAATCGTAGACACGCTAGAGGCAGGAATGGTGCTGACAGGAACGGAAATCAAGAGTGTACGTGCTGCACGTATCAATCTCAAGGACGGCTTTGCCCAAGTCAAAAATGGGGAGGTCTGGTTGAGCAATGTTCATATCGCTCCTTACGAAGAGGGCAATATCTGGAACCAAGAACCAGAACGCCGTCGCAAACTCCTGCTCCATAAGAAGCAAATTCAAAAATTGGAACAAGAAACCAAAGGAACAGGAATGACTCTGGTTCCCCTCAAAGTCTATCTCAAAGATGGCTATGCCAAACTCCTTTTAGGACTTGCTAAAGGGAAACATGACTATGACAAACGGGAGTCGATCAAGCGACGTGAACAAAACCGCGACATCGCGCGTGTGATGAAAGCTGTCAACCAGCGATAAGAAGAGGAAGTGAAATGGAAAAACTAATTGCCTATAAACGAATGCCCTTGTGGAATAAACAGACCATGCCTGAAGCTGTTCAGCAGAAGCACAATACAAAGGTCGGGACATGGGGGAAAATCACCGTTTTGAAAGGAACTCTCAAGTTTATTGAATTGACAGAAGAAGGTCAAGTTCTAGCTGAATATCTTTTCCAAGCAGGGGCCGACAATCCCATGGCGCAACCGCAAGCTTGGCATCGAGTAGAGGCAGCTACGGATGATGTAGAATGGTATTTGGAGTTTTATTGTAAACCTGAGGATTATTTTTCTAAGAAGTACCAGACCAATCCAGTCCATTCAGAGGTCCTAGAGGCCATGCAGACGGTGAAACCAGGAAGAGCCTTGGATTTGGGTTGTGGTCAAGGACGTAACTCTCTCTTCTTAGCCCAGCAAGGTTTTGATGTTACAGCTGTGGATCAAAATGAACTATCCCTTGAAATTTTGCAAAGCATCGTAGAGCAAGAGGATTTAGACATGCCAGTTGGACTTTATGATATCAATTCAGCCAGCATTAGCCAGGTCTATGATTTTATCGTATCGACAGTTGTTCTCATGTTCCTTCAAGCGGACCGTATTCCAGCTATCATCCAAAACATGCAGGAGAAAACTACTGTTGGGGGCTACAATCTTATCGTCTGTGCCATGGATACAGAGGATTATCCTTGCTCGGTTAACTTCCCATTCACCTTTAAAGAAGGGGAATTGGCTGACTACTACAAGGATTGGGAGTTGGTCAAGTACAATGAAAATCCAGGACATCTGCACCGTCGTGATGAAAATGGCAATCGCATTCAACTCCGATTTGCGACCATGCTAGCCAAGAAAATCAAGTAAATCAAGTAAATCAAATCTTTACAAGCGAATAGAAACCATTTTGAAAGGTTTCTATTCGTTTTTATTTGCGGCGGCGGATTGGTGCGAGCAGGATTTTATGCTATACTAGAAGTAGGAAATGTGAGCAGTAGAGCTGTATTGCTGTCACTTTCGGCTCAAGAAATTGTAGATGATGGAGGTGGTCCAATGACGAGTCTTTTGGTGGAACTGTATGATCGGCATGTATTGGAAAAGAATGTCTACCAAGCCTTTATCAGTGATTGTGACGAGATTCTCTTCCTTTCTTTGACGAAAATAAGCAATAACGATAAACTTTCGCTGCGCCATTTTATCATGGATGAAGTGTCCCATGTCCAACGAGTGACCTTCCGTCAGCTGTCTTTAGAACAACTAGCGAACCAGTTAGATTATTGCCTGGCAGGCTATGATCAAGTTCTTCTCGATGTTTTTGGTGGAGATTCACTACTAGCCTTATCTCTCTATCAATATGGCTTGGATCGCCACCTCCCCATTGTGGCCATGGATGTCGACCGGGGAAAACAATACAAGTGGACAGCTAGTCAGTTGGAAAAAGAAGACTTGGATATTCCAACCCTAAGTATCCAACAGTTGATAGCCTTGCGTGGTGGAAAAATGCTCAAATCAAAACGCCCTATCCACTCAGCTCAGCAAATTGCGGCCATTAAAAAACTAGCTAGCTCTGCTATTGCCAATCCCGCCCACTGGTACCAAGTAACCCAATTTTTCTCTTTAGCTAAGACCAATGACCTGCATGCTGAAACTGAAAAGATACTGGAAAACAACGGCAAGTATTACCTCTATCCAGAATCCGTCATCCCCTTACTAGTGGAAGCGGGGATGCTTCGTATTGAAAGCGAGGACAAGGAGCGAGTAAGCTACAGCTTTCCAAGTCAAGAAGCTCAAGTCTTTTGCCGTAACAAGGGGCATATTTTAGAGGTATATCTCTATCTCTTGGCGCTCGAGTCTCAGCTATTTGATGAATGCATGATAGGTGGTGAGATTGATTGGAATGGTATCTTTCCAGAGGCAGACAATGTTCAAAATGAGATTGATGTCATTCTGAGAAAGGGGCGCTCGATTACCTTTATCTCCTGCAAGATGACAGATTTATCAGTTGAAGCCATCAATGAGCTTGAAGTCTATGCTAATCATTTTGCTGGGGAGAGTTGCCTCAAGTTGATTGTTTGTACGGGGAAAATCAATCCCGTTTATGCCAATCGTTGTCAGGAATACGGTGTGCTCGTCATTAGGAGCGAGCAAATCCCCAATCTTATTCCCATGCTAAAAAAATACTCTAAGAGAGTAAAAAGTTAAAAAAGCAATATGAAAGGCTGGAATTCCAGTCTTTTTTACTTCTTTTCCGAATAGAAAAGAAAAGGAGGTAGACCATGTTTGTAGCCAGAGATAGCAAGGGAAATTTGGTAAATGCCCTTGAAAAAGAGGTGACTAAGCAGGCTTATACCTGTCCAGCCTGTGGTGGCGGACTACGATTACGTCAAGGACAGAGCATTCGAACGCATTTTGCTCATGAATCTTTAAGAGATTGTATGGCTATTTTTGAGAATGAAAGTTCAGAACACTTGGGCAACAAAGAGGCTCTCTATCACTGGGCTAAAAAGGATAATCAGGTTGATGTAGAATACAGTCTGCCCGCGATTCAGCAGGTAGCGGATGTTCTCGTAAATGAGAAACTAGCTCTAGAGGTCCAGTGCAGTCCCTTGTCTCAAAAGCTTTTACGCGACAGAAGTCAAGGATACCGTAGTCAGGGATACCAAGTTATCTGGCTACTAGGAGAAAAACTCTGGTTAAAAGAGCGGCTTACTCAACTGCAAAGGGGTTTTCTCTATTTTAGTCAAAATATGGGTTTCTATGCTTGGGAACTAGATTTCAAAAAGCAAGTTTTGAGACTGAAATATCTTTTACATCAGGACCTACGTGGCAAGCTTCATTTTCTGGTAAAGGAATTTCCCTTTGGTCAAGGAAATCTCTTAGAGATTTTACGATTTCCTTATCAAAAACAAAAAATGTCTCGTTTTGCAGTTCCCCTAGATTCTACTATCTATCACTACATTCGCCAGCAGTTGTACTACCAAACGCCTTACTGGATGAAAAAACAGGAGGAGGCTTATCAACAAGGAGACAATCTATTAAAGCGTCAACTGGACGACTGGTATCCCCAGGTCAGACCAATAGAATCAGGAGATTTTTGTCAAATTGACCAAGATATAAGTAGCTATTATAAAGAATTTTTCGCTTACTATCAAAAAAATCCGAAAAATAATCGCCAAAAGCTCTATCCACCAGCCTTTTATCACTTATATTTCTCAAAAAATGTGGTAAAATAGAAAGGATGGAGGAATCTTATGGTATTACAACGACATGAAATAAATGAAAAAGATACATGGGATCTTTCGACAATCTACCCAACAGATCAGGCTTGGGAAGAAGCCTTGAAAGATTTAACTGAAAAAGTACAAACAGCATCTCAGTATGAAGGGCATCTCTTGGATAGTGCAGACAGTTTGCTTGAGATTACAGAATTCTCACTTGACTTGGAACGCCAAGTTGAAAAGCTTTATGTCTATGCGCATATGAAAAATGACCAGGACACGCGTGAAGCCAAGTATCAAGAGTACTATGCCAAGGCAATGACCCTATACAGTCAGTTAGAACAAGCCTTTTCATTCTATGAACCTGAGTTTATGGAGATTAGCGAAGAGCAGTATGCGGCCTTCCTAGAAGCTCAACCAAAACTCCAAGTTTACAAACACTTTTTTGACAAGCTCTTGCAAAAGAAAGACCACGTTCTTTCGCAACGTGAGGAAGAATTACTTGCTGGAGCAGGAGAAATCTTTGGCGCTGCTAGTGAAACCTTCGCTATTTTGGACAATGCGGATATTAGCTTCCCATATGTCCTTGATGATGAAGGCAAGGAAGTGCAACTCTCACACGGTACATACATCCGTTTGATGGAGTCTAAAAACCGTGAAGTGCGTCGTGGTGCCTATGAAGCCCTCTATGCGACTTATGAGCAATTCCAACACACTTACGCTAAGACTTTGCAGACAAATGTTAAGGTGCAAAACTACCGCGCAAAAGTTCGCAACTATAAGAGTGCTCGCCATGCAGCCCTCGCAGCAAACTTTGTTCCAGAAAGTGTCTATGACAATCTAGTAGCAGCAGTTCGCAAGCATTTGCCACTCTTGCATCGATACCTTAACCTGCGTTCTAAAATCTTGGGGATTTCTGATCTCAAGATGTACGATGTCTACACACCGCTATCTTCAGTAGAATACAGCTTTACTTATGAGGAAGCCTTGAAGAAAGCAGAAGAAGCCTTGGCAGTCTTGGGTGATGATTACTTGAGCCGTGTTAAACGTGCCTTCAGCGAGCGTTGGATTGATGTCTATGAAAACCAAGGCAAGCGTTCTGGTGCCTACTCTGGTGGTTCTTATGATACAAATGCCTTTATGCTTCTCAACTGGCAGGACAATCTAGACAATCTCTTTACCCTTGTCCATGAAACAGGTCACAGTATGCATTCTAGCTATACTCGTGAAACTCAGCCTTATGTTTACGGGGATTACTCTATCTTCTTGGCTGAGATTGCCTCAACGACCAATGAAAATATCTTGACGGAGAAATTATTGGAGGAAGTGGAAGACGATGCAACTCGTTTTGCCATCCTTAACAACTTCTTGGACGGTTTCCGTGGAACAGTCTTCCGTCAAACTCAATTCGCTGAGTTTGAACATGCTATCCATCAAGCAGACCAAAATGGAGAAGTCTTGACAAGTGATTTCCTGAATAAACTCTACGCTGACTTGAACCAAGAGTACTATGGACTCAGCAAGGAAGACAATCCACAGATCCAATACGAGTGGGCACGCATTCCACACTTCTACTATAACTACTACGTATACCAGTATTCGACTGGTTTTGCAGCTGCTTCAGCCTTGGCTGAGAAGATTGTCCATGGTAGTCAGGAAGACCGTGACCGTTATATCGACTACCTCAAGGCAGGTAAGTCAGACTATCCACTCAATGTCATGAGAAAAGCGGGAGTGGATATGGAGAAGGAAGACTATCTCAACGACGCCTTTGCAGTCTTTGAACGCCGCTTGAATGAGTTTGAAGCCTTAGTTGAAAAATTGGGACTGGCTTAAGATGGTAGAGTCTTATAGTAAAAATGCCAATCACAATATGCGTCGTCCCGTTGTCAAGGAAGAAATCGTAGAGTTCATGCGCCAGCGTCAAAAGCAGGTGACAGGTTCCTTGAAAGAATTGGAAACCTTCGCTCGTAAGGAAAATATTCCCATTATTCCTCATGAAACAGTCGCATATTTCCGTTTTCTCATGGAAAGTCTGCAGCCCAAGAACATTTTGGAGATTGGAACGGCAATTGGCTTCTCAGCTCTCCTGATGGCGGAACATGCCCCAAATGCTAAGATTACAACGATTGACCGTAATCCTGAGATGATCGGCTTTGCCAAGGAAAACTTTGCCCAGTTTGATAGTCGCAAGCAAATCACCCTCCTAGAGGGAGACGCAGTCGATGTCTTGTCAACCTTGACTGAAACTTATGACTTTGTCTTTATGGATTCGGCCAAGTCCAAGTACATCGTCTTTCTACCTGAAATCCTCAAACACTTGGAAGTTGGTGGAGTAGTAGTCTTGGATGATATTTTCCAAGGAGGCGATGTTGCCAAGGATATCATGGAAGTCCGTCGGGGTCAACGCACCATTTACCGTGGTTTACAAAGACTGTTCGACGCAACCTTAGACAATCCAGATTTAACGGCGACTTTAATTCCACTTGGAGACGGCATTCTCATGCTACGAAAGAATGTGGAAAATGTAACTTTACCAGAAATGGAATAAATTAAAAAATAGTACAATCCTCCTGTACCAAGTAATAGGAGGATTTTTATGTCTCAAAACATCATCAATATCGGCTATGCACGCGTTTCAACCCACAAGCAAGATTTGGGCTTAGAGGTGCAAATCGAGGCACTTAAGCACTGCGACCAGCTCTTTATCGAACGTGAATCTGGTTCCAACAATGCACGTCCAGAACTCGAAAAGGCCTTAAAATTGGCTTGTGACCTTTCAAAGGAAGGCAAACAGGTCACTTTTACTATCTATAAGTTAGATCGCCTGACTCGCTCCATGTTCAAATTGCTAGAACTGATTGAACAATTTAATGATTCGGATATTCAGCTAGTCAGTTTACATGAAAAGCTGGAAACCGATTCGCTCATTGGTAGGTTACTTTGTATGATTTTAGGATTTGTGGCAGAAAGTGAGCTGGAAAACTTGCGATTTCGTACTCGTGAAGGACTTCGTAAAGCCAAGGAAAAAGGCGTCAAACTAGGTGCCAAGCAAATTTCGAAAGAGAAGGAGGAGAGAATTATTGAGCTGTATTTAGCAGGGGAATCAAGCATCAGAACAATTGCAAAAACAGAACGAATTTCGACCTCAACCATCTATAAAGTCTTGGAACGCAACGATGTGGCCAACAATCGAAAAAAAGTTTCGCAAATTTCTTGCTAAAAACCAGACAAAATGCTATAATGAAGGCGTAAATATGTTTCGATTAACGACCGTTTGGCGAAACATTCAAAATAACAATATGAATATTTCAGAAAATACGAATTTAACAAGGTTTTGATCCTGTGTTGGATTTGTATTTTTTTGTTTTTTAAGTGTATCGTTTAACGGTCCTTACGCGATACACCAAAACCCTTGTCGCTCAAGTGGTTGAGGAGAACTTTACGAAATACTAAATCAAAAATTAGGCCTTTTGTAGTATTTGCATACCTTAAAAAGTAATTCTACATTCCTAAGGAGGAAATGATGAAAACGAATAAAGTAACCAAACTTGGTATTTCTTTGCTTTCTGTTGCAGCTCTTGGCGTTGTTGCGCCAGCTTTGACCAATAACCCTGTTTTTGGGGTTTCTATTGTAAAAGCGGAAGAGCAGCAGAAACCGTTAAAATACCGTATTGATTACATCGGAGAATCAGGAGAAAAGGTTGCTCCGTCAGAATTTGGGGTTTTAAACCCTGGCGAAACGGTTAATATCTATAAAGATATTGAAGGTCACGAGGTAGTTTCACGTTTTGAGTGGCTACCTGGCTATAACATGGATTATGATACATTAAGTACATATTCTGGTTTCGTGGATGGATATAACTATATGTATCTTAAATATAAGAAGTTAGATCCAGCACCAGCACCAACTCCGAAACCAGAAGTTAAGCCAGAGACCAAACCTTCAGAAACACCAAAACCAGAAGTAAAATCGGAAACAAAACCATCTGAAACTCCGAAACCAGAAGTAAAACCAGAACCAGCGCCAAAAGAAGAAAAGCAGGAGCCCCTCAAATATCGTATCGATTATTTCGATGCAGATACGGGAGAGGAGATATCTCGAGAATATGGAGCTTTAAACCCTGGTGAAACTATCAATATCCATAAAAATATTGATGGCTATGAGGTAGTTTCGAATTATAGCTGGATGCCTGGATATAATGTGGACTACCAGATAATGAGTACATATTTTGGTGGTACTATGGATGAACATTACATGTTTCTAGATTATAAGAAGGTAAATGCGGATGCCAAACCTTCAGAGACACCAAAACCAGAAGTTAAGCCGGCACCTAAGCCTTCAGATACACCGAAACCAGAAGTAAAACCGGCACCTAAGCCTTCAGAAACACCAAAACCAGAAGTTAAACCGGCACCTAAGCCTTCAGAAACTCCGAAACCAGAAGTGAAACCGGAAACTAAGCCCTCAGAAACTCCAAAACCAGAAGTAAAACCGGAAACTAAGCCTTCAGAAACCCCGAAACCAGAGGTGAAACCGTCAGAAAAGCCTGACGCTGAAGCTGAAGAACAAGAGCCAATCAAATACCGTATTAGGTATTTAGATGAGCATAGCAGGGAAATCGCATCTATGGAGACCGGAGTTCTGAACCCTGGTGAGTCTATAAATATCCACAAGGATATTGAAGGATATCAAGTGGTATCGAACTTTTCATGGATGCCAGGCTATAACTTGACGCATGATATAGCAAGCACATTCTTTTACGGTGCTGCTGATGGGTATAGGGAGGGATACCTAAGATATAAGAAATTAGATGCGGATGTCAAGCCTTCAGAAGAAACTAAGCCTGACGTCAAACCAAGCGAACAGCCTAAGCAAGAAGCAAAACCTGAGCCTAAACCTTCAGAAACTCCAAAACCAGAAGTGAAGCCGTCAGAAAAGCCTGTTGATAAACCAGAAACTAACAAGCCAACTACCAAACCACAAACTGGTTTAAATAACGCTCCAACAGCTCCTATAAATCCTGTTGGGCAAGATTCAAACACTAAAGCTGACAAACCTGTTTCGAAAACCGAAACTACAGCTTTACCAAACACTGGAGAACAAAATTCAATTCTTGGATTTGCAGGCTTCCTTCTTGCAAGTCTTGGTCTAGCAGGCTTGACTTACAAAGGACGTCACTAAAAAATAACACAAGATAAACAAAGAACTTGAACAATTGTTCAGGTTCTTTTTGGAATGAAAAAAACTTGAATCGTTAAAAATTTAAAAGCTACTATTTTTAGTCTTATTTAAGTTATCTGCTATAAAATATGGTATAATGATTGAGTTGGTCTAGAGAAATTTTTGACCGTTTTTAGAAAAAGGAGTAAACATGAAGAAAAAACTATTGGCAGGAGCCATTACATTATTATCTGTAGCGACTTTGGCTGCTTGTTCAAAAAGTTCTGAAGGGGCTGACCTCATCAGCATGAAGGGTGATGTCGTCACTGAACACCAATTTTATGAACAAGTCAAAAACAATCCAACTGCGCAACAAGTCTTGCTTAATATGACTATCCAAAAAGTATTTGAAAAACAATATGGTTCAGAAGTGACTGACAAAGAGGTGGCTGATGCCGTTGCTGAGGAACAAAAGAAATACGGCGATAGCTACAACAGCGTACTTCAACGTGCGGGTATGACTCCTGAGACTCGTAAAGCTCAAATTCGCACAAGTAAGTTGGTCGAATTGGCAGTTAAAAAAGCCGCAGAGAGTGAATTGACTGACGAAGCTTACCAAAAAGCTTTTGAGTCTTATACACCAGATGTAACAGCTCAGATCATCCGTATGGATAATGAAGACAAGGCCAAAGAAGTGCTTGAAAAAGCAAAAGCAGAAGGAGCTGACTTTGCCCAGTTGGCAAAAGACAACTCAAATGATGACAAGACAAAAGAAAATGGTGGCGAAATCACTTTTGACTCTGCTTCTACAGAACTTCCAGAACAAGTCAAGAAGGCGGCCTTTACCTTGGATGTGAATGGTATCTCTGATGTTATCACAGCGACTGGAACACAAGCCTACAGTACCCAATACTACATTATTAAGCTAACCAAGAAAACAGAAAAATCATCAAACCTAGATGATTACAAAGAAAAATTAAAAACAGTCATTTTGACGCAGAAACAAAACGATTCATCTTTCGTTCAGAGCGTTATCGGAAAAGAATTCCAAGCTGCCAATATTAAAGTGAAAGATCCTGTTTTCCAAAATATCTTTGCCCAATACGTTGGTGGTGCAGACTCAAACTCAAGCAGTAGCTCATCAGCAGAATAAAAAAGAAAATACAAACTTTGTCTTGAAGTTTGTATTTTTTAGTAATCAGTTTCGACCAAAGAGCAAAATTCGAAGGATTGGAGGATAAGAGTTTTTTTCTTTCTGAAAAAATGGTATAATAGCAATCAAAACTAGAAAATAAAACGGAATTAGGAACAGTTTTCTCTGTTTCTATTAGAATGGTGACATATGAAAATTAGTAAAAGGCACCTATTGAACTATTCCATTTTGATTCCTTACCTCCTTTTATCGATTTTGGGTCTAATTGTTGTTTACTCAACGACGAGTGCTACCCTGATCCAAGAAGGAAAAAGCGCTCTTCAGTTAGCTCGGAACCAAGGAATGTTTTGGGTAGTTAGTTTGATTTTGATTGCCTTAATTTATAAACTGAAACTTGGTTTTTTAAGAAATGAACGCTTGATTTTTATCGTCATGTTTGTAGAGATGATTCTCCTAGCTTTGGCGCGGCTAATTGGGACACCAGTCAATGGTGCCTACGGTTGGATTTCTGTAGGACCTGTAACGATTCAGCCTGCGGAGTACCTTAAGATTATCATCATCTGGTACTTGGCGCATCGTTTTTCAAAACAGCAGGATGAGATAGCTGTTTATGATTTTCAGGTCTTGACTCAAAATCAGTGGTTGCCTCGGGCTTTTAATGACTGGCGTTTCGTTCTACTGGTTCTGATTGGTAGCTTGGGGATTTTCCCAGACTTGGGAAATGCGACTATCTTAGTTTTAGTGGCGCTCATCATGTATACGGTTAGTGGGATCGCCTATCGTTGGTTCTCGACTATTCTAGCTCTCTTAGCAGGAAGTTCGATATTAGCCTTGTCTGTCATTCGTCTCGTCGGGGTTGAAAAGTTTTCTAAAATTCCGCTATTTGGTTACGTTGCTAAACGTTTCAGTGCCTTCTTTAATCCCTTTAACGACCTAGCAGGGGCTGGACACCAGCTTGCAAATTCTTACTATGCCATGGTTAATGGAGGTTGGTTTGGACTAGGATTAGGAAATTCCATTGAGAAACGTGGTTATTTGCCAGAAGCTCACACGGATTTCGTCTTTTCAATTGTCATCGAGGAATTTGGATTTGTAGGAGCAAGTATGATTTTGGCCCTCCTCTTCTTCTTGATTTTGAGAATTATCTTAGTCGGAATTCGAGCTAAGGATCCCTTTAATTCTATGGTTGCTATCGGTGTCGGAGGGATGATCCTTGTGCAGGTCTTTGTCAATATCGGTGGGATTTCCGGTTTGATTCCTTCTACAGGGGTAACCTTCCCCTTCCTTTCACAAGGTGGGAATAGTCTTTTGGTCTTATCTGTAGCCATTGCCTTTGTACTAAATATCGATGCTAGTGAAAAGCGTGCGAAACTATACAGGGAACTTGCAGCCCAAGCTTCTGGTCAACTGTAAGGAAAGTATGAAAAGGAGAGTTTATGTCACTTCAAAAATTAGAAAACTATAGCAATAAAGCAGTCGTCCAAGAAGAAGTCTTGATTTTGACAGAGTTATTAGAAGACATCACAAAAAATATGCTTGCGCCTGAGACCTTTGATAAAATCATGCAGTTAAAGAACTTGTCTACAAACGAAGACTATCAAGGACTCAATAAATTGGTGACCAGCCTTTCAAACGAAGAAATGATTTATATTTCTCGTTATTTCTCAATCCTTCCACTCTTGATCAATATCTCTGAGGATGTGGATTTGGCTTATGAGATCAATCACCAAAATAATGTGGACCAAGACTATCTAGGAAAATTATCTACAACCATTAAAATGGTAGCTGAAAAAGAAAATGCAGCTACCATTTTGGAGCAACTGAATGTTGTCCCTGTTCTGACTGCCCATCCGACTCAGGTCCAACGTAAGAGTATGTTGGATTTGACTAATCACATCCATACTCTTTTGCGTAAGTACCGTGATGTCAAACTAGGCTTGATTAACAAAGAAAAATGGCACACAGATCTCCGTCGTTATATTGAGATTATCATGCAAACGGACATGATTCGCGAGAAGAAATTGAAAGTAACCAACGAAATCACCAACGTGATGGAGTACTATCAAAGTTCTTTCTTGAATGCTGTTCCACGTTTGACGGCTGAGTATAAGAAACTAGCTAAGGAACAAGGTATCGAGCTCCAACATCCAAAACCGATTACAATGGGGATGTGGATTGGAGGAGACCGTGATGGAAATCCTTTCGTAACAGCGGAAACCCTCAATAAATCAGCCTTGACTCAGTGCGAAGTCATCATGAACTATTACGATGAGAAGATTTATAACCTCTATCGTGAATTCTCACTCTCAACCAGTATTGTGAATGTCAGTGATAAGGTTCGTGAGATGGCGCTCAAGTCACAGGATAACTCGATTTATCGTGAAAAAGAACTCTATCGTCGTGCCCTCTTTGACATCCAAGCTAAGATGCAGGCAACCAAGACCTATCTTATCGAAGATAAGGATGTTCATCCAAGATATGCTACCGCAGATGAATTTTACCAAGACTTGTTGGCTATCCGAGATTCTCTATTAGAGAACAAAGGTGAGTACCTGATTTCAGGAGAATTTGTCGAGTTGATGCAGGCAGTTGAAATCTTTGGCTTCTACCTTGCCTCTATCGACATGCGCCAAGATTCAAGTGTTCATGAAGCTTGTGTGGCTGAATTATTAGCATCAGCTGGTATCAATGACCATTATAGCGACCTTTCTGAAGATGAAAAATGCGCCCTCCTCTTAAAAGAGTTGGAAGAAGATCCTCGTATCCTCTCAGCCACTCATGCTGAAAAGTCAGAACTGCTTGAAAAAGAACTGTCTATCTTTAAAGCTGCTCGCAAGTTGAAGGATAAACTGGGTGAAAATGTCATTCGTCAAACCATCATTTCTCATGCAACTAGCGTGTCTGATATGCTCGAACTAGCAATCATGCTCAAAGAAGTAGGATTGGTGGATGCCCAAAAAGCACGAGTTCAGATTGTTCCTCTGTTTGAAACTATCGAAGATTTGGATCATTCGGAAGAAACTATGAGAAAATACTTCTCTCTTCCTTTGGCTAAAAAATGGATTGCTTCAAAAGACAATTACCAAGAAATCATGCTCGGTTACTCTGATAGTAACAAGGACGGTGGTTACTTGTCCTCATGTTGGACCCTTTACAAGGCGCAGCAACAACTAACTGCTATCGGAGATGAATTTGGTGTTAAGGTCACTTTCTTCCATGGTCGTGGGGGTACTGTTGGTCGAGGTGGTGGCCCAACTTATGAAGCCATTACATCTCAACCTCTCAAGTCTATCAAGGACCGTATCCGTCTGACTGAGCAAGGAGAAGTGATTGGCAACAAATACGGAAACAAAGATGCTGCTTATTACAACCTTGAGATGCTGGTTTCTGCAGCCATTAACCGTATGATTACCAAGAAGAAGAGTGATACCAATACATCAAACCGTTACGAAGCCATTATGGACCAAGTGGTGGATCGTAGCTACGATATCTACCGTGACTTGGTCTTTGGAAATGAACATTTCTATGACTATTTCTTTGAGTCCAGTCCGATTAAGGCTATTTCAAGTTTTAATATCGGTTCTCGTCCAGCCGCTCGTAAGACCATTACAGAAATCGGTGGCCTACGTGCTATCCCTTGGGTCTTCTCATGGTCACAAAGTCGTGTCATGTTCCCTGGATGGTATGGAGTAGGATCCAGCTTTAAAGAGTTTATTGATCAAGATCCGAAAAATATCGAGTTTCTTCGTGATATGTATCAAAACTGGCCTTTCTTCCAATCTTTGCTTTCCAATGTGGACATGGTCTTGTCCAAGTCTAACATGAATATCGCCTTTGAATATGCCAAGCTCTGTGAAGATGAAGAAGTGCAAGCTATCTATTACACTATTTTAGATGAATGGCAATTGACCAAGGATGTTATTTTAGCTATTGAAGGTTATGACGAACTCTTGGCAGAAAACTCTTATCTAAAAGACAGTCTAAACTATCGTATGCCTTACTTTAATATCCTTAACTATATCCAGTTGGAGTTGATTAAACGTCAACGTCGTGGTGAGTTATCAGCAGACGAAGAAAGATTGATTCATACAACCATTAACGGTATTGCAACAGGTTTGCGTAATTCAGGCTGATATTTTCTAAACTTCCTCTTTTTCTAGGGGAAGTTTTTGAATAGTTTAAAAAATTCTAAAAATAGTCTTGACAAGTAATTGAAAAATGATATAATTTAAACATTCAGAAAGTAATCATTGAAGTTTTTTAGAGAGTCTGTGGTTGGTGAAAACAGATAGATGAAAGTGATGAAAATTGGGCTGAATGTTATAAAGAATTTGAAATCATAAGAATTCGGTGAGCACACCTTACAGTGCAACTCGTGAATGCGAGAAAGAGCGATAGGGATATTCCCTATAATTGAGGTGGCACCGCGCATCGACGTCCTCACACAAGTTTTTTGTGTGAGGACTTTTTCTTTTAGGAGGATGATGATGGAATTTAAACGATGGCGTCGCTTGTTTTGTTGAAAAGAACATTATGCAAGTGATTTAAAAGGAGAAAGAATATGAAAAATAAACGTTTGATTGGAATTATTGCTGGATTAGCAGTATTGGTAGTGGCTAGCTTGGTTTATTCATCCATGAACAAACCAGCAGCGAAGGTGGAGCAAAAGGTTGCTAAGGTTGGTGTTCTACAGTTCGTCAGCCACCCTTCTTTAGACTTGATCTATCAAGGAATTCAAGATGGACTTGCTGAAGAAGGATATAAGGACGACCAAGTAAAAATCGACTTTATGAACTCTGAAGGCGACCAGAGCAAGGTTGCAACCATGAGTAAACAATTGGTTGCAAACGGGAATGACCTTGTCGTTGGGATTGCAACACCAGCTGCTCAAGGACTTGCAAGTGCTACTAAAGACCTTCCCGTTATCATGGCGGCTGTAACAGATCCAATTGGTGCTAACTTGGTCAAAGATTTGAAAAAACCAGGTGGCAACATTACAGGAGTATCAGACCACAACCCAGCAGAACAACAAGTAGAACTCATTAAAGCTTTGACACCTGATGTTAAAACAATCGGAGCCCTCTACTCAAGTAGCGAAGATAACTCAAAATCACAAGTTGAAGAATTCAAGGCTTATGCTGAAAAAGCAGGTTTGAAAGTCGAAACCTTTGCCGTTCCATCAACCAACGAAATTGCTTCAACTGTTAATGTTATGACCAGCAAGGTCGACGCTATCTGGGTTCCAATTGACAACACCATCGCATCAGCTTTCCCAACAGTTGTATCAAGCAACCAAACAGCTAAAAAACCAATCTACCCAAGCGCAACTGCCATGGTGGAAGCAGGAGGTCTGGCATCTGTAGTAGTTGACCAACACGATCTTGGAGTGGCTACTGGTAAGATGATTGCTAAAGTTTTGAAAGGTGAAAAACCAGCTGATACTCCAGTCAATGTCTTTTCAACTGGTAAGTCGGTTATCAACAAAAAACTAGCGCAAGAACTTGGAATCACCATTCCTGAGTCTGTTCTAAAAGAAGCAGGGCAAGTGATTGAATAAGGATAAAGGAGGAGTTGGGGACATCTCCTCCCGTTTTTACTAAAGAAAGAAATGAGTGAAAGATTATGATAGTATCCATTATTTCTCAGGGAATGGTCTGGGCGATTTTAGGTTTGGGAATCTTTATGACTTTTCGAATTTTGAATTTTCCAGATATGACTACTGAGGGCTCTTTTCCTCTAGGAGGAGCAGTCGCTGTAACCTTGATAACACAAGGAGTCAATCCATTTTTAGCGACCTTGGCTGCAGTAGGAGCAGGCTGCCTAGCTGGAATGGCGACAGGTCTCTTATATACCAAAGGGAAAATTCCAACTCTCTTATCAGGGATTTTGGTCATGACTTCTTGTCATTCCATCATGTTGATGATTATGGGACGTGCCAATCTGGGTCTTCTTGGCACCAAGCAAATTCAGGATGTTTTGCCTTTTGATTCGGACCTCAATCAACTCTTGACTGGATTTATCTTTGTTGCCCTTGTTATTGGTCTCATGCTCTTTTTCCTAGATACCAAACTAGGTCAGGCCTACATCGCTACAGGTGATAATCCTGATATGGCTCGTAGTTTTGGAATTCATACTGGTCGTATGGAACTCATGGGTTTGGTTCTTTCAAATGGGATTATCGCGCTTGCAGGAGCCTTAATTGCTCAACAAGAGGGATATGCAGATGTTTCTCGAGGAATTGGAGTGATTGTCGTAGGGCTTGCTAGCTTGATTATTGGTGAAGTTTTGTTCAAGAGTTTGACCTTGGCAGAGCGACTCATGACCATCGTTGTAGGTTCTATCGCTTATCAGTTCCTCGTTTGGGGAGTGATTGCTCTTGGATTTAATACAAGTTATCTGCGTTTGTACAGCGCCTTAATTTTGGCAGTTTGCCTTATGATTCCAACTTTCAAAAGCAAATACCTGAAAGGAGTCAAGTTTAGCAAATGACAGCAATTGTAGAATTAAAAAATGCTACCAAAGTCATCACGAATGGCTTTGATGAGGAAAAAATCATTCTAAATGATGTTTCTCTTGAAATTTTCGAACATGATTTCATTACTATACTAGGTGGAAATGGAGCTGGGAAGTCAACGCTTTTTAATACCATTGCAGGTACTTTACCTTTAACAAGTGGAAGTATCCATATCATGGGCGAGGACGTGACGCATTTTTCACCTGAAAAGCGGGCTAAGTACTTGTCTCGTGTCTTTCAGGATCCTAAGATGGGTACGGCTCCACGTATGACCGTTGCAGAAAATCTTCTGATTGCTAAGTTTCGAGGTGAGAAAAGAGGTCTCCTGCCTAGAAGACTATCAAGTCATAGAGAAGAGTTTCAGGCTACTATTGAAAAAGTTGGAAATGGACTTGAAAAACATCTGGACACCCCTATAGAGTTTCTATCAGGTGGTCAACGTCAGGCCTTGAGTCTCTTGATGGCAACCTTAAAGCGACCAGAGTTGCTCTTGTTGGATGAACACACAGCAGCTCTCGACCCAAAGACCAGTGTTGCATTGATGGAGTTAACAGATGAATTTGTCAGCAAAGATCATCTGACAGCCCTCATGATTACCCACCATATGGAAGATGCCCTCGAGTATGGCAATCGTCTCATCGTTATGAAAGAAGGTCGTATCATCCAAGATTTGAACAAAGAAGAAAAAGCAAAAATGAAAATTTCAGACTACTATCAATTATTTGAGTAAAGTAGAGAATCGTTCATCAAAAATAGAGAAGAAAAACTTAGAAACACAGAAGTGATTCTGAGTTTTTTATCTTCCCTTTCTATCAAGAAAAATAAGGTAAAGAGAATTACGGAAAGCGTATGAAATGGTTTACTTTTTTTCAGAAATAAGCTATACTAGTTTACGTGAAACTATGATAAGATGGAGGTATTGTGTATGGTTGACAAGCAAGTCATTGAAGAAATCAAAAACAATGCCAACATTGTGGAAGTCATAGGTGACGTGATTTCTTTACAAAAGGCTGGACGGAACTATTTAGGGCTCTGTCCTTTTCATAGTGAGAAGACCCCCTCTTTTAACGTTGTTGAAGACAAGCAGTTTTATCATTGCTTCGGTTGTGGGCGCTCAGGAGATGTCTTTAAGTTCATCGAAGAATACCAAGGTGTGTCCTTTATGGAAGCCGTTCAGCTCTTAGGTGAGCGCGTCGGTATTCAACTAGCCATGCCTATTCAGTCTCGTCCTCAACAGCTTTCTCCTCATCAAGCTCTATATGATATGCATGAAGAAGCTGCACGCTTTTATCATGCAATCCTCATGACGACCAAGATGGGAGAAGAAGCAAGGGCTTATCTCTACAAACGTGGATTGACGGATGAGGTTTTGAAGCACTTTCAGATTGGACTGGCTCCAGCCGAGAGAAACTATCTCTACCAACGTTTATCTGGCAAGTTTGAAGAAAAGGATTTATTGGATTCTGGTTTGTTTTATTTGTCAGATGACAATCAATTTTATGATACTTTTTTTGGACGTATCATCTTTCCTTTGACCAATGACAAGGGGCAGGTCATTGCCTTTTCAGGTCGTATTTGGCAAGAAACAGATAATCAGACTGCCAAGTACAAAAATAGTCGTTCCACTGCAATTTTTAACAAGAGTTACGAATTGTATCATTTGGACAAGGCTAAAAAGGGAACGGGTAAGATCACAGAACTCTATCTGATGGAAGGTTTCATGGATGTTATCGCGGCCTACCGTGCTGGTATAGAAAATGCTGTAGCTTCCATGGGGACAGCTCTGAGCAAGGAACATGTTGATCACCTCAAACGCTTCACCAAAAAGATAGTTCTCAGCTATGATGGTGACAAGGCAGGACAGGCAGCGACAGCCAAAGCTCTGGAAGAATTAAAAGATTTCTCAGTGGAAGTTGTCCGAGTACCTGATGCCATGGACCCAGATGAGTATTTACAAAAGAATTCTGCTGAAGACCTAGCCTACCTCTTAACCAAGACACGTATCAGTCCCATAGAGTTCTATATTTACCAACTCAAACCTGAGAATAGTGATAACTTGCAAGCGCAAATCGAATTCATTGAAAAGATTGCGCCCTTAATCGCCAAAGAAAAGTCGATCACAGCCCAGAATTCTTACATCCACATTCTGGCGGATAACCTACCTTCCTTTGATTACCAGCAAGTAGAACAGATTGTAAATGAAAGTCGGATTGTTCAAAGGCAGGAAAGAGTCAAAGAGGAGCAACCTCCAGTAGCGATTAGTTTACCTGTGACGCGACAACTGACAGCAGTTATGAGAGCAGAGGCTCATCTCCTTTATAGGATGGCTGAAAATCCAGTTGTGTTAAATGACTACAGATTAAGAGAAGATTTTTTCTTTGATACCCCAGAATTTCAGATTCTTTACGAATTATTAAATGTAGAGGGAGAAATCGGATCAGAGGAACTTTCTCATCAGACTCCTGAGGTTGAAAATGCCTGGTACCATGTTCTTGGTTTAGATTTGCCAGCTGAGATGTCTCCTCAGGAGCTAGTAGAAGTAGAAGCGACTCGTAACCGTGCCCTCCTCAGCAAGGACAACTTACGAATTAAAAAGAAAGTGCAGGAAGCTAGTCATGTAGGAGATACAGACACAGCCTTGGAAGAATTGCAACGATTGATTTCCCAAAAGAGAAGAATGGAGTAATAATGGCAACAAAACAAAAAGAAGTAACGACATTTGATGTGCAAGTAGCAGACTTTATCCGTAACCACAAAAAAACAGGAACAGCAACAGATGATGAAATCAATTCAAGTCTGGTTATTCCTTTTACCCTAGATGCAGACGGTATTGAAGACCTTTTGCAACGGATTCAGGATGCTGGAATTTCTATCACAGACAACGAAGGAAATCCAAGTGCGCGTGTTCTTAGTGCAGAAGAAGAACCAGAACTCAGTGATGAGGATTTGATTGGCTCAACCTCTGCCAAGGTTAATGACCCTGTCCGTATGTATTTGAAGGAAATCGGAGTCGTTCCTCTCTTGACCAACGAAGAGGAAAAAGAATTGGCCCTAGCTGTTGAAGCAGGTGATATCGAAGCTAAACAACGTCTTGCGGAAGCCAACCTTCGTTTGGTGGTTTCCATCGCTAAGCGCTACGTAGGGCGTGGCATGCAGTTTCTTGACTTGATCCAAGAAGGAAACATGGGCTTGATGAAGGCCGTGGACAAGTTTGACTATTCAAAAGGCTTTAAGTTTTCTACTTATGCAACTTGGTGGATTCGTCAGGCAATCACTCGTGCCATCGCTGATCAGGCTCGTACCATTCGTATTCCTGTTCACATGGTTGAAACGATTAACAAGCTTGTCCGTGAACAGCGAAATCTCCTTCAAGAATTGGGTCAAGATCCAACTCCTGAACAAATCGCTGAGCGTATGGATATGACACCTGACAAGGTGCGTGAAATCCTAAAAATCGCTCAAGAACCAGTATCTCTTGAAACACCGATTGGTGAAGAGGACGATAGCCATCTTGGGGATTTTATCGAAGACGAAGTGATTGAAAATCCTGTAGACTACACGACTCGAATCGTTTTGCGTGAGCAGTTGGATGAAGTCTTGGATACTCTCACAGACCGTGAAGAAAACGTTTTGCGCCTTCGTTTTGGTTTGGACGATGGGAAAATGCGCACCCTTGAGGATGTTGGTAAAGTCTTTAACGTAACTCGTGAACGTATCCGTCAGATCGAGGCCAAGGCTTTGAGAAAATTGCGTCAACCAAGTCGCAGCAAGCCCCTTCGTGATTTTATTGAAGATTAGAGTGAGGATGAATATGGCTTATACAGAAGAGCAAATTGAAACGATCAAAACACGCATTTTAAATGCTTTGGAAGAAGTCATCGACCCTGAGTTGGGAATTGATATTGTCAATTTAGGTTTGATTTATGAAATTCGTTTTGATGGGGACACAGGTCACACTGAAATTGATATGACCTTGACGACTATGGGCTGCCCACTGGCTGACCTTTTGACAGACCAGATATATGATGCGATGACAGATGTGCCTGAGGTAACTAATACCGAAGTTAAATTGGTCTGGTATCCAGCTTGGACTGTTGAAAAAATGAGTCGCTATGCACGTATCGCGCTAGGAATTAAATAAACAGTAGAAAAATGTGAGAGACGATTGGAAAATGAGGAAATCTCCTTCTTTTTCCTTTGGTCTCTTCTTTCTTTTGCTGATTTTCTGGAAATAAAATGGTATAATGAATGGTATGGAAAACGAAAAATTGCGTATTAATATGCTAAGTTCAAGTGAAAAAGTGGCTGGTCAGGGAGTATCAGGAGCCTACCGTGAGTTGGTACGTCTCCTACATCGTGATGCCCAAGATCAGTTAATTGTTACGGAGAATCTTCCTGTTGAGGCAGATGTAACTCACTTTCATACCATTGATTTCCCTTATTATTTATCTACATTCCAAAAGAAGCGATCTGGGAGAAAAATTGGCTATGTGCATTTTTTGCCTGATACGCTTGAGGGGAGTTTGAAAATTCCATTTTTCTTAAAGGGAATTATCAAACGCTATGTTTTTTCATTTTACAACCGAATGGAACACTTGGTGGTGGTCAATCCCATGTTTATCGAGGATTTGGTGGCAGCTGGTATTCCACGTGAAAAAGTAACCTATATTCCAAACTTTGTAAATAAGGAAAAATGGCATCCACTGCCAGCTGACCAAGTAGCAAAACTTCGTCAGGAAATGGACTTAGCTGAGGATCAGTTTGTTGTTGTCGGTGCAGGTCAGGTTCAGAAACGTAAAGGTATTGATGACTTTATCCGCCTTGCGGAGGAATTGCCAGAAATTACTTTTATCTGGGCTGGTGGTTTTTCATTTGGCGGGATGACAGATGGTTATGAACGCTATAAAAAAATCATGGACAATCCACCTAAAAATCTAATTTTCCCAGGTATTGTTCCTCCAGAGCGAATGCGGGAGCTCTACGCTTTAGCGGATCTCTTCTTGCTACCAAGTTATAACGAACTATTCCCTATGACCATCTTAGAGGCAGCAAGTTGTGAAGCGCCGATTATGTTGAGGGATTTAGATCTATACAAGGTCATTCTCGAAGGGAATTATCGTGCGACAAGTGATGTTTCAGAGATGAGAGAAGCCATTCTCGAATACAAAGATCATCCTGAAAAGTTGAAAGACTTGAAAGAAAAAGCTAGAGAGATTTCTAAAGAGTATTCCGAGGAGCATTTATTGGAAATCTGGTTGAAGTTCTATCGGGAGCAGGCGGCTCTAGGCAAAAAGTGAGGTAATCTATGCGAATTGGTTTATTTACAGATACCTATTTTCCTCAAGTTTCCGGGGTCGCGACTAGTATTCGGACCTTGAAGACAGAGCTTGAGAAGCAAGGGCATGCAGTTTTTATCTTTACAACAACTGATAAAGACGTGAATCGATACGAGGATTGGCAAATTATTCGCATTCCGAGTGTCCCTTTCTTTGCATTTAAAGATCGACGATTTGCCTATCGTGGTTTTACAAAGGCGCTTGAAATTGCCAAACAGTATCAGCTGGATATCATTCATACCCAAACAGAGTTTTCACTAGGTTTGCTAGGGATTTGGATTGCAAGAGAATTGAAAATTCCTGTTATCCATACCTACCATACCCAGTATGAAGACTATGTACATTACATTGCTAAGGGCATGCTAATTCGTCCGAGTATGGTAAAATATTTGGTGCGTGGCTTCCTTCATGATGTAGATGGCGTGATTTGTCCTAGTGAGATTGTTCGGGATCTTTTATCTAAATACAAAGTCAAGGTTGAAAAGCGTGTTATCCCAACTGGCATTGAGCTAGCTAAATTTGAACGCCCTGAGATCAAAGAGGAAAACTTGAAAGAACTTCGTTCGAAGTTAGGCATTCCGGAAGGCGAGAAAATGTTGCTGAGCCTTTCACGTATTTCTTATGAGAAGAATATCCAGGCAGTCCTAAATGCTTTTTCTGAGGTTTTGAAAGAAGAAGACAAGGTGAAACTTGTTGTTGCTGGTGACGGTCCCTATCTGGACAGTCTGAAAGAGCAAGCAGTGAAATTAAACCTGCAAAAACATGTGATTTTTACAGGTATGATTCCTCCAAGTGAGACAGCCTTATACTATAAGGCTGCAGATTTCTTCATCTCTGCCTCTACTAGTGAAACCCAAGGATTAACTTATCTAGAGAGTTTAGCAAGTGGAACGCCTGTCATTGCTCATGGCAATCCTTATCTGGATAATCTGATCAGTGACAAAATGTTTGGAACCCTCTACTATGGAGAGCATGATCTTGCTGGTGCAATCTTGGAGGCCTTGATCGCCACTCCAGATATGGATGAGCAGAAGTTGGCTGACAAGTTGTATGAGATTTCGGCTGAGAATTTTGGGAAACGAGTTCATGAGTTTTATCTCGATGCGATGATTTCAAATAAATTTGAGCAGGAACTGCGTGGCGACGAACCCATGACACAGCGATTCTTAAAAACTATTTTGTACCTACCTCAGCAGGCTGTTTCAGCTCCAGTTAAAGAGTCCAAACGAATATTAAAGGCTTCTAAAAAGCAATTGTCTAGCATCCGGGATTACTGGAGAGATTAGTAAAAATATGGGAGAATAAAATATGGCAAAAAAATTTATGAGAAGTGGTAGAGATCAAAAAATTGGAGGCGTTTGCGCAGGTGTAGCCCACTATTTTGATATTGACCCTACCATTGTCCGTGTGATTTGGGGTGTTCTTGCCTTTTGTTATGGGGCAGGGGTACTTGCTTACTTGATTTTGTGGGCAATTGCGCCTGTTTCTAGCGAATATTAAAAGAGAATTAGAATAGAACAAAGAGAAATAAAAAGGAGTCCAGATGGCTTTTGGAGATAATGGAAAACGTAAAAAAACAATGTTTGAAAAAGTAACGCTTTTTGTCGTGCTAATTATGTTGTTTGTAACCCTTGCTGGTATCTTTGCGACAGCGCTTGGAGCTTTTAGCAGATTCTAAGCAAGTTGCTAAGATAGAAACAATAACTAATGACTGGATTTTCCAGTCCTTTTTAAAGTGAGAAGAAAATATGAGTATGTTTTTAGATACAGCCAAGATCAAGGTCAAGGCTGGTAATGGTGGCGATGGCATGGTTGCCTTTCGCCGTGAAAAGTATGTCCCGAATGGCGGTCCTTGGGGTGGTGATGGTGGACGTGGAGGTAACGTCGTTTTCGTTGTGGACGAAGGCTTGCGTACCTTGATGGATTTCCGCTATAACCGTCATTTCAAGGCCGAATCTGGTGAAAAAGGAATGACTAAAGGAATGCATGGACGTGGTGCAGAAGATCTTCGTGTTCGCGTACCACAAGGAACGACTGTACGTGATGCAGAAACAGGTAAAGTCATTACAGACTTGATTGCACATGGTCAAGAATTTATCGTGGCCCATGGTGGTCGAGGTGGTCGAGGAAACATCCGTTTTGCGACACCAAAAAATCCTGCACCTGAGATTTCTGAGAATGGGGAGCCAGGTCAAGAACGTGAGTTGCAACTAGAATTAAAAATCTTGGCGGATGTCGGTCTGGTAGGTTTCCCATCTGTTGGAAAGTCAACTCTGCTTAGTGTCATTACTTCAGCCAAACCAAAGATTGGTGCCTACCACTTTACGACAATTGTCCCAAATCTTGGGATGGTTCGTACCCAGTCAGGTGAATCGTTTGCCGTAGCGGACCTGCCAGGTTTGATTGAGGGAGCTAGCCAGGGTGTCGGCTTGGGGACTCAGTTCCTTCGTCATATTGAACGCACTCGAGTCATCCTTCATATCGTCGATATGTCGGCTAGCGAAGGTCGTGATCCTTACGAAGATTACCTTGCTATCAATAAAGAGTTGGAATCATACAACCTTCGTCTCATGGAACGTCCGCAGATCATCGTAGCCAACAAGATGGATATGCCTGAAAGTCAGGAAAATCTTAAAACTTTCAAGGAAAAGTTGGCTGCAAACTACGACGAGTTCGAGGAACTTCCAGCTATCTTCCCTATTTCTGGATTGACTAAGCAAGGTTTGGCTACTCTTTTGGATGCGACAGCTGAATTGTTGGACAAGACTCCAGAATTTCCGATTTATGATGAATCCGATATGGAAGAAGAAGCTTACTATGGCTTGGATGAGGAAGAAAAAGCCTTTGAGATTAGTCGTGATGATGATGCGACATGGGTGCTTTCTGGTGAAAAACTCATGAAACTCTTTAACATGACTAACTTTGACCGTGATGAGTCTGTCATGAAGTTTGCTCGTCAGTTACGTGGTATGGGGGTAGATGAAGCCCTTCGTGCGCGTGGAGCTAAGGATGGAGACTTGGTTCGAATCGGTAAATTTGAGTTTGAATTTGTAGACTAGGAGACAGATATGGGAGATAAACCGATATCATTCCGAGATGCAGATGGAAATTTTGTTTCTGCAGCAGATGTATGGAATGAAAAGAAACTAGAAGAATTGTTTAATCGTCTCAATCCCAAACGTGCTCTTAGATTAGCACGAGAAAAAAAAAGCAATGAGAAGGCTGATAAAGAAGAAAAATAGCCTATCGACATTGATAAAACAGAACCCCGTGATTGTATTCATCACGGGGAATTTTTTAGTCATTGAAGAAAAATGGTGGCGCAAATTTTTTAAGAATTTCAAAGCAAGTCTGTGCTTCTTCGGCATTTTCACAGATAAGAAGGCAGACGTCATCACCACATACTGTGGCAATGATTTGTTTAAAATTGAGAGCATCGAGAACAGCTCCAAACGATTGGGCAAGGCCTGGCAAGGTTTTGAGGACAACCTGATGCTGGACAGGACGTAGCATGACTAAGCCATCTTCCATATAGTTTTCCAAGCGTTTTTCCCATTTGGAGATGGAACCAGTATTTAAAACATAATAAGAATGATCTGCTTCGCGAACCTTTGATAGATTCATGGTTTTGATATCGCGTGAGAGAGTAGCCTGTGTGACTTGGATGTCGTTTTCAGCTAGTAAAGCTTGCAACTCTGCCTGTGTATGAATCTTATTTTTGGCTACAAGCGCACGGATGAGTTGGTGTCTATGTTCAGATTTATTCATATGAGGCTGACTCCTTTTATGAGGGGATGGTGATGGAGGATTGTGTGAGATCGACTGTTAAGTGATAGTCTGTATTATCACGGACAGTGATTTCAAAGTCGGTAGTATAGAGAACAAGGCGAAGTGTGTCACCTTTTTTCAGCTTGTAAATAGTTGGTTGCAGCTCTAGCTTGAAGTCCATCCATTCATTTGGTTGGATATTGTCAATCTTTAAGAGGTCACTTCGGTTTTGTAAATTAAGGTAGCCTTTGGAGATGACACGTTGGGCACTTGGATTGAATGGTAGTTCGCAGAGATTTTCAAGCATGTGGTAGCGACCGTTGTCAATGGTTCTAGCACTTAAAACAGCTGGATAAGGCTGCAGATATTTCTTTTGTCCAAGTTCTAACAGTTGGGCTGATAATAAGCCCTTGTTTGTACTCGATTTGACATGAAGTTTCAGCTCCACTCGCCCATTTAAGTGAATGTCTTGACTTACTGGAAGGTCAATGGTGATCTGATTAGCTTTTCCTTGGTAAAGTTCTGTGTTGAAAGTCTGGTAAGTCTTACCATAACGATCAAAATCTTTTTGATCATACTGGTTTTGAATCACTTTTTCCTCATTACCAAGAGAGAAGGTATGCAGTTCATCTTGCTTGCCAAAGTCATCAAGACTTTGCCATGTTTGCGGTTCGGTATTGTCCTGCCAGATAACAGTCGGAAGTTGATAGTCTGAGTCAAGTCCCAACAATTTCTTACTTAACAAGGTATTCATGGACTCGCGGAAGTCAATCGACTGCCAGTTGTTCATATAGACATGGGCACCATGATGGAAAAAGAGGTGCTTATTGATATGGCTAGGAAGGGCATGAAACATCTGGTAAACATGAAGAGGTTTGACATTCCAATCCTGAGAACCATGCGTAAAGACAACCTCAGCTTGAACCTTGTGAGCATTGAGCAGATAGTTGCGGTCATACCAAAACTGATTGTAGTCACCAGTCTTGCGATCAAGAAGCTCTTTTACCTTTTCTAAGTCTGCGTGATGAGTTTCATTACCACGGATATAGTCACCAGCTAGGAGATTGCGGGAGTAAGTCAATTCAGCAAGTGAGTCAAAATCCTCACCTGGATAACCACCTGGGCTAGTCACTAGGCCATTTTCACGATAGTAGTTATACCAAGAGGAAATACCTGCTTCAGCGATAATCACTTCCAAGCCATCAACACCTGTGGTTGCAAGACCATTGGACATGGTACCTAGATAGGAAATTCCTGTTGTTGCGACTTTGCCGTTTGACCAGTTGGCCTTAACTTGGCGCTTGCGCGTGTGGTCTGTGAAAGCACGACAACGCCCATTGAGCCAATCAATGACATTTTTATATGCCTCAATCTGCTGGTAGTCCCCATTGGTCATGAGACCTTGGGAATCTTTGGTTCCAACGCCCGATACATAGAGATTGGCAAATCCTCGGGGAAGGAAGTAGTCGTTGAGAGTATATGAACTATTGATATGAGATAGTTTTTCTTCAGCTTCTGAGACGACTTCTGCTTGACCATGAGGTTCGACTACATTCAGCTTAGGCTCCTCGAACTCAATGGTGTGGGCAGGTTTGACCTCAAGCTCTCCTTCCATTTTGTAGAGAGCCTTGTCGCTGGCTTTATCATTGGTGCCTTGGTGATAAGGACTGGCAGTCATAAGAGCAGGGACTTGTCCATCATAACGTGGACGAATAATGCTAACCTTGACTAAATCAGGGAGTCCGTCTTTATCAGTATCCACACGACTCTCGACATACACGACTTCACGAATGACATCATGAGTAGAGAAGGTTGCCAAGCTTTTACCGTTAAAGTAGTGGTAGTGATTATCTTCTGAAATGAGTCCATCACTAACAAGCTGATCGATGAGCGTATTTCCTTTTTTGGTTCGCGTATTGAGTAACTGATAAAGATTTTCAATGAGATCTCCATAAACAATAGGAAAACCAGTTTCTTTACGGAACTGTTCGGCATCCTCAAAGTCAACAAGGTAGCTAAATCCTAAAAGTTGAAAAACTACTGTGTAGAAAATATCAGCTGTCAACTCTTTATCAGACTGAAAGAAGCTTAGTAGATCCGTTTCTCTATCTGCAGCTAGGGTGGATAGAGCATAATCGGTATTGGTATAAGTGAAAAAACTCCAGCGGACAAATTGTTCAAGTTGTTTTTTTGATGATTGTTCTGGTACCAGCTTCAAACCAAGTTGGGATAACTCGCGCAAAACTTGCGAATGAGAAACGGGCAAGTAGCTGAATTGATTAAAACGCATGGCGCTCTCCTTTGAAAATATTCTAAATTTAGTATATCAAAAATAAGGTAAAAAAGATATTGTTGACCTGTGATGAAGTCACTTTAAAAGGAATGGTCTTCTACCTTTTCATTCTAGTTTTTAAAATGGTATAATAGTAGTATATCTAAAGCAAGGAGGAGATGGAATGATTGCGCAGCTCGACACCAAGACTGTTTACAGTTTTATGGAAAGTGTGGTTTCTATTGAAAAATATGTACATACAGCTAAAGAATATGGCTATTCTCACCTTGCTATTATGGATGTGGATAATCTCTATGGAGCCTATCACTTTTTAGAAGTGACTCGAAAATATGGAATCCAACCTTTAATTGGTCTTGAAATGACCTTGATTATAGACGAGAAGGCGATTTCTTTCCGTTTTCTAGCCCTATCTACTAAAGGTTACCAAGAGTTGATGAAGTTATCCACTCTAAAAATGACTGGTCGAAAAAATTGGTCTGACTTTACCAGTCACCTTGAGGATATTGCTGTTATTGTTCCCTATTTTGATGGAATCGAACAGCTGGATTTGGGTCACGATTATTTTATCGGTGTTAGTCCCGATACTCACCAAGAAGTCTTTACGAAACCCATTCTCCCACTGTATCAGGTCAACTCTTTTGAGAAAGAAGACCTACAGGTTTTGCAAATCCTATCGGCAATCAAGGATAATGTCAGTCTGAGAGAAGTGGATGTGCATTCACAACAAGGGATCTTTCTAACCGCATCAGACTTAGAAGCTAGATTTAAAAATCACTTCCCTCAGGCACTTGCCAATCTTCAAGGACTGATAGAGAATGTTAGCTACCAACTTGATCCAAGTTTAAAACTCCCTCGCTTTAACCCGGAAAGATCAGCGGTAGAAGAACTTCGAGAGAGAGCTGAACAAGGGTTGATTGACAAGGGGTTAAGCTCAGCTATCTATCGTGAGCGACTGAATGAAGAATTGGCTGTGATTCATGATATGGGATTTGACGACTACTTCCTAGTGGTTTGGGATTTGCTCCGTTTTGGACGATCACAAGGCTACTATATGGGAATGGGGCGCGGGTCTGCTGTGGGTAGTTTGGTCGCCTACTCACTTGATATCACAGGGATTGATCCAGTTGAGAAGAACTTGATTTTCGAGCGCTTTTTAAATCGTGAGCGCTACACTATGCCTGATATTGATATTGATATTCCAGACCTTTATAGACCAGAGTTTATTCGTTATGTTCGTGATCGGTATGGCAGTCAACACGTGGCGCAGATTGTCACTTATTCGACCTTTGGAGCAAAACAAGCAATTCGTGATGTTTTCAAACGTTATGGTGTTCCTGAGTACGAATTAACAAATATTACGAAAAAGATCAGTTTTCGAGATACCTTAACCACGGCCTATGAAAAGAATTTACAGTTTAGGCAGTTAATCAATAGTAAGATTGAATACCAAAAAGCTTTTGAGATTGCTCGAAAGATTGAAGGTTATCCACGTCAGACCTCTATCCATGCAGCCGGAGTCGTTATGAGCGACCAAGACTTGACGGACTATATTCCTCTCAAATACGGTGAGGATATGCTGATCACCCAGTATGATGCTCATGGTGTTGAAGCTAATGGCCTTCTAAAAATGGATTTCCTCGGTTTACGTAACCTGACTTTCGTACAAAAAATGCAGGAATTGCTTGCGGAATCAGAAGGTATACATCTAAAAATCGAAGAAATTGATCTGGAAGACGAAGAAACCTTGGCTCTCTTTGCAGCTGGAAATACTAAAGGTATTTTCCAATTTGAACAACCTGGTGCCATTCGACTCTTGAAACGAGTCAAGCCGCAAGTTTTCGAAGAAGTGGTGGCAACGACTTCTCTCAACAGACCAGGTGCTAGTGATTATATTGATAACTTTGTCGCTCGAAAGCACGGCAAAGAAAAGGTGACGGTGCTGGATCCTGCCTTGGAAGACATCCTTTCATCAACCTACGGTATCATGCTCTATCAAGAGCAAGTCATGCAGGTGGCTCAGCGCTTTGGAGGTTTCAGCCTTGGCAAAGCCGATATCCTCAGACGAGCCATGGGTAAGAAAAATGCTAAAGAGATGCATTTGATGAAGGAAGATTTTATCACAGGGGCTATGAAACTTGGGCATTCAGAAGAAAAAGCCAACCAAGTTTTTGCAGTGATGGAAAAGTTTGCAGGCTATGGATTTAATAGATCTCATGCCTATGCTTACTCAGCACTGGCATTCCAACTTGCTTATTTCAAGACGCATTATCCTGCTATTTTCTTTCAAGTCATGTTGAATTATTCTAGCAGCGATTATATTGTAGATGCTCTGCAGATGGGATTTGATGTAGCGCCTTTAGCAATCAACAGCATTCCCTATCATGATAAGATTGCTCAGAAGAAAATCTATCTTGGTCTAAAAGCCATTAAGGGCATGCCAAGAGATTTGTCTTACTGGATTATTGAAAATCGTCCCTTCTCAAGCATTGAAGATTTTGTCACACGTCTTCCCAAGAATTACAAGAAACTGTCGCTTTTGACTCCATTGGTTGAACTGGGGCTCTTTGATGAATTTGACAAGAATCGTCAGAAAATCTTAGTGAACCTGCCCAATTTGTTTGTTTTTGTTGAGGAGTTAGGAGGACTCTTTGCGAATGCAAACTATAGTTGGACTGAGGCTGATGATTTTACAGAGGCGGAGAAATTTTACAAGGAGCAGGAACTGATCGGGGTAGGTATCAGTGCCCATCCTCTCCAGACTCTTGCCAAACAAGCCCTATATCCGACGACTCCAATCACTAATCTAACCGAGGGAGCTCAAGCCATTCTCCTAGTTGAAGTGCAAAAAATAAAAGTCATTCGAACTAAGAAAGGCGAGAGTATGGCCTTTCTACAGGTTCATGACAGTAAGTCTAGGCTGGATGTAACTGTATTTTCTGACCAATATCGAAAATTCGCTTCCATTTTATCCGAAGGGAAATTTTACTATATCAATGGGAAGGTTCAATCTCGAGATGGTCGTCTGCAAATGATTGCACAAGATTTGAAAGAAGCAGTGGCTGAACGATTCTGGATTCAAGTTAAAAATCATGAATATGATAAAGAGATTTCAACTATCTTGGAACAATATAAAGGCTCTATTCCTGTGATTATCAGGTATGTTGAGGAGGAGAAAACAATTGTTTCCTCCCAACATTTTGTAAAAAAAGATCCACTTTTACAGGAAAAATTAGAAGGAATTGTTATGAAAACGATTTATCGCTAAAAATACGGAAAATAGAAGAATTTTCCAATTAAATGTGGTATAATCAGTAAGAATGTTAAAAGAAAAAGGAGCATAACCAAATGAAACGTATTGCTGTTTTGACTAGTGGTGGAGACGCCCCTGGTATGAACGCTGCCATCCGTGCAGTAGTTCGTCAAGCAATCTCAGAAGGAATGGAAGTCTTTGGTATCTATGATGGATACGCAGGGATGGTTGCCGGTGAAATCTATCCACTTGATGCTGCTTCAGTTGGAGATATCATTTCACGTGGTGGTACTTTCCTTCACTCTGCTCGTTACCCTGAGTTTGCACAACTTGAAGGTCAACTTAAAGGGATTGAGCAGTTGAAAAAACACGGGATCGAAGGTGTTGTTGTAATCGGTGGTGACGGTTCTTATCACGGAGCTATGCGCTTGACTGAGCATGGTTTCCCAGCTATCGGTCTGCCTGGCACAATCGATAACGATATCGTAGGTACTGACTTTACAATCGGATTTGATACTGCAGTTACTACTGCAATGGATGCGATCGATAAGATTCGTGATACATCATCAAGTCACCGTCGTACTTTCGTTGTTGAAGTTATGGGACGTAATGCTGGTGATATCGCACTTTGGGCAGGTATTGCAACAGGTGCCGATGAAATCATTATCCCTGAAGAAGGCTTCAAGATGGAAGATATCGTAGCTAGTATCAAAGCTGGTTATGAATGCGGTAAAAAACACAACATCATTGTTTTGGCTGAGGGAGTTATGTCTGCCGATGAGTTTGGTAAGAAACTCAAGGAAGCTGGAGACACTAGTGACCTTCGTGTAACTGAACTTGGTCATATCCAACGTGGTGGTTCACCAACTGCGCGTGACCGCGTCTTGGCGTCACGCTTGGGAGCACATGCTGTTAAACTTCTCAAACAAGGAATCGGTGGTGTCGCTGTTGGTATCCGTAATGAGAAAATGGTTGAAAATCCAATTCTTGGAACAGCAGAAGAAGGAGCCTTGTTCAGCCTAACAGCTGATGGCAAAATCGTTGTTAACAACCCTCACAAAGCTGACCTTGGACTTGCTAGCTTGAACAAGAGCTTGTCATAATCAACTTTAACTAATCTGGTAAAATGACCATAAAAGGTCAAATTATATAAAGGAGTCACAAATCATGAATAAACGTGTAAAAATCGTTGCAACTTTGGGTCCTGCGGTAGAAATCCGTGGTGGTAAAAAATTCGGTGATGACGGATACTGGGGTGAAAAACTTGACGTTGAAGCTTCAGCAAAAAACATTGCTAAATTGATTGAAGCAGGAGCAAACACTTTCCGTTTCAACTTCTCACACGGTGACCACCAAGAACAAGGTGAACGTATGGCAACTGTTAAACTTGCAGAAAAACTTGCAGGTAAAAAAGTTGGTTTCCTTCTTGATACTAAAGGACCAGAAATCCGTACTGAATTGTTCGAAGGTGAAGCTAAAGAGTACTCATACAAAACTGGTGAAAAAATCCGTGTTGCAACTAAACAAGGAATCAAATCAACTCGTGAAGTGATTGCTTTGAACGTTGCGGGTGCTCTTGACATCTACGACGATGTTGAAGTTGGTCGTCAAGTATTGGTTGACGATGGTAAACTTGGTCTTCGCGTTGTTGCTAAAGACGATGCAACTCGTGAATTTGAAGTTGAAGTTGAAAACGACGGAATTATCGCTAAACAAAAAGGTGTAAACATCCCTAACACTAAAATTCCTTTCCCAGCACTTGCTGAACGTGATAACGATGATATCCGTTTCGGTCTTGAGCAAGGTATTAACTTCATCGCGATCTCATTCGTACGTACTGCAAAAGACGTGAATGAAGTTCGTGCAATCTGTGAAGAAACTGGAAACGGGCATGTTCAATTGTTCGCTAAAATCGAAAACCAACAAGGTATCGACAACTTGGATGAAATCATCGAAGCTGCTGACGGTATCATGATTGCTCGTGGTGACATGGGTATCGAAGTACCATTCGAAATGGTTCCAGTTTACCAAAAAATGATTATCACTAAAGTTAACGCAGCTGGTAAAGTTGTTATCACAGCAACAAACATGCTTGAAACTATGACTGAAAAACCACGTGCCACTCGTTCAGAAGTATCAGACGTATTTAACGCTGTTATCGACGGAACTGACGCAACAATGCTTTCAGGTGAGTCTGCAAATGGTAAATACCCACTTGAGTCAGTTACAACAATGGCTACAATTGACAAGAACGCTCAAACTCTTCTTAACGAATACGGACGTTTGAACTCAGATACTTTCGAACGTAACTCTAAGACAGAAGTTATGGCTTCAGCAGTTAAAGATGCAACAAACTCAATGGACATCAAATTGGTTGTAACTCTTACTAAGACTGGTCACACTGCACGTTTGATCTCTAAATACCGTCCAAATGCTGATATCTTGGCATTGACATTTGACGAATTGACAGAACGTGGATTGATGTTGAACTGGGGTGTTATCCCAATGTTGACAGATGCTCCATCATCAACTGACGATATGTTCGAAATCGCTGAACGTAAAGCAGTTGAAGCAGGTCTTGTACAATCTGGTGACGATATCGTTATCGTTGCAGGTGTACCGCTTGGAGAAGCTGTCCGTACAAACACGATGCGTATCCGTACAGTACGTTAATCTAAACTTTTAAAAGCCTATCATACCAAGCTTTTGTGCTTGTATGATGGGTCTTTTTTCTATTTTAGAAGATAAAAAGAGAGAGATTTTTATTAAACAGAAATGGGAAAAATAAGAGAACTATGGTATAATAGAATGTAAAGACCTTTTTAGTAAATTTTGAAAGAGTATAACATGAGAAAAATTGTCATCAATGGTGGACATCCATTGCAAGGTGAGATCACCATTAGCGGTGCTAAGAATAGTGTTGTAGCATTAATCCCTGCTATTATACTGGCAGATGATGTTGTCACTTTGGATTGTGTCCCAGATATTTCAGACGTTGCTAGTCTTGTAGAGATTATGGAAATCATGGGAGCGAAAGTAAAACGCTATGATGATGTTTTGGAGATTGATCCGAGAGGTGTTCAAAACATTCCTATGCCTTATGGTAAGATTAATAGCCTTCGTGCTTCTTATTATTTCTATGGAAGTCTGTTAGGTCGCTTTGGTGAAGCAACAGTTGGACTTCCTGGTGGATGTGATTTGGGACCTCGTCCGATTGACCTTCACTTAAAAGCTTTTGAAGCCATGGGAGCTAAGGTGAGCTATGAGGGAGACAATATGAATTTGTCTGCTCAGGGTAAGGGACTTCACGGCGCAAGTATCTATATGGATACTGTCAGCGTTGGTGCGACGATTAACACCATGATTGCTGCAGTAAAAGCTAAGGGACGTACTGTCATTGAAAATGCGGCCCGTGAACCAGAAATCATCGATGTGGCTACCCTTTTGAATAACATGGGGGCTCACATTCGTGGTGCAGGGACTGATATTATCATCATTGATGGTGTCGAGCAACTTCATGGGACGCGTCATCAAGTCATTCCAGACCGTATCGAAGCTGGAACCTATATTTCACTTGCTGCAGCGGTTGGTAAAGGAATTCGTATTAACAATGTTCTCTATGAGCATTTAGAAGGCTTTATCGCCAAACTAGAAGAAATGGGCGTTCGCATGACAGTCTCTGAGGATAGTATCTTCGTTGAAGAACAGTCTGATTTGAAGGCCATCAATATCAAAACAGCTCCCTATCCAGGGTTTGCAACCGATTTGCAACAGCCTATCACGCCACTTTTACTAACTGCTCAAGGTCGTGGAACTATTATTGATACCATTTATGAAAAACGTGTCAACCATGTTTTTGAGTTAGCAAAAATGGATGCGGATATTACGACTACAAATGACCATATTTTCTACACTGGTGGGCGTGTTCTACATGGTGCCAAGGTGAAAGCTACAGATCTTCGTGCTGGTGCTGCACTTGTCATCGCTGGTTTGATGGCTCAAGGCCAGACTGAAATTACAAATATTGAGTTTATCCTTCGTGGTTACTCAGATATTATTGAAAAATTGCGTAGTCTTGGAGCGGATATTACACTTGTTGAAGACTAAACCGTTGAGGTGATTATGAATATTTGGACCAAATTAGCAATGTTTTCTTTTTTTGAAACGGAGCGCTTGTATTTGCGTCCTTTCTTTTTTAGTGACAGTCAAGCGTTTTTCGAGATTGCTTCAAACCCTGAGAATTTGCAGTTTATTTTTCCCAGTCAAGCAAGTTTGGAAGAAAGTCAGTACGCACTTGCTAACTATTTTATGAAGGCTCCTCTGGGTGTCTGGGCAATTTGTAGCCAAGACAATCAGGAAATGATTGGTTCCATCAAGTTTGAAAAAATAGACGAAATCAAAAAAGAAGCTGAAATTGGTTATTTCTTAAGAAAGGATTCTTGGTCACAAGGTTTTATGACAGAAGTAGTTACCAAACTTTGTCAGCTTTCATTTGAAGAATTTGGTCTCAGACAGCTGTCAATTATCACCCATTTGGAAAATGAGGCTAGCCAAAAAGTGGCTCAAAAAGCAGGGTTTGGTCTCTTTCGCCAATTCAAGGGGAGTGACCGCTATACGCGTAAAATGAGAGACTATCTTGAATTTCGTTACATAAAAGGAGAGTTCAGTGAGTAAACACCAAGAAATCTTAAGTTATCTGGAAGAGTTACCAATAGGAAAACGTGTCAGCGTTCGTAGCATTTCCAATCACTTGGGTGTCAGTGATGGGACGGCTTATCGTGCCATTAAAGAAGCTGAAAACCGTGGAATTGTAGAAACTCGACCTCGTAGTGGAACCATTCGTGTCAAATCTCAGAAAGTGGCGATTGAAAAACTGACCTATGCAGAGATTGCAGAAGTAACCTCATCTGAAGTCTTGGCTGGTCAGGAAGGGTTAGAGAGAGAGTTTAGTAAATTCTCCATTGGTGCCATGACTGAGCAGAATATTCTCTCTTATCTCCATGATGGTGGTTTGTTAATCGTCGGAGACCGTACTCGTATTCAACTTTTGGCTTTGGAAAATGAAAACGCAGTTCTGGTGACGGGTGGTTTTCATGTGCACGAGGATGTACTGGAACTTGCCAATCAGAAAGGTATCCCTGTTTTACGAAGCAAGCATGATACCTTTACAGTTGCAACCATGATCAACAGAGCTTTGTCAAATGTGCAGATTAAGACAGACATTTTAACAGTTGAAAAAATCTATCGTCCTAGCCATGAGTATGGCTTTTTGAGAGAAACGGACACAGTGAAAGACTATTTGGACTTGGTACGTAAGAACAGGAGTAGTCGTTTCCCAGTCATTAACCAACACCAAGTGGTTGTTGGGGTTGTTACCATGCGAGATGCGGGGGATAAATCACCCAGCACAACGATTGATAAGGTGATGACTCGTAGTCTCTTCCTTACAGGATTGGCAACGAATATAGCTAACGTCAGTCAACGGATGATAGCAGAAGACTTTGAGATGGTCCCAGTCGTGAGAAGCAATCAAACTTTGCTCGGGGTGATTACAAGACGAGATGTCATGGATAAGATGAGTCGTTCTCAGGTTTCAGCCTTGCCGACTTTTTCAGAGCAAATTGGTCAGAAGTTGTCTTATCATCACGACGAAGTTGTGATTACAGTTGAGCCCTTTATGCTTGAGAAGAACGGAGTTTTGGCAAATGGTGTTCTTGCTGAAATTTTAACTCATATGACACAGGATTTGGTGGCAAATAGCAGACGCAATCTCATCATTGAGCAGATGCTAATTTACTTCTTGCAGGCTGTGCAGATAGATGATACTCTGCGGATTCAGGCTCGTATTATACATCATACCAGACGTTCAGCTATTATCGATTACGATATTTATCATGGTCATCAGATTGTTTCAAAAGCAAATGTCACAGTGAAAATCAATTAGAAACTAGGAGAAAAAATGATAACTTTAAAATCAGCACGTGAAATCGAAGCCATGGACAAGGCTGGTGATTTCCTAGCTAGTATTCATATCGGCTTACGTGATTTGATTAAGCCTGGCGTGGATATGTGGGAAGTTGAAGAGTATGTTCGTCGTCGTTGTAAAGAGGAGAATTTTCTTCCTCTACAGATTGGAGTAGATGGGGCAGTCATGGATTACCCCTATGCCACTTGTTGCTCTCTCAACGACGAAGTAGCTCACGCTTTTCCACGTCATTACATCTTGAAAGATGGCGATTTGCTCAAGGTTGACATGGTACTCGGAGGTCCGATTGCCAAATCCGACCTCAATGTGTCAAAACTCAACTTTAATAATGTCGAGCAAATGAAAAAATACACCCAAAGTTATACTGGTGGTTTAGCTGACTCATGTTGGGCTTATGCGGTTGGTACTCCGTCTGAAAAAGTGAAGAACTTGATGGATGTGACCAAGGAAGCTATGTACAAAGGGATTGAGCAAGCAGTTGTTGGAAATCGTATCGGAGATATCGGTGCAGCGATTCAAGAATACGCTGAAAGTCGCGGTTATGGTGTGGTGCGTGATTTGGTTGGTCACGGTGTCGGCCCAACTATGCACGAGGAGCCAATGGTCCCTAACTATGGTGTTGCAGGTCGTGGTCTTCGTCTCCGTGAAGGAATGGTGCTGACCATTGAACCCATGATCAATACTGGAGACTGGGAAATTGATACAGATATGAAGACTGGCTGGGCTCATAAAACCATCGATGGTGGCCTATCTTGCCAGTATGAACACCAGTTTGTGATTACCAAAGACGGTCCTGTTATCTTGACAAGTCAAGGTGAAGAAGGAACTTATTAAAATGAAAGGAGCTTAGCTCCTTTTTTTATATTCAGTTTAGATAAAATAGACAAGCGTAGCAAAGTTGTCACAAATTTTTTCTTTTGTAGTAAAATAAGATTAGAATTTTGTGAAAGTAGGTAATTCGTTGGAATCTATTATATTTTTAGTATCGGTTTTTTTAGCCGGCATTCTATCTTTCTTTTCACCTTGCATCTTCCCTTTGCTACCAGTCTATGCTGGTATTTTATTGGATGATCAAGGAAATTCGAAAAGCTTTCGATTTTTCGGAAGAGAGGTTGCATGGTCAGGCTTAATTCGGACTTTGTGCTTTATTGCTGGAATCTCTCTTATTTTCTTTATTTTGGGATTTGGAGCTGGATTCCTAGGGCACATGCTCTATGCTGACTGGTTTCGTTATGTTATGGGAGCAGTCATTATCCTCTTGGGTCTTCACCAGATGGAAATCTTGCATTTCAATAAACTGGAGGTTCAAAAGACAGTCACCTTCAAACAATCACAGTCCAATCATTATCTGTCAGCCTTTTTGCTTGGCATAACCTTTAGTTTTGGTTGGACTCCTTGTATCGGACCAGTTTTGAGTTCGGTCTTGGCTCTTGCGGCTTCAGGAGGGAATGGTGCTTGGCAAGGAGCTATACTAACCTTAGTGTATACATTGGGAATGGCACTGCCTTTCCTTGTTTTGGCCTTGGCTTCGGGCTGGATTATGCCCTACTTTAGTAAACTAAAACCCCATATGATCCTACTAAAGAAAATCGGGGGAGCTTTGATTATTTTGATGGGATTATTATTAATGCTAGGGCAGTTAAATGCCTTGTCAGGAATTCTTGGATAAAAGGAGAAAAAGATGAAAAAAGTTATTTTTGCAGGATTGAGCCTCATGTCATTATTTTTGTTGATTGCCTGTGGCGAAAAAGAAACCAAACAATCAGAAAATCCCAAACAGCCTGCTGTACAACAAATCGCAGTAGGAAAGGATGCACCAGACTTCACCTTGCAGTCTATGGATGGCAAAGAAGTCAAGTTATCAGACTATAAGGGCAAAAAAGTCTATTTGAAATTCTGGGCTTCTTGGTGTGGTCCTTGTCGAAAGAGTATGCCCGAGTTGATGGAATTAGCTGCAAAACAAGATCGAGACTTTGAAATACTAAGTGTCGTCGCACCAGGATTACAAGGTGAAAAAACAGTTGATGAGTTTCCAAAATGGTACCAAGAACAAGGCTACAAGGATATACCAGTTCTATATGATACCAAGGCAACTACCTTCCAAGCCTACCAAATTCGTAGTATTCCAACAGAATACTTGATTGACAGTCAAGGAAAAATTGGAAAAATCCAATTTGGTGCTATTAGCAATGCAGATGCTGAAGCAGCTTTTAAAGAGATGAAATAAACCTAAAGAATACGAAAAAATCGCGAAAAATCGCGATTTTTTTATAGTTTTTCATTGATAAAGCGGATAAATTGATTCCACCAAACTTTTAAGAAGAAGGCTTTTTCAACTTTCTTTTCAGAAACCATTTCAAAAGATGGTTTTTCGGAAGTGAGGTAGCCTTGACCAACCAAATCTTGATCATCATAGGTTAGATGACCAACAACAGTTTCAGCTTCTAGTGGCGCTGTCTCGGTCTTGGTTTTTGGAGTGAACTGCAGGCTTGATGATGCTCGACTTCCCAATCGTTGAATGACAGTGATATCAGATTTAGCAACAGCAGTTACGGTATCTTCCTTCCCATCAAGTACAGAAACTTTGCTATCTTTGTAGGCCTCTCCTTTCTGGACAATTGTTTTGGGAGCATAATTAGATGTTATATAGTCCAAGAGAGAAGAAGTAGCAGTAAAGCGAGCGTAAGGATTACTGTTTTGCTGGTCAGCGTTTAGGACAACAGTGATGATTCGCATCCCTTTTTCGGTAGTTGTTCCAACGAAAGAAGCTCCAGCCTTGTCTGTTGTACCAGTTTTGAGCCCATCTACTCCACCTCGATATGCTGGCATTCCTTCCAACATATAGTTAGTAGAGTGAATTTCCATACCAGCAAATGTTGATGAAGATTTCTTGGTAATTTCTAAAACTTGAGGATAATCTCTGATGAGGTTTCGAGCGATGATGGCCACATCGTAAGCACTTAATTTGTTTTCCTCATCCTTTTTAGAACCAGGATAGATATTATTTCCAAGTGTTTCGTTATTAAGCCCAGTAGTATTGACAATAGTAGCATCTTGGATACCCCATTCAAGAAGTTTCGCTCTCATTTTGTCAACGAAGTCTTTCTCTGAACCAGCAATTTTTTCAGCAAGAGCAATTGCTGCACTATTGGCACTTGATACTAGAGTCGCTTCCAATAATTGTTCCACTGTGTACTTACGCGCTTCCATAGGAACATTGCTAGCCTCAGAATTGGTTGTGAGTTGGTATGGATAGTCAGAGATATCAACTGGGGTAGATAGGCTAATTGTACCTTGCTCCAAGGCTTCATAGACTAGGTAGACAGTGAGAATCTTGGTGATAGAAGCAATTTCAACAGCTTGAGTAGCATCTTTCTCGTAGAGAATTTTTCCAGTGTTTGCTTCAACAGCAATGGCATGTTTGGCAGCAACATCAAAATCTTGCGCAGATACAGTAGGAATGGTTGTACCAAAAATGATAAGAGTTAGTAAGGATAAAATTATTTTCTTCATAGTAGTTTTATTCTATCATAAAGCGAAAAAATATTCTCGTTTTTATAGTAAAGCCATCTTATATTTTTGAAGAATTATGGTAAAATAGAAAGAAGGAGGCGCCTATGTTCCGTAGAAACAAGTTATTTTTTTGGACAGCTGAAATTTTACTACTAACTCTTATTTTATATCTTTGGAGAGAGATGGGGGCGATTGTCACACCTTTTGTGATGGTCGCCAATACCATTATGATTCCATTTTTGCTCGGAGGATTTTTCTATTACCTGACAAATCCCATCGTAACATTTTTAGAAAAGAAATGTAGAGTCAATCGTTTGATAGGTGTGCTCATCACTCTTTGTGCCTTGATTGGTACAATAGTAGTAGGGGTAGTCTACTTGCTACCGATTTTGATCAATCAGTTGACAAGCTTGATTATTTCTAGCCAGAATATCTATAGCCGCTTGCAAGATTTGGTTATTGATTTATCGATGAATCCTATTTTCCAAAATATTGATATTCAAAAAGCCATTCAACAGTTGAATTTATCTTATGTTGATATTTTACAAAACATTCTCAACAGTGTGAGCAATAGTTTAGGCAGCGTTCTTTCGGCCTTGTTTAGTACTGTTTTGATTCTCATTATGACACCAGTCTTTTTGATTTATTTCTTGCTTGATGGTCATAAGTTCCTTCCAATGATGGAACGAACAGTCCTAAAACATGATAAATTAAACTTCTCCAGTCTATTGAAGAATTTGAACGCCACTATCGCACGTTATATCAGCGGAATTGCGATTGATGCTGTTATCATCGGATGTTTGGCCTATATTGGATACGGTACGATTGGGTTGAAATATGCTCTGGTCTTTGCCATTTTTTCTGGTTTGGCAAATCTTATTCCCTATGTTGGACCAAGTATCGGTCTGATTCCTATGATTATTGCCAACGTCTTTACTGATCCCCACAAGGTTCTCATTGCAGTAATTTATATGTTGATTATCCAACAAGTGGATGGGAATATCCTCTACCCTCGTATCGTTGGAGGGGTTATGAAGGTTCATCCAATCACCATTCTGGTTCTTCTCTTGTTATCTAGCAATATTTACGGTGTTATCGGAATGATTGTAGCAGTGCCAACTTATTCTATCCTAAAAGAAATTACTAAGTTCTTGGCGAAATTATATGAAAATCATAAAGAAGCCAAAGAAAAAGAACAAGAAAAATCAGAATTAATCTAAAAATCAGGGAGACCTGATTTTTTTGATAAAAGGACTTGAGGTTAGTCTGGTCAAAAGTGTTTAAAATGATTCCGTTGGAGAAGGAAAAGAATGGAAAATTATGAGATTTAGAATAATTCACAAAATATGTGTAAAACACTTGCAATTTAGCTGAAATTTGATAAAATAGTAAGGAAAGTTAGACTGTATTGCCTACTGTCTATCTATAAAATATATTTTATTGGAGGCTTTTACTCAAATGGCAAAAGAAAAATACGATCGTAGTAAACCACACGTTAACATTGGTACTATCGGACACGTTGACCACGGTAAAACTACTTTGACTGCAGCTATCACAACTGTATTGGCACGTCGCTTGCCTTCATCAGTTAACCAACCTAAAGACTATGCGTCTATCGATGCTGCTCCAGAAGAACGCGAACGCGGTATCACTATCAACACTGCGCACGTTGAGTACGAAACTGAAAAACGTCACTACGCTCACATCGACGCTCCAGGACACGCGGACTACGTTAAAAACATGATCACTGGTGCCGCTCAAATGGACGGAGCTATCCTTGTAGTAGCTTCAACTGACGGACCAATGCCACAAACTCGTGAACACATCCTTCTTTCACGTCAGGTTGGTGTTAAACACCTTATCGTCTTCATGAACAAGATTGACTTGGTAGACGACGAAGAATTGCTTGAATTGGTTGAAATGGAAATCCGTGACCTCTTGTCAGAATACGACTTCCCAGGTGACGATCTTCCAGTTATCCAAGGTTCAGCTCTTAAAGCCCTTGAAGGTGACTCTAAGTATGAAGACATCATCATGGAATTGATGGCTACTGTTGATGAGTACATCCCAGAACCAGAACGTGATACAGACAAACCATTGCTTCTTCCAGTCGAGGACGTATTCTCAATCACTGGACGTGGTACAGTTGCTTCAGGACGTATCGACCGTGGTACTGTTCGTGTCAACGACGAAATCGAAATCGTTGGTATCAAAGAAGAAACTTCAAAAGCAGTTGTTACTGGTGTTGAAATGTTCCGTAAACAACTTGACGAAGGTCTTGCTGGAGACAACGTAGGTGTCCTTCTTCGTGGTGTTCAACGTGACGAAATCGAACGTGGACAAGTTATCGCTAAACCAGGTTCAATCAACCCACACACTAAATTCAAAGGTGAAGTCTACATCCTTACTAAAGAAGAAGGTGGACGTCACACTCCATTCTTCAACAACTACCGCCCACAATTCTACTTCCGTACTACTGACGTTACAGGTTCAATCGAACTTCCAGCAGGTACTGAAATGGTAATGCCTGGTGATAACGTGACTATCGACGTTGAGTTGATCCACCCAATCGCCGTAGAACAAGGTACTACATTCTCAATCCGTGAGGGTGGACGTACTGTTGGTTCAGGTATGGTTACAGAAATCGAAGCTTAATTCGATTTAGTTCCCAGAAGAACAATTATTTAAGTCAGACACTAAAAGAATCTTGCTTTGCAAGGTTCTTTTTTTCATTCTATTTTTTTAAGAAGACCTTCTAGTATAGCGATATGATAGATTTTTTGGTATAATAAATGTTATGGAAATCGAAAAAACCAATCGCATGAATGCGCTTTTTGAATTTTATGCTGCGCTTTTGACTGATAAGCAGATGAACTATATAGAGCTTTATTATGCAGATGATTACAGTCTTGCTGAGATTGCTGAAGAATTCGGTGTCAGTCGCCAAGCTGTTTATGACAATATTAAGCGGACAGAAAAGATTCTGGAAGACTATGAGATGAAATTACACATGTACTCAGACTACATTGTCCGCAGTCAGATTTTTGACCAGATCTTGGAGCGATATCCTAAGGATGACTTTCTGCAGGAGCAGATAGAAGTTTTAACAAGCATTGATAATAGAGAATAAGAGGAAGAAAAATGGCATTTGAAAGTTTAACAGAACGTTTACAGAACGTCTTTAAAAATCTACGTAAAAAAGGAAAAATTTCTGAGGCGGATGTCCAAGAAGCGACTAAAGAGATTCGTCTAGCCTTACTGGAAGCCGACGTTGCTTTGCCTGTTGTAAAGGACTTTATCAAGAAAGTTCGTGAACGTGCAGTCGGACATGAGGTCATTGATACTCTTAATCCAGCACAACAGATTATTAAAATCGTTGATGAGGAATTGACAGCTGTTTTAGGTTCTGATACGGCTGAGATTATCAAGTCACCTAAGATTCCTACCATTATCATGATGGTCGGTTTGCAGGGGGCTGGTAAAACAACCTTTGCTGGTAAGCTGGCTAACAAACTCAAGAAGGAAGAAAATGCACGACCTTTGATGATTGCTGCGGACATCTATCGTCCAGCTGCCATCGATCAGCTGAAAACACTTGGACAGCAGATTGATGTACCAGTTTTCGCTCTTGGAACAGAAGTACCAGCTGTTGAGATTGTTCGACAAGGTTTGGAACAAGCGCAAGCCAACCACAACGACTATGTCTTGATTGATACGGCAGGGCGTTTGCAGATTGATGAGCTCTTGATGAATGAGCTTCGTGATGTTAAGGCCTTGGCCCAACCAAATGAAATCCTACTCGTCGTTGATGCCATGATCGGTCAGGAAGCGGCCAATGTCGCCCGTGAGTTTAATGCTCAGTTGGAAGTGACTGGTGTCATCCTTACCAAGATTGATGGAGATACTCGTGGTGGTGCGGCTCTGTCTGTTCGTCACATCACTGGAAAACCTATCAAGTTCACTGGTACAGGTGAAAAGATTACAGATATCGAAACCTTCCACCCTGACCGCATGTCTAGCCGTATCCTCGGTATGGGGGATATGCTGACCTTGATCGAGAAAGCTTCTCAAGAATACGATGAGCAAAAAGCTCTTGAAATGGCTGAGAAGATGCGTGAAAACACTTTTGATTTCAATGATTTCATTGATCAATTGGATCAGGTGCAAAACATGGGGCCGATGGAAGACTTGCTCAAGATGATTCCAGGTATGGCTAACAACCCTGCCCTTCAAAATATGAAGGTCGATGAGCGCCAGATTGCTCGCAAACGTGCCATCGTATCTTCGATGACACCTGAAGAGCGTGAAAATCCTGATTTGTTAAATCCAAGCCGTCGTCGTCGTATCGCTGCAGGTTCTGGAAATACCTTTGTCGAAGTCAATAAATTCATCAAGGACTTTAACCAGGCCAAACAGCTCATGCAGGGTGTCATGTCTGGTGATATGAACAAGATGATGAAGCAAATGGGAATCAATCCAAATAACCTTCCTAAAAACATGCCAAATATGGGTGGCATGGATATGTCTGCCCTTGAAGGAATGATGGGACAGGGTGGCATGCCTGACTTGTCAGCACTTGGAGGAGCAGGAATGCCAGATATGAGCCAGATGTTTGGTGGTGGACTCAAAGGTAAAATCGGTGAATTTGCCATGAAACAGTCTATGAAACGTATGGCCAACAAAATGAAAAAAGCGAAGAAGAAACGCAAATAAAAAAGGGAAGCAGAAGTGCTTTCCTTTTTTATATAAAATATGTGCTTTCTATGCTTAGGCAATTTTCTTAATCGAAAAATTACTAAATAGAAAGGGTGATCTCAAATCCTTGCATCCATTCGGATTTTACTGCGATGTCAATTTTTAAAGCATCTGCTAATTGTTTGACCAGGTAGAGTCCCATGCCTGTTGATTTTTTTCTTGTATCACCTGAATCACCTGTAAAGCCTTTTTCAAAGATATGAGGGAGGTCGCAAGCTTTAACTCCGCAACCATTATCCCTAATAATCAGACTTGTGTGTCCCTTCTCTCTTGACATAGAAATATTGAGTTCAGGCTTGTCAGAGCTATATTTAAGGGCGTTGGCTAGGATTTGAGAGAGGATAAATTCAAAACTGCGTTGATCGGTGTAGCAGGTTCCTTGTATGTTTTCTAACTTAATCGTAAAATTCTTTTCTTTGAGCAAGGGATCAAAGTTTTCCAAAAGATCTTGGATACACTCTTCTAAGTCAAGATCTTCAAATAGAAAATCATTTTTTTCACTTTTCACCCTATAATAGAATAAGATCTGTGATACATTTCCTTGGATTTGATTTTTCACATAGTCCAACTTAAAAGCTGTATCCTCAGGCAACTGGTCGCTTTGATTGTCTAAAAGGAGGGAAAGAAGTGATAGAGGGAGTTTAATCTCATGCGCCCATTTTTCAACATAGTCCTCGTACTCAGCTAGTAATGAGTTGAGCTTTCCTATTTCAACTTGCTTTTGATAAAGTGTATCTGCCATTTTTTCAATGCTTTCTTTCTCTGAGGCACTTGATAAATGCAATAATTCAAGCTCAGTATCCGTCTTGGGATTGGCTATGAAGGATTTATAGGCAGCGGATTTTTTTCTTTCTTTTCTTATAAGTAGGAATGATAGGATGAAAAAGAGCAGGACGGTAGCTAAAAGATAGAGAAGGATGAGGGCTTGAAACATTCTCAAATCTGAAAGCCAAAGCAGGACAGCTGTGAATAGATCAAATGCTAAAAGAACAAGTAACCAGGGCAGATAGGCAGCTAGATATTTAAGATTCTGTTTCATCTGGACTTACCTCTTCTAGCTTGTAACCAATACCTCTGACGGACTTGACTTGAAGGGCAATGCCAGCCTGTTTCATCACCTTTTTGAGCCTTGCAATATTTACTTGAAGGGCATTTTCATCGATGAACTCAGTTGTATTCCACAGTTTCATGCTTAGTTCTTCTTTTGTGACGACAGAATCAGTTGCCACTAATAAGATTTCTAACAATTTTCCTTGATTTTGGGGGAGTAAAATCGAATGTCCATTGATATAAAGGGCATAGGTCTGTCTATCCAGCAGAAAATTATCTTTTTCAAGTAGATTTTGTCTGCCTTCATAGCGTTTCAAGATATTTTCTATACGTGCCAGAAATCTTTCTTTCTTGAAAGGTTTTGTTAGATACTCATCTGCCCCTAATTTCAGGGCGTAGATTTCATCTTTTAGTTGTTCACGAGAGGTGAGAACCAATATAGGCACAGAGCGTTTTGACTTGAGATTTTTACAAATTTGAAAACCTGTTTCTCCCGGTAAATTCAAATCCAGTATGATTAGATCTGTATCGTATTGCAGCACTTGCTGGGTTGTATCTTTGAAGTCAGTCAACTTATCAACCTGATAACCCGCTTTCTCTAACAAGATGACAATTTCATCTCGAATCAAGGCTTCATCTTCAATTACCAGAATATGCTTCATATTAGTTCCTCCTTTTCCTCGCTTTTTAAATTTTATTCTTGTCTTTTTGGTTCCATTAAGGATAACAAGTACTTGTTACTATTTTTCTTTACAATTCTGATATAGATGACTTCAAAACCAGCTAAGAGCAGTACGATCAGCATGGCTGTGATAAATTTCTGCCCCATGTCCATTCTTACACTAGCAGGTACTATTCCTGTGAGGAGGGAGCTCACACCGAAGCTACTGCTGATAAGTGCGAGGGCTATTGGTAGACCGAAATACCAGTTGACTTGCTTTTCTGACGATTTACAAAGAGTTTCATAGTTGGCGCCAAGATGAATCAAGGTTTGGTATCGTCTGTAGGATTGTCTTTGTCCCATCATAAACTGGACGCCGATAATTGTATTTGCGACAACAAGGAAGATGATTGCCAGATAAATAGTAATATAGCTGGCAGAGATAATATAAAATAATTGTCTTCCCATATTTTGTATATAGCTTTCATAACCAAGAGAGGTTTGATTTAGCTTTTCATTGGCATCTGAGATAGCTCTCATCAAGCCTTTTTCCTTGACAAGATTAGGAGCTAGGATGCCACTGACATAGTTTGAGTATTTACTGTCAGTATAGTTCATAAAGGCCTCATCTGGAAGAATGAGAGCGACAGAGAGGGTTACCTCACGGTCCGTTACAATTGGTAAAGACTGTACCTCTCCAATCAATTTTATATCATTTCCCATGACTTTGATTTGAGGGGTTGCTTTCAGAACAGAGTTAACCAAGTTCTCATCAGGTAGAAAATCTTTCCCCATATACAAGTAGGCTTCCTTACTAGTTAATTCTAGAGGAGGGAGGTTTGCAGCCTTTCTAAGCTCATTGTATTCAGAGAGTGGCAAAAGGTGGCAACTTATATATTTTTGGAAATTATGGACTAAGATTTCCTTGTTTTTACTGTCTTTTTGCTCTTTCAATACCTTGATGAACTGTTCAAAGGATACGGACTCATGTTCTTTTGGTTTGCCGACTTTGATTTGCAGAATCTTTGAAAACTGTGATGCTAGTCCTGTAGCTTCAAGCTCTTTTTTAACTGTGTCTATATCAAGATTTTCATCTGTTTCTTGCTTGCTATCTCTAAAAGTATAATCCAATACGTGGGTTTGATTGCCTGAATTGCCGCTTGCAATGGCAACACCTGCTCCAAAGAGGCACAAGGCAGAGAAGATTAAGAGGGAGCAGATGGCCAGTATAGTTGAGCGCTGGATAACTAATTCCTGAATCTGTCTAAAATTATAGGTATGAAGTTTTCGATTGCTTCCAAGCTTGACCAAAAAGTCTATAAATAAACGCATACCAAAGAAGAGCAGGATGGTTCCTAGAGTTCCCAAGAGAACAGTGATGCCCATGGTTATGACACTCTTCCAAGCTCGTCCACTCATACCCAAGTAATAGGCTGCCCCGAGAAGCAACATTCCAATGGAAGAAGCAAGCCAATAAATACCTCTAGGTAGAACTTTCTTCATACCGGAAGGAGAATAGGATAGTAGGTTTCCGATTTCTTTATTGGCCGTCTTTGCACTTAAAAGAACAAAGACTGCTAATTTGACGGCTAGGAAGCCGATGACTGTATAGAGTAGAGCTGTGGTAGATAGAGAAAATTGATGCTCAATAATCCCTAGTCCCACAATTTTAGCGGTTATTAGGCTGATCAGTTCTGAAATCAAGATGGCAATAGGAAGGCCTATTCCAAGAGCAAGGATGCTGTTTCTCAAATCCTCGAGTAGGAGCAATATGAACAGTTTACCTCTCCGCATCCCCAGTGTGAGATAAACACCAAATTCATGTTTTCTCCTTTCCATCTGCATACTGCTTGCGAAGTAAACTAGAAAAAAGAGGATAAAGAGGGTTGCTACATAAAGGATGGGAATCATGCTAAAGAGTTTATTTACAGCGTCACTCTCTATTTGTTTGAGAAAGATCATCACATCTTGATGGGACAAAGAAAGGATGATGTAAAAGGAGATAATAGAAAGAATCATAGAACTGAAATACAAGCCATTATTCTTTCGATCTCTCTTGCTATTTCTTGAGACTAATTTAGAAAACATTGCCATCACCTCCAGCCAGGGCAGCCATAACCTTTAGTATTCTGTGATAGAAGTCTTCTTGACTTTCTCTTGGATAATCGCGTCGGATTTCATGGAATAGTTTTCCATCTTGGATAAACAAGATGCGATTACAAAAGCTAGCAGCGACCGAGTCGTGGGTCACCATGAGAATGGTGGTCTTTTCTATTTGATTCATTTCGGATAATTTTTGCATCAAAATGGTCGCATTTTTTGAATCCAAAGCCCCTGTGGGCTCGTCTGCAAATATAATCTTAGGGTCTAAAATCAAGGCACGCGCAGCAGCTACCCTTTGCCGTTGACCACCCGATAATTGAGATGGGAACTTATCCAGAAGTTCAGAAATATCCAGATATTGGGAAAGCAATTCTAATCGAAGCTTGCTTTCGTTGGCATCGACCTTGTGCAAAGATAAGGGGAGTAAGATATTTTCTTTGGCTGTCAGATTGTCCAAAAGCTCAAAATTCTGGAAGAGATAGCCAATTTCCTTGCCACGATAATCAGCTAACTGACTACCTTTTAACTGACCTAAATCTTTTTCTTGCATTTGAATGGAACCGTCAGTTGGCTTGATGATTGTGGCGAGACAGTTAAGAAGGGTTGTTTTCCCAGAACCGCTACTCCCCATAATTCCTAAGAACTCGCCTTTTACAACTTGAAAAGATATGCCGTCCAAGGCTTTGGTGATATTGGGTTCTTTCCCATAATGCTTTTTTAATGATTCTACTCGTAAAATGGTTTCCATGTGAAATACCTCCATCTTTTGTTACTTTCATTATAGTATGAATCAGAGTAGAATAACACTTACGGATGATGTAAGAAATCTTTATCGTTGATTTTTATAGTCAGGTTATTGGACTTATGCTTACTATATTATAGCATGGTTTCAGGGATTTAAAAAGAGGAGTAGAGGTTGAGAAATTTTCCTAATATTGAAATAATAAAAAATAATACCACTGAAGTTCATGCTCCAGCGGTATTATCTTACAGGAAAATCTATTTCCGTTCTTATTTTCTATTGTTACTTCATTTAAATCTGACAAAGAATAATTGTAGCAAGCTAGTTTTAAAGAATTCTTTTCAGCCTACACTATTTTTTATCCAAAGATAAATCTCACTATACGATTACTGGCTTTCTCTGTTACCTTATTAATATCATCTTTTTTCCAATAGGGCTTTACATCATTGCCATAAGTTTCTACAAGAGCAGTCGCTAAGGGATAAATGCTATTAACATAGCCTAATTTACTCTTTTGTGTTGTAGATACCTTTGTTCTAAACTATTCATTTCCAATTGTTTATAACCAATAAAACAGTAAGAGAATTTGATTTTATTGTTTTTTTGATTTATAATTATAATAGGTTAGATTTGTATAGTATTAAATTTTCGGAGGATACATGGATGCCAAGAGAAGGAGTGACTATTTACGATTTATTAATTTCGTGTCCCGGGGATGTTACTGGCTATCTTCAATTAATTAAGGAAGCTGTTGATAATTTTAATAAACTATATGGTAGTTTGAATAATATACAAGTATCAATCAAGCATTGGTCAACGGATAGCTTTCCTGAATCAGGTGATAAACCACAGGAATTATTGAATAAGCAAATTGTTAGGGAATGTGATGCAGCTGTTGCTATATTTTGGACAAGATTTGGTACAGCAACAGATAATTATGGATCAGGAACGGAAGAAGAAATTGAGGAGATGCTATCAGCTGATAAACAAGTTTTTATGTACTTTTTAGAAGCTCCGATAATTCCGTCTAATATAGACATTAAGCAATATGAAAAAGTGCAAGAATTTAAAGAAAGATATAAAGATAGAGGGATATTTTTTATAGTTAATGACGAGAGTGATTTTCAAAGGCTTTTTACAAATCATCTATCACTTTATTTTTTAAAATTAATTTCAGAAAAAGAAACTTATCAAAACGAAAATATAAAACCGTTTGTGACAATAAGGGATAAAAATACATTATCTGACGAAAATGTTTTACCTAAACAATTTAGTTTACTGGAGTCAAAATTTATCAATGAAAAGCAAAGTAGGATTAATGAATATATAGATGAACTAAACAGTACCGTAATTTCTGAAGAATCAGGTATATTAGAAGATAAATCTAAAAAGTTGATCATGCTTTCAAAAGAAGATGCGAATGTTGATTTTCTTTATAAAATGGCTGATTCTGTGGTTATTAGTGATGAATTCAAAGATACTATAAATGATTTCGCTAAAGAAAACCAAATCAAACTACATGAAAATTTTTGGTACTTAGGAAATTTAAGGAAAGATAAATTTCAGGTGAAAATTCCTTTCGGTAACAGTAGTCCTTCGTATATAGGGTCTGACAAGGAAAAGAAACGCTTTTCTAAATTAAACAAATTATATTGGGAAATAATATCTTACAAAGAGTACATTGAATATTTCACATACATAGATAACATTAAATTTGTCGAATTAATCGTTTCTAACTTAGGTAAAACATATGATGAAGATATCGATATAAAACTGATGGTACCAAAAGGTTGTCTGCTAAAACATAATAACTTACTTTATCCAGGAGAGAACATAATTGAGGAGATACAGGGAATTGAATTAGATGAATTTCTATTTAAAATTAAAGAAAGTGACTCAGTTGATGCTTACGCCTATTTTCAAATAATTCCATCAAATATAGAAAGAATTAATATTAATCCGCTTATCGCATATACTACAAGACCTGGTTATGAAGATCAAAAATACAACTATAAAAACTCTTTAGAACACATATTTATATATAAAAATTTTACAAATTCAGAATTTGATATTTTAAGATTTGGCATTGAGTATTTGAAACATAACTCCTCAATGGCATTTCCATCGATACTAATGTTTGAGAATGTTCCTCAAACGATTGAATATGAGATTACTTCAAAATATATACCGGATGTAGTGAAGGGTAAGATACATTTAAAAATTGATTAATAGGTGTTTAATTGGTTAATAGAGCTCAGGAAGTATTCAGAAAATTTAGGTAGTAAGGAAATAATAAATAAAGAAATAGATTTGATTAGTGAGTTTGAATATAATAATGATTTTTACCGTGTTTATGAATTGCGCGGGGATAATGGAGATTATTCTAGAATTGTTAGCGAGTCTAAGAAAGGTATGTATATAGAAAGTAGCAAAAAGGTTAAAAAGATATTAGGTTTAAATACTGAAAAATAGTTTTTGTTGTTAAATTGTTGTTAAAATAAAGTAAAAAGCCTTAGAAAGATTGATTTCTAGGCTTTTTTTAACTCATTAACTCTATTCCCACTCAACGGTTGCAGGTGGTTTACTTGTAATATCGTAGACGATACGGTTCACGTGGTCTACTTCATTAACGATACGAACAGAGATTTTTTGAAGGACTTCCCATGGAATTTTCGCGAAATCAGCTGTCATACCATCGATAGAAGTGATGGCACGGATAGCGATGGTGTAGTCGTAAGTACGACCGTCACCCATAACACCTACTGAACGAACACCAGTGTTGACAGTGAAGTATTGCCAGATATCGCGGTCAAGACCAGCTTTGGCGATTTCTTCACGAAGGATGGCGTCTGATTCGCGAACTGTTTCAAGCTTTTCTTCAGTGATTTCACCCATGACACGGATCGCAAGACCTGGTCCTGGGAATGGTTGGCGCCATACGATGTGGTCTGGCATGCCAAGTTCTGTACCAAGAGCACGAACTTCATCCTTGTAAAGAGTGTTAAGTGGCTCGATAAGCTCGAACTGCATATCTTCTGGAAGTCCACCCACGTTGTGGTGAGACTTGATAGTTTGAGCAGTATCCGTACCTGACTCGATGACGTCTGTGTAAAGTGTTCCTTGAGCCAAGAATTTCACATCTTTTAGCTTGCTTGCTTCGTCATCAAAGACATAAACAAATTCATTACCGATAATCTTACGTTTTTGTTCAGGGTCAGAAACACCAGCCAATTTATCAAGGAAACGTTTAGCAGCATCTGCTTTGACGATATTCAACCCAAACTTACCACCAAGCATGTCCATAACTTGGTCTGCTTCCCCTTTACGGAGAAGACCGTGGTCTACAAAGATACAGATCAATTGATCGCCAATCGCTTTCTGGAGAAGAACACCAACGACAGAAGAGTCAACACCACCAGATAGACCGAGAAGGACACGTTTATCACCGACTGTCTCACGGATTTTTTGAATCTGCATCTCGATGAAGTTATCCATTGACCAGTCGCCTTTAGCCTTACAGATATTAAGGGCAAAGTTGCGAAGGATATCATTTCCATAGACAGAATGGCGAACCTCTGGGTGGAATTGGATACCGTAGATGTGTTTGTCTGGGTTTTCAATAGCTGCATAAGGACAGTCGGCAGAAGTACCTGTACGAACAAAGTCGGCAGGAATTTCAGTAACCGCATCACCGTGGCTCATCAAAACAATCTGTTCTTCAGGAGTCCCTTCAAAGAGGGCAGAAGGACTGTGAGTAAGTGGGGATTGCCCATACTCGCGGTTTCCAGCATCACCCGCAGGTACAACCTTACCACCAAGTTTGTGAGTAAGAAGTTGCATACCATAGCAAATTCCTAAAATTGGAATACCAAGTTCAAAAATTTCTGGGTCAATATCAAATGCCCCCTCTTCATAAACAGAATTTGGCCCACCTGAGAGAATGATCCCTACAGGGTTAATCGAACGAACCTCTGCAGCTGAAATTTTATGGCTTTTTAACTCTGAAAAAACACCAATTTCACGGATACGGCGTGAAATTAGCTGGTTGTATTGGCTACCATAGTCCAGTACGATGATTTTTTCGACATCTTGCAAATCAGTTGAAATGTTGCTCATCTTTTTCCTTTCTCAAAAGAAATATCTTCTTCAATATTCTATCACAAATGAGAGCGAATTACCAACTAAACAAGGCAAAGTTTGACTTTTTCTAATTAAATACGGTACAATAGAGAAAACATAGAAAAGAAGTGAAAAGCATGTTACCAGCTTATATGAAAATCCATGACCAGATAAAAAAAGATATAGATGAGCATCGTTGGAAAATCGGAGAAAGGCTTCCAAGCGAACGGGATCTTGCTGACCAGTTTCAAGTTAGCCGGATGACCTTGCGACAAGCCATCTCTCTCTTGGTTGAGGAGGGAGTTTTGGAGCGTCGTGTAGGAAGCGGAACCTTTGTTTCGAGCACTCGAGTTCAAGAAAAAATGCGTGGAACCACTAGTTTTACGGAGATTGTCAAAGCCCAAGGGAAAGTTCCTTCTAGTCAGCTGATTTCCTATAGGAGAACCATTCCCAACGAGCAGGAAGTAGCAAAGCTAGGTATTTCACCAACTGAAAATATCATCCGTATGGAACGGGTGCGTTACGCTGATCAAGTTCCTCTAGTCTATGAAGTGGCTTCGATTCCAGAAAAGTTTATTAAGAATTTTAAAAAAGAAGAAGTAACCAGTCATTTCTTTCAGACCTTGCAGCAGCATGGCTACCGGATTGGCAAATCCCAACAGACCATTTATGCGAGATTGGCTAAAGAAAAGATTGCCCATTACTTAGAAGTAGAAAAAGGGCATGCCATTTTAGCCTTGACTCAGGTTTCTTATCTCGATGATGGGACAGCTTTTGAATATGTCAAGAGTCAGTATGTGGGTGAACGTTTTGAATTTTATCTTGAAAACAACTAGTCTCAGAAGACTAGTTGTTCGTTTCTAAGAAGATTAGAATTGTCAAAACAATTTGCCTAGACTTGATTTTATCCATTATTTACTATAAAATGGGAAGGAAAAACGTCAAACTTTTATATTGCAAATAGGAGAAAAAATGACAAAAACATTAAAACGTCCTGAGGTTTTATCACCTGCAGGGACTTTAGAGAAGCTAAAAGTAGCTGTTCAATATGGTGCAGATGCGGTCTTTATCGGTGGGCAGGCCTATGGTCTTCGTAGCCGTGCTGGAAACTTCACCTTTGAACAGATGGAAGAAGGGGTGCAGTTCGCCGCCAAATACGGTGCCAAGGTTTATGTGGCTGCCAATATGGTCATGCATGAAGGAAATGAAGCTGGTGCTGGTGAATGGTTCCGTAAGTTGCGTGATATCGGGATTGCGGCAGTAATCGTATCAGATCCAGCCTTGATCATGATTGCAGCAACAGAAGCACCAGGTCTTGAAATCCACCTTTCGACTCAAGCCAGTGCGACCAACTATGAAACTCTAGAGTTCTGGAAAGAACTTGGTCTAACTCGTGTGGTTTTGGCTCGTGAAGTTTCAATGGAAGAATTGGCAGAGATTCGCAAACGTACGGATGTTGAGATTGAGGCCTTTGTCCATGGAGCCATGTGTATTTCTTACTCAGGTCGCTGTACGCTTTCAAACCACATGAGTATGCGTGATGCTAACCGTGGTGGTTGTTCTCAGTCTTGTCGTTGGAAATATGACCTCTACGACATGCCCTTTGGCCGAGAACGTAAGAGCCTTAAGGGTGAAATCCCAGAAGAATTTTCGATGTCTGCCGTAGATATGTCTATGATTGACCATATCCCAGATATGATTGAAAATGGTGTAGACAGTCTCAAGATCGAAGGACGTATGAAGTCTATTCACTATGTTTCGACAGTAACAAACTGCTACAAGGCGGCTGTGGATGCTTATCTCGAAAGCCCTGAAAAGTTTGATGCCATCAAACAAGACTTGGTAGATGAGATGTGGAAGGTTGCCCAGCGTGAATTGGCAACAGGATTCTACTATGGTACACCGTCTGAGAATGAGCAGTTATTTGGTGCTCGCCGTAAGATTCCTGAGTATAAGTTTGTCGCTGAAGTGGTTTCTTATGATGAAGCAACCCAGACAGCAACCATTCGTCAACGGAATGTTATCAATGAAGGGGACCAAGTTGAGTTCTACGGACCTGGCTTCCGTCATTTTGAAACTTATATCGAAGACCTTCACGATGCCAAAGGTAACAAGATCGATCGTGCACCAAATCCAATGGAGCTATTGACAATCAAGGTTCCACAGCCTGTGCAAGCAGGTGACATGGTCCGTGCCCTGAAAGAAGGACTTATCAACCTCTATAAGGAAGACGGGACAAGTGTCACAGTTCGTGCCTAGATAGGGAAAAGGGAATGATTCAAGCGCATGGTTTATTGGTAGATGATGAAAGTAGGTGTGTTCATTATCATAGTAAAGAAGACATTGTTTCACTCCAGTGTTATGAATGCAAGAAATACTACGCATGCTATCAGTGTCACAATGCGATGGAGACACATTTATTTTCACCCTACCCCTTGACGCTTTCTGAGGATCGACCGATTTTATGTGGGGCTTGTAAGAGGACTATGACATTTCAAAAATATCAGAAACAGATGGCTTGTCCATTCTGCTCATCTCAATTTAATCCCGGTTGCAAACTTCATCATTCATTTTATTTTAAATAGAAAAAATAGATCCAAGTTTTTAAGCTTGGGTCTTTTATTTTGCTTTAGAAACCTTAGTAAAAATACGGAATTTCTTATGGTAACAGATGAAAAGTTTCTATACAATTGTACTAAAAATAGTAAAATTAGGAATAAATCATCTTAAACGCTTTCAATGTTAGTAAAAAGTTGACAAAAACAAATTTTAGGACTAAACTAAGGAAGTAAATTTAAATAAAAAAGGAGAATTCATTATGAATTTAACATTTTTTGGTCTATGTCTTGCCTGTATGGGTGTATCTCTTGCAGAAGGATTTTTGATGAACGGTTTGTTCAAATCTGCAGCACGCCAACCAGATATCATTCCACAATTGCGTAGTTTGATGATCATGGGGATTGCCTTTATCGAAGGAACATTCTTTGTAACTCTCGTATTTTCATTTATCATCAAATAAAGAGAAGTATAAAATGGAAAAGGGAGGATTCTAGATGGAAGAAAGTATCAATCCAACCATCAATATTGGTCCTGTTACCTTTGATTTAACCTTGACAGCATTGACTTTGTTGTCTGTGGCACTTATTTTTGGCTTTATCTATTGGGCAAGTCGCAATATGACAGTAAAACCCAAAGGAAAGCAAAATGTACTAGAGTATCTCTATGACTTTGTAGTCGGATTTACGGAACCGAACGTAGGTTCACGGTACATGAAAGATTACTCACTCTTTTACTTGTGTTTATTTCTTTTTATGGTTATCGCAAATAATCTGGGTTTGATGGCGAAACTTCAAACTACAGATGGGACAAACCTTTGGACATCGCCAACAGCAAATCTCCAGTTTGACTTGGCCTTGTCATTCGGAATTATCCTGATGACCCATATTGAAGGAATTCGTCGTCGCGGTGTTAAAAAATATCTAAAAGGTTTTGTAACCCCAGGGTTTATGACTCCGATGAATCTCCTTGAAGAAGTCACGAATTTCCTATCACTTGCTTTGCGGGTGTTCGGAAATATCTTTGCTGGAGAGGTGATGGCAAGTTTGCTTATTACTCTTTCGCACCAGGCTCTTTATTGGTATCCAGTCGCATTTGTTACCAATCTTGTCTGGACGGCATTTTCTGTGTTTATTTCCTGCGTTCAGGCTTATGTATTCACAGTCTTGTCTTCTATGTATCTAGGAAATAAAATTAATGATGAAGAGTAGAAAGGAGTAAATGATGCACGTAACAGTAGGTGAATTGATTGGTAACTTTATTTTAATTGCTGGCTCTTTTATCCTTTTGATCGTCTTAGTCAAAAAATACGCATGGTCAAACTTGACAAGTGTCTTCGAAGAACGCGCCGAAAAGATTGCTGCTGATATTGATGGTGCTGAGCAAGCTCGTCAAAAAGCAGAAACTCTTGCTCAAAAGCGTGAAGATGAATTAGCTGGTAGCCGTACAGAGGCTAAAACCATCATTGAAAATGCGAAAGAAACTGCTGAGAAGAGCAAAGCGGACATATTGTCTGAAGCAAAACTAGAAGCTAGTCGTCTGAAAGAAAAAGCGAACCAAGAAATTGCTCAAAATAAAGCGGAAGCTTTACAAAGCGTTAAGGGTGAGGTAGCAGATTTGACGATTAGTCTTGCCGGTAAAATAATCTCACAAAACCTTGATGGTCAAGCTCATAAGGAACTCATTGATCAGTACATTGATCAGCTAGGAGAAGCTTAATGGACAAAAAGACAGTAAAGGTAATTGAAAAATACAGCATGCCTTTTGTCCAATTGGTGATTGAAAAAGGAGAAGAAGACCGTATCTTTTCTGACTTAGCTCAAATCAAGCAAGTCGCTGAAGAAACAGGCTTGCCTTCTTTTTTAGGTCAAGTGGCAGTAGATGAGACAGATAAGGAAAAAACAGTTCGTTTCTTCCAAGACTCAGTGTCACCACTAATGCAAAACTTTATTCAGGTCCTATTATACAATCACAGAGCAAATTTATTTTATGAAGTAATTGTAGATTGTTTGAGTCGACTTGAAAAAGAAACGAATCGATTTGAAGTAACGATTGCCTCTGCTCATCCATTAACAGATGACCAGAAGGAACGTTTGCTCCCTTTGATTGAGAAAAAAATGTCTCTGAAAGTTCGGAGTATCAAAGAACAAATCGATGAAAGTCTAATCGGTGGTTTTGTCATTTTTGCCAATCACAAGACAATTGATGTGAGTATTAAACAGCAACTTCGTGTTGTTAAAGAAAATTTGAAATAGAAAGTGGTGTTCTTTTGGCAATTAACGCACAAGAAATCAGCGCTTTAATTAAGCAACAAATTGAAAATTTCAAACCCAATTTTGATGTGACTGAAACAGGTGTTGTAACCTATATCGGGGACGGTATTGCGCGTGCCCACGGCCTTGAAAATGCCATGAGTGGAGAGCTCTTGATTTTTGAAAATGGCTCTTATGGTATGGCGCAAAACTTGGAGTCTACAGACGTTGGGATTATCATCCTAGGTGACTTTACAGATATTCGTGAAGGCGATACTATTCGTCGTACAGGTAAAATCATGGAAGTCCCTGTCGGTGATAACTTGATTGGACGTGTTGTGGATCCACTTGGTCGTCCAGTTGATGGTCTCGGAGAAATCCACACGAACAAGACTCGTCCAGTAGAAGCACCAGCTCCTGGTGTTATGGAGCGTAAGTCTGTTTCAGAACCATTGCAAACAGGTTTGAAAGCTATTGATGCCCTTGTACCGATTGGTCGTGGTCAACGTGAGTTGATTATCGGAGACCGTCAGACAGGGAAAACAACCATTGCGATCGATACCATCTTGAACCAAAAAGGTCAAGATATGATTTGTATCTATGTAGCCATTGGACAAAAAGAATCAACGGTTCGTACACAAGTAGAAACACTTCGTCAGTACGGTGCCTTGGACTACACAATCGTTGTGACAGCCTCTGCTTCACAGCCTTCTCCATTGCTCTTCCTAGCTCCTTATGCTGGGGTGGCTATGGCTGAAGAATTTATGTACCAAGGCAAGCATGTTTTGATCGTATATGATGATCTTTCAAAACAAGCGGTAGCTTATCGTGAGCTTTCCCTCTTGCTTCGTCGTCCACCAGGTCGTGAAGCCTTCCCAGGGGATGTTTTCTATCTCCACAGCCGTTTGCTTGAGCGCTCAGCTAAAGTTTCTGACGAGCTTGGTGGTGGATCAATCACAGCCCTACCATTTATCGAGACGCAAGCAGGAGATATCTCTGCCTATATCGCGACCAACGTAATTTCAATCACAGATGGACAAATCTTCCTTGGAGATGGCCTCTTTAATGCAGGTATTCGTCCAGCTATTGATGCGGGTTCATCTGTATCTCGTGTAGGTGGTTCTGCACAAATCAAAGCTATGAAGAAGGTTGCTGGTACACTTCGTATAGACCTTGCTTCATATCGTGAGTTGGAAGCCTTCACTAAGTTTGGTTCTGATTTGGATGCGGCAACACAGGCTAAGTTGAATCGTGGCCGTCGAACGGTAGAAGTATTGAAACAACCAGTTCACAAACCATTGCCAGTTGAGAAACAGGTTACTATCCTGTATGCTTTGACACATGGTTTCTTGGATACAGTCCCAGTAAATGACATTGTTCGCTTTGAGGAAGAGTTCCATGCCTTCTTTGATGCTCAACATCCAGAGATTTTGGAAACCATTCGTGAAACAAAAGACTTGCCAGAAGAAGCAATCTTGGATGCTGCGATTACAGAGTTTCTCAATCAATCCAGCTTCCAATAAGAATAGAGGTGTCAGATGGCAGTATCTCTAAATGATATTAAAACAAAAATCGCCTCAACAAAAAATACGAGTCAAATCACCAATGCTATGCAAATGGTGTCAGCAGCTAAATTAGGCCGCTCTGAAGAAGCAGCTCGAAACTTTCAAATATACTCTCAAAAAGTTCGTAAACTTTTGACAGATATCCTTCATGGAAATGGAGCTGGTGGTTCAACCAATCCTATGTTGATTAGTCGTCCAGTTAAAAAGACAGGCTATATTGTCATCACTTCAGATCGTGGTTTAGTTGGGGGCTACAATTCTTCCATCCTTAAAACTGTTATGGAGTTGAAAGAAGAATATCATCCGAATGGAGATGACTTTGAAGTCATCTGTATTGGTGGTATGGGAGCTGACTTTTTCAAGGCTCGTGGCATTCAACCAATCTATGAATTACGAGGCTTGGCTGATCAACCTAGTTTTGATGAAGTTCGTAAAATTATTTCAAAAACGATTGAAATGTATCAAAATGAACTCTTTGATGAACTCTATGTCTGCTATAATCACCACGTTAATACACTTACCAGCCAAATGCGTGTGGAGCAAATGCTTCCGATTGTTGACCTTGATCCGAACGAAGCAGATGAGGAGTATAGCTTGACATTTGAGTTGGAAACAAGCCGAGAAGAAATTTTGGAGCAATTGTTGCCACAGTATGCTGAAAGTATGATTTATGGAGCCATTATCGATGCCAAGACAGCTGAAAATGCCGCTGGTATGACAGCTATGCAGACAGCGACTGATAATGCCAAGAAAGTCATCAATGATTTGACCATTCAGTATAACCGTGCCAGACAGGCGGCGATTACACAAGAAATTACAGAAATTGTAGCAGGTGCTAGTGCCTTAGAATAAGGCCCTACCCTGTACGTATCAAAATGAACTTAGGCCCTAGGTACACTAGGAACCGACAGTATCTTATATAGAATAGGAGAAGGAGATGAGTTCAGGTAAAATTGCTCAGGTTATTGGACCCGTTGTAGACGTCTTGTTTGCAGCTGGGGAAACACTTCCTGAGATTAACAATGCACTTGTCGTCTACAAAAATGACGAAAGAAAAACAAAAATCGTCCTTGAAGTAGCCTTGGAGTTGGGTGATGGTATGGTTCGTACTATCGCCATGGAATCAACAGATGGTTTGACTCGTGGAATGGAAGTTTTGGATACAGGTCGTCCAATCTCTGTGCCTGTAGGTAAAGAAACTTTGGGACGTGTCTTCAATGTTTTGGGAGATACCATTGACTTGGATGCTCCTTTCGCTGAAGACGCTGAGCGTCAGCCAATTCATAAAAAAGCTCCAACTTTTGATGAGTTGTCTACCTCTTCTGAAATTCTCGAAACTGGGATTAAGGTTATCGACCTTCTTGCCCCTTACCTTAAAGGGGGGAAAGTTGGACTCTTCGGTGGTGCCGGAGTTGGTAAAACTGTCTTGATCCAAGAATTGATTCACAACATTGCCCAAGAACACGGTGGGATTTCCGTATTTACTGGTGTTGGGGAACGTACCCGTGAGGGGAACGACCTTTACTGGGAAATGAAAGAATCAGGCGTTATCGAGAAAACAGCCATGGTATTTGGTCAGATGAATGAGCCACCAGGAGCCCGTATGCGTGTTGCCCTTACTGGTTTGACAATCGCTGAATACTTCCGTGATGTAGAAGGCCAAGACGTGCTTCTCTTTATCGACAATATCTTCCGTTTCACTCAGGCTGGTTCAGAAGTATCTGCCCTTTTGGGTCGGATGCCATCAGCCGTTGGTTACCAACCAACACTTGCTACAGAAATGGGGCAATTACAAGAACGTATCACATCAACCAAGAAGGGGTCTGTAACCTCTATCCAGGCTATCTACGTACCTGCGGATGACTACACTGACCCTGCGCCAGCAACAGCCTTCGCTCACTTGGATTCAACGACTAACTTGGAACGTAAGTTGGTACAATTGGGTATCTACCCAGCCGTTGACCCACTTGCATCAAGCTCACGCGCCTTAGCTCCTGAGATTGTTGGTGAGGAGCACTATGCAGTTGCTGCGGAAGTCAAACGTGTGCTTCAACGTTACCATGAATTGCAAGATATCATTGCTATCCTCGGTATGGATGAACTCTCTGATGAAGAAAAAACCTTAGTTGCACGTGCCCGTCGTATCCAGTTCTTCTTGTCACAAAACTTCAACGTTGCGGAGCAATTTACTGGTCAACCTGGTTCTTATGTACCAGTAGCGGAAACGGTTCGAGGTTTTAAGGAAATCCTTGAAGGGAAACACGACAAACTTCCAGAAGATGCCTTCCGTGGCGTCGGTTCAATCGAAGACGTCATTGCTAAGGCAGAGAAAATGGGATTTTAAGAGGTGATCTATGGCTCAGTTAACTGTCCAGATCGTGACACCAGATGGCCTCGTCTATGACCACCATGCCAGCTTTGTATCGGTTCGAACTCTGGATGGTGAGATGGGGATCTTGCCACGACATGAAAATATGATTGCGGTTTTAGCGGTTGATGAAGTAAAGGTAAAAAGAATCGATGATGATACTCATGTGAACTGGATTGCAGTAAACGGTGGGATTATTGAGATTGCCAATGACATCATTACCATTGTAGCCGACTCAGCAGAGCGTGCTCGTGATATCGATATCAGCCGTGCTGAACGTGCGAAACTTCGCGCTGAACGTGAAATCGAAGAAGCTCAAGACAAGCACTTAATTGACCAAGAACGACGCGCTAAGATTGCTCTTCAACGTGCCATTAACCGTATTAATGTCGGAAATAAACTATAATCAAAAAATGAACTTGAATCTCAAGTTCATTTTTTGATTATCTTAGTTCGCAAAGTGGATGCAAACTGCTTCTGGGACATGGAAATCGTTAGAAAGTTCTGCAAGACGGCCACTTTCAGAATTACGCTTAAAGACGGTTGCGTTATCAGAATCTTGATGAACAGCAATGAGAAACTCTTGATCAGGAGTTAGGTCGAAATCACGTGGATTTTGTCCATGTGTTGGTACTATCTCTAATAATTCCAGACTGCCATCAGCGAGGATTGTATAGACGGCAATGGAATCATGACCTCGGTTGGATGCATAAAGGAATTTCCCATCTTTTGAAAGACGAATGGCTGCAGTAGCGTTGAAATCTTCGTATCCATCTGGTAAGGTTGAAATGACTTGCATGCGTTCAAATTCACCAACCCCATCGTAAATCAAGACTTCAATGGTACTATTTAGTTCGCAGATGAGATAGGCAATCTTATAGTGGTGGTGGAAAACGATGTGGCGAGCACCTGCTCCAGACTGGCTGTGATAAGTGTGGAGCTTACTTAGTTTTCCTTCTGGGCTAACATCATAGGTCGTCACCTCGTCAGTACCTAGGTCACATGTGACGAGATACTGGTCAGGTGTTAGATCTGTAAAGTGGACATGAGGAGAAGTTTGATTTTCATGAGGGCCTTGTCCACTATGCTGATCCAGGTCCGTTTGGATGAGACTACCATCTGCTTGGCGCTGATAAACCAGAACTTGGCCTTTATGGTAGTTGGCTCCGTAAATGAGATTGCGCTTTTCATCAACTGCCACATAACAATGGGGAGCGCCTTCTTCAACCACATGATTTAACAAAGTACCATCGGTCTTGTAAGCAGCGATTCCCCCCAAGCCATCCTGACTCCCTACGGTGTATATGTGTTGCTGTTGGTCAAAGGCAAGGTAGGTCGGACTTGGTTCAGCAGCAAAGAGTTCAAGGTTTGCAAGCTGGCCTGTTTCTGTATCAAAATCTGCCTTGTAAATCCCTTTAGATAAGCGACGAGTGTAAGTTCCAAAATAAACAGTTTCTTTCATGTCCATACCTCTTAATAATGATAAGTTCATTATACCATAAAATGACAGTCAGGAAGTGTTCGTTTAATCTATGTAAGCACTTTAATAAGAGTTATTTTAGATTAAAAATGGTATAATGAAATAATGACAGAAAGGATGTATTTATGGAACATAAAGAGAAACATTTTAGCCTATCTTGGTTTTTTAAGTGGTTTTTAGATAATAAAGCCATCACTGTATTTTTAGTAACCTTGTTACTGGGGCTAAACATTTTTATTTTAAGTAAGATTAGTTTTATATTTTTACCCGTTTTAGACTTTCTTGGGGTTGTCATGTTACCAGTTATTTTATCTGGTTTACTCTATTACCTCCTCAATCCGATTGTTGACTGGATGGAGAAACACAAGATCAATCGTGTTCTTGCCATTAGTATTGTTTTTGTTATTATTGGACTCTTTATCATTTGGGGGCTGGCAGTCGCAATTCCAAATTTCCAACGCCAAGTCTTAAATTTTGCAAAGAATGTGCCGACTTATCTTAAGGATGCTGATATGGTTATCAATGACCTTGTAACCAAACGCTTGCCAGATGATTTTAGACCACAGTTGGAGCAGGTTCTTGCCAATGTTTCTACAGAAGCAACGATATGGGCCAGCAAAATTTCTTCTCAAGCCGTTAACTGGGTCAGCGCCTTTATCAGTAGTGTTTCTCAGGTGATTGTAGCGGTCATTATCGTCCCCTTTATGCTCTTTTATCTTTTGCGCGATGGAAAAGGTCTACGAGACTATTTGACTAAGTTTATCCCAACCAAATTAAAAGAACCTGTGGGTGAAATCCTATCAGATGTCAATAAACAGCTGTCAAACTATGTTAGAGGACAAGTTACAGTAGCTATTATTGTAGCAATCATGTTTATTATCTTCTTTAAGATTATCGGTCTCAGATATGCTGTGACTCTGGGGATCACGGCTGGTATCCTCAATCTAGTACCTTATCTAGGTAGTTTCCTTGCCATGCTGCCTGCCCTTGTTTTAGGTTTAATCGCAGGACCTGTCATGCTATTGAAAGTTGTCATTGTCTTTATCGTAGAACAAACGATTGAAGGTCGCTTCGTTTCTCCGCTTATTTTAGGTAGTCAGCTAAACATCCATCCGATCAATGTCCTCTTTGTTCTCCTAACTTCAGGTTCTATGTTTGGTATTTGGGGAGTCTTGCTGGGAATTCCTGTCTATGCTTCTGCCAAGGTCGTTATCTCTGCTATCTTTAACTGGTACAAAAAAGTCAGCGGTTTGTATGAAGAAGAAGGGGAGGAAATCAAGAGTGAACAATAGTCAACGCATGCTCCAGGCTTTGGATGAACAGGATTTAACCAAGGCGGATCAGTATTTTCGCAAAGCACTTGAAACTGATTCAAGTGAAGTTCTCTACGAACTAGCAAGCTATCTAGAGGGAATTGGCTTTTATCCTCAAGCCAAGGAAATTTATCTAAAAATTGTGTCAGAATTTCCAGAAGTGAATCTGAACTTAGCTGCAATTGCAAGTGAGGATGGCAATGTTGAGGAAGCCTTTGCCTATCTCGAGGAAATTACACCTGATAATGATTGGTATGTATCGGCTTTGGCCTTGAAGGCTGATCTCTATCAGTTGGAAGGATTGACAGATGTATCACGTGAAAAGTTACTGGAGGCCTTAAACTACTCAGATGAACCGTTATTAGTTTTTGGTCTGGCTGAGTTGGATAGTGAGTTAGGAAATTATCAGGAAGCTATTCAGGGCTATGCCCAATTAGACAATCGCTCCATCTATGAGCAAACGAGTGTCTCAACCTACCAACGAATTGGCTACGCTTATGCCCAGTTAGGCAAGTTTGAAGCTGCTACAGAATTCTTAGAAAAAGCTTTAGAACTAGAATACGATGACCAAACTGCCTTTGAACTGGCTAGTCTTTACTTTGACCAAGAAGAGTATCAAAAATCAGCTCTCTACTTTAAGCAGATTGATACCATTTCGCCAGATTTTGAGGGATATGAGTATGGTTATAGTCAATCCTTGCACAAGGAACATCAGATAGAAGAAGCTCTCCGTATCGCTAAACAGGGTTTGGAGAAAAATCCATTTGAAACTCGTCTCTTACTAGCTGCTTCTCAGTTCTCGTATGAATTACATGATCCTAGCGGTGCGGAGGACTTTCTCCTTACTGCAAAAGAAGATGCAGAGGATACAGAAGAAATATTCCTTCGCCTTGCAACCATTTATATGGAACAAGAGCGGTTTGAGGACATTATCGCTCTCCAAAGTCAAGAACCTGAAAACGTCTTGACCAAGTGGATGATTGCCCGTTCTTATCAGGAAATCGAGGATTTAGATAGGGCCTATGAGCTCTATCAAGAACTGTCGTCTGACCTCAAGGACAATCCAGAGTTTCTGGAACAATATACTTATCTCTTGCGTGAATTGGGGTATTTTGAAGAAGCTAAGACTCAAGCAGAGTTATATTTAAAACTGATTCCAGATGATGTTCAGATGCAAGAACTGCTAGAAACACTTTAAAAATATCCTATAAAGCAAAACTGTATCTAGTCATTTTGATGGATGCGGTTTTTTTATTTTCAAAAGGAAACAGAATTTTTTTACAATAACCCTTGCTAAATTGTTTATTTATGCTATAATAGGAATAATTATTTTTAGGAGGTGCAGTATGTCTTATTTATTTGAGATATTACCGAGTTTATTGAGCGGTGCAAGCATGACTTTACAGGTTTTTGTACTGGTCTTGATTTTTTCTATTCCCTTGGGCGTTTTGATTGCATTTGCCTTGCAAGTCCATTGGAAACTCCTCCATTATCTGATCAACATTTATATCTGGATCATGCGGGGAACACCCTTGCTCTTGCAATTGATCTTTATCTATTATGTGCTCCCAAATATTGGGATTCGTTTGGATCGCCTTCCTGCGGCTATTATTGCCTTTGTTTTGAATTATGCAGCTTACTTTGCTGAAATCTTCCGTGGGGGGATTGATACCATTCCTAAGGGTCAATATGAGGCTGCTAAGGTCTTGAAGTTTAGCCCTTTTGCCACAGTGCGCTATATTATCTTACCACAGGTGACCAAAATTGTTCTACCTAGTGTATTTAATGAAGTCATGAGTTTGGTCAAGGATACTTCTTTGGTCTATGCCTTGGGGATTTCAGATTTGATCTTGGCTAGTCGAACAGCTGCCAATCGGGATGCTAGTCTTGTTCCTATGTTTTTAGCTGGAGCGATTTATTTGATCATGATTGGTCTTGTGACCATTGTAGCGAAAAAACTTGAGAAGAAGTACAGTTATTACAGATAGGAGGACTGCTATGTTAGAATTACGAAATATTAACAAGAGTTTTGCTGGAAAACAAATCTTAACCAATTTCAGTCTATCTATTCCTGAAAAGCAAATCCTCGCAATCGTAGGTCCATCAGGAGGCGGAAAGACCACCTTATTACGTATGCTAGCTGGCCTGGAGACCATCGATTCTGGAGAAATCTACTATAATGGCGAATCTCTAGCTATAGATGAATTGGAAAAGCGTAATCTACTAGGATTTGTTTTCCAAGACTTTCAACTCTTTCCGCATTTGTCAGTTTTCGAGAACTTAATCTTGTCACCTATTAAAACCATGAATATGGACAAGGAAGCTGCTGAGAAAAAGGCGCGCGTTTTGTTAGAACAACTTGGGTTAGCTGGACATGCGGATGCTTATCCTTTCTCACTATCTGGTGGACAAAAGCAGCGTGTCGCCTTAGCGCGCGCCATGATGATTGATCCCGAAATTATCGGGTATGATGAGCCTACATCAGCCTTAGATCCTGAGTTACGATTAGAAGTGGAAAAACTCATCCTTCAAAATAAAGAGCGTGGTATGACCCAGATTGTTGTGACGCACGATCTTCAGTTTGCGGAAAACATTGCTGATCAGATCCTTAAGGTTGATCCAAAGTAGGAGGTGCCTATGAAGAGAAAGAAAATTGCCCTTGTACTTGCTCTGTTCTTTAACTTCTTCCTGACAGCTTGTACGCAAAAGGTCAGTGATCCGAAGCAGGATAATTGGGCCAAATATCAAGAACAGGGCAGCATTACCATTGGATTTGACAATACCTTCGTTCCCATGGGATTCGAAGAGAAGAATGGTCAATATGTAGGTTTTGATATAGACCTAGCCCAAGCTGTCTCTGAAAAACTTGGAATTCAGGTGAATTTTCAACCCATCGACTGGGATATGAAAGAAACCGAACTACAAAATGGTACCATTGATGCCATCTGGAATGGTTATTCTGCAACAGATGAAAGGCGGGAGAAGGTCGCCTTTACCATACCTTATATGGAAAATCAGCAAATTTTAGTTTCTAAAAAATCTCAAAATATCCAGTCAGTCAAAGATATGAATAACAAGGTTTTGGGAGCTCAGGCTGGATCTTCTGGTTATTTGAACTTTGAAGCGCAGCCAGATTTGCTAAAAAATCAGGTAAAAGATCAGAAGGCCAATCAATACCAAAGTTTCAATGAAGCCTTGATTGATTTGAAAAATGATCGGATTGATGCCTTGTTGATTGACCGTGTCTATGCCAATTACTACCTCCAGTCTGAAGGGATATTAAGTGACTACAATGTCTTTTCAGCTGGATTTGAAAGTGAAGCTTTTGCAGTGGGTGTTAGACCTGCTGATAAAACGTTGCTAGCTGCATTGAACCAAGCCTTTATCTCACTATACCAAGAAGGAAAATTCCAGGAAATCAGCCAGAAATGGTTTGGGGAAGATGTAGCCACCAGTCAAGTTAAAAATCAAGAATAAGAAAAGAGATTGAGTTTTTCCTCAGTCTCTTTTAGTATTAAAAATCCTCTGGCAAGGGCCAGAGGATAAGAGTTTATTTCATTGTTGGGAAAAGCAATACATCACGGATAGTAGTTGTATCAGTGAGGAGCATGCAGAGACGGTCGATACCGATTCCCAAACCACCTGTTGGTGGCATACCGTATTCGAGGGCTTCGATGTAGTCATAGTCGATGCCAGTCGCTTCATCATCCCCAAGTTCTTTAGCTTTTGCTTGAGCTTCAAAACGGCTAAGCTGATCGATTGGATCATTCAACTCAGTAAAGGCATTACCGTATTCCTTGGTCATGATGAAGAGCTCAAAGCGGTCAGTAAAGCGTTCGTCTTCAGGATTTTTCTTAGCGAGTGGAGACACAGCTACTGGATGTCCATAGACAAAGGTTGGTTGGATCAAGGTTTCTTCAACAAACTCTTCAAAGAAGGCGTTGATAATGTGGCCAACTTCAGTGTAGTGTTTTTCAACTGGAACTTTCTTCTCAGCAGCGATAGCTTTTGCTTCTTCAAAAGTCATATCTTGCCAGAAATCAACACCAGTAATTTCCTTGATAGCATCCACCATATGGACACGTTTAAACGGTTCATTGATCTTAATTTCAGTTCCTTGATAGTTTACTGGGCCATCACCTTTGACTGATTTAGCAGCGTGTTGGATAATACCTTCCGTCAAGTCCATGATATCTTGGAAGTCAGCATAAGCTTGATAAACTTCGATAGAAGTGAACTCAGGGTTATGAGTGGCGTCCATTCCTTCGTTACGGAAGATACGGCCAATCTCGTAAACACGTTCCATACCACCAACGATGAGGCGTTTCAAGTGAAGCTCAGTTGCAATACGAAGAACCATGTCAATGTTTTGGGCATTGTGGTGAGTGATAAATGGACGAGCAGCAGCACCACCGGCTTCGTTGTGAAGGACAGGTGTTTCCACTTCAAGGAAACCTTTTTGGTCTAGATAACGACGGATTTCAGAGATGATTTTTGAACGAGTGACAAAACGCTCAAAGCTTTCACGGTTAGAAATTAAGTCTAGGTAACGTTTACGATAGATGGTTTCAACATCAGTCAAACCGTGGAATTTCTCGGGAAGAGGACGAAGCGCTTTAGACAAGTGCGTGATGTGTGTGGCTTTGATAGAGAGCTCTCCCATATCTGTACGCATAACCTCACCTTCGACACCGAGGAAGTCTCCTAGGTCAGCCTTTTTGAAGATTTCGTAGTTTTCTTCACCAACTTCGTCTTTACGAACGTAGATTTGGATTTGACCTTCACGATCTTGGAGATGGGCAAAGCCGACTTTTCCTTTACCACGTTTAGTTACCAAGCGTCCTGCAATTGTAGCAGTTTCGTTTAATTCATGTAATTGTTCTTTATCGAGTTCTGCAAATTTCTCTTTAAGCTCTTGTGAGTTAGCAGTACGTTCAAAACGTTTTCCGAAGGGATCGATTCCTTGTTCACGGAGCGCAGCCATTTTTTCACGGCGAACGATCTGCTGGTCATTTAGTTCTTCCATATGTTCTGTAGACATGGGTTCCTCCTAATTTTACTCAAAATTTGATACGATGAGTCATTTTTTACGATACTCCCATTTTATCATAAATAGCAGAGAAATTCACGGATATTCTTTGAAAACTAAAAAGAACTTGACCAGTGGGATCAAGTTCCATTATTTTTCCTGATAGGAAGTGTCATTCCATCTTTCGAGAGTAAAGGATTCAAAATCCTCAGTCTCCAAAATCGTCAAACTAGCATTGGCCAAGCCTCCATCTTTGCGAAGGTGAGCCTCTTTATAACCTAAAAGTGTTCGAAGGCTAGCAGTGAGATTTGCACCATGACCGACGATTAGAATGTTTTCAGCCGGACTTCCTTTCAGAGATTTGATAAATTGAATGGTGCGTTTGGTAGTACTGTAAAGGGATTCCGCTTCAAACATCCTTGTATCAAACTGAGCCAGATTGGAGCGAAAGGCCTTGATTTGTTGTGGATAGATCGCATTGAGCGTTGCGATTTTTAAACCTTCAAGTTTTCCAAGTTGCCATTCACGTAGGTCAGGAATGCTTTTTAAAGGACAAGGGGTCTGGAGTTGACTTTGGATAATTTCAGCAGACTTAACTGCTCTGGGTAAATCACTAGAATAAATCGTATCAAAAGGAATTTCCTTAAGATACTGCCCCAGTTGTTTTAGGATGTCAATGGAGTCTGGAAGAAGGGGCGAGTCACCACTAGCACCTTGAAAACGTCCTTCAAGATTCCAGACAGTCCGACCATGACGGACAAAATAGAGTTTCATTACTTACTTTCCTCCAAGATATCAGCAAAATCCGCTTTTACAAAGCTGGCCAAGTCTCGAGGGCGTATGATGATGCTATGTCCGACTTCCCCAGCAGAAACGATCATTTGGTCCAAATCCAAAGCAGTCTGATCAATAAAAATTGGATAATTGTGTTTTTGGCGAATGCCTACGGGGTTATTAGCGCCGTGAATATAACCTGTCGTTTTTTCTAAGTCTTTTTGTGGAATCATGCTCACTTTTTTATTGCCAGAAACCTTTGCTAGTTTTTTCTCGGCGAGGTGTTCTGTTATGGGGATGATTCCGATGATTGGTCCCGTCTTGTCTCCCAAAAGTGCCAATGTTTTAAATATCTGTTTTCTGTCGTATTCAGGAGGAAGTTCTCCTTCAAGCGCATTGATTTGAATGCCTGTATGCTCAATGCCTGCCTTGGTCAAGATTTGTTCGACCAAGGTTTTTTTAATCTTGACTTTTTTTGCCATTATTTATACTTATCCTCCAATTGACTCATCCAGATACCAAGCCAGATACCAAGCGCAAAGAAGAAGGCAACGAGAACATAGCTCACAACGGAAAGTCCAGAGTACTGGATACTTTCAGCATTTCCATCGTTTGGAATCAAAATTAAAAGAGTACTTGAAAGAACAATGCCAATGATAAAGTGATAAACACGAGAGTGATAGTTGTTCAAGGCATGGTCCATCAATTTTGAAAAGATAACGAGGGTTGCTCCTGCACCAATGCCGATAGGAAGGAAGGTTCCAAATAAATCAAAGGTTTTAAAACCAGTTAGCATAGGAGCATACAGTCCCAAAATCAAGAGTAGGTTTGACGGACTTAAACCAGGGACCAAGACACCCAGAGCTAAAAGAGTACCCGCTAAGATGAAGTTTGCAAAACTTGCGCTGAGTGATCCTACGACAAAATTGAGAGCGTAAAGACCCAACCCAGAAATGATAAAGGTAGTCCAGAACCAGACTAGGTCAATCTTATCACGATCAGACTCCCGAGTAGATTCTTTAAGGAGGCTAGGTACTGTACCAATGATAGCTCCTGCAAAACTCCATAAAACATAGACTTGGTAATTTTCTAGCAAATATTCGATTGGATAAGAAAACAAACCAATACCTAGCAACATCCCAATAGCTACTGGTATAAAGTAAAAGACATTTGTTTTGAAATCCTTAAAAGGATGAGCTAGAAAGCCGATCATTCGCTCGTAGATACCTAATATTGCAGCCAGAACTCCTCCAGAAATTCCAGGTAAGATAAATCCTAAGGCGATGACGATTCCTTTAATAACTCGTGCAATCCATGAAAACATAATAAAATCCTCAATTTCATAAAATTCTTCTCTATGCTTTCAATTATAACACAGACGGCAAAAAAATGAAAAAACAAGTGAAAAAGTTTGTTATTTTCACTTGTCTTATGGTCTTAAAAATAGCTTTCTGAAGGTTTCTTCCTTCTCTTTAGCAGTAGAAATCAAATTGATGTCCAAATGATGTTCAAATCCTGCAATTCTTCCTTTAGAAGTGTACTGGTGGAGATCGTAGTCCAGATCCGTATTTGGCTTAGTTTCAAAATAACCAGAGTCAGTTCCATAGGAAGGAATCCAAATAGCAGTGAACTTATCTGTATTGATACTGTGCTCTTGCATAAAGTAAACTCCAATATAGATGCCAATGTTTTTAGCGCCTAAAGATTCCAGTTTGGCACGAAAAGCTTCAACACCTTCATTCATATTGGACATTGTTTTTTCTTCAACGTCTAACCAGTAGTAGCTAGGATTGTAGGGAGAAGCAGCATTGTAGAAGACTTCAGCGGCCTTTTCCATATCTTCTTTACTTTTTCCAGCTACGTAAGCATACACACCCACAGGGACATTACGTTTTTGAAATTCTGCAATGTGATTTTTATAGGCTTTATCGACACCATTGATAAAGGCAGCATCATTTGTTTCAGTGTGCTGTGCCCCATTGTGCACGCGAACGATAACACCAGAAATGTTTTGAGATAAGGTGTCGTAGTTGATTTCCTCAGGTCTTTGCCAACCAGAGACATCAATAATAGGTTTGTCAAGATTATGCAAGGCCTGATTTTCAACCTGAACAGCATTTGGTTTTGACTTGACGGGATGGTCCTCAAAACTTGGTTTGTTGAGGAGTAAAATCGCTATGAAAATTCCAAATAAACTAAAAATAATAGCAGGATGAATCTGTTTTCTCATATCTATTTAGTTTATCGTAAAATCTAAAAAAAATCAAAGGAAACAACTCAGAAATGTAGACAAGTAGGGGAGATTTTCAGGAAAGTACCTGTTTGTTTGTTCTTTAAAAGTAAAAATATGGTATAATATAAGGGAATTTTTAGAGAAAAGAGAATAGTATGTCAAATTATGCCATTATTTTAGCAGCGGGTAAAGGTACTCGCATGAAATCAGATCTTCCTAAGGTACTTCATAAAGTAGCAGGAATTTCAATGTTGGAACACGTTTTTCGTAGTGTTGGTGCTATTCAACCTGAAAAGACAGTTACCGTAGTGGGACACAAGGCTGAGTTAGTTGAGCAAGTCTTGGCTGGACAGACAGACTTTGTCACTCAATCGGAGCAATTAGGTACAGGGCATGCTGTGATGATGGCAGAGCCAATCTTAGAAGGTCTGACTGGTCATACCTTGGTTATCGCTGGTGATACACCTCTGATTACGGGTGAAAGTTTAAAAAATCTCTTGGATTTCCACATCAATCACAAAAATGTTGCGACTATCCTGACAGCTGAAGCGGCAAATCCTTTTGGATACGGTCGAATTGTCCGCAACGATAACGCTGAAGTGCTTCGTATTGTCGAGCAAAAAGATGCGACAGATTTTGAACAGCAAATCAAGGAAATTAATACAGGAACTTATGTGTTTGACAATGAACGTCTTTTTGAAGCCCTTAAAAATATCAATACTAATAATGCTCAAGGAGAATACTATATAACCGATGTGATTGGTATCTTCCGTAATGCGGGTGAGAAGGTTGGTGCCTATACTCTCAAGGACTTTGATGAAAGTCTTGGAGTAAATGACCGTGTAGCTCTTGCTACTGCGGAAGCAGTGATGCGTCGCCGTATCAATCACGCTCACATGGTTAATGGTGTTAGTTTTGTTAATCCAGAAGCAACCTACATCGACATTGATGTCGAGATTGCTCCTGAAGTTCAAATCGAAGCTAACGTTACCTTGAAAGGTCAAACGAAGATTGAGGCAGAGACTGTTTTAACAAATGGAACTTATATCGTGGATAGCACCATTGGAGCTGGTGCCGTGATTACGAATTCTATGATTGAGGAAAGTACGGTTGCAGACGGTGTGACTGTTGGTCCTTATGCCCATATTCGTCCAGGTTCAAGCCTCGGTGCCCAAGTTCATATCGGTAACTTCGTAGAAGTTAAAGGTTCTTCAATCGGTGAAAATACTAAGGCAGGTCATTTGACCTATATCGGAAACTGTGAAGTAGGTAGCCACGTTAACTTTGGCGCAGGTACGATTACAGTAAACTATGACGGGAAAAACAAATATAAGACCGTTATTGGCAACAATGTCTTTGTTGGCTCAAACTCAACCATCATCGCCCCTGTAGAACTTGGAGATAATTCTCTCGTTGGTGCTGGTTCAACTATTACTAAAGATGTCCCAGCGGATGCTATTGCTATTGGTCGTGGACGTCAGGTTAATAAAGACGAATACGCAACACGTTTGCCTCATCATCCGAAAAACCAGTAGGAACTGATTATGGAATTTGAAGAAAAAACGATTAGCCGGAAGGAAATCTATCAAGGTCCTATCTTTAAACTGGTGCAAGATCAGGTGGAACTGCCAGAAGGAAAAGGAACTGCTCAACGTGACTTGATTTTTCACAATGGAGCCGTTTGTGTTCTAGCCGTGACAGCTGAGGATAAAATTGTCCTCGTTAAGCAATACCGAAAGACTATCGAGGCTGTCTCTTATGAGATTCCTGCTGGGAAACTTGAAATTGGTGAAAATGCTGATCCTATGGCAGCCGCCCTTCGAGAACTAGAAGAGGAAGTTGCCTACACAGGTAAGTTAGAACTCTTATACGATTTCTATTCAGCAATTGGTTTTTGCAATGAAAAATTAAAACTCTACCTAGCAAGTGATTTAACTAAGGTAGATAATCCTCGTCCGCAAGATGATGATGAAACCTTGGAAGTCCTAGAAGTGAGTCTAGAGGAGGCCAAGAACCTGATCCAGTCAGGTCATATCTGTGATGCCAAGACTATCATGGCGATCCAGTACTGGGAACTACAAAAGAAATAGAGGAGCAACCTATGGGAAAACCTTTATTAACAGATGAAATGATTGAACGTGCCAATCGTGGTGAGAAAATCTCAGGACCACCCCTCCAAGATGATGAGGAAACCAAAATCCTGCCAACTGCTTCACAACATTTTGGCTATTCACGTTCTAGAGACAACGGTTTTAGTCAAGATACACTTACAATCGAAGTAGAACCAACGATTCATAAGAGCCGTCGCATTGAGAACACTAAGAGAAATGTTTTTAATTCGAAACTCAATCGCATCTTATTTGCAGTCATTCTACTCTTGATTTTGTTAATTTTGGCGATGAAACTCTTGTAATTGAAAGGACATGAAATGAAAATTGGAATCATTGCTGCCATGCCAGAAGAGCTGATACATTTAACTCAGAATTTGGATAAACCTCAAGAAGTTCAGGTCTTGGGAAATACTTACTACACTGGAATTATTGGCAAGACAGAAGTTGTCCTAGTTCAGAGTGGGATTGGAAAGGTCATGTCGGCTATGAGTGTAGCGGTGTTAGCTGACCATTTTCAAGTAGAAGCCATCATCAATACAGGATCAGCAGGTGCTCTTGCAGAAGGGATTGCTGTTGGTGATGTCGTGATTGCGGATAAACTAGTCTATCATGATGTGGACGTGACTGCATTTGGCTATGCTTATGGTCAGATGGCTGGTCAACCTCTTTACTTTGAATCCGATAAGAACTTTATCGCTAGGATTCAAGAAAGTTTATCTCAATTAGAGCAGACTTGGCACCTAGGCTTGATTGCTACAGGGGACAGTTTTATAGCTGGAGATGATAAGATTGCTAGTATCAAGTCCCACTTTCCAGATGTTTTAGCAGTTGAAATGGAAGGGGCAGCCATTGCTCAGGCAGCTCAGGCTCTTGACCTACCTTTCCTAGTTATTCGCGCTATGAGTGACAATGCCAATCACGAAGCCTCTATCTCATTTGATGAGTTTATCATTGAAGCCGGACGTCGTTCTGCCCAAGTTTTACTAGCCTTTTTAAAGGCCTTGAATTAAGCCAAAATTTGACAGTTTTTCTTGCTTATGATAAGATTTAAATAAAGAAAAGCTAGAAAACGTTTCAGAGGATATTATGAGTATTGAAATGACCGTCAGCGAGATTGCAGAGGTCTTAGGACTATCTCGTCAGGCAATCAACAATCGTGTCAAAGAACTTCCCGAAGAAGACACGAAAAAAAATGACAAAGGCGTAACAGTAGTTACTCGAAGTGGCTTAATCAAGCTAGAAGAAATCTACAAAAAAACGATTTTTGAAGATGAACCAGTCAGTGATGATGTCAAACAACGCGAACTGATGGAAATCTTGGTCGATGAGAAAAATGCTGAAATTCTTCGATTGTATGAGCAACTCAAGGCTAAAGACCAGCAGTTAGCAGAAAAAGATGAGCAGATGCGCATCAAAGATCGCCAGATTGCTGAAAAGGACAAACAATTGGATCAACAGCAACAGTTAACTCTTCAAGCCATGAAGGATCAAGAAAGCTTGAAACTAGAGTTGGACCAAGCAAAAGAAGAAGTCCAAGCAACCAAAAGAGGCTTTTTTGCTCGCCTGTTTGGAGGAAAATAAAGAAGCTGTTTGGGTTATTCACTAACCTAATAGCTTCTTTTATTATTTATAGTTTAAATTGAGTCGGAATTGAGGTAAAAGATGGAAAAATTAAGAGACTATATCGCCTTTGACTTAGAATTCAATCAACACGAAGGGGTTACCCATTTAATTCAGGTATCAGCAGTTCGTTTTCAAGATGGTCATGAAATAGATGCCTTTGATTCTTATGTCCATACCAGCGTGCCTTTAAAGAGTTTTATCAATGGTTTGACAGGAATTACAGCTGAAACCTTGAAAGATGCGCCAAAAGTAGAGCAAGTTTTAAAATACTTTCAGGGATTTGTTGGCAACTTACCCATTGTTGGCTACAATGCAGCCAAGAGTGATTTGCCTATTCTCATGGAGCATGGCTTGGACTATCGTGACCAGTATAAGGTCGACCTATATGATGAGGCTTTTGAACGTCGTAGTTCCGACCTACACGGCATAGCTAATCTCAAACTGCAAACCGTTGCGAATTTTTTAGGCTTTAAAGGTCAATCGCATAATAGTTTAGAAGATGCCCGTATGACAGCGCGTGTTTATGAAGCCTTTCTGGAGTCTGACGAAGGAAAACTATTATTAGAAGAACAGAGTAATCTATCCATGAATCCTTTTGGTGGGCTAGACTTATCTCAATTTCTAGACTAGGAGTGCTTATGAAACCTGAAAAACCTAAAAAACTAGGTTTTAGGAAAATTTACCTCAACCTAGATAAAGTTCTCTTCCTCTTTTTCTTAATTTTCATGATGGTGGAATATCTGTGGCTACCTCTCAATTCTTGGCTTGCTGGTCTTTTACTCAGCCAGACGGGCTATTTGTTTATTTCTTACAATAATATTTTTGCCATTATCACGAGTTCTCCTTTAATCAGTCTGGCCTTTCTTGTCTTGATTGTAATCAATCTTTTGGTGGCCTATTTCCAGATTTGCCTCCTCTTTATTGGGGCGCGTCACCTTCTCTACCACGAAAAGAGAACCTTGATTGAGTACAGTCGCAAAGTTTTCCAACAAAGTTTTCTGTTCATGAAACGCTTGAGCTTCTGTAAGATGGCCTTTGTATTCTTTTACGTGGCCATGCTCTTTCCTTTTATCAGGAAAATTTTAAAAATTTATTACTTAAATAAAATCGTTATTCCAGACTTTATCGTGACTTATCTGGAAGACAAGCACTGGCTAGTAGGCTTGATGATTTTTGCATCTGCTTGGATTTTGCTCTATGTGTCTGTCCGACTCATGTTTGCCCTTCCGAAGATTCTCTTTGAAAAGAGGACTGTGAGAGAAGGAGTAAAATTTAGTCTGCAAAAGACAAAAAAACAAGTTCTCTTTTATGCTTGGAACTTGCTACTCATTATTATTAAAACCTATCTCTTTTTCTTCCTCCTCTTGACTCCCTTGCTAATAGGACAGATTGTAATTGACAATTTAACACAGAAAGAATCACTGATTCTTGGAGTTATCAACTTTGTCTTGATAAAAAACATCCACTATATGGCGTTGACCTATTTCCTTGTTAAGTTTGTCTCCTTTTTGACAGGTGAGGAACTGGAGATTATGCCAAGAAGAAAAAAAGACCATTTGATGAGATGGGGAGTTATGGGCTGTGCTAGTATCTTTTTTGCGCTGGAAGGTTATATCTATCTGGAAGCTCCTGTGACAAATACCCCTTTAGTCATTTCACATAGGGGCGTTTCAAATAAAAATGGTGTACAAAACACTGTACAGTCTTTGGAAAAAACAGCGCAACTGAAACCAGATTTGATTGAAATGGATGTGCAGGAGACCAAAGATGGTCAGTTTGTGATGATGCATGACGCCAATCTTAAGAACTTAGCAGGTATCAATGTCAGACCTCAAGACTTGACTTTGGAGGAGTTGACAGGGTTAGATATTTCTGAAAATGGCTATCGAACCAAGATATCTAGTTTTGATGACTATCTCAATCGCGCGAATGAACTTCATCAAAGATTGTTGATTGAAATTAAAACCAGTAAAAAAGATAGTCCACAAATGATGGAACGTTTTCTAGAGAAGTATGGCTCTATTATCAAGCAGTATGGTCATCAGATGCAATCACTAGACTATCATGTGATTGACCAAGTTTTGAAATATGATTCGACTATTCCAGCTTATTTCATCTTGCCTTATAATAGTATTTTCCCAAAAACCAAGGCAACTGGCTATACCATGGAGTATTCAACATTGGATGAATATTTTGTTACTAAACTTTGGTATACGGAACAAAAGCTTTACGTATGGACCATCAATAGCTCTGACGCACTTGATAAATCGTTGCAGTTGTCAGTGGATGGGATGATTACAGATGACACGGAGATGCTACAGGAGACTTTAGCAGCAGCTCAGGAAGATCCAGAATACACCGATCTCCTTTTGAAAAAAGCTACGGAGTTCTTTAATTTCTAACAGAGAAAAAAAGGAGAAGTGAACCTTCCTCCTTTTTCTGTAGGTGATTAGAATGGTAATTTTCCAGCGAAAGCACCTAGTTTTTTCTTAGTCGTTTCGTCGATTTGTTCTAGAGCAGCGTTGATGGCTTGAACGGTCATATCAGACAAGGTTTCTAGATCTTCTGGATCTACAACTGCTGGACTGAAGTCAATACTAACAACTTTCTTATCTCCAGTTAAGGTCGCTTGGACAAGGTCTTGAGCAGATTTTCCAACAAATTGCATAGCAGCGAGTTCTGCTTGACTTTGTTCCATTTGTTTTTGAAGTTTTTGTGCTTGGCGCATCATGTTTTGCATGTTCATCATAATATTTTTAAGATTCCTTTCGTATCAAGGCTTTGAGCCTTGTTTTATAAATTTTTTTGCCATTTTTTTGCCCTAGAAGTTGTCAAAAGCATTGGCGACTTCTTTTTGTTGAGTTGGGAATAAATGCGAGTAGATGTTGATAGTTGTATTAATGCTACTGTGTCCAAGTCGTTTCATAAGTGTAAAAAATATATAATCTTTTCCCCTCACCGTTTCTGAGTCCTTTTGAAACTAGAAACGCTGCATGTGAGTGCCGAAAATCGTGATTATGAATCATTTTTAATGACGCAGGCATTCTTTTTTTCAATTTAATCTTTTGATTAGAAACCATTGGAGCAGTCAGTTGCAAAGGACTTTCTTAAAAGATTTGTAAGTCTTCTGTATTGTCCGTAAACTCTAGTAATAGATGAGCTTGTTTTTCTTTCCATTCCGTTAGTTCTTGAACGAATGCCTTATGAATGTAAATTCGACGTATAAAAAGTACCACGATCATCTCCTTTTAAAATATTCTCTTATGTAGAAATCTCATAAAGATACTCAACAGATATTTTAAACGTTACTTGGTTAAGCTATGAAGTCTATACTTAGATTCGTATTACTCGGACTCTACTCTTGTGAGGTTACCTCGCTTTCTATGACATATTCTCTCACCTATCAGTTTACTAAAATCGTGGCTAATATAAACTCACTAGCTTTGGTTAGTTGAGACAGTATCATGAAGTACATTGTTGATTATATCATTTTTGAACTCTATTGAAAAGCTAAATTTTCCTCCAATAGAATTTACTGCAATATGTCCAATTCTTTTATTTCTCAATTAAAAACATTCTTTTTTATCTCATTTACCGAAAACCACTGCAATACAGTAACCAATCCTCATAGACTCCTCCTTTTTCAGCTTATCTATGGTATAATAGAAGGTAGATTTATCAATTGGAGTATGAAGGATTTTATGATTAAACTTGTAGCAACCGATATGGATGGAACCTTTCTAGACGGAGAGGGTCGGTTTGATATGGAACGCCTCAAAAACTTACTCGTTTCCTACAAGGAAAAGGGGATTTATTTTGCTGTGGCTTCGGGTCGCGGTATCTTGTCCCTTAAAAAGCTATTTGCTGATGTGCGTGATGAAGTGATTTTTATAGCTGAAAATGGGAGCTATGTTGAGTTTCATGGAGAGAATATGTACGAGACTACCATGTCTCGGGACTTTTACTTGAGCACTTTTGAAGCCTTAAAGAAATCGCCCTATTTTGATGAAAGAAAAATGCTGCTGACAGGGAAAAAAGCTTGTTATGTATTGGATACAGTCGATGAGACCTATCTCAAGTTCAGCCGTCACTACAATGAAAACATTCAAAAAGTAGCGAGTCTGGAAGCTATTACGGATGAGATTTTTAAATTCACCACGAACTTCACAGAAGATACGATAGAAGCTGGAGAGACTTGGGTCAACGAAAACGTTCCTGGAGTCAATGCCATGACAACAGGTTTTGAATCCATCGATATTGTCTTGGACTACGTTGATAAGGGTGTGGCTATTGTTGAGTTAGCTAAAAAACTTGGTTTAACCATGGATCAGATCATGGCGTTTGGGGATAATCTCAATGACCTTCACATGATGCAGGTCGTCGGGCACCCAATCGCTCCTGAAAATGCGCGACCAGAGATTTTAGAATTAGCAGAAGCTGTGATTGGCCACCACAAGGACCAGTCAGTGATGGCTTATATGGAGGGCTTGTAATGGCAGATATTAAATTGATTGCACTTGATTTAGATGGTACCTTACTGACAACGGATAAAAAGTTGACAGATCGAACCAAGGCAGTCTTAAAAGCTGCGCGTGATCGTGGCATCAAGGTCGTACTGACAACGGGACGTCCTCTGAAGGCTATGGATTTCTTTCTCAAGGAGTTGGGAACAGATGGAAAGGAGGATGAGTACACCATCACCTTTAATGGAGGGCTTGTCCAGAAAAATACGGGGGAGATTCTCGATAAAACAGTTTTTTCAATCGACGATGTGACTCGAATTTACGAGGAGACTGAAAAACTAGGAATCCCCTTATACGCCATTTCAGAAGGAACAGTTTATCAGATTCAGTATGGCCAAGAAAGTAGTTTATATGCCCAGTTAAACCCGGCTCTAACGTTTATTCCAACTGCTTTTGAAGACTTGTCTAGTCAGATGACCTACAATAAATGTGTGACCGCATTTCCTCAGGAACCTTTGGATGCAGCTATTCAGAAGATTTCACCAGAATTATACGACCAGTATGAGATATTTAAATCTCGTGAACTCTTGCTAGAATGGTCACCAAAGAATGTCCACAAGGCAACAGGTTTAGCGAAATTAATTAAACACTTGGGAATCGACCAAAGCCAAGTCATGGCTTGTGGGGACGAGGCTAATGACCTTTCTATGATTGAGTGGGCAGGTCTGGGAGTTGCCATGCAAAATGCAGTTCCTGCAGTTAAGGAAGTTGCCAATGTCATTACCCCCATGACCAATGACGAGGAAGCCGTTGCTTGGGCTATTGAAGAATATGTGTTAAAGGAGAATTAGAATATGGGATTATTTGACCGTTTATTCGGGAAAAAAGAAGAGCCGAAAATCGAAGATATTGTAAAAGAAGCTCTGGAAAATATTGATTTGTCAGAAGAGGTTGAAGAAAACCAAACGGCTATCGAAGAAACCAGTCAGGAAGAGACCGCAAGAGACAAAGTGGAGGCAACTCTTGCTCAAGAAGAAATTCCACAGTCCTTAACAGAAGAAGAGATTGAACCAGAAGCAGTTGAGGAAACGGTTCAAGAAGAGGTTGAGTTAGAATCTAATGAGCTAGAGCAAAGCCAAGAGCTTGAAGGAGTTTTAGAAGAAGAGATCCAAGAATCTCTAGAAACTGGAGAAGAGCTTGCTTTTGAAGCAGTAGAAGAATATCCTCGAGTTGAAGAAACAGTTCAGGAAAAATATGACCGCAGTCTCAAGAAAACCCGTACGGGATTCGGTGCTCGTTTGAATGCCTTCTTTGCCAACTTCCGTTCTGTCGATGAAGAATTCTTCGAGGAATTGGAAGAACTGCTCATCATGAGCGACGTTGGTGTGCAGGTCGCTTCAAACTTAACAGAAGAACTACGCTATGAAGCTAAACTTGAAAACGCTAAGAAGCCAGACGCACTCCGTCGTGTCATTATCGAGAAATTGGTTGAGCTCTACGAAAAGGATGGCAATTACGATGAACAAATCCATTTCCAAAATGGTTTGACAGTCATGCTCTTTGTTGGAGTGAATGGCGTTGGTAAAACCACCTCTATCGGAAAATTAGCACATCGTTACAAGCAAGCTGGCAAGAAGGTCATGCTGGTTGCGGCGGATACCTTCCGTGCTGGAGCCGTTGCCCAGCTAGCAGAATGGGGCCGCCGTGTTGATGTTCCTGTTGTGACGGGGCTTGAAAAGGCTGATCCAGCAAGTGTAGTCTTTGATGGGATGGAACGTGCTCTAGCAGAAGGCATTGATATTCTCATGATTGATACAGCAGGTCGTCTGCAAAACAAGGACAACCTTATGGCCGAGTTGGAAAAGATTGGTCGTATTATCAAACGTGTCGTTCCAGAGGCGCCACATGAAACCTTCCTAGCACTTGATGCGTCAACTGGACAGAATGCTTTGGTACAAGCTAAGGAATTTTCGAAAATCACCCCTGTGACAGGAATTGTATTGACTAAGATTGATGGAACTGCTCGAGGTGGTGTCGTACTGGCAATTCGAGAAGAACTCAATATCCCTGTAAAATTGATTGGTTTTGGTGAAAAAATCGATGATATTGGTGAATTTAACTCTGAAAACTTTATGAAGGGTCTCTTAGAAGGCTTGATTTAATAGAAAATAAATATCCTGCAAGTCAATCTTGCAGGATATTCTTGCTATTCTAAACGGCCATCTTCACGATAGGCGATATCTGGTTGCCAGGTCCATTTGGCTCCATACTTTTCAAGTAAGTCAAAGCTAGCTTGAGGTCCCATACTTCCGGCTTTATAGTCATGAAGTGGGGCACCATTTTCAGCCCAGAGTTCTTCGATACGGTCAATCAATTTCCAAGAAGCACTTACCTCATCCCAGTGGCTAAAGTTGGTAGAGTTGTTGTTCAAGACATCGTAGATCAGCTTCTCGTATGGGTCTGGCGAAGCCCCAGTAGCGGTAGCATCTGTACGATAATCTAAAGAGCTTGGCGCCAGGTTAAATTCTTCACCTACTTGTTTACCATTGAGGCTGAGAGAGAAGCCCTCTGTTGGCTGGATGTAAATGGTCAAAATATTTGGTGCCAATGGTTCTCCGAAGATAGAGTCCATTTGCTTAAAAACGATATTGACATGAGTGCCTTTTTCTGTCAGGCGTTTACCAGTACGGAAGAAGAAAGGAACACCACGGAAGCGTTCGCTGTCTACAAAGAAAGCACCAGAGGCAAAGGTTTCTGTTGTAGATTCAGGATCGACATTTGGCTCGCTACGATAGGAAATGTATTTCATGCCATCGATTTTACCAGAGCGATATTGACCACGGATAAACTGTTCTTTCAGTTCTTCCTCAGTTGGATGATAGAGGTTTTTAAAGACCTTTATCTTTTCAGCACGAATCTCATCCTTTGTAAAGCTAGCTGGTTTGTCCATTGCTAGAAGAGATAAGAGCTGGAGAGTGTGGTTTTGAACCATGTCACGGAGGGCACCAGATTCATCATAGTAGCCACCACGTTCCTCAACTCCTAGGCGCTCAGCAAAGGTAATCTGCACATTATCAATGTGCTCACGGTTCCAAACATTTTCAAAGATCATATTGGCAAATCGAACCGCAAAGATACTTTGAATCATTTCTTTCCCCAAGTAATGGTCAATACGGTAGATCTGTTCTTCATCAAATGTTGCTAGAAGATCTTCATTCAGCTTGCTTGCAGTTTCATAGTCTGTACCAAATGGTTTCTCAACGATTAAGCGCTCAAAACCTTTGCCATCAACAATGTTTTCAGATTTGAGGTGCTTGGCAATAGTTCCAAAGAACTGAGGTGCCATAGACAAGAAGAAGAGCTTGTTGTGTTCAGCTTGGTATTTTTCATTGAGCTCAGCTTGTAATTGGCGCAAAGCAATGTAATGTTCCGTATCATTCACATCATGACTTTGATAGTAGAAATGACTAGCAAACTCTTGGGCTTGCTCGGTACTATCTGCCAAATCAAGGATGGACTCAACAACAACAGATTCGAAATATTCTTTACTCCAAGGTCTACGAGCTGTTCCAATAACTGCGAAATGCTCAGAAAGATTGCCTGATTTATAGAGTCTAAAAAGTGAAGGATAGAGTTTGCGTTTTGCTAAATCTCCACTCGCACCGAAAATTGTAACAATAACCTTTGATGACATCTAGCTACCTAATTTCTATATTTTTTCCTAGTTGGACTAGGGATGAGATTTTCTCATTGTCATAGCATTTATTTTATCATAATTTTCAAAAAAATCAAAAAATCCAATACGCAATTAAAAAACTGTAAGGATTTCCTTACAGTTTCGTTTTATACGTTTAGGACCTTGTCCAAGAACTCTTTTAGACGAGGGTGTTGCGGGTTATCGAAGATTTGATCTGGAGTTCCATCTTCCAGGAATTCACCATCAGCCGTAAAGATAACACGGTTGGCTACCTGACGAGCAAATCCCATCTCGTGAGTTACGATGATCATGGTCATACCTTGCTCAGCCAATTCCTTCATAACGTTCAATACATCTCCAACCATCTCAGGGTCGAGAGCAGAAGTTGGTTCGTCAAAGAGCATGATGTCAGGATTCATGGCTAGTCCACGTGCGATAGCCACACGTTGTTTTTGACCACCTGAGAGGCTATCTGGATTGGCATGTGCCTTATCAGCAAGGCCAACTTTCTCTAGTAATTCCATTCCCAATTTCTCTGCTTCAGCCTTGGTCATCAATTTGTGTTCAACTGGAGCAAAGGTAATGTTATCCAAAACGGACATGTGAGGGAAGAGGTTGAAGTGCTGGAAAACCATTCCGACGTTTTCACGGACGTGGTCGACATTGGTTGATTTTTCAGTCAAATCATAACCATTCACAGTGATGTGACCACTCGTTACCTCTTCAAGAAGGTTAAGGCTACGGAGGAAAGTGGATTTACCAGAACCCGAAGGACCGATGATACAAACAACATCTCCTTCATAGAACTTAGTCGTAATGCCTTTTAAAACTTCATTTTTTCCATAATACTTATGCAAATCATTTACATCAATTTTTAGTTTTGCCATTAACGAATCCTCTTTTCTAAGCGTTTGGCTAGTCTAGTCAAAAGCGTGATGATGATAAGATAGAAGATAGCAAGGATTGCATACATCTTGAAACTTTGGTAGTTACGGGCGATGATGATCTTACCAGTTTGGAAGAGTTCCACCAAACCAATGGCAGATACGATGGTTGTATCTTTAAGAGCAATAACGAACTGGTTGACGAAGTTTGGAAGCATTAGTTTAGTTGCTTGTGGCAAGATAATCTTTCGCATGGTCTTTCCATAAGAGATACCAAGACTGCGGCTGGCTTCCATTTGCCCAACTGGAACAGCTTGGATTCCACCACGAACAATTTCAGCGATATAAGCAGCAGCATTGAGTGAGAGGGCTATGGTACCAGCTACAAAGTCGTTAATTGGACTTTGATGGCCTGTGATGGACTCGATGAAGTTTGGAATACCCCAGAAAATGAAGGCTGCAAGAATCATCAAGGGAATACCACGGATAATGTCAACGAAAATCTCAGAGATAAGACGAAGAGATTTGTATGGGCTAACGCTAAACATACCAAAGATAATACCAATGACAATGGCGATTGCAAATGAAATAAGTGCTAAGGCAAGAGTGATTCCAAGTCCACTAAGAAGTTGTTTGTAGTTGTTTTGAAGCAAGCCCCAAATGGTTGTTTCGTCAACCGTACTTGTAGAGTCAGTTGAAGTTTCGCTAGCTAGGTACTTGTCAAGAATCTTTTGGAATTCTCCGTTAGCTTTGAGGTTCGCAAGTCCATTATTAAACATCTGGATCAATTCTGGATTTGTACCCTTTTTAACGGCAAAGGCTGTTTCACCGATTGGAGTTCCAGCGATCGGCGTTTTCAATTTTTGACCTTGGCTGATAGAATATTTGAGAACTGGCTCATCATCCATCACAGCATCAATAGAGCCAGTATTCAGACTGTCATACATTGATGCGCCATCTGCGAAGGTTTTAATCTTATAGCCGTATTTGCTTTGGTTCTCAGTAAGGAACGTTTGAGAAGCAGTTCCGTTTTTAACACCGACAGTTTTATCTTTGAGGTCTTCATAAGAAGCAATGGTGCTTGATTCTTTTACACCGAGAATCGTATTTGCTGTGTAGTATGATTCTGAGAAGTCAAAGGTTTCCTTACGGGCATCTGTTACAGACATACCAGCAATGATACCATCTGCTTGTCCTGCTTGAACAGCACTGATGGCTGCATCAAATCCTGGGTTAGTAATTTCAATTTCAAAACCTTGATCTTTGGCAATGGCCTTGATGAGGTCCATATCAATACCGGTGTATTGATTGCTTGAATTTTGAAAGACGAATGGGGCAAAAGATGAGTCACTGGCAATAATGTACTTACTTTTCAATGGAGTAGCTTTTTGTCCAGCAGCAGTAGTTGTCGTTGGGCTTGCCGTAGTTGTAGAAGCTGTCCATTTTTGGATGATTTGCTCCAAGCTACCATCCTTCTTCATTTGTGCTAAGGCTTCGTTAAACTCGGTAACCAAGTGTTCATACTTGCTCCCTTTCTTGACACCAAAAGCAAAGCTTCCAACAGCTTCGCCATCCATATTGATGCTGAGATCTTGTCCTTGGTTAATCGCATACTCAATAACAGGTTTGTCATCCATGATGGCATTTACAGCACCAGCACTTAGACTGTTATTCATCAAATCACCTGTATCAAAGGTTTTAATAGAGAAACCGTATTTATCTTTGATGCTTTCTAGGAAACGTTGAGCGGCAGTTCCGTTCTTAACTCCAACTGTTTTTCCGCTAAGTTCCTCATATTTGGTGATTTTATTTGCCTTTGTCGTAGCAATGACAACTTTTGTATCATAATAGGTATCAGACATGGTAAAGACATTTTCACGTTCTTTTGTTTTTGTCATACCTGCCATAATAGCATCTGCTTGACCTGACTGCACTGCATTTACAGCTGCGTCAAAGCCGGGATAAGACATTTGGATGTTCCATCCTTTGATTTCTGCGACTTTATTGATAATATCAACATCAATCCCTTTGTAGGTTTGATCTGAATCTTTAAACTCAAAAGGTGCGTAAGCTGTATCAGACACAATCTTAACAGTATCAGCTTTTGCCATGCCTAGTGAGAAAATGGGAAATAAAATGAGCAAACATGCTAGTATTTTTTTCTTCATTTTTAGTCTCCTTTTTCGAATATTTTTCCATTATACCAGAAAAAAGGCGAAAAGGCAAATTTTTATATTTTTGTGTCAGAAAATATAACATCTATATTTTCTTTTCCTTCTTGAATTGCTACTATAAAATAATATAATAATAGTATGTAATAGAAGAAAGTGAGGGTAGCAACATGAAGAATAAAAGAATATTTAAAGACTTCCAATCTTCCCAAATGAGTTTAAATATTTACACAAGTCCTTTGTTAGCCTTTGTTTTTGTCTTTATAGGAGAGTTTGTTGCATATACTTTGTATGGTATTAGCTTGTTAGCTCTCATCGGACTTGCTAGAAATTTTGGAGAGGCTGGTCAAAATCTTGCAACTTACTTGCAAACCTTGCAGCAGAACTTGACGGATAAAACAAGTGACTTTCGTTTAATTTTAGCATTGCTGTCCTTTGGTTTTATTCTCAACACTGTGTTCAGATGGACTAAAAAAGTTGAGAAAAGATCTATTAGAACCTTGGGATTTTATAGAGAAAATTTCCTTAGCAGTCTTCTGAAAGGATTTGGCCTAGGTTTGGCACTTTTTCTTCTGACCTTGTTAGGTTTGGTGGTCTTGGGGCAATATCGTTTGGAATCCATTCGCTTGAATCCTTATTCGCTTACTTTTGTAGTCTTTACTATCCCATTCTGGATTTTACAGGGGACAGCAGAAGAAGTGGTGTCCCGTGCTTGGCTCCTTCCTCAATTGGCCTCAAGAACAAATCTAAAACTTGCTATTGTTATATCTAGCGTACTTTTTACCCTGCTTCATGCGGGGAATTCTGGTCTAACACCTCTATCTCTAGCGAATCTCTTCTTATTCGGAGTTACCATGGCTCTTTACCTTCTCAAAACCGATACTGTTTGGGGTGTTGCAGGTATTCATGGGGCTTGGAATTTTGCTCAAGGAAATCTATTTGGGATTTTAGTTAGTGGTCAACCATCAGGAACGTCTCTGATGACCTTTTTACCACAAGGCAATCAAGATTGGCTATCAGGTGGTTCTTTTGGTATAGAAGGTTCTATCATGACAAGTCTGGTTTTGTTATTGCTGATTGTCTATCTCGCTTATCAATTAAAGAAAGAAAATGAAAGGATGTGACTTAGGTCCGTCCTTTTCTTCGTGAAAATGCTACAAGTATGCTAAAATAGGAATAGCACATCGAGAGAGGATTCTTATGATCAATCGGATTACAGATAATCAATTTAAACTAGTATCAAAATACCAACCATCAGGAGATCAACCCCAAGCCATCGAGCAGCTGGTCGATAATATCGAAGGAGGGGAAAAAGCTCAAATCCTGATGGGTGCTACTGGGACAGGGAAAACCTATACCATGAGTCAGGTTATTTCCAAGGTCAATAAACCAACACTGGTCATTGCTCACAATAAGACTCTGGCGGGTCAGCTCTATGGAGAATTCAAGGAATTTTTCCCTGAAAATGCTGTTGAGTACTTCGTATCCTACTATGATTATTACCAGCCAGAAGCCTATGTTCCTTCTAGCGATACTTATATCGAGAAGGACAGTTCCGTCAATGATGAGATTGATAAGCTCCGTCACTCAGCGACTTCAGCCCTTCTGGAGCGTAATGATGTCATCGTTGTGGCTTCTGTCTCTTGTATCTATGGTTTAGGTTCGCCCAAGGAATACGCTGATAGCGTCGTAAGTTTGCGTCCAGGTCTTGAGATTTCTCGTGATAAACTCTTGAATGACTTGGTCGATATTCAGTTTGAACGTAATGATATTGATTTCCAACGGGGAAGATTTCGTGTGCGTGGGGATGTGGTAGAAATTTTCCCAGCTTCCCGTGATGAACACGCTTTTCGAGTAGAATTCTTCGGAGATGAGATTGACCGTATCCGTGAGGTTGAAGCCTTGACTGGTCAGGTATTGGGAGAAGTGGACCATCTGGCGATTTTCCCTGCCACTCACTTTGTGACCAATGATGATCACATGGAAGTTGCTATTGCCAAGATTCAGGCGGAGTTGGAGGAGCAGTTAGCTGTCTTTGAAAAGGAAGGCAAACTGCTAGAAGCCCAGCGTTTGAAACAGCGGACAGAGTATGATATTGAAATGCTGCGTGAGATGGGTTATACCAACGGTGTTGAGAACTACTCTCGTCACATGGATGGACGGAGCGAAGGAGAACCTCCTTATACATTGCTTGACTTCTTCCCAGATGATTTCTTAATCATGATTGACGAGAGCCACATGACCATGGGGCAGATCAAGGGCATGTACAATGGAGACCGTTCGCGTAAGGAAATGTTAGTAAATTATGGTTTCCGCTTGCCGTCTGCTTTGGATAATCGTCCCCTCCGTCGTGAAGAGTTTGAAAGTCATGTCCATCAGATTGTTTACGTTTCAGCGACACCAGGTGACTATGAAAATGAACAGACCGAGACAGTTATTGAACAAATCATTCGTCCAACGGGACTCTTGGATCCAGAAGTTGAAGTTCGTCCAACTATGGGACAGATTGATGACCTCCTAGGTGAAATTAATGCCCGTGTTGAAAAGAACGAACGTACCTTTATCACAACTTTGACCAAGAAAATGGCAGAGGATTTAACTGACTACTTCAAAGAAATGGGCATAAAAGTCAAGTATATGCACTCGGATATCAAGACCTTGGAACGGACGGAGATTATCCGTGACCTACGCTTGGGTGTCTTTGATGTTTTGGTCGGAATCAACCTCCTCCGTGAAGGGATTGACGTTCCTGAAGTAAGCTTGGTTGCCATTCTCGATGCTGACAAGGAAGGTTTTCTTCGCAATGAACGCGGACTTATTCAGACCATTGGACGTGCTGCTCGTAATAGCGAAGGGCATGTGATTATGTATGCTGACACAGTTACCCAGTCTATGCAACGTGCTATTGATGAGACGGCCCGCCGTCGCAAAATCCAGATGGCTTATAATGAGGAGCATGGTATCGTTCCACAAACTATTAAAAAAGAAATCCGTGATCTGATTGCTGTGACCAAGGCAGTTGCTAAGGAAGAGGACAAGGAAGTTGATATCAACAGCCTCAACAAACAAGAGCGTAAAGAACTAGTCAAGAAACTAGAAAAACAAATGCAAGAAGCTGTCGAAGTACTTGACTTTGAACTAGCAGCTCAGATTCGTGATATGATGCTGGAAGTGAAGGCGTTAAACTGAAAAAAATATAAAGAAATAGAAATATATAGAAAGACTTAATATGACAGCAAAAAAAACAAAACACATAGGCATTGAATGTTGTAGAATTTTAGCTATGTTGATGATTTGCAATTTACATGTTTTGGGTATGGGAGGAATTTTGGAGAAAGTTGATAGTCAAAAAGATTTTTACTATATTTTTGCCAATTTTTTAGAAGCTTTCTCATATTCAGCTGTAAATATTTATATTTTAATCAGTGGGTATGTCGGTCTTTATTCACAATTTAGTTATAAAAAAATGTTTAGTTTTTGGGTACAGATTATTTTCTATACTATTTCAATTACTTCTGTATTTGCTATTTTTTCAAAATCATCTGTCAACTTAAGTGATTGGTTTTCAGCTTTAACTCCAATAAGTCATGGACAGTATTGGTATATGAGTTGTTATTTTGGTTTAGTCTTAATAGCACCCTTTTTGAATCAAGCAGTGCTGACATTGAAAAAAGAACAATTGCTTCCAATTGTTAGTGGAGCATTTATATACTTTTCTGTCATACCCACAGTATTTAAACAAGATTTTCTGGGCTTGTGGGGTGGATATAGTGTATTATGGATGATCCTCTTGTACACTTTAGGAGCAATAATTAGAAAATCAAATTACGAAAGTCGTTTTCAAATACGTAATGTTAGTGGATTCATTTTATTTCTAACGAGTTTAACTTTTATATTGTGCTGGCTTGGTTTTGAACAGTGGAGAAGTTATATTTCTCCTACGGTCACACTGCAAGGAATAGCAATATTTTTACTCTTCTTGAATATTAAAAATCTTCCCTTAACTTTTAAGAAACTAGTTCTTTTAGTATCTCCACTAACTTTGGGGGTTTATCTGTTTCATGTACATCCTCTTATTTTTAGAAGGATTATACCAACCATCCATACTTTAGTTGAAGAACAAGAATTTTCTATGTTTGTCATTATTATTCTAGTTATGACACTGGCCCTGTTTTTTTCTGGTGCTATCATTGAGTATTTTAGAAATAAATTAATGGCGTATATTCTTACTTTAATCAAGAGTTTTAAAAATCTTAAACAGACTTAAAACTTTATTGTCTTATTAAAAATAGGAGCAAGAGGCACTAAAATATACACTGTATTGAGAACTTAAGGTTTACTGAGATTATACGTGACCTTATTGCCGTGACCAAGGCAGTTTCCAAAGAAGAGGACAAGGAAGTCGATATCAATAACCTCAAAAACTAAAGCATAAAGAACTCGTCAAGAAACTGGAAAAACAAATGCAAGAAGCCGTCGAAGTGCTTGATTTTAAACTAGCAACTCAGATACGTGGTATGATGCTAGAAGTCAAAGTGTTGGATTAGATAGGAGAAAATGAATGAAAATTTTAGTCATCAACGGACATCCTGACAAGGAAAGTTTCTGTCAAGAAATTTTTCGAACGATTGTAGGAAATATTAACTCAAATCGCCATGAGCTTGAATCTATTAACCTAAATGAGATAGATTTTGATCCTGTATTACGATATGGTTATCGAAAACGTATGGAAGAGGACTCTTTCATACTTCGCTCTAAGGAATTAATCCAGTGGGCAGATCATTTTATTTTTGTTTATCCAATTTGGTGGAGTAGTATGCCTAGTTTATTGAAGGGTTGGATTGATCGTGTTTTCACGCCAGGAATTGCATACTCTGCAAATAACCAAGGAAGTTTTATTTGGAACTACTTAAGGGGTCAGCAGTTTAAAAAGTTACTAAAAGGAAAAACAGCCAGTATTTACGCAACATCCATGGCACCAACATGGTGGTACAAAGTATTTTCAGGTTCTATCAATATTCCAGACAGTTATGGAATATCAGTATTAAAGAATGCTATCCTGAATCATTGTGGTATCAAAACAAAGAAAGTTTCAATTTTAGGCGAGTTAGGGCGTGAGGTGAATACAAATTCTACAAGACAAAAATATCTGCAAAAAGTAGCTGAGGAAGTCAAGGCGTTGGATTAGTGAAATAAATTTAAATATGTTTATCTAGGAGAAGCTAGTAATGAAAAAATGGTTACTGTTAATTTTCTTCATTGTAAATATTGTCCCTTTATTCTTTATTCTACGTTTTGCCTTCCTTATCTTTACAACAACTTATGATATTTTTCTTGAAGCAAATCAAGCGGAAGTAGAGACAGCAGTAAGAAGAACCCTTGATTTGTATGGTTTTAAAGGAGATATGAAGGTTACGAAGTTTTCTAGAGATAAATGGACTTCTGAAAAATACAAAATTGAATACGATTATAGTGAAGAGGTTGATGGAAGTAGAGTAACTGTGAGACATGCCTTATTTTATCGTCCAAAGTCCTCGAAATACAATCCCCAAAAGACTGATGAAGAACTAGCCTATGATGGGACTACGAAAACCATGTTACAAGAATTTTCAGACATGGCTCATAAACTACTTAACCAGCATCCTGTCAGTGTTTCTAATAAAGAGAAGGTAGAGAGTTTTTTTAAGCAATATGAAAATCCCAATCTAGAATATGTGAATAGTTACTGGAGTATCGATACTGAATATGAAAATATCCAAGACTATTATGCTCTCATTGAAAAGAACCGTAAGGAAGGGAAAGCTTTTCAAGGTTTATATGATCTCCCTATTGATGAATTCTTAGAAAAAGAAATGATTAAAGGATACGTCATCTATCGCGACATTGTTTTAGAAGAAGGGACAAAGGATTATTTTGATGGCAAGGGCGGTCTGAAAGAGTTTATAAAGAATGGAATAGATAATGCAGAGCTACCAGATGCCCTTTATTCTGTTTCTTACTACTATGGTGCTAAAGGATATCGTTCAGGTAGTAGTGTTTCTTTAAAGGTTCAAAACCATAAGATGCTCTATTATGGAAGTAATTTTAACTAAAAATTTTATATGTAATAATTTGTGTTAAAATAATAGACGAGATAATTTAAAAGTGATAGATATTAGTCATTAGTTAGTAGTTTGAATTTAAAGGAGAAATAAATAGTGAAAAATTCGAGTACCTTTAACAAGCTTATGTATACTGTCCTATACTCCTTACTAATAGCATTTGTTACTGTTCATGTCATATTATGGTCATTTGGTTTATCATTTACTCCGATTATTTGGAATATTTGGCTCTTTCTTCTAATTTTTACTCTATTTATTCGCTTTTTGAGATCCTTTGCAATTCTTGATCTTCTATTTGGGATATTTGGACTACAATTTATTCCCATAGCGTGGAATACAGGTCTTTTTGTTCCAATTATCCTCTCTATTTCGCATATTTTTATTTACTTTTTAAAGGGGAAATATCGCTTCCTTGAAGGAGTGCGCAGTGCGATTTGTGGTTTTTATATCTGGTTATTTGTAATTGTCGTTTTCGCCTTTATTCCAAATCCTCCTGTTCCAATCACGATTGATTATGAAGTTAGGGAACAAGAAATTGTCATTAAAAAAGGATATTTGCTTCATGAAGTATACTATTATCATGAGTTGATTAATCCCTTTATCATGAAATCTGATAGTAAGTTTGAAAAAGTCATATAACAAATTAGAAAGCGAGTAAATTTATGTCCCGTTCCCAATTAACGATTTTAACAAATATTTGTCTGATTGAAGACATTGAAACCAAGCGTGTAGTTATGCAATATCGGTCTCCTGAAGAGAATCGCTGGTCTGGTTATGCCTTTCCTGGAGGCCATGTAGAAAATGGAGAGTCTTTCGCAGAGTCTGTCATTCGTGAAATCTATGAAGAAACAGGGTTGACTATCCAAAATCCTCAACTGGTCGGCATTAAAAATTGGCCATTAGATACTGGTGAGCGCTATATCGTCTTTTGCTACAAGGCGACAGAGTTTTCTGGTACTCTTCGCTCTTCAGATGAAGGGGAAGTTTCTTGGGTGCAAAAAGACCAGATTCCAAACTTGGATCTGGCCTATGATATGTTACCTTTGATGGAAATGATGGAAGCACCTGATAAGTCGGAATTTTTCTACCGTCGCCGTACAGAAGACGGATGGGAGAAAGAAACCTTTTAGTCTTTTACTAAATAACCAAGCTGATCCAAGGCCTCCTCGATATAGTGGAGGTCTTGTTGTGTTTCGGCTTCAACAAGGTGGTAATGGATGCCATCTGTCAATTCGGAAAGGGGTCTAAAGTCAGACTTCTCTACTTGCTCCAGAAAATGCTGAACATCTCGACGACAGGTAAGTTTGAGTAGGGTCTCAATTTCTCCATAAACTGGATGGTCAATCAAAGTATTCTGAACACGGCCACCATTATCTACAATAGCTAGAAGTTCTTGACCGATTTCTTCCATCTCATGTTTGACCTTAAATAGTTTGTGAACGTAAGGACTGGCATTATTTTCTTTGTAGATATAGCCACGATTGGTGGATAGGATAGGAGCACCGTCAGCTCTCAAGATAGCAATGTCTTGGACGATAATTTGGCGTGTGACATGAAAGTGCTCGGCTAAGGTTTGACCATTGAGGGCTTTTGGTGACTCTTTTAATAGTTTGAGAAGGTCTTGTTTGCGATCTTTTGTCATAGTTTTTCCTTTTAGCGACGTTTTCGAAGCACTTTAAAGACAGCTAGTGCTAATGTATAGTCTACCATACTATGGATAATTGTACCAAATCCAACTAGGACAAAGAGGACATAAAACATATTTTCAACGTTTGTCCCTGAAGTGGCATAAAAAATGATACATGCTAACACTTCAGCAATGGCATGGACAAGTCCCAAAACAAAGTTGAAAATCCAAGACGCCTTTGGTTTATCCAAGGTTTCTGGGAATTTTTTTAAGTAAAATGCTCCCAAAGTACCAAAGAAAATATGTGAAAAAGCACGTAGGACGATAACCATAGGATAACCTGCCATCAGAAAACCTAAGCTAGAAGCAATAATCACGAAAACAGCCATCAAAGGTGATAAGAACATGGCGATAAAGATGGCGATATGACTTCCCAAGGTGTAAGAAGCGGGCGGAATGACGATTTTAAAAGGCATAATGATCGGAATCAAAATTGCAATTGCTGTGAGTAGAGCAGTCATGGTCATAAACTGCGTTTTTTTTCGTATATCCATAAGAACCTCCATTTATCTGTATATACAAAAGTATAGTACAATAAATAGTCAGACAAGTCAAGAATTTATTTTGATTTTATTGGAAATTTTCAAAAGTATAGATAGTAGATTCAAAGGATTTTCATATATTTTCAAAATTTTGAACTAATGACTCCTTGTAAATAAGTATTTATAAGTAGAAGACGAATCTTTACTGGTGAAAACTAAAACTCCACCTTCAAGGCTGAAAGTGGAATTATGCTTATTTCTTCAAGGTTTGTAATCGTGGGACAATTGCTACTGTTAGAACTGCAGAGATGACGAGTTCAGCAATTGAGTTGGTTGAAATAACGGTTGCTAAGAGTTTTTGGATATTGCCGTCGAAGACATTTCCAAAAAGGAAGAAGATACCTCCAAGTACAAAGACTGTATTTGTAAGTGAACCGAGAGCTCCGGCAATGATGAGACCCGTTCTGTTTTTCAATAATTTATAAACTAAATAAGGTGTCAGACCAATCAAAATACGTGGTAGGATGGCAATCATTGCTGAATAGATGTTTCCGTTTGGTACAAAAGGTGAGAATAGATAGCTTGTTGGAAGGATTGTAATCGTGTTAACCGTCAAGCTGAGTAGCCCCATCAAGAAACCGAGTGTAACACCAACGCGCGGACCGTAAATAATACTTGCAATAATAACAGGAACATGCACGATAGTTGGTTTAATTGGGAATGGGAATAGATTAAATAAGAGAGAGCTCAGAAAGTGAATGACCAACATGGTCGCAAAAAAGATAGCAATCGGAGCAATGTTAGAGCGTTTGTTCATAGAGGGTTTCCTTTATTCTTTCTAAAATAATATCCAAGTCTGCCAGGGCACCTTTTCCGTAATCGCCACAAGCTAGTATAGATTCCTTTGGAGAGATAATCTGATAACCATAAGTCTTTAATGTTTTTAGATTAGTCTGAGTTGCCGGATGGTCATACATCTTTGTATTCATTGCTGGTGCAAGGAGTTTAGGAACGTGATGTGGTAGGGCAAGAGCCGTACTGGTCACCATGTTATCCGCAAAACCGTGCGCAAGTTTTGCAATGGTATTAGCAGTAGCGGGGACAACGATAAAAAGGTCGGTTTCTTTGCCTCTTTCGATATGATTGACTTGATCAGGATAGGGTTCCTGCATAACATCAAGGTGGACTGGATTCTGTGAGAGTACCTGTAGTGTCAACGGCTGGATAAACTCTCTTGCCGCCTCGGTCATTAAGACAGTGACATCATGGCCTTGTTTTTTTAAAGAACTGACTAAATCAGCTGCTTTATAGGAGGCTATGGAACCTGTCACTGCTATCAGAATGTTTGCCATGGTTTTCCTTTCTATGAATCGTATGCATGAATTTTCTCAAGGAGAAGTTCTGCAATTTCTTCTTTGGTTTGAACGGTTTGAAGACGATCTTTCTCAACAAAGATTGCCTTATGCTGATGTGCTGAGATTTGAGTGAGGTCATTTGCGATGATCAGGTCAGCTTGGTTCTTGATAAGATTCTTTCTAGCAATCTCTATGAGATAATCCTCAGTAACATCAACCAATAGTTTGAAACCAATCAAATGTATGGTAGGATTCCATTTCTTGACTAGAGAGATGATTTTGGGTGTTTTTTTCAAAAATAAAACCTGCACCTCGTCAGTTGAAGAAATCTTAGCTTGATGATTATGCTTGTTTAAAAATTCTTCCAGATTAGAACTCGCCTCAACTTCTGCCAGCCCTGTCATATAAACAGGAGTGTAGTCAGAAACTGCCATAGAATGAATCAAGATCTGATAATTTTGAACACGCTCTTTCATCTCTAAAAGAAGATCATTCGTATTTTTGATTTCTAGAATGGTTAGATGGGGATGAGGTTCTGGCTTAAGAGCACTAGGAGTAGTAATCAGACAAACCTCGTGACCAGCAGCAAGTAGAGTTTCTGTGATGATTTTCCCCAATCGGCCAGTAGAATGGTTTGTGATAGAGCGGACGCTATCGATTGCTTCACTTGTACCGCCTGACGTAACTAAAATTTTCATAGGACTATTGTACACAAAAATAAACGGTAAGTAAAATGAAAGCGATAAATTTTTTCTAAAACGAAGGAATATTATAGTTTTAAACTATAAAAGCATATAAAATTTTAAAAAGAGCTATTATATCCCCTAAAATATTGATATTTACGAACATTAGCAAGCCTAATGGCTGTTAAAAATCTTATTTTATGTTATAATGAATTATCACATTATGAGGTTAGAGGAGTTTGCTATGAAAACAGATATTGAAATCGCACAGAGTATTGAGTTAAAGCCAATCGTGGATGTTGTGGAGAAACTTGGGATTTCTTATGATGATTTGGAGTTGTACGGAAAGTACAAGGCTAAGCTCAGTTTTGATAAAATTCGTGCGGCTGAGAACAATCCAGTTGGAAAATTGATCTTGGTTACTGCCATTAATCCAACACCAGCTGGTGAAGGGAAGTCAACTATTACCATTGGTCTGGCAGATGCCTTAAACAAAATCGGCAAGAAAACTATGATTGCTATCCGCGAACCTTCTCTTGGTCCTGTAATGGGGATTAAGGGTGGTGCCGCTGGTGGTGGTTATGCTCAAGTTCTTCCAATGGAAGACATCAATCTCCACTTTACTGGAGACATGCATGCCATTACGACTGCCAACAATGCGCTTTCTGCCTTGATTGACAATCACTTGCACCAAGGAAATGAGCTGGGAATTGACCAACGTCGTATCCTCTGGAAGCGTGTAGTGGACTTGAACGACCGTGCTCTTCGCCATGTGACTGTTGGTCTTGGCGGTCCTCTAAATGGTATTCCACGTGAGGATGGATTTGATATTACAGTTGCTTCCGAAATCATGGCTATTCTTTGCTTGGCAACGGATATCGAAGACTTGAAACGTCGTTTGGCCAATATCGTTATTGGATACCGCTATGACCGTACACCTGTTTCTGTAGGTGATTTGCAGGTTGAAGGTGCTTTGGCTCTGATCTTGAAGGATGCTATTAAACCAAACCTTGTTCAGACAATCTACGGTACACCTGCCTTTGTACATGGTGGTCCATTTGCCAATATCGCTCATGGATGTAACTCTGTTTTGGCGACAAGCACAGCCCTTCGCTTGGCTGATTATACTGTTACTGAAGCTGGTTTTGGTGCAGACCTCGGTGCTGAGAAATTCCTTGATATCAAGACACCAAACTTGCCAACTTCTCCAGATGCGGTAGTCATCGTCGCAACCCTTCGTGCCCTCAAGATGAACGGTGGCGTTGCTAAAGATGCTTTGACGGAAGAAAACGTAGAAGCAGTTCGTGCAGGTTTTGCTAACTTAAAACGCCACGTTGAAAATATCCGTAAATTTGGAGTACCTGCAGTTGTCGCGATTAACGAATTTGTCTCTGATACAGAAGCTGAAATCTCAGCCTTGAAGGAACTATGTGCCTCAATCGATGTGCCAGTTGAACTAGCAAGTGTCTGGGCCAATGGCGCAGAAGGTGGCGTAGCCCTTGCTGAAACGGTTGTGAAGACTATTGTTGAAAATCCATCCAACTATACTCGCCTATATGACAACGACCTTTCTGTCCAAGAAAAGATTGAAAAGATTGTCACTGAAATCTATCGCGGTACAAAAGTCAACTTTGAGAAGAAAGCCCAAACGCAAATCGCTCAGATTGTTCAAAATGGTTGGGATAAATTGCCAATCTGTATGGCTAAAACTCAGTATAGTTTCTCAGACAATCCAAATGCACTTGGAGCACCTGAAAACTTTGAAATTACCATTCGTGAATTGGTACCAAAATTAGGTGCAGGCTTTATCGTTGCCTTAACTGGTGATGTCATGACCATGCCTGGACTTCCAAAAAGACCAGCCGCTCTCAATATGGATGTTGAAAGTGATGGAACTGTCCTAGGATTGTTCTAATATTTAGATGATATTAAAAGGGTTTGGAAATATTTTCCAAGCTCTTTTTCATGTTAAAAAATAACCTCAACTTCATTTGACAAATACATGTTTTGCAAGCTTTAATGAAAAATTTGCTTGTCAAAGTGGTCTCTGTAAAGTTTCTATTTTCCCTGATTTTTGATATAATAAAAATATTGACTTCAAGAGTAAGGAAGAGAAAATGAACGCATTATTGAATGGAATGAATGACCGTCAGGCTGAGGCGGTGCAAACGACAGAAGGTCCCTTGTTAATCATGGCGGGGGCTGGTTCTGGGAAGACTCGTGTTTTAACTCACAGAATCGCCTACTTGATTGATGAAAAGATGGTCAATCCTTGGAATATCTTGGCCATTACCTTTACCAATAAGGCTGCGCGTGAGATGAAAGAGCGTGCTTATGGTCTCAATCCAGCTACTCAGGACTGTCTGATTGCGACTTTCCACTCCATGTGTGTTCGTATCCTGCGTCGTGATGCAGATCATATTGGCTACAATCGTAATTTCACCATTGTAGATCCTGGTGAACAACGAACCCTTATGAAACGCATTCTCAAGCAGTTGAACTTGGATCCGAAAAAATGGAATGAACGGACAATCTTGGGTTCCATTTCCAATGCCAAGAATGACTTGATTGATGATGTGGCTTATGCTGCTCAAGCTGGTGATATGTACACTCAAATCGTGGCTCAATGTTACACAGCCTATCAGAAAGAGCTTCGTCAGTCTGAGTCCGTTGACTTTGATGATTTGATTATGTTGACCCTGCGTCTCTTTGATAAAAATCCTGATGTCTTGACCTACTACCAGCAGAAGTTCCAGTACATTCACGTTGATGAGTACCAAGATACCAACCATGCCCAGTACCAACTGGTCAAACTCTTGGCATCTCGCTTTAAAAATATCTGTGTAGTTGGGGATGCAGACCAGTCTATCTACGGTTGGCGCGGTGCTGATATGCAGAATATCTTGGATTTCGAAAAAGATTACCCTCAAGCCAAGGTTGTTTTACTAGAAGAAAATTACCGTTCAACCAAAACTATTCTCCAAGCCGCCAATGATGTTATTAAAAACAATACAAATCGTCGTCCTAAGAATCTCTGGACTCAGAATGCTGATGGGGAGCAGATTATTTACTATCGTGCAAATGACGAACAAGATGAGGCTGTTTTTGTAGCCAAAACCATTGATGAACTCGGTCGCAGTCAAAACTTCCTTCACAAAGACTTTGCAGTTCTTTATCGGACTAATGCGCAATCACGTACTATTGAGGAGGCCCTCCTTAAGTCCAATATTCCTTATACTATGGTCGGCGGAACCAAGTTCTACAGCCGTAAGGAAATTCGTGACATTATCGCCTACCTCAACCTCATTGCTAATCTGAGTGACAATATCAGTTTTGAGCGCATTATCAATGAACCAAAACGTGGAATTGGGCCAGGAACGGTTGAGAAAATCCGTGATTTTGCGAATATGCAGGACATGTCCATGCTAGATGCTTCAGCCAATATCATGTTATCTGGCATCAAAGGGAAAGCAGCCCAGTCTATCTGGGATTTTGCCAATACGATACTTGATTTACGGGAGCAACTGGACCAATTAACTATTACAGAGTTGGTTGAAGCGGTTCTTGAAAAAACAGCTTATGTCCATATTCTTAATGCCCAAGCAACCTTGGAAAGCAAGGCTCGGGTAGAAAATATCGAAGAGTTCTTATCTGTTACTAAGAATTTTGATGACAATCCTGAAAGTCAAGAAGAGGAAACTGGCTTGGATAAACTCAGTCGTTTTTTGAATGACTTGGCCTTGATTGCAGACACGGATTCTGGTAGTCAGGAGACATCTGAAGTAACTTTGATGACACTCCATGCAGCTAAAGGACTGGAGTTTCCGGTTGTCTTTATCATCGGAATGGAGGAAAACGTCTTTCCACTTAGTCGAGCAGCTGAGGATCCTGATGAACTGGAAGAAGAACGCCGTTTGGCCTATGTAGGTATCACGCGCGCTGAAAAAATCCTCTATCTGACCAATGCCAACTCTCGCTTACTTTTCGGTCGTACCAACTATAATCGTCCAACACGTTTCATCAATGAAATTAGCTCGGAATTGCTTGAGTATCAAGGTTTGGCTCGACCAGCTAATACCAGTTTCAAGGCTTCTTATAACAGTGGTGAGATTACTTTCGGTCAAGGAATGAGTTTGGCTCAGGCGCTTCAAGACCGTAAACGCAAGGCTGCACCAAGCTCTATCCAGTCAAGTGGACTCCCATTTGGTCAATTTGCAGCTGGCGCAAAATCAGCGTCTAGCGAGACAAATTGGTCTATTGGGGATATTGCTCTTCACAAGAAGTGGGGAGAGGGAACGGTCCTTGAGGTCTCAGGTAGTGGCGATACTCAGGAACTGAAAATCAATTTCCCAGAAGTTGGTCTGAAAAAACTCCTAGCAAGCGTAGCCCCAATTGAGAAAAAAATCTAATTATCCATCCTTCTCACGAATAATATAGTGAGGAGGATTTTTATGTATAGTATTTCATTCCAAGAAGATTCACTTTTACCTAGAGAAAGACTGGTTAAAGAAGGAGTAGAGGCACTGAGCAATCAAGAATTGCTAGCTATATTACTCAGAACCGGAACACGTCAGGCCAATGTTTTTGAAATTTCCCAGAAAGTCTTGAACAGTTTGACCAGTTTAACTGATTTGAAAAAAATGACCCTGCAGGAATTGCAGAGTCTATCTGGTATTGGACGTATCAAAGCCATTGAACTACAAGCAGTGATTGAATTGGGGCATCGCATTCACAAGCATGAAACCCTTGAGATGGAAAGTATTCTCAGCAGTCAAAAGCTAGCTAAAAAAATGCAACAGGAACTTGGTGATAAAAAACAAGAGCACCTAGTGGCGCTCTATCTTAATACTCAAAATCAAATCATTCATCAGCAGACCATATTTATCGGATCCGCGACACGCAGTATTGCTGAACCAAGGGAAATCCTTCACTATGCCATCAAGCATATGGCGACTTCTGTTATTTTAGTCCACAATCATCCATCAGGCGCTGTAGCACCTAGCCGAAATGATGATCATGTAACCAAGTTAGTCAAGGAAGCCTGTGAACTAATGGGACTGGTGTTTCTGGATCATCTGATTGTCTCGCACTCCGATTACTTTAGTTACCGTGAAAAGACAGATCTGATTTAGAGTTCGTTTACGACATAGTCAAATAGTGTTTTATCCTTGGGACGATTTTCAAATAGAAATTCTGGATGCCATTGGACGCCGAGAAATGGGATGTCATCTGTCGTTGTGACTGCCTCGATGATCTTATCCTTGGGATCGTAGGCCACCACCTTTAAATTGGGAGCTAGGTCCTTGATGCTTTGATGGTGGAAGGAGTTAATATGAGAGATTTCTCCGTAGATTTCTCGGAGAACGGTATCCGGTTCAGTAGCGAGGCGTTGGGTAGTGTATTCGGCTGAACAATCCTGCCAGTGGTCTTCGATATCTTGATGAAGCGTGCCTCCCATGGCAACATTAAAAAGCTGAGTACCACGACAAACAGAAAAGATTGGCTTTTTCTGTTTGATTGCTTCCCTAATCAGAGCTAATTCAAACTGATCTCTTTGAAGATGGTAGTCATCGCTGTCAATTGTTTTCGGCTGGCCATAGAATTTTGGGTCGACATTTTGCCCACCAGTTAGGATGAGTTTATCAATCATTTCTATATAGTGGCTAGCCATTTCTTGATCACCAATCGGTAGGATGATGGGAATTCCGCCAGCGTCCTTGACTCCTTCAACAAAGCCTTTTGCAGCATAGCTCATCATGATGTCATCATCTGGATGAGCTTTTTCATTTCCTGTAATCCCAATAACTGGTTTATTCATAAATGTTTTCGCTTTCTAATCCTCTTTTCGCATAAAATAGAGGAGAGTCTGGAGTTCACTTGTCAAATCGACGTACTGAACGACCACGTCTTTTGGAAGGTGTAGGTGAACAGGGGAAAAACTGAGAATACCTTTTATACCTGCATCGACCAAAAGATTGGCGACTTCTTGTGATTTAACACTTGGAACAGTTAGGATAGCAGTTTTAACATCTGCTTCTTTGATTTTTTCTTTAATCTGAGATATACCATAGATGGGAATCCCGTCAGCAGTCTGAGTACCGACTTCAGGATGATCATCCAGGTCAAAGGCCATGATAATCTTCATCTTGTTGCGCTCGTGGAAGCGGTAGTGGAGAAGGGCATGTCCCATATTCCCAATACCAACCAACATAACATTGGTGATGGAGTTATCATTTAGGAGGTCAGCAAAAAACGACATGAGTTTTTTGACATCATAACCAAATCCACGTCTTCCTAGTTCACCAAAGTAGGAAAAATCACGACGGACGGTCGCAGAATCGATACCGATAGCCTCTGCAATTTGTTTAGAGTTGGCACGTTCGATTTTTTCTGCATGAAATCTCTTGAAAATTCGATAGTAAAGAGAGAGTCTTTTTGCTGTTGCTTTTGGAATAGCAGACTGTTTTTCTTTCACAAAGTCACAACCTTTCTATTCTTCTATTTTATAGAAACATTGTGAAAAAATCAACAAAAATAAGAAAAAACTAAGAAAATTCTTAGTTTTAGTCTGAAAAGTTAGTTTGTGATAGAAAACGATAGAGATCTCCGACTAATCCTTGGTAGATTACCTTATCATCAAGGGTTAGTGAGGTGACCAAAAATGTATCAGGTATGGTCACGCATCCTGATAGGGCTAGCATGAGCTCTTCGTAATCGGCAAATTCAAGTGTGCGTTCTACTTGATAACTATCTTTATATGTGAGACAATACATAGCAAACTATCTTTCTTCTTTTGTGAAGATTCCACGTTCTACAAGGCTATCCATGAGGAAGTAGAATTTTTCTTGGTGGATATGGTGTTCTTCAGATTTAAAAATATTCACCAACCGAAGACCAGATTTGTCAGTGATGTTAATCTTAACACCTGAGAGGTCTTTATTGATGATGATTTTTAGTTTGAAACCTTCACCACTGTTGGGTACTTTCTCAAGTAGACGAGTCAGTTCGTAGTTTCCGACTTTTGTTTCAAAGAAAGTATTGTCTTTCAGTGTGAACTTTTTAACAGTTGGACTAAGTGTATAGTCGTAGCGGCAGTTTTGTAGTTTAATGGTTTTTTCGAATGCCATTAGGTTAATCTCCAATAATATTTTTTAAAGTTTGTGCCAGTTGTTTCAGTTCTTCCTCGGTATTAAGAGGAGAAAGACTGATACGGACAGACTCTTTTAAACGATGGGAATCGGACCCATAGAAAGCTTCGAGTACATGACTGGTCTGTACAATACCAGCAGTACAGGCTGAACCAGTTGAGATTGAAATTCCTTCTAGGTCTAACCGAAGCAAAAGCAAATCATTTTTTTGACCAGGAAAACCGATATTGAAAACATAAGGCAGTTGATCTTGACCTTCATTGAGATAGAAGTCGAGTTCCGCAATCTCATCAAGAAAAGCAGTTTTTAATCCCTCTAGTTTTTGGTAATGCTTAGCCTGATGATCCAAGTCTTCTTTGAGGGCAGCAACCATACCGACGATGGCAGCAAGGTTTTCTGTTCCAGCCCGTTTCTTTTGTTCTTGGTCCCCACCGTGAAGATAGGAATCAAAGTCCATAGACGAAGCGTAAAGAAAACCAATTCCTTTTGGTCCATGGAATTTATGAGCAGAAGCGCTAAGGAAATCAATTCCTAATTCTTCTGGATGGATAGGGATTTTCCCGATAGCTTGAACAGCATCAACATGATAAGCAGTAGGATGGTCTTTTAAAATATGTCCAATTTCAGCGATAGGTAAGAGACTGCCCGTTTCATTATTAGCATACATGGTGGAAACGAGTATGGTATCGTCACGTAAGGCTTCTTGAATCTGCCCCGCTGTAATCTCTTGATTTACTGGTTGGACGATTGTCGCTTCAAAGCCAAAATGTTGAACTAGGTAATCGATAGTCTCAAGCACGGAATGGTGTTCAATAGCTGTCGTGATGATATGTTTTCCACGTTTTTGATGACGGAGACAATAGCCAATGATGGCTGTATTGTTACTTTCTGTACCGCCAGATGTGAAAAAGATTCGTTGTGTCTTGGTTCCAAGTAAGTGAGCCAACTCCTGACGGGCTTCACGGAGCAGTTTGCCAGCATGGCGACCATGACTGTGAATACTAGAAGGATTACCATGAGTTTCTTGCATGACCTTAGTCATTTCTGCGATAGCTACTGCTGACATTGGAGTAGTGGCAGCATTGTCCAAATAAATCAAAGAATCACCTTATTCCTTTTTATTATATGCAAAGAGTGGGCTAACTGGTTTTCTTTCGTGGATACGGACGATGGCATCACCAATCAATTCGCTAGCGGTGATATAACATACATTTTCCGGAGTTCTTTCTTTTGTGGCTACTGAGTCTGTCACAAGGATTTCTTTTATGTTAGTAGCATCAAGAAGGTCAGCAGCGCCTTCTACAAAGAGACCATGACTGGATACCGCATAGATTTCAGTTGCACCTTCACGCTCAACGATTTTGGCTGCTTCTGAGAAAGTACGCCCAGTATTTAGGATATCATCAATCAAGATGGCCTTCTTGCCTTCGACATCACCGATGATATAACCTTGGCTACGCTCTGAATCGTCTTGAGCATAGTCGATGATTGCGATTGGTGCATCTAAATATTCAGCTAAGCTGCGGGCACGTTTGACACCAGAATTTTTTGGACTAACAACAACGACATCTGATCCCAGCAACCCTTTATCGCTGTAGTGTTTAGCAAAGAGAGGAATTGTATAGAGGTTATCTACTGGAATGTCAAAGAAACCTTGAACCTGAACAGCGTGCAAATCAAGAGTTAGAACACGGCTTACACCAGCCTTGACAAGCATATTGGCAACCAGTTTTGCAGTGAGGGGTTCGCGAGAAGAAGCGATACGATCCTGACGAGCATAACCAAAGTAAGGAAGGACAACGTTGATACTATGAGCACTTGCACGTACACAAGCATCAACCATGATTAATAACTCCATCAAGTGGTTGCTGACGGGGTAGCTGGTTGATTGGATGATGTAGACATCGTAACCACGGACACTCTCTTCAATGTTGACCTGGATTTCACCATCAGAAAATTGGCGAGAAGATAATTTTCCGAGAGGTACCCCAACCGTTTCTGCGATTTTTTGTGCAATTTCATGATTGGAATTAAGTGCAAAAAGTTTCATGTTGTTTCTATCTGACATTATAGACCGTCCTCTGTAAACTCTAAATATTTTATCTCCATTATTTTACCAGAAAATGGAGATTATTTCAGTAATTTTTCATGCTTTTAATAAAACGAATTAATTTTGAAGGAGCTTTTTGATAAGTGATACTATTTTCTGAAAGAAATTGCTGAAAATCTCGTTTTCCTTTCTCGTGATCAGTGACCTCTAGCTCCAGTTCGTAGTCTGTATGATCAAAGTAGTGACTTTCATCTAGTGCCATTAGACCAATCGACGTTTCCATTTCGTAACGAATAGTTGCAAGACAACCCAGAACAAACCAGTCTTGGCTTAGAATACCAATCTTAGCAAGTTCCTCTAGAACGAGTCCTTGAGGAAGTATTTGTTTTTCTAGGTAAGATTCAGCCTCTGGAAGATTCAGTTTCTGATTGTATTCCATATTTCCTACAGTTCGAGGCACTTTCAAGGTCAACTCCGCCCAATTTGAAAAGGTGCGAATGCGCATGGCAACCTTTTTTTCACGCAATTGAAAATCAGGTGTATCAATGTAGTAGTTTTTCTGAAGGACGGGTTGGATATGGGAAAACTGTTCTTTTAAATGATCGTAATCCTCTTTTTTCAGTAGTGTTTTCAGTTCAATTTCTAAATGTTTCATTTTTCTAACCTTTTTTTTTATCTTTGAAAGCGATTTATGGTATAATGGACAATGTATTTATTGTATATGATTGTAGTGAAAAAATCAAAAATTTTCAACAACACGATCACATACCAAAAGGGAGAAAATATGACCATAGAATGGGAAGAATTTTTAGATCCTTACATTCAAGCTGTTGGTGAATTGAAGATTAAACTTCGTGGGATTCGCAAACAATATCGTAAACAAAACAAGCACTCTCCGATTGAGTTTGTTACTGGACGGGTGAAGCCGATCGAAAGTACTAAGGAAAAAATGAATCGCAGAGGGATTGGCTACGATACTTTGGAACATGACTTGCAGGATATCGCGGGTTTGCGGGTCATGGTGCAGTTCGTCGATGATGTTCAGGAAGTTGTTGCGATTTTACGCAAACGCCATGATATGAGAGTCGTTCAGGAACGAGATTATATCACTCATCGGAAGGCTTCGGGTTATCGTTCTTATCACGTGGTTGTCGAATACACGGTTGATACGATCAACGGGGCTAAGACGATTTTGGCTGAAATTCAAATCCGGACTTTAGCCATGAATTTTTGGGCTACGATTGAGCATTCGCTCAATTATAAGTATCAGGGGGATTTCCCAGAGGAGATCAAAAAAAGGCTGGAAATTACTGCCAAAATTGCTCATCAACTAGATGAAGAAATGGGTAAGATTCGAGATGACATTCAGGAAGCGCAGGCGCTCTTTGATCCTTTGAGTAGAAAACTAAACGATGGTGTAGGAAATAGTGACGATACAGATGAAGAATACAGGTAAACGAATTGATCTGATTGCAAATAGAAAACCGCAGAGTCAGAAAGTTTTACATAAACTGAGGGAAAAACTCAAAAAACATCATTTTATACTCAACGACACCAATCCTGACATCGTCATATCAATTGGTGGGGATGGGATGCTTTTGTCTGCCTTTCACAAGTACGAGAATCAGTTAGACAAGGTTCGATTTATTGGCGTACATACAGGACACTTGGGATTCTACACGGATTACCGCGACTTTGAGCTGGACCAGTTGGTTACCAATCTCCAACTGGATACTGGTGCCAAGGTTTCCTATCCTGTTTTGAATGTCAAGGTGACACTTGAAAACGGAGAAGTTAAGACCTTCCGTGCATTAAACGAAGCCAGCATCCGACGATCAGACCGTACCATGGTTGCAGATATCATCATTAACCACGTTCCATTCGAGCGCTTTCGTGGAGATGGTGTGACTGTTTCAACCCCGACTGGAAGCACTGCTTATAACAAGTCCTTGGGGGGAGCTGTTTTACACCCCACTATTGAAGCCTTGCAACTGACTGAAATTGCGAGTCTCAACAACCGAGTTTATCGAACACTTGGTTCTTCGATAATCGTTCCGAAGAAAGATAAAATAGAGCTTTTACCGACTCGTAATGACTATCACACGCTATCGGTTGACAATAGTATCTATTCTTTCCGAAATATAGAACGGATTGAGTACCAAATCGACCATCACAAGATACACTTCGTAGCGACACCAAGTCATACTAGTTTCTGGAATCGTGTCAAAGATGCCTTCATCGGCGAGGTGGACGAATGAGGTTTGAATTTATCGCAGATGAACATGTCAAAGTCAAAACCTTTCTTAAGAAACACGAGGTTTCTAAAGGACTTTTGGCTAAGATAAAGTTTCGAGGTGGGGCTATTTTGGTCAACGACCAACCTCAAAATGCGACTTATCTCTTAGATGTTGGAGACAGGGTTACCATTGATATTCCAGCAGAGGAAGGGTTTGAGAGCCTTGAAGCTATTGATCGACCACTAGATATCTTGTATGAGGATGACCATTTTCTGGTTTTGAATAAGCCTTATGGAGTAGCCTCTATTCCTAGTGTTAATCATTCTAATACCATTGCCAATTTTATCAAGGGTTACTATGTCAAGCGGGAATATGAAAACCAGCAGGTTCATATCGTGACCAGACTGGATCGAGATACATCAGGTTTGATGCTCTTTGCTAAGCACGGTTATGCTCATGCACGATTAGACAAGCAACTGCAACGAAAGTCTATCGAAAAAAGGTATTTTGCTTTGGTTAAAGGAGCTGGTGTTTTGGATCCTGAAGGGGAAATTATTGCCCCGATTGCGCGTGATGTGGACTCCATTATCACGAGACGGGTCGCCAAAGGTGGGAAATACGCTCATACATCTTATAAAGTTGTAGCGTCTTATGGAAAAATTCACCTAGTCGATATTCGCCTGCATACTGGTCGAACTCATCAGATCCGAGTGCATTTTTCTCATATTGGCTTCCCCTTGTTGGGAGATGATCTCTATGGTGGTAGCCTAGAAGATGGCATTCAACGCCAGGCCCTGCATTGCCATTCCTTATCATTTTATCATCCCTTCTTAGGGCGTCAGCTGGAGCTGGAGAGCCCTTTGCCAGATGATTTTAACAATCTTATTATTCAGTTATCAACTAATACTCTTTAAAATCTATTTTGAGTATAATTAATTATCTTAAAGGAGAAACTCATGGAAGTTTTTGAAAGTCTGAAAGCCAGTTTAGTTGGCAAAAATGCTCGTATTGTTCTACCTGAAGGAGAAGAGCCTCGTATCCTTCAAGCGACAAAACGCTTGGTAAAAGAAACAGAAGTTGTTCCTGTTTTACTTGGAAATCCTGCAAAAATTAAAATTTATCTTGAAATCGAAGGGATCATGGATGGTTATGAAGTGATTGACCCACAACACTATCCTCAATTTGAAGATATGGTGGTTGCACTTGTAGAACGTCGTAAAGGAAAAATGTCAGAAGAAGAAGCGCGCCAGGTCTTGCTAAAAGATGTTAACTACTTTGGTGTTATGCTTGTCTATATGGGCTTGGTAGATGGAATGGTATCGGGTGCCACTCATTCAACCGCTGCAACTGTTCGTCCAGCACTTCAAATCATTAAAACACGACCAAATGTTACACGGACATCAGGTGCCTTTCTTATGGTACGTGGTACAGAACGTTACTTGTTTGGTGACTGTGCCCTCAACATCAATCCAGATGCGGAAGCTTTGGCTGAAATTGCTATCAACTCAGCGATTACTGCAAAAATGTTTGGAATTGAACCCAAAATCGCTATGTTGAGTTATTCTACAAAAGGCTCTGGTTTTGGTGATAGTGTTGACAAGGTGGTTGAAGCAACTAAACTGGCACATGACTTACGTCCTGACCTTGAGATTGATGGAGAATTGCAATTTGACGCAGCCTTTGTCCCAGAAACGGCAGCCCTAAAAGCTCCAGGAAGCAATGTAGCAGGTCAAGCAAATGTCTTCATTTTCCCAGGTATCGAAGCAGGTAATATTGGTTATAAGATAGCTGAACGTCTAGGTGGTTTTGCGGCTGTCGGTCCCGTTTTACAAGGATTGAATAAACCAGTCAACGATCTATCACGTGGATGTAACCCAGATGATGTTTACAAATTGACTCTCATCACAGCAGCTCAGGCGATCAATCAATAAAGAAATGGAGTCTCTTCCTCTCGTAGAAGAGGCTTTTTTAGCACAAAGAAAAGGACAGTTAGAAGCTTCTATGTTATACTAGATATATGTTAGATTTGAAAGAATACGGTGTTGATATGTGGCCAGAGGAGAAGATTTCCTCTTTCCGCGAGAAACTCCTCAACTGGTACGATGAAAACAAACGGGATTTGCCATGGCGTAGAAGTAAAAATCCTTATCATATCTGGGTTTCTGAAATTATGCTCCAACAGACTAGAGTGGATACAGTCATTCCCTACTATGAACGATTCTTGGACTGGTTTCCAACTGTTGAAAGTCTGGCGAATGTCCCTGAAGAGCGTCTGCTGAAAGCTTGGGAAGGTTTGGGCTATTATTCCCGCGTGCGTAATATGCAGGCTGCGGCTCAGCAAATTATGGTTGACTTTGGTAGTCAATTTCCAAACACCTATGAAGGAATTTCTAGTTTAAAAGGGATTGGCCCTTACACTGCAGGAGCAATTTCCAGTATCGCTTTTAATTTACCCGAGCCAGCAGTTGATGGCAATGTCATGCGAGTTTTGTCTCGCTTGTTTGAGGTCAAACATGATATCGGAGTTCCCAGCAATCGAAAGATCTTCCAAGCTATGATGGAAATCTTGATTGATCCAGAACGGCCAGGTGACTTTAACCAAGCTCTGATGGATTTAGGCTCTGACATAGAGGCGCCAGTTAATCCTCGACCAGAAGAAAGCCCTGTTAAGGAATTTAGCGCAGCCTATCAGAATGGGACCATGGATTCTTATCCGATTAAAGAACCCAAGAAAAAGCCTCTTCCAATCTATCTCAAGGCTTTGGTTGTGCGCAATGCTCAAGGTCAATATCTACTTGAGAAAAACGAAAGTGAGAAACTGCTAGCTGGTTTTTGGCATTTCCCCTTGATAGAAGTAGAGGAGTTTTCACAGGAAGAGGAACAGCTGAATCTGTTTGCTCAGGTTGCTGAAAAAAGCGTTACTTTCGGTCCAACACCTCAAGAAAGTTTTGAGCAAGATTATGATTTAGAAGTTGATTGGTCCCATCAAGTATTTGATCAAGTCAAGCATGTCTTTAGCCATCGAAAATGGCATATTCAAATCCTAGCGGGTCAGGTGACAGATTCAAAACAGTTTTCTGACAGAGAAATTCGCTGGATCTCCCCTCAGGAATTTTCTGATTATCCACTTGCTAAACCTCAACAAAAGATTTGGCAGGCTTATAAAACAGTTCTTGAAGATTAGGGCCGATATTAGCCATTTGTGCCTTCTTTACATTTTTTTGTTATAATAGATAGAGAAAAGGTGAACATATGAAAAAAATATTAGTTGTAGATGATGAGAAACCAATCTCAGATATTATTAAGTTCAATATGACCAAGGAAGGCTATGAGGTTGTAACAGCCTTTAACGGTAGAGAAGCCATCGAGCTATTTGAGGCGGAGCAACCTGATATTATTATTCTAGATTTGATGCTTCCTGAGATCGATGGTTTAGAAGTTGCTAAGACCATTCGTAAGACTAGCAGTGTGCCTATCATTATGCTCTCAGCCAAGGATAGTGAGTTTGACAAGGTTATTGGTTTGGAGTTAGGTGCAGATGATTATGTCACAAAGCCCTTCTCAAACCGTGAATTGCAGGCGCGTGTGAAGGCTTTACTCCGTCGTACAGACCTCGCTTCAGTGGATAGTCAAGAGTCTGATGAAAAGAAATCCCAACCTTTACAAATTGGCGATTTGGAAATTCTGCCGGACGCTTACGTAGCCAAAAAATATGGTGAGGAATTAGAGTTGACTCACCGTGAATTTGAACTTTTGTACCACTTGGCCTCTCATATTGGTCAAGTCATTACGCGTGAGCACTTGCTTGAAACTGTCTGGGGTTATGACTATTTTGGTGATGTTCGTACAGTGGACGTGACCATCCGACGTTTGCGTGAAAAAATCGAAGACACACCAAGCCGTCCAGAATACATCCTCACACGTCGTGGTGTTGGGTACTATATGAGAAATAATGATTGAAGATATTAGACAAACGATTCTAAACAGTGATTTTATCTTTATCCTGATTTTACTTGGCTTTATCTTGGTGGTAACCTTGTTGTTACTGGAAAATCGTCGGGATAATATTCGTCTAAAGCAGATTAATCAAAAGATTAAAGATTTGATTGCAGGAGATTATTCTCGAGTTTTGGATATGCAAGGAAGCTCTGAAATCACCAACATCACCAATAACCTCAATGATTTGTCTGAGGTCATTCGTTTAACACAGGAAAATCTGGAGCAAGAAACAAAAAGGCTTAACAGTATTCTTTCTTATATGACAGATGGAGTTCTTGCAACCAATCGCCGTGGTCAGATTACCATGATTAACGATATGGCTAAGAAACAGCTGGGTATCGTAAAAGAAGAAGCATTGAACAAAAGCATCCTAGAATTGCTTAAGATAGAGGATGAATATGAACTGCGTGACCTCATTACACAGATTCCTGAATTGATGATTGATTCCCAAAATGCTAATGGAGAATATCTTAGTCTTCGTGTGCGTTTTGCACTCATTCGTCGTGAGTCTGGATTCATCTCTGGTTTGGTTGCCGTTTTGCACGATACGACTGAACAGGAGAAGGAAGAGCGTGAACGGAGACTCTTCGTGTCCAATGTTAGCCATGAGTTGAGGACTCCTTTGACGAGTGTTAAATCTTATCTTGAAGCCTTGGACGAGGGAGCCTTGTATGATCCTGTTGCTCCTGATTTTATCAAGGTTTCGCTTGATGAAACCAACCGTATGATGCGGATGGTGACAGATCTCTTGCATCTCTCTCGTATTGATAATGCGACTACTCGGTTGGATGTGGAATTGATTAATTTTACAGCCTTCATCACCTTTATCCTCAATCGTTTTGATAAGATGAGAAGTCAGGATGAGGAGAAAAAATATGAGCTGGTTAGAGATTATCCTATCAATTCAGTTTGGATCGAGATTGATACCGATAAGATGACTCAGGTGATTGATAATATTCTCAACAATGCCATCAAGTACTCACCAGATGGTGGGAAAATTACTGTCAGCATGAAAACCACTGAAGACCAGATGATTTTATCTATCAAAGACCAAGGTCTAGGTATTCCAAAGCAAGATTTGCCGAAGATTTTTGACCGCTTTTATCGTGTGGATCGTGCAAGAAGTCGGGCTCAAGGTGGTACTGGTCTAGGTCTGGCTATTGCCAAGGAAATTATCAAACAACACAATGGCTTTATTTGGGCCAAAAGTGAATACGGTAAGGGATCAACCTTTACCATTGTGCTCCCTTATGATAAGGATGCCGTAAAAGAAGAAGTCTGGGAGGATGAAGTAGAAGACTAGAATGAGTGAAATAGGCTTTAAATACAGTATTTTAGCATCAGGTTCCAGTGGAAATTCCTTTTATCTGGAAACCCCAAAAAAGAAAATCTTAGTGGATGCAGGCTTGTCTGGTAAGAAAATTACCAGCCTGCTAGCTGAAATCAATCGCAAACCAGAAGATTTGGATGCGATTTTGATTACGCACGAGCATTCAGACCATATTCATGGAGTCGGTGTATTGGCTCGAAAGTATGGTATGGATCTTTACGCCAATGAAAAAACTTGGCAGGCTATGGAAAATAGCAAGTACCTCGGTAAGGTTGATTCATCCCAGAAGCACATTTTTGAAATGGGTAAAACCAAAACCTTTGGCGATATTGACATTGAGAGTTTTGGGGTCAGCCACGATGCGGCAGCACCCCAGTTTTACCGCTTTATGAAAGACGACAAGAGCTTTGTCATGCTGACCGATACAGGTTATGTTAGTGACCGTATGGCAGGAATTGTCGAGAATGCTGACGGTTACCTCATCGAGTCCAACCACGATGTGGAGATCCTGCGAGCAGGTTCTTATGCTTGGCGACTCAAACAGCGAATCCTATCTGATCTTGGTCACCTCTCTAACGAAGACGGTGCTGAGGCCATGATTCGTGCAATGGGAAATCGGACTAAGAAAATCTATCTTGGGCATTTATCCAAAGAGAACAATATCAAGGAACTGGCTCATATGACCATGGTCAATCAGCTAGCACAAGCTGATCTGGGTGTAGGAGTGGACTTTAAGGTTTACGATACTTCCCCAGATACCGCAACACCACTGACAGATATATAAAAAAGAAGGCGAGTGCCTTCTTTTATTATGTTTAGCTATTATTTTCTACTCCAAACACCATTTAAAATATGATATAATAAGGTTTATAGTACGAGAAAGGTTGCCTTATGACGATAGATATTAGTGAAGAACAGTTGGCTTTGGAGTCTGCTGACTTATTAAAAATTCTTTTAAAAGATCGAACGACAAAGAGAAATATTGTTTGGGCGACTCATTCTTATGAATTGTTAGGAAAGGGATTTGCTCCAAGCGATCGTATCACTCCAAGTAGGGTGACGGGAGCCTATGCAAACTTGATTCAACCCCGATCAGAAAAGTCTAAGTATGAGCAAAAAGACCGAACCAAGATTAGAGCCGAAGTCTTTACGCCAACTTGGTTAGTTGAAAAGCAAAATGGCTACGTGGAAGCTGAATTTGAAGCTCTTGATCTTGAAGATTATATCCAAGTGCGCTGGCTAGAAATTACCTGTGGTGAAGCACCCTATATGGTTACTCGCTATGATACAGTGACTGGTGAGGAAATTCCATTATCTGAACGAGTTGGTTTTGTAGATAGAAAATTGCAACGCCTTAGCCGTGAGGTCTCAGATGAAGTCACCTTCTATGAACTTGTAAAAAAAGCTTATCGAGCTTCTTATGGATATGAGTACCAAGGGGATTCTCTGCTTTTGGCGCGTGAAAATCTTTTAGCAACATTTGAGGACTACTATCTTGCAAAGACTGGAAATCAACCGACCTTAGAGCAAAAGAAAGAGATAGCAACCATTATCTCCTACAATGTCTTTCAGATGGATGGATTGAAAAAAATCAGTTCTTACTCAGCTAAACAAGAGCAATCTCAACAGTTAAGCTTGTTTTCAGATGAGCTAGAAATCCAAAAAGTAGAAGAATCTAAAACTCAAATCAAAGACTGGAAAAAGAATAAAATGATAGTTTTTGAGCGCCTATCTAGTGAGGAAAGTGAAATGAAATTTGATGTCGTGATAGGAAATCCGCCGTATCAGGAAGAATTACAAGGAACAAGTGATAAACCAATATATCATCATTTCATGGATGAATCTTATAAGATTAGTAGAAAATCAGTATTGATAACACCTGCTAGGTTTTTATTTAAGGCTGGTAAAACACCAAAATCATGGAATGAAAAAATGCTGTTGAATGAACATTTCAGAGTCATGTATTATGTCCAAGATTCTTCGAAAGTTTTTCCTGGTACGGATATTAAAGGTGGAGTGACGATTAGTTACTACGATAATGATAGAGTATTTGGAGCAATTGAAACATATACCGCTTTTGATGAACTGAATTCAATTTATAAAAAAGTCTATCATAGAAATGATTTCAAATCTTTAAGTGACTATGTTTTTGCGCCAGAAAGTTATAAATTAACAGAAGCCCTACACAGTGATTTTCCTAATTTCGTAGACAGGTTAAGTAAGGGTCATAAATTTGATGTGACAACAAATATTTTTGAAAAGTTGCCTGAAATTTTTACGGATGATAAACCAGAATGTGAAACAATTCAGTTAATAGGTAGGTTAAATAATGAACGTGTAATAAAATTTGTTCCAAAGAAATATATCAAAGGACCTGGGAATTTGAATAAATATAAGGTGATACTGCCAAAAGCAAATGGCAGTGGGGCGATTGGCGAAGTCCTATCGACCCCACTCGTGGGTACCCCACTCGTGGGTCACACACAGACCTTTATTTCTATTGGTGAATTAGAAACATTGGATGAAGCAGATTCATTATTTAAGTATATAAAATCTAAATTTGCTAGGACTTTGTTAGGTGTACTAAAAATTACACAAGATAATAAAAAAGGAACATGGAAATATGTCCCACTACAAGATTTTACGGTCAATTCGGACATTGATTGGACACAATCAGTGGCTGATATTGACCGCTAGCTTTATCAAAAATATGATCTTTCTCCTGAAGAAATTGCCTTTATTGAGACTCATGTAAGGGAGATGGATTGATGGTAAAAATTAAAACCTCAAAAAAGATCCATCCTAAAATCTATGCCTACACTACCCCTACGGTAACCAGCAATGAGGGCTGGATTAAGATTGGTTATACAGAGCGAGATGTTACGCAACGGATTAAAGAACAAACGCATACTGCTCATATAGATACAGATGTCTTATGGACTGGGGATGCAGCTTATACGGAAGAACCTGATAAGGGAAAGACTTTTAAGGACCATGATTTCCACCATTTCCTTTCTTTCCATGATGTGGAACGTCGTCCTAAGACGGAATGGTTCTATTTTAATGGGACACCTGAAAAATCTAAAACTCTTTTTGATAAGTTTGTTCAGCATGATTTGTCAGGTTATCAGCCAGGAAAAGGTCAGGACTATACCCTTCGCCAAGAGCAAGAAGAAGCAGTTTCTAAGACCTTAGCTTATTTCAAGAATCATCTAGGAGGGAAGTTCCTCTGGAATGCCAAGCCACGCTTTGGTAAAACCTTATCTACCTATGACCTAGCTCGCCGAATGGATGCTGTCAATGTCCTGATTGTCACAAACAGACCTGCCATTGCCAACTCATGGTACGATGATTTTGAAAAATTCATAGCAGGTCAAACAACTTACAAGTTTGTTTCAGAAACAGACAGTCTTAAAAATCGCCCAACCTTGTCACGTAAAGAATTTGTTGGTATTTTAGATGATGATGTAAGACAACTTGCTTTTATCAGTCTCCAAGACTTGAAAGGCTCTGCTTATCTTGGTGGAGAGCACAATAAACTCAAATGGGTTACAGATCTTCATTGGGATTTGTTAGTTATCGATGAAGCTCATGAAGGTGTTGCTACCTTCAAGACAGATCAGGCCTTTAATAAGATCCGTCGTAACTTTACCTTGCATCTATCAGGAACTCCATTTAAGGCATTGGCAAAGGGAGAATTTACCGAGGAGCAGATCTACAACTGGTCTTACGCTGATGAGCAGGCAGCTAAAACTACTTGGTCGCCTGAGCAAGAAGAGGAAAACCCATATGAAAGCTTGCCTCAGTTAAATCTCTTTACTTATCAAATGTCTCAGATGATTGGTGAGGAGTTAGAAAAAGGTGCTCAACTAGATGGAGAGAACATCGACTATGCTTTTGACTTGAGTGAATTTTTCGCTACAGATGATAAAGGGAAATTTATCCATGAGCAAGATGTCAGAAATTGGTTAGATACTCTATCAAGCAATGAAAAATATCCATTTTCAACTAAAGAACTTCGGAACGAACTCAAGCATACTTTTTGGTTGTTAGAACGTGTAGCCTCAGCTAAGGCTTTAAAAGCACTACTAGAAGAACATCCCATCTATGAGAACTATGAGATTGTGTTAGCTGCTGGTGACGGGCGTATGTCCGAGGAAGATGATAAGGTCAAACTCAAATCCCTAGACTTGGTTAGAAAAGCGATAGCAGAGAATGACAAAACCATTACCCTATCCGTCGGTCAGTTGACGACAGGTGTGACGATCCCTGAATGGACAGGCGTATTGATGTTATCAAACTTGAAATCACCTGCCATTTATATGCAGGCTGCCTTCCGTGCTCAAAATCCATACTCATGGAGCGATAACAAAGGAAATCACTTCCGCAAAGAAAGAGCCTATGTATTTGACTTTGCGCCAGAAAGAACCCTGATTCTCTTTGATGAGTTTGCAAATAACTTATCACTTGCGACTGCAGGAGGTGGTGGAACTTCCGCAACTCGCGAAGAAAACATCAGAGAACTCTTAAATTTCTTCCCTGTGATAGCAGAAGACCGTGCTGGTAAGATGGTTGAAATTGATGCTAAGGCAGTTCTGACTATACCGCGTCAGATAAAAGCTAGGGAAGTCCTCAAACGAGGTTTTATGTCCAATCTCTTATTTGATAATATCAGCGGCATTTTCCAAGCTAGTCAAACAGTTCTAGACATCTTAAATGAACTACCAGTTGAAAAGGAAGGCAAGTTACAAACACCTTCTGATTTACTAGACTTTTCAGGTGTTAAAGTGGATGACGAGGGAAATGCAGTGGTTGACCATGAAATCGTGGTCAATCAACAAACGCGACTTTTTGGTGAAAAAGTTTATGGACTTGGACAGTCTGTTGTTGAACTAGTCACAAAAGATGAGGAACGAACTCAAAAACAGTTGGTTAATGACTTGAGTAAGACCGTTTCTTCAGTAATTGTAGAGGAATTGAAAGCTGGATATGATCTGAAAACTCGGGAAACAGACCAGATCAAGAAACAAATCGTGGCAACATTTGAGAACGAAGTTCGAAAAAATGAGATAGAACGTAAAATTTCTGAAGCTCATATCAAGGAAGAGTTGCAACAACAGCTCAAGGAAGAAAATGATAAAGAGCAAAAAGATAAGATTCAAGAAGTTCTTGAAAAACGTTTAGAAGAAAATAATCTCATTCATAAAGAAAAACTAGAACAAACACTCAAAAAAGAAGTGGAAAGAATGCCCGAGAAGTTTATAGAACAGGTTGAGATAAAACGTGTGGAACAGTTGAAACAATCAGCCCAAGATGAGATTCGAGACCATCTTCGAGGATTTGCACGAACAATTCCAAGTTTCATCATGGCCTACGGTGATCAATCTCTAACACTTGATAATTTTGACACCTTTGTTCCTGAGCATGTCTTCTTTGAAGTGACTGGTATAACGATTGACCAATTTCGTTATTTGAGAGATGGTGGGCAGGATTTTGCAGGACATCTCTTTGATCGAGCAACATTTGATGAAGCCATCCAAGAATTTCTTCGCAAGAAAGAGGAGTTGGCAGATTATTTTAAAGATCAAAAAGAAGATATTTTCGACTATATTCCACCACAAAAAACCAACCAGATTTTCACTCCTAAACGGGTAGTGAAGAGAATGGTAGATGATCTTGAGAAAGAAAACCCAGGAATCTTCGATGACCCATCTAAGACATTTATTGATTTGTACATGAAGTCAGGTCTCTATATTGCAGAACTTGTTAAGCGACTATATAACAGCAATGGCTTGAAAGAAGCCTTTCCAAATCCTGAAGACCGCTTAAAACATATCCTAGAAAATCAAGTTTATGGATTCGCGCCTTCAGAGATTATTTATAACATTTCGACGAATTTTATCTTTGGAAATCTCTCTCAAGATATCAGTAGAAGGAACTTTGTTTTAGAAGATACTATCCCTGCTGCCAAAGAAGGTAGAATTCAGGAATTGGTTGATAGATATTTTGAATACAATTAAAAAAGAAGGCGAGTGCCTTCTTTTATTTATTGTCTTTTACAATCCTGCAAATTCTTTGATTTCTTGTGCGGACATTGAAGAGTCGCAACGGACATTGATTTGACCATCAGCAACATGAACGAATCCCGGAACAGTTGGGATACCATAGCGTGAACGGAAATCTTGCAAAGCATTGAGTTGACTAGGTTCTTCGCTATTGATGAAGTAGATGTGTGCTTTGGTTTCAGCTACAACGCCTGCTAATGTAGCAGCAAATTTACGGCAGTAAGGGCAAGTTTTGCGACCGATGAAGAAGGTTGCAGTTTCTTTTTTATCGAGTGCTTCTTGGGCGCGTACAACTGTAGTCACTTCAAGGTCTTTAATATCTTCTAAAAACTGATTCATAAGAATACCTCTCTTTTTTTGATAAAACTAGTATGCCACAAAGTTTCTAAAATTGCTTAAATTTGATACGAAAAAAAGATGAGATTGGCTGGTCTCATCTTTTATAGATTTTTATTTTACAAAAGCATTGATTTCTGCTTCGATGTTAGCAATTTTAGCTTGTGAATCTTCGTTACTTTCACCCACAACGGCAATGTAAAACTTAATTTTTGGTTCTGTGCCTGAAGGACGAACGGCAATCCATGAACCATCAGCAAGTGTGTATTTCAAGACATCACTTGGAGGAGTTGTCAAGTTTGTAACAGTACCATCAGCAGCAGTAGCAGTTTGAGCCTTGAAGTCTTCTGTGATTGAGATAGCAGTAGCGTTAAATTCTTTCGGACCATTGTCACGGAATTTAGCCATGATTGCCTTGATTTGTTCTGCACCATCAACACCAGAAAGGGTCACAGAGATGGTCTTTTCAGCATAGTAACCGTATTCTTTGTAGATTTCTTCGATACCGTCAGCAAGCGTTAAACCACGTGAACGGTAGTAGGCAGCAAGTTCAGCAACGACTAGAACGGCTTGGATAGCGTCTTTATCACGTACGAATGGTTTGATCAAGTAACCGAAGCTTTCTTCAAATCCCATCATGTAAGTGTGATTGTGTTTTTCTTCGAATTCTTGGATTTTTTCAGCGATGAATTTGAAACCTGTCAAAACGTTGAACATGGTTGCGCCGTAGCTTTCAGCAATCTTCGTTACCAAGTCAGTTGATACGATTGATTTGCAGAGAGCAGCATTTTCAGGAAGAGTTCCAGCATTTTTGTGGGCTTCCAAGATGTATTTAGCCATGATAGCGCCGATTTGGTTACCTGAAAGGTTGAGGTAGCTTCCATCTTTTTGAAGAACTTCAACACCAACACGGTCAGCGTCAGGGTCAGTTGCAACAAGAACATCAGCGCCAACTTGACGACCAAGTTCTTCAGCAAGGGCAAAGGCTGCTTGGCTTTCTGGGTTAGGAGACTTAACAGTTGAGAAGTCAGGGTCTGGAGTTGCTTGCGCTTCCACGACTTGAACTGAGTCAAATCCTGCTTGAGCAAGAGCGCGACGGGCCAACATTTCACCAGTACCATGAAGTGGTGTGTAGACAATCTTCATGTCTTTACCAAATTCTTCGATCAAGGCTGGGTTGATGTTAACATCTTTGACTTCTTTAAGGTATTCTACATCGACAGCTTCACCAATGACTTCAATCAAGCCAGAAGTTTTTTCAGCTTCTACATCTGCAACTTCTACAGCAAATGGATTTTCGATTGCACGGATATAAGTTGTCAAAGCATCTGCATCGTGTGGAGGCATTTGTCCACCGTCTTCACCGTAAACCTTGTAACCATTAAATGGAGCTGGGTTGTGGCTAGCAGTAATCATGATACCTGCGAAACAGTTGAGGTGACGAACTGCAAATGACAGTTCTGGAGTTGGACGAAGGCTTTCAAATACGTAAGATTTGATACCGTGTTTTGCAAGAACTGCCGCAGATTCAAAGGCAAATTCTGGTGAGAAGTGACGGCTATCGTAGGCAATTGCCACACCGCGTTCTTTTTCATTTCCACCTTTTGACTCAATCAAACGAGCCAAACCTTCAGTTGCTTGACGAACAACATAGATATTGATGCGGTTTGTACCAGCTCCGATCAATCCACGCATACCAGCAGTACCAAATTCAAGATTGGTATAGAAGGCATCTTCCTTTGTTTTTTCATCCATATTTTCCAAATCTTGACGAAGGTAGTCTGGAAGGTCAGCAAAATCGACCCATTTTTGATAATTTTCTTGGTAAGTCATAAAGTGTCTCCTTTTTTGTAAATTCTTTTAATCGCTTTCATTATATCACGATTTATCATTTTAGTAAAACGTTAGCATAACTTTCTGAAAAAGCTTGAAATGAAATGGATTCTATAGTCTTGAACCCCTTAGGGAAACATGCTATACTACCTATATGATTATTTTACAAGCCAATAAAATTGAACGTTCTTTTGCAGGCGAGCTTTTGTTTGATAATATAAACCTGCAAGTAGATGAACGAGATCGGATTGCCCTCGTTGGGAAAAATGGTGCAGGAAAGTCGACTCTGTTGAAGATTTTAGTTGGAGAAGAGGAGCCAACTAGTGGAGAAATCAATAAGAAAAAAGATGTTTCTCTGTCTTACCTAGCCCAAGATAGCCGTTTTGAGTCTGAAAATACCATCTACGATGAAATGCTCCATGTTTTTGATGATTTACGTCGAACGGAGAGACAACTACGTCAGATGGAATTGGAAATGGGTGAAAAGTCTGGTGAGAATTTGGATAAACTGATGGTGGATTATGATCGTTTGTCAGAAAATTTCCGTCAGGCTGGTGGTTTTACCTACGAAGCTGATATTCGAGCGATTTTAAATGGTTTCAAGTTTGATGAGACTATGTGGCAGATGAAAATTGCTGAGCTTTCAGGTGGTCAAAATACTCGTCTGGCACTGGCTAAAATGCTCCTTGAAAAGCCCAATCTCTTGGTCTTGGACGAGCCGACCAACCACTTGGATATCGAAACCATTGCCTGGTTGGAGAATTATTTGGTGAACTATAGCGGTGCCCTGATTATTGTTAGCCACGACCGTTATTTTTTGGACAAGGTTGCGACGGTTACACTGGATTTGACCAAGCATTCCTTGGATCGTTATGTAGGCAATTACTCTCGTTTTGTTGAGTTAAAGGAGCAAAAGCTAGCAACTGAAGCTAAGAACTATGAAAAGCAGCAGAAGGAAATCGCTGCTCTGGAAGACTTTGTCAATCGCAATCTAGTACGAGCTTCAACGACCAAACGTGCCCAATCTCGCCGGAAACAATTGGAAAAAATGGAGCGTTTGGACAAGCCAGAAGCTGGTAAGAAATCAGCCAACATGACCTTCCAGTCAGAAAAAACGTCGGGCAATGTTGTATTGACTGTTGAAAATGCGGCTGTTGGCTATGATGGGGTAATACTTTCAGAGCCTATCAATCTAGACCTTCGTAAGATGAATGCTATTGCCATCGTAGGACCTAATGGCATTGGGAAGTCAACCTTTATCAAGTCAATAGTAGACCAGATCCCTTTTATCAAGGGAGAGAAGCGTTTTGGTGCCAATGTTGAGGTTGGATACTATGATCAGACTCAAAGCAAGCTGACAGCAAGTAATACGGTTCTAGACGAACTTTGGAATGATTTTAAACTGACTCCAGAAGTTGAGATCCGCAACCGCCTTGGTGCCTTTCTTTTCTCAGGAGATGATGTTAAAAAGTCAGTCGGGATGCTGTCAGGTGGCGAGAAAGCTCGTTTGTTGCTTGCCAAACTTTCAATGGAAAATAATAACTTCTTGATTCTTGACGAGCCGACCAACCACTTGGATATTGATAGCAAGGAAGTATTGGAAAATGCCCTGATTGACTTTGATGGAACCCTTCTTTTCGTCAGTCACGACCGTTACTTTATCAACCGTGTTGCCACTCATGTTTTGGAATTGTCTGAGAATGGCTCAACCCTCTACCTTGGAGATTACGACTACTATGTTGATAAGAAAGCAGAAGTAGAAATGATTCAAACTGAGCAACCTTCAACTAGCAACAAAGAAAAAGAAGCAAGTCCAGTCAATGACTACCAAGCCCAGAAAGAAAGTCAAAAAGAAGCTCGCAAACTCATGCGCCAAATAGAGAGTTTAGAGACTGAAATCGAAGCGTTAGAAGCTCAAACTCAAGCCATCTCCGAACAAATGCTGGAAACCAACGATGCCGAAAAACTCATGGAATTGCAAGCTGAACTGGACAAAATTAGCCACCGTCAGGAAGAGGCTATGCTTGAATGGGAAGAATTATCGGAGCAGGTGTAAAGATGGAACATCTTGGAAAGGTATTTCGTGAATTTCGAACAAGTGGGAAGTACTCCTTGAAAGAGGCGGCAGGTGAATCGTGTTCAACCTCTCAGTTATCTCGCTTCGAGCTTGGGGAGTCTGATCTAGCAGTTTCTCGTTTCTTTGAGATTTTGGATAATATTCATGTGACCATTGAAAATTTCATGGACAAGGCTAGGGATTTTCAAAATCATGAACATGTTGCCTTAATGGCACAGATTATTCCGCTTTACTATTCAAATGATATTGCAGGTTTTCAAAAGCTTCAAAAGGAACAGCTTGAGAAAGCAAAGAGTTCGACCAATCCCCTCTATTTTGAGCTGAATTGGATTTTGCTACAAGGTCTGATTTGTCAAAGGGATGCTCATTACACGATGAGGCAGAGTGATTTGGAAAAGGTGGCGGATTATCTTTTCCAAACAGAAGAATGGACCATGTATGAGTTGATTCTTTTCGGGAATCTCTATACTTTCTACAATGTGGACTATGTGGCTCGGATTGGCAGAGAAGTCATGGAGCGAGAAGACTACTACAAAGAAATTGGTCGGCATCGAAAACTTGTTTTGATTTTAGCTCTTAACTGTTACCAGCATTGTTTGGAAAATCGGTCCTTTGCGGATGCGGACTATTTTGAGGGCTATGTAGAGAAGTTGATTGGAAATGGTATCAAGCTTTATGAGCGCAATATCTTCCATTATCTCAATGGTTTCTCCCTCTACCAGAGAGACTTGAAAGAAGAGGGTTGTAGTCAAATGCAGGAAGCCATGCATATTTTTGAAGTACTTGGACTTCCAGAGCAAGTGGCTTACTATCAGGAACATTATGAAAAATTTGTAAATGTTTAAATTTCCCAAATAAGGGAAAAATAAAGAGACTCCTTTCAGTTTTGATACAATAGTTTCAAAATTTGAGAGGAGCTTTTTATATGAATCGACATGCAATCCAGTTGATTAGTCGTGGGGCTATTAATAGGATAGGAAATATGCTCTATGATTATGGAAATAGTGTTTGGTTGGCATCAATGGGGATAGGACAGACTGTTCTTGGGATTTATCAAATTTCTGAACTCGTCACATCGATTCTGGTCAATCCCTTTGGCGGAGTGATTTCAGACCGCTTTTCGCGTCGCAAAATTTTGATGACGACAGACTTGGTTTGTGGTATTCTCTGTTTAGCTATTTCTTTCATCAGAAATGATAGCTTGATGATTGCTGCTCTGATCTTCGCCAATATTGTTCAGGCGGTTGCCTTTGCATTTTCTCGTACAGCCAACAAAGCTATTATAACTGAGGTTGTAGAAAAAGACGAGATTGTGACCTATAATGCTCGCTTAGAGCTCGTTTTGCAGGTTGTAGGTGTTAGCTCCCCTGTACTTTCTTTCATCGTTTTACAATTTGCCAGTCTCCATATGACTCTTGTTTTAGATGCCATTAGTTTTTTCATCGCATTTAGCCTAGTAGCCTTTCTCCCTAAAAAAGAGACTCAGGAACAAGAGAAAAAGACTTTCAGCTGGAAAAATATTTTTGCTGATATGAAAGAAGGGATTCGCTATATCTGGCGCCAGCAAGAGATCTTTTTCCTTTTGTTAGTAGCTTCCAGTGTTAATTTCTTTTTTGCAGCTTTTGAATTTCTCCTCCCTTTTTCAAATCGACTTTACGGGGTAGAAGGAGCTTATGCGAGTATTTTGACTATGGGCGCTATTGGTTCGATTATCGGAGCTCTTCTAGCTAGTAAAATAAAGGCAAGTGTTTATAATCTTTTGATTCTATTGACTTTGACTGGAGTTGGAGTTTTTATGATGGGATTACCACTGCCAACTTTTCTTTCCTTTTCTGGAAATTTAGTTTGTGAACTGTTTATGACGATTTTTAATATTCACTTTTTTACTCAGGTGCAAACCAAGGTTGAGGGGGAATACTTGGGAAGAGTCCTAAGCACCATTTTTACCTTAGCCATCCTATTTATGCCAATTGCAAAAGGCTTTATGACAGTGCTGCCAAGTGTACACCTCTCTTCCTTTCTGATAATCGGAAGCGGGGTCGTTATCCTGTCTTGTCTATCCCTTGTTTACGTACGAAGTCATTTTGAAAAAGACTCATAACCTCACTATCTTTAGAAAATATTTCAATACTAACCATTTTTCAGTCCTTCTCTATTGTGAGGAGGGCTTGCTTTGTGGTAAAATGGTTTTATGAATGAAAGAATGAATGAGTTAGTTGCCTTACTCAACCGCTATGCGACCGAGTACTATACGAATGACAATCCCTCGGTTTCAGATAGTGAGTATGATCGCCTCTACCGAGAGTTAGTCGAGTTGGAAGCTGCCTATCCAGATCAAGTTTTAGCAGATAGTCCGACCCATCGCGTTGGTGGTAAGGTTTTAGATGGTTTTGAAAAATACAGTCATCAGTATCCTCTTTATAGTTTGCAGGATGCTTTTTCACGTGAAGAGTTAGAGGCTTTTGATGCGCGTGTTCGAAAGGAGTTAGCCCATCCCACTTATATCTGTGAGCTAAAAATCGATGGTTTGTCTATCTCGCTAACTTATGAAAAGGGGATTTTGGTTGTCGGTGCTACACGTGGAGATGGTTCTGTTGGTGAAAATATCACAGAAAATCTCAAGCGTGTCAAGGACATTCCTTTAACCCTGCCAGAAGAACTAGATATTACCGTTCGTGGAGAGTGTTATATGCCACGCGCTTCCTTTGATCAGGTTAACCAAGGCCGCCAAGAAAATGGGGAACCTGAATTTGCCAATCCTCGTAATGCGGCGGCAGGAACTTTGCGTCAGCTGGATACGACAGTAGTAGCCAAACGCAATCTTGCGACTTTTCTCTATCAAGAAGCTAGTCCTTCTACTCGAGATAGTCAGGAAAAGGTCTTGAAGCATCTTGAACAACTAGGTTTTGTGGTCAATTCTAATCGAATTCTGGCTGAAAACATAGATGAAATCTGGAATTTTATCCAAGAAGTAGGACAGGAACGAGACAATCTTCCCTATGATATTGATGGGGTGGTAATCAAGGTCAATGACCTAGCAGGTCAAGAAGAACTCGGTTTTACCGTCAAGGCTCCAAAGTGGGCAGTAGCTTACAAGTTCCCTGCTGAGGAAAAAGAAGCTCAACTCTTATCAGTTGATTGGACAGTTGGTCGTACGGGAGTCGTGACTCCAACTGCAAATCTAACACCAGTACAACTAGCTGGAACAACTGTTAGCCGTGCGACACTGCACAATGTAGATTATATCGCCGAAAAGGATATCCGCAAAGATGATACGGTTATCGTCTATAAGGCTGGAGACATCATCCCTGCTGTTTTGCGCGTGGTAGAGTCCAAACGTGTTTCTGAAGAAAAACTAGATATTCCGATTAATTGTCCAAGTTGTGATAGTCACTTACTTCATTTCGAAGATGAGGTTGCTCTACGTTGTATCAATCCTCGCTGTCCTGCTCAAATCATGGAAGGTTTGATTCACTTTGCCTCTCGAGATGCCATGAATATTACAGGACTTGGTCCATCTATCGTTGAAAAGCTTTTTGCTGCCAATTTAGTAAAGGATGTGGCGGATATTTACCGTTTGAAAGAAGATGATTTCCTCCTTTTGGAGGGCATCAAGGAAAAGTCTGCTTCTAAACTGTATCAGGCTATTCAAGCATCTAAGGAAAACTCTGCTGAAAAGCTCTTGCTTGGTCTGGGAATTCGCCATGTCGGAAGTAAAGCAAGTCAGCTCTTGCTCCAACATTTCCACTCTATTGAAAATCTAGCTCAAGCTGATCCAGAGGAAGTAGCAAGTATCGAAAGCTTGGGTAGTGTGATTGCTCAAAGTCTTCAGACTTATTTTGCTACAGAAGGATCGAAGATTCTCTTAGACGAGTTGAAAGACGCTGGAGTTAATCTGGACTACAAAGGGCAGACAGTAGTGGCAGATGCGGCCTTGACAGGTTTGACCGTTGTACTGACAGGAAAATTGGAACGCCTCACACGATCTGAAGCTAAAAGTAAACTCGAAAGTCTAGGTGCCAAAGTAACAGGTAGCGTATCCAAGAAAACTGATCTTATCGTAGCAGGAGCAGATGCAGGAAGTAAACTGCAAAAAGCACAAGAACTAGGTATCGAGGTTCGCGATGAAGCTTGGCTGGAAAGTTTGTAAAGAATAGTTGAAAACTATCTCTCCTGATGTGTTTTGACATGGTTAAAATCTATTGTCCATCGTGATTAAATGCCAACTGAATCCATCAGAATCAAATAAATTAAAATAGAAATTAGAAATTAGGAAAAAACATGTACAATTATCCCGTTCTCCTCCATTTTCATAGAAAAAATGGAGATTATACAGCTTGCTCATTTAGCACAGACCGAGATGAAAACAAAAGCTCTTTAACTTCAGAGACCACTTATTTTGGTCTTCAGTTTTCTTTTACCGTGACCAGTCAGGAAAAGGTGGATAGTTTCACCTTCAAAGCCGAGATAGATGGTGTACTAAAAGAATATCTTGTACGTTTTAACTACTATCCCTTGCTAACAGAAGCATGGATTTTAGAGGGCGACGAGACTGTTTATTATTCTGAAAACCCAGCCATTGCTAGTCCTTACTATAAAGATCAAAATCCTTTTGCCTTTGATAAAGCCATCCATAGCGCAAGCTTTGATCATCACTGGGGATATCAAGGAGAGTTAGGATATAGTATCTCAGACTACCAGACAAGCTTTAAACTCTGGGCTCCAACAGCTACAGCTGTTCAGGTGGTTGTCTATGAAAACACTAGTAACGATGCACCGATTTGGAAAACCTTTAATCTAGAGCGTGGGAATAGCTATTCATACAGTCATAAGTACAATACCATTGGTGTTTGGAGTGTAGACCTGAATGAAAATCTTGCTGGTAAGGCTTATCAGTATCAGATTGAATTTCCTCACCACCAGACTTTGACGAGAGACCCTTACACGATTGCCACAAGTCCTGACGGAAAACGTTCCGTAATTCTTTCTCATCAAGACAGACAAGTAGAAGGATTCAAAGTCAAACATGGGACAGAAGCGCCATGGCGTTTGGAGAATCCATGTAAAGCAGTTATCTGTGAAATGCATATTCGTGATTTTACCAAATCGCCTACATCTGGTGTTCCTGAAGAACTCCGCGGAACCTTCTTGGGTGCTGCTCAGACTGGAACAGTTAACCAGTACGGTCAAGCAACCGCCTTTGACTATATTAAAGAACTTGGTTGCAACTATGTTCAACTTCAACCCATCTTTGATCGTCATAAGGAATATGATCAAGATGGAAATGTAACCTATAACTGGGGCTATGACCCTCAAAACTACAACGCACCAGAAACGAGCTTCTCTAGCAATCCAGATGATCCCGGACAAGTTATTCGAGACCTCAAGACCATGATTCAGGCTTATCATGATGCAGGAATCGGTGTCATTATGGACGTGGTTTATAACCATACCTTCTCAACAGTGGACGCTCCATTCCAGACAACTGTTCCCGATTATTTCTATCGTATGAATCGTGATGGAACTTTTCAAAACGGTACGGGGGTAGGAAATGAAACTGCAAGTGAACACGAGATGTTCCGCAAGTATATGATTGATTCCATCCTTTATTGGGTGAAAGAATACAATATTGACGGTTTCCGTTTCGACTTGATGGGCATTCATGATGTCAAAACTATGCAGGCAATTCGTTGGGCACTGGATGAGGTCGATCCGCGTATTCTCACTTATGGAGAAGGCTGGGATATGGGAACAGGTCTTGCTCCTTATGACAAGGCTAAGAAGGATAACGCCTATCAGATGCCAAATATAGGTTTCTTTAACGATAATCAGCGTGATGCGATCAAAGGAGGAGAAGTTTATGGAGCAATCAAATCAGGATTTGTGAGTGGTGCTGCTACAGAACCAATCGTCGCCAAGGCTATTCTTGGTAGCCGAGAGTTGGGATCTTATCTCAGTCCAAACCAAGTTCTCAACTATGTTGAAGCTCATGACAATTACAATCTTCATGACTTGCTAGCAACCCTTCATCCTGATAAGAGTTCCGACCAGATTATGCGCAAGGTTGAGACAGCGACAGCTATGAATCTTCTCATGCAAGGAATGGCCTTTATAGAACTAGGTCAAGAGTTTGGACGAACTAAGTTGATTCCAACTGGTGAACATGGAGAACTAACTCCTGCAGACCGAGAACGTGCTATGAATAGCTATAATGCTCCGGACAGTGTTAACCAAGTCAACTGGGATCTGATCAATGAACGCCAAGACAGCATTGAGTTTATTCGTCAGATTATCCGCCTAAAAACGCAAATCAGTGCCTTCTCTTATCCAACATATGAAGAAATTTACCGTCATGTCTTTGTCCATACAGCTGCTGAGAATAGTGGCTGGATTGTTTACGAGATTCACGGTGGAGCAGAGCACTTATTGGTGGTATTCAATGCTAAGGGAACTTCCTTCTACTTTGAAAATGCAGGTAAGCTTGAAATGTTCCTTACCAACAGTCGTTCAAAACAAGAAAATGTTATTGATGATATTAGTGTCGCAGTTTTAAAAGTGCTCTCATAAATTAATGTAGAAAAAAGGGTTAGATTATCTAATCCTTTTTGTCATTTATGAGGTTTTTAATGAAGAGTAGAATTAAGTTTCAAATAATTTGAAGGATCAAGATTGTGAAAAAAATCTCAATTTTTTCACAAAAAGGGTTGTAATTTTCTGAAAATTTGATAAAATAAGTCTTAATAATTTTCAGGAGGAAGAGAATTTGACAAATTATCAGAATTTAGTAAATGGAAATTGGAAATCATCTGAAAAGGAAATTACAATCTATTCACCCATTAATCAGGAAAAGCTGGGGACAGTACCAGCTATGAGTCAGGCTGAAGTAGATGAGGCTATGAAAGCTGCGCGTGCAGCTCTCCCAGCATGGCGTGATTTAGCACCAGTTGAACGTGCAGCCTATCTGCATAAGGTAGCAGCTGTTTTAGAACGCGATAAGGAAAAAATTGGTACAATTCTTGCCAAAGAGGTTGCTAAAGGGATAAAAGCAGCCATTGGAGAAGTAGTACGTACAGCAGATTTGATTCGTTTTGCTGCTGAAGAAGGTCTCCGTATCACTGGACAAGCAATGGAAGGTGGCGGTTTTGAAGCTGCAAGTAAAAACAAACTAGCCGTTGTCCGTCGTGAGCCAGTTGGTGTCGTTTTAGCTATCGCGCCATTTAACTATCCAGTTAACCTTTCTGGATCTAAGATTGCTCCGGCTTTGATTGCAGGGAATGTCGTCATGTTTAAACCGCCAACACAAGGATCTATCTCAGGTCTGTTATTAGCCAAGGCTTTTGATGAGGCAGGTATTCCAGCAGGAGTATTTAATACGATAACTGGACGAGGTTCTGAAATCGGTGACTATATCATTGAACACAAAGAAGTTAACTTTATCAACTTTACTGGCTCGACTCCAATTGGTGAGCGAATCGGTCGTTTAGCTGGAATGCGTCCTATCATGCTTGAACTTGGTGGAAAAGATGCAGCAATTGTTCTCGAAGATGCAGACTTGGAACACGCAGCTAAACAAATCGTAGGTGGTGCATTTAGCTATTCTGGTCAGCGTTGTACCGCTATCAAACGTGTTTTGGTTGTGGAAAGTGTAGCGGATAAATTGGCTGAATTACTTCAAGCAGAAGTTGCTAAGCTAACCGTTGGTGACCCATTTGACAATGCTGATATCACACCTGTTATTGATAATGCTTCAGCTGACTTCATCTGGGGATTGATTGAAGATGCTCAGGAAAAGGGTGCCAAATCGCTCAGTCCAATCAAACGTGAGGGCAATCTCATTTGGCCAGGACTTTTTGATTATGTCACAAGAGATATGAAATTAGCATGGGAAGAACCGTTTGGTCCTGTTCTGCCAATTATCCGTGTTTCTGATGCAAATGAAGCGGTAGCAATTGCCAATGAATCTGAGTTCGGTCTTCAATCATCCGTATTCACAAATGACTTTAAAAAAGCGTTTGAAATCGCTGAAAAACTTGAAGTCGGTACTGTTCACATTAATAATAAAACGCAACGTGGGCCAGATAATTTCCCATTCCTTGGTGTAAAAGGTTCTGGTGCAGGAGTACAAGGAATTAAATATAGTATCGAAGCAATGACAAACGTAAAATCCATTGTTTTTGATGTGAAATAATCTATAAAATCAGGAAAAGGGCTTCCTGATTTTATTTTTTTCAAAAAATTACAGTTTAAAATTGATAAAAAACGAATATTCTGGTATTATAATAAAAAAATATATGGAAATTATTATTTTCCCTCTGAAATGAGTGAAAGCTAAGTTAAGATAATTTTTCCAAAATTTTCAAGATATTTTTTAAGAAATTCCGTAAACTGCTTGAAAGTTCTTTTAAAAGATAGTATAATGGAAATATAGAAAACGCTTACAAAAAGAAAGGGGATTGGATGAATAATCAAGAAGCATTGAGAACCTTCACTACTGGAGAAAATTTTCATCTTCAGCACTATCTAGGAGCACATAAAGAGGAAAAAGACGGAGAAATTGGTTTTACTTTCCGTGTTTGGGCACCCAACGCCCAGGCTGTGCACTTAGTTGGTGATTTTACAAACTGGACAGAACACCAAATTCCTATGGTACGGAATGAATCGGGTGTTTGGGAAGTCTTCACAAGTCTGGCTCATGAAGGGCAGATTTATAAGTATCATATCACGCGTGCAAATGGGCACCAGATTATGAAAATTGATCCATTGGCGGTTCGTTTTGAGGCTCGCCCAGAGACTGGAGCCATCCTGACTGATATTCCAGAGAAAAAATGGAAAGATGGTCTTTGGCTAGCTAGGAGAAAACGCTGGGGCTTTTTTGAGAGACCAGTCAATATTTATGAAGCCCACGCTGGATCTTGGAAAAGAAATCCAGATGGTAGTCCATACAGCTTTGCACAACTTAAGGAAGAACTCATTCCATACCTTGTTGAGATGAACTACACTCACATCGAGTTTATGCCTTTAATGGCTCACCCCCTTGGATTGAGTTGGGGCTACCAGCTTATGGGTTACTTTGCTATGGAGCACTCTTATGGGCGACCAGAGGAATTCCAAGATTTTGTTGAGGAATGCCATTTAAATAACATCGGTGTAATTGTGGACTGGGTTCCAGGTCATTTCACTATCAATGATGACGCCCTTGCTTATTACGATGGAACTCCGACCTTTGAATACCAAGACCACAACAAGGCTCATAACTACGGTTGGGGAGCTCTTAACTTTGACCTTGGGAAGAATGAAGTTCAGTCTTTCTTGATTTCTAGTATTAAACACTGGATTGAGTTTTATCATTTAGATGGTATTCGTGTCGATGCAGTCAGCAATATGCTCTACCTAGACTATGATAATGCTCCATGGACTCCTAACAAAGATGGTGGTAACCTCAACTACGAAGGTTACTATTTCCTTCGACGATTGAATGATGTGATTAAGTTAGAACATCCAGATGTGATGATGATAGCAGAAGAAAGCTCGTCAGCTACCCAGATTACTGGTTCGAGAGAGGCTGGTGGACTTGGCTTTGACTATAAGTGGAATATGGGCTGGATGAATGATATTCTTCGTTTCTATGAGGAAGATCCTATTTATCGTAAGTATGATTTCAATCTAGTGACTTTCAGTTTCATGTATGTTTTCAAAGAAAACTACCTCTTACCATTTTCACACGATGAAGTCGTTCACGGCAAGAAGAGTATGATGCACAAGATGTGGGGCGATCGTTATAATCAATTTGCCGGCTTGCGCAATCTTTACACCTATCAAATTTGCCACCCTGGTAAGAAATTGCTCTTTATGGGAAGTGAATACGGGCAATTCTTAGAGTGGAAATCTGAAGAGCAATTAGAATGGTCAAACTTAGAAGATTACATGAACTCTAAGATGAAACATTTTACTTCGCAGCTTAATCAATTTTACAAAGACCATCGTTGTCTTTGGGAGATTGATACTAGCTATGACGGTATTGAAATCATCGATGCTGATAATAGAGACCAAAGTGTCCTTTCCTTTATTCGCAAGAGTAAAAAAGATGAGATGTTAGTCTGCGTCTTTAATATGGCACCAGTTGAACGGAAAGACTTTACAATCGGACTTCCTGTTGCAGGTGTCTATGAAGAAGTTTGGAATACAGAATTAGAAGAATGGGGAGGAGTGTGGAAAGAACACAACCAAACAGTTCAAACTCAAGAAGGATTATGGAAGGATTATAAGCAGACCTTGACCTTTACCCTGCCAGCTATGGGAGCAAGTATCTGGAAGATTAAACGACGCTTGAAACCAACTAAAACCGTCACAAATAAAACCCAAAAAGGAGTAGAAAATGAAGAATGAAATGCTAGCTTTGATTCTTGCTGGTGGGCAAGGAACACGTCTCGGAAAACTCACTCAAAGCATCGCTAAACCAGCAGTGCAATTCGGTGGGCGCTACCGCATCATTGACTTTGCGCTTTCAAACTGTGCTAACTCTGGGATTCATAACGTCGGTGTTATTACGCAGTATCAACCTCTTGCCTTGAACAACCATATTGGAAATGGTTCTAGCTGGGGTCTGGATGGTATTAGTTCAGGGGTCTCAATCCTGCAACCTTATTCCGCTAGTGAAGGAAACCGTTGGTTTGAAGGGACTAGTCACGCTATCTACCAAAATATCGACTACATTGATAGTGTTAATCCTGAGTATGTTTTGATCCTTTCAGGTGACCATATCTACAAGATGGACTACGATGATATGCTCCAATCTCATAAGGATAACAATGCCAGTTTGACAGTAGCTGTTCTAGATGTGCCTCTCAAAGAAGCTAGTCGTTTTGGTATCATGAATACAGATGCCAACAATCGTATTGTTGAATTTGAAGAAAAACCTGCACAACCTAAGTCTACCAAGGCTTCTATGGGGATTTATATCTTTGACTGGAAACGTCTCCGCAATATGCTTGTTGCTGCTGAAAAGAGCAATGTCGATATGTCAGACTTTGGTAAGAACGTTATTCCTAACTACCTTGAGTCAGGTGAGAGTGTCTATGCCTATGAATTTAGTGGTTACTGGAAAGATGTTGGTACCATCGAATCACTCTGGGAAGCGAATATGGAGTATATTTCACCAGAAAATGCATTGGATAGCCGCAATCGTCAGTGGAAGATCTACTCACGCAACTTGATTTCACCGCCAAACTACTTTGGAGAGCACGCACATGTAGAAGATTCATTGGTTGTGGATGGCTGTTTTGTAGATGGAACTGTCAAGCGCTCGATTCTTTCAACAGAAGCACAGGTTCGTGAAGGAGCAGAAGTCATTGATTCAGTCATCATGAGTGGTGCTGTTATTGGTCACGGTGCAAAAATTACACGTGCCATTATTGGTGAAGGTGCGATTGTTTCTGATGGTGTTGTGATTGACGGAACTGACGAAGTGCAAGTAGTAGGATACAATGAAGTAGTGGGGGTAGCAACAGATGAAGATTGATAAATATTCAGCCATTCTAGGAAATACAGTTGGTTTTCACGATATGTCAACATTGACAGAAAATCGTCCAGTAGCTAGTCTGCCTTTTGGTGGGAAATACCGTCTGATCGACTTTCCACTTTCTAGTCTTGCTAATGCAGGAGTTCGTAGCATCTTTGGTATCTTCCAACAAGACAATATCAGCTCAGTATTCGACCATATCCGTTCAGGTCGTGAGTGGGGCTTGTCAACTCTCCTAAGTCACTACTATCTAGGGATTTACAATACTCGAGTAGAAAGCAGTACCGTAGGGAAAGAATACTACCAACAGCTCCTTACTTACTTGAAACGTTCTGGATCAAACCAAACTGTTTCCCTTAACTGCGATGTCTTGATTAACATTGATTTGAATCAAGTTTTCCATCTGCACAGTACTACTAAGGGTCCTATCACTGTTGTCTATAAAAAATTGCCTAAGAAAGATATTGCCGATGTAAATGCTATCTTAGACATTGACGAAACAGACCATGTCCTCTCCCACAAGCTTTTTGATAGCAAGTCAACGGGTGAGCTCTTCAGTATGTCTACAGACATCTTTGTCGTTGATACACCATGGTTGATTGAACGACTTGAAGAAGAAGCTCAGAAAGAACATCCAGAAAAATTGCGCTATGTTCTACGTGATTTGGCTGTAAAAGAAGGAGCTTTTGCTTACGAATACACAGGCTACTTAGCTAATATCCACTCTGTTCAGTCCTATTATCAAGCAAATATTGATATGCTTGAATCTAAAAAATTCTACTCACTCTTCTCACCAAATCAAAAAATTTATACAAAAGTTAAAAATGAAGAACCAACCTACTATGCGAATACTTCAAAAGTAAGTACTTCCCAGTTTGCTTCTGGTAGTATCATTGAGGGTGAAGTAGTTCAGTCAGTCCTATCTCGTAACATTTATGTTCACAAAGATAGTGTGGTGAAGGACAGCATTCTATTTCCTCGAGTTGTGATTGGTCAAGGAGCCCAGGTTGAATATGCTATCCTAGACAAAGGAGTTGAAGTTGCTGACGGTGTTGTGATTCGAGGAACTGCTGAACACCCAGTCGTAGTCAAAAAAGGCGAAAAAGTAACAGAGGATATTCATTCATGAAAATTTTATTTGTAGCAGCAGAGGGTGCACCCTTTTCAAAAACAGGTGGTTTGGGAGACGTTATTGGCGCTCTTCCTAAATCACTGGTAAAGGCAGGGCATGAAGTTGCTGTTTTCCTACCCTACTATGATATGGTGGAGGCTAAGTTTGGTGACCAGATTGAGGATGTTCTTCATTTTGAAGTGAGTGTGGGATGGCGTAGACAGTACTGTGGTATTAAGAAAACAGTCTTAAATGGTGTTACCTTCTACTTCATTGACAATCATCAGTATTATTTCTTCCGTGGTCATGTATACGGAGATTTTGATGATGGTGAACGCTTTGCCTTCTTCCAACTGGCTGCTCTAGAAGCAATGGAACGCATTGACTTTATCCCTGATCTTCTCCATGTCCATGATTACCATACAGCCATGATTCCATTCTTGTTAAAAGAAAAGTACCATTGGATTCAGGCCTATCAAGGAATTAAAACTGTTCTAACTATTCATAATTTGGAATTCCAAGGTCAGTTTTCTGAAGGAATGTTGTGGGATTTGTTTGGAGTTGGCTTTGAACGCTACGCTGATGGTACTCTTCGCTGGAATGATTGTCTCAACTGGATGAAGGCTGGTATTCTATACGCGGATCGTGTCTCGACTGTGTCTCCTAGCTATGCACATGAGATTATGACTAGTCAGTTCGGTTGTGGTTTGGACCAGATTCTTCGCATGGAGTCAGGTAAGGTTTCAGGTATTGTCAATGGTATTGATGCAGATCTTTATAATCCTGAGACAGACCCACTTTTAGATTATCATTTTGACAAGGATGATTTGTCTGGAAAGGCGCAAAATAAGGCAAAATTGCAGGAGAGAGTCGGTCTACCTGTACGAGCAGAAGTTCCTCTAGTTGGAATTGTCTCTCGATTGACCCGCCAAAAAGGCTTTGATGTTGTCGTAGAAAGTTTGCATCGTTTCTTGCAAGAGGATGTTCAAATAGTCCTTTTAGGAACAGGTGACCCAGCTTTTGAACATTCCTTCTCTTGGTTTGCTCAAGTCTATCCTGACAAGCTATCAGCAAATATCACTTTTGACGTCAAACTTGCTCAAGAAATATACGCAGCTTGTGACCTCTTCCTCATGCCAAGCCGTTTTGAACCATGTGGTTTGTCTCAAATGATGGCTATGCGTTATGGAACTCTACCATTGGTTCATGAGGTTGGCGGACTAAGAGATACAGTTCAATCCTTCAATCCGATCGAAGGAACTGGTACTGGATTTAGCTTTGATAATTTAACACCATACTGGCTTAACTGGAGTTTCCAAACGGCCTTGGATGTTTATAAGAATCAGCCAGACGTTTGGAGAAATCTACAAAAACAAGCTATGGAACGTGATTTCTCATGGGATACAGCTTGCAAGTCTTATCTTGACTTGTACCATAGTCTAGTCAACTAATAGATAAAATCGTATGATAACTTCATACGATTTTTGGGCTGTTTATACTCTTCGAAAATCAAATTTAAACCGCGTCAATGTCGCCTTGTCGTACTCAAGTACAGCCTACGGCTAGTTTCCTAGTTTGCTCTTTGATTTTCATTGAGTATTAGAGAGGAGAACTGATGTCTCAAGTAAAAGGCCTGTGTGTTATGGATGTTGATGGAACCTTAATAGCAGAAGAGGTGATTGACCTTTTAGGAAGAGAGGCAGGTTGTGAAGCAGAAATTTCAGAGATTACCAATCAAGCAATGCGAGGAAATCTAGACTTTGAAAGGAGTTTGCGAGAGAGAGTCGCTTTGTTAAAAGGTCTACCCATTTCAGTTTTGGATACAGTTTTCAAATCCATTCATCTTTCCCGAAATGCTCAGGAATTTATCTCTCTTCTCCAAAAGAACGACATTCTAGTTGGTCTCGTTTCAGGTGGATTTAGTCTGATTGTTGAGAGACTTGCAAAGTACCTAGGTATTTCCTATTTCTCCGCCAACGAATTAGAAGTCAAAGACGGCTTTTTAACAGGGCAACTAGTTGGTGGAATTGTAACAGCTCAAGTGAAAAAGGCTACTCTTGAGAAATGGAGAATGGAATTAGAAATTCCCAAAGAAAGAACGATTGCCATCGGTGATGGGGCTAATGACCTCTTGATGTTAAAGTCGGCTGGTCACGCTATAGCCTTTTGTGCCAAAGAGGTCGTAAAAGCCGAGATAGCTTGTCATGTAGATAAAAGGGATTTTTTAGAAGTTCTTCCTTTGATTGATTTCTTAGAATGAGAGGGAAATATGAAAATTGTAATTGCACCTGATTCTTTTAAAGAATGTTTGGCTGCAGAACAGGTCGCCAAAGCTATAAAAAGAGGTTTCGAGAAAGCAATTCCTAGTGTAGTTTGTTCTCTATGCCCAGTTGGGGATGGAGGCGAAGGAACTGTAGATGCGATTCGACATTCCCTTGACCTCGAAGAACAATGGCAAGAAGTGACGGGACCTTTTGGTCTTAAAGAAGAAATGCGATACTTTCAGAAAGACAAAAGGGCACTCTTTGAAGTGGCCGACTTGGTTGGGTTAGGAAAGATTCCGCAAGAAAAACGAGATCCTCTCCACATCCAAACTCGTGGTATCGGAGAGTTGATTCGCTACCTCATCGATCAAGGAATGAAAGAAATCTACATCGGTGTTGGCGGTACAGCAAGTAATGATGGTGGAATTGGTATTGCAGCCGCTTTAGGTTATCGTTTTTATGATAAGAAGGGAGAAGAATTGCCTGCTTGCGGTCAGACCTTGCTTGAGTTTGAGTCAGTTTCCAAAGATGACCTATACAAGATTCCTGAAGATGTACAAATTCGCATTTTAGCAGATGTCGTGAGCCCTTTATGTGGCAACCAAGGAGCGACCTATACATTTGGAAAACAAAAGGGCCTGGAACCTGCTCTGTTTGAGACAGTAGATCTGGCTATACAGGAGTTCTATGAAAAATTCTCACCTTCAACCCTATCTCTTAAAGGAGCAGGAGCTGGCGGTGGCATTGCTGCTGGGCTCTGTGCCTTTGCTGAGGCTAGTATCGTATCTGGGATTGACACTTGTTTGGACTTGATTGACTTTTACAAGAAAGTTGCAGATGCTGATTTAGTTATCGTTGGAGAAGGTAGGTTAGACAGTCAAAGCTTTGTTGGGAAAGCTCCTATCGGTGTAGCAAAAAGAACTCCTAACGGAGTTCCTGTTATCGCTATTTGCGGCAGTCTTGCTGAGGATTTACCTCCCCTCCCCTTTGAAAATATACAAGCAGCCTTTTCAATTTTAGAGAAAAGTGAACCATTGAAAGATAGTTTGAAAAATGCAAGTCTCTATTTGGAGCATACAGCTACTAATATCGGTCATTTATTAAATATGAGGAAGGATTAGCCGAACCATTTTTTCCAGATGGATTTTTTAACTGGCTCATCCTGTTTAACCTCCCAAAGGCTTGGAAAAGCCAGTCGAAGATCCTTTTCATCCACTTGCACAGGTTCGTTCGAATGGATGACTAAGCCTAAAGGAGAGGAGGCATGATCCTCTGATACAATCGTAGCTTGACTATTGGTTTTCTTAGCTTCCTTTAAGTAGAATACTTGTTTGTCAAACTCGATATTTGGCGAAATCTTCACAAAAAGAGTCTCTGTCTTTTCTTGAAAATTTTCCAAAATCGTTAAAAATCCCTTTTGTAACTGAAGGCTATTGGCTGTCTCAACATCCGCATAGCCTAGAACTCTTTCCTCGAAAGTGCCGAGAAAACGACGTTGTTCATCCGGGTTTAATTTTGGCCCACCATGAGCCTTCTCCAGTAGTTGTTTTGATAAATCTGTCATAAAATTAGTATATCACAAAAGCTGTGAGAAAACAGACCAAAGAAAGCGATTACTTTATAAAGTTAAGGAAAATTTGCACAAAGATAACGTTTTTCCTTGAAAAAGGCGTGTATTTGAGGTATCATAGAGGTGTAAAATAATTTAACTCAAAGGAGAGTAAAAAATGTCAATTATTACTGATGTTTACGCTCGCGAAGTCCTAGACTCACGCGGTAACCCAACACTTGAAGTGGAAGTTTATACTGAATCAGGTGCTTTCGGACGTGGTATGGTTCCTTCAGGAGCTTCTACTGGTGAACACGAAGCAGTTGAACTTCGCGATGGTGACAAATCTCGTTACGGTGGTCTTGGTACACAAAAAGCTGTTGACAACGTAAACAACATCATTGCTGAAGCAATTATCGGCTACGATGTACGTGATCAACAAGCTATCGACCGTGCTATGATCGCTCTTGACGGTACTCCTAACAAAGGTAAATTGGGTGCAAACGCAATTCTTGGTGTGTCTATCGCTGTAGCTCGCGCTGCTGCTGACTACCTTGAAATCCCACTTTACAGCTACCTTGGTGGATTCAACACTAAAGTTCTTCCAACTCCAATGATGAACATCATCAACGGTGGTTCTCACTCTGACGCTCCAATCGCTTTCCAAGAGTTTATGATCGTACCTGCTGGTGCACCATCATTCAAAGAAGCTCTTCGTTGGGGTGCTGAAATCTTCCACGCTCTTAAGAAAATCCTTAAATCACGTGGTTTGGAAACTGCCGTAGGTGACGAAGGTGGATTCGCTCCTCGTTTCGAAGGAACTGAAGACGGTGTTGAAACTATCCTTGCTGCGATCGAAGCTGCTGGATATGTTCCTGGTAAAGACGTATTTATCGGATTTGACTGTGCTTCATCAGAATTCTACGATAAAGAACGTAAAGTTTACGACTACACTAAATTCGAAGGTGAAGGAGCTGCTGTACGTACTGCTGCAGAACAAATCGACTACCTTGAAGAATTGGTAAACAAATACCCAATCATCACTATCGAAGATGGTATGGACGAAAACGACTGGGACGGTTGGAAAGCTCTTACTGAACGTCTTGGTGGTAAAGTTCAATTGGTTGGTGACGACTTCTTCGTAACAAACACTTCTTACCTTGAAAAAGGTATTGCAGAAGGTGCTGCTAACTCAATCCTTATCAAAGTTAACCAAATCGGTACTCTTACTGAAACATTCGACGCTATCGAAATGGCGAAAGAAGCTGGTTACACTGCTGTTGTATCACACCGTTCAGGTGAAACTGAAGATTCAACAATCGCTGACATCGCAGTTGCAACAAACGCAGGACAAATCAAGACTGGTTCACTTTCACGTACAGACCGTATCGCTAAATACAACCAATTGCTTCGTATCGAAGACCAACTTGGTGAAGTAGCTGAATACCGTGGATTGAAATCATTCTACAACTTGAAAAAATAATCGTTGATTTAACAACGTTTGAAGCCCCTCGGATTTTATCCGAAGGGCTTTTTGTATGCAATACTCAAAAATGAAAAATAGTTTATGGTATAATAGACAAAAACACTTGTATTAGAAAGCAATTATGTCTAAAGAAATTGATATTGAGTATTACCACCAACTAGCACTGCAAAAGCAGAAAGAGCATCGTAAAGTGTTAGCAAATCTAAAGAAAAAACCTCCTAAAAACTTAGATAAGATTACCCAGCAGATTCACCAAGAAGTTTTTGCTGAGATTGATTGTACTGCCTGTGCTAACTGTTGCAAGACATTGGGGCCTGACTTTAAGGAAGCCGATATTACCCGTATTGCTAAGTACTTTAAGATGAAATTACCAGCTTTTGAAGCGGAATTCCTTCAGGTAGATGAAGATGGGGACAAGATTTTCAAATCCATGCCTTGCCCCTTTCTAGGAGGAGACAATCTCTGTTCTATCTATGATGTTCGTCCAAAGGCCTGCCGGGAATTTCCCCATACAGACCGTAAAAAAATCCATCAAATCAACCATTTGACGATTAAGAACACCTTGACCTGCCCAGCAGCTTATCTCTTTGTTGAGAAATTAAAGGATAAGTTATAGAAATTTACACCTTTAAATCTTGTACAAAGATTCTAGGGCGGAAGTATCTGATATCTGATAGACTATAGATAGAATTGAACACGGCCTAAAAGCTGTTCGAAAAAGAGAAAATTTCTAGGACTAGAAGCTTCAGCGTCAATTTTCCTATTTTAACTTTGCTTTTAACGGCCTTTGTATCTTGTGGAGGTAAGAAGAAAAGAATATGATGCATCAATTCAATCGAACCATGGATTATTTGGAGCAGCAACTGACTGGAGCAGTGGATATGAAAAGATTTCAGCAGCTATCTGGCTATTCTTACCCTCTTTTTAGCAGGCTCTTTTCTATCCTAGCAGATATGACCTTGGCAGAATATTTGCGCAATCGAAGGTTGTCTGAAGCTGTGACGGACTTGCGAGAAAGCTCTGAGAAAGTTATTGACATAGCGATGAAATACGGATACGACTCTGCGGATGCTTTTAGCTCAGCCTTCAAGAAATTCCATGGGGCAACTCCCTCAGAAGTTCGAAATGGAAAACCTTATCGGGTCTTTCCTAGACTTCAATTATCCTTAAAGATTACAGGAGGAAAGAACATGGATATCAAGATTCAAAAGAAACCTGCATTTACCGTGGCAGGCGTCCTATTGGAAGCTATTGACAATAGCAAATGCCCGTCTGCTTGGGAGCATCTCTATACCCATCACAGCTTGGAAAGCCTAGAAAGTTTAGGCAGTGGCCAATCTTTTGGCGTCTGCTCGGATGTCAAAGAAGGCGAAATTATCGACTATATGGCTGCTTATGATGTGACGGATAAAGTAAAAGCAGAAGAATTGGGTCTGTCAATCAAAGACATCCCCGAAGCTGAATATGCTATCGTACCAGTCAAGGGTGCTATACCAACAAGCATCCACAATGCTTGGAAGTATGTTTTGGAAGTCTTTTTCCCAGAAACTGGCTATCGCCACTCAGGAGCGCCAGACTTTGAAGTCTATTTCGAAGGTGATATGTCGTCACAAGACTACCAAATGGAACTCTGGATACCAGTGATCAAGGACTAGATTATTTTCTATTTTTTATAAAGATGGAAAGCTGACTCTGTAGAAAGAACCTCTACAGAGTTTTTTTATTGTTGACATTCATGACTATAAATCACAAATACCCATATTTTTTGTTTGGATTTTATGGGGCATGCGAATAGTTTTCTCGGTATAATAGTCCCATAGAAGATAAGGAGGCATGAATATGCAGATGTATTTTGGAGATGTGTCACTTTGCTATAGCTATTCATTGGCAATGGCACTGGATGCCTATGGTTATAACTTTAAAGCAGAGTTTTTAGAGGCAATCATGGTAATGGGCAATGGCGCTAGTATCGTGAAGGAAGATGAGGAGCACCCTTTAGTATTCTTTGATAATGGAATGCCAGACCTTTCCATCTCCCATTCCTTAAAAATACTAGGTTTTGACTATGAGGATTTCTATCTAAAAGATGGAGCAGAAGTTGATTTGGAAGAGATAAAAAGAAAGTTGGAAACCTTTCTGTCCAATGGACCTGTCGTACTGGGACCTCTTGATATGGGGCATCTGACCTACAATCCCAATCACACAATCCTTTATGGTGTGGATCACTTCGTAACCGTGTATGACATTGATGATCGGTATCTCTATTTGCATGATCCAGCTGGTTTTGCCTGTATGAAGGTTGCTTTTAATGACATCTTAGAAGCCTGGAAGGCAGAGGCTATTGACTATAAGCGCGGAGCATACTCCATGTGGGGAAATTTTAAGAAGGTCAAGACTCCTAGTCAGACTGAAATCTACCAAGAAACAGCAAGGATTATGAAGACCCGATATCTGGATGGTCAAAGTGGTGTATTGGAATGTTATGCAAAAGCAGTTGCTGAAAATGGCTTAAATACGGAGCAAAAACAATTGCATCAGTATTTCAGCTTTAAACTTGCTGCTGTTAGAAATCTCTATCTCAGTAAATTCTTAAAAGACCATGATCCCGAAGGGGCAAGATTAAAAGAAGAATTAGCTTCTTTATTTGGTCAAGCCCACCTTTCGTGTTTAAAAGAAGATTATCAAGAACTATCCCACTTGCTCTATCAGATGGCTGAAGTGGATAACCGCTTTAGAAGTTTATATGTAAAGTAACAGGCCTAGAGATGACTCTAAGCATTAAAAATAGGTAGTAAAAGCAGTTTTTCGTAAAATGAAGAACTGCTTTTTGATTATGGTATAATGAAGTGAGGAAATAGAATATCCAACTTAAAAATGAAGGGAGAACTCCTATGCCTAGACCAAGAACGAAAGAGGAATTAGTGCTAGCCTCTAAGGAAAACTATGAAAAGCTCAATCACTTTATATCTAAATTAAGTGAAGAGGAACTACAGACTCCTTTTGATTTTTCAAAAGACCAAAAGAAAAAAGAAGCTCACTGGAAAAGAGATAAAAATCTACGGGATATTTTGATCCATCTCTATGAATGGCATCAGTTACTTTTGACCTGGGTACATTCCAATCAAAAGGGTCATGAAAGACCTTTTCTCCCTGAACCTTATAATTGGAAAACTTATGGGGAAATGAATGTCGCTATTTGGAAGAAGCACCAGAAAACGTCTTTAGAAGAAGCGACTAGACTACTAGAGCTATCGCATAGAGAGATTTTAGAGTTGATGGAAGGATTCAGCAATGACGAATTGTTCACAAAAAGTGTCTATAAGTGGACGGGAGGAACAAGTCTAGGCTCCTACTTTGTGAGTGCCACTTCCAGTCACTATGATTGGGCTCTGAAAAAACTCAAAGCTCATCAGAAAAATTGTAAGAATAGCTAGTTGAAGTACTATTGAAATTCACCAAAGGTTCTTCTAAGCTTCGAATAGCTTAGTTCTCGTGATTTTTGAGCTCTTCTAGCTTTAGAATCCTTCAAAAATTAAAATTTAAGGCTATCATAGACTTAGAATAGGTCTAAAACATTTATTTTAATGTAATTCTAAGTTTAGAATTACATTGATATTAAAGGAAGCAAGCTGTTCGATGCTTAGAATACCTCTATTCTGAGAAATGTTGACTAGAAAATGCTTCAAATGGCTTTTTTCTGATATAGGATGATAGATAGATGGGGGAGATGATGAACATACAAAAAGAGAAAGTTAGAAAAGAGTTGGGATCCCTCTGTTTGGGAGAACTTGCAGCCACCCTATCCTTCTGGTTGTGTTTTTTCCTTTTGAAAAATCGACTTGGTGATTGGAGGAGTCTAGTCACGATTTTCTATCCTTTGTCTTTGCTGACATTTATTTTGCTTCAAGGTTCAATCTATTGGGCAATTTTGATTAGAAGACTGTCGAATCCTCAGTTCGGAAGTGGAAGTGTGCCCAAACTATATGGTGGTCTCAGGATACTAGACCTTGTTTTACTTATTTCAGGCTTTCCTTTTATTTTCTGGAACACCCAGAGTTTCCAAGTGGCTATCTTAGCTACACTGATACAACTTTTTGACCTAATCGAATGGGTTAATTATTTCCTTGTACGCCTATCTTATAGTTTGAACCCACTTGTTTTATGGAAACGAATTACCAAGGGGAAACTTGAAAAGAGCAGAATAGCCAAGGAGTTGGGGTAGGGGAGTCTATTATTAATTTGATTTCAAATATAGCAGAAAGGTTATATGGAAGTATTTTGAGGAAAAGAATTTAGATGAAAAAAATTTTAAAAATCTTAGTCATAACTGTATTGGTTTTTCTAACTTTGTTTGGTCTGTATCATGTCTATCAAAAGAAATATTATAAGGGAGTGTATGAATCTTTAAGTAATGTCTTTTTAGAAATGAACTATGCAGAGATAAATAGTGGTGTTTTACCTGGACTCGCTGATTTTAGTAAAGCTGTTGACGGAGGTGAATCATATCGCGATAAGGATATTATAGTTGGTATGAGTCTTGAATCAGGCTTATCTGAGAGTGAAACTATATTAGTGTATGTAGGTATTGAAGAAACATTTCTAATTGAGTATAGACGATCGTTACCTAATGGCAGATATCTTTTTATTGACTATGATTATAGAGATAAGATGCTCAAACAAACTATTGAAATTTCAGAATCTGATCAATCATTAGCTTACGGGTTAATTGGTTATAATATAGAAGTGAAGAGTGGAAAAGAATCTGATGTAGAGCTACATTTAAAAAGTTCCTATAGTTTTAGCTCGACTAAAGGCTTACCAAATTTTCAGATAACAAATCCAAACGAAGTACTAAAGTATTTAAAACCCCATGGGATTGATGAAGATTGGATTAACGAAAAATCCCACTTCATGCTCTACGATGTTGTTCTAGAACGCTGGTTTAAAAATGGTAGTCAACGTTACTCAGTTGATAATCTTGGGGATGTAGAGATTGTGCCACTAAGTTTTTCTGAGTAGAGTAGCTGAACTACTCAGAGACATAGTCGTTTGGGGAAATGAAGAAGTAGGAGTCCAATCATATGAAACTAGGTAAATTTAATTTTGAAAATAGAGGTCAATCGTTAGCAGAATTGGGTGCTGCAAGTTATGCATATACATATCAAGATATGTTGGCCTATATAGACTGGATAGAGTCGAAAAAGTTTATTATTCTTGGTGGCGATGTATATGTAGAAAGAGATAGAGGTTTTGAATTGACTTATGATAGTTGGTATTATTCTCCTAAAAATAAAGATAATGATTCACTAGAGTCTATTTCTGTGGCAAAAGATTATATCAACCAGTATATAGATAGTAATGGAAAACATTTTTATTTTACAGTAGTTACTTCAGAATAGATAGAATTGATAGTCAAAAAGTAACGAGTTTAAGTTGCGAAAAATACTTACTTTGTTTCTCTGAATTACTTGAAAAGTCTAACTTAATTTGACAATTTAGGCATTGAATAATTCCCTTTTATCGAGATTTAAACAAGTGCAAGTATATAAAGAACCTGAGATGAAGCCCTAGTAAGACACGGACTAATAGCCCAATCTTTAAATTATTTATATAGGAATGAGATTATGTTAGGTATTGAACTGAGAATAGTTATAACCGAGTTAGTTGTAATAGATAGATTGTTGAAATTATTGGATACTAGTCATCAAATAGACCATTCACACTTTTTCTATAAGAATGTAGATATGGACTATTCAGAGACTATAAATTGGAAGGAATATTTCTCCACTCCCTCAACTGGCTATCTGCATTTGAAGCGAATATTTTTGGGAGAGTATATTGAAGATGCTATCATTATCATTTCAGGAGATAAAGATATGATTGATTTCATTATTGAGTTTTAAGCTGAGTCTCTGACGAATAAGGAAATAAATAATATTAAGCATTTTATACTAGAATCTGATATTAATATTTCAGATAAAGATATCGAAGTTATTTATGAGGAATATTGAAGGTGTAGAAAGGACAAGATTAACATCTACCTAAAATTTTCAAATGAGAGTATAGAAAATAGATATGAAGCAAAATGATTTAAAAATGAAAATAGACAAGATTAAAAAGCTATTGCTTAAGAATAATATCCAGATAGAGCAAGGCTTAAGCGATGAGGAAGTAAGAAAAAATGAGAAAATATATAATGTAAAATTTCCCCAGCAGTGGTTGGAATTTTATCAAAATATACTGCCTGTTTCAGAACGTTTTTATAACTGGAGAGATTTTTCAGTTGAAAACATAGCAGCTATAAAAGAAAGATTAGCGAGTCCTTATAATGGAATTTTGGAAAGTATCGATGAAATAGTTTGGGATATTTCCTGGGGACTAGAGCCTGCTAGGGTAGAAGAGAAAAATAAGAAAATAAGAAAAATGCTAGAATCAGCTCCCCCTCTAATTCCTTTATATGGGCATCGTTTTCTTCCAATATTTGAAAATAAGGAAATGCCCGTTTTATCTATTGTAGATTTAGATATTATCTATTATGGAATGGATTTGTATGATTATTTTGAGGTTGAATTCGGACATAAGCGACTTGTATCTGACTCAAAAAAATATAAAGAAGTTCCTTTCTGGACAAGTAATTTTTATTGAACAAGTTTGTTCGGATGGATTGTAGGTTATTTATGCTATAATATAATCATTGAACATAGACTTGAGCAATCTTAAAAAACGGATTGTTGAGGTGTGTGGTAGTATTTAATTGGTTTGGGATTAATTTGGACATGTCACTTCTATGCGATTTAATTCAAACTGTTATAGCGGTCGCTACAATGGAAAGAGGTAATACAATGAAGAGTTCTATTTCAAATCTGGTGGTAAACGGGCTTATTGGAGTGAGTAACCTTTGAAATATATCCCTAAAATTAATTATAAAACACAAATAGCCCAAAGGATTCGAATCCCTTTCGCTCCATTTTAAGCCACACAATGTGGCTTTTTTGTACGGTGAAAGTTTGGAATAAACTCTGTAATCGTTTGGATTGTTACAAATCGTTAAATAGTGAAGATATTAATCTTCATACACGATGTTTTAGATACAAGGTATAATTCTGGAATATTGCTGGATCCTGGAATTAAACTTTTGATGGATGGACTTAAGGGACTTGTTGCACCTGATACTGAAGTTGCAACAAGTCATCTCTCTGATAATAAGCGAAAAGAAGTTTCAGTAGGAGACTATCAATTTAGTTGTGGCATTGGCTAATTGAAAAATATATATCTGTTCATTATTTCCTATGGTATAATGGTGTTATTAAATTTTAAAACTAATCATTAAATGAATCCCCCCTTTTGAATCTTTTGTCCCCTAGAAAGGAAATTTAATGCCCTACAAATTTTTACTTTTCGACCTTGACCACACCTTGCTTGATTTTGATGCTGCTGAGGATGTGGCTCTGACGCAACTTCTAAAAGAAGAAGGAGTTGCGGATATCCAAGCCTACAAAGACTATTACGTTCCTATGAACAAGGCTCTCTGGAAGGACTTGGAGCAAAAGAAAATCAGCAAACAAGAGCTGGTTAACACGCGCTTTTCACGTTTGTTTGCTCATTTTGGACTGGAGAAGGACGGGACTTTACTTGCCCAGCGCTACCAATTTTTTCTAGCCCAGCAGGGGCAAACTCTTTCAGGCGCTCATGAACTTTTGGACAGTCTCATTGAGCGTGATTATGACCTGTACGCTGTGACAAATGGTATTACTGCTATTCAAACAGGTCGTTTGGCTCAATCGGGTCTTGCTCCCTATTTCAACCAAGTTTTTATCTCTGAGCAGTTGCAAACTCAAAAACCTGATGCACTATTCTATGAAAAAATCGGTCAAGAGATTACTGGATTTGATAAAGAAAGGGCGCTGATGATTGGAGATTCCCTAACAGCAGATATTCAAGGTGGCAATAATGCTGGGATTGACACTATCTGGTACAATCCCCATCATTTGGAAAATAAGTCGCGAGCCCAGCCGACTTATGAAGTTCATTCTTACCAAGACTTACTGGATTGTTTAGATAAACTGTAAAAAGTGGTTTCAATAGCCACTTTTTGCTATAATAGAGGCAGTAAAAATGAAGGAGTAAGCTTTATGCAACACTCATCTTGGCATGCTTTGATTAAGGAGCAATTACCTGAGGGTTATTTTGGGAAAATCAATCAGTTTATGGAGCAAGTCTATGCTCAGGGAACTATTTATCCGCCCAAGGAAAAAGTTTTTCAAGCTCTCTTGACAACACCGCTTGAAGAGGTTAAGGTGGTGATTCTAGGGCAAGACCCCTATCACGGACCAGGTCAGGCACAGGGCTTGAGTTTTTCTGTACCTGACTCTATCCCAGCTCCGCCTTCCTTACAAAATATATTGAAAGAATTGGCAGATGATATTGGAGTTAAAGCATCTCATGATTTGACTGCTTGGGCTGAGCAAGGAGTTTTACTTCTCAATGCTTGTTTGACCGTTCCTGCTGGTCAGGCTAATGGTCATGCTGGGCAAATTTGGGAGCCTTTTACAGATGCCGTGATTCAGGTTGTAAATAATCTAGACAGACCTGTAGTATTTGTACTCTGGGGAGCCTATGCACGTAAGAAGAAGACCTTGATCACCAATCCTCACCACTTGATTATCGAATCAGCCCATCCCAGTCCTTTATCTGTTTACAGAGGATTTTGGGGTTCCAAGCCTTTTTCCAAGGCCAATGCATTCTTAAGAGAGACAGGACAAGAGCCAATCGATTGGCTTAGATAAGGAGAAAAAATGCCTCAGTTAGCGACGATTTGCTACATTGACAACGGAAAAGAACTACTCATGCTCCATCGCAATAAAAAGCCCAATGATGTCCATGAAGGTAAATGGATTGGTGTGGGTGGTAAGCTAGAGCGAGGGGAGACTCCACAGGAATGTGCAGCGCGTGAAATTCTTGAAGAAACAGGTCTGAAAGCCAAGCCAGTCCTTAAAGGTGTTATCACTTTTCCTGAATTCACGCCAGATTTAGACTGGTACACCTATGTTTTTAAGGTGACAGAGTTTGAGGGTGACTTGATTGACTGCAATGAGGGGACCTTAGAATGGGTTCCCTATGATGAGGTCTTGAGTAAGCCGACTTGGGAAGGTGACCACACCTTTGTTGAGTGGCTTTTAGAGGACAAACCCTTCTTCTCAGCTAAGTTTGTTTATGATGGGGATAAATTGTTGGATACCCAAGTTGATTTTTATGAATAAAGGAGAAAGCAGATGCTACTAATCAAAAATGGTCGTGTAATGGATCCCAAGTCTGGTTTGGATCAAGTGTGTGATGTTTTAGTCCAAGATGGGAAAATTGTCAAGATTGCTGCCGAAATCAAGGAAGAAGGAGCAGAGGTGCTTGATGCTACTGGTCTTGTAGTTGCACCTGGCTTGGTCGATATCCATGTCCATTTCCGTGAACCTGGTCAGACCCACAAGGAAGATATCCATACTGGTGCCCTAGCGGCTGCTGCAGGTGGTTTTACCACTGTCGTCATGATGGCTAATACTAGTCCAACCATTTCGGATGTAGAGACTCTTCAAGAAGTTCTCCAGTCAGCTGCCAAGGAAAGAATTAATGTCAAAACAGTAGCAACTATTACTAAGAATTTTAATGGGCATGATTTGACAGACTTTAAGGCACTTTTAGAAGCTGGAGCTGTTGGATTTTCTGATGATGGTATTCCGCTTGAAAGCAGCAAGGTTCTCAAAGAAGCCTTGGAAACTGCCAAGAAACTAGGTACCTTTGTCTGCCTTCATGAGGAAGACCCTGGTTTGAACGGTATTCTTGGCTTCAATGAAAACATTGCTAAAGACCACTTCAAGATTTGTGGTGCGACAGGTGTAGCAGAATACGCTATGATTGCGCGTGATGTTATGATTGCCTATGCAACCAAGGCTCATGTTCATATCCAGCATTTGTCTAAGGAGGAAAGTGTCAAGGTTGTGGAGTTCGCTCAAGGTCTGGGTGCGCAAGTCACAGCAGAAGTAGCGCCACAGCATTTCTCAAAGACAGAAGCACTCCTCTTGACTCAAGGTAGCAATGCTAAAATGAATCCTCCGCTTCGTTTGGAGTCAGATCGTCGTGCCGTGATTGAAGGTCTCAAGTCGGGAGTCATTTCTGTAATCGCGACAGACCACGCGCCTCACCATGCAGACGAGAAGAATGTAGAGGATATTACCAAAGCACCATCTGGTATGACTGGCTTAGAAACCTCTCTATCTCTCGGTTTGACTTATTTGGTCGAAGCTGGTGAGCTCAGCTTGATGGAATTGCTAGAAAAAATGACTGTTAATCCAGCTAAATTGTATAACTTTGAAGCAGGTTACTTGGCTGAGAATGGTCCAGCCGATATCACTATCTTTGATGACAAGGCTGATCGTACTGTTGGTCCAGACTTTGCTTCAAAATCAGCCAATTCACCATTTATCGGTGAAACATTAAAAGGGCAGGTCAAATATACTATCTGCAAGGGACAAATTGTTTACCAGAACTAGATGGGACTCTGCTCTATAAACTATAAGAATAGAGAGCACTTATGTACCCAACCCATCAATTTAAAGATAAGTTTGTCTTATTTCTTAAGATATTTTTTCCTATCCTGATTTATCAGTTTGCCAATTATTCTGCCTCTTTTGTCGATACAACCATGACGGGGCAGTACAATACCATGGACTTGGCTGGCGTTTCAACTGCAACGAGTTTATGGAATCCTTTCTTCACTTTTTTAACAGGGATTGTTTCGGCTATGGTTCCCATCATAGGACATCATCTGGGACGAGAAAAAAAGGAAGAAGTAGCATCTGACTTTTACCAATTCATCTATTTAGCTTTTGGACTGTCTTTGATCTTGCTCGGGATGGTAATATTCTTAGCGCCCCCCGTTTTAAACCATATTGGACTAGAAGAACAAGTGGCAGCAGTTGCGGTTTCTTATCTTTGGTATTTGTCTATCGGAATTATTCCCTTATTGCTTTTCAGTGTTATTCGATCGCTACTTGATTCAATCGGTCTGACCAAGCTATCTATGTACCTCATGCTCTTATTGCTTCCTTTAAATTGTGGATTTAACTATTTGTTAATTTACGGTGCCTTTGGGTTTCCAGAGTTAGGTGGAGCAGGAGCAGGCTTAGGTACTTCCCTGGCTTACTGGTGTCTCCTTGGTATCTCTGTTATTATCCTTTTAAAACAGGAAAAGTTAAAAGAGTTTCATCTAGAAAAACCGCTTCCACTTGATCTAGTAAAGGTCAAAGAAGGGATTCGCTTGGGCTTACCAATCGGTGGTACAGTTTTTGCTGAGGTGATTATTTTTTCTGTCGTTGGTTTGATTATGGCTAAATTTTCGTCTATGATTATTGCCAGCCACCAGTCAGCCATGAACTTCTCAACTCTCATGTATGCCTTTCCTGTGAGCATTTCCTCTGCCATGGCCATAGTTGTTTCTTATGAGGTTGGGGCTAGGCGTTTTGATGATGCCGAGACCTATATCAAAATTGGTCGTTGGATAGCGTTGATATTTGCAGGCTTTACCTTAAGCTTCCTCTATATTTTGAGAGATGTCGTAGCCAGTTTATATGGAAATAATCCTGACTTCATTAAACTAACATCAACCTTCCTAACTTATAGTCTATTTTTCCAGTTAGCTGACACCGTTGCAGCTCCTTTACAAGGAATTTTGAGAGGTTACAAGGATACGGTAGTTCCCTTTTATCTTGGTGTAATTGCTTACTGGGCTGTGTCCATTCCATTAGGCTTATTACTAGACCAAGTAACAACTTTGGGAGCCTATTCTTACTGGATTGGTTTGATAGCGAGTTTAGTCGTTAGTGCTATCCTCTATCAATGGCGTTTGCAAACAATTATGAAAAGTTTTGAAGTTTCCAATGTCAAATAAACTTTGTGAAAAAATGTTTTAATTTATAGAAAATCCCGATAAACTGGGATTTTCTTTTTGTATTTTGTGAAAGAATGTAAGCATATGTTTTGACAGTGCTTTCATAATGCGATAGAATGAAGACATAAAACTTTAAACCTAGAAAGGCGAGATTATGTCAACTTTAGATAGAAATCTCTTGCTAGAGATGTTCCGTAAGATGGAAGAAATCCGTCGTATGGACTTAAAAATTGCTCAGTTAGTGAAAAAGGGAAAAGTCCCTGGTATGACTCACTTTTCTGTTGGAGAGGAAGCTGCTAACGTCGGAGCTATGCTGGCCCTCAATCCAGATGATCTGATCACCTCAAACCACCGTGGTCATGGTCAAGCTATCGCCAAAGGAATTGACCTCAACGGCATGATGGCTGAAATCCTTGGGAAATACACTGGAACATGTAAAGGAAAAGGTGGTTCCATGCACATTGCTGACCTTGATGCTGGTAATCTCGGTGCCAATGGTATCGTAGGTGGTGGTATGGGAATCGCTGTTGGTGCAGCCCTCAGTCAGCAAATGCAAAATACTGGAAAAATCGTCGTTTGCTTCTTTGGGGATGGAGCGACTAACGAAGGTGTCTTCCACGAAGCAGTGAACATGGCTTCTATCTGGAACCTTCCAGTCATTTTCTATTGCATTAACAACGGTTACGGTATCTCTGCGGATATCAAAAAAATGACCAATGTAGAACATATCCATCACCGTAGCGCAGCTTATGGAATTCCTGGAATGTTTATCGAAGATGGAAACAATGTCATCGACGTTTATGAAGGATTTAAGAAAGCCGTAGTTCATGTTCGAGGTGGCAATGGTCCAGTCTTGATTGAAAGTGTAACTTATCGCTGGCTCGGTCACTCATCATCTGACCCTGGTAAATATCGTACTCGCGAAGAAGTGGAATTGTGGAAACAAAAGGACCCAATCGAAAACCTCCGCAATTACCTTATTGAAAATAACATTGCAAGTGCCGAAGAATTGGAAGAAATCCAAGCACAAGTGAAAGCAGCAGTAGAAGCTTCTGTTCAATTTGCTGAAGAAAGTCCATTCCCGCCACTAGAATCAGCATTTGAAGATATTTACGCAGACTAAGGAGAAAGAGATAAAAATGGAAACAAAAACAATGTCCTTCCGTGACACCATTATCCTTGCTATGTCTGAGGAAATGCGTCGCGATGAAAATGTGTTCTTGATGGGAGAAGACGTCGGCGTCTTCGGAGGAGACTTCGGAACTTCAGTTGGAATGCTTGAAGAATTTGGTCCAGAACGTGTCCGTGACTGTCCGATTTCTGAAGCTGCCATCTCTGGAGCAGCAGCAGGAGCAGCTATGACAGGACTTCGTCCAATCGTCGATATGACCTTCATGGACTTCTCGGTTATTGCCATGGACAATATTGTCAACCAAGCTGCCAAGACACGTTATATGTTTGGTGGTAAAGGTCAGGTTCCAATGACTGTCCGCTGTGCAGCTGGTAATGGGGTTGGTTCTGCGGCCCAGCACTCGCAATCTCTAGAGTCTTGGTTTACTCACATTCCTGGACTTAAGGTTGTAGCTCCTGGAACACCTGCGGATATGAAAGGACTTCTCAAGTCTTCTATCCGTGATAATAACCCTGTTATCATTCTTGAGTACAAGTCAGAATTTAACCAAAAAGGGGAAGTGCCAGTTGATCCAGACTACACAATCCCACTTGGGGTTGGGGAAATCAAACGCGAAGGAACGGATGTAACAGTCGTTACTTACGGTAAAATGCTTCGCCGTGTGGTTCAAGCTGCTGAAGAATTGGCAGAAGAAGGAATTTCAGTTGAAATTGTCGACCCACGTACCCTTGTACCGCTAGATAAGGATATCATCATTAACTCAGTTAAGAAGACTGGTAAGGTTGTTCTAGTCAACGACGCCCATAAAACAAGTGGTTATATCGGTGAAATTTCAGCAATTATTTCTGAATCAGAAGCATTTGACTATCTAGATGCCCCAATCCGCCGTTGCGCAGGAGAAGATGTGCCAATGCCTTACGCACAAAACCTAGAAAATGCAATGATTCCAACCGTTGAAAGCATTAAAGCTGCTATCCGTAAAACCTATAACAAAGAATAAAATTGCATAAGATAAATTATGTAAAAAACGGTTTTTGACTTTAGCAACTTGAGATACACTTCGTATCCAACTTATTAGTAAAGTTGCGACAGGAGGGAGTCGAATCGATTATATTCGACGAACGACTTAGTAAGTCTACTAGGTTGACCGCCTAATAGCGGCAACCGTAGTAACTTGAGACACACTTCGTATCCAACTTATTAGTAAAGTTGCGACAGGAGGGAGTCGAATCGATTATGTTCGACGAACGACTTAGTAAGTCTACTAGGTTGACCGCCTAATAGCGGCAGCCGTAGTAACTTGAGACACGTTCTGTGTCCAAGTTACTTGTAGAGTTGAACACGGGCTAAAGTCTGTGTGAAAAAGATAAACTTTCCTAGAAACTAAAGTTTCTTCGTCAAGTTTCCTATTTTCACTTTGACTTTTGTCGCCCTTTGTATCATTTAATTGAATTCGGACGGAGGTCTGTGAAAAAAAGATAGATTTCCTTGTGTTCATCGAACACATCGTCAATCTCCTATTTTTTCATTGCCCTCTTCGTCCTTAATATCTTAGTATAGAATTGGAGAGGTCATGGCTGATGATAAGCTAAGAGCGACTCCTGCGGCTAGAAAGTTAGCGGATGATCTAGGTATCAACCTCTACGACGTTTCTGGCTCAGGTGCAAACGGTCGTGTCCACAAAGAAGACGTGGAAACTTATAAAGACACAAACGTGGTTCGCATTTCGCCACTTGCAAAACGAATTGCCCTCGAACATAACATTGCTTGGCAGGAAATCCAAGGAACTGGTCATCGTGGTAAGATTATGAAGAAGGACGTTCTGGCCTTCCTTCCTGAAAATATCGAAAACGACACCATCAAGTCACCTGCTCAAATCGAAAAAGTGGAAGAAGTTCCAGACAATATCACTCCTTATGGTGAGATTGAGCGCATTCCAATGACACCAATGCGTAAGGTTATCGCCCAACGTATGGTTGAATCCTACTTAACTGCGCCAACCTTCACACTTAACTATAATGTCGATATGTCAGAAATGTTGGCTCTTCGTAAGAAGGTTCTTGATCCGATTATGGAAGCAACTGGTAAGAAAGTAACGGTTACAGACCTTCTTTCTCTCGCTGTTGTTAAGACATTGATGAAACACCCATACATCAACGCTTCATTGACCGAAGATGGTAAGACCATTATCACTCATAACTATGTCAACCTTGCTATGGCAGTCGGTATGGATAATGGCCTAATGACACCCGTTGTCTATAATGCTGAAAAAATGAGCTTGTCAGAGTTGGTTGTTTCCTTCAAAGATGTCATTGGTCGTACCTTGGATGGTAAATTAGCTCCAAGTGAGTTGCAAAACTCAACCTTCACAATTAGTAACTTGGGAATGTTTGGCGTTCAGTCCTTTGGTCCGATCATCAACCAACCTAACTCAGCCATTCTTGGTGTCAGTTCAACAGTTGAGAAACCTGTAGTTGTCAATGGTGAGATTGTGATTCGTCCAATCATGAGCCTTGGATTAACGATTGACCATCGTGTTGTAGATGGTATGGCTGGTGCTAAGTTTATGAAAGACTTGAAAGCCTTAATTGAGAACCCAATCTCAATGTTGGTTTAAATAATACAGTATTTATTTTTAGAGATATAGATAAAGGAAGTAAGACATGGCCTTAGAAGTAATTATGCCAAAAGCCGGCGTGGATATGACAGAAGGACAAATCGTCCAATGGAATAAAAAAGTCGGAGAATTTGTAAAAGAAGGAGAAATCCTTTTGGAAATCATGACTGACAAAGTCAGCATGGAATTGGAAGCCGAAGAAGATGGATACTTGATTGCCATCCTTAAAGGAGATGGTGAAACTGTTCCAGTAACTGAAGTTATCGGTTATCTTGGCGAAGAAGGTGAAAACATCCCAACCGCTGGAGCGGCAGCGCCAGAATCAAAACCTGCACCTGCAGCTAGTGCCTCAAACGACGATGGTAAGAGCGATGATGCCTTTGATATCGTTGTAATTGGTGGAGGTCCTGCTGGTTATGTTGCAGCGATTAAAGCTGCCCAACTCGGTGGGAAGGTTGCCCTTGTTGAGAAATCAGAACTCGGTGGAACGTGCTTGAACCGTGGCTGTATCCCAACCAAGACCTACCTTCACAACGCTGAAATCATCGAAAACATCGGTCATGCAGCAAACCGTGGTATCGTCATCGAAAATCCAAACTTCACTGTAGATATGGACAAACTCCTTGAAACCAAGTCTAAGGTTGTTAATACTTTGGTTGGTGGCGTTGCAGGTCTTCTTCGTAGCTACGGAGTTACTGTTCATAAGGGAATTGGAACCATCACTAAAGACAAGAATGTCTTGGTTAATGGTTCAGAATTGCTTGAAACCAAGAAAATCATCCTTGCTGGTGGTTCAAAAGTCAGCAAGATCAACGTTCCTGGTATGGAATCTTCACTCGTGATGACAAGTGACGACATTCTTGAAATGAACGAAGTTCCAGAAAGCCTTGTTATCATCGGTGGTGGCGTTGTCGGTATCGAACTCGGTCAGGCCTTCATGACATTTGGCTCAAAAGTAACTGTTATCGAAATGATGGACCGTATCGTTCCAGCTATGGATGCCGAAGTTTCTAAGAACCTTCGCTTGATCCTTGAGCGCAAAGGAATGACCATCTTAACAGGTACAAAACTGCAAGAAATTATCGAGGAAAATGGTCAACTTCGTATCAAAGTTGAAGGACAAGACGATATTATTGCAAATAAAGCTCTTCTTTCAATCGGTCGTGTACCAGATCTTGAAGGAATTGGCGAAGTTGAGTTTGAATTGGATCGTGGACGCATCAAGGTTAACGAATACATGGAAACTTCTGTTCCAGGTATCTACGCACCAGGTGACATCAACGGTACGAAGATGTTGGCGCATGCAGCCTTCCGCATGGGTGAAGTTGCCGCTGAAAATGCCCTCAAAGGAAACCATGCTGTTGCTAAATTGAACTTGACTCCAGCAGCTATCTACACTCTTCCTGAAGTAGCAGCAGTAGGTTTGACTGAAGAACAAGCACGTGAGAAATACGATGTAGCCATCGGTAAATTCAATTTTGCTGCCAACGGTCGTGCCATTGCATCAGATGCGGCTCAAGGTTTCGTTAAAGTTATTGCTGATAAGAAATACGGAGAAATCCTTGGTGTTCATATCATCGGTCCTGCAGCCGCAGAATTGATTAACGAGGCGTCAAGCATTATCGAAATGGAAATCACTGTTGAAGAAATGCTGAAGACTATCCACGGACACCCAACCTACTCTGAAGTGATGTACGAAGCGTTTGCGGATGTTCTAGGAATGGCTATCCATTCACCTAAGAAAAAATAAAACGAAGATAGACTAGACTGGAAGATTATTTCCAGTCTCTATCGTATAAAGGGATATCATGAAATACATTATCAATCATTCAAACGACACTGCCTTTAATATTGCCTTGGAAGAGTATGCCTTTAAACACCTACTTGATGAGGATCAGATCTTCCTACTTTGGATCAATAAACCATCTATCATTGTTGGTCGTCACCAGAATACTATTGAAGAAATTAACCGTGATTATGTTCGAGAAAATAGTATTGAGGTAGTCCGCCGTATCAGTGGTGGTGGAGCTGTTTATCACGATTTAAACAACCTCAACTACACCATCATTTCAAAAGAAGATGAAAACAAGGCCTTTGACTTCAAGAGCTTCTCAACTCCAGTCATCAATACTTTGGCTCAACTTGGTGTTAAAGCTGAATTTACAGGTCGTAATGACTTAGAAATTGACGGTAAGAAATTCTGTGGTAATGCCCAAGCCTATATCAACGGCCGTATCATGCACCACGGTTGCTTGCTCTTTGACGTTGATCTGTCAGTCCTTGCTAATGCTCTGAAAGTTTCAAAAGATAAATTTGAGTCAAAAGGTGTGAAATCCGTCCGTGCCCGTGTGACCAATATTATCGATGAATTACCAGAAAAGATCACAGTTGAAGAATTCCGTGATTTGCTATTGGAATACATGAAAAAAGAGTATCCAGAGATGACAGAATACGTTTTTTCTGAGCAAGAATTGGCTGAAATCAATCGCATCAAGGATACTAAGTTTGGAACTTGGGACTGGAACTACGGTAAATCACCTGAGTTTAACGTCCGTCGTGGAACAAAATTCACTAGTGGTAAGGTTGAAATCTTTGCGAATGTTCTCGAATCAAAAATCCAAGACATCAAAATTTATGGAGATTTCTTTGGTATCGAAGACGTTGCGGCTGTAGAAGATGTCCTTCGTGGAGTTAAATACGAACGCGAAGATGTCCTTAAGGCCTTAGAAACTATTGATATTACACGCTACTTTGCTGGTATCAGCCGTGAAGAAATCGCTGAAGCAGTGGTGGGATAAATCAAACGAAGTTGGTTGCAGAACCAGCTTCGTTTTTTGGTCATCTTATATATAATAATTTGTATTTTTTGGAAAAAGTGATATAATACAGATGTGAAGAGTTGCTCTAGAAAGGAGAAAAAAACGGAAACTATATTTTGAGCAATTCATAATTTTATTGTTAAATAAAGCTTTTAATTTTAATTATGGAAGTTGAGTTGTAGCTTAGCGTGTCCTGTCTTTGCTGATTGGGTATCTGGTGGTAACTGGAGTTACGGAGGATATCATGATTCAGGCAATTGGGGAGCATTCTCAAGTTATTTCCACGACTATCGTTGGCATTGGTCAAGTGTGGCTCGAGCAAGTGACAGCAAATCTAATGTAGGTTATGCTTCTGCTCATTACATATCAAAATCGTTCATAAATACAAGTTTTGATGAATTTGTATACTTTAATTTAGGATAAACTAGAAAGAGTAGAATTATGAAACGTTTATTTATACTTTTTTCGAACCTTTTTATTCTAATCTTTCTGCTTTGGATTGCCTTTATTTCACCAAATACGGTCATCTACCGAAGCCTCCCTGTGGTAGGAGTTCTTAAACAAGAAAGAAATATCACCAATGAGGAGCTTTCGGCCAACTTAGATCAGTTAGCAAGGGAAAGCAATAGTGTAATCGCTCGCCAGATTCAAAAAACGGATTCTAAAGGGCAAGTTAAGTTTTCGTATGATATCTACGGAGAAGGAGCACTTCCTAATGGCATCAAAAAAGAAGAGAAAGAATTCGCTGCAAAGAAAAGTTTGCTTACCAATTACTATATACTATCTGGGAATTTAACCCTTGAAAAATTAGATCAAAAACTCCACAATCTTGGTTTTTCAAAAAGTTTCATGAATAACCCTAATTTCCTGCAAAATTTTCTCGCATTTTTTGGTTCTGGTGCCCAATCTCTAGCCTTGGTTATTTTTATCATCAGCTTTGGTGCATTGGCCATTATTCAAAAAACACTTGAAATGAGAAGTGCAGGGATTCGTTACATTTCTGGAATAAGACGATACCAGCTCTTTGGACATTCTCTCATGGAAGATGGTAAAGAATTGTTTTTAGGATGTATTGGTGGCAGTGTCCTGGGAGCTATTCTGATTTATTATTTACAATTGACCCCTTTTGCCTATTCCCTCATCATTTCAGCTAGTATTATTTACAATACACTTTTATTTATTTTATCTGCTTTTCTATCCTTTTTCTTTGCATTCAGTATTCAGACAGTACACTTGGTCAGCCTTTTAAAGGGGAAAATTCCATTAAAAAGAGTCTTGTTTTTTCTCTTTACATGTCAATTTCTTGCAATCACTGTCATTGGTCTTTCAGTTCATCGTGTCAGCATTTATGGCTCTATCTGGCAGACTTACCAAGAGGGGAAAGTGGCTTGGTCTAAAGAGACGAATTGGGTTCAAATTGGTGTAAATCGGGAGGATTTTTCACAGGGTACAAACAAAGAGACGCAAATTGAGAACAGAGCCAAATGGTCTAAGCTCATCGAGTCTGGCATCGAAAAAGGTGGTCTCTTGGTCTATCATCAGCTCGCACCTTTTGATTCAAAAGGCTTCATGAATGATCCTAGAACGGGTAGAAAGATTTCAATCACAGATTACGATCCTCTTGCCAATACCCTGTATGTCACACCAAATTACCTTGATATCCAAAGGATCTCAGTTTCCCCCGAGGAAAAAGAGCGTTTGAATCACTTGCAAGCTGGAGAGTTTGGACTCTTGCTCCCTGAAAAGTTGAAAGGACAAGAAGAGGAGTTGAAAAAACGCTATGAAGATTATCTGACTCCTAGTGATGAACAAGGAAAGAGTCAGTTGCCTATGAAAGCACGGGTGACCTATCTTCCTAACAACCAAAAACGATTTATCTATAATAATACACCGATGAGCTATCAGCAATTTCTGACAGATCCGATTTTGGTTGTTGTTCGACCTACAAGCTTTGGTGGCTACGAAAATCCTTATTTCTCTCATCTTAATTCTTATCTATACTTTGATGGTCTGGAAAAAAGCAAGAAACTAGTAGCTGAGAATGGGCTTGAAAAAAACGTTAGTCAATATGACTATGCAGCAGCTGTCTATCAGCAGATGATGCAATCCATTCAATTAGAGAACCTCATGACCATTGCTGGAGGTGTTTTCGGAATGGCGACCTCCATTCTACTCTTTAACACCATGAATTTTCTCTATTTTGAAGAGTTTAGAAGACCGATCTTTCTGAAGAAAATTGCGGGCATGGACTTTTTGAAAATTCACAAAAGTATGCTCGTATCAGAGATTACCATGCTACTATTAGGTAGCGTCCTGATTTTCTTTCTCACACAGGAGTGGTGGATTGCTCTCGTCACGCTTTTATTATTTACGACCAATGCATGGCTGATTCTCCTTTACCGCTCGCATAAAGAAGAGCATTTCTTGCCCATTATTCTGAAAGGAGCCTAATATGATTAAAATAGAACATCTGGAAAAATCATTTGGAAAACGGACTGTCTTTCAGGATATCAATCTGCAATTTGCAGCAGGAAAGGTCTATGCCCTAATCGGAAATAGTGGTTGTGGCAAAACAACCCTACTCAATATCCTGGCTAAGCTGGAATCTTATGAAAAGGGAAGCATCAGCTATCGAGGGCAAGAACTTAAGCAAATCAAATCTCATCACTTTTTTAAAAATGAATTAGGCTATCTCTTTCAAAATTTTGGCCTTCTTGAAAACGAGACCATAGCTGCAAATTTAGAACTTGGATTGATTGGTCAAAAATGGACTAAACAAGAGAAGAAGAAGCGAGAAGAAGAAGTCTTAGAAAAGGTGGGATTGGATTATCTCACTCTTGATCAAAAAATCTACGAATTATCAGGCGGAGAAGCGCAACGTGTCGCCTTGGCTAAAGTCATCCTCAAGGATCCTCCTTTGATTTTGGCAGATGAACTGACTGCAGCACTTGATCCAGAAACTTCACAAGAAATTATGAACTTGCTTTTATCATTGAAAAAGCCAGACCGCTTGATAATTCTTGCAACTCATAATCCTGATATTTGGAATCAAGCAGATGAAGTTATTAATCTAAATAGACTATAAATAATAAAACAGAGGCTCGGTGGAGGAGGAGTTTCTGTTTTACTTTATATTACATAGTTACATAATTTATTTTATGTATTTCACAAACTGTCTAGAGCATTCTTTTGCTCATCATTGACGATATGGGTATAGAGGTCAGTAACTTGTGTACTGGCGTGTCCTAGTTGGTGACTGACCAAAACTTGCGATTTAGTCGCATCATAGAGTCTAGTTGCCAGAGTATGGCGAAGTTTGTGGGGAGTTACACGGACTTTGAAGTCCTCAGAGTACTTAGCAACCATTTTTTCGACGCTGGAAGCATCAATACGGTTCGGAACACCTCGGTAAAGTGTCAAAAAGAGTGCAATGTCCGTCTTTTCAGTCTTATAGCGTTGATTTCTAATGGCTAGATAATTCTCTAGATAAGGCTTAGCAAAGGCAGCGACATTAACCGAGTCACGTTTGCCACCTTTACGTGTGACATCAATGACCATCATTTTGAGATTGAGATCTCTTAGATCCAGATTAACAGCTTCAGATAAGCGGACACCAGACGCCAAGAGAAGGGCGATAATGGCCAAATCTCGCTCCTTGTTCTTATTAAAGGAAGATAGGGCACGATTTGAGAGCGTTTTAGGGTACTCCTGGTCGATATAAGTTAGAAAACCCTCTGTTTCATCACCTAGAAAGAGTTTTTGTTTGATGTTTTCAGCTCTGGCAGCAAGTGTTTCTTTCTTTTTCTTGGTTGAAACTTTCTTCATTACATTACGATAGAAATAAGGCTCTCCTTGCTCGTTTTCAACTTCCTCGGTTAGATACTTATAAAGACTAGAAAGTGCCGATAAGGTTCGATTGATAGTTGTCTGAGAGACACCTTGCTTGGTTGTATTGGCATTCAGCAATGGGCGTTCACGTAGATATAGGATAAAGGATTCCATGTCTTTTTTTGTCATATGTTCTAAGACAGATAAGGGGATATCGGCCATTGTATCAACGTTTGAAATGCCAGACTCCAAAACCCAGCTGAAAAATCGATCGTATTCCTTGAGATATTCGTACAAGGTTGTAAAACTGTAGGGAACAGCAAGCTTAGATTGGTAGTATTCCAAAACATACCAGGGCATGATTTGTTTTAGTTTATCGATTCGTTCCAGTAAAATCTCACGTTTCATGTATTTTCTCCATAAATAAGTCTACTAGTAGTATAGCATAGACTTATTTATTTTTCAAGAAAATTATAGTTTTTCGGAAAGACGTTATAAGTGTTTGATGGATTCTAGAAAAAAACAAAGACCTGGTTCCACAATCATAAGAAACAGGTCTTTTGTGTGTATGTAATCCGGCAATATGTTTATATTTCAATTTCTCTAAAATATTGCAATTGCCATTTTTGTGTTGCTCGAGCTGTTGTATTTAAATTTGAGCACCAAGGAGGATAAAATCGCATAGACATTTTTCCATTGCTATCTTTTGTCGACAGAATGTTTTTACAAATAGCCACCTCGTTTGGAATAATGAATAGTCCCCTCTTATCATTATCAATGATAACGATTATAAGTTCATTTCCTAAGTCCTCATTGGTATAAGGAATGTTCTTGTTGTTTTGGTCTTTTTTCCAAAAAACTGTAAAATATCCTTCTTTTTTTGGTGTTCTTTTTGCCAAGCGGCATCTTTTATATTCTTGCTCTTCCTTTATCTTGATAAGAATACCTTCGTATTTTTCATTGTATTTTTCTTCAATGAAATCAAAATCGCCATAAAAATGATATAGAACATCGATTATTTTCATTATGATGTATGTCCTCCTTAGCATATAACTTTTCAAAAGAATAATACTGTTTTCCAACAAAATCAGTACCACCTATACTCATCTTTTTTATGTATTACCATATAGCAGGATACCAAGATGATGAAGGTTTTAAGCAGGTAGGTTTCGGATCGATCAGTGTCTATGGTTAGCTGAGACAAGACGTTAATGATCGAGTGTGTCATAACACAAATCCAGAGATTGCTTGTCTTGATATAAAGAGCTGAGAGTATGAAAGAATTCGTCAGCAATCCAAATAAAAACGGTAGAGTTTGCAGTGTTGCTAGGGAACCATCTATGTAAAAGAACAACAGATGCCAAATTGCCCAGCTGAAAAAGGTTAGGATTGTTGAGTGAAAATACGGTAGCTTCTCTTGTAAAATTGATTGAAAGACATATCGCCATCCAATCTCTTCTATACCACCAAAGGCAATAAATTTGAAGAACATCAAAAATGGGAGATACCAGCTAAATTCTATTATTTTCCCACCAAACATTAGAAAAGAGAAATCAAGGATAATAAGGAAGAAAGATAATAAATAGTGTTTATAACTGCTATGAATGTTAAAAAAATCTTTTACAATCTCCTTAAAATGAATATGAAAATAGTGATTTGCAACAATTATTCCCCAAAGAGCTGAAGAAATCCCATCTAGAAAGATTCCTAAAATAGTTAATAGATTGGAATGAATAGAAAAATGATTCAAGAGAAAAAAAGGAGACAAACTGATACTATTTGGCTAAATGTGCCCAGCAAATATACCGCAATTGCCTTATTTCTTTTCATAGAGAATCCTTTCAATAATATTTTACGTAAAATAAATTATGTAAATAAAAAACTTACAACAACAAATCTTTGATTTTTCCAATTTCACTTTTTGGAATCACTAGGTGAATCATATCGCCCAGATACATTCTGGTTGAGCCATTCACTGTTTGGCTTTTACCATTATGAACTTGGGTGGTGATGAGTACGTTATGTGGCAAGTTGAGTTCGTGAACCTGTTTCTCAGCGATTTTGTCAGATACAGGAATTTCAATGAGGGTGACTTCTCCTTCATCTGTTGCTTCTTCTGGCAGCATTTTCTCAAGCATGGCCTCGTATACTGGCGCACCCTTTAGTAAATCCATGATGATGTAGGCGACTAAGGTCACTAAGCCAAGTGGCATGAGGTTGCGAATATCTCCAACCATCTCGGTTACGAGTATCATAGCAGTTAAGGGAGCCTTAGATATTGCCCCAAAGTAGCCACTCATTCCCAGAATGACAAATATAGGAAATTGTTCCTGACTGACAAGTCCAAGATTGACACAAATAACACCGACTAGGGCACCAAGTAAGGAACCGAGCGCCAGAATAGGAAGGAAAATTCCTCCTGGAAGACCGCTTCCATAGCTAATCATGCTCCAAGCAAAGCGAATCAAAAAGTAAGATAATAGAACTTGGAAACTAAAATCTTGCTCAGTTAAGGAAAGAACGACCTGATTTCCACCACCGAGAATTTGTGGTAAGAATATCCCGACTGGTATGATAAGAATAAAAGCCAAGATTGGATAATAAGCTCTATCCAAATGGATTTTTTGACCAATCCAATCATAAATTCGACCAACATTGAGGACAGCTTTCTCATAGAGAAAACCAGAGAGCCCGAGAAATACTCCCATAACCAGGTAAATCCAATACTGGTCTAGGGTCATGAGAGGAATGTTGTCTGGCATATCCAGTACGGGTGTTAGGCCAAATATGAGCAATGAGACAAAGTTTGCTACGATACTGGCTGCTAGAGTTGAGACCCAGAAAAAGCGTGAAAAATGGTGATAGACTTCTTCTACAACAAAGAGAAGACCTGCGATTGGTGCATTAAAGGCAGCTGCTAGTCCTGCGGCAGCCCCACTTGCAATCAAGGAACGTTCCTCTACTGGACTGGATTTTAGCCACTTGGCAATACCTTTTCCACCAACAGCCCCAAGTTGAATGCTTGGACCTTCTCTACCTAGCATAAGGCCACTGGCAATAGCAAGAATACCTAATACATATTTTTTCCAGAGGACACTCCACCAATTAAGTGACATGAGTCCCTTTAGTTCTGCTTCGACTTGAGGAATTCCAGAACCCTTGATATCTTTTTCCGACCGAGTTAGTTTCGCACTAAGCCAGCAAACTATTAAATAAAATAGACCAATGATAAAAAGATTGCGCACTAGGTGCGCTTGATCTTGATAGAGTCCTTGTATCAGGTGGAAGCCTTTTTCAATTAAAAAACGAAAGGATCCGACGATTAGCCCGACGGCAAGACCAACAATGATTCCACGACCAACTTGGGATAATATGGTGCTTGAGGCAAAGGCAAATTCTTTCTTGGAACTGAGTGTTTCTGACTGTTCCTCCATAATCATTTCCTCTTACTTATCTTTCTTGGTTGAAACCAGTGTTTTGACTGGTTCAAAACTGGTTCGGTGAATTGGGGTGACACCTAGTTTTTCCAATCCTTCTAGATGTTTAGCTGTTCCGTATCCTGCATTAGCTGTAAAATCATATCCAGGATATTGATCATCATAGTCCTTCATCAATTCATCCCGTGTCACCTTGGCCACTATAGATGCAGCTGCGATCGAGAGGGAGTTAGCATCTCCTTTGATGATGGAGGTTTGTGAAATTGGTAAATCAAGCTGCATGGCATCAATCAAGAGGTGCTCAGGTTGGGGGCTGAGCTGAGAAATTGCTTCTTTCATAGCAAGCTTGGTTGCTTCATAGATATTGACTTGGTCAATGACTTGATTATCCATGATTCCGACACCGATTGCCAAAGCTTGGTCTTGAACGGCTTGATAAATTTCCAGATGTTTCTTTTTGGGGATCTTTTTGCTATCGTTGAGGCCTCTAATCTTACAATTTTTTGGCAAGATAACGGCTGCAGCGACCACAGGACCAGCCAAAGGACCACGGCCGACCTCGTCAACACCTGCTATTAAGGTCATTCCTTGTTTGTAAAGCTCTTTTTCATAGGAAAGCATGGATTCCAAACGAAGGTTTTCATCCAGTTCTGCCTGAATGGCTTTTTTACGCTTGTAGATTTCCTTTTGAACTCCAGAACGGACATCTTTTTTGAATTCTAGAAAAAGAGGATTGTCTAATTCTTTGACAGTAGCGAGAAGTTCTTTGATTTCTTTAATCGTCGTCATCGATGTCGTCCAATGTATCTAAGGTGTAGTTACCGAGTTTTCCATCACGAACTTCCTTCACGAAAAGACTGTAAAAACGGTCGTAGTCGTCACGGAAACCGAGGGCACGGGTCATATCCATGATGATAACAGGAGCTTCTTCTTCAATTTTCATTTGTTTGAAACGTTCAGCTAGCTTATCTGGATAATGTTTTTTGAAATAATTGAGACCAAAAATAGTCACTTCGTCCATAGGAAGCAACTGGTCTTTGATAGCTCCCGTCAAGGCTAGTTTGAGTGCGACAGCATCATCCTCAAACTTAGGCCAGAGAATCCCTGGCGTATCTAGGATTTCAAGGTCTTTATTGGTTTTAAGCCATTGTTGACCCTTGGTAACACCTGGTTTATTGCCGACAACTGCAATCTTTTTACCAGCCAAACGGTTCATGAGGGTTGACTTACCGGCATTTGGAATTCCGATAATCATGGTACGCAAGGTTTCAATTTTGATACCACGTTCTTTCTGGCGTGCAATCTTATCAGCCATAAGCTTTTTGGCTGCATCTGTCACAACTTTCACAGTAACTTGCTCTTTAGAATTTATAGCCAGAGTTTGAATCCCTTGTGATTCAAAGTACTGACGCCATTCTTTTGTCATTGCTGGATCAGCCAGATCTGCCTTGTTCAAAATCAAAAGTTTGGGTTTATCACCCACAATCTTGTTTAACATAGGATTTTGACTAGATAAAGGTAGACGCGCATCCACCAAAATTGTCACAAAATCAACAAACTTTAGATTCTCCTGAACTTGCCTCCGAGCCTTAGACATGTGGCCTGGAAACCATTGAATAGTAGCCATAATATTTTCCCCTTCCGACTAAAAAACGTAATAAAACGTTTTCTTTCTCACCATCTATTCTATCATAAATTAGGTGCTTTTGCACAGGCTTTGACTAAAATAAAATCACACTATAGAACATAACTTAATTTATGTAATTTAACGTTTGCTTGACTTTATTTGCCGTTTGGTATATACTTTGTATATACAATTTCGTGGAGGTAGAGTGATGAATACAGTAAAGACTCGGAAGGTGGGAAATTCTCTCACTGTGACCATTCCTAAAAATTTGGGTATGACGGAAGGTCAAGAAATGGTTGTCTACAAAGGAATTGATGGGGTTATTGTCTTGGCTCCTAAGCTAAAAGATCCTTTTGATGGGATTGCTGACTTAAGAATGACAAATGATTTTGAAGGGGTAAAAATCATTGATAGCGAAATCTGATTATATTCCTGAAAAGCAAGATATCATTTGGCTTGACTTTGATCCATCAGTTGGTCGGGAGATTCAGAAACGGCGACCTGCCTTGGTTGTGTCTAGGAGAGAATATGCTTTGCAAACTGGTTTTGTGGCTGTCTGTCCCATCACCCATGGTCAGAAGCATTTAGCAGAAAAAGGCCTGCTCGTTCCTGTCTCGTCGTATAAGGTAGATGGCGCTGTCAATCCATTTCAACTGTATACCTTTGATTTTCGGATGCGTAATGCTCAAAAAATAACAAGAATGGACACGCAGTGTTTTCAGAAAGTCGTCCAACTTTATCAGTACATCTTCGGAGATACATAAATACTACCATGCATAGACAAGGTAGGATTTTTTCTATATGAGTAACCTATCTAAAAATGGGTGAAGGCAGTTTGTCAAAATCCCTCTTATCCAGCTAGATTGAGCTGAAGATAGGTGATCCGCTTCTAGACATTCTTTTAGAAAATCCCTCACCTGATCTGGAGTAATTTCAAACTCAAAGGCCTTCATCTTGTAGAAAAAGTCAATAAGATGCTCAGATAAGTAATCATTTGAAAAGGGGACTTCACCACTTTTTCGATATTTTAATAAGAGTCGAGAAAATATAGCTTTTTCATCAGGTAAATCTCGAAAATAGGAGTTAAGAAGCCAAGTCTGCTTCTGCTTTCGTTCAATAGGATCTTGATTTGCAATCCGCTGATCCTTTTCCAGCTCTTTTTGGTTTTGCTTTGCCTTGAGAGCTCGTTCTTCTCTATTCTTTCCAAAAAGAATTTTTTCCCATTTTCGTTCTTCTTGGGTTAGGGTTTCTGTAAAGCCAAAGTAATCTTGATAGGCGCGTTCTGCAGGTCCCATGGCAAGGATGAGATTATCTGCGTATTGCTTTGCGATTTTATCTCTCTTTCTGCGTTCTTTCTCTGCCTGAATCCGTAAATGTTGCTCGTAGTCTATTTTCTCCTTACCTAGTTTAACAAGGTACAGTTGGTCATCAGACTTACCAAGTAGAAAGGGTTTGATATACTTTTCAAGGACTTCTTCCAGACGAGCCTTCTTTTTTGGCTCTGCCTTGGTCCAACTTCCTCCTTGAAAGACTTCTAGGAAAAGCTGGTAATCTTTCTCAGGTGCAAATTGATTGCCACGATTGGCTTTGAAAACACCTTTTTTCCAAAACCATTTTAGAAGTTTTTCGTCAAAATCGCTTTTATTGACCTTGATTTTTTCCTTTTTCTTGACTTTTCTAGTCAGACTTTCAAGCTTTCTGAGAAGTTTCTCTTCCTCTTCCAGTTGCTGATCAAGGCTTAATCGATGAAAATGTCTGACACAGTCGCTACCTATAGGAAATAGTCGTTGACCAGTCACTCCGTTAAAGAGTTCGTAAGCGTACTTAATGGCATTTCCGCAGATACAGTTACTGCGCCCAATACCATTAAAAATCAAGGAAACTTCATTCCATTCCTTGGTTGCTTGATCCCAAGTATCAGTTTTTGAAGTTTGTAAAACTGCGTCATGCAGGGATTTTCTAACTGGAAGTGTCATGAGGTCTCCTTTCTAGATTATACTTTTACAACTTGAACCTCATCTTTACCGAGTAAGATCAAGTATTTTTCAATATTGTCAATCGAATAGGCTCGTGATAAGGCTTCTCCGTAGAGGGCTAACTGCCCACGATAGCGTTCAATAAGCTGATTTGCTTCATCATAACGGTCAGTCTTATAGTCAAAAAGAACGATACGATCCTTGAAAAGCAGATATCCGTCCAAGATCCCACGAACAACGAAGTCTTCCTGACTCTTTTGGTCTCGTTTGAGCATGGAAAAAGGTTGCTCTCTATAGAGATGGTTTGTATTGGCGAGAATTTCTTGACCGAGTGGCGTATCAAAGAAAGCTAGGATTTTAGAAAGATTGATCTTGTCTCGGACAGCTGGACTCGTTTGAACTTGTTTGAGGGTATCTTTTAGGCTAGCAAGCGTTGGTTGCTGACTGAGGTCGATTCTCTGCATGAGTTCGTGGGTTGCACTACCAATTTCTGCTCCTGTTACCTTTTCTTTAGTTGAAAAATCTGGTAAATCGAAGCTGATTTGCTTCTCTGGTGATTTGGTTTGGTTAGCAATTTGCACCCCTTCCATATCCATCACTGGTTCATAGAATTTCTTGATTTGGCTAGGAGTTTGGACGCTAGGAAGTTCAATAGCCGCACGGTGAAGAGTATTATAGACTTCTACTTCTTTCAGCATTTCAAGGGCTTCTTTGATGATTTCAGACTGGCGATTGTCTGCTTGGGAGCTATCTTGGAGAGGACTCTTGGTTTCCAACTCTCCGATAGCTTCTCTAGTCAGCTGATCTTCACCAACGAAACGATAGCTAAAGTTGAGATTATCCTTGGCAAATAACTTACTGATAGCCCAAATCCAATCTTGAAAATTCCTTGCTTGAAGTCTAGTGTTGCTGTTTAGTTTTCCATTTTTAGTTGCTAGATATTCCTTGGCTTCTAGCTTTTCACGAGAGCCCTTACCGACAAGATAGAGCTTTTTCTCTGCCCGTGTCATGGCAACATACAGCAAACGCATCTGCTCTGAATAGCTAGCCAGTTGAAGCTCTTCTTCATTCTGCGTATAAGTAAGGCTAGGAATGGAGAGTTTAATGGTTTTAGGATAGTGAGCTTCTACTGCTCCTGTTTCTACCTTGGCAATGTATTTGACACCAAGCCCATTTTGACGACTGAGAATAACATCAGACATTGAGTCTTGCTTATTGAAGTCCTGATCCATGTTGAGGATAAAGACATAAGGAAACTCCAGACCTTTACTCTTGTGAATGGTCATGAGTTCCACTGCATCTTTAGGCGGTGCGACGGCTACGCTTGCAAGATCATGCTGTGCTTCCAAAACCTGATCAATCATACGAATAAATCGAGACAAGCCCTTGAAATTACTCTTTTCAAACTGGTCTGCTCTCAAAGCTAGGGCATAGAGGTTGGCTTGTCTAGCAGGACCATTTGGCAAAGCTCCAACATAATCATAATAAAAACGGTCGTTGTAAATCTTCCAAATCAAGTCATAAAGGGAGTGGGTTTTGGCATACAAGCGCCAAGAATCCAAGATATCCATGAATTGATTTAGTTTTTCCGCTAAAGCTTTGTGAATTAACTCTTTCCGCTCAGTTACTTGTTTTTGAGTGTTAAGCAGTTTCTCATAAAGATTCTCTTGGACTTTATCAGCTGCTTTCTGAAGGGACAAACGTGCCAGATCGTCTTCATCAAAACCAAACATTGGAGACTTCATAAGGGCAACCAAGGCATAGTCTTGCAGAGGATTGTGGATGACACGAAGAGTATCTAGCATGACTTGCACTTCTAATGATTGGAGATAATTATTTTGTTCTCCGTCTGTTTTTACAGGAATTCCATACTCTGATAGAGCGAGGAGTATCTGGTCATTACGACTGCGACTGGAAGTCAAAAGAGCAATTTCCTTAAAGGCTACACCATTCTCTTGATGGAGTTTAAGGATTTCCTTGATGACTAAGCGCATTTCACCTGTTAGTTTTGTTTCTACTTGACTTTCTTCGTCCTCTTGCTCACTGTCGTCCTTATCGTAGAGAAGAAATTCTGCCTTGTTCTCAGGATTGGGCGTCAGTTTGGTATTGGCAAAAACAAGCTGGTGCATGCTATCGTAGTTGATTTCACCAACCTCTTGGTCCATAAGCCGTTCAAAGACATGGTTGGTTGCTGATAGCACTTCTGAACTACTTCGGAAATTTTCCTTGAGGAGAATCAACTTGCCTTCTTGAGGATTTTGCGCATAGCGTTGGAATTTCTCATTGAAAATCTGTGGATCCGCCTGACGGAAACGGTAGATGGACTGCTTGATATCCCCCACCATAAAGCGATTGTGGCCATTAGACAGCAATTCCAGCATCCGTTCTTGAATGTGGTTGGTATCCTGATACTCATCGACCATGACTTCATGGAAGCGCTCCTGATATGCATCACGAACTTGTGGGAAATTCTCTAGAATCTCGATGGTATAATGGCTAATATCAGCAAATTCAAAGGCATTTTCCTGGCGTTTACGTTCACGATAAGCTGCCACAAAATCACTCATAAAGTTTTGGAAAGTTTTAGCTAATTTCCAGGTGTCTCCATGATAACGTTCTTGATAGTCGAGAATTGTTATCTGGTCTGCTAGTTGTCCAAGTTTTGCAAACTGGGATTTTCTCTCTTCGTTATAAGCATCTGCAAGTGGCTTCAAATCAGCCTTTCGACTAGAGTTAGCAAGAGCCCGACCATTTTTCTCCTTAGAGATAGCGACAACACGTGAAAGAACCTTTTGATAAGTCTGACTATCGGACTCGCGATTTAAGGAGCCAATTTCATCCAAAACATCTTGAACAGCTTCTAAATAGGCAGCTTTGGGAAATTCCTTGGCATCATTATCCAGATGATGACGGAAAAAGCTTTCCAAATCCCAAAGCGCCTGCTTGATTTGCTCGGTTAGTTTTTCTTTTTCACTAGCAAAATCAGCTTCTTCAAATCCCTTTAGGAAAGAATCGCTCAGCCATTTTTGCGGATTGCTGGTCGATTGCAAAAAGTCATAAATTTTGTAGACTTGCTGGCGCAGGCCACGTTCATCCTTGCCTCGTCCAGCAAAGTTCTTCACCAAACGACTAAATTTCTCTTTGTTTTCACCTTGGTAATGGTCTTCAAAAACCTGATGAAAAACTTCGTTTTTTAAGATTAACTGTTCACTTTCATTTTGTAGAATACGGAAATTTGGTGCGATATCAATCAGGTAGCCATGTTTGCCGAGGAACTTTTGAGTGAAGGAGTCCATGGTTCCGATGGCCGCGTTTGGCAGATCAGCCAACTGTCGTCCCAAGTGTTGTTTGAGATCAACATCATCGGTTTCTTGGATTTGCTGGCTGATTTTTTTCTCCAAGCGTTCCTTGAGTTCGGTAGCAGCCTTGACAGTAAAGGTTGAGATAAAGAGTTGAGAAATTTCCACGCCACGTGCTAATTGGTCCAGAATGCGCTCTGCCATGACAAAGGTTTTCCCTGAACCAGCAGACGCTGAGACTAGGATATTTTGCCCTGCAGTATAAATGGCTTGGATTTGCTCGGCTGTTTTCTTCTGTTCTTTGCTCGAACTCGCTTCTGCTTCTTGCAGTTTTTGAATCTCTTCCTCAGTTAAAAAGGAAATAGGCTTCATCGATTCAACTCCTCTCTCATTTTTTCAAACCATGCTTGCTTGAGTTTTTCTCCGACCAGACGTTTGCCATCCGCTAAATCTAACTTCTCTAGAAAGCGTGCTTGACCTAGATGGTAGTTTGCTTCAAATCCTGTAATTGCCTGATGTTGCTGGACGTACGGGGCAATGCTTCTGCCATTTTCGGTATAAGGATTGATGGTGAACCGTCCTTGTAAAATCTTCTCAGCTGCTTTCTTGTAAAGATGGGCATTATAGTCTAGTAAGAGCTGGAACTCCTCATCTGTCAGCTGATTGACCTTGTTTTTGTTGTAAAATTCCCCTAAATGACTACTTTCTTTTTCTAAGAAAAGACCCTGATATTTCATAGACTTGCTGGCTTCTGCTACTGCTCCAGCCAAACTCTTAACGGTCAACAGAGATTGGACAGGTTCAGCCATTTCCAAGTACATAGCACCGAAAAAGTTCTGCTCCCCTTTACTTTTTAGGGCAGCAAGATAGGTTGGTAACTGGGAATTAAGCCCATTGAAGAAATGAGGAAACTGGAACTGGGTCAAACTAGATTTATAGTCCACCACTCCTAGCGCTCCATCAGCTTTCAGGCGGTCAATACGGTCAACCTTGCCTCGCACATGAACACTTCGCCCATTATCCAATTGAATAAATGCCTGGTCTTTCCCGCCAAATGTTGCTTCCTCTTGGATGGTTTCGATGGCTGGATTATGACGTAGGATGTGGCCAGTGGTCCGAGCGACATCAAGCAGAACTTCCTTGGTAAACTGGGCTTCCAAACTTTCCTGATAAATAGCCTCAAATTCGAGTTCCTGATCAGTTTCTTGGATAGCCTGTTCCAAACGTTGGTCAAAGGAATCTTCGTCAGGTAACTGCAAGGCACGTTCAAAAATACGATGCAAAAAATTTCCGTGACTGCGAGCATCCGGACGCAGGCGTAATTCTTCCTGCAAACCTAAGACATAACGGAGGAAATAACTGTATTCATTGCGGTAAAACTCCGTCAAACCAGAGGTAGACAGGTAAAACTCTTTGTCAGCTGGATAGAGAGCCTGCAAGGTCTCTTTCTCTAATGATTTGCTACTTGGACTAGTTGGGATAGCTGGATTTGTAAGGCCTTTTTGATCTAGTTTTTTACCCATCACACGCGCCAAAACCTTAACAAAAGTTAAATCTTGCTCCCTATTACTCGTCTCGCCCTGCTGGTGATAGGCAACTAGACTAGACAAGAGACTGTGATAAGAACCCATATCATCCTTAGACAGACTTTTTTGATGAATCTTCTTCTCTGTCCGACTAAATCCAAAATGGACCAGCTCTTGAAGATAGGCTGATTCTTTACTCTCATTTTCATTGAGGAGACTTGGTGCTGACAAAATCAACTGTTTGCGAGCAGCATTAACTAAGGAAAGCGTGGTGTAGCGATTTTTCTTGAGGTTTTCACTACTTGCAATCAGTAATTGCGCTCCCTCTTCAGTCGCTTGGTTTAGGCTTTGTCTTTCTTCGTCTGTTAAAAGACTGGTGTTTTGCGCGATTTTTGGTAGATGATCCTGAGTCAGCCCAATGGCATAGACAAAGTCAGCTGTCAGAGGCGCAATCAGTTCATAACTCTGCACCAGAACGGTGTCCACTGTCGCTGGAATGGTGCGATACTGGGACAAACTCATCCCAGAATGGAGCAAGGCTAAGAAGTCCTCTAGACTAACTTGTGAACCTGCAAAAACCGTCGCAAATTGTTCTAAAACATGGCAGAAGGCTTTCCAAACTTCAGCTTGTCTTTCCTGCTCTAGGACTTCCATAGTGGATGTTAAACCTTGCATCTGCTTGCTTAAAGCAGCATTTTTTAGAAAAGCACTCCACTTTTGCAAGAGATTTTTAGCCTTTTGTTTTCGGCTAGCAAATAAGGTTTCAAGTGGCGCCAAAACTCGCAGACGAATAGCATTCAGGCGTTCCAAATCAAACTTTCCATGGTGGGATTTTGTGAAGGTCTGCTGAAAAGCTGGCAAGCCATTGATGCCAAGATAGCGGAGATATTGCTCGAAAGCATCAATCTCAGCCTGACTTAGGTCAGTATACAAGCCTGTTCTGAGGAGATTAATCAAATCCTCCTGACGGAAACGGTAGCGTTTTAATCGTAAAATAGACTCCACATACTGGGTCAAGGGATGATGGGCCATGGATTCGCTTTTACCAAGATAGAATGGAATCTGGTACTGGTCAAAAATGGTCTTTAAGGACAACTGATAAGAAGCTACATCTCCCAAGAGAATTCGGAAATGCTTGTAACTCAGTTCTGGATGGTCATGTAATTTCTGACGAATGCTACGGGCTACTAATTCCAACTCCTCTTTTTGCGTCAAGCAAGACCAGATTTGCAAATTTTCACGGTCCTTCTCATCGACATCTAAAGCGAGTTCTGAAAAGTCATAAGAAGACTCCAGCAAACGTGAGGCCTTGTCAAAACTATCCATTTTCTCATGAGTCTGAGAACGATTCTGAGCAGGTGTTTGGTATTTTGCCCCCAAATGATGAAGAAATTCCACACTGGCTTGGTAGAGATTCCCTTCAGTGAAAGGACTGGTATAAGCCTTTTTACTTGCATAAGCACCAATGACAATCTCAACACCTTTACGCTGGAGCAGATCCACCACATGTTCTTCCTCAGCAGAAAAACGGGTAAACCCGTCAATGACTAAGGCAATCTGACTGAAATCACTACTTACCTTATCATTCTCAATAGCCTCAATCAAATGGGTCAACTGTCTTCCCTGAGCCAACTGGTTTTGATTGAGATAAGCAGTCACTTTCTCAAAAATCAAGAGTAAATCTGCTCTCTTATCCTCATCGGTCAAACTTTCCAAGTCCAAAAAGCTCATCTGAGCAGTTGTCATCTCGTGATAAAGTTCAATCAACTGCTGGATAAATTGAGGGTCTTGTTTAATAGCTCCATAAACTCGTAACCCTTTAGGATCAAGTTCAGCAAGGCATTTATAAAAGGCCATTCCAAGGCCGATGTCATCAAGACTGGTCTTTGTAGGCAAGTCATTTAAAATCAGGTAACGAGCCATTTGAGCAAAACGCGTGACGGTAATAGCAAAAGAAGCCTGCTGGGACAAGCATTTCAGCACGGCGCGTTCCTTTTCAAATGAAAGAGAGTTGGGGGCGATGTAGAAGACCCGCTTGCCCGCAGCAACTAGCTCTTCCGCCTCTCTGGTCAAGGTTTCTATCAAAGAAGTCCGAATATCAGTATAAAGTAATTTCATCTCTGCCTCGTTTGGTTTCTCAAAGTTTCTTACTCTATTATAGCAAAGTTTGCTTCACAGTCCAAATCCAAAATTCTTGTTGACAATCATTTAACTAGCAAATCAATCAAGCTTCGTCATCCACTTTCATATGATGAAAGATATATAGGAAAAAGTCTTTGGAAACTTCAAAATGCCCATAACGAAGCCTAGAAGTATAGCCTTTCCATTCAGGATGTTGTCTGGCTATTTCTATGGAGCAATCTTTGACTGGTAGATAGTACTCAACATCTCTTCTAAAGGGAAAGAATCCTTCAAACTGCTCTACTTGATAGGCTTTGTCATCTATAATTTTACCTACGGCCACAAAAGCCTGTAACTTATCTTGACCGTTCATATCGTATTTGGGGCTATAGTATAAAAGATAATCTCCTTTTTTCATACGGTTTAAGGGGCCGCCCTTTCCATGACAGACCTGACAAAAATTTCCCTCAACTCCTCTTAAAACATGATTCTTTGAAACAACTCCGACCCAATATCTAGGCATTTTTATCCTCCAACTCTGCTAACATGCGATTAAAACTTTCTCTATCGTTAGAAAGTTTTTCAAAAAATTTTTCATCAATCCCTTCTACTAAGGGTAAAGCTTGATTGATCTTCTCCGCGCCAGACTTCGTCACTAAGACCAGTTTTGCCCGACTATCCTTTGGATGTTGATCGCGACTAATGTAGTCTTTCCTCTCTAATAGTCTAACAATCTGGGAAACCGTCATAACATCCATACCGGTGAACCGAGCAATATCAACTTGCGTTACATATTCCTCTCTATTGTTCAAAAACAAGAGCGAGGTCAAAACAATAAATTGAGGCAAAGTGAGACCAACTGATTTCAAGCCTCTTTTTAAGTTGTTTTCCCACTTGTTGTAGACTTTGATGAAAAGAAGACCTGTAGACTCTGTTTCATCGTTTTTATAAATTGAATTAAACTGATATTGTGGCATTTTTTCTCCTTAAATATTAAGTATACATATTATATAAGAATTTATTTTGTTTTTCAAGAAAAGGAAAGTCGAATTTTACAATTCTGTCAGACATTTTATAGTCTATATGCTATAATAAAAGCAAAATACCTAGAAAAGGAAGTCTTATGATTAAACTACTAGCCTTGGATATGGACGGAACTCTCCTCAATGAAGCCAAGGAAATCCCTCAAGCCCACATTACTGCCATTCACCAGGCCATTGAAAAAGGCGTCAAATTGGTTCTCTGTACAGGTCGACCGCTTTTCGGTGTCCTCCCCTACTATAAAAAACTAGGACTTGACCTCCAGAATGAGTATGTCATTGTCAATAACGGTTGCTCAACCCACCAGACCAGTGACTGGAGTCTAGTTGACTGGCAAGAACTCAGTCCTGCTGATATCGAATACCTCTATGACCTAGCTGAAAAAAGCGACGTCCAGTTGACTCTCTTTGATGAAGAACATTATTTTGTCCTTGGTGGCAAGCCAAATGAAATCGTTCAAAATGATGCCAAACTAGTCTTTTCAGACCTGACTGAAATTTCCCTTGAGGAAGCCACCAGTGGTAAGTATCGTATGTTCCAAGGCATGTTTTTAGGCACTAAAGAACAAACAGATAATTTTGAAGAGCGTTTTGCTGAAGAACTCTGCCAACGATTTAGTGGTGTTCGTTCGCAGCCTGTCATTTATGAAGCTATGCCACTTGGAACCACAAAGGCTACTGCTCTTTCACGACTAGCTGAGATTTTACAGATTGAGCCGTCAGAAATTATGGCCATGGGTGATGCTAATAACGATATCGAAATGCTTCAGTTTGCCGGTCTTGGTATTGCTATGGGAAATGCTAGCAACCATGTCAAATCCCTTGCTAATGACGTCACAACCAGTAACGAAGAAGACGGCGTCGCGCGTGCCATTGAGAAGTATATTTTATAGAGAAAATTCCCAGTTAAATCCTTAACTGGGTTTTTGACATTTTAAAAATCAGAAAACTTTAGAAACTCTTTAGAAATACTTGAACTTTCTTTGATTTCTATAGCTTATACTAAAGTTAGTAAAATAAATCAAAAGGAGAAAATCATGAAAACAGTACTCGAAATTCATGGACTGACCAAACAATTCGGCCAACAAGCTATTCTTCAAGATCTTCATCTAACGATAAAAGAGGGAGATATTTATGGTTTAATTGGAAAAAACGGAGCAGGTAAAACTACTCTTATCAAAATCATTACACAACTACTGTTTGCGGATAAAGGAACTATTTCCCTCTTTTCTAGTCAATCGGAAAATGAGTGGACCAAAGCCCTATCTCGAGTAGGTTCAGTTATCGAAACACCTGTAGCTCATAATCACTTAACAGCCTATCAAAATCTAAAATATTATTGTATGATTCGGCATATTCCAAATGCTGATCAAGTTATTCGAGAAACGCTGGACTATGTGGGTTTGTCAGATACAGGTAAAAAAGTCTTTCGTGATTTCTCACTAGGAATGAAACAAAGGCTTGGCATCGCCATTGCCCTTCTATCCAAACCTGATTTCCTGATTCTTGATGAACCCATTAACGGTCTCGACCCAATTGGAATCAAAGAATTTCGCCTCATGATCCAGCGGCTCAATCAAGAAAAAGGCATAACTATCCTCATCTCTAGCCATATCTTGTCTGAACTCTATCTCCTAGCTAATCGCTTTGGTATCTTAGATCAAGGTAAGATTATCCGTGAAATCAGCAAAGCTGAATTTGAAACACTAAGTGAGGATTATATCGTGCTTAGAACAAGCGATAAAGAAAGAGCTTGTCAAGTATTGAAGGAACAAATCCAACTCCAGTTTAAGGTTGTAAATCCTGAAAATGAAATCCATATCTTTGGTAATGAACAAGATGTCAAACAGATCCTCAAGCAACTAACTTTGGCAGATGTTTCTATTGAAGAGATTTACTTTGCCCGTCAAAACCTAGAAGAATACTTCACACAATTGGTAGAATAGGAGAAAAATCATGATACACACCATTCAAGCAGATTTTTACCGTCTTTTCCGCTCCAAAGGATTCTGGATTACAGAATTCATTCTCTTTGTACTTATGTTACTGGGTGCTACTATTGGCGCTACAGGACATCTAATGTCCGTTCAAACAGCACCACCTGAGACTCCTACCCATGGTTGGAATGGGATAGAAGCTCTAATCAACGTGTCAAATAACGGCTCAAACCTCGTTTTCCTCTGTATTATTCTAGTATGTTTAGTTCTTGGGGTTGATCTAATCGGCAAGCTTTATAAAAATAGTTTGACAGTCGGTGTTTCTCGTACAGAATTTTTCCTTGCTAAATTCTTTGTTCTAGCAAGTATCGCTCTCTTACAACTCATTACCAGTCTTGTGATTGCCTTTATTCCCGCGACTCTACTAAACGGACTTGGTACAATGCCTGATGGTTTTGTTACTAATCTCCTCTTGACGATTTCCCTTCAATTTCTCTGCCTTCTAGCTTGGCTTTCGATTGTTTCCTTTATTCTCTACCTAACTCATTCTTATCTTGCCGTATTTATTGGTTATCTGATTAGCTCTATCGTCATTTCTATTCCAATGCTTGTTTTCCCAGACATTGAAATTCTACGATATTTAATTCTAGATTTTGCCTATGCTATGACTAGTAATAGTCAATCTATTCTCTATACAATCACGGTTTGCGTAGTTGTCATCCTTATCTTCTCTCTTAGTGGCCTTACCATTTTCAAGAAGAAAAGCTTATAAATAAAGCCTCCTCTAGGATATAGAGGAGGTTTCTTCTGTTAAAGATAAATAAAGACTGAAAACCATTCTCCATCAGTGGCTAGCTTCATTTCCGCTCCAAGAAGATGAACTAATTCCTCAGTAATATAGAGACCTAAACCAGAGGATTCTTCGGTATCTGACATATTTTCAGAATAAAAACGATTGCTGAGATTGTCTATATTCTTGATAGGTTTTTTGACTAGGTTATCAATTTCCAAAACAAGTCTATTTTCTTCCTTTTTCAAAGAAAGTCGAGCCTTCTCCTTACCGTGCTTGAGAACATTTCCAAGAAGGTTTTGTATAATTCGATCAAGCAAGTCCTCATCAGTCGTCGTTTTCAATCCTGGTTCAACGTTAAAATCAAGAACAATCTGTGAAGATTGAAAAACGTCGTAATAAGTTAAAGTCTTCTTCGTTATAAAAGTTGATAAATCAAGCTCTTCCAGTTTCGGTTTGACTGCTCCTTCCATCAAATGACGGTATTCAAGGAGAGCCTCCAAACGTTTGGAAACCAAATCCTGATGATGGGCTATTTTGCTTAAAGTTTCCTGACTATTATCGGGATGCTTTATTAGTTGCTGAGTGTATCCTGAAGCGATTGTTAAAGGTGTCCGAATATCATGAGCAATGTTACTGATTGCCATATCTAGGGTGCGCTTTTCACGTTTCATGATTAGCTGGTTTTGCTCTACTTCTTGAAACAGATTCTCAATTTGGTTATGTAGACGCAAAATGGTCTTTGAAAAGAAATTTACCCCGATCCTCTTCATGCTACCCGAGCGAATCTTCTCTTCGATTTGTCTGCTTAAATCTCTAACTGTTAGATGATAGCGAATCAAAGAAACTGATAAAACGATGTTAATAAGGAGCAATATTGATAGCAAAATATAAATCATTGCTTGTCTCCTTTTAATCGTACACCAACTCCCCAAATGGTTTCAATGTACTCATGATTTGGATCCAGTTGATGCAGTTTTTTACGGAGATTGCTTAGATGAGTGTTGAGCGTATTATCTCCAGGCAGGTAACTTTCTTCCCAAATCAATTCATAGAGTTCTTCCTTGGTGAAGATTTTTTTAGGATGATGGAGCAACATTTGGAGAATCTGGCACTCTTTCTTTGCAAGGCGAATGGTTTCAGTTGTGCTACTTATTTCAAAACTATCCGCATCGAACTGGATATTTTTAATGTTTTGCACCGAATTTTCAGCATTTCTTTGATCTTCTGACTGATGTTCACCACTTTGGCGTAATTGCACAGTGACTCTGGCAAAGACTTCGTCCAAATCAAAAGGTTTTACTACATAATCATTGGCACCATCTAGGAGATATTGGCCGATAAGCTTTTTATCACCCAAAGCAGTGAGCATGATGATCGGAGTCTGACTAGTTTGTCGAATGGCTTGCAAGACTTGGTCGCCATTTTTCCCAGGAAGCATGATATCTAGCAAAACGAGATCAATGCCTCCTTTGTCAAATTGCATGATACCTTCTGTGCCAGAAAAGGCTTGAATCACCTCATGTTCCTCTGCAAGAAGGGTTCTTAAGATTTCCTGAATTTCATTATTATCTTCAATTACAAGTATGCTCGCCATAAACCTCGTCCTTTCTAAAACTATTATAACATGTTTTGTTAGGAATTCCAGATACAGAAAAGCTCCTCTCACATTTTAAGCAAGAAGGAGCTAATGAAAATTGAATCTACTTAACCAAATAAGCAATCAAGGTTATGATCCATAGATGAGCTGGGTAGAAAATATAAAAGAAATATTTACTCCAACTGGTTTCTTGTCCTCGCTGTCCATTATAAAGTGCCATAAAAGGAAATACGGTGATAAAGAGCCAGTCAGAATTGTAAAGCATCATTTCCAAGGTTTGGTACCAAGTATCATAGGTATGGATAGAAGTCACTAACAGGAAAGCCCAAAGTAGAGTATAGAGGAGATTTCGCAATCCCTTGCGATTTCGACAAGAGTAACTAATCAAGAGAAATGGTAGCATGGTGATACCACCCTCAGTAAAAAGACAACCGAAAATCAAAAGCCCAGCAACTCCAATCCAACGCCACAACTTCTCTTTTTGATCCAACTCTTTTCGAGGAAAACCAATCCAAAGCATGGTGACACCGATAGCCAAAGTCAGAAAAATGTTATTAGTGACCATTACTCCTTTAGATGCAAATAGGGTATTGAGGAGGCTATTGCCTGCGAACATGATAAGCGCCCAACTCCAGAGGCGGATGAGATAGTCTTTCAGATTTCGAGTATGGATAAAACCTTCCATAGCCATATACGCAAACCAAACTCCCACGCAACGTGTCATAGCGTGGAAAATACCTTCCCACAGAGGAGAAACAATCCCTGTGATATGAGGGATATGGTCTAGAACCATTACTGCCGCCATCAGATACTTCAACTGCGTTGCATTCCATTTTTTCATAATAAACCTCTTTCTTTTTGATCTACATAGAGTATAGCATATATTTCCACGCATAATCGTACACCTATCTTACATTTAAAAAGCCTATCTTACATTTTTGTAAGACAGGCGTGAATATCAAAAAATGATATCAAGAAATAATAGAAAACAGAAAAAATCAAGTTTGAATTGAAACTGCTTTAATATTAACATTATTTCAGAACTATAAATTAATTTTATTAAACAGACACAATTCTCAACGAAACTAGTTCGACAATCTATTGTCATCTTCATGTTTTAGGAACTTATGGATTTAAATCCACTTTTCACCTAATTATATACCGTTTATAGAATAATCATAAGCATTAAACTGTTGATTATCTTTGATTTAAAATCATTATTATAAACTTTAATTTAGGTATCTTTAGCAACTTACAATATGATATAATTAACTATAAGAATATTAGTTAAGGACAACATAAATGGAAAATCATTTGCTCAATAGTTTAGCTTCTCTATTACATATAAATAAATCTTCTAACGAGAATTCGAATGTAAAACTTGAAAGTCTAGCTCCAATAGACTACACTCAAATTGCTTCTGATGAATTTGAAACAAATTACTATAAAATTTATAAAGATGTATTGAATAATGTAACTCAAGATAAGCTTATAAAAAATGTTGGGGTAACTGGTGGATATGGAACTGGAAAAAGCTCAATAATTCATAGTTATTTTAATGAATTAAAGAGTAAAACAAGTATTTATATCTCATTAGCACATTTTGATAGTTTAGCAGGAAATACTATTCCTACTTCCCAAGATGATAAAGCAATAAATAGTCAGATAGATAACATTTTAGAGATGAAAATTGTCAACCAATTAGTAAATCAAATCAAACCAAATAAAATACCAAAAGCAAACTTTTTGACTAAAAAAATATCAAAAATTATAAAATTTTCTTTTATTTATTATTAATTATTTATTTAATCCTTTATTATAAATTTTTATTACCAGTTATAACTGAAAAAATTACATATGGCATTAAAAATTTCCCACCTAATCTTGAATCTAATGATTACATTCTCATCTTTATATCTGTCATAGCTATGATTATCTTATATTACCTTTTATCAAATACAATTAAGAAAATAATATATAAAGGAAATTGGTCAAAACTGACAATAAATACCATGGGAATTAACGTAAACATGGAAAATAGAGACTTTTCTACAGTCTCATATTTTGATAATTTTCTATCTGATGTTATTTATCTTTTTGATGAATCTGATGCAGATTTTGTAATTTTTGAAGACTTAGATAGATTTAACGACCATTCAATATTCGAAAAATTAAGAGAAATTAACTTAATGGTAAACCAAAGAAGGAATTCTTCAAACGATAAGAAATTGATGTTTTTCTATGTAATAAGTGATGAAGTATTTTCTGAAAAAAATGTTGATCCTACAAATAACAGTAAAAATATTTCAGCAACAGAGAAAACAAAATTTTTTGATGTAATTATTCCAATCATCCCTATTATAAACAATACAAATTCATTTGATTATCTAAAATCAAGGTTGCTAGGAGACATAGAAAATACAGATAAAAATGAATTCGAGACTTTTTTATATCAAATTTCCATATTTATTGATGACCTTAGAGTTCTTAAAAATATAGTAAATGAATTTAAAATTTACAAAAAAATTCATAAAAATAATATTAAAAAAATAGATTACAAACAACTACTTGCACTGATAATATATAAAACACTAAACTCCAGTGATTTTAATGACCTAGTTAAATCTAAAGGAGACTTGTACACTCAAATAAAAAATTCATTGGAGGATAACGATGAGTGAGATTGCAAAATTTTTGATAAAAAATAATCTTATTAATGAAACATATACAGATTACTTAGTTAGACAATCCCCAGATGGTCTTCGTGAAGATGAAAAAAAATTTTTTATGTCTGTATTATTAAAGGATAGGGAGGAATTAAAGAAAATAAAAGTTCTTAAACAGGATAAAATTTATGAAATATTCTTAAAATTATCCGATCATCACTTTTCTGTTGATAATTTTTTTAATGAAGCAATTTATGATTATTTTAATAAAGCATTTGCTGATAACAATGAAAATATTATTAAAGGTATAGAAGATTACTTTAAAAAAATAATCTTCCTTCAAGATGTAAATGACCCCCAAAAAATTACACTAAATATAAATAGCATATCTAGAATACTTTATAATAAATTGGTAAATCCACAAGAAGATCATCTCTTCACCAAAATGAAGAGCTATGTTTTAGAGAGTCAAATAAGCGATAATATAAATGATGATGTAAAATTACTACTATTAATTCTAGATAAAAAAATAAATTTAGACGTCATTGTTAATACTTTTAATTTAGACGACAGTGTTAATATTCTTAATTTAGACGTCAGTGTTAATACTCTTCTTGAAAAAATACAGAATATTTCCAAGGAAGCAGATAAACAGACTCTAGAAAAGGAATTATTATATTTAATTAGTAAAAAAATAAATAATAAAATACCAATAATAATGTTTGATCCCTCTGATTTCCAAAAAGTTAGATCGGAGCAAAAGGAATTTTACAAGACTTTGTGGGAGAAGGAAAAGATTTCATTAAATTCTTCAACTTTATTAGCTATTTTATCCATTTTTGAAGATAAACAAATCGATAGCTATGAAAATATTTATGATAAACTAAACACTCTTGATGCAAAAAAGACTATAATAAAATTATTAAATTATATAGATTCTAATATTTTCAGCAATATCGAAATTTACTCACATGAATCAAATAACTTGTACATTACCTCTAATATTAATTCTTTCAGATCTATAATCCGGACCTACATGAATCACGAGGATAAAAAGATCCCATTTAATCTTTTCAACCCTACCATTTTATGGCAAGAACTAACTAATGTTCAAAGTAAGATTTCTAGAAAACATTATAAAGAAATACTTAACACTTTAGATAAAGATTTTATCACCGAACAACTGAATAAATCTTCCATTTCTTTACCAACCTTTGAAGAACTAATAGAAAACTACAAAGATTCATTTACCAATAAAATTAATATCAAAACTTTAGAAATTGGTGAGATGAAATCTCTAGTTCGAAGACCAAATAGAAAACCTGATAATAGAAACGATAAACAGAAGAAATTAGCAGAATACATTAATCAGCATTCTAACATTGATGATATTAAAGAGAAAGTTATCAACCAATATAAAGTAAGAGACTTACTGAGTATAAAAAACTCAATAAACAACAAAGAAATATATATAGATATTCTGAATAAAAGAAAACTTTCTGCTAAAAACAGTAAAAATAAAATAGAGCAGCTAATAGCAGAATTAGAAACTAAAAATGAACTACCTTCAAACATGTAAGTAATTTATTAAGTCAATAAATCATATAAAGTATATACAGAAAACCTTAACCCTTTCACTTCAAACCAGTTATCCTTAACTACTTTTGACATAAGAATCCCTCTTATTCAGACACCAAACTAATCCCGAGACTTTTCTCGATAGACCACAAACCCTTTTGGAGAAATCACAAGCTGATTTTCCAATTCTTGGCAATGACTTGCTAGCGCTACAGAATCACGATCTACAAGATAGTTTTCACTTGATTGGTTAAAAATAACTTGGACTCTGTGTCCATCATAATCCCATGCTAGGGACACTACATCTGGCTTGATTTCTTTGAGAATAAATTTTCCATACTGAATAATATCTGAAACATCCTTGCGAAGCTGAATCAATTTCTTCATGAAATGAAGCATCTCATTACTGTCGGAAACACGTTCCCAAGGCATAACACGACGACAATCTGGATCTGGACCTCCGTCTAATTCTAACTCGGTTCCATAGTAAAAACACGGCGTCCCCCTTTGTAGAAAGAGGCAAGCAAGGGCAGACTTAACAAGTTGGACATCTCCCTTGGCAGTAGCCAAAATACGCTCCGTATCGTGAGAATCCAGAAGATTAAACATCACTTCCGAAATCTGCTGTCTGTAATACATAGACTGGCTATTGATTTCATCGATAAATTGATGAGGTTTCTTAACCCCACGCAAGAAATAATCCTTGATACTGTCAGAGAGAGGATAGTTCATGACCGCGTGGAATTCATCGCCATTTAACCAAGGCTGAGACGTGTGCCAGACTTCTCCAAGAATATAAAGGTCAGGCTTTTTAGCTAGGACAGCCTTCCGGAAATCTCGCCAAAATTGGTGGTCGACTTCATTGGCCACATCCAAGCGCCAAGCATCGATATCAAACTCTTCAATCCAGTAAGTCGCGACTCTTAGCAAATAGTCTCTAACTTGAGGATTTGCCGTATTGAGCTTGGGCATATAGCTCTCAAAGGCAAAGGTATGGTAAGGGAGCTTTCTTGGATTTGCAAGCTTATCCTTTGTCACTGGGAACTCTTGAACATGGAACCAGTCTTTATAAACAGAATTTTCACCGTGTTTGAGGACATCCTGCCACTGTGGCGACTGGTCTCCGATATGGTTGAAAACGGCATCCAGCATGATCTTCATGCCTCTCTGATGGGCCTGGTCAACCAGTTTACGGAAGGTTTTCTTGTCTCCAAAATGACGGTCAATTTCGAAATAATCCGTCGTATTGTACTTGTGATTGCTTGGAGATTCAAAAATCGGACAGAGATAAAGTCCTGTAATACCCAGGTCTTGCAAGTAATCCAGATGGTCAATAATACCTTGTAAATCACCACCAAAGAAATCGCTCGTCTTTGGTTTGATAGAGGAATCCCAAGCTAGCGAACCTTCTGGAGAAATCTCAGGATTGCCGTTGGCAAAACGTTCTGGGAAAATCTGATACCATACCGTCTCAGCCACCCAGTCAGGAACATGGCAAGCATCAATTTCATGAATGTAAGGAATTTTAAAACCATTTCCTTCGTAATGGAGGTTTTCTAGCGTATTTTCAACACAACCCTTATCGCCATATAAGATTTTTTGACCTTGCTTATCCCTGAGTTCAAAGAGATACTGGAGTCGTGCATAGCCCACCGTAACATCCACTTGCCAGTAATCAAACAAAGCATCGGAGGTAATTTTGGTCATCTCCTTGATTGCTTCATAACGGTCCTCTATAAAAATAAAAGGATCTCCATAATGTAAGTTGATGCTTTCAATATCATCTTTCTTGGTCCGGATACGAATGTGCATTGTCTTGTCTTTATAAAGATAAGCGTACTCCGACTCTGGTCTGTGGTAAATGGCTGTTAATTCCATTGTGCTGGCTCCTAATTTACTTTGATTCATTTAAAACGCAAACGTTTTCATAATCGTGATTCTAGTATACTACTTTAAAATTTTATTTTCAAGACTTGTCCGTAGTTTCGAGTGGATTGTTTTACAAAATAAAAAGCAGTAAGTCTTAATACCTACTACTTTCTGATTGATGATTTACAAATGTCTTTCCAGCCACTCTATCTTTTTAAAATCCTTATTGTTATTGTGGTTATTTCGATAGGAATCTTGGGAAGAAGCCTTGTAAATACTTAAATACTGTTCTAGGTTTGGAACACGAAATGTGATGTCATCGAGATGAATCAGCTCAATATCCGATTCCGATACCCCTGCAAAATCAGGTAAAGAATCGATACTTCCAAACTCAACACTCAGACCATCCTTTTGGAATTCATGCTCGTGAATATCTACCAAGGTATAGCCTAAGCGGTTCATCACTTTCATTATCTTGTCCCAGTCATAAATTCGGAGATGATCAGGTGCTTCCCAACCTCTAGGGTCACCAGGAACATGAATGTCAATGTCAGACGGCCACCATTCTTCATTTGAGCGGTATTCAAAACCCAAAGACCCCATGAGAGTTGGTATGATTCCGACTTGGTTTAAATGAGAACAAATTGTTCGAAATTCATCAAATAGAGAATTCATTACTCCTCCTATCGTTAAAATAGAACTCGATTTCGCAGCGAAAGATAAACTAATTTTTATCTTCTACTCTTTCGGTTCTGAAAATACTTCTACTCTCTGTGCTAGGACTTTGATTTCTACAGGTAGGTTATCCGATTTATCGCCGTCAACATCTGACTCCAATTCACTATCTGAAGAGATCTTAATATTACGCGCTCTGATATACTCAATATTATCATTGCCGACAACATCTCCTTTTAGTAAATCAGGAATGACGGATAATTTTGAGAATATAGAAGCATCTTTTAGAATCAAAATATTAGCATAGCCATCTTTGTCTTCTTCAAAGATTTTTTTGTCAGCGAAGTAATTTGTCAAGAGAACCAAAACATGACTAGCTTCACCGACATAATTTCCATTTTCTGTCTCAACCTTAATGTTAAAGACCTGATCTGTCATGACAGACTTCATGGTATTTACAGCATAGGCTAAAATACCGAATTTTGTCTTGTCCTCGATTTCAACATTGTGAATCGCCTCAGGCAGAGAACCGATACTAAAGATATAACCAAAATAGTTATCATTCGCTTTACCGATATCAATCTTGTTGGTTAAGTTAAAATCGAGTTCATCAATCGCGCCATCGATGTCTTGATTGATTTCCAAAAGTTTCGTAATGAGGTTACCCGTACCGCCAGGGATAATCCCTAACTTAGGAATGTAGTCTCTCTCAGCAATACCAGAAATGACTTCATTAACTGTCCCATCTCCACCGAACACAACCACTGCATCGTACTTCTCACGTGAAGCCTCCTCAGCAAAATGTGTCGCATCTAACGCTTTTTCAGTAATTTTGGTTTCCACGTGCTCAAAATAATCTTTGGCTTTATTCTCTAGCTTTTCTTTGTAATCCAAAGCCTTCTCGCCACCAGAAGTAGGGTTGATAATTAACATTGCTTTTTTCATTGATAATACTCCTTAAATAGTTACAAAATTATTAGTAACTAATTATATCACTTGAGTTATGTAAACACCATCCAAATGCTTGAAAATCGGACCACTAACTAGATAAGAAACTTGATAGTTTTAAAAGGTTTAACCTTACTCTTGCTCAAAAAAGACATTCAAGAAAAACTCAAATGTCTGTATAAATAGAGGATTAAGGATATTACTTGTTAAACTTCTCCTAATCAGAATCGACATTAAGAAATCTTACTGTATAGCCATTATCGGTATATAGAAACTCTACTTGCAACACCATATCTACTAATTCAGAATTTGAAGTCAAATCATAATCAACAGCAAACCCAGTCTGGTCATCATAATCATAAATTTCCAATTGAGAATACTCATAGGGCGGATGAAAATTACACCCCACACCATACTCATCAATCGTGTCAAAATCATTCAATTCCAATGTCTTTTCAACATAACCAAAGAATTCATTTAAATCATCAATCTCTGATTCGTCAACATAATTTTTTATGTCTTCATATTTTTTCAGGTGAATGGCATTTAAAATATTTGAGACAACTTCTATAACCTTTTCCTTTTTATACTTATCAAATAATCCCATAAGCGCCTCCTTTCTAATCAGCTATATAATCATTTACTTGCTATGTAAAGCTCCCATCGCCTAATAACATCCTTTAAGGATTCATCCAAGTAAGAATAGGCCTTATCCTTTATCCAATCAGGAATTCCGTAAGCTGCCTCAGCTATACTTCCTGTGATTGCGGCCAGTGTATCACTATCGCCACCAAGTGAGATGGCATTTCTTATCGCATCTTCGAAGTCTCTACTTTCAAGAAAGGCGATAATGGCTTGAGGGACAGTTTCCTGACATGTTTCGTTAAAACGATAGTTAGAGCGGATTTCATCTAAAGTTTGAGATAGATTGTAGCCGTATTCCTTCTCTATATAATCCTTAATCCGTCTTTTACACTCTGTTGGATTGTCCTTAATTGGTTGCTCGTATTCTCTACAATAACCCCCATAGTAAAAACGACACAGAAAGATAGCATCAGCTGTAGCCATAGCCCCCTTGACACCTTCTGGATGATTATGAGTTACCTCTGCAGAAAGACTCGCAAGTCTTCTAGATGATGGCCACATACCAGTTCTCGCACAAAAACCACAGCCTATGACCCAAGCACATGGAGAAACACGCATAGCTGATCCATTCCCAAAGCTATTATAAGGTTCACGGTTATCGCTGTTTAGCCATTCATTAAACCGAGCACCGTAATCAGCATTTGGATACAGTCTGCCATATTTCTTCATCGCGTCAATGAAGTCGTCTTTTTGTCCCCCATTCATAATCGCTTCTGCAACAGCACAGGTCATAACCGTGTCATCTGTAAAAAAGCAGTCCTTCCGAAATAAAGGAAAGTCCTTTGTTTTGATATTGTTCCATTCGTAAACAGAACCGACAATATCTCCAATAATTGCTCCTAGCATATGATACCTCCTTACATCATTTCAGTTTCATCACACATTTTAAATGAATCACTCTTTAAAAATGGTAGCACCAAATCAACCCACTCTTGAGGCAGGTAAGCTGATAAATAGCCGTGATTATAACCCTTTGCTTCATACAAAATCGTATTTGGATGTAGTTGCCGAAATAATTTCGCCGATGCTTTCACACAGTTTAATTCTTTTTCACCATAGATATACAAAACCTGAGCTTTGCTAGCAGAAACCATATCTTTCAGCTTGTAACACCCCATATAGTTTTTGTAAATGGTCACCATTGTTTTGACAGGCGTCCTTGGCAGATCCTCCAAATAATAAGCTTTTATTTCCTCTGGATAAGCCAGTTTAGGATAGAGTTTGTTCATCATGCTTAACTGAAGTTTGCAAAAGAATTTATTGAACATCAGTTTACCAAATAGAGACACTAGAAAGATGCTGATTTTAGCTAACCTTGGTTGAGGAATACAGAGGCTTCCGTCTATGATGGCCTTCTCAGCAATTTCACTGTCTAAAGACAAAAGCTCCATGGCAATTTGACCACCAAGTGAAACACCACCGATTGCATACAATTTCCCACCACAGTTTGCTTTGATATAGTCTAGAATCTCCAAAGCAGAATCTTCAGTAGAAACATAATCAAGTTGATATTCCTCGCCGTGACCATTCAAAGTGGGCAGAATAACACGGTATTCTTCTGACAAGATTCGTGCTTGACGAAGATAATTCCACCAAGAACTGCCACCACCATGTATCAGTAAGATAGGAGGAAAATTCTTATCACCAAATTCATGGAATTTCATGTTTAAACTCCTTACTTTAGGACTTTCACTAGTTACATCCTTGTTTATTCAGCTCGTACAAGCAAAGCTACACACTCCACGTGTCTTGATAGGACAAACCAATACTCTGAAATGCCGCATTTCTTTTAGAACTTTAATTATATACTCCGAAACGATTTCTAAAAGGACTATTGATGGCCATTGCTTATTAAATCAATTGATTTTAGTAAATTATAAGAGTAACGCCTTAATGATTCACTGGGGTATGGGCAAATAGGTAAACGAGCCATCACCAAAGCAATACAGGCTTTTACAAGCAAGAGATAAGCACCATTTATTTTTAGATTGTTGTATAGAGTTTCAGTCATAATAATATTTTGCGAGGCATCTAACAACAAAAACTCGATGAGTTTATTGAATTCTCTCTTATCGTATTTATTGTACAGTTTTTCGAGATTCTCGATAACAACTTTCATTGAATCTACAGATTCATTAGGCGTTAATACACAAAAATATGCAGTTTGTAATGATTTATCAGGAATAATGGCATAGATTGATTGAAGTGGATTCTCTAACCTTTGAGGATCCATGGAAAAAATATACTTCCACTAGCAAAAAAATTAGGAAGGAATCCTAAATCATAATACTTCAATTCGAAATACTTGCAAAAATCAGAATAATTTGGCGTTTCCTTTCCAAGAAATATGGCATCAAATTTATTTTTTATGATATCAGAGTTATGGAAGTTCGCATTTTCGCTTATTAGCTTCGTTGAGAGTTCCTGCTCGAATAAATATCGTATCTCGTCTTCTTTTGATATTTTTTTAGAGTAAGGTCTATCAATGTTGATTTTTCTATTTACGCTCGGATTGTGAACTTCCGATTCCAACTGATAATCGTATATATAAGATCGATACAGAAATAAACATAGATAAGTTTCAAGGTTCGTATTAATATTTTTTACTTCGATTGCTTTAAATATGTCAGCATCATGTTTCTTGCAAAATAATGGTTGAATTCCAGATTTCTTAATATGAGTATCCTTTACCAAATCTGACACTCCTACATCATAACTATTCCCCACAATATGCTTTATATCAGTTGCAAAGACCTTGTTTCCACCTGCTATTTTTCTCAAAAATGATTTTGGATATGTGTGAGAATCTATCGCAACATCACCACAACCTGGAAAATGACATAACGTTCCAGATTTATTTTCTTCATAATACTCAACTTCGTTAAGCCTTAGAAATATATTACTTTTCTGTTTATTGTTCTTCTGAATATAATTGTTCAGAAAATCATCTACTATTTTTAACTCAGAATTCAAAGTAACACCTCTATTTAAAACAAATTAATTTAGAAATTAGTTTACAATTCTTATTATACCAAAAAAGCACAGAACTTACCTGCGCCTTTTATTGCCTTCTATCAAAATGTCACGTCAGTTCCATCCACAAATCGGACAACTACTTGCTCTCCAACATCAATTTTCTCAAGTAGCCCAACCATCCACTCTGGATTCAATTCATTGCTATTGTCCCCAAGTGCTTCTTGTAAGAGCAATGCTTTATATCTTTCTAATGGAGTTCCTATTTCAATCGACTTTTGCCACTTCATTTCACATTCCTGCCTATGGACTGATAGCTCATGCATAGCCATCAAGAAGGCTTTCTACAATGTCTCCTCATCAATGTGTGAGTTGGTGCAACCTAACTCACCTTTTTTCTTATACCTTGAACCCCATTTTTCAACATTTGCGAGAATTCTTGCCTTGGTACTGTTCTTGGCTAACTGGATCATCTCAGCTGCCTTGGCTCCTAGCTTGGTACCCTTAGCCATCTTACCTACAGCTGCTGGACCAACAAAAAGACTCGCAATCTCAAAGGTCAAGCCTCCCGCATCATAGGCATCCATATGGGTGACCTTATCCCAGAGGGCTTTTCCGGTCTGCTGAGCACGATAAGCCGCCTTATCCGCATAGCTGGCATTGGGATCCTGACCACGCTGAGCCGCTCCTGGATCCGTCAGAGCAGTGTAAGTTCCTACTCCTAACTCCGCAAGGCTAGACAGGTTATCTGTCGTTCCTTGCAAGTCCCGCTTCATCCACTCTGGAGTTTGACCGCCTGTTAGGCGATTGACGCCATCAATACTGGCAATACCAATGATCTGAGTCAAATCTACAGCTCCGATGGCAGTCTCTGAAACCATACTTCCAGCTGCACCAATAAAACCTTCCGCAAACAGGAGTGTATCTTTCATCCCTTGAGGAAGCGGTAGATTTCGTGTGCCCTCAACGACATCGCACCACCAGGAACCAATCTCATTCGAGCGATCCTTCAGCCAGGCTTGGATGGGGTGATGATGTGCCAGAATTCCTTATATGCTACGCTTAGTAATCGTATTCTGCGATACCAATAAACCCTAATGTCCCAGAACCATTGTTACTTACTTTTAATTCTTCTTTAGAATAATCAAAATCATAAATCAAAACAATTGTATTATAGGTTGATGATATTTTAGGAAACTGCATAATAATCTCTTCATCGTATGAGAAACCTTCAAGCAAAACATCAATATTATTTTCAGAAACATCAACCCAATCTTTTTCTACGAAATCTCTATCGTAGTACGGCAAATGAAAGTCTGTCTCAAATTCTGATGAAACGCTATCCCCATCCTCTTTATATGAAATTTTGAAGTATTCTTGAAATTCTTCTTGACTGGCAAAATTACCAAGCCATAACGATACTTTTTGTTTCATTTTTAATACCTTCTCAATCCTTCTGGTAAATCTAAAATTCCATTTTTTATTCTTCGACTTGCCCATTCATTTAATCTGTGTACAAATTCCTCATAATCATATGACGAATCAATAATTTTTAATATCTCATTATGAGCTTTTGTAGAGCCCCGTCCTCCATGTACTCCACGAGGATTTATAAACTGCACATCTTCAATTAAACATCTCATTTCTTTGATATCAACCATGGAAACTCCCCATTTTTTAAATTGAGGAGTCCGAGAAACAAAATGCCATTCATGGTAGCCGCCTGGTCTTCTTATTCTATCTTCGATTTTTCGGTTCTATAATTTATAGGGTTGATGGAGAAGATCCACCAACCCTATTTTAAGGGCTTCATCCCTTATATTAAAAGCGTCCAAACTATTTAAGAGGAGATGAAAACCCTATGACTAATATACAAGAAGTTGTGCTACAAATCAAAGATAAAAATGTAAAATGGGAAAATAATGTGGAGGAAGTGTATTTTAAGAAGAAAAAAGCCTATTTATCTTCGCTACCTATACCTATTGCCCAGATGCTTGCCCTAACTGTGGTTGTGTAAAGCGTGATTTTTCTATCGTTAAAAACAGTACTCGTACTTCTAGAATTACTCTTAATCCGGTTTCTGGATTGCCTGCTTTTCTTAAATTAAGAAAACAGCGTTTCTTCTGCCGTGAATGTTCCCATAGTTTTACTGCTGATACAACTAGTATCGTTGACCTTAATGCTTTTATTTCTAAAAATGTAAAAAATGAAATTAAAGCCAAAGCTTGCGAAACAGTTTCTGAATCTCATATCGCTAAAGAAATGAATGTTTCTGTTCATATTAAAGCACTAAAAAGCTGCTCCGTACTACTGGGTGAGGTCCGCTGAACATAACTTCAATTATAGCAAAATGTCTTGAAATCCTATTTCTGATATTTGTTCATTAATATATTTTATTCCAACACCGTTTTCAATATCCCATTCACAATAACAAATGAAGCCTGCTTCGCGTGTATTATCATCAAAATTCATCGGAATCATAATTTGTTTTACTGTCAAAAATTTAAAGATTTCACTCGGATTATCTTTAGCATTTAATAACTTCTGACCAAAATTAGAATCTGAATCCAGTCTATCAATTACCTCATCAATTATTGAATTATAATATCCAACAATACCATTCTCGGCTTGGGTAACACAGTTCTGAATATCACTGAAAAAAAATTCAAAAGCTTTGATTTGATTTTCATCGAACACCGCATCTTCATCTGCATCAATATTTATTTCAACAGAAAATTCCTTTTTAAAAATATTTAATTTAATACTCTTAGTCCAACCATTATTAAATGTCAATTCCCCAAAAACAGGATGTACTATCTTCATTTCACACCTCTTTTTCTACTGCAATAATTCCAACAACTTTTTAACTTCTGAAACACCGCCTAAATGCCCAAATTTACTATTTATGATACTCGGAACTAGTTGCATACTTGTTATGTCATTAAGTTCGTGCCGCGTTAGTTTATTTTCTTTTCTAAACTTAACAATTTCTCAACGAGTTTTCCCTAATTCTCTACCAAGGAGCTCATCAGCTTGTCTAAAGTTAGCATTTCTGTCAATACCCATATCTGTAATTTTCACTTCACCTTTAGAGACAGGTGAAAAATCTGGTATAGCATTTTCATACTCTATACCTTCTAGATTTACATCATCTAAAATTTTTCTAACTTCATCTTTGTTTGAAACAAATGTAGACTCTCCTCTTTCACCTGTCCAATGACCTTCATTTACAGGAGTCTGATTCAATCTTTCTTGGTAAGTTCTGAGAGGCTCTCCTTTTTTCGCTTTTTCCAATACAGCTTCAAGATTTCTCTCCGTCCTACCAGAACCACCTACTCCTCGTACTGCATCATCCGCATGTTTGCTAGAGAAGCACATCACATCACGCAGAGTCTTACTCTCAACGCTGAAGTCAGGCATGGTTCCCATACCTCCCGCAAAGGCAACTCCCTCTTTACGAATGCCAATCGGGATTCGGATGTCTAATAATTTCTCTCCAAATTGCCTAATGACATTATTGCTCTTCGCTAAGACATTGTCAACCTTTGAACCCCATTTTTCTAGAGTTAACTACTAATGCTAGTTCAATGCTGTTTTTAAAACAGATTCCAATAAGTCGTCTAGAGTACTATACTTGTTAACTAGATCTCCTGAAGGTAAATCTAACTCCTTATAGACTCTATCAAAAGTATCATAGACATACCAACTCATACCACTCTCACCTAAAAAGAAATAGCTGTTGTTACTAGATTCCTCATGCCAAATAATATTCATTTCAAATATATCATAGACATCTTCATCTATAATATCTGGGTTTGTTTTTTGAGAAACACCATACAAAATGAAACCATTAAAATCAATTCCATTTACTTGAGAAAGAAATCTTTTATAATCTTCCATTACTTCATCATTCGGCCAAACGTTATGTTTCTTCATAAGAGCTGAAAAAACAGCATTTGGAACTCCACTATTAACAGAATCTCCGTACTTTTCTTCAATTTCTGAAATTTTTGAAATAAAATTCATCCACATTTTTTATATCTCCTCTATTCTAATTTGGATAAATATTATCTGTAAAGAATGGCCAATCAACTAATTTAGAGTCTCCAACTTCCATACCTTTAACAATATGCCGTTGATAATTAGTTACCACTTTATGATAAGGATCATTCTTTATTAAGACAAGATTCTCAAAACTATTTGTTCCACTATCATCTAATGGCAACTGATGATGAACTTGGTAACCTTTAGGAACTAAACCATCTGCTAATTTTTGTATATCGGACTCACTGAATCCCAACTCTCGTAATTTATCAGTATCTTTGGAAATATCCTTTAAAAATTCTTTTCGAACAGTTAAGTCAAATTCTCTTCTTAATTTTTGATATTCTTCTCTAGCTCTTTTAGCATACTCGATTTCTTTCAAGGAAATATTGGGTATCTCAACATTTTCTCCACGTAGAGTCCAAGAAAATCCTCCTCTGGAGCTCGAAAGTTTTGAATAAACATCCCGAGCTTTATCCTTAAAATACTGAATGGCCTCACCGACTGTTGGCTGATGACCTACTCTACCTACACCAGCTAAAACTTCGCTTCCTACTGAGAAAGGAAGCTCTTTCTTCAGTAGATTTTTGGTGAAACGCTTGATGACATCATCGCCCTTCGCAAGAATCCTGTCAACCTTTGAACTCCATTTTTCGACATTTGCGAGAATTCTTGCTTTGGTACTGTTCTTGGCTAACTGAATCATCTCAGCTGCCTTAGCTCCTAACTTGGTCCCCTTAGCCATCTTACCTACAGCTGCTGGGCCGACAAAAAGACTCGCAATCTCAAAGGTCAAGCCTCCTGCATCATAGGCATCCATATGGGTGACCTTATCCCAGAGGGCTTTTCCGGTCTGCTGAGCACGATAAGCTGCCTTATCCACATAGCTAGCATTGGGATACTGGCCACGCTGAGCCGCACCTGGACCCGTCAGAGCAGTGTAAGTTCCTACTCCTAACTCCGCAAGGCTAGACAGGTTATCTGCCGTCCCTTTCAAGTCCCGCTTCATCCACTCTGGAGTTTGATCTCCTGTTAGGCGATTGACGCCATAAATACTGGCAATGCTAATGATCTGAGTCAAATCTACAGCTTCGATGGCAGTCTCTGGAACCATACTTCTAGCTGCACCAATAAAACCTTCCGCAAACAAGAGAGAATCTTTCAAGTCCTGTGGAATAGGTAGATATCGTGTGCCCTCAACGACATCTACCCACCATGAACCAACCTCATTCGAGCGATCCTTCAGTCAGGCTTGGATGGGGTGATGACGGCGATATGAAGCTTCTAGCTCAGCTCCTTCTTGTTCTGCCTTGCGTTTAGCAGCCTCAATCGCTTCTGCCTTGGCTTAAGTTGGACTCCTTCAGGATAATACTACTATATATAACTAATCTAAAATTTCAGATATTTTTACCTCTTTTTCCTCATTTAAATCATAGAAACCAACATGAACCCCCTCCTCGTATAGCCACGCTAAATTCGTCCCATACTTCGCTTCAAAAATTTCTTCCATCACGGGTGCAATAGAAAACATGGTTTTTGCTGATACAATTTCAAAATTTTGGGGATTATTTACGTATTCCTCATCATCGGAACTAGAATAAATGGTCCATCCATTTAATTGTAACAGTCGAGATTTTTCTCTGTAAGTATACGCAATAGGTAATCCATTTTTTACATTCCTTGATAGAACAAATCCTCCATAATTATCACTTACTTTCATTTTCATACTTCTCCAAAATATTTAAAAAATCATTTTTCCAAGATAACTCTTTAGCGTAGTCTAACGCAGATTTACCCGCTCGATGAAAAATGTTGTAAACTATCTTTTATGTTCATTCTTTTTCAATTCCTTATCTAAATCTTGAAGTAAGTAAATGATCTCACTTTGATAATGCGTTGTCTCATCTGCAAACATTCTAACTAGACTTTTAAGATTTATGTTTTTTGCTACTTCTCCACTTTCTACAATTTCACTTGCTAATTGATAAATACTTTGAATTGAGCCTGTAACACTTTTTTGTTTGGGGTACTCTTCTTCAATAATAAAAACAATTTTTTCAGCAATTCGCTTTAAACTACTTGTCATATCTCATTTCTCCCTCAATATATTGATAATCCATCATTTAGGAACTATTCTGAAATCCGAAATCCATTCTAATGGCCAGTCTTGCGGTAATAATATTGGGTCAGCACCACCTTTCAGCACAGTCTCTGATGAAGAAATCTTCTGTGGCGCAACTTTTCCAATACTCAGTGTTTCTCCTTTAGGAATTTGAATCTCTACTTTATACATTCGAGTATTTTTCCATTCGGGAAGTAATTCAGTATCAATCTTCGCTTGAATTCTATTTTGCGCAGGGCTGAAAGTTACAAAACCTCCTCTGTGAACTGACTTCCCCATTCGTCACTGTAACCTTCAAAACGAAGTCGCTCAATCATCATGTTACTAACGAAAAAAGCATCCATTCCAGGCATCTCACCCAAGGGACAGATGCGAGCCAAGTAGTCTACCACATAGTCATCAAATCCCTCTTGAAGAGGCATCTTGCGACCTGAAATCGTAACGAGTGGTCCTGGCCCCTCCGCTAAGCTTTTCTGGAGTTCCTCTGGTAAGAGCTCCAAATCTAGCTCAACAACAGAACCTAAAGGATAAATAGGACTGTAGACACTGTCCACAATCCCCATGAAATCCTGTAAATCCGTGATGGAGGATAGTTGATCTAGTTGATTATAATGGATCTGAGCTTCCTGCTTTTCATAATCAAAATGACAAGTAAAAGTTGCACCAAAACTGGGCACATACTCATAGACATCCTCCAGTTTCCTCAGAGCCTTATAGAGTCCCTTCAATATCTGCGGACGCATTCCTAATTGTTGACCAAGTTGAATCAAGGTATCATCTACTTCGAATGTCTCTCTCGTACGGCTAGTAATAATACTTGTAAAAATCTTATTCTTATCGTATTGAACCATTACTTAAACCTCACATTGGCTGATTCAAGGAATTTATAACTCATAAATAGGATTCCCCTTTTGTATTTCTATGGTTCAGAAATATATAACTTTTCTATAAAATTAGTAAAATTATCTGCCAAAAAGTATACATTTGAATCTACCGACGACTGATCAAATATAAATGTATGGTCCCAAAAATAAATTCCTCTATCTTCTCCACTCACAATCATAACAAATAACCCTCCTCCATATTCCGTTCCAAAGACAAATGAATCGTATGGAAGTTCCATTTGGTATTCTGAGTTCCAATCCGTTAGACTAAAGTTTTTATTCTCTGAAATACCTAACATTGTCCCCAAAATCACTTCTTCATTTAAATCATCAATAAAAAACGATAAGTACAGCTCTTTAGGAATACCCACATTAACTTTTAATAGAAATTCCTTATAGTCTTCTGGAAGTATTACATTTATTTTTTTCTATCTCTGATAGTTCTGAATTTGAGATAGGTCTCTCTAACGATTTAAAATAATACATTCTTTCCTCTCTTATTTTCTTCTTAAAGCAAACCTACATTATTTTATGGATGTCATTATACTATCAAAATCCTCTTTTAGTTGCTCGTATTTCTCATTACTATTGAGATAAAACGCCTCTATTCCTCTATGTATTATTGCATATACAGTTGGATGGAAATTCTTATCTGTGGCATCGATAACAAATTGCGTCATTTGAGTAGCTGCCTCTGGACTATAGCCCAATGCTTCTATTCCAACACGAATCATTGTAACTTGAACATCAATTGGAGAAATGGACTCTTGAATTGCTTTAGCATTTAAAACACCAAATATATAGGAAGCTAAAATTTGCCTATTCATTTCGTCCTTTAGATCAATTTTAACCAATTGGATAATATCATTTGCTATTCTTAATGACTCGCTTACATATTGCTTTTCCATTTATTTCTCCTTATCTCTCCCTATAATACTTTATATTTCCCTTTAGCATAGCCACAGGGAATATAACCCAATCGATATAAAATATATAAATCATCAAAAAACGGTGAATTTACATTCATACATTCATTCTTTATAGTTAAACATATCGAAATATTAATTATATCAAATCTAATTTGGGGTATCATTGATTCAAATATTTTTTTTCTTCAACTAAAGCAAACAGTTGTTTTGTAATAATAGGAATAATTCTTTCTTTTGCATCCCTACTCAATTCATTCCATTTTTTGAAAATTTCTCTCTCATTTTTTAATAAATATGCGGTTAGATCACCACGTTGTTCAAGAACAAAATTTTCCCATTTTAAACTTGTGATATTTTTTTCCGCAATGGATAACTTATCTAGCTCTATTATAGGAATATTAGTTTTTCGAGAATTCACTAATAGTTTTATACTAGTTAAATTATCAACTACTTCTGAAATTATTTTCATTTTAAATACACACCTTACTACTTACTTAGGAAGATAAATTTTATTAGGTATACGAGGTACAAAATCATCAACCATTAAACCATAGGATTCCTGCTGTCTAATTGCTTGAGAGACCGTTTGTTTTGCCTGACATGGAAAATAGTTGTTCTAGTTGATTGTAATGAATCTGAGCTTCCTGATTTTCATAACTATATGATAATGGAGTAGGAACTAAGTTCAAAGTGCTTGACTACTTGTAAATCCATTATCTTATCTTCAAATATTATTTTCTACTTTCACCGTATCATACCAGTTATTGAATAATTCTAATTCTGAAGTATCATCTGAAATGGGCGAATAACTATATTTAGATTTGAGACTATTGCTGCTCTTACTATAAATAATTTTGATTTCGGTAGGTACTTCTTTTTTATTATTCTCAAACAAAATCTCGATTTTTTCCAAAACATCAATTCCTAATTCTAGAAGTTGTATCTGTCTATCACGTGAATCGTCTATTTTCTCATTTTCACTCAAAAAATCATTAATCTGATTGAGTCTGATTATCTCCCCATTTTTCTTAAAAAATAAATTGAAAAAATAACTACCTTCTTCGATATAACCATACAAATAAATTTCATCAATTTGACTATTCGAATATTCTAATCCTAAAGACACCAAATCAGATTGAATTTTCATTAATAAATCTTCAAATATCATTTACTTCACTCCATATTACTTCTTGTCAAATCATGTATCACCTCATATTTATGATAACCTTGATATCCTCACTACGCATAAAGGAGGTCGATACTTGTTGCTGGGAGAGCTCGATAAAATTCAAAGAAAATTTCACTGCGTTGCTTTTCTAAATTTATCATTATTGTTTATCCCAAAGAGGTGAAAAATACATATAGCTTCCTCTGTTAGATATGTCCCTTCGACCCTCACGTACTATAAAGTCCAATACATTAAAGAATTTTTTTTCAGCCTCAGAAAAATTATCAAATTCAAATGTTCTTCCAATTACATAAGCCCTCTCATCTCTGCTATTCACCATGAATAAATCATCTTTGTTAAATATATGTACAGCAAATGGTGTTCTATTTGTTTCATCGAAAAGAACATACCGTAAAGATATATAATTTTTTTCTTTTATAATACATTCTATTTCTTGTTTGAATTTTTCAATTTGTTCCGAATTCATTTTATCACCTCTTTTAATAAACCTAAATCTTCATAATACTTCAAAGAATTCCCTAGTTGTATCTGAGTTCCTCCACCTGCTCCAAAGACTTTTGCAATTTCTCCTTGTTGAATATTAGCCAGATCTGACAAAGAAAATCCCCGGTTTTCCATTGCATCAATTAAGCTTTCTTTAACTTCTGATGAAGCTGTTTTAAAAGCATTTATTATATTTTCTTCTGTCAAATCATGCATTACTCTATATTGGTGGTAATCTTGGTAGCCTTCTGGATAAGGTAAACCACGTTTGTTAAACGCGATAATCTCTTCCTCCCTCACCGGACTAGTAAATTTTCCATATGGATGACCATAACGATCTATAATATCACCTGCTTTTAAATTTGCAGGTTGAGTAATGGGATTCCCTACACTATCCAGTACAAAACCATCACCTTTTTCCGGCTACTTAATATGTCCTTCGCTACCCACATAACTTCGTGATCTGACAGGAGTTTTTCTTCCATCGAAACCATCATCTGCCGATAGATAAGCACGCTTGCCATTTGGCATTTCAACACGCTCTGGGAAATAGTGTCCCTTAGCTTCATACTCTCTGCGAAGATAGGCACCAAACTTCGAACTTTCCCGTGCAAGTCGACTTTGCCTAAGATTTTCAAGAATCCGCTCTTTATCAAAGGGCTTCTCTGCCACTCTCACTACATCATCCGCATGTTTGCTAGAGAAGCGCATTACCTCACGCAGAGTCTTACTCTCAACGCTGAAGGTAGGCATTGAGCCATACCTCCCGCAAAGGCAACTGCCTCTTTACGAATGCCGACTGGGATTCGGGTATCTAATAATTTCTCCCCAAATTTCCCAATGACATTATTGCTCTTCGCTAGGATATTGTCAACCTTTGATCCCCATTTTTCAACATTTGCGAGAATTCTTGCTTTGGTACTGTTCTTGGCTAAGCTAATCATCTCAGCTGCCTTAGCTCCGAGTTTCGTGCCCTTAGCCATCTTACCTACAGCTGCTGGACCGACAAAAAGACTCGCAATCTCAAAGGTCAAGCCTCCTGCATCATAGGCATCCATATGGGTGACCTTATCCCAGAGGGCTTTTCCTGTCTCTTGAGCACGATAAGCCGCCTTATCCGCATAGCTGGCATTGGGATCCTGGCCACGCTGAGCCGCACCTGGATCCGTCAGAGCAGTGTAAGTTCCCACTCCTAACTCCGCAAGGCTAGACAGGTTATCTGCCGTTCCTTGCAAGTCCCGCTTCATCCACTCTGGAGTTTGACCTCCTGTTAGGCGATTGACGCCATCAATACTGGCAATACCAATGATCTGAGTCAAATCTACAGCTCCGATAGCAGTCTCTGAAACCATACTTCCAGCTGCACCAATAAAACCTTCCGCAAACAGGAGGGAATCTTTCAAGTCTTTGACGGTAAAATCATCTAGTGCTTTATAGGATATCGAAGATAAAGTGTAAGATCTAACTTTTATTTCATCTCTATGAAGCTAGATATAAGATTTCAACTTATTAAATAGCTCATTATAAAAAGTTTTTTCAATAAATAACTCAAGGAATTTATCACTCATAAATAGAACTCCTCCATTAAACTTTCTGATACTCTTAGCCTCTATAAAAACTTACTCAAAACCAATTACTGTCCACTCATCGATATAATTCCAAAAATTTAAACCTCTTTCAGGCAAATCCATTTTAGACCATAAATAAGCTCCGTTTTCTAATTTAGAATCTATATCCAATACGATATAGTCTCCCATACCATTACTAAAAAATGTAAATAATGCTTCAAGATTAAAATCTATTTGCTTGATATATTCCCATTCATACAAGGATACTGGCTCTATATTTTTGACGGGATCCAATCCCATACTTTTACTTCTATAATCATAAAAACCATTATGAATATTTGTGTAAAAGTTTACTATTGAGCTGTCCAATGACACAAATAAATCTCCGAATTTTTTCCTTAATTCATCGACTGAGACTGGGTTCTTACCTTCATACAGAAGTACATCTTTATTATCATAGGATGAAATTGTATATAGTATAGAGTATTCACCGTTGTAGAAAATCAAGTCAAGCCGAAGCAAGTATTCATCTAGATAGGAAATTGTATTAGATAATTCTGCTGATACAAATTTCTTCCATTCTGTAAGAAGTATGCTTTTTCTTTCTTTAAAGTCATCAGAAAGAAAGATTTCTTTCCAAAATTGCGGAATATCTGCCGATAAGATTTTAGAGGTTTCCTCTATAATCTCCACTTCAGAATTTGATAGTGTATACTGGGCCAAAATATTTGATAAATTATCCATAATTACTAACCTCTATTATTTAATTAAAAGAATCAATTAAATTTTGCAAAACAACTTCCAACTCTCTTTCCTTGGCTATCATAGTACTTTTAAAATCTGCAGAAATAGGTATATTTTCTTTTACATATCTAGTCCACTCGCTATAACTCTTCGAACCTTTAGATGTGTTTGCTGTTTTGCTCAATCCGATAAAATTCTTTTCATAATTTAGAACATCAAGTTTTTGTTTTAGCGTCATTTTTTCGAAGCCTTCCATTTTTGTAATCCTATCCATTGAAACAATATGGTCGGCTTCTAATCTTTCTCCAATTTCTATAATCTTACCAGGAATAGCTGGATCGGGCATCGGTAACTGGATGTCTTTATTCACATTATTTCTAATATTTCTGGATGGTGTCATTTTCCTCAATTTTGCGTATTCTTCATCAGAAATTTTCCGTTCACCATATCTAGCTTTGCCTTTAGATTTTGCTCCTTCTAAGACACTATCTCTAAGCTTACTTGTAGTCCTACCAGAACCACCTACTCCTCGTACTGCATCATCCGCATATTTACTAGAGAAGTGCATCACCTCACGCAGAGTCTTGCTCTCAACGCTGAAGGTAGGCATGGTTCCCATACCTCCCGCAAAGGCAACTGCCTCTTTACGAATGCCGACTGGAATTCGGCTAACTAATAATTTCTCCCCAAATTTCCCAATGACATTATTGCTCTTAGACAGGATATTGTCAACCTTTGAACCCCATTTTTCGACATTTGCGAGAATTCTTGCCTTGGTGCTGTTCTTGGCTAAGCTAATCATCTCAGCTGCCTTAGCTCCTAACTTGGTCCCCTTAGCCATCTTACCTACAGCTGCTGGACCGACAAAAAGACTGGCAATCTCAAAGGTCAAGCCTCCTGCATCATAGGCATCCATATGGGTGACCTTATCCCAGAGGGCTTTTCCGGTCTGCTGAGCACGATAAGCTGCCTTATCCGCATAGCTAGCATTGGGATCCTGGCCACGCTGAGCCGCACCTGGATCCGTCAGAGCAGTGTACGTTCCTACTCCTAACTCCGCAAGGCTAGACAGGTTATCTGCCGTTCCTTGCAAGTCCCGCTTCATCCACTCTGGAGTTTGACCGCCTGTTAAGCGATTGACGCCATCAATACTGGCAATACCAATGATCTGAGTCAAATCTACAGCTTCAATGGCAGTCTCTGAAACCATACTCCCAGCTGCACCAATAAAACCTTCCGTAAACAGGAGTGTATCTTTCATCCCTTGAGGAAGCGGTAGATTTCGTGTTCCCTCAACGACATCGCCCCACCAGGAACCAATCTCATTCGAGCGATCCTTCAGCCAGGCTTGGATGGGGTGATGACGGCGATAAGACTCCTAAGTTATTGTTTTATCTATAATCTACACTCGTAATGAAATTTAAATAATCTGAGGATTTTACAGAGCCATCATAAGCATAGTTATAGAGTAGTACAACTGCATTGCCTTTATTTATAGTCAGACTCTCTAATGCGTTCAATTCACACAACAACTGTTCCTCATAGGAAGCAGTGCGCAAAATAATAGATATATCGTTTATTTCATTTGGCAAAACTGCTTTTTCAATTAAATCTTCATCTATATCATTAATATCTATCTTAAAATCGTTGAAAAAATCAGAAACAACGATCTCTCCCTCATCATCATAAGTTAGATCAATATAATTTTCTAACTCAGTTAAATTTTTGAAATTACCTATCCAAATAGATACCGTATTGTCTGTTTCCATTTTATTAAATCCTTTCTATTAGCTATGGGATTCTTAGCCCCTTAGGTAATACCTGAACTCCTCTCTCAAGATGATAATTAGCCCAGATATTTAATCTTCTCACAAACATATCATAATCTTTCGACGAATCAATAATTTCCAGCAATTCATTATGTGCTTTTGTAGAACCTTAACCACCATGGACTCCTTCAGGGTTAATAAACTTTACATCTGAAATTGCAGTACGTAACTCTCTAATTTTTTCGGCAGTTATATCCCAATACTTGAATTGCGGAGTCCTTGAAACTAAATGCCACTCATGCATTCCACCAGGATATCTTAATTGACGTTCAATTTTCTTACGTAGTTCCTTTTTCTTCCAAATAAAATCTAACTCTTCTACCGTTAGAGAATTGAAAAATTTTTCAAAATCTCCACTTTTAACTGTTGGAATATCCTTAGCTGTTATATTTTTTATATCATCATAGAAGCGCTCTGCTTTCCCAGAACCACCTACTCCTCGTACTGCATCCTCCTCCGGACAAAATCTTTAATGCGTTTAGAAAAACAATAAATATCTATTCTTTAATTTCCAGATTCATCGTCCTCATCGTCTAAAATTATTTCATCTGAACTGACTAACTCCTCTTTGGTAATTTCTCCCATTTTAAATCTGCGTCTTTTGTTTAGATCAAAAATTATTTCATGCAAATCTGCAAAGTAAGAAGAAAAGTTAGCCATTGAAGACAATAACTCGTAATAGAATTGACTGTATTGCTCATCAGCTATACTTTGATCAATTATTTCTTCCTTGAATGCTGAAATACCTGACATAAGCTCTTGAAAGTCATCAGATAGATTATCATCTATCAATTCTTTAAAATCTTTTAATTTCTTATTTTCTTCTAACGAGTATCCCAACCTCGAATTGAATCGTTTACACACCTCATAAAGTTTATAGATTTCTTCCTTCAATGTAATTTCCTTCCTTTAGCTTTTAATAACTTATCTGTGTTTAAAGTACCATCAAGATTAAGTACAGATTTCAAATTACCACGTTTATCAAAAACTTCAAAATGGTCCATATGTAAACCATCCAAATACAGGTAATCTCCTTTGCGCAAATTTCTATCAACCTTCTTCATCAGTTCATAAACACTCTGCCCGTCATACTTCTTCTTAGTCTTTCTAAGGTTTCCCACAATCTTTTGTCCAAATTCTGTTTCAAAAAACTCCGACATATTATTGACAGCTTGTGCGACTCGCTCCGCCCTACCAGAACCACCTACACCTCTCACTACATCATCCGCATGTTTACTAGAGAAGTGCATCACATCACGTAGAGTCTTACTCTCAACGCTGAAGGCAGGCATGGTTCCCATACCTCCCGCAAAGGCAACTGCCTCTTTACGAATGCCGACTGGGATTCGGGTATCTAATAATTTCTCCCCAAATTTCCCAATGACATTATTGCTCTTCGCTAGGATATTGTCAACCTTTGATCCCCATTTTTCAACATTTGTGAGAATTCTTGCCTTGGTACTGTTTTTGGCTAAGCTAATCATCTCAGCTGCCTTAGCTCCTAGCTTCGTACCCTTAGCCATCTTCCCTACAGCTACTGGGCCGACAAAAAGACTGGCAATACCAATGATCTGAGTCAAATCTACAGCTCCGATGGCAGTCTCTGAAACCATACTTCCAGCTGCACCAATAAAACCTTCCGCAAACAGGAGTGTATCTTTCATCCCTTGAGGAAGCGGTAGATTCCGTGTGCCCTCAACGACATCTCCCCACCAGGAGCCAATCTCATTCGAGCAATCCTTTTTAATTCATCAATTTTATCGACAAATGACATACGGAAATCAGAACGATAAAGAGTTCCTCCGATAAAGGTTCTATCACATCCCAATATTTCCAACAAGCTCCGAAATAATATAAATATGCTCTTTTATTTTTACCTTATCTATATTTTCCACAGTCTTCTGTCCACCTAAACCAAGCAATGGGACAAATCCAAAGCAATAATCATAATCTAAGTCTCCGTATTGTTTCAATGCACTTTTATATAAATCAATTTCAAAATAATCCTTCTGAAAATCTTCATCCTTCAAGAATTTCAAGAAAAATAGAAAGTTTTCCAAAATGATTTCAAATACTCCATCTTTGTACTTTACAAGCCTTAAATATCTATTTTCTTCAAATGTTATAATATCACCGAATGCTGTCACAAATATTGGAACTGCTAAGTCCCCACGGAAGTATGTTGAATCCAACAAATCTCTATATTCCTCAGGATTAATAATTTTTAAATATCCTCCTAAAAAAGTTCCTATACCTTGATTTTGCCAAATTTGAATCAATTCATCTGGTACCATAGTACGGTATTTTTCAACTACATCCTGAGGCATCGCCATAACTTTTATAAAATCATCTAACATAATATCACCTCTGTATATATTCCAATTTAATATTGAGCCTTGTTTTATCCAAATCATCTTTTAAAAGATGTTCAGTTGCTTTACGTATTCGCTGATCCATTTCGCTTATTCTTGAACGCCATTGAGATCCTAGAGAAGAATTAATACGAGTATCTCCCATACCTGTAATTTTAGTAGCATAACCGCCGGCTATCATATCTGGATCATGCAAAGCAGCTTGTGTTTTTATCCAGTCCTCAGCAATGCGCTTAGCTTCTGAACGAGAATTCCCTTGTAGCAACATCTCGTTGTATTTATCTGCTAGAGCATTTTCTCTGGCAGCTTTTTGAGCAGCTTTAGCTTCCGATGAACGTCCGTTTTTGATGTATTCTTTCCTATTTTCAAAATACTCTTTTACAGTTAATTTGTTTAAACCTTCTTCTTGTCCTTTAAATTGACGAATAAACTCGACTTCATCATGTTTCGGATTACGTTTAAATACTACGTTAATCTCCTCAATTCTTTGAATCTCTTTAGTTGATTGTAATAAATCTTCTCCCCTGTTTGCTACTTCTCCAGAACCACCTACACCTCTCACTACATCATCCGCATGTTTGCTTGAGAAGTGCATTACATCACGCAGAGTCCTACTCTCAACGCTGAAGGTAGGCATGATTCCCATACCTCCCGAAAAGGCAACTGCCTCTTTACGAATGCCAACTGGGATTCGAGTGTCTAATAATTTCTCCCCAAATTTCCCAATGACATTATTGCTCTTCGCTAGGATATTGTCAACCTTTGATCCCCATTTTTCAACATTTGCGAGAATTCTTGCTTTGGTACTGTTCTTGGCTAACTGAATCATCTCAGCTGCCTTAGCTCCGAGTTTCGTGCCCTTAGCCATCTTCCCTACAGCTGCTGGACCGACAAAAAGACTGGCAATCTCAAAGGTCAAGCCTCCTGCGTCATAGGCATCCATATGGGTGACTTTATCCCAGAGGGCTTTTCCTGTCTCTTGAGCACGATAAGCCGCCTTATCCGCATAGCTAGCATTGGGATCCTGACCACGCTGAGCCGCTCCTGGATCCGTCAGAGCAGTGTAAGTTCCTACTCCTAACTCCGCAAGGCTAGACAGGTTATCTGTCGTTCCTTGCAAGTCCCGCTTCATCCACTCTGGAGTTTGACCGTCTGTTAAGCGATTGACGCCATCAATACTGGCAATACCAATGATCTGAGTCAAATCTACAGCTCCGATGGCAGTCTCTGAAACCATACTTCCAGCTGCACCAATAAAACCTTCCGCAAACAGGAGTGTATCCTTCATCCCTTGAGGAAGCGGTAGATTTCGTGTTCCCTCAACGACATCGCCCCACCAGGAACCAATCTCATTCGAGCGATCCTTCAGCCAGGCTTGGATGGGGTGATGACGGCGATAAGAAGCTTCTCGCTCAGCGGCTTCTTGTTCTGCCTTGCGTTTAGCAGCCTCAATCGCTTCTGCCTTGGCTTTCGCATACTGCTGATCCAGCTCATAAATCGCTTTCCCGAGCTCTTCATGCGCCACAAAGTCGGTCAAAATAGGATCACTATAACTCAGACTCTTCACTCTTCCAGCAGCCGCCATCTGGCTACTTAAAGCATTAAAAAGTTGCTCAGTACTGCTGGTCGTCATCATCTTATCAAAGGCATTTACCTTATTCTTCGTATCCTGAACATACTTCCGGGCTGTCTGGGTATTGGTATAGAAGGTGCTGCTTAAGGGAGCACTCAGGTGATAGAGACTCGAAGTACCATCATAGATACTCTTGAAGTTAGTATCCATAACCTTGTGTTTCTCATCGGCTTCATTTAGCTTCTTGACCGCATCATCCAAAGTCTCTTCTGCTAGAACTGCGGTTGCAGAGGTTTCGCCAACAAGATTCTGAAAATCCGTGATCGTTTTGGAAAACTCAGAACCTAGAAATTCTAAGCTATTCTTTAAGCCAACAATCACGGGGTTATGAACATTATTGATTTCATTCGTAATCGCTTTCCCAACTTCTCCATGCATGGAATTACTGGTGATGATGGCATTCATCCCATTTTTAGCGGTATCCAACTGACTCTGAGCAGTTGCGACCATCTTCATATAGACCTCTTGGGCTTTTTGAAGCTCCGCAATATCTACATAGAATCCCATTAGCCTTCCTCCTAGTGAACATAAAAAGCGAGGAATCAATATCTATTCTTCAATCTCCAAATTCATTTTCTTCGTCATCCAAGACTACTTCCCATGAACTTTCCCATTCTTCTTTTGTGATTTCGCCACTTTGATACATGAAGTTTTTATTCAATTCAACTAAAATATCATCAAAGTCATCAAAACAATCGATTATCCCCCTAATTCCAGTTAATAGATTATAGAAAGCAATAGTATAATCTGAATTCTCTGAAGAGGAAATTGTAGTAATGTCTATCTTGTTAAACAATCTTAATCCTTCATAAAAACGATCTTCATATTTTTTTAGAAAGATATTTATCGTATTGTCTATATCTCTGATACTTTCTTCTCTAAGTAGCACACCTTTATTATTCTCATTAAGAATAGTCAATCGTTTCATTACATCTTTTAACTCTGAACTAATCATTTAAATCTCCTCCCAGAAGCTAAATTAAATTTTTTACTATTAGAAGTTCCATCAAGATTAAGAACATCCTTTACTTTACCTCTTTTATTGAATACCTCAAAATGATCTTTATGCCGACCATCTAAGTACAACTTATCTCCTTTTTTCAAAATATCATCTATATCTTTAGTCACCTCATAAACACTTTGCCCGTCATATTGTTTCTTCGTCTTTCTAAGACTGCCCCTAATCTTTTTTCCAAAGTCGGTCTCAAAAAACTCAGACATATTATTGACAGCTTGTGTGACTCGCTCCGCTTTCCCAGAACCACCTACACCTCGCGCCACATCATCCGCATGTTTGCTTGAGAAGTGCATTACATCACGCAGAGTCCTACTCTCAACGCTGAAGGTAGGCATTGAGCCCATACCTCCCGCAAAGGCAACTGCCTCTTTACGAATGCCAACTGGGATTCGGGTATCTAATAATTTCTCCCCAAATTTCCCAATGACATTATTGCTCTTCGCTAGGATATTGTCAACCTTTGATCCCCATTTTTCAACATTTGCGAGAATTCTTGCTTTGGTACTGTTCTTGGCTAAGCTAATCATCTCAGCTGCCTTAGCTCCGAGTTTCGTGCCCTTAGCCATCTTACCTACAGCTGCTGGACCGACAAAAAGACTGGCAATCTCAAAGGTCAAGCCTCCTGCATCATAGGCATCCATGTGGGTGACCTTATCCCAGAGGGCTTTTCCTGTCTCTTGAGCACGATAAGCCGCCTTATCCGCATAGCTGGCATTGGGATCCTGGCCACGCTGAGCCGCACCTGGATCCGTCAGAGCAGTGTAAGTTCCCACTCCTAACTCCGCAAGGCTAGACAGGTTATCTGCCGTTCCTTGCAAGTCCCGCTTCATCCACTCTGGAGTTTGACCTCCTGTTAGGCGATTGACGCCATCAATACTGGCAATACCAATGATCTGAGTCAAATCTACAGCTCCGATAGCAGTCTCTGAAACCATACTTCCAGCTGCACCAATAAAACCTTCCGCAAACAGGAGGGAATCCTTTATCCCTTGAGGAAGCGGTAGATTCCGTGTGCCCTCAACGACATCTCCCCACCAGGAACCAATCTCATTCGAGCGATCCTTCAGCCAAGCTTGGATGGGGTGATGACGGCGATAAGAAGCTTCTCGCTCAGCGGCTTCTTGTTCTGCCTTGCGTTTAGCAGCCTCAATCGCTTCTGCCTTGGCTTTCGCATACTGCTGATCCAGCTCATAAATCGCTTTACCGAGTTCTTCATGCGCCACAAAGTTAGTTAAAACAGGATCACTATAACTCAGACTCTTCACTCTTCCAGCAGCTGCCATCTGGCTACTTAAAGTACTAAAAAGTTGCTCCGTACTGCTGGTTGTCATCATCTTATCAAAGGCATTTACCTTATTCTTCGTATCCTGAACATACTTCCGGGCTGTTTGGGTATTGGTATAGAAGGTGCTGCTTAAGGGAGCACTCAGACGATAGAGACTCGAAATACCATCATAGATACTCTTGAAATTGGTATCCATGACCTTGTGTTTCTCATCGGCTTCATTTAGCTTCTTGACCGCATCATCCAAAGTCTCTTCTGCTAGAACTGCGGTTGCAGAGGTTTCGCCAACAAGATTCTGAAAATCCGTGATCGTCTTGGAAAACTCAGAACCTAGAAATTCTAAGCTATTCTTTAAGCCGACAATCACGGGGTTATGAACATTATTGATTTCATTCGTAATCGCTTTCCCAACTTCTCCATGCATGGAATTACTGGTGATGATGGCATTCATCCCATTTTTAGCGGTATCCAACTGACTCTGAGCAGTTGCGACCATCTTCATATAGGCCTCTTGGGCTTTCTGAAGCTCCGCAATATCTACATAAAATCCCATTACCCTTCCTCCGTGTTTAAATACGGCTCATAATACCGAACAAAATCCTCACTGCGCATAAAGGCAGTCGAGACTTGTTGATGGGAGAGCTCGATAAAATTCAAATCAAATTTCACTGTGTTGCTTTTCTAAATTTATCATTATGGTTTGTCCCACAAAGGAGAAGGATATTCTGGTTCCTCGTTAGTCATCACTTGCAACCTGTTATATTTTACAGTTAAATCCAATATCTCAAATAAGCATTGCTCTGCTTCTTCAAAATTTTCAAATATTATAGACTTTCCACACTATAAAAAGGAGCAATCCCTTTAATAATCTCTTTTGAAAAATCTGTCTGTAACGGAAGAATATCAATTATTTCAGAATATTGCTGGCGATTTAAATAATTAAATATACCAATACAATCCTTTTCTTCCCCATCTACAACAATCGTTGCTATAGGTTGATTTTCTCTAACAATCATCAACAAATATGCGCACCTCACATTTGTTTTCCTCTGTAAAAACAAAGTCATCGGCTTTGTTAACCATGAATAGTCCTTACTAGGAATTCCAAATGATACTTGATGGTTTGTTAGATTAGACTGTCCTCGTAGTACAGAAGAAGAAACAGTGACATTATCAGACATTGGATTGATAACAAGTTCTTCTATATCTTGGTTAGATTGAAGTAACTGGATACAATCAGCTAGACGAACAGTCTCTAACCTAAGAGAGTCTTGATCGTGTATAGGTGGCAATTGCTCATCTAAACTTGTCAAAATAGGCAGATAAAAATTTCCCGCCACATCTTGGATATGAAGAACACGAAACGTCTGCTCATCAATCCATCTTACTGGAACAAAAAGTGAACTTTTCTCCAAATTTGAAAGAAGCTGTTCCCTATTTTTTTCTGTTCTATTTGATGAAAAACGTTGTAAACTATCTTTGACGTTCATTCTTTTTTAATTCCTTATCTAAATCTTGAAGTAGGTAGATGATTTCTAAATTATAATTAGCAGTTGCATCTATCAACATACGTGCATGATCCTTAAGATGAACATTCGATGGGATAGTTTCTGTTTCCTTTATTGATCTAATAATGGTATAAAGAGTGTTAATTGCTCCTTTTTCCTGTATTTCTGAAGGATACTGTTCATCCATTATTTCTAAAATTTTATTGGCTATCTCTATTGATTTCATACTCATAATCTACTCCTTAATTAGGGACAGCCCTTACATTCACAATCCAATCCTGCGACCATCCCTGTGGTAATAATATTTGGTCCGCACCGCCTTTTAGAACAGTCCCTGATGAAGATATCATTTGCGGCGCAACTTTTCCAATACCTAATGTTTCTCCCTTAGGAATTCGAATCTCTACTTCGTACATCCGAGTATTCTTCCATTCAGGTAATAAAGCTGTATCAATTTTCGCTTGAATCCTATTTTGAGCAGGAGAAGAGGTTACAAAACTTCCTTCTTGTTTTGCATTCCCTCCAAATGTACGATAAACCGTCACCTCTTCTGTCGTCACTACCGTCCGATATTGCCCATCCTGAAATGAATCCACAATCCATGACGGACGGTCAGCCTTCTCTGTTATTTTTACACTACCATCAATATCTGTAGGATATCTAAATTGATTTTCTTTTCCTAAATACTCCCCGAAATTAGAACTTTCCCGTGCAAGTCGACTTTGCCTAAGATTTTCAAGAATCCGCTCTTTATCAAAGGGCTTCTCTGCCACTCTCACTACATCATCCGCATGTTTGCTTGAGAAGCGCATCACATCACGCAGAGTCTTGCTCTCAACGCTGAAGGCAGGCATTGAGCCCATACCTCCCGCAAAGGAAACTGCCTCTTTACGAATGCCAACTGGGATTCGAGTGTCTAATAATTTCTCCCCAAATTTCCCAATGACATTATTGCTCTTCGCTAGGATATTGTCAACCTTTGATCCCCATTTTTCAACATTTGCGAGAATTCTTGCTTTGGTACTGTTCTTGGCTAAGCTAATCATCTCAGCTGCCTTAGCTCCTAACTTGGTCCCCTTAGCCATCTTCCCCACAGCTGCTGGACCGACAAAAAGACTGGCAATACCAATGATCTGAGTCAAATCTACAGCTCCGATGGCAGTCTCTGAAACCATACTACCAGCTGCACCAATAAAACCTTCCGCAAACAGAAGGGAATCCTTCATCAACGTAAAATATCATCTAAACCACAGGACTACGATTTAAATCATAAATATCTATTTGTTTTTTTTCAAATAACATTTCTAATTTTTGATACCCATTCTCAACAAAAAAATGGTACTCCGACTCAGAAATCGGAACTGCAAACAACCAAGTTACATATTCATGATCAAATTCCAAATCGTGTATCTCCCATAAAAATGGGATAGTCAATAACATGTGCTTCATATTAGAATCTAGATAATAATTATCTATTGCATTTAGAAATACAGTCCCTGGCATACAAGGAGATGATCCATCCATCACTTTAAAAGCACAGTCACTTATTATATTTGGAAACAAATCATTCCTACTATCTGTTGAACCAATAATTTCTGCTCTTAAAGATTTATCATCTATCTTTTTGTTCAAAGTGTAGTCTGATAACCCAACAGTGGAGTAAGAAGATACGTGTTCAATTGGAGAATCATCACCACAAAATATGTCAATTTCTTTTCCAGATTCATCTTTAAATGCATATACTCTTGGAGTACCGCCAACATCATCTAAAAGCTTTCTAGCTATCTCTTTTTTATTATATTCCATAGTAAGTCCCTTTCTTCAAAATCATGGACCAAAATAAAAATCCGTCTTATCTTCACCAATATGACTTCTATTAGATTCTGGTAGCTCTGGTCTATAGCTATTGGGATTATTATATTCATCTAAAAATTGTTTACGAGTTATTTTTCTATCAGCCGCACTTTGTTGGTGTTTTCTAAATTCATGTCCCGGTTTATGCCCCATATCCCAAGGCTCCTCAATATCCATTACCTTTTTAGTAATAGGATCTTTGACAACACCTTGTTCATCCTTAGCTTTATCCCAGACAGTTTCCTTTGCATTCTTCCTATAACCTGATGGACGCTTGTAAAGTTTTTTCTCTGAATCAGATAGCTTACGCGGAACGAGTTGTCTTACTTCTCCAGAACCACCTACTCCTCGTACTGCATCATCCGCATGTTTGCTTGAGAAGTGCATTACATCACGCAGAGTCCTACTCTCAACGCTGAAGGTAGGCATTGAGCCCATACCTCCCGCAAAGGCAACTGCCTCTTTACGAATGCCAACTGGGATTCGGGTATCTAATAATTTCTCCCCAAATTTCCCAATGACATTATTGCTCTTCGCTAGGATATTGTCAACCTTTGATCCCCATTTTTCAACATTTGCGAGAATTCTTGCTTTGGTACTGTTCTTGGCTAACTGAATCATCTCAGCTGCCTTAGCTCCTAGCTTCGTGCCCTTAGCCATCTTACCTACAGCTGCTGGACCGACAAAAAGACTGGCAATCTCAAAGGTCAAGCCTCCTGCATCATAGGCATCCATATGGGTGACCTTATCCCAGAGGGCTTTTCCTGTCTCTTGAGCACGATAAGCCGCCTTATCCGCATAGCTGGCATTGGGATCCTGGCCACGCTGAGCCGCACCTGGATCCGTCAGAGCAGTGTAAGTTCCCACTCCTAACTCCGCAAGGCTAGACAGGTTATCTGCCGTTCCTTGCAAGTCCCGCTTCATCCACTCTGGAGTTTGACCTCCTGTTAGGCGATTGACGCCATCAATACTGGCAATACCAATGATCTGAGTCAAATCTACAGCTCCGATAGCAGTCTCTGAAACCATACTTCCAGCTGCACCAATAAAACCTTCCGCAAACAGGAGGGAATCCTTTATCCCTTGAGGAAGCGGTAGATTCCGTGTGCCCTCAACGACATCTCCCCACCAGGAACCAATCTCATTCGAGCGATCCTTCAGCCAAGCTTGGATGGGGTGATGACGGCGATAAGAAGCTTCTCGCTCAGCGGCTTCTTGTTCTGCCTTGCGTTTAGCAGCCTCAATCGCTTCTGCCTTGGCTTTCGCATACTGCTGATCCAGCTCATAAATCGCTTTACCGAGTTCTTCATGCGCCACAAAGTTAGTTAAAACAGGATCACTATAACTCAGACTCTTCACTCTTCCAGCAGCTGCCATCTGGCTACTTAAAGTACTAAAAAGTTGCTCCGTACTGCTGGTTGTCATCATCTTATCAAAGGCATTTACCTTATTCTTCGTATCCTGAACATACTTCCGGGCTGTCTGGGTATTGGTATAGAAGGTGCTGCTTAAGGGAGCACTCAGGTGATAGAGACTCGAAATACCATCATAGATACTCTTGAAATTGGTATCCATCACCTTGTGTTTCTCATCGGCTTCATTTAGCTTCTTGACTGCATCATCCAAAGTTTCTTCTGCTAGAACTGCGGTTGCGGAGGTTTCGCCGACAAGATTCTGAAAATCCGTGATCGTCTTGGAAAACTCAGAACCTAGAAATTCTAAGCTATTCTTTAAGCCAACAATCACGGGGTTATGAACATTATTGATTTCATTCGTAATCGCTTTCCCAACTTCTCCATGCATGGAATTACTGGTGATGATGGCATTCATCCCATTTTTAGCGGTATCCAACTGACTCTGAGCAGTTGCGACCATCTTCATATAGGCCTCTTGGGCTTTCTGAAGCTCCGCAATATCTACATAAAATCCCATTACCCTTCCTCCGTGTTTAAATACGGCTCATAATACCGAACAAAATCCTCACTGCGCATAAAGGCAGTCGAGACTTGTTGATGGGAGAGCTGAGTCGCACGTAAAACATCCTCTGTAAACTGACTTTCCCAGTCGTCACTATAGCCTTCAAAACGAAGTCGCTCAATCATCATGTTACTAACGAAAAAAGCATCCATTCCAGGCATCTCACCCAAGGGCCAGATGCGAGCCAGATAATCCACTACATAGTCATCGAATCCTTCTTGAAGAGGCATCTTGCGGCCTGAAATCGTAACGAGTGGTCCTGGTCCCTCCGCTAAGCTTTTCTGGAGTTCCTCTGGTAAGAGCTCCAAATCTAGCTCAACAACAGAACCTAAAGGATAAATAGGACTGTAGACACTGTCCACAATCCCCATGAAATCCTGTAAATCCGTGATGGAAAATAGTTGATCTAGTTGATTATAATGAATCTGAGCTTCCTGGTTCTCATAATCAAAATGACAAGTAAAAGTTGCACCGAAACTTGGCACATACTCATAGACATCCTCCAGTTTCCTCAGAGCCTTATAGAGTCCCTTCAAAATCTGCGGACGCATTCCTAATTGTTGACCAAGTTGAATCAAAGTATCATCTACTTCGAATGTCTCTCTCGTACGGCTAGTAATAATACTTGTAAAAATCTTATTCTTATCGTATTGAACCATTACTTAAACCTCACATTGGCTGTATTCTTATCAAACTGACCGGCCATAGCTTTATCATCAGCCACAATCTTCTCACCAACCGTAATCATTTGAGAAGTACGCTCCATTTCAAAATCCTTATAATCACTCAGAATTTTTTTCGCTTGTTCTTGAAGGGTCTCAAAAGATTTCATCCGATTCAAGGTAGTTTTTCCAATCTTTGTCACTTGAATGTCTGATACAGATGCGACCTTAGTCCGTGCTGAGGTAACAACACGTTGCCAAGAAGCCGAACTGATTCCTATTTTATCCATCTATCCTACTCCCTAAAAAATAGCTGCCAAGAAGCTTTCAACCGCATTCCAAGCACTTCCAATAGCACCACCTAAATCGCCTAGCTCCAATTTTCGCTTTGCGATCTCTGCATCCAACTTCGCCAAATTCATTTCATGCTCATTTTGATGCGTATTCATCGTCGTCGTAATTTTCGATAAAGTCTTATCAAATGTATCACGTCTTGTCCCTTTAAAGGTATCTGTAGAAATAGTTGTAGAGTATTGAGAAACTGTATTGCGGAACTCACTATAAGATTGAATTTGCTTAGAGAGTTCTTTTCTAGCAGATTCTAACTTCTCAATCTCTGCTTTTTTCTTATCGTATGCTTTCTGGTACTGATTCGCCAAACTTTCATAGCGACTCGCTTGCGCTCGATTATAAGCATTACTAGCAAGCCGCTTTTCTTCAAAATCACTCATCTTTATACCTCTTTTGACTAAACCTTGCAGTTAATAGAATTATATCAAAAATTCTGATGTTTTACCATAAGGATTGGGAAAGAACCCTAAAAATAAAAGCAAGTCAAATGACTCGCTTTTATTCACTGATAAGTTTGATGCGATAACCATCTCGGCTGGTGAAGTAGTTATACTCATCCACTCCGACAACCGATTCTGTGAAGCTACTCTGGTAAAAATAATAGTATAAAATTGATACTATTTCGTTCTTCCTTTTACCACTTTCTCCTTGTTTTCCTCCAACCACTGTAGATAAAGCTTTGCATAGCGTTCTTCCTCATCGTTACGGTAACCTTCAAATATGACTTCGTCAATATCTTCTTCGTTAAAATAATAAATCTCTTCTGGATTGAGACCGTCTGGAAAAACAGAGCCTGTATAGTCAAAAACAACATCTGCCCCCTCCTGATTAACAATCATTCCACGACCAATAATCACAACTTTCTGGTTGCCGTCTGCTAAGTAAACAATACTCCCTAATGGTAATAACATTTTATGCCTCCTGTTTATTTTTAATTTGAAACTTATATTTGTTTAGAGTTATTTCTATAAAATAAGGGTACAATATCAAAGCATATCCCCCAACAAAAGTGAAGAAGAATAATGTAAAATAATTTGATGTGAGTATTCCGACTATAAAGCAAGCGGATAATCCTAAAACAAAGAAAATAAATTTTGCTAATTTTTCAGGTAAATATGTTTTCTCAGATTTAATTACTGTAGTAGGGCTTATTATTTTATGGTCTAATTGTCCAAGGTCAATGTTTTTATCCAAGCCTAAATTTAAAAAAGTAATAATCAGTAGCAGACCTACAACAAATACAACTAAAATCAGAAGCCAAAACTGAGGGATTTTATCATTATGAGCAAAAGTAGGTGGAAAGAACAATAACCACAATGCTACCACTAAACTGATAAAACTACTAGCATTGATACTTTTAAAAACAGATAACCATTTTGGATTAGACTTAATTTTATATCTATCTGATATATCTGTAACATCATAAATATTATAACTTGAAAAATGTTTTGGAAAAAATCCCCACAAATAATTCCGAACGTCTCTAGGATTAAAATAATCTATTACATAAAGACGGTTATGGACTTCTATTAGATAATAACGGTTATCCAGCCGCCCCACTACACGGGCTACATAGTTAGCTTTTTTCTCCATTATCCAAAAACTCCTTTAATTGCTTTAAGTGGATTGCTAAATGATTTTCCGATATTAGATATTCCTTTTCCTATTCCGTTTAAAAGATCTCCTGCACCATCAACTACAGCTCTAAATGGTTTCACATTTTTATACAGAGCTTTTACACCTACAGAAACAGCTGCCCCCACTGCTACAGCTCCAAATATACCAACAACAACTGGAGCTCCAACCAAAGCTGAACCCACAGCAAGACCGGCTACCCAGCCAGCTGTTCCGGCCGTTAAGCCATAACTAACTGCTCTACCAACATTATGGTGTTCTTGATAATGTTCGCTGCCTTCTGACCACATTCCTAGACCGACAAGTCCTCTTCCACCCCATTTAGCAACATTTCCAAGAACTTTACTGGTAGAATTCGGTATTTTTTTCAGCGTGCTAGTTAGCCAATTTCTCATTTTTGAACTATCTTTTATAAATCTTCCTGCGGCATCCCGCGGTTGCAAAGTCGCCGCCAGTGAACGACCTATATTTTTAGATTCCTCAATAACTTTCCCTTTAACATAATCCAAAAAAGATCCTATAGTTTCTTTAGAAAATTCGCTTCCAACCATGGCCTCCGTAAGGCTACTCTTGATCGATACTACTAAAGCTCAAGTGTCAATCTTGGATATGAGATATTCTTTTTCTCTACTATAAATTTCTCCTGCAACTGTTCCTCTGCTTCATCAATATATCCCTCAAACTAAATCTTGTCAATATTTTCATGATTGAAGAAATAAACTTGATTATCCGTATTTCCAGAAGGATAAAGACAAGCTGAATAGTCAAAATATCCAATTGTTCCTCGATTATTGTAAAGTGGAAACCGATTTATAATCATCACTTTAGTATCACCGTTCTGTAGTTGAACAACACTTCCAATAGTCAAGTAATTACTCATTCTCTAACTCCTTTATCAATTGATTTAAAATAATATATCGTTCTTTCATTTTTGTATTTAAGAATAAACAAAAAGGAAAAAGTAAACCGACGGAAACAAATAAGAATAAAAAGATTGATGTCAGTAAATATAGAATAGCAGAAATTGTAACTATTAGAAATAAAGATATGATAGTTATAATCGCAATCTTAGAATTTCTTTTTTCTTGATGAAGAAATATACCATATGATTCTCTCGACAGGTATAAATCAGATAATTCTATCCCTCTGTACAGCTCTTTAACGTAGATTCGCGAAACAGAAAAAACTGCAATTGTCCCAAATATCAGTATTAAGATATTAAATAATAAAATATTTATAAATAGATATTGATTTAACCATCTAACTATTGGCAACATAAACAGTATAATCACCACTAAGAAAGATTGACTATAGCTGCTTTCTTTTTTATCTATCCTGAGTAGTAATTTTTGACTGCTTTTATCATAAAAAACAGATTGCTTTTGATAGATTCCTACAGGAATAATTTCGTAATTATCTTTCATCATATCACCCAAATACACTTCCCAAACCACTCATCATTCCTGTAAAAGCATCGCCGATATTTTTTCCAGCATCATTGACCGTCTTTCCTATGTCGCAATAAATTCATACTGTAAAACTCCCTCTACACTATAATAATTTTACGCTAGTATAAAAAGATATTGATTTTCTTAAAATTTACTTTTTAAATGTCTATCTAATAAGGTTTGAAGCACTAATTTTCGTTTAGGAATTTGAGTAATTCAAAAAACAGGAGAGCCTTAAAGGCATCTTCACATAAAGCGGTGCATCATCTAGATTTATAAGCTAATTCATTCTTCCACACTTCCCTTAATCAAATTCGACTGTTCTATCAATTTATCATAATGATTTGCAAATTCAATCTCATCTTCATTTACAAAACCCTTAAAAATAATTTCTTTAATATTTTCATGGTTAAAGAAATAAACATTTTCCGGATTGGACATACCTTGTGGTATCAACACCGCTCCGTAGTCAAAATATACTTCTTTTCTCCATCCTTGTTTTACAATACTGCCTCTTGCAATAATTAACAACTGTGTCCCATCACCATTTTTCAGACACACAACACTCCCAAGCGGTAATATTTTTTGATTCATTTAATTACTCCATTTTATCTTTCTTTTTTGATAGTTTTCAACAATACGCATCCAACGAATGATATTATTTTGCCAAAGTAGAAAAACACTCATTCCCGGTAACAACCCCAAGAGACTTATTGCAATAATTTCACTACCTATAGTTTTGCCAATCATGTTAAATACAAAAGCCCCAACAATTAAACTCGCTATAGAAAAAAATACAATGCAAAGAGTCACTATCCAAGCCCATAATTTCTTGCTTTTAGTTATTTTCTTGTTGCTAAAATTATTCCAAATGATATTCCCATACAAGGCTCCTCTAAAAGCCTGCTTTGTAGTCGGAGTAACGGACTTTATGTTTTTATATAAAATTTTCTCCATTATGATTGGGAAACCAACTCCAGCTCCCACCCAAACTATTATCAAATAAACTATAGTTGCTACACTATACTTTTCATGAAAAGGATCCAAAATCGGAAAAATTCTGTACATTATACGAATCAAGATAAGAATCAAAATAATACAAACAATATATTTCCAACTATATTTGGAGTTTTGTGTATTCAACAGTGAGCTTTTAGATGCCGCTAACGGTACCTGCTCTTCTGTATCAAAGTATATGGCTTGATTATTAAATTCCCCAATATAAATAATTTTTCTAAACATTTTAAATTACCAAAGTTTAAAATTATCCCAATTCCATTTCCCATGAGCAAATCCATCATAAAGAGTATTTGCAATTCCACCAACCAGATATCCAGTTGCCGCTCCTGCTAATGCCCCAACTACGGGAACTGGAATAAAATTTCCCACTGCAGCTCCTACATAAATAGACCCTATAGATGTTGTCGTATGTGCGACACCATCTATAGTAGCACTTGTTTCACCATACTCATCTTTTCTTTCAAGATAAGTTAAACCACCATCCAGTACAGCCAGACTTCCTCCTAGAATACCTACGCTTTTAGCTACACCTTTTATACCTGTTCCTCGTACAACAGTACCTGTACCATTAGCTAATTCATCTAATCGTTTTGCATTCTGAACAGCTTTATAGCGACTCACATCTCCATTGACTTGTTTCCATGTTTTATATCCAGAAGTTGTACTTTTTACTCTTTTGCCATACCATGTACCATTCTTAATCTTATGATAACTTGCAATAGCTTCCCTACTAGCTAAATGTCCTGTAATACCATAACTAATAAAACTTATTGAATTTTTAAATGTTTCTAGATATTCCAAATATCGTTCATCACTCTTATCTCCGGTAGTAACTGTTTTCTTGGTCACCTCCCTCGCAAGAGCCTGCAATTCCTCAATCCCTGCCTTGTCCTTGTCAAATGCAACGCCTGGATGATTCTTCTGGAAGTAAGCCCTTGCTAGACTATCCACTTTCTGGTGATAGCGGTTTGCCGCCTTCTTGAAATGAGGATTACGATAGATATCAAGCGCTTCAGAATTACGATAAGGGCTGGCCATGGTAACCGTCCCACTCACCTTCGTTAAGCCCTTATTTTGATTGTTTAAAATCGCATCTAACTCACTTGTGGCCTGCTTGCCATTGAAGGCAACCAGGCGCTTCTCCGTCTCTGAAAGCGACTGTTTCGACGCCGCAATCGCTCGAGCTAGCTTATCCTTGCTGGGAGCTTTCAGTGAGATCAAGTCAGAAATTTCCGTATAATATTTATTCGTCGCATCCATATCCCGGACAATGGAGGAATGGAGACGATCCACACTCTGCTTCAAGCTAGTTAAGGCCTCACTGTTGATGACAGCTGTTGCGCTTTTCTCACCGACTGTTGATTCAAAGTCAGAAATCAGATTGTCAAAAATTCTTTAAATCTAGGGTTGATTGCATTGAGCACACAAGCATTCTTGAAAGAAATAGTAAAAGTTTGACCTCTATTTAAGGCTTCAACTTTTTACAGCAAGTCGGGATACTTGGAAGAATTCTGATAAATCATCAATAATCTGCTCAAACATTAGAGCTTTTTCTCTTGTTCAAACTCTAGCGAATATTTGACAAAGAATTCTTGAACCATTTGTTTCATTGTACGCCGGGGCATGAGAATTCGTGGGGCTATATTATTGGCCTGCTACTCCATAAAATCATAAGCTGTCCATTTTTCTGAGCTTCTATGGTTTATCTCCACTCGACTACTGCTTCTCCTATGACTTTTATCCTGCAGCATACGGTACTCATTATGTAGTCGGTGAAGAAGCCAGTGAACTGATTCATGAACAATCGTATTATGATAGCTCCCTTGACTTCGTAAACGGATTACTTCTGGATCAACCAGAATAGTTCCTTTCAGCCAATTCTTTAGGAGTATCTTCATCATACAACGTGACAGTTGTATCTTTAAAAATCATCTCTCCAAAAACGAAACTATCAGGAGTCAATTTCCTTTCAACTTTTGTCAGACCGATATTTGAAAGATACTCATCAATAGGTAGAGCCATCGGAGTCTGTAACGCCTCTGGATAGTATCTTCTCACTATTCCTTCCGCAACTTGTTCCATATCCCTAGCATAGATATAGGGAACAAACTCCAGAGTAAAATCTGGAGTTTGTTTCATCTCTTTATTAGTAGCATCATACTCTGTGATATTCCCTACGGAGAAATGATGAAGTCCATTATTCAATTGGTAAGAAACCGTTACATCTAGCCATATTTCAGCATTATCTACTTCATATCCATATTTAGAGTGTCCTTTTATTTCTAATATCGCTACTACAAGCAAATAAGATTCTATCATATCACCAACCATATTTCGTGTTAAAACACTCTTGACGCTAAAATCATCTAGCGCTTTATAGGATATCGAAGATAAAGTGTAGAATCTAACTTTTATTTCATCTCTATGAAGGTAGATATAAGATTTCAACTTACTAAATAGCTCATTATAAAAAGTTTTTTTAATAAATAACTCAAGGAATTTATCCCCCATAAATAGGACTCCTGCATTATATTTTGTGCATTACTCTTAACATATACTCAAAAGCATGATTCCGTAACCAAATACTAGCTATTTGCAATATCATCTTCAGAATATAGCATTCCTAAAAAGTCTTCAAATGTATCCGTGATAAAAGTTGTGGATGGATTAAGTTCATAAGAAGATTCATGATGCCATATGCACACACTAGGATTCTCCCTTCTCTGACTATAATCTAAGCAAACAAAGTCTCCGCCAAATAAAGCCGCTACAGGTAGTAATTCTACTCCTAAAATATCTTCAGAATACAGTAAGCGTTCATCTAATTGCGTTAGAATTACATCTATATCATACATACCCAAAGTATGATTTTGAGTATCATGTAAAATACACAAAAAACGTTCTATTATACGTTCCTGATCTTGAGGTAACTTTCCGCTAAAGATATTCTTCTTAGGAATCAACCCACTATATTGTTTAAAAAATTCCTTAGCAGATGCTGGGAGTGAAACCCTCCATATCTTTTCTTCTTCATTCAGTAACTGTTCGTCAGGTAATGGTGTTATTATCGTATTTTTATATTCCATTATTAAACATTAAATCCTTCCTATTTATCTTATAGCGTCGGCCCAATGACCTAAAGCATGATTCCGTAATCAAATACTAGCTATTTGCAATATCATCTTCAGAATATAGCATTCCTAAAAAGTCTTCAAATGTTTCTGAAACAAACTCTACACTAGGATGCCATTCGTATGAATCCTCGCGCTTCCAATAACATACCTTAGGGTTCTGGGGCCCTTCTCTATAATCTAAACAAATAAAATCACCACCGAACAGTGTTGCTACTGGTAATAGTTCTACACCAACAGAATCTGGATCCACACTTAAAATTTCTAGTATTGGACTCCATATAACATCAATATCGTACATTCCTAGGGAATTCTCTTCAAAATCATCTAAAATACAAAGGAATCTTTCTATAACATACTCTTTATCATCACTGATTTTAAAAAGATTCTTTTTAGGAATTATCCCATTATATCTGGTTATGAATTCCTTAAAGGAGCTCGGTAACTCAATGCACCATTCTTCCTCCTTTTCCTTAACTAATTCAATACTAGGCAAAGGGAGGATTACCGTTCTAATATCTTCCACTTTCTAATTTTTTCCTTTCTTTTTATCTTTAGAATGAATACCACATTCAATATATTTTAGCAGCGCTATACAAGAATTACATACACCTCATAAAAAATCAATATCAGAATCATCTTGGTGCATATGCCCAAAGACCCGCTGATCTGCCACCATTATGCAATGTTATATTATGTATGCCATAAGGAACTAGCTCCATTTTTCCTGGTACTTCTGTGTGATGCCAAGTCAGCCCTTCTCTAAATCCAGCGATCTTTTCATTTAACCACTTAAATTGTTCTCTATCAGTCTTTAACCAAAGTTCTTTGGGGAGCTGAACAGTTTCTTGCACTAGATTTGCTCCCTCAAAATCTGCAAATCCATACCTCATTCCTTCAGCCGGTGTTACTTTTACTTTAGGTATATAACCTTCCTGTATAGCAAGATTTTTAATTAATTGCTTTTGTCCCTTAGTAATTTTATTGCTATTAACAAAATTTTTAGACCAGGTCCATTTTTCATTATTATTTACTAATTCAGCATACTCTTTAGCATAGTCTGATAAGACATCATCAAAGGATAATTCTCCTTTTCCAAATGCTTCAAATCTCTTATTTTTAGCAATGCCTTCAAAGAAGTCCTTTTCTTTAGCCACATACTCTTTAAAGTTTGATGATTCTCTCGCCAGTAGGCTCTCTTTAAGATTCTGAAGTAATCGCTCTTTATCAAAGGGCTTCTCTGCCACTCTCACCACATCATCCGCATGTTTGCTTGAGAAGTGCATCACATCACGCAGAGTCTTACTCTCAACGCTGAAGGTAGGCTTGGTTCCCATACCACCCGCAAAGGCAAATGCTTCTTGACGGATACTGACTGGGATTCGGGTATCTAATAATTTCTCCCCAAATTTCCCAATGACATTATTGCTCTTCGCTAGGATATTGTCAACCTTTGATCCCCATTTTTCGACATTTGCGAGAATTCTTACCTTGGTACTGTTCTTGGCTAACTGAATCATCTCAGATGCCTTAGCTCCTAGCTTGGTCCCCTTAGCCATCTTACCCACAGCTGCTGGACCGACAAAAAGACTCGCAACTTCAAAGGTCAAGCCTCCTGCATCATAGGCATCCATATGAGTGACCTTATCCCAGAGGGCTTTTCCGGTCTCTTGAGCACGATAAGCTGCCTTATCCGCATAGCTGCACCTGGATCCGTCAGAGCAGTGTAAGTAATAGATTGAACAATTACTTATCCCATAATGGAGATGAATAGGGATGAGAAAATCCTAATAAATTAGCCAAATTCTCTGCTTCTACTGTATCTTTAAGTATTTCTATAAACTTCTTAACTGCATCATCAAAATTATTAAATGTCCAAGTTTTCCCCACGACATAAGAACGTTCGTCTCTACTATTTACTTGGAATACACCATTCTTATAAAATAGGTGTGTTGCCCAAGGTAATCTCTTTGATTCATCAAAGAGCACGTAATGTAGAGTCTGAAAATTATTCAATTTGATTCTCAATTCAATCTCTAACACATATTGTTTTTCTAGTTCTGCTCGCATTATTAAAGCTCCTTTAACAAGTTCAAGGCTTTGTAATATTCAAGATTCGAGCCTAATTGTATCTGTGTTCCTCCACCTGCTCCGAAAACCATAGCTATCTCTCCCTTTCGAATATTTGAAAGAACATCTATAGGATTACCATATTTAGAAAGACTCTTAGTTAAATATTTCCGTAACTCAGGTGAAGCATTATTGAAAGCCACTTCTATATTACTTCTTTCCAAATCATGTATCACCTCATATTTATGATAATCTTGACATCCTCACTGCGCATAAAGGTAGTCGAGACTTGTTGATGGGAGAGCTCGATAAAATTCAAATCAAATTTCACTGCGTTGCTTTTCTAATTTTATCATTATGGTTTGTCCCACAAAGGAGAAGGATATTCTGGTTCCTCGTTAGTCATCACTTGCAACCTGTTATATTTTACAGTTAAATCCAATATCTCAAATAAGCATTGCTCTGCTTCTTCAAAATTTCCAAATGTTCTAATCTTTCCTATAATACTTGCCCTATCTCCTAAAGAATAAACTAAGTATACTTTTTCCCCCTCATCATATTCTATTCGCGTTTGCCAATCTTCTCTCCCTTTATTCCTGCCATTAAATACGGAGACTCTTAGCGTAGTATAATTCAACTCTTCAATTTTCTGTTGAATTATTTTTTTTCATGCATCAATTTATCCATTTATTTTATCTTCTTTAATAGTCCCATTTTTTCGTACCAGCTAACAGATATTCCAAGTTTAATCTGCGTTCCACCACCAGCTCCAAAAACTTTTGCAATTTCACCTTTTGCAGGAGTAGCTAAATCTGAAAACGATATCCCTCGTTTTTGCATTATAATAGAAAGTTTTTCTTGATCCACATCAGACATAGAAAGAAAACCTTCTTCAAGATTTTTAAGATTTATATCTTTAACTACTTCATATTGATGATAGTCTTGATATCCCTCTGGATAAGGTAATCCGCGTTTATTAAAAGCTATAATTTTTCCATCTTCAACGTTAATACACTGTTTACCATATCAAATCCATATTAACTCTCACTACTTGCTAGAATTTTTGACCCTTCTGGTAATAATTCTTCTAGCTCTTGACGAGTAAAATGCCTTTGTGCTGCGGCATTATTTTTTAAAACCTCAATGTGTTTTCGCCAAAAAAGCTTATTTGCTTCCTCTTGTGACATATTAGGTGGCCAAGCATCATTTTTTAGCCTAAAATGTAACTCTACTAAATTCTTTTCTCCACTCTCAATCAACTGAAACAACTCTAGTGGCAATTCATACACCACTCGTTGTTCCGCAATACCTCCTTCATCCACGACAAGATAATATTGTTCGCCGTGTTTCCAGATATGCTGACCATACCCTGCGACTTCCTCAAACTTGATAACTTCTTCCCATGTAATATTGGTAATCCCCATCTTAGTATCCTCCTAATGATCTAGAGGTTATCAAAAGCGAAATGGTTAATCTTTATCTAGCGGTGACACGTAGTTATCTGGGAGTTTACCCTTCCAATCAATCCATTTTTGTTCTGCTAGAGGGATTAATTTTTCGAGTTCTTCTTGAGTAAAGTATTCTCTACTTTTAGGATTAGCTATAAGAGGGGTAAGTCCCTCCTCAATCCATTTTTTTTCACTAGCCTTTCTTTCTTCTTCGGTTGAAGGCCATTCATCATTTTGTAGCTTATAATGAATATCAACCATAGTTTTTGTCCCACTATCAAGCAACTGAAACAGCTCTAGAGGCAACTCATACACCACTCGTTGTTCCGCAATACCTCCTTCATCTGCGACAAGATAATACTGGCCATTATGCCTCCAAATCTGTTGACCGTAGCCTTTTATTTCCTCAAACTTGATAACTTCTTCCCATGTTAATTTACTGCGTTCCATGTGACATCTCCTTCCTTTATACTGATACCGTCCATGACACCCTCCGGCATGTCTCCTGGATAGGTTCTTCCCCCTGGTCGCCACCAACCATTCGCACCGTCTTCCCTACCACTTGGGATTGAGATCCCTTTTTCAGAGACAACTTCCGGTGCTACATCCAAGCGATAAAGTGGATTGTCACCTAAGTACCCTTCGTCAAAGCCCAGTAAGGTTTCATAGAGGCGATTATCACCTTTGGCGACATCTTGAATAACATCCGCATGGTCTTTACTCAACCAAAAACTTGTGCCATCTTTACCTCCAATAATTCCTTCTTGATAATTAGGATCTGGCTTAAATTTTTGAAATCTAGTAGCACCATTCTCAAATTGTTGTCTATGAGCCTCAATATAGTCTGGACTATAAGTATTTTCCACACTAGGACGATCATTTTTTGGAGTTCCCAGTATTCTATCTGGTGAGTAATCTGGCTGATACTCAACCTTAGGTGCCTTTTCCGAGATTTCCAACACTCTCACGCGGTCTTCTGGACTAAGGCCGGCCTCCGCATACTTGTTCCACTGGCTATAACGTTGAGCGTCCCCTGCCGACATACCGTCAATGAAAGTTCTCGCCTTTGCTCCACTCTCCACCACATCATCCGCATGTTTGCTTGAGAAGTGCATCACATCACGTAGTGTCTTACTCTCAACGCTGAAGGTAGGCATTGAGCCCATACCTCCCGCAAAGGCAACTGCCTCTTTACGAATGCCAACTGGGATTCGAGTGTCTAATAATTTCTCCCCAAATTTCCCAATGACATTATTGCTCTTCGCTAGGATATTGTCAACCTTTGATCCCCATTTTTCAACATTTGCGAGAATTCTTGCTTTGGTACTGTTCTTGGCTAAGCTAATCATCTCAGCTGCCTTAGCTCCGAGTTTCGTGCCCTTAGCCATCTTACCTACAGCTGCTGGACCGACAAAAAGACTCGCAATCTCAAAGGTCAAGCCTCCTGCATCATAGGCATCCATATGGGTGACCTTATCCCAGAGGGCTTTTCCTGTCTCTTGAGCACGATAAGCCGCCTTATCCGCATAGCTGGCATTGGGATCCTGGCCACGCTGAGCCGCACCTGGATCCGTCAGAGCAGTGTAAGTTCCCACTCCTAACTCCGCAAGGCTAGACAGGTTATCTGCCGTCCCTTTCAAGTCCCGCTTCATCCACTCTGGAGTTTGACCTCCTGTTAAGCGATTGACGCCATCAATACTGGCAATACCAATGATCTGAGTCAAATCTACGGCTCCGATAGCAGTCTCTGAAACCATACTTCCAGCTGCACCAATAAAACCTTCCGCAAACAGGAGTGTATCTTTTATCCCTTGAGGAAGCGGTAGATTTCGTGTGCCCTCAACGACATCTCCCCACCAGGAACCAATCTCATTCGAGCGATCCTTCAGCCAAGCTTGGATGGGGTGATGACGGCGATAAGAGGCTTCTCGCTCAGCGGCTTCTTGTTCTGCCTTGCGTTTAGCAGCCTCAATCGCTTCGGCCTTGGCTTTCGCATACTGCTGATCCATCTCATAAATCGCTTTACCGAGGTCGTCATGGGCCACAAAGTTAGTTAAAACAGGATCACTATAACTCAGACTCTTCACTCTTCCAGCAGCTGCCATTTGGCTACTTAAAGCACTAAAAAGCTGTTCAGTACTGCTGGTTGTCGTCATCTTATCAAAGGCATTGACCTTATTCTTCGTATCTTGAACATACTTCCGGGCTGTCTGGGTATTGGTATAGAAGGTACTGCTTAAGGGAGCACTCAGGTGATAGAGACTCGAAATACCATCATAGATACTCTTGAAATTGGTGTCCATGACCTTGTGTTTCTCATCGGCTTCATTTAGCTTCTTGACCGCATCATCCAAAGTTTCTTCTGCTAGAACTGCGGTTGCGGAGGTTTCGCCAACAAGATTCTGAAAATCCGTGATCGTCTTGGAAAACTCAGAACCTAGAAATTCTAAGCTATTCTTTAAGCCAACAATCACGGGGTTATGAACATTATTGATTTCATTCGTAATCGCTTTCCCAACTTCTCCATGCATGGAATTACTGGTGATGATGGCATTCATCCCATTTTTAGCGGTATCCAACTGACTCTGAGCAGTCGCGACCATCTTCATATAGGCCTCTTGGGCTTTCTGAAGCTCCGCAATATCGACATAAAATCCCATTAGCCTTCCTCCGTGTTTAAATACGGCTCATAATACCGAACAAAATCCTCACTGCGCATAAAGGCAGTCGATACTTGTTGCTGGGAGAGCTGAGTCGCACGTAAAACATCCTCTGTAAACTGACTTTCCCAGTCGTCACTGTAACCTTCAAAACGAAGTCGCTCAATCATCATGTTACTTACGAAAAAAGCATCCATTCCAGGCATCTCACCCAAGGGCCAGATGCGAGCCAAATAGTCTACCACATAGTCATCAAATCCTTCTTGAAGAGGCATCTTGCGGCCTGAAATCGTAACGAGTGGTCCTGGCCCCTCCGCTAAGCTTTTCTGGAGTTCCTCTGGTAAGAGCTCCAAATCTAGCTCAACAACAGAACCTAAAGGATAAATAGGACTGTAGACACTGTCCACAATCCCCATGAAATCCTGTAAATCAGTGATGGAAAATAGTTGATCTAGTTGATTATAATGGATCTGAGCTTCCTGATTCTCATAATCAAAATGACAAGTAAAAGTTGCACCGAAACTTGGCACATACTCATAGACATCCTCTAATTTTCTCAGAGCCTTATAGAGTCCCTTCAAAATCTGCGGACGCATTCCTAATTGTTGACCAAGTTGAATCAAAGTATCATCTACTTCGAATGTCTCTCTCGTACGGCTAGTAATAATACTTGTAAAAATCTTATTCTTATCGTATTGAACCATTACTTAAACCTCACATTGGCTGTATTCTTATCAAACTGACCGGCCATGGCTTTATCATCAGCCACAATCTTCTCACCAACCGTAATCATTTGAGAAGTACGCTCCATTTCAAAATCCTTATAATCACTCAGAATTTTTTTCGCTTGTTCTTGAAGGGTCTCAAAAGATTTCATCCGATTCAAGGTAGTTTTTCCAATCTTTGTCACTTGAATGTCTGATACAGATGCGACCTTAGTCCGTGCTGAGGTAACAACACTTTGCCAAGAAGCTGAACTGATTCCTATTTTATCCATCTATCCTACTCCCTAAAAAATAGCTGCCAAGAAGCTTTCAACCGCATTCCAAGCACTTCCAATAGCACCACCTAAATCGCCTAGCTCCAATTTTCGCTTTGCGATCTCTGCATCCAACTTCGCCAAATTCATTTCATGCTCATTTTGATGCGTATTCATCGTCGTCGCAATTTTCGATAAAGTCTTATCAAATGTATCGCGTCTTGTCCCTTTAAAGGTATCTGTAGAAATAGTTGTAGAGTATTGAGAAACTGCATTGCGGAACTCACTATAGGATTGAATTTGCTTAGAAAGTTCTTTTCTAGCAGATTCTAACTTCTCAATCTCTGCTTTTTTCTTATCGTATGCTTTCTGGTACTGATTCGCCAAACTTTCATAGCGACTCGCTTGCGCTCGATTATAAGCATTACTAGCAAGCCGCTTTTCTTCAAAATCACTCATCTTTATACCTCTTTTAACTAAATCTTACAGTTAATAGAATTATATCAAAAATTCTGATGTTTTACCATAAGGAATGGAAAATAAAAGCAAGTCAAATGACTCGCTTTTATTCACTGATAAGCTTAATACGATAGCCTTCTCGGCTGGTGAAGTAGTTGTACTCATCCACTCCGACAACGGACTCTGTAAAGCTACTCTGGTAAAAATAATAGTATAAAAATGATATTATTTCGTTCTTCCTTTTACCACTTTCTCCTTGTTTTCCTCCAACCACTGTAGATAAAGCTTTGCATAGCGTTCTTCCTCATCGTTACGGTAACCTTCAAATATGACTTCGTCAATATCTTCTTCGTTAAAATAATAAATCTCTTCTGGATTGAGACCGTCTGGAAAAACAGAGCCTGTATAGTCAAAAACAACATCTGCCCCCTCCTGATTAACAATCATTCCACGACCAATAATCACAACTTTCTGGTTGCCGTCTGCTAAGTAAACAATACTCCCTAATGGTAATAACATTTTATGCCTCCTGTTTATTTTTAATAATATGAAATTTAAAACGATTTAAATTATATTGTATTGATATAGCATAGATAAATAAAATTGAATAACCTCCAATAAAGGTAAATAATAGCAGAGTGAGATAATTTGAATTGAAAATCCCAATGAAAAGACACCCTGAGAAAAGCAATATAAAAGTTATTAAATGTTGAATAACCTTAAAAAATGAGGAATTAGATCCTTTCTTATTTCCTTTTATTGTAGCTCGTAATAATAATGCATCCTGAAAATTAAATTTAAGAGTTTTATCCATTCCTAAATTTAAAACTAGAAAAATTAGCAAAGCTCCGATAAAAAATAAAATAAGAATAATTCGCCATGAAGAAAAAATCATGGGATTATTTGCGAATTTTGGAGGAAGGAATAAGAGCCAAAATACCAAAGCAATAGACACAATATCAAATACTTTCCTAAAATTTTCTAACCATGTATTAAATGGCTTTACTTCATACTGTTCAACTTGTTCCGTCACATCATAAATTAAGTATTCCGTATTATTATACGCATTAAATCTCCACAAATAATTTCGGATGTCCTTTGGATTAAAATAATCTATTACATAAAGACGGTTATGGACTTCTATTAGATAATAACGGTTATCCAGCCGCCCCACTACACGGGCTACATAGTTAGCTTTTTTCTCCATTATCCAAAAACTCCTTTAATTGCTTTAAGTGGATTGCTAAATGATTTTCCGATATTAGATATTCCTTTTCCTATTCCGTTTAAAAGATCTCCTGCACCATCAACTACAGCTCTAAATGGTTTCACATTTTTATACAGAGCTTTTACACCTACAGAAACAGCTGCCCCCACTGCTACAGCTCCAAATATACCAACAACAACTGGAGCTCCAACCAAAGCTGAACCCACAGCAAGACCGGCTACCCAGCCAGCTGTTCCGGCCGTTAAGCCATAACTAACTGCTCTACCAACATTATGGTGTTCTTGATAATGTTCGCTGCCTTCTGACCACATTCCTAGACCGACAAGTCCTCTTCCACCCCATTTAGCAACATTTCCAAGAACTTTACTGGTAGAATTCGGTATTTTTTTCAGCGTGCTAGTTAGCCAATTTCTCATTTTTGAACTATCTTTTATAAATCTTCCTGCGGCATCACGCGGTTGCAAAGTCGCCGCCAGTGAACGACCTATATTTTTAGATTCCTCAATAACTTTCCCTTTAACATGATCCAAAAAAGATCCTATAGTTTCTTTAGAAAATTCGCTTGGCGTCAAGCCTTCAGCGAAATCTTTCACGGCTTCCTCTAACGTATAAGTTTGATTTTTTCCTCCCCCTCCATACTCCGCCTTCTTGGTCACCTCCCTCGCAAGAGCCTGCAAGTCCTCAATCCCTGCCTTGTCCTTGTCAAATGCAACGCCTGGATGATTCTTCTGGAAGTAAGCCCTTGCTAGACTATCCACTTTCTGGTGATAGCGGTTTGCCGCCTTCTTGAAATGAGGGTTGCGATAGATAGAAAGGGCTTCAGGATTACGATAAGGATTCGTCATTTTGACAGTACCACTTATCATCGTCAGACCCTTATTTTGATTGTTTAAAATCGCCTCTAGCTCACTTGTGACCTGCTTCCCATTGAAGGCAGCCAGTCGCTTCTCCGTCTCGGAAAGCGACTGCTTCGATGCCGCAATCGCTCGAGCTAGCTTATCCTTGCTGGGAGCTTTCAGTGAAATCAAGTCCGCAATATCCGTATAATACTTGTTGGTCCCATCCATATCCTTGACAATAGAAGTATGAAGGCAGTCTAGATTCTGCTTCAAGCTAGTTAAGGCCTCACTGTTGATGACAGCTGTTGCGCTTTTCTCGCCGACCGTTGATTCAAAGTCAGAAATCAGATTGTCAAACTCAGTGTAAAGCAGATTAGAATAGTCCACATAGCCCTGAAGAAGGGGAAGGTTGTAATAGTTCAACTCATGGTTAATCGCAGTCTTGACATCGCCACGCAGCGCTTGACTGGAGGTGAGACTCTGTGCAGCTGATCTAGCCTCAACCAGATCAGCCTCGAAAGCTTGGGTCTGCTTATACAGAAAATCTTTTAAACTCTCCAACTCACTACGCTTGATTTTCATCGTCTAACTCCTCCTGTAATCGTAGATAAAAGTGGGAAGGAATAGCTGTTTTCATTAATATTTCCCGTAATTGACCCACATAGGAACTTTCTTTTTCAGATTCCACATAACCTAAAGCGATGATTCGTTTGATCATGGTCTTATGAATCGCCATCGGTGGAAGGTCTGCTTGAAACCCAAGAGGCCAGAACTGTGCTAAATAATCCACATAAGCTCCGTCGAAAACGACTTTTCGCCCCATAATCATGACATAAAGTGGCTCATCGCCTAAAAGTGACGCTACTAGCTCTTGAGATAGCTGCTCCTTATCAATCTCAACCAATGTACCCAAGGGAAGAATATCGCTATAAACCTTATCAACCCCATCTAAAAAATGGACAAACTCACTTTTAGATAACGTAATCTCAGTCTCGTTCCGACAAATATACACTTCTTTCGGTAAAAAAGTCACTTCAATATCAGCGCCAATCCGCGGATGATAAATATAGTTTGGCTTTTTATCCAAAAAAGCTTTTACGATTGCGTCCAGTACTTCTGGACGATTTTTTAAAACAAAAGCGATCTGATGTGAAAAATCAGTAGCGGGAAATGCCGTATTACCGTCACAATACTCTTTCCAAATTTGTTCTGCTGTCTTCATTTTAGTAGAATCCCATCTTGAAATCCATCTGCTCCTGAACGATCATCCAACAACTTATTCTCAGAAACCCTAAGTATATTAGAGGATTGAGAATTCACATAAGTTCGATATTTTATGACAGATGTATTTAAATTCTGAATGGCTTGATTAAAGTTCTTAAAAGGAGATAAATCTGTATAGGAAAAAGGAAGAGTAGATAGTGGACGAACAGAGGCAACACCCGAATGATAATGTCCGACCTGTCCAGCCCATTCTTCTGTTTGGACATATATTTCTACTTGACCTGACATACTAGTCCTCCTCCCTATTCAAGCGATGATAGTATTCAATCTGGCTATTCAGACTATTAATTTTGGTCTGGCAATCTTCAATATTCCCATTATATTCTGATATTTTAAAGCGAATACTCTTACGATTCATTTCTGTATCTGTCAACCAAGTTGTAATCGCATCGGAAATTCCTGCTAAAGTTTTATCAAAATCTTCCCGACGAGTCCCTTGAAAATCAGTTGTAGAGTGCTTATTCAAATCACTCGCAGAAGTCTTGTTTTTACTAACAACATCCATCTGACTCTGGATACAATCATTCGCAGATTCCAACCGTCTTATCTTATCCTCATAAGTACGTATATCCAAACGGATCCAACGAATTTGCGCATGACAATTCGCAATAGCACTATCGTATCGTCCCATACATAAACTCCTCCACTTTTTCTCTAATTATATCAAAAATTCTGATGTTTTACCATAAGGATTGGGAAAGAACCATAAAAATAAAAGCAAGTCAAATGACTCGCTTTTATTCACTGATAAGTTTGATGCGATAACCATCTCGGCTGGTGAAGTAGTTGTACTCATCCACTCCGACAACCGATTCTGTGAAGCTACTCTTAATGGATACAACATTCTGGTCTTGGAAACGAATTCCGATACAACCTGCAGGCACATTAACCTTTAAAATCTTATCCACTTCCATATAACCGTTAACGATCTGACGGAGCTCACCCATAAAGATGAAGTGGAGCCCAACTGTCCCTCCTTTGTGCAGAAGAGACTTAAAGGCATCTTCTGTCATCTTAAGATTCATAAGCTTGCTGAGGGCTTGTGCTTCTGGAATCAAGATGTAGATAGGATAATCCAAATCAGCTGGCGTGCGCGCATCCACTTCAGACTGCATATCCATAAAGAAACCAGGGATCTCCTCGCCCACAAATACTTCGTCGAACAGCCCTTCCGACTGATGGTAGTTTCCTGTTGGATCCACCAAGAACTTTTTAATGTGACTAGGCACTTTTTCTAAGCCTGTCAGAAGCGCTGCTTCGCCATATTCTAGTTGCTGCATGGTATCATAGAGAAGCTCAAAGTAGCCGTCTCGTTTTGGCACAAAGCCAACCGGGTGTGTACTTTCTTTGTCAAAACCAATTGGCAACTCGCCTCTTTGCCACATATCCTGAACTTTCTCGTGATTTTCAAAGAAACTCGTAGAAATCTTACTTGGCAACATAGGTACTGCTTCTGGACGTAAGCCTTGCCAGTCCTGATTCATTGATTGGATTTCTGCTGTTAAGTGAGAAAGACGGTCGATATCGTCTTTTCCTTCTATCGGCAGATAGACTTGTAACTCTAGAACTTCTTCCTGTGTCACCTGAGCACGGCCGACAATTTCCTGGCCTGGCAGGGCATCACGTCCCATAACCGTCCGAAGCGCTCCTTCTTCTACTAAGTAAAAGCTCAAAGCATTGGGAATCGTCGAACTCATCCGTAAACGCAAGCTACTAGCGCTGAGTACGGTTATCAGAGTATAAATACCCAGACTAGCTCCCTCACGTAGGAGCTGGTTGACAGCTGACTCGATGATCTCCTCTAATGGGCTTTCCCGTACTGAGTCATAGCCATCAAAGAAGTTGAGAAGAACAGGGAGAGCTTGACCTGTCTTTTGCTCATACTGTGACAGACTAGACACGCCAGCCTCTGTAAAGAGGGCTTTTCGCTCTTTCATAAGACTATCCAGACGTTTCAGATACTTGAGGAGCTTTTCTTCCTCATCTAGTCGAACCAGATCCGCCACATGTGGCAACTCTCTAATTGGTAAGAGACCATTCGTCCCAAAATCAAAAAGGTTAAACTGAACTTGCTCAGGCGTATTTCTACGAGCCAGATTCATGAGGATAGTTTGAAGAGCTGTTGATTTTCCAAAGCCTGGGGACCCATATAAGACGGTATTGCCTAACTCCTCAATATCAAAGTGGTAGACCTCCTGCTTTTGAGCACTTGGCAGATCCAGCATGCCTAGTGGAATGGAGAGTTGACGTGGGGTTGTCCACTCTGCTTGACGATCAATTGCCGCTCCTACTAGCTCCTCTCCAAGAGCTGGTAACCATGGCTTTTCAGGGAGGATGACTTGCAGACGCTCCGTTTCCTTATTGATATAATCAATCACAGCTTCAAGCTCTGTCTCCTGCTCTTGTGTCTCTTCAACCGAGTAATCCCCGTCATTTCCGTCAATCAAGAGTTCGCTCTGCCCTAGTTGATTCACTAACCAAATCCGTTCATCTACTTGGTTGCCTTCATCACTATATGGCTGATAATCCGCTCCACTCCATGCTGACTGGAAGAGTTCATAGATTTCATTGTTTCCGACCTGAAGATAAGCACGACCAGGCTGAGTGATACTAGCCGCATCTGGGGTTTTGATAATCTCATTTGAGTCTGAAGGATCGGCAACCTTGAGCGCCAGCTTAAAGCGAGAATTAGACCAGATCTGCTCATCCACCACTCCAGATGGCTTTTGAGTCGCAAGGATCAGGTGAACCCCTAGGGAACGTCCGATACGTGCCGTGGAGACGAGTTCTGCCATAAACTCTGGTTCATTTTGCTTCAACTCCGCAAACTCATCTGAGATCAGGAAAAGATGAGGTAAAGGCTCTGTCGGATAGGTCTTTTTCTCCTCTGGATCGCTAAGTGCCTTCCCTTTTTTATAGAGCTTGGTATAGCCATTGATATGGTTGACACCGAATTTCCCAAAGAGACGCTGACGCTTTTGAAGTTCCGCACGAATACTCTTCAGCGCACGAGCCGTCCCAGCTCCATCCAAGTTGGTAATAGCACCCATCAAGTGAGGCAGCTTGGCAAAGAGATTGGCCATCCCTCCCCCTTTGAAGTCAATCGGAAGAAATCCAACATCTTCTGGCGCAAAGTTAACAGCTAGAGACAGAATATAGCTCTGCACAATTTCAGACTTACCAGATCCGGTAGTCCCTGCAACTAGTCCGTGTGGACCATGGGCACGCTCATGAAGGTTGAGCAGCACAATATCATCCTTCCCTCGAACACCTAGAGGTACAGCGAGAGACTTAGATGCATCCGCTGCCTGCCAGCGTTTCTCCACATCCAATTCCTCGACCTGCTTAACACCGTAGAGTTCCATAAAGGAAATCGTATCTGGAATCGAGTTTTTCTCCACTTCGATATGATTGAGATTGGCCAAACGGTAAATCGCTTCTTCAAGTTTTCCATTTTGAGGCAGACGATTAGGCTTAAAGTCTTGGTTGACATAGATATGATGATTATTGACGAGCTTGGCTGTTTCTCCATTTTGGTAATCAACCACTGCCGTCACCGTCTCAGGCAACATATTGAGGCTTTCCTTACCCCAGATAACCGTCACCCCATATTGGGTCATATCCTCTGCCAGAAATTCATTGAGCCCATGTCCTGACAGCCATGACTCATCCAAAATCGTCAAGACATAGTGCGGCGAGAATATTTGCTCCTGCTTTTGTTCCCGAACGACCTGACGACGCTTGACTAACATCTGGTAAAAAGAGGTCAAGATCATGTCCCTGGTCTGGTCATCATGAATAAGTCCCCGTAGATTGAGACTCCGCATTTGCGCATGAGGCAACCAGCGCCATTCTCGCCAGTGATTCTCGTATTCCTCTTGGGAGACCAAGGTCACAAACTCTACATCATGATAGGAATGGAGCGCCGCAATCTGAAACAATAGCGTTTGAACTGCTACTCGTAAGACAGGAGCTACTCCCGCTAATCCCAAAGCCTGATCACGTAGAGAGAGGACAATAGGCGCATCCTCTAATTTTATATGAGGTTGTACCAGTTTTTTCTCGACAAAGCGGCTCCAGTCTTCCTTGCGATTGGTTGGCTGAAAACGTAAGGAATAACTAGAATCAATCGTTCCAGTTCCCAAATGAACCTTTAGAAAGTCATCATTTGTCACCATCTTCTCATAAATCCGTGGGTTGTAACTTTCTACTAAATCCACTAATTCATCAACCGATGGAAAATTATATGTCAAGGCTTTCTTTTGTTCCGCCTTTAGACGACTCAATTGGCTTCCTGTCTCTAAGATATACTCTTGATAATCATCGTTTCTTTTCTGATTCTTCTCTTTGACTTCCTTTTTGTTGGTAAAATAGCTCGATACTGAAAATCCAGCTGTCAAGAGACTGGCACTGGCCATTCCCATCATAAGCAAGGCATTTCCCTGCATAAAGACACTAGAGGCTCCGCTAATCACCACCATTCCAACAGGCGGTACGATCGCACGCCATAGCTCACCACGTCTAAGTTTTTCTTCTGGCGCTGGTGAATTGATTTCCACCTTATCCTCAGGCTCTTTTAGATAAATGCGTGGACTTCTACGATAATTAGGAAATTCATGTGGAAACTCAGCTTTAAAAGGTTCTTCAAACAAATGATCAGATTGGATAGTGTACTGTCTGCTCAAGGGCAGGAAATGGATCTGATGTTCTCGAAATGAGAAAAGAAAGCAGTCCACCACCAAAACATCCCCTACCTGAATAGAGGCATCAACTTCCTCTAGAATTTGTCCATTTAGATAAACCTTAGCTCCATTAGATGATCCAGAGAGATGATAGGTATTCTCCTTAACTTTCAGGTAAAGGAGAGCTTGACTTTCAAGGCAAACATCTGCTTTCTTCTCCTTAGAAAAGAGTAAGTCCTGCTTAGGATAGGTAAAGGAATGGATCTGAATCTGTTCATGTGGAATGGCTACCAGACTTTCCTCCTTCTGACCAGCCCAAGGGATTCCGTCCTTTTCAAGACCACTTTCAGTAATTGAGATATGACTTTCTCCAATATTGATTGAGGAGGCCCTTTCGGTCAACTCTTTGTACTCAAAGCATTCTTTAAACGAAAACACATGCCAAAGAACCTCTTCATCTGACAGCTTTTGACTCCAAGTCGCTTGTTTGCCCTTAGTTGCCATTTTTAGTCTCCTTTGATGTACTATTTGCCTTTGAACTTCCGTTTAATTGTTCCTGTAACTTATCAATTTCTTTTTGATACTTTTCAAGGAGTTCTCGCTTTTTCGCTCCGCTCATCGTACTGTCTGTATTGACCTGATCATAGAGCTTCGTATAAGCATGAAGAATATACTGAATGTCCCCAATATTTTGAGCAATATCAAGTGCTTTTTCAAGTTCTCCACGGCCGATATAGATCCAATAAGAAAGAGTATTCTCACTAGATTTCTGTGACAAGTTTCTAGATACAGCTTCCTTTTGTTCTTGAGTAAGATTGTCTAACTCTAACGAGCTAGCCGCAAGTGTATACTGGACTCCCTTCGGAAGACTATTTGGAGCTTCTGACTTAAGACCTTCTACCACTGCCGTATAATCCTTAGCAATGTAACTCGTCTCAGCCTGAATGATTTTATCCTGCTTAGGCACCACATAAAAAGCATAAATACCTGTTGCAATCCCCATCGCAACTGTTACAATTGTGAGTCCTAAAGAACCCCATTTAAACAATTGATAGTTCCTTTTCGAGACAAGCAGTTTTTCCTTTTGACGCTTCTCTTCTTGGATACGAGCCTGCTCGCTAATGAGATGGTCTACTTCATCAAAAGTCTCCGCTTTAAAAAGAGTTTCCGCAAAAGCATTTTTTACCGTCGTAAGACTATCAATTAACTCTTCAAAGTTGAGCTTAGGTTGTAAAATGAACACAGCTAAAGCCTTATATTGCTTTAACAAGTCCTCCTTCATGAGCGAAAAAGGAACCACACTATCTGTCATCCCTCTATGTCCTAAAAGGACACTTTCCCCGCTCACAAACAGATTATCTGGGTGAATAAAGGGTTTCATAGGCTGATCGACAGTTTCTTTTAAGAATTGTAACTTTTGAAAAAGATGAAGGCGTTCTAAGATTTCTTTATTTTCAACAGCTTCTCGAATTGACTGATAACCTGCTGGAATTTGGTAAGAAAGACGAACGACCTCTTCTGCCTCTTCTTTCACTGCTCCTTGAGCTAAATGTGCCGTGCTTTCTAAAAAGAATCGATACTGCTTCATCCGATTCAGTTGAAATTGATTAGCGGATAACTTAATCTCTAGTTCACCAGCCTCTTTCGACCACTTGGATTGGATACTTGTCTCTTGTACTTTCATTTCTTTCTCCCTACAATTTCTAATTGATCTCCGTTTCCTAAAGGAAAGTCCGCTATCTGGTCATCATCATAAAAGGCAATTGATTTATTAGTCACTTGAAGATCAAAGTGACTTGGTAGCTCTTGGTTCATCATTGAAAATGACTCACATATCAGCTCTTTTACTCTCTTGAATGAAACCTGCGTTGGAAGTTTCAAATCATATATTTGGTCTCTCCATTTTATACCAACCGTAATTGTCTTCATCACACACTCTCCTTCTTAAAACGAAGCACTTTTGAGTACTTCCTACCTAGCCAAACACCTAGATAGGTCACTCCAAGTAGACCTATTCCAAATCCTAAAATAGATAGCCAAGTAGGTAGCGAAGTCTTAGAGGTGCTCTCTCCAGTCAAAATTGCTTCATCTGCTCTATAATTTGCTTGAAACAAGCCACGCGTCACCTTATCCTGACTCTGAAAACTATTAGTATCTTTAGTCCCGATAAAAAGAGAGGACTGCGCTTGATGAACATTCTCTTGCTGTGCTTTTTGTAGCTGTTTTTCTTTCTTCACACTATCTTCTAAAAATAATTCAGGAATATTCTTAGACTTAGTAGTCTGAGGATTGTTCCCTTGATCATGGATGGTTTGATTATTAATTTCAAGACTTCCATCATCTGCTCGGACATCACCTGAGTTAAGAAAAAAACACAACAATAATAGACTAAAAATGACTTGAACCTTCTTCATAAATCTCCTTCCCCACTTGGTAAAGATAACTTTATTATACTACAAATCACACCATCTCACAAGAAGACAAAAAGGATCCTTACCTTGATTATTTCTGGCTCTATAATTTCTGTAGTGGGTAAAGCCACTGTAGGAATTATGGAGTCTATTTTTTTGTAGAAAAAAAGCCCCATAAGACCTATAATGAAAAAGTGACCAAACCCTCATTAGAAAGAATCTTATGAAACAATTAAATTTTATCACAAACATACTTGAAATTAAAGACAAAAATATTATTATCTTAGATTATCTTGACGCTGGAACGCATAAAGAAGTCATTGCTAAGCTCGATTATCCTGCCTCTAAATGTCACAACTGTCAAGGACAAATGGCTAAATATGACTTTCAAAAAGAATCCAAAATCCCCTACCTCGAATGTGCTGGCTACAAGACTCTCATTCGATTGAAAAACGCCGTTTCCGCTGTAAAAACTGTGGAAAAATAGCCGTCGCAGAGACTTCCTTAGTCAAGAAGAATCACTAGATCGCAACCATCGTCAAACAGAAAATCACTCAAAAATTGATTGAGAAAGTCCCTATGACAGCTATCTCCGAAAGTTTATCTGTCTCCACTTCGACAGTCATTCGTCAGTTACATAAATTCAAATTTTAGACTGATCTTAACCACCTTCCAGAACACATGAGTTGGGATGAATATAGCCTCAAGAAAGGAAATATGAGCTTTATTGCACAGGACTACGATACAAGAAAAATCCTAGCTATCTTAGATGGACGGACTCAAGCAACTATTCGCAATCACTTCCTGCGCTATTCCAGACAGGTCCGAAATAGCGTGAAAATCATTACGATGGATAGGTTCAGCCCTTACTATGCCTTAGCTAGACAACTTCGCTTTTGAATTTCTAGGCTCAGGCTGAAACAGTCTCCCAGACTGTTTCACTCCCAAACGCTAAAATCGTTCTCGATCGTTTTCATATTATCCAGCATCTCAGCCGAGCAATGAATCGCGTATGCATCCAAATTATGAATCAGTTTGATAGAAGATCGCAAGAATATAAAGCACTGAAACGTTACTGGATACTCATTCAACAGGATAACTATATGCTGAGCAGTAAACGATTTTATCGTCCAACATTTCAGTCGCATTTAACCAATAAAGAGATTCTCGAAAAACTTCTCTCTTACTCTCAAGATCTTAGAGAGCACTATGAACTCTATCAGCTTTTACTCTTTCATTTTCAAGAGAAGCACGCTGATTATTTCTTTGAATTAATAAAGGAAACTATTTCTTCTGTCAATCCAATCTCCCAGACCATTTTTAGGACTTTTTTGAGAGATCAGGATAAGATCATTAATGCACTTGTACTTCCCTACTCAAACGCAAAACTTGAGACCACAAATATCCTCATCAAAGTCATTAAGCAAAATGCTTTTGGTTTCCGGAACTTTGAAAACTTTAAAACGAGAATTCTCATCGCTCTTTGAATATCAAAAAGGAGAGAACCAGTTTGGTCCTCTCCAGGTTGTAACTTTTTATCAACCCACTACAGTTGACAAAGAGCCTTATTTCTTTCTTGTAAAGAGATTGAGACTAACTCCGATGCCTACAAATAATAAGAGTAGAAGAATCGTTACAATGCTTAAGTTACCACCGACCAAGAGATAACTAAAGCCGTTTTCAATATTTTGTAACGGAGACAGTCGATATAAGAAATTAAGGAAACTTCCTGATTGAGTTGCCACTCCCAAAATAGGAGTTAGTAGGAGATAAAAACCTAAGAGGGATGCAGATACAATATAAGTCGGATACGGAGCTTTCTTCAAGCTGTAAGATAGCACTAAAATCAAGCTTGCCATTAACATAAAGCTATAAATGAACCATAAGAATCCATTAGCTGCTGTTGCTACTCCTATTGTAACTCCTGAAAACAAAATCGAACCAACAGTAGCCGTTATGATTGTCGGTAAGAAACTTTGAAGTTTCAAGTCCCACTTTTTCGTTGTCAAAAGATCAGTTTCTTCCCTTTCCTGTCTATCTTTAACAAAGCGTCCGATCGTCATAGCTATCACAAAAGAAATAACCGATAACAACAAGGTCATATAATAGGGGATGATGGAAATGTGACTAGCTGCCTGTGTCTTACCTTCTGTGACTTTTGTAGTAATTGGATCGGATAAGAAATTGAACACTTGCTTGTTATCAGCACCTCCACTTTTCGCATTGGCAAGCACCTTTCCAAACTGTTCTGCATAAGAGGTATTTTTCTCAACTGTACTACTTGTTTCCTTCACACTCTGGTTCAAACTGGAAAGGACACCATCTGCGGACTTTTGAACCGATTCTGTTGTCTCGTTTAACTGTTGGATTTGTGGTGAGATATCTCGTACCTGAGCAGCTCCATCAGCTGTAGCTTGTGCAGCTTTTTTAGAACTATCTCGTAAGCTATCGTATTGAGACAAAAGTTTCTTCACTTCTTCTTCCAGCTTAGAGGTATTCATCTTCTCTGGTTGTGGATTTTGATCATTGACAACTGATTCATAAGCAAGTTTCTCAGAATCTTTCCACTGATTATGAGCCTCATCTAAGACCTTCTGCATCTCCCCATACCAGGTATTTAAGGCAGAAGCTTGCTTAACAAGCAAATCTGAGTCTGGGAGAGACTGATACACTTGACGAAGGGTGCCTTCTTTAGGATTCACTTTTTCACCTAGAATATCTGTCACATCCTTTAATTGCTGATCTACCTGTTTGTATAAATTATCTCCTGCAAGCCGATACTTCGTAACTAAAACATCCGATATTTCTGAAGCCCGTTCGTCGTCAGTTAGATTATTGTAGAGACTATATACAGAATCTGGACTAGCCTTTTGTACGAGAGTACCACTTGATAGCGTGCCTGCAAATTGATTGATATCTAAACTTGCCCCTGGTGATGCAAATAGAGTAACGATTTGTTGGGCAGCAAAGTCTAGGTTTTGGAAGTTTTTCAGAATCGTAGGTAAATCCTCAGCCAAAGTGTCATACTTACCATTAAAGACAGATAACTGAGCACTAGCTTGAACTGAACTTCCATCTGTCCAACTATAACCTACTTGGTTATAGGAATTCTTTTTCACATCATCAGATAAATTCCACTTTATCTGTCCACTAATCGTGACACTCACCTTTTTAGGAAGTGTTGCATAGCTTGGTTGACTGACTCCTGGTGAAGTAGTTGGCGTTGCTGCCGTACTTTCACTTGTAGAAGTGGAATTTGTAGATGTTGTTGCATCACTTGCATCCGCATTTGAAGTACTTGATCCCCCTGAGTCCGAAGAGGTAATCGGAGTAGTTGACGCCGTTCTTTCATTGACAAATGTGACTTGAATTGTATTTCCTGATACTGCAGCTGTCACATGATAGCCTGTATCTTTTAACTGTTGACGGATAGAGGCTTCAATTGAATCTTTCGTCACACCTTCCAGTTCAAGATTCCCCATCTTTGCATCATCGATGTTCAATTGGACTGTCTGACTACCAGTTGACGGATCAAATTCTAGAGTTTGGTGAATGGGATAGGTCACTGGACTAGTAACAGTAGCCGCTGAGGACAGATACTTAAAGGTTGTATTTTGCCCTAAAGAACCACCCAACTCGCTACTGTAGTTAGACACAATTTTCAGTGCATTACGATAAGTTGTAGCCTCATCTGATGAGATCAATTTATCTTGCTCTAATTTAGCAATGAGAGCACTCAAATCTCCAGATGAAATCATCGGTAAGCGACTAGCAATTGCCTCAATATACTGCTTAGGGAGTTTGCTTCGGTTTTCTGGCTTCGTCATTAAGTTCAAAATAGCCGAGCGAATATCTTTATCAGTAGCTGTCTGATCACTTAAATCCTTAGAGTCATAATAAGTCTCTGCAATGGTCTCCCTGAGTGCTCTAAGCTCCGCTACTTCTTTTTCTAAAGAAGTGAGTTGTGCCTCTAAGTTCCCCTTGACCTTACTTTGTGCAGTTTTATACTCCCCCGCCTTAGCTTTGAAATCTGCCATAAAGGAACCGGTTGCCGTATCGGAAAACTGCAATTCTTTTAATTTAGCATTCCCAACAGTGTAAAGGGCATTATACAAGTCAGAATAATGCTTCTGATCATCTGTCCATTGTTTTTCCAAGGCAGCCTTATCTTTTTCAGATTGCTCCTTATATTGGTCGGTTGACTTTTCAAGACGAGTATTAGCTTCTTTTGAAAACTCATTCACAGAGTTTGTTGTAGACTCAAGGGCTTTCCCAGAAGCATCTAAAGAGTTGTTATTCGCTTCCATGCTGCTTGCGACTGATTTAACAAAAGCTTCTTGTTGGGTCTTAAAGAGTTCATTATCCGTCTTCAGACTATTTGCAATGGATTGAGTACTTCTAAATGAATCTGGTAGGGTCGAAAATGGAGCTTGAATATTTGAAATGATGAACGTATTTTGAGATAACTCTGTAGTTGCCATCTGATTCACATTCGTCTGTGCATCTGAAAGATTCCGAATGATGCTCGAAAAATACATCCGAACCACCCGTTGATTAAATCCTTGTAAGACTGTATTAACTTGACTGTGGACAGCCTGATTAGCTTGTTCGTTTTGCCCTTCGCGAATCTGGTAAGAAACAGTGGCTTTTTCTGGAGAAACACTCTCTAAGCTCAACAATTTCTCAGAAAAGTCTGACGGAAGAGTAATAACTGCATCAAACTGACCTGACTTCAATCCTGCTTCAGCCACGCTACGATTGGTTGTCTCCCAGTTATTCTCTGTATCCTGATTAATTAAAGTGACAAAATCCGAGCCTAAATTATAATCAGTATTTTCAAACCTTGCACCTTTATCTTCATTCACAAGCGCATATTGAACCTTAGCAGTTTGCTTGATCTCACTTGAATAGTGAAGGCTCTGATCCTTTAATGCGAAATAAACAAGAGAACCTGATAACAGGGATACGAATGCTACTGCAGTTAAAATTTTTAAGTATCGTTTTTCTTTATGAGGACTATTCATTATTCCCTTTTCCACTTATAACTAGCAAAAAACGACGCCCCTTGCGAAGCGCCGTTCACCGATGATTAATTCAAACCAAATGAAGTTGCATCCTGACGGTCACGCTCAGCAACAGTATCAGCGTATTGATTCAATTGTGCATGGATACTTTCAAGAAGTTGTTCCATTTGAATCACGCTTACTGATAATTGTTGGAATTGTTCCAAGTAAGATTGGAAAGCCGCACCTTGCCATTGTCCTTGAAGACGACCATTTGCGCCTGAAACTTTGTTAATGGCATCTTTCAATTGTTCAGAAGCATTGGTATAAGTTTGTGCTTCAGACTTTAACTGTTCTGGGGTCAACGAAATTGCTGGCATATCATTATTCTCCTTTTTTAACTTGGTCATCTTCCCGATAACCTTATAGTCAATATTGTATCACAAACTCGTCAGATTGCAAGTGTTTTTTAGAATTTTGATTCAACTTTATAAATCGATTGAATACTTCCCACTATTTGATGTGTGCAATCAAGCATGTCACATCTTTCAATATAAAAATACTAGGTTATAAAGCATTTCATTGTAGACTATTGTATCAATTACTGAACTCCTACTTCCATCGACCATCTTGGTGATATCAAAAAAAGGGGGTGCAAAACAATTCCCACAGACACCCTACCTGCTGGAACATTTTGCACCCTCTTTGCGTATGTGAGAATAAATTTCATACTTTACCACTATCAATCCTGCTACATCACTTCAGACTGTTAGATTTATACTTCACTCAAAAATTCAAAAAAGACCGAATATCAAGCCTTTTGTAACCCCTGAAACGGTGGGCTTTATCCCTTTCTCTCCAGCATTCCTACAACCTCGATATGATGCGTTTGCGGAAATAAATCAACTGGCTGTACATTCTTCAGTTCATATCCTAACTCTTGGTAGAGTTTGATATCACGCGCCATGGTTGCAACATTGCAGGAGATATAGGCAATGCGGTCTGCTCCTGTTTGGCTACTTGCCTTTATAAAGCTCTCTGTGAGGCCTTTTCTTGGTGGGTCTACTAGGATAAGACTTGGTTGAATACCTTCCTTGAGCCAGTTCTTCATAGCATTTTCAGCTGTGTCACATACATAGTGGGCGTTGGCAATCTCGTTGATTTCCGCATTCTTTTTGCTATTCTCAACTGCTTCTGGAATGACTTCAACACCATAAACATCCTTGACATGCTTAGCAACGGATAAACCAATGGTTCCAATTCCTGAGTAGGCATCGATTACCACATCGTCTTCTCTTAACTCTGCAAAGTCAATGGCTGTCTGGTAGAGTTTCTCTGCCATTTCTGTATTTACCTGGTAAAAGGCTGGTCCAGATATTTGGAAGTCATTTCCCAACATTTGGTCGGTAATGTAGTCTTGACCATAAAGTGTCCGCCAGTCCTTGCCGAAAATAGCATTGGTATTCTGGTCGTTGATATTTTGCATGACAGAGACAATCTCTGGAAACTGCTTGATTAGTTGTTCAATCAATTGATCAACACGGAAAAATTTCGGACGAGTGGTTACCAAAATAACCATGATTTGTCCGGAATAATGCCCACGACGCACGACAAGGTTCCGAATCAAACCAGACTGTTCCTTTTCATCATAAGGTTTCAAATCATAACGACGGAGTAAGTCACGTAGGGCTACTACAACTTGGTCAATCACTGGATCTTGGATAAAGAAATCTTCGAGTGGCATGAGGTCATGCGAATTCTTACGGAAAAAGCCAGTTTCCAAGACGCCATTGACACGACGAACTGGAACTTGCGCCTTATTTCGATACTTGACTGGATTTTCCATACCAAGTGTCTCTGCTACTTCTATATCTGCAATTCCAGCAATTTTGTAGAGACTGTCTTTGACTTGCTTGGTTTTAAACTTGAGCTGCTCTGGGTAGGCAAGATGCCCTAAATCAGCGATACCTGAACGTAGATAAGCTAGGTCAAGGTCTTGGTTACGATGTGGAGAGTAAGTAAGGTATTCTTCAACCTTCCCAAAGCCAATCTTTTTAGTGACTTTAAGGACACGCATAAGGATTTTCTCAGTTGGTAGAGCATTCTCTACAAAGAAAACCAAACCATCTACCTTGGCAACCCCTGCCCCTTCATGGGTCAAATCAACAATTTCAACTTCTACAATATCATTTTTCTTTAACATATTTTTCACTTTCTATCAGCCGACAAAAAAGACGGCAACATTTCTGTTACCATCTATTATATCATGAAATGACCTAAGCACCAAAACTCTTGAAGAAGTTGACAATGGCTTGCCAAAGAGAGCTAAAGAAGTTGCCCCCCTCTTCTAGCGCTTTATTGGCATCAAAGTTGAGGTTGATATTTTTAAAACTATCTCCAGCTTGTGAAACGATGCTTTGTTTGAGATCATTTAGGGTTTTGGTGAAATCAGCATTGTTCAAAATATCACTCTTTGAGAGATTGAGGGCAAAACTGATGATGATATTGACCTGGTTTCCTGTTATAACCTGATCGAGTTTGTAGTTTTTTAGAGTGTCTTCAACGATTTTGCGAACATCTTCTTCTGTCAGATTTCCTTTGGCTTCTTTTGCCTTTGCGATTCCTGCCTTGATATCTGTCAAAGCAACATTGAGTTTATTGGCATCGTAGCCCGACTTGTCCTTGTTTTCAGCATTGATATCGGACAAGGCTTTTAGTTCTTCTTGGGCTAGGTCTTTATTGGCTTGCGGTACTTTAGCACCATTGGCCTCTAATGAGTAGTATATCCCAGCTAGGGCGCTCTCACCTGTAACTGGAATAGGAGCTGCAACTGTAATTTTGGCATGCTCGACTCCCAGAGTCACCGCTGCATTACGGTACATATCCTGCGTCACCTTGGTGATATTTTCAGGCGTTTCAATCTTGATCTCTAGAGGTGATTTATCCCCCAGCTTTTGAATCTTGGCCGACGAATAGAGTTGTAGACTAGCATCATTAGCCACATTCATAATTTTCGAATAAATATCAGGTGTCATGGTTTTGATATTTTTGGTGTCTTTGGATGCGTCATAGCCAAGTTTGCTAAGAGTTTTATTTTTCTGGTCTTCAGTTAGTGAAGAACCAAGCACATATTCAGGTTGTACATAGGTTTCATCGATTACTTTTTGAACATCTGTTGCTGCGTGGACACTCGTCATAGCTGTTGCTGCCCACAGAACTGCAGCGCTTGTTAGAAAGAATTTCTTTCTCATAGGGTATACCCTCCTTTACCTTTCTAGGGTAATAAAACAATCTTAAATAAAACTTATAGTGAAAAACACCTGGTAAAACCATATGCTTAGAAGAAATTAAAGAATTTCATGATGTACAGGTTAAAGCGTACCTGTCTCGAGTAGTAATAATTTCCACCATTTTCATAGAGTTCTGCACCATGAAAGATAGAAATTGGGTTGATGTAGGTGTAGGTCTTCCCAGTGGTATTTCCAAGGATAGGAGCGACCGTCTCTCGGGAATAACGCTTGGCTAATGCTAGTGTATTTTCCTTACCATTCTGAGCGATAAAGTCTATATAGGCAGGTCCAAAATTATAGGCTTGAACGGCCGTCCAGACATCCACTCCTTTGTTTTGAGCAAGATAAAGGTTATCTGTAAGAGTTTGAATGCCTTGCCGAATGCTAGAGGCATTATCATTGATGGTGTTGGTGGAGCCACTTGCAGACTCACTAGACTGCATAACATCGCCTTCTTTTCCTTTGGTTTCGGTATAAATCATGGCGAGCACCAACTCTTCATTGGCTGGAGTATCTCTTTCACTGAGAATTTCCCGAACCATAGGTTGATAGGTCATGACTTGCTTTACATCCTGACGAATGTGATAGGCTTTGTATCCAGCAAAAAGAAGGACTGCTAGCACTAGCATTCTTCTTATAAATTTAAACATTATTTACTTTGAATATCCTCGATATTTTTGATTAAGATAGAATAGGTTCCATTGTCATTTTGGATAAACTCAACAGATTCCGCGTCTTGATAAACATTATTTGGAACGATAAGTTCGATTCCATTTGACAAGGAAAGTTTTTGGTTTTCAAATTTCTTGAGCTGGCGACTGGCATCAATCTCATCAAACTGGACTGGTTCAGGTACAGCTTCCTTGACCTGGTCGATAAAACTTAGACGAGCTGTCAGGTTGTTATCAAAAAGGTCATTAGCCAATTTTTCAGGCGACAATTCATTGCTTTCTTCAAGATTGTTGAAAATAGCAGATTTGACCTTGGATTGAAACTGAAAATCATCTGTGTTAAAGGACTCAGCAATTCTCTGGGCTGTTTTTTCCAATTCCTTGATGGATTTCTTGGGAGAAATCTTAGGAGCGACAGCAAGAAGATTTTCTGAAAAGTAGTTCAAAAAAGTTCCATTATACTTGATTCGTTTCTCGATCAGGTGGTACTTGCGACTTTGAAGATTGACGACCAAAGCCTCATCAGCTCCCGTTCCAAATCCAGGCAGGTTATTCTGAGTCAGCTTGATTGGATTATCAACTTCTCCTCCAAGGTGGGTCAAGGTTTCCCGCAGGGCAATTCGTAAGAAGGCGAAATGCTCTACACCTTCTTTAGAAAACTGAACAAAAACCAAGTCATTGGTTTTGAGATTTTCTGAAATACTAAACTCCTCTTTCCAGAGATTAGCCAGTGTTACAGAAGTCTCCAACAAATCATTTGTGATGTGATTGAAGAAGGGATTTTCTTCCTCGAAAATCCCAGTCTTAGCTTCATCTGAATAAACACGTTCGATTTTTTTGCGCAAGTATTCTTCGATTTTTGGAGTGATATTGAGAAATTTATCCGCTAGAAACAACTCAGTATCATCTGGGCTGAACTGATGGATAATAGCTTTCTTAATATAAATGTCCATAAAAGTATTAGTCCTCGTATAATGGGAAGGCATCTGTCAATTCTTTGACTGCGCTTCTCACTTCTTCTAAGACAGCCTCATTTTCTGCATTTTTAAGAGTTTTAATAATGAGTTCAGCTACTTTTCGACTTTCTTCTTCACCAAATCCACGTGCAGTGATGGCTGCAGATCCGATACGAATACCACTTGTCTTGAATGGTGACAAGGTTTCGTATGGGATTGAGTTTTTATTTAGGGTAATATTGACTTCGTCCAGCAAGTTTTGAGCAACTTTTCCGTTCTCTACAACCTTAGTGACATCAACAAGGAAGAGGTGATTTTCAGTCCCGCCAGAAATGATACGGAAATCAGGGTCTTGCAAGAAGACTTCAACCATGGCCTTGCTATTTTTGATGACATTAGCAGCATATTCCTTGAAGGCTGGATCCAAAACCTCTTTGAAGGAAACAGCTTTAGCCGCAACAACATGCTCCAAAGGACCACCTTGAATACCAGGGAAAATAGCTGAGTTGATTTTCTTAGCTAGTTCCTCATCATTTGTCAAGATCAACCCACCACGTGGTCCACGAAGGGTTTTGTGGGTCGTTGTTGTGGTGATATGAGCGTATGGTACTGGGCTTGGGTGAAGTCCAGCTGCAACCAAACCAGCGATATGGGCCATATCTACCATGAGCTTAGCCCCAACAGCATCAGCAATTTCACGGAATTTTGAAAAGTCAATAATTTGAGAATAGGCTGAAGCACCAGCTACGATCAATTTTGGTTTTACTTCTTGGGCTTGTTTCAAGATAGCATCAAAGTCCAAGAGTTCCGTTTCAGGATCCACACTATAAGAAACAAAGTTGTAGGTTTGGCCAGAGAAGCTAACTGAAGCTCCGTGGGTCAAGTGTCCACCTGCTGCCAAATCCATTCCCATAACCGTATCACCTGGCTCAATCAAGGCCATGTAAGCAGCACAGTTGGCTTGGCTTCCTGAGTGAGGTTGGACATTGGCAAATTTTGCACCGAAAATTTCTTTGGCACGTTCAATAGCAAGAGTCTCTACCACGTCTACCACATCAGTTCCACCATAATAACGGCGTCCTGGGTAACCTTCGGCGTATTTATTCGTCAAGATAGACCCTTGAGCAGCCATTACAGCCTTGGAAACAACGTTTTCCGAAGCAATCAACTCAATGTTGTTTTGTTGGCGTTCTTCTTCTTTGGCAATAGCATTCCAGAGATCAGCATCGTATGCTTTAAAATCATCTTTGTCAAAAATCATAGGTCTTCTCCTTTATAATAGTGTGACTGGTCCTTTAGTTTGTTTTTCGATAAGAAAATAAGCTAAAAGATGCGAATAAACCGTTTCTGCACTTTATCACAAGTATAACCAACTTTTTCATAAAATGCATGAGCACCCAGACGATGATCGGCAGAGTTTAAGCGGATAAACCCATAGCCACGTCTTTTTGCTTCTTGATCCAACCCTTGCAGTAAGCTTTTACCGATACCTTGCCCTTGTGCTTGCGGTGAAACCGCTAAGCCTAAGATGTTAAATCCTGCTTTGGAATAAAGAGATTCATAGACCTCAGCGTGGACATATCCAAGTAGGACATGGCTGGCTTCATCATCATAGCCAAGTAGGAAATGATGTGAATCCTGAGACAGTCTAGCTAGTTGACTAGCTGTGTCCTCTGGACTAAAAGAATACTCCAAAGCCTCTTGGTTAATCTCACATATAGCATTCACATCTGTTTCTTGCAAATCTCTAAGCATCTCATTCCTCCTCGAAAGAAATCTCTGGCAACTGTGCAAGAATATCATCTCGCTCAATGGCTCCTTGGCGTAAGATTTTCACCTTGTCTCCAGACAGATCCAAAATGGTCGAATCCTGTCCAGTTAGAAAAGCATCGTCTTCCAGACCCAGAACCTCTTGATCAAAATCTTCAAGGATTTCCTGAAAGGTTACTCCACTTGCCTGACCTGAAATATTAGCAGACGGTCCAATCAAGGGACCTGTCTCTCGAATCAAATCCAGCGTAATGGGGTGATTCGGCATCCGAAATCCAACAGTTGCAAGACCAGAATTAACCCAATAGGGCACTCTATCATTGGCTTCGAGTATAATGGTCAGGGGACCTGGTAAAAAGGTATCTACAAGTTTTTGTAGATAAGCTGGTTGATTCTTTGAAAAGTACAAGATGTCCTCTAGAGAGGCAACATTGAGATTAAGCGCCTTGTCTCTAGGACGACGTTTGAGCTGGTAAACATGGTCGACTGCTTTTTCGTCTAAGGCCTTAGCAAAGAGGCCGTAAACTGTCTCTGTAGGTAGAACAACAGCTCCTCCCTTTTCCAACTCTTGCCTAATCCTGTCCATCATCAGCTACAACCATCCTATCTTGACCAAATTGGTCCTTGAGTGTTCGTACTCGTTTTTCAGGAAGATGTTTCCTAAAAAGCGCAGGAACACTTTGACCTTGCTTGTATCCAATTTCAAGGTAAATCTTACCACCATCTTTGAGATAGTCTTTTGCCTCTTCCACAATTCTGCGGTAAATAGCTAGGCCATCCTCATCTGCAAAGAGAGCTAGATGAGGTTCTGAATGCAAAACATTCAAACCGACCTCTGACTCATCTTCACGAGAGATATAGGGTGGATTGGATACAATTATATCATATTTTTCAGAAATTTCTGCAAAACAATCAGATTTTTTAAAAAATATCTGGAAATTCTGAACTTTAGCGTTTTCAGTTGCCAAATCTAGTGCATCCTGTGAAATATCAACTGCTGTCACTGACCAGTCTGGACGATTCTTTGCTAAAGCAAGGGCGATGGCACCACTTCCCGTGCCGATATCCAATACCTTAAGATTTTCATCAGAATTTTCAGCCAGGATGAGCTCAACCAACTCCTCTGTTTCGGGTCGGGGAATTAAAACCCGCTCATCCACTTTTAGCTGCATTCCAAAGAAATCTGCATGACCGATGATGTACTGGGCAGGTTTATGAGCTGCTAACTGTCGGTAAATCACTTCTACAAATTGATTTTCTTCCTCGGTTACCTCTTGCTGGAGGGCAAAGACGAAGTCTGTAAAAGAGAGATTTTTCAGACTACGATAGACAAAAGAGAGGCTTTCTGCTTCCTCTCCTTGTCTTATCAACTTTTCCTCAAAATCTGAAAATAATTGAGCTAGTTTCATTATTTGTTTAATTCTTCTAATTTCTGTGTTTGGTCGTAAAGTACCAAGGCATCCACAACTTCATCCAATTTACCAGACAAAATGGTATCTAGTTTCTGGAGAGTCAAGCCGATACGGTGGTCTGTGACACGGTTTTGTGGGAAGTTATAAGTACGGATACGTTCTGAACGGTCACCAGTACCAATTGTTGACTTACGCTCAGCGTCTTGTTCGTCTTGTGCGATTTGTGCAAAGTGGTCAGCAACACGCGCACGAATAATCTTCATAGCCTTCTCACGGTTCTTTTGCTGAGTACGTTCTTCCTGCATCTCAACCTTAATATTGGTCGGCAAGTGAACAATACGAACAGCAGTCGCAACCTTATTGACGTTCTGTCCACCAGCACCTGATGCGTGGTAAATATCAACGCGAAGGTCTTTTGGATCAATATCGTATTCTACTTCTTCCACTTCTGGCATGACAAGAACTGTCGCTGTCGAAGTATGTACACGGCCTTGGCTCTCTGTCACTGGGACACGTTGTACACGATGAGCACCAGACTCATACTTAAGCTTAGAGTAAACAGACTGACCGGAAACCATGGCTACGACTTCTTTGAAACCACCGACACCGTTGATAGAGGCTTCCATGACTTCAAAGCGCCAGCCTTGGGCTTCCGCATACTTTTGATACATGGTTAGAAGGTCTCCAGCGAAAAGTGCCGCCTCATCTCCACCTGCAGCTCCACGGATTTCAAGGATGATGTTCTTGTCATCGTTTGGATCTTTTGGAAGGAGCAAGATTTTTAGTTTTTCTTCGTATTCTTCTTTTTCAGCCTTGGCATCCTTCAGTTCTTGCTTAGCCATTTCTTCCAAGTCCGCATCTCCGCCAGACTCTTTAATCATTTCCTCAGCATCAACGATGTTTTGAAGGACTTGTTTGTACTCACGGTAGGCTGTTACCGTATCACGAGTTGAAGATTCTTCTTTTGAAAGCTCCATGAAGCGCTTGGTGTCAGAGACTACATCTGGGTCACTAAGCAATTCTCCTAATTCCTCATAACGGTCTTCTACAGCTTGTAGTTGATCATAGATGTTCATTTTTCTTCATTCTCCTTATTGATTTCAGGGGCAAAATAATGTTTACGGCAGACTGAGATATAGGTTTCATTTCCACCTATCTGTATTTGTTCGCCTTCGTAGGTGGGCTTGCCGTCTAAGGTTCTGAGTACCATGGTCGCCTTTTTCTTACAGTACTGACAGATAGTTTTAATCTCATCGATTTTGTCTGCTAAAAGCAAGAGGTGTTTGGAACCTTCGAAGAGTTCATTGCGAAAGTCATTTTTCAAACCAAATGCCATGACAGGGATGTCTAACTCATCGACAACACGAGCTAGGTCGTAAACATGGTGACGTTTGAGAAACTGCGCCTCATCGACCAGCACACAGTACGGTTCCTCAGGTAAATCTCGAATAAACCCAAAGATATCCGTCGACTCCTCAATGGCAATGGCTGGACGTTTCATACCAATTCTACTCGACACATAGCCAACACCGTCACGCGTATCCAGAGCAGAGGTCATGATGACAACACCTTTTCCTTGCTCTTCATAGTTATAGGCTACCTTGAGAATCTCGATCGTTTTACCTGAATTCATAGTCCCATAACGATAATACAACTGTGCCATGCTTCTATTTCACGTCCGTTTCTAAATTTTTGCTACATTCTAGTATATCATAATTTTCTTAAGCTTTAAACGGCAAAATGTGGTAAAATAGAAGAAATCAAGAACCAGTGGAGGAAACCATTATGCCATTTATACGTATCGATTTATTTGAAGGACGCACTCTAGAGCAAAAGAAAGCTCTCGCTAAGGAAGTTACTGAAGCAGTTGTCCGCAACACAGGAGCGCCTCAATCTGCTGTTCATGTCATTATCAACGACATGCCTGAAGGAACTTACTTCCCACAGGGAGAAATGCGTACCAAATAAGCAAGCTTAAGCAAATTGGCTTAGGCTTTTTCAATCTCCAAGTACATCCATTGAAGAAATGGTTTAAATTTGTTACAATTTGAAAAGAGTCTTGGAGAAAGCTCCAAGAAAAGTGTTATTAAAGGAAGAAGTATGATTACACGTGAATTTGATACCATTGCTGCCATCTCTACTCCTCTTGGAGAAGGGGCCATTGGTATTGTCCGCTTGAGCGGAACAGATAGTTTTGCTATTGCACAAAAGATTTTTAAAGGCAAAAACTTGAGTAAGGTTGCCAGCCACACTCTTAACTACGGGCATATCGTTGACCCTCAGACAGGCAAGGTCATGGACGAGGTCATGGTTGGGGCTATGAAGTCTCCTAAGACCTTCACCCGTGAAGATATTATCGAGATTAACACCCACGGTGGAATTGCCGTGACCAATGAAATTCTCCAGCTAGCTATCCGTGAAGGAGCTCGTATGGCAGAACCTGGTGAATTTACCAAGCGTGCCTTTCTAAATGGTCGTGTGGACTTGACTCAGGCTGAGGCGGTGATGGACATCATCCGTGCCAAGACAGATAAAGCCATGAACATAGCAGTCAAACAATTGGACGGTTCTCTTTCTGATCTCATTAACAATACTCGCCAAGAAATCCTCAATACACTTGCCCAAGTTGAGGTCAATATTGACTATCCTGAGTACGACGATGTTGAGGAAGCTACTACTGCAGTTGTTCGTGAAAAGACTATGGAGTTTGAACAACTCTTGACCAATCTCCTTAAAACAGCTCGCCGTGGTAAAATCCTTCGCGAGGGCATTTCAACAGCCATCATCGGACGTCCCAACGTTGGGAAATCCAGCCTTCTCAACAACCTCTTGCGTGAAGACAAGGCTATCGTGACGGATATCGCTGGTACAACGCGTGATGTCATTGAAGAATACGTCAACATCAACGGTGTCCCGCTTAAATTAATTGATACAGCTGGAATTCGTGAAACAGAGGACATCGTCGAACAAATCGGTGTTGAGCGTTCGAAAAAAGCCCTCAAGGAAGCTGACTTGGTTCTACTGGTGCTAAATGCCAGTGAACCCCTAACTGCTCAAGACCGCCAACTCCTAGAAATCAGTCAGGATACTAATCGCATTATTCTACTTAATAAAACCGACTTGCCTGAAACGATTGAAACTTCTGAACTTCCAGATGACGCTATTCGTATTTCAGTTCTTAAAAATCAAAATATTGATAAAATTGAGGAACGCATCAACAACCTTTTCTTTGAAAATGCCGGTCTTGTCGAGCAAGATGCAACCTACCTATCCAATGCCCGTCACATTTCCTTGATTGAAAAGGCTGTTGAAAGCTTGCAAGCAGTTAATGAAGGACTAGAGCTTGGGATGCCAGTCGACCTTCTCCAGGTTGACTTGACCCGTACTTGGGAAATTCTCGGAGAAATCACAGGTGATGCGGCTCCAGATGAACTCATTACCCAACTCTTTAGCCAATTCTGTTTAGGAAAATAAGAAATCCATGATCGTTCTTGCGGTCATGGATTTTATTGTCTTTATTAGTAATCTGGTCTTAAGACACCTGTTACAGTTGCCTTTGTGGCCTCGTAGTCGCCGTCTACGACAACTTTGATAATGCGTTTGGCATCTTCTTCTGGTGCTGGAACTAGAGGTAGACGAGTTGGTCCAGCATCAAATCCCATGTAGTTCAAAACTGCTTTAACAGGTGCAGGACTTGGATAAGAGAAGAGGGCGTTGACCTTAGGAATGAACTGACGCTGAATAGCTGCTGCTCTCTTCATGTCGCTTTCTGCAATAGCAGTGAACATCTCATGCATCTCATCTCCATTTGTATGTGAAGCAACAGAGATCACACCATCTGCTCCGAGATTCATCGCATGGAAGGCATCTCCGTCCTCACCTGTATAAATCAAGAATTCTTCTGGCTTATGCTCAATCAAGTAAGCCATATTTGCCAAGCTAGTACATTCTTTGACACCGATAATATTTGGATGGTCAGCCAAGCGAAGCATGGTTTCAGGAGTCAATTCGACAACCACACGCCCTGGAATGTTATAGATAATAATCGGTAAGTCAGACGCATCTGCAATGGCTTTAAAGTGCTGGTACATACCTTCTTGTGATGGTTTGTTATAGTAAGGTACGATTGCAAGTCCCGCCGCAAATCCACCAAACACAGCTACTTCTTTGACAAACTCGATAGAGTCACGCGTGTCATTGGTACCGATACCGGCAATGAGTGGAACCCGTCCATTGACCACTTTTTGTACAGCAGTAAAAATTTCCAACTCCTCATCGTGAGTCAAAGTCGGACTTTCAGCTGTAGTCCCTGCAAGGAGAATGCCATCCGTATGATGGTCCAACAAATACTCAATCAAGGCAGGGATTGCATCAAAGTTGATAGAACCATCATCATGGAAAGGAGTGATGAAGGCCGTGATGATTTTACACTCTTTTAGATCTTGGTAAGACATGAGAAACACCTCTCTATTTCAAAGAAGGAGTTCATTCGAACTCCTAAACCATTATTTCAATTCAAATTTTAGCTCAGCTGTTGGACGGACTAAACCACGCTCATGAAGCGTTTCTGCGATCTGTACAGAGTTCCAAGCAGCACCTTTAAGAAGATTATCTGAAACAACCCACATGTGGATTCCTTTTTCAGCATCCAAGTCCTTACGGATACGACCAACAAAGGTATCACGTGAACCCACTGCATTGATAGCTTGAGGATAGATTTGATGAGCTACATCATCTTCAAGGACAGCACCTGGGAAGGCTGCGATAGCTGCTTTTACTTCTTCAATTGGAGCCACTTCTTTTGTTTCGATGTAAACAGACTCAGAGTGGGCTGACAAGACTGGAATACGCACACATGTTGCAGATACTGCAATGCTATCATCTTCCATAATTTTCTTAGTTTCCTTAGTCATCTTCATTTCTTCGTAAGTGTAATCATTGTCAGTGAAGACATCAATTTGTGGAAGAGCATTGAAGGCGATAGGATAATGTTTCTTGTCACCACCTGAAGGTAAGATTTCCGCATGCAAATCACGTGGATTCACTCCATCATTTAAAACTTCACGAAGTTCACGTTGAGTTTCAAGAATAGCTCCCATACCTGCACCTGAAACGGCTTGGTAAGTTGAAACGATGATACGGTCCAAGCCCCATTTTTGACGAACAGGTTCAAGGGCAACCATCATTTGGATTGTGGAACAGTTAGGGCAGGCAATAATTCCGTTGTGGTCATCAAGTGCATGAGCATTGACCTCTGGAACAACCAATGGTACATCTGGATTTTGACGGAAGTAAGATGTGTTATCAACCACTACTGCACCAGCCTTAACTGCGTAGGGAGCATACTTGGCAGATGTCGAACCACCAGCTGAGAAGAGAGCGATATCCACACCTTCAAAAGCTGTCTCAGTCGTCTCCTCAATCGTAATATCTTGATCTTTAAATTTCAAAGTCTTACCAGCTGAACGTGCAGAAGCAAGGTAACGAATTTTATCAATAGGAAGTGATGACTCTTCCAGCATTTTTATCATCTGAGCTCCGACAGCACCTGTCGCGCCGACTACAGCAACTGTATATCCCATAAATAACCTCTTTCGGAATTTTCTAAAAATTTCTATAATAGAAGTATTATACTACTTTTTCAGTGAATTGCAAAGCTTTTTAAGCTATATTTTCTGAAAATTAAAAATCCCTAGCCATTGACTAGGGACTAAGAGGCATCTTCATGTGATGAGCTGGTTCACACAACTCACCAAGGTCCGCTCCTGCGTTATGACCTCCTTATGCTCAATAGTAGTCCGAAGACTACCTATCGACTCATCGCAGGTTTTATTCTACTATGCTTTGCTGACTTTGTCAAGGCTAATGCGAGGTAAATATAAAAAAACTCTCGAATATCAAGAGTTTTTCTGTCCATTTAATGCTAATTGCCGGGATTGAACCGGCGACCTCATCCTTACCATGGATGCGCTCTGCCAACTGAGCTAAATCAGCTTACCTAAAAAGTATACTATAGTTCTATGCTCTTGTCAAGCGCTCTCTTTTAATTTTCTAGAATGAGAAAAGCTAGACCTGGCAAGTATCTAGCTTATAAACTTCTTATTTTGTAAGGTCGATTCGCTGTCCCAGTTTTCCGATTAGGATTGCACCAACGATAAGCGAAGCAAACTCTCCAATCCCTGTAGAAAACCAAGTGAAGAAGAATGGAGCTTCAGCAACGATATGAAGTTCTGCTGCAATGGTAATCATTGAAATAGAGAAAAGGATTGAAAAGAAGAAATGATCTTTTCGAATCAAACCATTGAACAAATAGTCTTTCTTATACTTGCTAAAGAGCCAGACACCTAAACTTAAAAAGACCAGGGTAGATCCCCCTCCAACAAAGACATCAATCATACCAAAACTAAAGAAATTAGCAATCATACAACCAATCGTCACACCGATGATGTATTTAGGATTGTAAAAGGCCAAAAAATTCATCATCTCAGAAATACGGAACTGGTAAGCACCGTAGCTAATGGCATTCAGCGGTGGGGTAATGGTCAAAACCACATAGATAGCAGCAACGATAGCAATATCTGCCATGTCACGAACAGTTAAATTTTTCATGTTTTCTCCTTTGGCGGTTTCCCGCGTGAAATATGCTTGGTGAAAGAAGCTAAGCACCAAGGGTTGAGTGAATCAACCTTACTAGTATAGCACAATATATGTCTTTATGCTATACTAAAATTATGAAAAATCAAATAAAAACTTTTTTTGATAATGAAATCCTCTCCTATCTATTTTTTGGTGGAGCTACTACTTTAGTATCTATTTTATCACGTTTAGCTATCTACCATATCAGTCATCAGGAAATCCTAGCAACTGCACTTGCAAATATTATCGGTATTCTTTTTGCCTTTATCACTAATGATACATTTGTTTTTAAACAAAAGAGAAGGAATTGGGCAATCCGTCTGGCCAAATTTTTCTTAGCACGTCTTTCTACACTTGGTCTTGACGTTCTTTTAACTTATATCTTCGTTACATCTTATCCTGATATTATCGGGCAATTTGTCAACGATCAACTAGATCAGGTTAATGCCATCGAAACGATAATTGCGCAGGTTTTGATTATCATTCTTAACTATATTTTTAGTAAAGTCTATATTTTTAAAACAAAATAATGGGTTGTTAGAACATCAGAGTTGTATTATTTCACTATTTGGGATATAATTAATTAGAATTTTTGAAAGGAATTTATGAAAATGTTAAAGGATCTTAAAGCATTTTTGCTTCGTGGTAATGTTGTTGACCTTGCTGTCGGTGTGATCATTGCCTCTGCTTTTGGTGCTATCGTTACTTCATTTGTTAATGATATCATCACTCCACTTCTATTGAACCCTGCCTTGGAAGCTGCGAATGCTAACAACATCGCTGATCTTGCATGGAATGGTGTTACATATGGTAAATTCTTGAGTGCTATTATCAACTTCCTCGTTGTAGGTACTGTGCTTTTCTTCGTTGTTAAAGGTATGGAAAAAGCGCAAAACCTTACTAAAAAAGAAGAAGAAGCTGAGGAAGCTCCTGCTGCTCCAACTGAATTGGAAGTACTTCAAGAAATCAAAGCTCTTCTTGAGAAAAAATAATCGATTAAAAGGATCTAGCACAAAGCTAAATCCTTTTTCCTTTACAATTTTGGTAACTTACCTGCTTTCTCAAGCATTTTTTTGATAAGATAAGGCATCTTAACATTTTCACGACCTTTTTTCTCAATCAATTTTTTCACAAATTCTGGCATCTGAAGGTCGTCTGTCTCTTTCATGATGTCCTTGGTAGTTGCTGAAGGAACTAACTCATCAAAGGTTTCTTCTTCTGGAAGAAAAGCTTTAAATCCTTTGTCTTCATTGGCTCTTACAGTAGCAACTAAGGCGTCAATTAAACGACTATCCGTATTTGGCATTGGTGGACGATGGTAATGCACCCCCAATTCCTGACATAACTCATAACATTCCACATCGTTGTCAAACAAGACTTCAATGTGCTCACTGATAAAACTAATAGGTACAAAAATATAATGGTCTGGATGTTCTGTCTGTTCTCTGAGATATTCTAAAACATCTGGCTTAATCCATGGAATACCGATATCACTCTCACTCTGCCAAGTGTTGGTATATTGTTCTGAATCCAAACCTAGTTTTTCAGCAACTAGCTTGCTATTTTCAAAAATTTGATCGATATAAGGATCACCAAAATCCAAGGCAAAAACGGGCACACTATGGGCTGAAAAGATGACTTTAAAGCTATCTTGCTTCACTTCTTCTTTTAAAATTTTAGCAATTTCATCTGCCCAATAGTTTAAGAGCGCTTCTTCTTGATACCAGTCCTTAATAACTAAAAATTGAATTTGCTTGCTTTCTAAAAATTTCTCATAGCCCATAACAGAGTAAAAAGAATAATGGGGCTCCAAAATCAAACAAATACACTGCTCAATTCCGTCTGCTTCCATCTGACCAATCACATCTGGGATAAAGGGTCTAGAAAACTTATTAGCAAAATAAACACTATACTCATTCCCCAGCCTAGCTTCTACCAAGGCAACCTCTTCACGAGTAATTTTTTGCAAAGGAGTGCCACCAATTCGTATATAATTATCATAGAGAGTTTGAATCTCGTGGTCTCGAGGTCTCACTCCACGACGAATATTTGTGAAAAAATCAGCCACACCTTCAAAGGTAATCTCTTCTGGCGAACCGAAGGTCATCATTAAAATTGCTTTTTTCATAATCGCTTCCTTGTGATTTTTTTATCAAGTTTATTTTATCATGAATTCACTAATAAGTAAACGCTGACATAGCGACATTCACAATCTTTTGTTTTTCTCCTCTTTCTATGATACAATGAAAAAAATGATATTAAAGGAGTTTTTATGACTTATCCCAACCTTTTAGAGCATTTCTTGACCTACGTTAAGGTCAATACGCGTTCTGATGAACACTCGACTACTACTCCAAGTACGCAAAGTCAGGTAGATTTTGCGACCAATGTTCTTATTCCTGAAATGAAACGTGTCGGCCTGCAAAATGTTTACTACCTCCCAAATGGTTTCGCCATTGGTACCTTACCAGCTAATGATCCGAGCTTGACACGCAAAATCGGGTTCATCTCCCACATGGATACAGCTGACTTTAATGCTGAGGGAGTTAATCCGCAAGTTATCGAAAATTACGACGGTGGAGTTATCGACTTGGGTGATTCTGGATTTAAACTGGATCCAGCTGACTTTAAGAGTCTTGAAAAATATCCAGGCCAAACGCTTATCACAACCGATGGCACGACCTTGCTGGGTGCTGATGACAAGTCAGGGATCGCTGAGATTATGACTGCTATTGAATATCTGACTGCTCATCCCGAAATCAAACACTGTGAGATTCGAGTTGGTTTTGGACCAGATGAAGAAATCGGTGTTGGAGCTAACAAGTTTGATGCTGAAGACTTTGACGTTGACTTTGCCTATACTGTTGATGGTGGACCACTAGGGGAGCTTCAATACGAGACTTTCTCAGCAGCTGGTGCTGAACTCCATTTCCAAGGTCGCAATGTCCACCCTGGTACTGCTAAAGGTCAGATGGTCAATGCCCTTCAGCTAGCAATTGATTTTCATAATCAACTTCCAGAAAATGACCGACCTGAACTGACAGATGGTTACCAAGGTTTCTATCATCTTATGGATGTGTCAGGTAGTGTCGAGGAGGCGCGTGCAAGCTACATCATTCGCGATTTTGAAAAGGATGCCTTTGAAGCGCGTAAAGCAGCTATGCAAGCCATCGCTGACAAGATGAATCAAGAGCTTGGGAATGATCGCGTGACCTTAACTCTGACAGACCAGTACTACAATATGAAGGAAGTCATTGAGAAAGACATGACGCCTGTTACCATTGCTAAAGCTGTTATGGAAGATATAGGTATCACGCCAATTATCGAACCAATTCGTGGTGGCACAGATGGATCTAAGATTTCCTTTATGGGAATTCCAACTCCAAATATCTTTGCTGGTGGAGAAAACATGCATGGACGTTTTGAATACGTCAGCCTTCAGACTATGGAGCGTGCGGTGGATACCATCATTGGCATTGTATCTTATAAAGACTAAAAAAGACGAGGTAGCTCAGCTACTTCGCCTTTCTTTTTATTCGTTTGGTTGAGCACTTGGCTCAGACTCACTTTGCGCTTGCTTTTCTGTTGGTTGAGAAGCAACTGTCTCACTGTCTTTCTCAGACTTAGATTGGCTATCAGTTTCACTTGCTGTTGAACGGAGTTCCTGGTTCAAGCTAATGATTTCTTTAGCTAGAGTGAGGAGACCTTCTTTATCACTGCTTTTGGCTGCAAGTTGATCAAATAGGGCATCAACTCGTTCAAAGTCATCATCGGATCCTTTGTTATCCTCTAAGTACTTGTGAAGAGAGAGCAAGACATTATAGAGTTTTTGGTAGATGATCACGGTTTGTGGATCTTGTTCTGCTTCTTTTTCCTCTCGTTGGATAGTCGCTGCAATACGATTTAAAAGATCCTCAAGTTGTGTTTCAGCTTCGTCAAGGTCTGCATTTTCCTTTTCAGTAGCCGCTTTGATATTAGCTGCTTCTTCAGCTAGGGATTGTTTGACACCATCTTCTTTGACACGTGCTAGGAGTTGGGCAGCTTTAGTTAGGAGAGCATCCACTTCTTCCTTCTTAACATGGCTAACCCGCTCTTCTGGCATAAAATCACCGTAGAGTTCTTTTAGGAATTCATAGATGGCGATCTTAGCAGTTTGACTATCTACTTTTTCCGTATCTAGAATAGTCTTACCAGCTTTTGTAGATACGGGTTCTTCTTTGAGAGCTTCTTCTACTTCTAGCTTAGTTTGGTAAATAGTTGGGAATAACTTGTTCAAGTCGGTTGCTTTGAGGAAAGATTGTGACTGGTAAAGTTCCCAAGTCAACTGGGCAACACGGTTCCGAAGTTCTTCTCTCAAACGACCATCAGATACATGTTCATAGAAATACTTGATGTACTCTACTGTTGTAACCCCTGTCCGATCTCGGAAATCTTGCAAGGCCTGAAGTTTTGTTTCAATGGCATCCAACTCTGTCTCATCTTGTGCTAGTTTTGCTTCCTGCAAATGTACCAAAAGATCTTTCTTAGGCAGGCCATAAGTATCTGTATCCAGTGTATTGATCTTATCTACTAGAGCTTGGTACTTCTTATCTAAAGGTGAAGTTTCAACCGGTGCCACACTTTGATCCACATGGATATACTGTTTATCAAAGAGATCCAAGGCTGCTAGATATCCAGCAGTTGAGTTTGTTGCCAGTTTTTTCATATTTTCGGTGAATTGCCCCAAAGCAAGTTCAACACGTCTCTGCATGATTGGCTGGTCTTTGTAGAGACTTCTGCTATCTGCTAAAAGTTGATCCACCTTAGATAGAACAGTTTGTTCATCAAATGCTCCAGGTTGATAGGTCGATTGTAGGGCCGGAATCTTATTTTTCAAAGCTACTTCATAGCCCTTAGTTTGAACCTTGATGTAGTGATTGTGGTCTCCGTGAGGAATCACAAAACTATCATTTTCTACTTGCAAACTATAAGGAGACACCCCATCACGTAGAGCAGTCGTATACAGTTCATTTAGGAAATCCAGTTCTGGATTTCCAGTTTGGAGAGGAATACGAACATGTTCTTTTCGAACAGCATAGGGATGGATATGGGTTGGATCATAAGCTTGGTCTGGATTTCCAAAGACAAAGAATCCATTTGAAATGCGAATCGCTTCGAGCGGAACCCCGTAGGTCTGTGAGATATACTTGATTTTTTCTTCATCGCTAGCATCTCTTGAGAAACTTTCCACAGTCTTTGCAAGTGGTTGAACGTGCTGAGACTGATGATTTTCTTTCAAGTGATCCTGAGCAGCTTTGATTTGGGTTGCAGTCAAGTCCTTCTTAAAGAAATAATGAGCGTGATCTCCATGAGAAACTACAAACCCTTGCTCATCTTCACTAATGACACGGTCAGCTGCAAAACCATGATCATGTTCTTCACCGTGGTGGTGGTCATGCTCCTCTCCATCATGGTCATGGTCTTCATGGTTGGTATCCTGACTTCCATGGTCACCGTCTTGGTCATGAGGATGATCTTGTTGAGCTGGATGCTCTGCTGGTTTGCTTGGATTTTCCAAAGGTGTTGGCTTCCCACTGTCGCTAGATAAAGGAACCATACGCGCAATCTTTTCTTCCAAGGCAGAAAGCTTTGTATATGGGATGAAATGATAGTGATTTCCGTGAGGAATCGCCACGCCACTCGGCGTTCTACTTGAAATCTTAGCAGGATCAAAAATCAAGCCATCTGATTCAGCATAACGTTGATTACTTGGAAGAGCATAAAGTTGCTGCAATAGACTCTGAAGGCTCTCTTCTGGTTTGCTTGGTGTTTCGGTTTGTTGACTTGGATTAGTGGTTTGACTGCTTCCATTTTGGTTTGGACGATAGTCAGTCACAGTTGGTTGCTTTCTAGTTCCAGAGAAGTAAGCTTGAGCAGCTGCCAATTCGCTAGCAGACAAGGAACTTTTTGGAATATAGTGGTAATGTCCTCCATGAGGAACGATATAAGCATCACCAGTATCCTCTATAATATCAGATGGATTAAAAATATATCCATCATCGGTAGTATAGCGTCCTTGTGATCGTGCAAGTGTCACTGCACCGTTAGAAGTTGGTGCATCGTGTGTATGACCTTGTTTTTGGCGTTCAATTTCGTCCTTTGTACGAACGTTATCTGCATGCGCCGCATCCTTAAGGTAAACATAATGCTTACCATCCACCTTGATAATATAGCCACCTTTGATTTCATTGACAATATCAGTGTCTTTAAGCTGATAATTGGCATCTTTCATCAAAAGTTCTTCACTGAAAATCGCATCAAAAGGAACTTTCCCATTGTAATAATGGAAATGATCACCGTGTGATGTCACATAACCTTGATCAGTAATTTTCACGACAATTTGTTCTGACTGAATATCTTCTTTTTTGCTAACTTGATCTGGTGTCTGAGTCTCTGTTTTTTGAGAGTCTTGTTTACCATCAACATAAGATACACGGTTATTATCTTTGTTTACTTCTACTTGGTGTTGGTTCAGTGCATAGATGCAAAGACTTAGAGAAAGGACTAAAGCCGATCCCGCTGCAAGATATTTCTTCTTCATTTTCATCATCTCCTCATTTTAATTCTTCTGCAAGAACATTTATATTTTCTTCTAGATTTTCTAAGTAAGTTTTGTTATTTTCGGGGTCTGCTTCCAAAGGATTCAGTGTTTTCAGACTAACTCCTGTTGATTTGACCAAGGTTTCAGCAACTTTAGAGGAAGCATTGCTCTCAGTAAAGATGGTTTTAACCTTATAGGTTTTGACAAATTCTTGGATTTCAGTCAACTGTCTGGGACTCGGCTCTTGTTCAGGAGAGATACCAGCAATTCCAAGTTGTCTCAAACCAAAGCGTTTAGCTAGGTAAGAAAAGGCTGTGTGTTGTGTAACAAAAGTCTTTTGACTCGCTTTTTCGAAAATGGGCTGGTATTTCTTGCTTAATTCTTGAGCTTTAGCGATAAAGTTTTTGGCATTCTTTTGATAGGTTTCCTTGTTTGCACTATCAATTTCAGAAAGTTTGTCCGCAATAATCTGTGCTTCTTCGCCTGCTTTTTCAGGATCTAACCAAGTGTGCGGGTCGTAAAGTGTTTTTTCATCAATCCCATCACCAGCTTCTACGTCTTCCAAACCGGGTACACGTTCCAAGGTCATCCCTTCAGACGCTTCTAAGACTTTTACTTTTGATTTTTTCAAGTTGGGATCTAGACTTCCCGCCCAAGACTCCAGTGTATGCGAGTGGTAGACAAAGACATCCGCGTCATAAATAGCAGCAATATCGTTCGCTGAGGGTTCATATGAGTGAATTCCACTACTTGACTGAATCATCCGTACATCATTCAAGTCACCTGATACCTCTTTGACCATGGCGTAGATAGGGTAAAAACTTGTGACAATCTTCATCCCTTTTGCTTCTTGTTTTTCTTTTTGACTACATGCTCCTAAGACAAGAGCCAGCAGACTGGCCATCAATAATAGGATCGTTCTTTTTTTCATTATTACTCCTTAACTAGTATTTAACCATTTAATTAACTAGTAAATAGTTTATCTTTATTTACACCATATGTCAAGACATTTTGCACATTTCCATGAAAAAATGAGAACTAGAACTTACATTCTGCTCTCATTTTTCGTTTTCCCGTTCTCCTATCCTGTTTTTAGGAGTTAGAACATGCTGCTACGACTACTTACTCTCCCTTAACAAAGCCAATAGTTTTTCAGCTTCTGCCATAATAGTATTGTTGTCTTGGGCGCCAAATAGTAAATTATTCTTTAATCCTGTGAGAGTTTCTTTGGCGTTGGACTTGGTAATTGGATCCTGAATTTTTCCGAGTAAATCTTCAGCCTCTCTCAGTTTTTCTTCAACCTTTTCAGTTTCAACCTGAGGTTCTTCTGGCTCCTCTGGCGATTCTTCTTTTGGCTCCTCTGATGGTGTTGGAGATTCTGGTTTCTCACTCTGAGGTTTCTCTTCGCGAGGTTTTTCTTCCTCATGTTTTTCTGTACGAGGTTTCTCCACTGATGGTTTTTCCGATTGATTGTTACCAGCTTGACCATTTTGATTTCTTTGAACATGGTCACTTGCATTGCCCCATCCACTATCTGAATGCGGACGTTCGTTTGGATGTTCTACATAGTATTTTACAGTCGCAAAAAGATCCTCCAGAGTATACCCCTTAGGTGCCTCATAAAGGCCTTCGTCAAACCACTCAAATTTGATGTTATGGTAATGGTCATAATGAGGAATAATCAAGCTTCCGTTTTTGACTTCCACAGTATGTTGGAGATTGTAAGGCATACGATCAAGTGGCACCTTCTTAGCTGCCTTCACGCGATTGTAGATAGCTTCTGCTCCTTTAGCCTCAGTATTTCCTGAATTCTGATGGTCAGTCGAAGGAGGTGTCAAACCTTTCTCTTTAGTATAAGCTTGGGCTGCTGCTCTTTCAGCTTCAGACAAACTATCTTTCTTAATCCAATGACTGTGGGTCATATGCGGAGTTACATAGGCATCCCCCTCATCACTGGTGATATCACGAGGATCAAAGATATAGCCATCTTCTGTTGTATACTTGCCTGCCAACTTGGCTACTTGAATCTCATCATCTGTATAAGCAATTTGCGCATTTGGTTTTCCTAAACGTTCTGGATGACGAATCGGTGCTGAGAAGTCAAGAATATCATTCACTAACTTGACTTTATCTCTTGAGGCATCATTGAGACGTTCCAACAGTTTATCCAAGGCCTCAAAATCAACTTGTCGACCTTTATTATCAAGTAAATCTTGATGAATTCTTGCTAGTAGGTCATAAGCCTTATTGTAAAATTCTCGATCACTAGATGGGAGCTCAGTTTTCTTAGCTCCTAGCTTATGAGATAAACTTTCTAGCTTGGCTAGTTTACTATCAATGGCTGCTGCTGTTTCTGCTGAAAGTTCCTTGGCTGGGATATAACGAGAAACTCCATTCTCTTCAAAGACATAACCATCAGCTACTTTTCGAACCGCTTGTTTGACCAATTTTTCGTCAATTGGATTGCTTGGAGCAGGTTGAGGATTTGGTGCAGGTTGCGGATTCGGTTGTGGGTTTGGTTGTTCTGGTCTTGAATCTGGCACCCAATGGTTCGAACTGTAACGAAGTGGAATGATGCGAGCGATTCGCTCTTCTAATTCAGACATTTGTTCATAAGGGATAAAGTGGTAATGGTTACCATGAGGGACAGCTACACCTCTGGCTGTACGACTTGTGATTTGCGCTGGATCAAAGACAAGTCCATCTGATTCCACGTGTCGTTGGCTCAAAGGCAGTTTGTAGAGCTGTCTCAAAAGACTATCAATGTCATCACTTTGACTTGCTTGACTGTTAGTGTTACTGTTGTTGCTTGTGTTAGTATTGGTAGTTCCCTGATTGCTTACAGAAGGAACCCAGTTAGTTCTTGGGGTGCTATCGCTATTTTGTCGGCGATAGGTTCTTGAACTTGACAAACTTCCCCGACCAGATAGGAAGGCTTCTGCAGCAGCCAATTCGCTAGCTGATAATTCATTCTTAGGAATATAATGGTAATGATCACCATGAGGAACGATATAAGCATCGCCAGTATCTTCAATGATATCAGATGCATTAAAGATGTAACCATCATCTGTGGTATAACGTCCTTGCGAACGTGCCAGAGCTACAGCACCATCGTTTCTTGGAGTCCCACCTTCACGATGCTGACTATGCTCTTGTTTTTGTCGATTGATTTCCTCTTTTGTACGGACATTATCAGCATGGGCAGCATCCTTAAGGTAAACATAGTATTTTCCATCTACCTTGATAACATAACCACCCTTGACTTCATTAACAATATCCTCATCTTTTAGCCTATAGTTTGGATCCTTCATGAGTAATTCTTCACTAAAAATCGCATCATAAGGAACCTTTCCATTGTAATAATGATAGTGGTCGCCATGTGAAGTGACATAGCCTTGGTCTGTTATCTTGATGACGATTTGCTCAGCATTGATGCCTTCTTTTTTACTGACTTCATCAGGAGTCAAATTCTCCGTTTTTTGCGTCGCTTGTTTTCCATCTATATAGGAAACACGATTATTTTCCTTAACCGTTCTAGCTTGATACAGTCCCAACTCGTAAGAACAAACACTTAAAATCAAGGCTGCCGCAGAACCTGCTAGGTATTTTTTATTAATTTTCATCGAAGCTCTCTTTCTTTTTGATATTTCTAGTCGCAATTCATTTCTAAATTGCAGAAACTCCTCTCTAATAGTTAACTGGTTAATAGTTTACCCCTAAATTTGCAACTTGTCAAGAATTTTATGAACTAGTTAAGTATTTTTTTATTCCCCACCACTACTTTCTCTAGAATGAACTTTATATAAAAAAGATTTTCTTGAAAATTCTTTAAAAAAATCCCTGCAACCGAGTTGCAAGGACTTTTTGATTAATCAAAATTAACGTATTCTTTTTGAAGTTCAAGAACTTCTTCCATTGTTGAGCATTCTGTAAGGGCACGGTTTGCGTACTCTTCCATCTTAGCTGTATCCAATTTCTTCATCAAGCTACGTGTACGAAGTACAGATGTTGCTGACATAGAGAACTCATCCAAGCCCATTCCGACAAGAAGTGGAACAGCTTGTTGGTCACCAGCCATCTCACCACACATACCAGCCCATTTACCTTCAGCGTGAGCTGCTTTGATAACGTTGTTGATCAAACGTAGGATTGATGGGTTGTATGGTTGGTAAAGGTATGAAACTTGCTCGTTCATACGGTCTGCTGCCATTGTGTATTGGATCAAGTCATTTGTACCAATTGAGAAGAAGTCAACTTCTTTAGCAAATTGGTCTGCAAGCATGGCTGCTGCAGGGATTTCGATCATGATACCAACTTGGATATTATCCGCAACTGCAACTCCTTCAGCAAGAAGGTTTGCTTTTTCTTCGTCAAAGACTGCTTTAGCTGCACGGAATTCTTTCAAGAGCGCAACCATTGGGAACATGATACGCAATTGACCGTGAACAGACGCACGAAGAAGGGCACGGATTTGTGTGCGGAACATAGCATCTCCAGTCTCAGAGATAGAGATACGAAGGGCACGGAATCCAAGGAATGGGTTCATTTCGTGAGGCATATCGAAGTAAGGAAGTTCCTTATCTCCACCGATATCCATTGTACGAACGACAACAGGTTTACCGTTCATTCCTTCAAGTACAGCCTTGTAAGCTTCGTACTGCTCGTCTTCTGTTGGGAAGTCTTGAGAATCCATGTACAAGAACTCTGTACGGTAAAGACCGACAGCTTCAGCACCATTGTCATTGACACCTTCGACGTCTTTTGGAGTACCGATGTTGGCAGCCAATTCAAAGTGTTTACCATCAGCAGTTACTGTTTTGGCATCTTTCAAGAGAGCCCATTCAGCTTTTTGCTTCGCATAAGCTTCACCAGCTGCCTTGAATTCTGCTGCTTGCTCATCAGTTGGGTTGATAATAACCTCACCAGTGATTCCGTTAACGGCAAGGATGTCACCGTCTTTAACGATTTCAGTGATGTTGTTTGTACCCAATACAGCAGCAATTTCAAGTGTACGTGCCATGATAGCTGAGTGGCTTGTACGTCCACCGATGTTGGTTACAAAAGCTTTTACAAAGTTTTTGTCCAATTGAGCTGTATCAGAAGGAGTCAAGTCATGTGCAATGACGATTACTTCTTCATTGATAGAAGCTGGGTTTGGCAATTTTTTACCAAGAAGATTTGCCAATACACGTTTTGTCACGTCGCGGATATCCGCCGCACGTTCTTGCATGTATGGGTTGTCTTCCATACCCTCAAAGATAGTGATAAACATGTCTGTCACTTCTTTCAGACCTGCTTCTGCATTCACTTTCTTAGCACGGATTGTTTCTTTGATTTGGCTGATCATTTCTGGGTCAGCAAGAACCATTAAGTGAGCGTCAAATACTTGAGCAGCTTCTTCACCGAGCGTACCTACTGCTTTCTCACGAATAACAGAAAGCTCGTCTTGTGATGCTTTTAGAGCGACATCAAGGCGAGCTTCTTCTGCGTTTGTATCTTCGACTGTAACAGTCTCAAATGACAAATCCGGTTGAACGAGTAGATATGCTTTTGCAACTGCAACACCGTCTGATGCTGCGATTCCTTTAAGCATTTCTGTCATTTCCTTATGCCAATCCTTCTTTTTCCATTGTTTCTGAGATAGCAGCGATTGCATCGTCAGCATCTGCACCTTCAGCTGAAATTGTAACGTCAGCGCCTTGGCCAACACCAAGACTCATAACACCCATGATAGATTTAAGGTTTACTGATTTACCTTTGTACTCAAGAGTGATATCTGAAGCAAATTTGCTAGCTGTTTGTACCAACAATGTTGCTGGACGTGCGTGGATACCTGTTTCTGCCACTACGTGGAAATCTTTAGAAGCCATAGTTTGACTCTCCTTTAAGTGTTTTCTTTTTTGAGTTATATGTGATAACCCTTACAATAGTGTATTATATCACCTTCAAGATAATTTTTCAAGTGTTTTATGGACTTTCTTCAATTTCCTTTCAGATAACTTGCTGAAAATCTTCTATATAAATTACCAACATACAGGATATAGTTTTTTTGTTTTAATAAAATTTGATAGTTCAATGAAAGTCAAAACTTATGTTTTAAAAACCACTATATATTGTATTTTGTTTTTAAAACTGTAACTTTTAGGCACAAGATTTAGTTTAAAAAGTTTGACAAAGTTTTTTTTTCTGATATACTAAGAAAGTAATCAAATTTTATGAGGAGTTACGAAAATGGTAACGGTTTATTCTAAAAATAATTGTGTACAATGTAAAATGACCAAACGTTTCTTGGACAGCAACAATGTCGCTTATCGTGAGATCAATCTCGACGAGCAACCTGAGTACATCGATCAAGTTAAAGAGCTCGGTTTCAGCGCAGCTCCTGTTATCCAAACACCAACTGAAGTCTTTTCAGGTTTCCAACCAGAAAAACTGAAACAATTAGCATAATCTTAGTACATCATCCAGAAGAAACTCGCTTCTAGGGCTAACTTAGAGGCCTTTCTTTTGTAATTAGATAAAGGAAATTTTATGGGATTAAAACATCTTGAGGACGTGACCTACTTCCGTCTCAATAACGAAATTAACCGTCCTGTTAATGGACAAATCATGCTTCATAAAGATAAAGAAGCCTTGGATGCTTTCTTTAAAGAAAATGTAGTTCCAAACACTATGGTTTTTGATTCAATCACTGATAAAATCAACTACCTCATTGAACACAACTACATTGAAACAGCATTTATCAAGAAATACCGCCCAGAATTCTTGGAAGAATTGCATCAATTTATCAAGGACCAAAACTTTCAATTCAAGTCTTTCATGGCTGCCTATAAGTTCTATAATCAATACGCCTTGAAGACTAATGACGGTGAATATTACCTTGAAAGCATGGAAGACCGTGTCTTCTTTAATGCACTTTACTTTGCTGACGGAGATGAAGCGATTGCGACTGATATTGCCAATGAAATCATCCACCAACGCTACCAACCAGCTACTCCTTCCTTTTTGAACGCAGGTCGTGCTCGTCGTGGGGAGTTGGTATCTTGTTTCTTGATTCAAGTAACTGATGACATGAACTCTATCGGACGTTCTATCAACTCTGCTCTTCAACTTTCACGTATCGGTGGTGGTGTGGGAATTTCCCTCAGCAACCTTCGTGAAGCTGGAGCTCCTATCAAAGGCTATGAAGGAGCAGCATCTGGTGTCGTACCAGTTATGAAGCTTTTTGAAGACAGCTTCTCTTACTCAAACCAACTCGGGCAACGTCAAGGTGCTGGGGTTGTCTACCTCAACGTCTTTCACCCAGATATCATCGCTTTCCTTTCAACTAAGAAAGAAAATGCTGATGAAAAAGTTCGGGTTAAGACTCTCTCACTCGGTGTTGTAGTACCTGATAAATTCTACGAATTGGCTCGTAAAAATGAAGAAATGTACCTCTTCAGTCCATACTCTGTAGAGCTTGAGTACGGTGTGCCATTCAACTATATCGACATCACTGAAAAATATGATGAACTAGTAGCAAATCCAAATATCCGCAAGACAAAAATCAAGGCGCGTGATTTGGAAACTGAAATTTCTAAATTGCAACAAGAATCTGGCTATCCTTATGTAGTCAACATTGATACAGCTAACCGTGCAAATCCAGTTGAGGGTAAGATTATCATGAGTAACTTGTGTTCTGAGATTCTTCAAGTTCAAGAACCAAGTTTGATCAACGATGCTCAAGAATTCCTTCAAATGGGAACGGACGTTTCATGTAACCTTGGTTCAACCAACGTGGTCAACATGATGACTTCACCTGACTTTGGTCGTTCAATTCGTGCCATGGTTCGTGCTTTGACTTTCGTTACAGATAGTTCACACATCGTAGCTGTACCTACTATCGACCACGGAAATAGCTTGGCCCACACCTTTGGTCTTGGTGCCATGGGACTTCATAGCTATCTAGCGCAACAACTCATCGAATATGGATCACCTGAGTCTGTTGAATTCACTAGCATCTACTTTATGCTTATGAACTACTGGACCTTGGTAGAATCTAATAACATCGCGCGTGAACGTGGTATCACCTTCCACAACTTTGAAAAATCAGACTATGCTAACGGAAGCTACTTCGATAAGTATGTGACAGGCGAATTCCTTCCAAAATCAGACCGTGTCAAAGAGCTCTTCAAAGATGTCTTTATCCCTAGTGCTGCTGACTGGGCTGAACTTCGTGACAAGGTTCAAGCAGATGGACTTTATCACCAAAACCGTCTTGCTGTTGCTCCAAATGGTTCTATCAGCTACATCAACGACGTTTCCGCTTCTATCCACCCGATTACGCAACGTATCGAAGAACGTCAAGAAAAGAAAATCGGTAAAATCTACTACCCTGCTGCTGGCTTGTCAACAGATACTATCCCTTACTACACTTCTGCTTACGACATGGATATGCGTAAGGTGATTGATGTTTACGCTGCTGCTACTGAACACGTGGACCAAGGGCTTTCACTCACTCTCTTTATGCGTAGTGACATTCCAAAAGATCTTTACGAATGGAAGAAAGAAAACAAACAAACGACACGTGACTTGTCAATCCTTCGTAACTATGCCTTTAACAAGGGTATCAAGTCTATCTACTACGTCCGTACCTTTACAGACGACGGTGGAGAAGTCGGTGCTAACCAATGTGAAAGCTGTGTGATTTAATGGAAAAAATTTTTACTACTTGTCTAAATAGTAAATGGGAGCCAATTTACGTTATACTTTTTCTTGGCTCCATGACATTTATTGCTTATTCCGCAATAAAAAAATATGATACCATTGAAATAGGTTCTATAAAACTAAGCAAGGCTGCATAATAATTACTATTACATTGGAGAAATACACCTTATGGAAACTTACTACAAAGCTATTAACTGGAATGCCATCGAAGATGTCATCGACAAATCAACTTGGGAAAAGCTGACGGAGCAATTCTGGCTCGATACGCGTATCCCCTTGTCAAATGACCTAGACGACTGGAGAAAACTATCAAACAAAGAAAAAGACTTAGTAGGAAAAGTCTTTGGTGGTTTGACCCTTTTGGATACTATGCAATCTGAAACAGGGGTTCAAGCCCTTCGCGCAGACATCCGTACACCGCATGAGGAAGCTGTTTTCAACAATATCCAGTTTATGGAATCTGTCCACGCAAAATCTTACTCTTCTATCTTTTCAACCTTGAATACCAAGGCTGAAATCGAAGAAATCTTTGAATGGACCAACACTAACCCCTACCTACAAAGAAAAGCGGAAATTATCAATGAAATCTACCTCAATGGTAGCCCCCTTGAAAAGAAAGTTGCCAGTGTCTTTCTTGAAACCTTCCTCTTCTACTCTGGTTTCTTCACCCCACTTTACTATCTCGGTAATAACAAACTTGCCAATGTTGCGGAAATCATCAAGTTGATTATCCGTGATGAATCTGTTCACGGAACCTACATTGGTTACAAATTCCAAGTTGGTTTTAATGAATTACCTGAAGAGGAGCAAGAAAAACTCAAAGAATGGATGTACGACCTGCTCTATACCCTCTATGAGAACGAAGAGGGCTATACAGAAAGTCTCTATGACGGTGTTGGTTGGACTGAAGAAGTCAAAACCTTCCTTCGCTACAATGCCAATAAGGCTCTGATGAATCTTGGACAAGATCCTCTCTTCCCAGATTCAGCTGATGATGTCAATCCTATCGTCATGAACGGAATCTCAACAGGAACTTCTAACCACGACTTCTTCTCTCAAGTCGGAAATGGTTACCTCCTTGGGGAAGTTGAAGCAATGCAAGACGAAGATTACAACTACGGTTTAGACTAATTTAACCAATCATTCAAAATATCATGGTTTGTTTAAAACAACCATGGTATTTTTGTTTTTGTTTTATTTTGTTTTTTTCTATTTGATTGATTGAGCGTTTTATGGTAAGATAATAATAGTAGAAATCGAGGTGATAAGGATGCTGAAGCAAGAAAAACTAGATAGTATTTTAGAAACAGTGAATACTAAAGGAACCATTACCGTAAAAGAAATCATGACGCGTCTGGATGTATCAGATATGACAGCTCGTCGCTACTTACAAGAATTGGCAGATAAAGATTTACTGGTCCGTGTGCATGGTGGTGCTGAAAAACTTCGTACAGGTTCTCTCTTAAACAACGAACGCTCAAACGTCGAAAAACAAGGCTTGCAGATTGCTGAAAAACAAGAAATCAGCCGTTTTGCGGGTCATTTGATTGACGAAGGTGAAACTATTTTTATCGGACCAGGTACGACCTTAGAATGCTTTGCTCGTGAGCTCCCAATTGATAATATTCGTGTCGTAACAAACAGTCTTCCTGTTTTTCTCATCCTAAACGAACGAAAACTAACAGATCTGATTTTGATTGGTGGAAACTATCGCTCTATCACTGGTGCTTTTGTAGGGACACTCACCTTGCAGGATTTGACCAACCTTCAGTTTTCTAAAGCGTTTGTAAGTTGTAATGGTATTAAGGATAAGGCAATTGCTACCTTCAGTGAAGAAGAGGGCGAGGTACAACGAATCGCCTTGAATAATGCCAATAAAAAATACTTACTGGCAGACCACAGTAAGTTTAATAAGTTTGATTTTTACACTTTCTACAATATCTCAGAGATTGATACCATCGTTTCAGATTCCAAACTGAGTCAGGAGACATTTGAAGATCTGTCGAAACAAACAACCATTCTTTTATCAAAACCATAAAAATTCCCCTGCCTTTTGGCGGGGAATTTTTTTGTTTTAGTTTTACTCGATAATCTGTGTCTCAGCTAGTTTTTTGTACCAGTGAGCTGATTTCTTGGGATAGCGCTCCTGGGTCTCAAAATCAACATAGAAGAGGCCGTAACGCTTTTCGTAACCATTTGACCAAGAAAAGACATCCATCAACGACCAGATAAAGTAGCCTTTGACATTGGCTCCATCAGAGATTGCATCTGCAATCACTTCCATGTGTTTCTTTACATAATCAATCCGTCCATCATCGTAGACTGTCCCATCCACAAACTCATCTTTGTATCCGAGACCATTCTCTGTGATGTAGATTTTCTTGTAATTTGGGTAATCTTTCTTCACGCGCATGATTTGATCATACAAACCTTGAGGATAGATAATCCAGTCCCAGTCCGTACGTGGGACATAGTCAGGCGCCACTCGACGTCCAACTCCCTTAATCTGATACTTAGAGCTTCCTTTTTCACCCTTACCGTTATGAATGATTTCTGTTTCGCCATCAAAGGCTTGCATCCAATCACTCATGTAGTAGTTAATTCCAAGGAAGTCATTCAGGTCTTTTGCAGCTTCTAGCACAGCGAAGTCTTCTTCACGCAGATCTAAACTTCCACCATTGACTGCTAAGATATGGTTGACACCTTCCATCGTTTCTTCGGAATATCGTCCTAGATAAGTCGCATCCAAAATAAATTTATTGTGAATGATATCTTCTAACTCGGCTGCACGAACATCTGCTGGATTATCTGGATCCAGAGGATACTTAGTAGGCAGTGCATGAACCACACCAATTTCACCCTTATATCCCTTATCCTTGAAAAGTTTTACTGCACGCGCATGCGACACCATCATATTGTGATGAGATTGGAAGACTTTGGCAAGGTCGTACTGAATACCTGGAGGGAATTTCCCAACCAAATACTGACCATCTCCTATCGGCCCAATTTCATTAAAGGTTGTCCAATAGTTGACTTCAGGAAATTCTTCAAAACAGAAGGCTGCATAATCCACAAAGTGATCAATGTTTTCTCTATTCAGGAAGTCTCCATTTGAATGTAGAGCTTCTGGCGTATCAAAGTGATGAAGAGTTACAAAGGGCTCAACATGACGGTTGTGGCACTCTGCAAATAGATTATGATAGAACTCAACCCCCTTGTCATTAACCTTCCCATAACCAGTTGGAAAGATACGTGACCAAGCGATTGAAATACGGATACCATTGACACCATACTCTTCTGCAAGTTTGAGGTCAACTGGGTATTTGTGATAGAAATCACTGGCTGGTTCAGCAGTGTACCAGTAGTTATCTTTGAGGTATTTGTCCCAGGCAACTGGTCCTTTTCCATCGGTATGTGTAGCACCTTCTGCTTGGTAGGCTGCTGTTGCTCCGCCAAAAATAAAGTCTTTTGGTAATGTTTTTGACATTTTGTTCACCTTTCAAGAATTTCAAGAAATAGAAATGAGATGGAGATATAGTTGGGAGGAGTTCCTCCATCTCACTTCTTCGCTATTTACATTTTAATCTTCGAACTGCGCTTGAACAAAGGCAAGAGCGCCTTTTCCATCGCGAGTCAATTTAATGTATTGGCCACCTTCTGTCTTAGCAAGTTTGATACCAAGTTTGTCGGTTTCGGCCTTCATGTCTTCAAAGTTTGAAGCAACTTGAGGAGCAAGAATAACCAGATCAAACTCAGGCAACATTTCACGGTGAGCACCATAGCCACCAGCTGCTGCTTTAACAGGAACTTTGTACTCTGCAGCTGCCTTGTTTAGAGCATTTGCAAGGAGACCACTTGTTCCTCCACCTGCACAGAGAACGAGAACATTTGTTTCTTCTGTGATTGTGTTTTGCGCTGTTTCTACACCTGCTTTTTCAAGAATCGCATCTGCTTTGGCAGTATTGAAGTTTGCTGCTACTTTTTCTTTCAATTCATCATTGGCTTTACCTGAACGCTCTTCTTCAAGAATTTGTTCATCATAAACCTTGAGAAATGGATAGTAGATGGCTACGTCAACAAGGATTAACAAAGCAGCAAGAACAAAGGACAAGAATTGGAAGTTTGTACCGAGAACAATACCGAGTGGACCTGGTGTTGTCCAAGGAAGGTTGGCAGTAAATGAGTTCATGCCAAGCGTTTCAATGAAGAATTTAAAGATCCATACGTTGGCAATTGGCGCAAAGATGAAAGGAATAAAGAAGATTGGGTTCAAGACAAGCGGTGCACCAAACAGAATTGGTTCGTTCACACCAAAGAAGGTTGGTACTACTGACGCACGTCCGATCGCACGGTTTCGTTTTGATTTGGTCAACCACATGAACATGAATGGAACAACCAGTGTTGCACCCGTACCACCCATGGTAACGATAAACATTTGTGTACCTGAAGTAAGGATCTTGTCTGCATGCATCCCTTGTTGGAGAAGGTTCAAGTTGACCTCAGCATTTGCATAGGTAATCGCTGCGATTGCAGGTTCAACGATAGATGGACCATGGATACCAACAAACCAGAAGAAGGCAAAGGCACCAAAGATAATGGTAATACCTAGATAACCATCAGCAGCAGAGAATAATGGTGCAAAGAATTTTCCAATTGATTCAGCTACGCTTGCACCAACAAAATGACGAGCTAGTAAATCAAGAGCATAAAGAGAAACCACTGATAGAGTGAATGGAATCACATCTTTAAATACTTGTGAGATATTTGGTGGAACTTCGTCAGGCATACGAATAGTGACGTTGTTCTTAACACAAACCTTATAGATGGCTACAGTAACAAAGGCAGCAAGGAAGGCTGAAAGCAAACCTTTTGTCCCCAAGAATCCAGTAGCTAGGCCATTTTCGATAGGATCAGCTGCCAACATCAACAAACCAACAATTGCTGCCAACAATGTTGACATATAGTTGATTTGATTGGTTTTCTCCATGCTACGGTTTACTGAGTCGGTCAATGACTTAGCCGTTGTACCAGCTACCAAGAGAGCTAGAATCCCCATTGAATAGCTATAAGGTTTCATGAGGAGATTAACAACATCATCAGACCATTTAAAGCCCCATGAGTTTGGTACAAAAGCAATCAAGATAAAGATACTTGAGAAGAGAATGACAGGCATACCAGCAATGAAACCATCACGAATGGCCCGAAGATAGATATTACGAGACAGTTTTTCAAAGAAAGGTTTTCCTTTCTCAATAAAAGCAATTAGTTTGTTCATTACTTAACTCCTCTCTTGTAAAGTTCGATTAAATGGTGCATCAAATCTTTTAACAAAATGGTAGTCATCAAGTGATCCTGACCGTGCATCATGGTTACACTATAGGCCAAATCTTCACCAGCTGCCTCCTTAGTCAAAAGGCTTGTTTGCGCGTGGTGTGCCTCCGCGATGCAACCACCTGCTTCCTCCACGAGAGTATCAGCTTTCGCAAAATCGCCAGCTTCAGCAGCCTTCAAGGCTTCCAATAGTTTTGAACGAGCATCGCCAGCATAGGCTACGATTTCAAAACCTAACAATGTTACTTCTTCTCTATTCATGATAGAATTCTCCTTATGTATTTTTAATTAAATTTTTATGACAATAAACGTTGGATATGTAGAACTAGATAAACTCGCTCACTCTTATACAAATCAAGACCAGTATGTTGCGTAATCACATCATAGATCTTGGAGCCGACCTCAAATGCTTTTGGATAGGATTGTTTGATATGGTCTTCCATATCTAGAAGAGATTGATTATCATCTCTGGAACGGTCTAAATAATCCAAAAAATAGTTGAGATGAATCATAAAGCGATCATAGAAATGGTTATTCTCTTTGGTTCGTTGAATAGCGTAACTCTTTAGCACTTCTTCAACATTCCTGAGGATTTCTTTCCTCTTGTCTATCGACTCAACCACTTGAACTTCGTTCTCCCCTTCGGCATTGATGAAATGATAAGCGATCCGAATAATTTCATCCTCAGGGAAATGATCTGTCAACTTCTGACGATAGATTTCAAAGGCTTCCTTTGCGATTTGAAAAGCTACAGGATACTTGGCAGAAATATCTGGCAGATTGCTATCCTTGTACCTTCCTTGTGTTAGAGCTTGATAGGAACAGTAAATATGATCTGTCAAGGTCACATAGAGATACTCTTGAATCGGATAATGATATTTCTTAGAAAGCTTATCAATGATCTCGTAGGTCACTGTGATAAAATCAAGCGGAACATCTTTGAGCAGAGCCATAAAGTTTTCCCTAGACTCTTCTGTCTTCATCCGAAAGATTTTCTCAACCTGATTTTCAGCAATCAAATCCCCCTTCTTCTTTCCAAATGCAATCCCCTTACCAATCACAATCACTTCTTCTCCTTTGTCATTTCTGACAAGCGAGACATTGTGATTCATTGGATTCAGAATTCGATACATGGCAACCTCCTTTTATCTCTTAAAGGTATATGAGTATAAAAAATGACCACAAATGAACTAGAAAATCTATCGATTTCTAATCCACCTGTGATCATGCCTAATATTACTTAGTAACACTCACCTTGTATTAACTTGTGATTTAAGTATAGCACAAGTAAGTTTTTTTGTAAACCTTTACATTCAACTTTTTTAAAAATTTTTATTTAGATCAATGTTCCTAAGATTAGGGGGAAACTTATACACGTGCAGTCCATGAAGTCGCTGTTGTTTGAAGAACCTTGTTGAGTTCGTCAATGTTCTCAAATCCAGTTGTACGCAACCACTCACGAGCTGCTGCCTCACCATCTTTAATGTAAGCTTCAACTGATCCAGCCCATGTTGCACGTCCGCAAAGAACACCGTTGAAGTTTGCACCTGATTCGTGGGCAAAGACAAGGGTCTCTTGGAAGAGTTTAGCTGATACACCTGCACTCAAGTAGATGTATGGAAGATTTGTTGCTTCGTCTTGAGCTTTGAAGAAGGCTGCTGCTTCTTCGCGTGTATGAACGATTTCACCATCGCCAAAGCCTTCAACGTATTTAACGTTGACTGGAACTTCCACTTTCAAGACATCAATGTTGAAGCGTGGGTCTGAGAAGACTTTCATCGCACCGATAACTTTATGTGGTTTTACTTTGGCGTATTCTGCAGAACCTGCGTCAGCGATTTTTTCATCGTAAGCGAGGATTTCAAGGAAGAATGGAATATCTTCCGCCACACACTCAGAACCGATGCGTTCGATGTAGGCTTGTTTTTGTTGGTTGAGTTCGTCAGTGCTGTCTACGTCATAGTAAAGCAAGAACTTAACAGCGTCTGCACCTTGTTCCTTGATACGTTTTGCAGACCAAACATCCAAGCAGTCTGGCAAGCGTTTGGTGCTTGTTGTGTCGTAACCAGTTTTCTCATAAGCGAGGAGAAGGCCAGCATTGGCATCAAGCGCTTTTGTAGCTGGGAGACCATATTCAGGGTCGAGAAGCATAGATGATGCGTATTTTGTCAATTCATCTGCAACCAATACTTTAAGTTCTTCCATTTGAGTCACTGTTGGCTCTTCTGTTTGGTATTGAGCCATGAGACGTTTCAAAGCGCCACGTTGGTCAAAGGCAAGAGCTGAGATAATGCCGTTCTTGTCAGAGAGTTTTTGCAAGCAAGCACGTTTATTTTCTGTTAAAACCATTTTATACCTCTTTTACTATTAATTGATCATATAAAGCTTGATAGTTGGCCATATTGACATGACCTGTCATCTTTTCTTGAGCATTGAGCATACCAAGAACATTTGCCTTGTTGAGGAGTTCTTGATCAGTTTCCTTATGAAGAAGGCCTGATGAAATACCTGCAACAGTAGAATCACCAGATCCGACAGGGTTGACTACCTGAATTCTAGGAATATCTACCTTGTAGAAAGTATCACCATGTTTGGCAAAAGCACCATTTGCACCAAGTGAAACGATAATCCACTCAATCCCTGCAAATAAAGGCTCTTGAAGAACTTCTTTTAATTCATCCAAATCCTCAGAAACTTCTCTTCCTAGAAGCTGAGACAATTCTTCGTTATTTGGTTTGATTACTGTTGGTTTGTGGGGTGATTCAAGAACCACCTGAAGGGCAGCACCTGAGCAGTCCAGAACAACTGGTTTTCCTGCGCGATTAGCAAGTTCTACTAAGCTTGCATAGTAGTCAACTGGAAGACCAGCTGGCAGACTACCTGAGATGGCTACTACTTCTACAGTGTCAAGAAGATTCTCGAAATGAGCCAAGAAATCTTGACCTTCTTGTTCTAATACTTCAGGACCTTTCTCCAGAATTTCTGTTTGGTTATCTCCGTGTAGAATAGCGATACAGTTACGAGTCTCTCCTTGAATGGAGAAGAAACGTTTACTCACTTTATCATCAATGTTTTCTACTAGAAAATCACCAAGTTTGCCACCAACTAAACCAGTAGCAGCAACAGAATCACCAAATTCTGAAAGAACTCGCGTAACATTGAGCCCTTTACCACCAGCTGTCTTGGTCACGTCCACCACACGGTTGACAGTGTCAATCTTTAACTCATCCAAGGGATAAGAAATATCAATGGATGGATTCATTGTGACTGTTAAAATCATGCGTCACCTCTTAGTCGTGGTATTCACCGCGATCCCATTTTTCAAGGAATTCTGTAAAGAAGTTTGCATCTGCTTGATGAGCATTGTGAGTTTCAACATGCTCGATTTTAGCGATCAATTTTTTGTTTTCTTCAGATGGCTTGTATTCAGCATTGATGAAAGCTTCAATGATATCACACATAAGCAATTCACCAGTAATCTTACCACCAAAACCAATAACGTTGGCGTTCAATTGTTCTTTTGCATAAAGAGCTGTTGTCATATCACGAACCAAGGCAGAACGGACACCAGGAACTTTATTTACAGCGTTGTTGATACCAACACCAGTACCACAGATACATACCCCAAGATCAGCTTGACCGCTTGTAACAGCCTCACCAACTTTTTTACCAAAAATTGGGTAATGTGTACGAGCATGATCGTAAGTACCAAAGTCAATGACTTCATGTCCTTTTGATTTCAAGAATTCAGAAACCGCCATTTTTTCATTTGTTACGATGTGGTCACATCCGATTGCAATTCTCATTTTTAACTTACCTTTCTTACTGTAATCTAATTAACACATTTTGTTCAACATGTCGACACGAATCTGATGACGTCCACCGTCGTATTTACCATTAACAAAACCTTTAGCAATGTTTTTGGCCAATTCGTCACCAACAAGTTGTGCACCCATAGTGATCATACGTGAGTTGTTGTGTCCACGAGTCATATAAGCTGAACGTTCATCTGAAACTTCTGCAGCAACCATTCCTTTGATTTTAGTTGCGACCATGAAAGGACCAGCACCATAAGCGTCAATCACGATACCAAGATTTTGTTCTTCTTTATTTACTTCTGCAGCAACAGCAAGAGTCACATCGACAAAGTCTTGGCCTTCTGCTGTAACATCCACTACGTGGAAGTTTTCTTTTTCCAAGAAGTCTTTCACAACTTCTTTCAATCTCAAACCTGCAGCGTCTGCACCAATAACAATAGACATATTGTTTACTCCTTTTTATTATTCTAGGCCAGTAAAGACTTTTATAGCTAGCAGTTTACCTACAAAAGACTTTCTAGCAGTTTATTGACAAATTTGATTGAATGAGATGAATACCACCTTATTCAAGTTTAGGAAATCAAGTTCCTAGAAATAATCTTTCTTTGCGAAAGAGAATATAACAAGTGATTATTTGTTTGTTACAAACATCATTTGTTGCTTACAAACATAATATACTCCTATTTTTGGAAAAAGTCAACAGTTAATGTTTGTTTTTGTGTTTTATTTTTTATTTAAAAGATTTCAATATCAAAACCAATCTGATCCACTTGACCTGGTTCTAAGAGACGAACATTCTTCTTATCTTCTAAATGATCTCCTTCTTCAAGAGATGTTGACAAGCCAGACCAAGGTTCAAAGGCAATGAATGGTCCCTTATTCAAAGTTGACCAGATAATAAGATTTGAAAACTCTTGGAAGTGTACTTTTAATCCCTTCTCATGCTTACGAGAACGAAGGGCAATTGTTCTAGATTGCAACTCATCCAAAGTCACTGCATCAACACTAAACAGATCGTAACTGAGCTCTACTTCCTTTTGTGAATCCAACCATGGACTTCTATCTTGGAAGTCTAACATGCCTGTTTCTGGGAAAGGACGTGGAACAGAGCAAGTCTCTTCTTTTTCAAACTCTAAATAGTAATCTTCATAAGTTTCGCCATCTAGCAGAGGACAGTTAAAGCCTGGATGTCCACCAATAAAGTATGGCATTACTTTATTGGTTTCTTTATTGAAAATCTTGTATTGAGTACGAACAGTCTTGCCAGTAACTTCATAAGTGATTTCAAGGCGGAAATGATAAGGATAGTTCTGATAAGTACTCTCATCATCTTCGATAGCAAAGGTTACGCTGTTTTCTGTTTGATTAACTAAGTCAAATTCTTTTTTACGGACCAAACCGTGACGAGGAATGTTTCCTTTCGTCTCCGTTCCATCTGCATGACTGTAGAAGGCTGTATCTTCTCTTAAAGAGCCGCAGATTGGAAAAAGTACTGGGGCTTGTCCACTCCAGTAAGTGGCATCTCCTTGCCACAAATACTCAATGCCTTCTCGGTCCTTGATTGACGACAATGCGCCACCTAAGGTTTTAAACTGGACCGTTAACTGGTCTGATTTTACTTCAATTACCATTATATTCTCCAACTATTTTTAGATTTTTATATAAAAAACTAGGTTGTCACTCCCAATGTCGGAAATTGACAACCTAGTTTTCACAATTTACATTTTATAGGAGCGAATTATTTAGCATTTGCTGCGTATTCTTCGTTACGTTTGATCATTTGTTTTCTATACCAAGCAAAGATACCTACATAGAATACAAGGAAGGCTGCTGCACCAAGGATTGCTTTGATATCACCTGTTGTAGCATTACCAATTGCCCAACCAAATAGTTTTTCGATTGGTCCTTCAAGAGTTGAGTGAGTGATCAATTGAGTTTGGCTCACACCTTCTGGGAAGGCACCTACACCTTTAGCAAGTTCAGTTGCAAATGGAGCGATAAGAGTACCTGAAAGAAGGAAGAGTGGCAACAAGAGTGTTCCGAAGATAATCATACGGAGCAATTTACCACGAGTAACAACCAAGAGAGCTGGAGTTACACCCATAGCGATGATACCTGCAAGTGGCAAGATACCATTTCCGACGTTTGAAAGAAGCACTGCTTCTACTAGCATGATTGGAGCAAGTACGTTGGCACAAGCCCAGATTTCAGCACGACCAGCGATGAAAGGCCAGTCAAGACCGATGTTGAATTTACGTCCTTGAAGACGTTTAGTAGCAACGTTTGTGATACCTTGTGAAAGTGGTTCTACGGCTGCGATGAACCAAGATCCGATAAGTGAGAAGAGCTCCAAGCAGACACCGGCAGTCAAACCAAGGCTCAACCAACCTTTAATAACAAGTTCCCATTTATCGGCTCCTTCTACACCAGCAACTGGGTGTGGAGTTCCCATCAAACCAATAACGATACCAAGAATGAAACCGATGAAGAATTTAGATCCCCAGAAACCGATTTTCTTGTTCAATTTTGCAGCGTCAAAGTCATATTTATCAAGACCTGGCAATACTTTATCGAAGATCTTATCCAAGACCATGATAACTGGGTTCATCATGTAGTTCATGTGAGTTGAAGTCATTGGTGATGAACTTGGTGCGTTAAGAAGGTCATCGAATGTTGGTTTCATCAAGTCAGAGTTGATGATTTTCAAAACACCGACAAGGACAACTGCTGCAGTTGCGATGAAGAGTGAAACCCCTTGGCTAACTCCATTGTTGTCTGCGTACCATTTAATCAAAAGACCAGTGATTGACAAGTGCCAGATATCAAAGATATCGACGTCAAGTGTGTCCGTTTTCTTCATTGCAAGCATCACAACGTTGACAATCAACATTACAAGCAAGAAGTAAAGTGTCCAAGCAGATCCCCAAGTGATCGTAGCAAGTGGTGCCCAACCAACGTCAGTGATGTTCAATTGAATACCAGTATTTTCAACGAATTTCGCAAGAGATGCTGAGAAAGCTCCGTTGAGCATACCGATGATAGCACCGATACCAGTAAGAGCGATGGCAAGTTTGATACCACCTTCAAGCGCTTTGGAGAATTTCACTCCAAATAGTAAGGCCAATACTGTCAAGATGATCAGCATGATGATAGGACCACCCATTTCCAAGACTGGCTTGAAAATCTTATTGGCTAGTTCGATAATGACATCCATAATAGTTCCTCCCTTTATTTTTATGGAATCTTACAAAATAATAATTAACTTAGTCCGTGTTCTTTGATAGCTGCCTCAATATTGTCAAATACAGGAGCGCTCATTGCTGGAATACGGAACAAGATTGGTCCAGCTTCGATAACTGGAATACCTGGTTCAAAGCCAAGATCTGTTGCAGCGATTGGTGTAAAGATATCGTATCCCTTGATAAGGTCTTCGTTTACATCTTTTACCATAACTGCATCACAGTGAACATCATAACCGCGATTTGCGAGTTCTTCTTCTAGAGCACTTTTAATTTGGTGACTTGAGTTAACACCTGCACCGCAGGCAGCAAGAATTTTAATCATTAGGATTTCCTCCGATTTTATTTTTTTAATAGATAAGATTAAGCTGTCGCTTCAGCTATATAAGCATAAAGTTTTTCTGGTTCAGAAATTTTTGATAAATCTTCCAGATGGCTATTCCCTGTAAAGAAGTCCATTAACTGAGCAAGAATGTTGGTTTGACTCGAACTTGAATTGTTAATGATAAAGAAGAGTAGAGATACTTCCACTTCCTTATCAGGAGCAATCATATTGTGAAAAGTTACTGGTTTTTCTAATCGAACAACCACCACTTTCTCAGCTAGATTGTGAACAATATCTGTATGAGGAATCGCTACATTTGGCAAGTCCTTTCCCAGAAATTCCATATCTAAGCCAGTTGGAAATGACTTTTCACGCGTGATCAAGGCTTCACGATAAGTTGGAGTCACTATTTCTCGTTCTTCCAACAGGGTTGCTACCTGATCAAAGAGTTGTTCTTGATTATCCGCTTCTAAGCAAAACACGAGGTCTTTGTCAAAGAAATGATCTAATCCCATAACAGTTTCCCTTCTTTCAATTAACTTTTACGTTATAAGTATAACACTATATGAAATCGTTGTCAATACTTTTTGTTTTATTTTGTTTCTTTTTTGTTGATTGTGTTTTGTTAATTAATTATAATCATTATCAAACAATCTTTTTAAATTCTATTTTCGTGCATTTCAAACAAAAAAAGACCAAAATGGGTCTTTCTGTTACTAATTTCTAATGTTATTTAGTTAATGGAAGATAAAATTTCTTCTAGCTTTTGATAGTCCTTAACACTATCGATTTCATAGATGCTGTTGCCTTCTAATTCTTCAACATACACATCTAGTTCTTTAATGTTATCTTTAACCATGTTGTCCCAATAGAGATCAACAAATTCGCCGCTTGCGTATGCTTTGTCAATAAAGCCAACAATCTTTTCTGCAGTTGGAGCATCCCAGAATGATACGCCGCTCAGAATACGACCAGCCTTGCTATCAACGATGATGTCTTGAACTTTATAGTCATCACCGTAAACCAAGAACCATTCATTCTCACAGTCTTCACGATAAACACTGAAATAGGTTGAACGTTTAAGATCGTCTCTAAACATATTTTTGAAAAGATAGTTATCCGCATCAATAACATAGCTGTTAGCTAAGTCTTCTTTAACGAGATAAAGTGAGTAAAAATTGTTGTAATCGGCATACTTATCGTTAAAGACTAAACGAACACCATATTTTTCTTTTAGGTAGTCAAATTGTTCTTTAAGGTAGCCGATAACAATGATAATCTCATCAATTCCTCTCTCTTTCAAAAACTCGATTTGGTATTCTACCAAGGGTTTTTGGTTGACCTTAACCAAGGCTTTGGGGGTATTTTCAGTCATAGGACGCAGACGAGTTCCCAACCCCGCTGCCAAGATAATTGCTTTCACGCTATTCTCCTTTATTCTTTAATAATAATATAAACACCAGCCATGACAACAAGCGATGTAATAATGGTCACCATATCGAGTGGTGTACCTAAAAGCATTGCTGAGAACAATACTGTCCAAACGACATAGCTTACGTTCAAACCAGTTGCTTTTGCTGGTTGTAGCCGATTGATTGCAATGTAATAAGCCAAATAAGAAATCATATTACATGCTGCAAAGACTAACATCAAACCGAGTAATTGTCCATCTGCTACTTCTGCAAATGAATGATGAGAAAAGAGGACAATGACAAGGTATGACAAGAATGAGGTTACTTGACGGATTAATAGTGCTTCAATTTCACTTAATTCACTTTCCATGGCGTAGGAACTAAGAACACTCTCACTTCCCCAGGCGATGGCACAAACTAATGCACAAAGAATTCCGATATAAAAAGAATTAACCTGCTCAACTTTGTATGTCTGGGCAATAATACCAGCGATAATCAACAGAATACCAAACACAGTATTCCTAGATACCTTGTGTTTCAAAATGAAAAATGCTAGTAAAACAGAAACTGCTGGATAGATGGCTGATACTGAAGATGCAAGAGAACTACCGATATACTTAACCGCATAAAGATTGGCCTGCATTCCTATTGGTCCAGCTAGCAAGGCTCCGATAATAACACTGACATTCCGAATATTTAGAAAGATTGACAAGCGAACTTTTCCTTCTTTTACCAAAAGAAATGCTAATAGAATAAAGATACTCAAGAAATCATGAGCAGCAGCCACTACAAAAGGTGAAAGATTGGTAAAAACTGAAAAGATATAAGCACTGATTGTCAGTCCTAGCCCCCAGAAGATACCTGAGAACAGACCAAAAGAAACACCGTTTTTATTCTTCATCCTAACCTCCATAATAGGTCAACGCGTCAACCGCTCTTTGGTAACGACTCACACCATAATCTCCAAAGTCAGCACCTTGAGCTTCTTTGTACACTGTCCACAAACTCCAGATGGTATCTTGTAAAATTTTATAGATTCTAATCTTTTCACGAGATACTGGAGTTTTGTCACTCTCATAATAAGCAAGGAAATCTTCTTCTTCCTGATTTGTAAATTCAGACTCCAAAAAGAGAGCTGCCAAATCCCACATTGGATCATTCATGGAAGAGTATTCCCAGTCAATCAAGTACAAACGACCTTGAGGTGACTCGATAAAGTTTTCTGGAACCAAGTCGATATGACAAGACTTTCTGTCAACACCCAAATCAGCCAATCTTTTCTCTAGCAAGAATACATCTTTTCTTACCGCTTCATAATTGGCGTATGGAATATTTCCCTCAATCAAGGATTCATATTTTTTGATTTCTTCAAAAGGTGCAAATTCCCCTTTTAGTTCTTTGCCTGATGCATGAATCGCCTGTAAAATCGGAGCGATTTTATCAAACTTGGTCTTAATCGAAGTGGAATCAAACGTTGTGGCAGAATCAATGTACTCATTTACCTTGATTCCTGACTCAATATCAAAGAGATAATTTTTGACATCAAGATTCAAATCTTTCAACAATTCAAGATTGTATTTTTCATCTTGACGATTGATGAGCTTTTCGGTCCCTTTTCCGAAAAATTTAACGATATACTGCTTATTAGTTGTTCTGGCCAAATAGTTTTGATTGGTCATGCCTCCCAGTTGTTCAACACTGAGAACTTCCTCTTCTTCAGATAGCAAAGAAGAAATTTTTTCTTTGATGATTTTCTCCACAATTTAGCTCCATCTTCTAGACTTCCCACTTGAATACTGTTTTAAAAGCAGTATTAAGGTCTGTTGCAAAGACACGATGAATGTCCTTGATTTCTCTCACCGGTTCTTCAATATAAAGGATATTTTTCAGACGATTTGCAAACTTTTTAACTTCCATCATCTGTATTGCATTTTCAAAATCAATTCGTCCGGATCGAGACGAACCGACCAATAATAAACCTTTTTCTAAAGAGTCTCGCGTATTGATATTGACCTTGTACTCGCTCACTCCCATCATGAGAATCGTTCCCTGAGGTCGAATGTAACGAATCAAGTCATTGATAGCTGGTCCTGTGCCATCACCACCGCAACACTCAAATCCATGATCAAAGGTCAAATCTTCTGGTATATTATCCGTAATGTAGCACTCTTTTGCAAAAGAGAAGAGCTCTAGTTTTTCCCAATGGCGACCAATCACGATAATCTCAGCTTCTGGTAGAGTGTAATTGATAATATTGGCAACCACAAAGGCCAAACTACCATCTCCGATAACAGCAATACGCTCTCGTTTGCTGTGGGCAAGATTTAAGAAACGATTCATAGCATGCATACCCACACTCACAAACTCGGTAATAGCAGCAACTGTATCCTCTATGTCATTATAAGACACAACACGATCTTTTGGAAGAGAGACAAATTCTCTCATAAAGCCATCATAACCACTAGATAGGAAGTAGGTTCCTGTCATGTAGTTCTCGTAGAACTCCTTATCACTCTGCATAGGCGGTTGATTTGGAATCATAACTACCTTTTGACCGACTTCATAAGTCCCAGTTGGATCTGAGATAACAGTTCCACAAGACTCGTGAATCATAGCCATGGGAAGCTTTTTAGCCAATATCTTTGGATCACGTTTCCCTTGATAGTAACGTTGATCCGCATGACAAACCGCCATATAATTTGGACGAATCAGGATATGATTCTCCTGATCAATATCCTCTTCTTGGTATTTTACATTGATAAACTTTGGTTTGGTCAGTTGATAAATTTGATTAATCATAGCCTTAGTCTTTCTCAATCATGCTTTTCGCGATTTTCAAGTCTGTCACAGTTGTGATTTTAAGATTTGAGTATTCCCCTTTAGCTAGGGCAACGTCTTTCCCTTTGATAACAAAAATCTTACATGCATCCGTTAGGATTTCCTTTTCTTTATCAGATAGGGATCCATACAAGTCCATGAAATCCTTGCATCGGAAGGTTTGAGGTGTTTGACCTTGATAGAGGTGAGCACGATTTGGAATATCAGTGATAAACTGACCATTGGTACTTTCAACAATGGTATCAACCGCTTCTACTACTGTGTCAACCGCATCATGATTTTGGGCGAGTTTGATATTGTCCTGAATCATGCGAAGTGTGATAAATGGGCGAACAGAGTCGTGGGTAATCACGATATCTTCTGGAGTAATTGGACAGTAGGCATCAATGGCTTCTATAATCTTCTCGATACTTGTATTGCGATCGGCACCACCCTTGGTAATGATGATACGATCCTTGTGGAGAGAGAGATACTTTTCAACCAAATCCTCAGCATGAGAGACCCAATCTCCATGAACTCCAACCACAATTTTTTCAATACTTGGTTCTAAAACAAATTTTTCAATTGTGTGAATCAAAATAGGACGATCACCCAACTCCAAGAATTGTTTTGGTAAATTACTGATTCCCATGCGTGTGCCAGTTCCTCCGGCTAAAATTCCTGCATAGATCATATATTTTCTCCTTTGTTTATTCTAAAAAACTCATTACCATCTATTATATCACAATCTATCTTTATCATGAAGAAAAGATAAAGCGCCTTTTAGCTGAACCAACACACTATTTCAACCAAAAAGTGAACATTAGCAACTAAATCCAAAAAGATCATAACAAATTAAGAAATAAATTTAGGTTATTTTCTATATTCTCTATTTAACGTTCGGTTAACATAGATTTCTTTAGAATATAATATAAACCTTAAAGAAAACTTAAACACATTTTTTTAAATACAAAAATAAGCTAGGAAACTGTTCAAATTTGTCTCGATAGCTACAGTTCCTAACTTTCTTTTTTATTTATGATGATGGAATAGATTAGTTTTCCTGATCTTGGTCACCAGCTCCTTTAACTGCCTTTTTAAACTCAGACAGCATTTTACCAATTGATTCACCCAGTTCTGGTAAACGTTTTGGTCCAAAGATTAAGAGTGCACCTAGAACGATGATAATCAATCCTGGAGCACCGATATCACGTAAGATCCCCATTCTTTTCTCCTTTCATTTTTTTCTTTATTATCCTCTTGCTAATTACAATACTAAGCTCATAGAGCGAGATTAAAGGAATTGTCATGGCTAGATCGCTAATAAAATCAGCTGGTGTCAAAATAACAGCTAGTACCAATAAAATAAAGTAGGCGTAACGTCTATAAGTAACTAAGAGCCCTGGTCCAATCAAGCCGATCGACGTTAAAAAAGCGATGATGACTGGCAATTCAAAGATGAATGCCAAAGGGATAGTTGTTTGAAAAACAAAGTCTAAGTAGTTCTGCGCCGTTAATTGAGTTTCAAACAGTCCTTCTCCAAGTCCTAAAAGCACTTGAAGTCAGGCAGGCGTTACAAAGTAGAATCCAAAGGCTAGTCCAAGTAGAAAGCAAATAAAACTAGCTGGAATATAGGCAAAGATTGCTCTTGCTTCTTCGATTTTCAGCCCTGGCTTGACAAAACTCCAAATCTGATAAATTGTAAAAGGTAGTGTAATAGTAAAGGACATTAGGCTCGCTAAGCGCAAATAAATCCACAGAATGTCATTTGGACCTAATACAATCAACTTTTGATTAAAGGACTGAGTTAGATAGTAGTAAAGCTGATCTGCAAACAATAAAGCTCCGCAGAAAACTATAAAAAAGCAGACTATAACAGCAATGAATCTCTTTCTAAATTCTACCAGATGTTCAATGATTGTCAATTCTTTTGTATCCATATACTTTTCACCCTGTCTCAATGTGACAGCCAAAACAATTATCAAAAAGACTAGCTGACTTCCTAAACCTTCCCAACTTGGATAGATGCCCAAGAGGTCGATAGTAGGGAAACCAGGCAATAAGTGGTTAGGTACCATATTGGTCAGCTGGAGAGCATGTACGCTAACACCTAACATCTTGAAAGCAAGAGCATAAATCATCCACGTCAGTAGGAAGAAGACCTTATGGGGTGGGAAGAATTGACTCGCCTTGTTCATCAGAAATGCAATAATCAGCAAGACTAATAAAGCTAGAGAAATACCAAGAATAAACTCAAAACGAGATATTCTCGGTAAAATTCCTACATAAAATAGTATGGTCTCTGCCCCTTCACGAAAAACAGCTAGAAAACTAAGAGCAAACATGGAAATGAAAGAACCTGTCCTGGTTACAGTTTTCATCTGTGAATCCATAAAGTCATTCCATTTTTTGACCGAGGATTTACTGTGAAGCCAGATACCAATCAAAATCATCATCACTACTGCAAAAATACCAACAGATCCTTCGATGATTTCACGATTGGCCCCTGATGTTACAGCTGGAAAGGCAATTTGTAGTATAAATGCAATCACTAGACTCGCAGCTATTCCTGATAGTGCTCCACCATATACCCACTTGAGTCCTTTGCGCATCTTGGCTGCTTTTAGAGTTGTGACCGAAGCCATGACGATTAAGAGAGCCTCTACTCCTTCTCGTAGGAGAATGAGCATAGCATCAAAAGCATTATAGCTTGCATTGGTATCAATTTGAGATAAATCCGCAATCAGTTTTTCTAATTTTTCTTGATATTCCTTCTCACTTCCCTTGACCATGATTACAGGAGTTTCGCTTTCCACTCGGGTGTAGAGGGAAGGATTGGTCGTACTAACAGAACCTTCAACAGTTGGCCATATAGTAATAAACTCTTTCATGACAGCTGTCCCTGCCGTCGGGTTTCCAGCTTTAAATTCTTCCAAGGCTTTTTTGAGAAGCTCAATGCCATCTTTAAGACTTAGATTGGAGGAAGTTTTCGCCACTTCTTTGCCAGCTACGAAATTATCAATGGCAGTTTTTAAGTCATTAAAAGAAGACTGGATAGCATCATAATCTGTCGGCTCCATTTCAATACTACTGCGTAAGAAAGAGATAGCAGTTTCTACTTGACCATAATGAGTTGTACTGTTGTCACGGACAACACTCTCATTGATCGTCCAAGTTGAATTCATCTTTTTATAGGCTTCTCGAATTTGCTCTATGTCTTTGGAAGAAATTGCCTTATCCAAAGTCTCGAAACGTGGTCTTAAGCGACTGACAAGTTTTTCCTTCTCCGCATTCAGATCTATTGGATTTTGTTCTTTCTCAAAAGCTAGAAGGGCAGAAGAGATTTGTGTCAGATTTTTTTCAGTAATCTCTCCTGACAGAACAAGTTTCTCCTTGACAACCTTACCAGCATCCGAATCAGCATGTTCTACTTTTTCAAAATCCGTCGCCATTTCTCTAACTAGGACCTTAGCTTCTGCCTGATTACCATTTTTTACAGCCTGAGAGGCATCCGTAATCTTCACAAAATAAGAACTTAGACTTTCCTTAGCACCAACAGGAGACATAGCTAATAAGAGAAAAGACAAAGCAACAAAACAAATACTAGTCTTCCAATAATTTCTGACCAATATAGCCTCCTTTCTCTACTCCACCAAAGCAGGCAAAGAGACCGCTACCGATGTGGGTTACATACTCATTCATCTTGTCTGTAGCTCCGAGGTTGGTTTGAACTTTGACAAAATGATCAGGATCCTTTTGGAAAGAAATAAAAAGTAAACCTGTGTCAAATTGTCCAGTCTTATCATCAATTCCATCCGAGTATGAATAAGATCGTCGTAAGAGTGGCTTCTCTACCTCTTTGGCTAATCGAACGTGCGAATCATCTGGTAAAAGACTTAAATCCACTTCATCAAACTCATTCTTCTTGCCAAAGGGAGCACCACTTTCCTTGTAGCGACCAAAGGTATTTTCTTGCTCTTCAAGATTGGTTCGATCCCAAGTGTCGAGAAACATCTGGATTCGACGAACAGCCATATAGGATCCATTTCCCATCCAGTCCTTGCTGTCAGCCCAAACAACACGATCAAAATCCTTTTCTTTGGTCACATTAGCAGTTCCATCCTTGAAACCAAAAAGATTTCGTGGTGTCTCTAGACGATCTCCAATAGCAGCAAATCCAGATTGGCTCCAACGGAGGGTCACCGCATTTCTCCCTTTACGGATAAGGTTTCGAATAGCATGAAAAGGAACTTGCTCGTCATCTGCACAGGCTTGGATAACAATATCTCCCCCAGTATATTTTTCACGCAGTTGCTCCTTTGGAAAGGGTGGAAAATCCCTAAAAAGTTGAGGACGCTTGTGCTCCAAATTCATCTTTTTCAGGAAACTAGCAGACACACCAAAAGTCAGCGTTAAACGATGAGGATTTAGCCCCACGGTTTCTCCAGTATCACTAGGAGGTAAGAGGGCATTCTGACCATCTTTTTTGACCAATTCCCCCTCGACCAACTTGGCACTATAATCCGTCCAATCCTTGAACAACTGGATAATCTTATCTTTATCTGTCTTATGCAAATCTAGGACAACAAAATAGATATTCTTCTGCATAGGGGTCGTGATACCCGCTTGGTGTTTCCCATAAAAGTCAATTTTTTCATTACCGTACGAGATTTTTTCCTGTTTGTCTAGCTTAGGCGCTAAAAAAGCGGAGGCACCAGAGAGACCAAGTGCTAGACCAGCACCTCCAATACCCGCTTTTTTTAGGAATTCTCGACGGTCCATTTTTTTCTCAAAAAAATTTTCGTCTTTCTTAGTCATACTGCTTATTCTCCATCAAGAAATTTGCCCATTTGTGATAGAGGTTCACCAAGTTTCGTCACGGCTTCAGCCAATTCTTTGGTGTCTTCTTTTGTTAAGTCTGTATAAAGTTTGTAGTGTTCCTTGTCTGTCATATGTTTGTCCAACAAGCTATTAACAGATTTGAAATCAGCTTCTAATTCTTTAACTAAATCAGCATCTGATTTTTCTAGTAAAGGTTTAAAGAGTTGGAATATCTTTTCAGCTCCCTCGATATTAGCGCGGAAGTCGTACAAATCTGTATGAGAGTAGATTTCCTCTTCACCCGTAATCTTGCTTGTCGCCACTTCATTGAGCAAGTCAACTGCCCCTGTCAACATAATCTTGTGATCTACTTCAACAGTCGCTACCTTAGCCTTCAACTCTTTGATATCATTGACAAGCTGATCACCATAACTTTCGGTTCCCTTAGTTGTGTTTTCTTCCCAGAGGATTCGTTCGATACGGTGGAAACCTGACCAACCTTCCTCAGTCTTATTTTCATCCACATAGTCTGCTAGACGAAAGTCAATCTTAACATCTGACTCACCAAAACTCTCAGCGATTGGTTCTGAACGTTCATAAGCCATACGAACAAGTGGATAAGCTTTCTTGGCTTCCTCCAGTTTTCCGTCTTTTAAAAGCTGGACAAATCCTTCTGTATCCGTTAAGAGTTTGTCAATTTGTCCTTGAACAAAAGTCTTATAATCTGCGGTTGCCTTATCAAGTAGTTTTTGTTTGTCATCTGATAAAGCTGTCACCTTAGAGGAATCATTTGTCTCAGTTGATTTTTCAAAACGGACTGCACATGCTGTCAATAGCAAAGCAGAAGATAAAAGGACAACACCTAATTTTTTCATTAGTTACTCCTATTGGTTCAGGAAGCCTGAATTTATTTTACGTTCCATTACAACATGTCTTCACTCATTTTTCAATAAATTGTCAGAAAATTTAATATTCGAGGATTTAAAGTAGCCTTTTTCGATAAAGTCGAAAAGGGCTTAAAAATTAGAATCGTAGAACTTTTTTCAGATAGTTTAAAAAGTTTGTACTCCCCTTCTCTTTTCTCTATAATGGAGAGAAAGGAGATGACTATGACAGAAATGAAACATGAAATTGATGCAAACTTTGCAGGACGACTCAATATCTTACGAGCGGGCGTTCTCGGTGCCAACGATGGGATTATTTCCATTGCTGGAGTGGTTATTGGAGTTGCCAGTGCGACCAGCAATATCTGGATAATCTTTTTATCTGGACTAGCTGCTATCCTCGCTGGTGCTTTTTCTATGGCAGGTGGCGAATATGTCTCTGTATCCACTCAGAAAGACACGGAAGAAGCCGCTGTCGCTAGAGAACAATTACTCTTGGACAAAGACATCGATTCAGCAAAACAATCCCTCTATGCTGCTTACCTTCAAAACGGTGAGTGTGAAACGTCCGCCCAACTCTTGACCAACAAGGCCTTTTTGAAAAATCCACTCAAAGCCTTGGTCGAAGAAAAGTACGGGATCGAGTACGAAGAGTTTACCAATCCTTGGCATGCTGCTATCTCTAGCTTTATCGCCTTTGTATTAGGAAGTCTGCCTCCCATGCTGTCGATCATCGTCTTTCCAAATGACTATCGGATTCCAGCAACCGTTCTTATCGTAGCCCTCTCTTTACTCCTAACAGGCTATACTTCTGCCAAACTTGGAAAAGCGCCGACAAAAACAGCTATGATCCGAAATCTCTGTATCGGACTTCTCACCATGGGCGTAACCTTCCTCTTGGGACAACTCTTTAGTATCTAAGATAAAAGAAATACCTCGATGAATTTGTACTGACCCCACAAGGTTAGACAAATAATTATTGAAAGGATTTAGTTCTGTATTGCACAGGACTGAGTCCTTTTAGTTTTACCTTAATTCGTTTGTTGTTGTAGTAATCGATGTAGTTGACAATGGCTTTCTCCAAATCTTCAAGCGACTGAAACGACTTCTCATATCCATAAAACATCTCGGATTTCAAAATACCAAAGAAGGACTCCATCATACCATTGTCTGGGCTGTTACCTTTACGTGACATGGATGCTTGAATTCCCTTACTCTCTAAAAACTGATGATAAGAATCGTGTTAGTATTGCCAGCCCTGGTCGCTGTGTAAAATGGTATTTTCATAGTGTTTCTCTGTGAAGGTCTGTTCCAGCATAGCTTTCACTTGTTCTAAGTTGGGCGAAGTGGAAAGATGATAAGCAATGATTTCACTGTTAAAGCCATCTAAAACAGGCGATAAATAGAGCTTTTGGCTGCTTGCTGGAATGGCAAACTCTGTCACATCCGTATAGCACTTTTCCATTGGCCTCGATGCTTCAAACTGGCGTTGAATGAGATTCTCTGCCTTCTTGCCAATCTCTCCTTGGTAGGAAGAATACTTCCGTTTCCGACGAATTCGAGCCGTTAAACCAAGGATTTTCATCAGACGTTGGACCTTCTTATGGTTTACTATATGACCACGATTCCTCAATTCAAGAGTAACTCTACGATAGCCATAATTCCCTTTATGATCATTATAAATGGCCTGAATTTCGGTTTTAAGCTCTTTATCTTTGTCAAGCCCATCTAGTTCCTTCAACTGATAATAGTAAGTCGAGCGAGCTAAACGTGCTGTTTCAAGAAGTAAATCTAGTCGAAATCCTCCTGAAACCATTTCTCTAACTGTCTCTGCCTTTCTCGCTCTAGGGCTTCGTCCCTTTCCTCTAACTCTTTTAACTTTTTTAGGTAGGCCACCTCAGTCCGTAAGCGCTCATTCTCCTCCTGAAGTCGTTCTAATTCTGTCATCTCTTCCCAAGTTTTCTTCCGTTTACGTCCCATTTTAGCTGATCTCCCTCTTGTTTTCTCAACAATAGTATACCCGTTTTTCTTGTATTGCGCCAGCCAATTTGGAAGCATTCCTTGGTTTGGGAGGGCATAATCAAGACTAACACTTCTTTGCGAACGACCTTCAAGAAGAACTTTCTCAATCATTTCTTGTTTTAATTCAGGAGAATAGTGACGATTCTTCCCTTTTTTAACGATTTCTATTCCATAACGGTCGATTAATTGCACCATATACTTTAGACCAGAAACATCCACTCCAAATCTTTTTGAAAGCTGTTTGAAGCTTTGTCCTTGCTTTCTAAGTTCATAGATCTGAACTTTATCTTCATAACTCAATTTCATAATAAAACACTCCAAAAGTTAGATTTTTTCTGTCTAACTTTTGGGGTGCAGTACAATTTCGAGGTATTTTTTTACATTTGCACAATCTTGCGATAGCTTCTTGAGGTAATCATAAAGATTAAAACGTAGACGATGAGGAAGATAGCACAGATGGACAATGTAACAGTCAACATCATGGTCGCATCTAGCACCCCAATGACTTTTAGGATGAGGCTAAGCATGTGATAGGCAAAGGCAAGGTGTAGGAAGGCAAATAGCAATGGAAGGAAGAAAACAGTAAGAACCTGTTTGTTGATGGTTTGCTTGATTTGCTTTTGATCGAGTCCGACCTTCTGCAAAATGATAAAGCGTTCACGGTCTTCATAGCCCTCAGAGATTTGTTTGTAGTAAATAACCAGAACTGTTCCCACCATAAAGATGATGGAGAGGAAAATACCGATAAAGAAGACCCCACCAAAGAGAGCACTCATCTGCGCACTACTATCAGCCAGATTGCTACCATATACATAACTTCCCTCTTTATTTAGTTCTCTATTAAAGTTATTAAGGAATTTTGCATAGTCGTCGGCAAGTTTGAGCTGTTCTTCCTCGCTAGCCGTTACGTTCATACCACCGTAGTATTGATTAAAAATGGAAGAATTAGGATACTGGTCAAGAAAGGCTTTCAAGTCAGGAACAACCAGATAGTTATAGTCCGAAGTTAGAATATTGTACTGATTTGGTACATGTTCAAGAATAAAATCTTTTTTGATTTCTTCCTTTATTGTATAGGTCTGGCCATTTAGAGTCAGTTCTTTCTGTCCTTGAAGTTCTTTGTTTTTAGTAAACAATCCAACTTCCTTACCTGAAAGTCCAAGTTTCTGTCCTGTCATATTCTCATAGTCTTTTTGGTCAAAGACCATAAAAACAGTTTTCGGTTGAACACGATTTTGACCTTTCTCAAAAATGGTTAATTTCGTACCTTCTTGGTTTGCTACACCAAAGCTACTGTATGTAAGGACTTCTTTCTTTGTAACAGTCAATCCCTTATCACTAGCATACTGGTCTAGGAGTTTATTTATGTCTTCTTTTTCAACATTCTGTCCTGTAATTCCAAAATCATGTGGATTCATGACTTTCTTGAAAGTTTCAGAGCCTTTAAAGATACTCGTTGCAGCAGACATAGTCACCAAGACCATGGTTGAAAGAATAGCAATCGTTGCCAGACCAACCGCATTTTTCTTCATACGGAAGATGAGATTGGATACGGAAATCATGTTGTTGGGTTGGTAATAGTAACGCTTATTTTTCTTCAATATTTGTAGGAAAACTGTGATCCCTGCATTAAACAAGAGATAGGTACCAAAGATTACCAGTAAGACCGCTACAAAGAAAATCAGCACAGCATTAAGAGGATTTTCAACGGTAACTGCTAGGAAATAGCCAGCTCCCATACTAATCAAACCTAGAATGGTTTGGAAACCTAAGAAACGTCCTTTTTTCTCACCACTGGCTTTTTCACGAGAGAGCTGAAGGGCATTCATGCGTGCGATGCGAAAGGCATTGATAAAAATCAAACCTAGGAAGATTGCCCCAAAGACAATGAGAACTAGGATAAAGACTATTGGTTGGAAGGTCGAAACGAGCTCCACTTTCATTTTCATTAACTTTAAAAGAAGGGCAAAGATTAGCTTATCAAAGAGAGCTCCTAGACCAAGTCCAGCTGTCAAGGTTAGAGAGCCAAATATAAGAAGCTCCTTAAAGACCATACTGATCAAATGGCGTTTTTCGAGACCCAGCATGCCATAAATCCCTAGTTCTTTGGAACGGTTTTTCATGACGAAACTATTGGCATAAAAGACAATAATAGCTGAGGCAATAGTGACAATCACCATACCGAAACCAAGAGTCATAGAGATAGTTTCTCCCCCTCGAATCTTGCCAATATTGGGGTTGAGTGACAAGGAGTAAAAGAGATAGGTAATGGTCACAGCTAAGAGAACAGCTAAAGCAAAGGGATAGTAGAGTTTGCGATTTTTGATTAAGTTCGAAACCGCTAACTTATTGGTCAATCGAAACATACTAATTCACCTCGCTTGCCATAACAGTCAAGGTATCAGAGATTTCTTGGAACATCTGACGCTCTGTCTTGTCTCCACGGTAGATTTGGTTGTAGAGGATTCCGTCCTTGATAAAGAGAACGCGTTTGGCCCTGCTGGCTGCAGCTGTTGAGTGGGTTACCATGAGAATGGTTTGCCCGCGCTCATTGATTTCATCAAAAACGTCGAGTAAGGCTGCAGATGACTTGGAGTCAAGGGCTCCTGTTGGCTCATCGGCAAGGAGAATTTCAGGTTCTGTGATGATGGCGCGTGCTACTGCTACCCGCTGTTTTTGACCACCAGAGATCTCGTAAGGGTACTTCTCTTGCAATTGGTTGATGCCCAAATTTTCAGCGGTTACTACCAATTTTTTCATCATCTCCGTGATAGGTTTTCGAGATAGAACTAACGGAAGCAAGATATTGTCCTTAACAGACAAGGTATCTAGTAAGTTAAAGTCTTGGAAGACAAATCCCAACTTCTCACGACGGAAGCTAGAAGCCTGAGAATTTTTAATGGTTGCTGTATCTGTTCCGTTTAGGTAAACCTGCCCACGAGTTGGTTTATCCAGCATAGCTAGGATGTTGAGCAAGGTTGATTTCCCAGAACCAGACTCTCCCATGATGGCAACGTAGTCACCCTTTTCCACGGTAAAGTGAATGTCCTTAAGAGCCTCTACCTGGTTGCCCTGAAAACGTGTTTTGTAGATTTTTTGAACGTGTTTTACATCTAAAAGTGTCATGATTTTCTCCTTCTTAATATCCCATCAATTGAAACTGTGCTTGCATCATAGCGCATCCTAGTTGAACACGCTCGATATCTTTTTGACTTGGTTTTCTTGTTTTCTTTTGTAAAATTCTTTTCATGGTTTTGCTCCTTTGTTCTTTATGAGTCTAGTTTATCGCAAAAAAAGGTGGCTTGCCATAACCTAACCTTACAAAAGAGACTTTAATCTTACATTTTTGTAAGATTTAAAAAAATTTAGAAATTTCACTAGAAGTATTGTACCATAAATGCAAAGCAAGAAGAAAACCCTTGTGGATACAAGGGTTAAAAGTTAATCATCTTTTTGATTTCGTCTAGAAATGATGAATTTATCAATGAAGAGAAAATGAAAAAGAAACAAAGGAATTGCTAAAATACAACCTTCTTCTGAAAAATCCTGTTTCGTTAAGTGGTATAAGAAATTATTGGTTGATAGAAAACTAGTAATGAAAATAAATAGAATCCAGAACACGTCCGTCCATTTATAGTTTTTAAAGTATTTCCTGAGCATGCTACTGCCTTCTTTTCTCTTGTAGTATTGTTGTAAAACTTTTGTTACCGTAGATTTACTCACCAAAACCAGTATGGGATAAATAAAAATCATCTTTTATTAACAAGGTTAACTCTTTTGAAGATACGCTCTTACTTTTATCTATTCGAATAGCTTGATTCATTATTAAGTCTTCATAAAGATTTCGAACGAAACGACCGTTAGAAAAATTGGTGAGATTACTTTCTAACTTATCATTAAAATAATTTAATAATATTTCTTTTAGCTTGTCTTCAATCTGGTAGTCATCTTTTCTTGCTAAAGTTTCAAGAATATCTAACAATTCTGTAGAAGAGTAATTTTCAAAATTAATAAAATAATTAAAGCGAGACTTCAGACCAGGATTCGATTCAAAAAAATGATTCATTGGATCAGTATATCCTGCAACAATAACAATTAGATCATCTCTTGAATCCTCTAGAGCCTTTGTCAATTCTGTTAAACATTCTCGGCCATATGAATCAGTATTGTCATTTTCTGTAATACTATAAGCTTCGTCAATGAATAAAACGCCACCTTTTGCTTTTTCAATGACACTTTTTACTTTTAAAGCTGTTTGACCTTGATAACCAGCGATTAAATCCGTTCTGGAGACTTCGGTAAAATGCCCCTTCGAAAGAAGGCCTAATTGATAATACATTCGACCTACAATTCTGGCCACTGTCGTCTTTCCAGTACCAGGATTACCCATAAAAGCCATATGCAATGTTCTCTTAGGTACTTTTAGCCCAGACTCTTTTCTTTTGGTCTGAATTTTTTGATATATAACTAACCTCGAAACTTCCTCTTTAACTTTTTGTAAACCAACTAATTGATTTAACTCGTTCATCAATTCATTCAGAGAAGAGTTATTACGTTTTCCTAACTCCTTCCCTAGTATTTCAAAAAGATAAGAGTAACCTAAATAACAAGCTAAATTATCAGACAATTCTTTTAGCGTTGGATTTATCTTACTTTTTTTATTCTCTTTTTGAAATAAATATATAGATTTATATAGATCAGCTACTTTATTTGTGTCAGAATGATCAATTATAATCTCATTCACTTTTGTGAAAAAAGCTGACTCGTTACCCAGTTGTCGATCCAATTTTTTGGCGCTCTCAATTAGCTTGTCACGAGATACAGTCATAATTTACCTCAAAAACATAAATAGTAAAGTGATTATAAACATTCCAATAGATACTCCGGATATGATAAAAACTGTAAGGAGTCGATTAGAAATATATTGAATTTGTTCCTTACTTTCTTTCAACTCTTTTCTGAGTTCTTCAATCTCATCAGTGTGTGAAACTGGCTCCAAAGGAAGTGTGCTTACCGTATCCTCCAATCTTACGATTCTATTGTCTAATTTAGAAAGTTGTTCCTCATGTTCTTCAATGAAATTTTTCTTATTATCTTCATCGAATTTTTCTTTAAATTGTTTAAGAGCTAGAAGAGTTGCTTTTTGTTTTTCAATGGTTTTATCAATACGTGTTTGTTCTTTTTGTATTTTCTTATTGGTATGGTCGATTGCTGCCACAGAAGAAAGAATTGCATGAATATAATCTTTATCTATAGCTTCTAAAGCTTTATAAACTTGACCAAATTCTTCAGTTAATTTCTGTTGATCTTCATAAAATCTTGAAATGTAATTTTGAACTTGTTCTACTAAAGTATTAAACTCTTTACCAGTAACTCCATGCTCAACAAAATCAAGACCAAAACCAAAGAATTCTTCATGAGTCCTAACTTTATCAAAATGCAAATCATCTCGACTTTGTTCGGCGAATTCTTTCAGATGTTCTTTTGCCTCATCGAAATCATGGTGGCTAATATTTATTTCAAATTTTTCCTGCTCTTGCTCAATTACTTCTTGTTCCATATTTATCTCCCTAATCTAATAATTCTTGTAATAAACTATCAATCTCATCAAAGTCACTTTTATCGTCTGTCCTAGACTCAGAAAAAATATCTGATAACTTTTCTTTCATTATTGAAGCAGCCATATCATGTCTTTCCTTAATAGTATTGATAACAGAATCTTTTTCTGCTTGAAGCTTTATGCTCTTTACATCTAGTAATTGATCTTGAATGACTAACATTTCATTATTTTGATCAATTTTCTTAGAACTTAGTTCAGTAATCTGCCTATTGACAATTTGCTGATCAATCATTTTTAATACAAAAGCGCCTGTTATACCAGCGACAGTAGCCCCCATAAATGTTCCAATAACACTAGCTATAGAACCAAGAATAGGTATTTCTACTGCAAGTGGAGGTGCAATAGTAATGAGAGATTTTCCGATTGTTTCACCTAAAGCTAGCCCTCCGGTAACTATTATACCCGAAGTTATTATTTTACCAAGTTCGAGAATAATAATATTAATATCTTTGGAACTATTTTCAGGGTTATTCAAATAGTCAATAGCATCTTTTAGAGATGACCATCCCTGTTTTATAAATGTCCAAATCTTTAAAAATACTTCACCAACTGTTCCAAAAATAGAAGTTACAAGCATTGTTAAGATTGATTTACCAACATTTAAAATATGCTTTGATAAAATTGAAACAAAAGAAGAAACAGCTTCTTTTAATTTCTCAAGGAATGAATTGAAATTCTTATGCTTTTCACTCAACCAAACTATAAATTTCTTGATAATTTCTTTTAAAAATTCTGATAAAAGTTGGAAAATTGCAGCCTTCAAAGCTTTTCCTGAAACTTTTAAAGCCTCGTCACGTCGTGATTTTTTACCAGATTTTATAGCTCGCTTCTCTGCTTCATTTACTTTATTGTCCAAATCATCTTTAGCATGATTGTACTTCTCTTTCATATGTTTTATTTCTGATTCGGATAAATTTTGATTGTCTTTGGCATACTGACCTTTAGAATTTGGGTAATCGAGATAATCCGGTACAGATTTAGAACCTTTAGCACGATTTACACTAGACCTCATCTCGTTTAGATTAATATCACTATTAGCAAAAGCATATTGTTGATTTTCATCCATAAAAGCATTAACTCTACTGTCACGAATGATTTCACCAGCAGAAATGGTATGATCCATATCAGTTCCTTTTGCTTTTGAACCTCTTGGTCTATTTTTATCTAAAAATTCTCTCGCATCTTTTTTTATAGTATTTTCAATTTTTCCAGATCTGGTAGTATGAGTTTTTATGTTTCCTTTATCGTCTCTTTGAAATTTTGCTTGCCAATTATCGTATCTTTCTTGATAATCGACATCTCTATTATGAGTTGCTAGTTTTCCATTTTCAAAATTTTCAGCAGTTTGTATATGTGCATCTTTTCGTAAATCTAGAGTTTGACCATTGTTATCTTTAATAAACTCTTCACCTATTTGGGTAGCAAGTTGAAGTTGTACTTGCTCCCAGACTATATTTTCAATAGATTCTTGAAGGTATTCATTATTTTGTAATTTTTCTCTATCTATATCAAGTTGCTCTATGTGTTCAACAACATCCTTAAGGTTATTTTCTAAAGAATTTTCTATTTCAAGTAACTGTTCATAGTCAAAGTCAATTTCAGAACTTTGTAATTCGAACGTTTTATTTTCGTTAGCCATATTAATCTCTCTAAATTATTGTATTCACTGATTTATTATACTATTTAAGGATTTGATTTGACAAGTTTAAAAAAACTTCGTCCTATTGGACGAAGTTCATGCTTCAACTATTATCACCAAAACCAGCCATCATTGTCTTCAATAGCTTGGGCTTCCTTGCGTTTGCGTGGTCCTGTTCCGTACATTTCGGCTTCTATGTCTTCCTTGGTTGGTAAGATAGAGGCAAGGATGATGTAAATAATCACACCAATTCCAAAATTTGCCACGGTAAAAATGGCAAAGAGAAAGCGGACTAGGGTTACATCAAAATTCCACTTGTCTGATAGACCAGCTAAAACTCCTGACACCATACGATTTCGTCTCATTTTATAAAATTTTGTATTCATGATTATTTCCTCTTTCGGTATTCTTACAAGTAGTATAGCATGAAACGGAACCAAGAACATCAGTCCTTAGGCCGATTTAAGATGACGAGTTTACCTCGGCAGATGCCACAGCGATAGCGCTTGGTGTCGATTCTTCTCTTACGTTGATAGCATTGCTGGCAGGATTTGCACTGATAGGCTAGGTAGGTACTTTTGTCTTTCAAAGGTGGTACAAAGCGCAGTCCATCCACTTCTTTCAAAAGTTCCTTAAAATCTCGATCCTTATGGCGATACCCCTTTTTCTGAAAATAAAGGTGATAGTGACAGAGTTCATGGCGTACAATCTTGCGAAAGACTTCCAAACCTAGTTCATTATAAACCTTGGGATTAAAATCCAAATGCCCATCCTTGGGGAAAAATCGTCCACCTGTCGTTCGCAGACGAGGATTCCACTGGGCTTGGTGTGTGAAAGGCCTACCAAAGTCTTCGAGTGAAACAGACTGAACGTACTCAGTCAGTTTCATCTGGAGCTAGGAGCGACAGATTGACTTTTTCACGTTCAGTATCGATTTTCTTAACCCAAACCGTTACCAAATCTCCGACGGACACCACTTGGCTAGGGTGTTTGATAAATTTGCGACTCATGTGGGAAATATGAATCAAACCGTCCTCGTGAATCCCGATATCAACGAAGGCACCGAAGTCAACGACGTTACGCACCACACCTTCCAGCTTCTGGCCGACTTTTAAGTCTTTAATATCCAAGACATCTTGACGGAGAACTGGAGCATCAAAAGAATCACGGAAATCTCGACCCGGTTTGAGAAGATCAGCAATGATATCTTTAAGGGTTTCTGGGCCAAGTTCTAGTTCTTGCGCCATTTCCTTGACAGAAAGGGACTTGAGTTTGCTTTGGGCCTCTTCATTCAGTTCCTTGATGTCCAAGCGTTTGAAGAGTTCCTTAACGGCAGCATAGTTTTCTGGGTGAACTCCAGTATTATCAAGAATATTGCTACTTTCAGGGATACGGAGGAAACCAGCAGCCTGCTCAAAGGCTTTGGCACCGAGACGAGGAACCTTCTTGATTTGGGCGCGTGAAGTGATTTTTCCTTCTTCCTCACGGTATTTGACGATATTTTCAGAAATGGTTTTATTGAGTCCAGCTACGTGGGAGAGAAGTGCTGGGCTGGCTGTGTTAACATTGACACCGACTTGGTTGACCACCGTATCGACGACAAAATCCAGACTCTCAGATAGTTTCTTCTGACTGACATCGTGTTGGTATTGACCGACACCGATTGACTTAGGATCGATTTTAACCAATTCCGCAAGGGGATCTTGCAAACGACGAGCGATAGAGATAGCAGAGCGTTTTTCAACGGTTAATTCTGGAAATTCCTGACGCGCAAGTTCGCTGGCAGAGTAGACAGAAGCACCGCTCTCATTGACGATAACATAGCTGACTTCTGGAAAATCTTTAAGAACTTCCGCCACAAAGGCCTCACTTTCGCGACTGGCCGTTCCATTACCAATGGCAATGATTTCCACACTGTACTGACCGATCAGGTCGGCTAAGTCTCTCTTGGCTTCTTCAATCTGACGAGATGATGCTGGTTTAACAGGATAGATGACTTGGGTCGTTAGCATTTTCCCCGTCGCATCAACGACAGCTAGCTTGGCACCTGTACGAAAGGCAGGGTCAAACCCTAAAACCACGCGCCCTTTCAGCGGAGCAACCAAGAGGAGATTTCGCAGGTTGTCAGAAAAGAGTTGGATAGCTCCTTCTTCTGCCTTCTCAGTCAATTCTGTCCGAATGCGTCGCTCAATAGCAGGCAAGACTTTTTTCTTAACAGATTGCTGGATAACTTCATCAATATAGGCGTTTTTCACCTTGAAACGAGCAGCAAAGAAAGCTAGGATACGATCCGTCGCATGTTCAAAACCAACCTTCAAGATGCCTAATTTTTCCCCACGATTGAGTGCTAAGGTACGATAGCCCTGCATGTTGCCAACTGTCTCTGAAAAATCGTAATAAATCTGAAAAACTTGTTTTTCATCAAGACTTTCATCCTTGACCTGCGAAGTGATTTTAGAATGTCTCAGCACCTCCTGATAGGTCATAGCACGTAGATTGACATCTTCGGATAAGGCTTCTACCAAGATAGCAACTGCACCAGCCAAAGTTTCTTGACCAGTCGCAAATCCTTCACAGACAAACTTCTCAGCCTCTTTCTCTAAGTCAGCTACATTCTGCAAAATCAAGCGCGCAAGAGGGAAGAGTCCAGCTTCACGGGCAATGGTTGCCTTGGTCCGACGCTTTTCCTTGTATGGAAGATACAGTTCTTCTACATCTGCTAGTTTTTCGGCAGCTAAGATAGCTTCTTCCAATTCCTTTGTTAGCTTGCCTTGTTCTTGAATCTTAGCCAAGACAGCTTCCTTGCGGTCATTGAGATTAGTCAGGCTTTTATCCAAGTCTATAATGGCCTTAATCGCCACCTCATCCAAACTACCAGTCATATCCTTTCGATAACGCGCGATAAAGGGAATCGTCGCCCCTTCGGCAGTCAAACTTAGAACGGTATCGATTTGCTTTAACGTTACACCCAAATCTTGGGAGATTTTTTCATATTTTTTATCCATAAACCTATTATACCATAAGGAACAAAGCTTGTTTCACCTTACCTGTTTTTACCTCTTTGATTATCAAAATAAAAATAATCCCTTTTCCGCAAAATAATAGTATAATAGAGGTAGAATTTAGAAAAGAGGTAGGCTCATGGCTGTTAAATTTACAAAAACTGATGATTTGGACAAGATGTTTGAAGAATTTGCCAAACTTCCTGACTTAACACAGGTCACTTTTCCAGACGACAAAGATAAAAAAGAAAAAGTTGAGAAGAAAAAATAGATGACAATTTTCCAATCTCTTCCCCCTAGTGTATTACAAGCGGGAGCTATTTTTCTCTCTATTATCATCGAGGCTCTGCCTTTTGTTCTGATTGGGAGTCTCATTTCAGGCTGGATTGAAGTTTATATCACACCAGATAAAGTCACTGAATTTCTCCCTCGCAATCGTTGGGGGAGGATTTTTTTTGGTACCTTCATCGGCTTTCTCTTTCCCTCTTGTGAGTGTGGAATCGTTCCGATTATCAATCGTTTTTTGGAAAAGAAAGTCCCCAGCTACACGGCCGTTCCCTTTCTGGTGACTGCTCCCATCATCAATCCTATCGTTCTTTTCGCTACCTATTCTGCCTTTGGCAATTCCTTCAAAATTACCATCTTGCGAGCTCTGGGATCGATTTTAGTCGCTTTGGTGCTGGGGATTTTCCTAGGATTTTTCTGGAAGGAATCCATTCAAAAAGAAAACCCTATTGCTTGTCATGAACATGACTTTTCACACTTGACTCCTGCTAGAAAAGTCTTTCAGGTCTTTATACAAGCTATTGACGAGTTTTTCGATATGGGGCGCTATTTAGCCCTTGGCTGTCTCTTTGCAGCTATCGTACAGGTCTATGTCCCGACTCGGATCCTGACCTCTATCAGTGCTACTCCAGTCCTTGCGATCCTCTTGCTCATGTTTCTTGCCTTTCTCCTCTCTCTTTGTAGCGAGGCGGACGCCTTTATCGGTGCTTCTCTCCTCTCGAGCTTTGGCCTAGCACCAGTCCTTGCTTTTCTAGTCATTGGCCCCATGCTTGATATCAAAAATCTCCTCATGATGAAACACTATCTCAAGGCCAACTTCATCTGGCAATTTATGGGCATCGTGACTCTGCTTGTCTTGCTTTATTCTTACATGATAGGGGTGATGCTATGATTCGATTTTTCATTCTACTGGGCTATTTTGCTCTGACCCTTTACCTCAAGCTATCTGGAAAGCTTAGTCATTACATCAACCTCCACTATTCCTATCTAGTCTATATCTCCATGGTCCTTTCTCTTCTGTTGGCTCTGGTCCAATTCTACATCTGGATTAAGAAAATCAACTCTCACAGCCATATGGAAAGTCGTCGAGCTAGACAAATCAGCATCCTGTTACTGTCACTACCTCTCTTGATTGGAGTTGCCTTTCCGACAGTAAGTTTGGACTCGAGAACCGTATCTGCCAAAGGCTATCATTTCCCACTTGCTGAGGGAATCGATACAGCTATTCAGGCAAGCGAAGGAACATCCAATCAATACCTCAAACCCGATACCAGTACCTATTTTTCCAAGTCTGCTTATGAAATGGAAATGAGGGCAACGGCTGATAAATACCTCTCCCAGCCAACCATTCAAGTTACAGATGATAACTATATGGAGGTCATGGAAGTTCTCTATGACTATCCTCAAGAGTTTGAAGGAAAGAAAATCGAGTTTACAGGCTTTGTCTATAACGATCCTAGCCATCCAGATAGCCAGTTCCTCTTTCGCTTTGGGATTATCCACTGTATCGCAGACTCTGGTGTATATGGACTCTTGACCAAGGGAAACTCACGCCAGTATCCTGACAATATCTGGATTACCGCTAGAGGAACCCTGACCCTACACTACCATAAAGAACTCAAACAAAAACTCCCAACACTGGAAGTTGAGAGTTTCACCAAAGTAGACAAACCAGAAAATCCTTATGTCTATCGTGTGTTTTAATAAAAAGTAACCCAGCAACAGACAAATTACTTTTCAAAGTAGCTTGTCTTTTTTGTTCTCCTAGTTCAACAAAATCAACACACAACTTTTCAAACAATAAAAAAAGTCCCAAGAAATAAGATTTCTCGAGACCATAAAAATGTTAACAAGATAGGGTTGACAATCATCACATATCATAGCTTAGCTGCAATAGAGTTGTGATAGAAAACGTTGATTTACTAGATAAAATAAAACTCATATTAAACTGAATATTTCAGTTTCTTACTGGCATAAAGCTATTTGAGTTTAATTTAACAACCACTAACCTCTATTAACGCCACCAAATGCTGAACCAAAAACGGAAGTAGTATCCAAAGAACATAATGTGCACCTCCTTTTACAAAACGTTTTTCCATCTCAACTATATTATATATTTTCTTGTGGAGAATTGCAAATTTTTTCAGTCAAATTACTAGCTTTTTTCAAAAAATTATGATAATACACAAAGTTTTATATTAAAAATAGTTATTTACTTTCGGTTTCTGTAAAATGAAGCCATGATATAAATGCACTAAGTCCCATAACTGGATTTTTTCTGTCAAACTTTTGAGGCTAGTTCATAACTTCCAGTTGTTGAAATTATGAACTAGCCTCTTTTCTGCGCCATGAATCTCCGCTTTTTACTGTTTTGCTTCAGCTCAGTTGGACTACTTCTCATTTTGTAATAAAGCTCTTACCCCGTCTGCTCCAATTTTATCCTCAGCTTTTTCAAAGAGTTGAATAGATTGATAAAAATAATCTCGTGATTTATCCGAATCTTGCTTCAGATAAATCTCTCCCATCCCTCTATAGGAACAGGCTTGGGCAATGAAGTCCTCAGTTGTCAAAGCAAAATCTAGGGATTCTTTCATATAGCTTCCTGCCTCTTTTAGATTTCCCAACTGTAAACGAAGGTAGCCTTGTTCATAGTTGTTGACAGAAAATTCAATTCATCTTCATCCCACACAAAAGGCACTTTTCTAAGGTCTTGTTTAATTGAATATACTGCACGAGTATATCCATCTATCATAACTGGAATTCCATCTAAAATTTTTATTGGAATTAGATGGAAATTCTCCATGTTATTCTTATAAAACCATAAACTAATCTTTTTGATTTTTCCTTTAGATATATAAAATTGCGATGGCTGAATATCTTTTAGAGTAAGTCTCTCTAAATCGATACATTCCATGAATAGTCACATCCCTACTCTAACAATAAGTTTCCACAAAACTATTTCAAAGCCTAAAGAACAATGCTAATTCTATGCTATCAATACCTATTAACGATAGCCTTTGAATAAGCCTTATTTTTCTACACTTTATTTACTTAGTGGGTACATCAACCCTTGTCATCAATGCGACACTATCAACATGGTTTGAGAGAATAGTATGAATGTCATTTGATTATATCAGTTCATGGAAACATATCCACTGCGATTTTATCACCGTTAGTAGAAGGGAACAAATCAACTATTTTCTATCCATTCTTTAATTTTACTCTGTATTAACGTTGCATCCAAACTTCCGTCTAATCCATCCTGGGTAATTATCAAGTTTCCAAAATTTTCTGAAATTCCCACACTTTCATAATTTGCTTTTTTCTCGTCCCAACGCCTTTTATATAATTTATCACTTAGCATTCCAAGATGCTCTAAATAAGCTACTTTGCCCTGATAGCGTAGAGTAAAATCAGGAATATAAATTTTACCACCAGCATTTAATGGTTCTTCATAGAAATACTCAATTTTCATCTTATCAAGAATATTAGCCACAATTACTTCTGACTTTGATCTAACCATTTCACCACCTATTGTTTTATGAATCAATTTTTCTTCAAAGTACCGTTTTTGTTTACTATACTCTATTTCAATGATGTTTGGAACTTCAAATAAGTCTGTATATCGTTGTTTGGTATCCGAATACCAATCATTAGCATACTGAACTAAGTCTTGAATTGGCAAATCACTTAATACAATTAATTTTTCTCTTTGGCGAGAAAAAGCAGTATACAAAAGTTCTTTTGTAACAAATGAACTTTTTCCATTTATGACCACTATGGTTTTACCGAAGCTAGAACCTTGTGATTTGTGAACTGTAAGAGCATAAGCAAGTTCTAACTTAGAATCACTGTTATCATTACCAAATTCATCTTTACTATATGAAAATACCTTTCCTTCAAATGATCCAAAACGGAATTTATACCAACGAGTATTCTTATCCTTTTTGCCATAGTGACTTGGGTAATCTGACATAATACCAATTTCACCGTTTGCAATATATTCTTTCCCACGTGAACCATCCCAGTAATCCTTCTCACCATTTACATTAGATATGACTTTGTCTCCATAAACAATATTTTGAACAGATTGAGGGCTATTATTTGACCATGGGTATTCATTCCATTTATCAACAATGTCTTGACGATATTTTTGGTGAAGTTGATTATTCAAATAATAGCTTCCTGCACCAATAAATTTCGTTGGAGATAGGATTTGCCAGTTTTCTATATGTTCACTAGTTGGATAGTTTGTATATTGGCCTACAGTAGCTCCCAAACTTTTATTGAAACCATCCAGATCATCTGCATTTGTCATATTTGTAATTTCCACCAATTCCTCAAAGAACACTTTTTCTAACTTGTCTAAATCGTTGTATTGAATATATTTAAGACGATTATCTGTTTGATTGTTTTGAATACGGTAAATTACATCTTTATCGACTGAATCCGAATTAGAGAATATTTGGGCAAATGATAAATCATCACCACCTGAACCTTGTCTCATCTCCGTTTTCAATGTCGCGATCTTTTCAGGATAAGCACTCTCTAAATAATGAATCAAATCGACAAATGGGCGTCCTGCTCCAATTGGGGGTAATTGATTTGGATCTCCAATAAAGATGATTCTTTCAGCATGAGAATCAACAAGCTTAAGTATGCCCCCAAACATATCTTCCGTCAGCATCGAACTTTCATCGATAATCACTGTTTTGGCAATACTCGAACTAGGTTGGCTTGGCATTTTATAAGCCATTGTGTTCCAACAGAAACCTTCTGAACGAATTAAAAATTGTGCCACCGTCATAAACTCTGCTTGAACACTATTCTTCTTAAAGGCATTCTCAAGTTGAACTCTTGCTTTTCCAGTAGGGGTCAATGCTAATACTCCACCAGCTTTAATTTCTTTTGAAGAAGCAAAAATCCCCAATGCTGATGTTTTACCCGTCCCAGCTCTCCCCAATAAGACAGATATTCTAGATGATTCAAGAATCTTTAACGCTGTTGCTTTTTCATCACGAGCCAATTGATCATTTTCTTCATTATTTTCTTGGAGCTTTCCAAATTGGTTATCAATAATTTTTCTCCAATTTTGTTCACTTGATAAACTAGTTTCTAAACGGCTATTTACTATATCGACTACCAATTGTTTATAATCTTGATATTCTTTCAGTTTGATGTAAGTATTTTCCACATCAACGTGCAATTCACCTTCCTGCAAGAACTCTAGAACACATTCAATCTTTTCTGTTTGAAAATCCGTTTTATTATCTAATGGTAATTTGTTAATTTCTTCAACAATTTGATCATAGCTGAGTAAAGTATGGCCTTGACTTACGGCTTGAACTAAAACAAATATCACCATAGCTCTAAATCGGCGTTTATCACTTTCAGTTCTCATCTTGGTTGGTTTCTTAAAAGGATACTTATTTTCCACCAACGGATTCACAAACATTGCATTGTCGATTTGAGAAATAGTAACTTGATGTTCGTCCTTTTCTTTTCGTGTAAGTTCGTATAATAAATATGGGTTTTCAATAATTTTAGCTGCATCAGTTTTCAGCTTACCCCAAGCATAAATAGCTTGTTCTACAGAAAGATTCAATCGAGACAAAAGCTCAAAATATCGTGTTTTGTTTTCATCTCTTAGCAAACCAGAAAACTCATCCTCTTTGTCAGCTAAGCTTTTATCTAATTTCTCGTCCCCAATTTCTTTATCACCTGAAAAGTACAGCTTCAATTCAGAAATCAGGTCATTGACAGAAGTATCAATATGTTTAGCCACATCGAAACCGTATCTAACGCCGAAAGCTGATAAAATCGAACCTAATCCTGGGAATATACCACGTTGATTCCAGACGCTTTTCAGTTGATTATCTACATATTCAAGTTGAACATTAACCCATTCATGATTGGCTTCCTTTAGCTGAAGTTTAGCTATATTTTTCAATACAATTTTCGCTTGATTTAGTACATCTATAGCCGCATCGTAGCTGACCCATTCAGCTGCATATGAAAATTCCGATCTAAAACCTACTGGTTCAAACAATGTAACACTCTCAACATCAAAATCAGGATGCTTTTTTGCATACTCTGAAATTTCAAAATATGGCATTAAAAAGCCCTCTTTCCCATCAGCTCTTATTGAATGAGCTGCATTTGTCTCCCAAATGTAGTTTTTTTCGTCACTGCTTCCATCTGACTCATACTCATAAATTTCTATATTTGATACTATATTTCCTATTCCACCAATTACACGCCTATTATCTTCGATAAATGGAACTTGTTTGTAATATGGAAAGATTAATGATTCGTGTGGACTAATTCCAGAAAAGAAGTAATCAAAAATCCCCTTTTGAGATTCTCCATGAGAAACCCACGCACTTGACCAGGTAAGCATTTGTTCTGTTTTTTCTAAGTCAAAATAAAAATTGTAATACTTATACTTCTCATTAGCATTATCCTTTAAAGTCCATGCAAATGGACGTAATAAGAACGAATAAGGATTCATCTCAAAATTTGTTTCTACGAAATGCTTGAACTTAGCATTTCCTTCTTTATATGGATGGTTCATTTTAAGTTCAAGCTTGGTGTCGCTCATGAACGCAGCGTTCTCTGTAATCCAGCTTTGCATTTTTGCTGAACCAACTTGTTCGTAACTTTTACCTTTATTCGTTTCCTCAAACTCCAAGTCCCGTGTCGATGCAATGTTCGGGATTACTTGAGCAGCAACATTATACCTAGGATTATTGTCAATGCGCCCAGTATAATCGTTATCTTTCCAAGGAATTCTTGTTGAAAAGTGTTGCACATAGTTTGTTTGTTGTTTAAGTTTCTTATCCATTAGCCTTCTCCTCCTAAGCCACAATTACGTAATACCTTCTATTATCAGGTCTCTAAAAAAACTCTCCTTTATGTTGATGTACTGTTTACAACATTTATTTTTGTAATAACTGCTCTAAACAGTACACCGACGATTCATTTTTTTGATTTTAAACTTTAGTAGAAGCTCTAAAACCTTTGTATTTACTTGACTATTTGCCTGTGTCATTAAACGATAAACTTCCTGAGCATCTCCTATATTTTTAAACGTTGACCAACGGTATTCAGGTTTATCTTTTGGAAAAATTCCCTCATAAGAAATCCCTAGAAACTCAGCATCGCTTTCACATCCAAGTTCGACACTATCCAAATCCTTCATAAACAGAAGATAAGTCAATTGTTCAATATTTGTTAGAGGATTTGCATTTCCTTCTGTCCACAGCATTTCCCACAGCTGATCAATTTTATTTTTTAATTCGCCTGTAATCATATTAGTCTCTTTTCTTTGGTTTTTAAAGTTATGAATATCACTATTTTAACAGATTTTCAATCAAGCTTCAATTATGTTTCTCGCTATAAACATTTCTTTCAAAAATAAAAAAGCAAACACAATATATGGTTCACTTTTTTAAACATTTCTACTCTTCACCCTTCCAATCCCGAGCGATCTCTTCGTCTTTCTGGAGTTGGTCTACCAGTTCATTGACTGAGTCAAACTTGACCATATCACGAATTCGATCTAGCCAATAAACGATGACTGTTTCTCCGTATATCTCCTCTGAAAAGTCGAAAATATTGACTTCAAAGCGTGGCTCTTCTCCATCGAAAGTAACATTTTTCCCAACACTTGCCATGCCACGATATCTTTGACGTTGTACTTCTACATCGACTACGTAAACACCATCTGCTGGCATATAAGTTCGATCTCTAAGGACTAGATTAGCTGTTGGATAACCGATAGTACGCCCTCGAGCATTTCCGTGAACGACCATCCCACGGGTTGGAAGCGGTGTGCCGAGTAGATGATTGACTTCCTTGACATCTCCATCAAGAATAGCTTGGCGAATCCGTGTAGAACTAATCTTGCCCTTTTCGTCCTCGACTGGAGGAACAATGATAATCTCTCCATCAAAATAATCCTTCAGGTCATCCGCAGTCTTTTTATCTGAACCAAACGTATAATCAAATCCTGCTACGATAATTGCTGGTTTTAAAGCTCTAACATATGTATCAAAGAATTCTTGACCCGTTAAACTAGCAAATTTGCTACTAAAGTCCAGTAAGAAAAGAGCCTCTACCCCGTGCCACTTCATCTTGTGCTCCCGTTCCTCATGATTGACGATGTGAAGCATGAGCTCAGGTTGGTAAGGTTGTAAGGCAAGTTTTGGCGACTCTGTAAAGGTCATCACGACAACTGGCAGATAGTCCTTCATCGAAGCCTTACTGGCCACTTCAAAAAGTTTCTGATGCCCCTTGTGGATGCCATCAAAATAACCTAGTACAAGGACTGTTTTTCCCGGTACTGCAATATCTTTTTCGTTCTTAATAGGTACTGTTGTAATCATGAAACTATTATATCATAGAGCCTGTCTTTTCGCTAAGAGGAAATCCCAAATGTCGTTTTTTGCGCCTGAACTGACCTTGATAGACAATTCAAGGTACTCGTTTTTAAAAATAGCACCTCCTACGAGATGCTATCGTTTGGTAACTAGTTTACTGTTTCTTCCAAGTCTTTTAACTTAACCGAAACAATTTTAGACACACCTGATTCTTGCATGGTAACTCCATAGATAGAATCCGCTGCCGCCATGGTCCCCTTACGGTGAGTCACAACGATAAACTGACTATCCTTGTCAAAGCGGTTGAGATAATCCCCAAAACGTTTTACATTGGCTTCGTCTAGCGCCGCCTCTACCTCGTCCAAGATAACAAAAGGAATAGTCTTGACTCGAATGATAGAGAACAACAAGGCCAGAGCCGATAGGGCTTTTTCACCACCACTCATGAGGTTGAGTGATTGAATTTTCTTACCTGGTGGTTGAACAGAAATCTCCACACCAGCTGTTAAAAGATCGCCCTCAGTTAATATCAAGTCTGCCTGGCCTCCACCAAACATCTGTCTAAAGGTCACTTTAAAGGACTCACGAATAGCCTCAAAGGTTGATTTAAAGCGTTCTTTAACCTCATCATTCATCTCTGTGATGGTCTCAAGGAGTAGGTTTTTAGCAGACAAAATATCATCTCGCTGGCTATTTAGGAAATCCAAACGATTGTGGACTTCTTCGTACTGGTCAATAGCATCCAAATTGACTGGACCCAGTGAGCGAATAGCCTTTTCAAGATCTTTAACCTCTTGCTCTGCCAGATTGAGATTTTCCAACTCATGCGCTTTTTCTAGAGCCTCAGTGTAGCTGATCTGGTACTGATCAGTTAATTGAGCTTGTAGATAGCGCAAGCGTTCGCTGACCTTTTCTTTCTTGGATTCAGCACGTGTTTGTTTGCGAATCCACTCCTCATTCTGCTGACGAGCCTGGTCCAAATGGCTGGCAATATCATCCAGCTGACCTTCGATATCATCCAACTCAAACTGCTTGCGAATCAAACCTTGTTGGAGGTTTGTTTTCTGAGTTTTAGCCTCTTCCGCTTGCTGACTTAGCAGATCCGTATCCACTTTTTCCAGATTATCAACCTTTTCTTGGAGGAGACGCTGAATTTCCTCTTGTTCAAAATTGAGATTATCTAATTCCTTACCTAGGCGTTCAATATCAGTCACTTCATACCGCTTTTGTCCTTGCAGTTCTGACTTAAGCAAGCGTGCTTGGGCTACTTGTTCCTGCAAGTTTTGATAGCGTTCTTGAATAGCGTTTTTATTGGACTTAATCTCTTCAATCTCAGCTTCTAGATTTTGCTTTTCACTTGCGATAGTAGCAAGGCGCTCCTGGCATTTTTCCTTATCCGCTTGCCAATCTCCTTCAGAAAGACGATTTAACTCCTCTTCTTGAAGTTTCCAAAGAGTTTCTAACTCTTCAACTTGCTGACTGGTCTGCTGATAGGCGAGGGACAAACCTTGTTCCTGAATACGAGCTTGCTCACCCTGAGATTTGATGGCTTCTAATCTTTCTGTTAATACTGCCATCTCATCTTGCAAGGTCTTCAAACTTTCTTCTTCAGAACGCAGACTAGCTTCTTCTTCAGCAATTTCTTTTTGTAATTGCTCCAGCTCTGGCTTGATGAAGATGCTGTTATTCTGACGATTGGCACCACCTGCATAGGAACCACCTGTACGCAACTCTGTCCCATCCAGTGTCACCATACGAACCTGATAGCGAACTTGACGAGCAGCTACACGCGCATGTTCTACAGTATCAAAGATAGCCGTCGTAGCTAGCAAGTTCTTGAAAATAGCTTCTAGTCTCTTGTCAAACGACACTAACTCATCTGCCATGCCCAGAAATCCTGGACTTGCAGCGATAGCGTCTTGATTCTGACTAGAGATTGTACGCGCCTTAATCGTTGTCAAAGGAAGGAAGGTCGCACGACCAGCTCTGTTACGTTTTAGGAAATCAATAGCCTTGGTTGCCGCGTTTTCATCTTCTACGATGATATGCTGACTGCTAGCTCCAAGCGCAATTTCTAGGGCAGTTTGATAATGCACATCAAAGGTCAAATGTTCACTGACTGCACCAATGATCCCACCCAGGCGGTCTTTCTCTTGGAGAACACTCTTAACACCCGCATAAAAATTACTATGATTTCTTAGAATGTTTTCTAAGCTTTGGGCTCTAGCCTGCTTGTTTTTGAGACTATCCAGACGATCAAAGAGTTGACTCTGCTGAGCTTGGTAAGAAACTTTCTGCTCCTCTTGTTCCTTTGAACTAGTTTGGTAGTCTGACAATAATTTCTGAACCTGCTCCTTGGCAGTTTCAAGCTCAGCCTGCTGTTGACTGGCCTTCTCTTTAGCTGTAGCCAGTTGTTCTTTCAGTTTCTCAACTTGATCTGCTTGTTTTTGAGATAGCTGACGGCTGTTCTCTAGTTCATTCTCGATGCGAGTCAGTTGGTTTGAAACATCCACTTCTTCTTGTAAAAGAGCGACAAAGCGTTCACGCAAGAGCTCAATCATCTGGTCAGGATCATCTGAAAAAGCCAGCAATTCTGCTTCTAAACGATTGAGTTCCTTGTTGTTTTCAGCTAGATTTTCCTCTAACTGTTCCAGATTCCCTTCTTTTTCAGTCCTTTCCTTACTTAGAGCCTTTCTCTTATCTTCTAGAGTCGCCAAACGGGCTTGTGCTTCTTGTTGATTAAGGGCAACTTGCTCGGATTCCAGTTTAGACAGGGCTAGTTTTCGCTCTAAGTCACTGATCAAACTAGTCAAATCCATCAAACTTCCTTGATCCTTGGCCATTTCAGCTTGGAGGTCCTGGCGTTTCTTTTTAAGAGTTTGATTTTCCTCCTCTAACTCTCCACGTTTTTGGTAATAGCTAGTCAAGAGTTCCTGAACTTGCGTTAGCTCTTCTTCTGTCAGCTCTAATTCAGCCTTGTTTTCCTTGATCTGGGCAACCAGTACATCCAAGTAAATCGCCTTGCGTTGACCATCCAAGTCGAGAAACTTACGGGCATTCTCAGCTTGTTTTGCAAGGGGCTTGATTTGATTATCCAACTCATAGATAATGTCCTCTAAGCGGTCTAGATTGTCTTGAGTTTGTTGCAGTTTGCTTTCTGTTTCTTTTCGACGAGTCTTGTACTTTAAAACTCCAGCAGCTTCTTCAAAAATAGCTCGACGCTCTTCAGGCTTGGAGTTAAAAATTTCCTCAACCTTCCCTTGGGAAATGATGGAAAAGGAATCCCGTCCCAAACCAGTATCCAAGAAAAGGTCATGCACATCACGCAGACGGACTTTCTTACCATCAATTCGATACTCGCTATCCCCACTACGATAGATATGCCGTTCTACCTTAATGACTTGCCCTGCATCCTTGATAAAGCCATCTTCATTATCCAAGGTCACGATAACAGAGGCATAATTGAGTGGTTTGCGACTTTCAGTTCCAGCAAAGATAACGTCGGGCATCTTGCCACCGCGGAGGCTTTTGACACTAGACTCACCTAAGGCCCATCGCAGACTTTCTGTGATATTTGACTTCCCAGAACCATTGGGTCCAACGACAGCTGTCACACCTTGATCAAAGACGACCTTGGTCTTGTCAGCAAAGGACTTGAATCCTTGGATCTCAATTTCCTTTAAATACATGAATCCAGCCCTTTCTCCACTGCATTTTTCGCGGCTTCCTGCTCTGCCAATTTTTTAGAACGTCCTTGGCCTTTTCCGATACTCTTGCCTTCAACCAGAACTTCTACATCAAAAACCTTATCATGGGCAGGTCCCATCTCAGAAGTCACCTGGTAACGAATATCCACATCTCCATTGACCTGGAGCAACTCTTGCAAGTGTGTCTTGTAATCCGTAATCATCTCAAAGTCACCTGCCTCAACCTTGGGAATCATGACCTGATAGATAAACTCTTTTACCCTAGCAACATCCTTGTCTAAAAGCAAAGCTCCCAGAAAGGCTTCAAAGGCATCTCCAAGAATGGTGTCACGATTGCGCCCACCAGACTTCTCTTCCCCTTTACCCAATTTGATAAATTGATCAAACTGGCAATCACGCGCAAAACCAGCCAAACTCTCCTCGCGAACAATCATGGCACGGAGTTTGGACAAATCTCCCTCTGGTTTCTTAGGATATTTTTTATACAGATATTCCGAAATCAATAATTGCAGAACAGCGTCTCCTAAAAATTCCAAGCGCTCATTGTGTGAAATTTTTAAGAGGCGGTGCTCATTGGCATAACTCGTATGAGTAAAGGCCGTTTCCAGTAAGTTTTTGTCTGCAAATTCGATTGCAAAACGCTTCTTCAGTACAGTTTGTAATTCTTTCATACTGACCTCTTTCTAATAATTACGATCCTTTCCATTATAACAAAAAAAGTCCTCTGAGTCACTTTAAAATGGGACTAGGGGAGAGTGGGATAGTTTTTTAAAAAAAAAATTTCCAATTTTGGAGGCAATATAAAGAAAAAAGCCTTATTTAAAGGCTTTTTTAGGCTGTTTACATCCACCCTGAGGGAATCGAACCCCCATCTTAAGAACCGGAATCTTACGTGATATCCATTACACTAAGGGTGGAAACTTGTTTTATTATAACAGAAATTTGCTCTAATAACAAGTTTTTTCTAGTGAGATAGCCCGTCTTAGTGGGAAGCATCCCCATTCCAGATAGAGTTTTTCACGATCACATAATCAACGTGTTTAAGGTCAGCAACCTTGCGTCCACCTGCGTAGGAAATGGCACTTTGCAAATCCTGCTCCATCTCAGTAAGGGTGTCTTGCAGATGTCCTTTGGCAGGAAGTAAGATGCGTTTGCCTTCCACATTTTTATATGCTCCTTTTTGATACTGTGAAGCTGAACCATAGTATTCTTTGAACTGTTCGCCGTCGACTTCAATCGTCTTTCCTGGGCTTTCGATATGCCCTGCAAATAGGGAACCAATCATAACCATACTGGCACCGAATCGGATAGACTTGGCAATATCACCGTGAGTACGAATTCCTCCATCAGCGATAATCGGTTTACGTGCAGCCTTAGCACACCAGCGTAGAGCAGCCAACTGCCAACCACCTGTACCAAAACCAGTCTTGACCTTAGTAATACAAACCTTACCAGGACCGATTCCAACCTTAGTAGCATCCGCACCAGCATTTTCCAATTCACGAACAGCTTCTGGCGTTCCTACGTTCCCAGCAATGACAAAGGTATCAGGCAATTCTTTCTTGATGTGTTGAATCATAGAAATCACGCTATCGGCATGACCATGAGCAATGTCAATCGTGATGTATTCCGGAGCATCAGCCTTGAGTTGGCTAACGAAATCATACTCGTAATCCTTAACACCAACAGAAATGGAAGCAATGAGACCTTGATCGTGCATGCGTTTGATAAAAGGAATGCGCCCCGCTTCATCAAAACGGTGCATAATGTAAAAGTAACCACCTTTAGCAAGCTGCTCTGCTACGTTCTCATCCAAAATCGTCTGCATATTTGCTGGTACAACAGGTAGTTTGAAAGTGTGATTTCCAAGTGTGACACTTGTATCCGCTTCTGCACGGCTTTTAATGACACATTTGTTTGGGATCAACTGAATATCTTCGTAATCAAAAATTGGAAATTCATTTAACATATCGATGTCTCGTTTCTTTTGTAATGACCTACCTATGCCTTCGCATCACTACGTCTTTTCCGACGTTTCCTTAACTAATTCTACACCAAAGTACAGATTTTGTCAAATAATTTCATTTATAAAAAAATAAAGTTCGGTTTTTATGGTTTTAAGATAAAAAGTAAGGAGATTAGTTTCTCCCCACTTCCTTATCAATATTCCTTTTAAAAATTTCTTCGGAGCTTTCCATCATTTCACAAAATTCATTATAAGATGAAGCCTTTTGAGGAATTTGTATAGACAATTTCTTCAACAAAGCTCCATAACCTGCTAGCTTTCCTATCTCATTATCAACAACCTTGTCCTTGCTCGGAAAAACAAGACCAGCCTTCTCAGCTTCTAAAATATAAGAATAGGAAATCAGCTGGAATAAGTCCTCACGGTTTATTCCTTTTTCAGTATCTTCAAGTTTTTTATATTTAGCATCTAGAACAATCTTTCGTTCTCTATCATAAAAATCTGGATACACTTTTCGATCACGCCTTTTGCGATTTTCATGATTTTTATCGTTTAAAAATACTGAAATTCCGTCCGTCTTATCCTTATTTCGTGGATGGATGAAAACTTTTGGCAACAAGGTATAAACATACTCTTCCCAAAGCCAGGAAACATCAAAAAGAATACCATGGTTTTTTTGCTCTTGATATCCTAACCCATGCTTCTCTCTATTTAGGATCATCAGGCAAAGTTCTTGTAGCTTTCTGTACTCGTGAAAGTATGCATGACGTAGAGGTTTAGATTGATTTCCCCGAATAATCTTAGCACGATCAGCTAGTTTATAAGATGGGGTTACTCGCACAATTTCTGCCACATTTTCACGACTAGTTAAGAGATTATCAAGAACCTCTTGCCCAATGCTTTTCTGATTCTTAATGTATCCAATAGTGTGACGGATTAACTGCATGAGTGGATTATCATAGGTGAACTCTCTCGTTGTGTAGGCAACATTTCCTGTGAAAGGAAGGTTTTTCTTGAGATGATTTCCAACATCTATCACTCCCTTTACATGACTATCGTTATGAGAAAATCTCTGGTATTCCTTGTAAAGACCTTTTCTGAGAGCAGCTTGCAGATACTTGGGGAAGAGATACATCAAAAGTTGATAGAACTTATCTTCACGCGACAAAGCTACATCTAAAGTAGTGAGATTGATATGAAGAACCTTTTGTAAAAGATAATGCAAAAAATAGTCATCACCTTTAATCGAAAAACGCGAGGAAATCGTTAATCTTTCCTGACCACACCCCAGAAAACCAATCACATTTCCAGTCTTGATTTCCTGATTGACTGTTTCAAAGATTTTTTGGTCTCTTTCTAAGTCAGGAGAATTCTTCAAATCATTTGGAAAAATAAAGATATTGTCCTCTCTAGAAAGGTTATCCAGTGTTCTATCAAAAAGAGCTTGACTTAGGTTGGGAAATTCTGCGGCAAAGTCTTCTTTAGCAATTCTATGTTGATTATCAGTAATCCGCATCATTATCACCAGTATCTTGCTGATCTGTTCTCTCGTTATTTGTCAGCTCAAATGCTTTTTTCAATGTTTCCAGAGTTTCAGATTCCTCATAAGAACCACGTAAATAATCTTCCAAAAGTGGTTTGAGATAATCAGACCAGAGTAATTCATAGTTAAAATCTACATCCTTCAATTTAAGGAAATAACTTGGTCCGATATGGTAATGACTGTTTAATTCCTGAATATTTTCGATAGCAGTATTCAAGTTCCTTAGTCGGGTTTTAGCTTCTTCAGCATCTTCACCTAGTTCTTGATCTAGAATATAAAGTTGACTGTCAGCCATAACTTCAACAAAACGGAAACGACGACGCATAGCAAAATCAAAGGTATCCACTGAACGATCAATATCATTCATTGTTCCGATAATATAAACATTTTCAGGGATATAAAACTTTTCATCAGTTTCGTGTAGATTGGCATATTGGGTAGAAACACTTCCCTTTTCACCACGATATCCAGGATCAATAGAGAAAAATAGTTCACCAAAAATCTTAGAAATCTCCCCACGGTTGATTTCATCGATGATGAAGACGAAGTTCTTGTCTGTGTTGATCTTTGTTGGAGAGACATAATCTTTCAGACCAAATCTTTTCTTTAAAGTTTCAAGGACTTTTTTTCCTTGGTTACGATAAAAGGGCTTTTTCAGATAATTTTCGTCTTTATAGAGTTCATAAACATAAGATTTTGTCAAGACAGTTCCTTTGGCTTTAGTTTCATAATTGATATTAAAATTATTTCGACTATTTACTGTTAGATAGGAAAATTCTGTCAAATATTCTTTTTCATCTCTACTATTAACATACTCAAGATAAAGATCCCAAGCTTCATCAAAATTATCTTGTCCTCCAGTTTTCTGAGCTTCTTTAGCCTTCTGACAGAACTTCTTAAAAATACCGTCCTCTAGCTTAAACTCAATAACTCCATCCCCATTTGATGCCGGTCTCAACCCCTCTACAAAATCCGTATAATCATAGGAAGGGTGAAACTGTACAAATTCGATTTGGCCTTCGTTGCCATCCGTTAATTCTTTAGCAATTTCTTTAGCAAGATAAGTTTTTCCTGTGCCAGGAGCACCACGAAGGATGAGGTTTTTGGATTTTTTTAATATACCACTATAATTAAATAAAAAATCATTCCTTAACATAGTTTCACTTTCTAATTTTTTATACTTTTTCCAATTAGGATGATTCAAAAAATAGTCATAGTCTTGAATTATGATTTCATCACTTGCAGCAAATTTTATTAACTGGTTAGTCTCTTTAGTTCGATACTTAATATCTGATGGAAACCATATTGTTTCTTGCCCCGTAAAGAAAAACCACTCCCTCTCTATATACTCTTTTTTCCAATCAACAATAATGGTATGCCCATCATCTAAAACCTCTTTAACAGTCGCCATTCCACGAATTTTCATCACAGAAACCTTTAAATCATCTTTCTTTACAAAAGGTACATTCTTCTTTTTGACATATGTGGATTTAGCAAATAAAACGTCACCTGGTTTAATTTTATTAAACAACTTTAACATTCTTTGATACTGTTTATTTTCCTCGTTATTATGCCATCCTAATTCCCACTTTCCTTCTTTCATAAAATATTCAAGATAATCATCATCACCAAATTTTGTACCAACAAAAAAATAGTTATTTTGTTCACTGTTCATTTGAATACTCCTTTTTACTTTCACAAGTAAGTTCTATTAATATATAGTTCATCTCTAGCATATCATATCCTATAGAAAAAGGAAAGAATTTCTAAAGAAAAAGCCTAGTGTAGAGACTTTATTTTCTCATACTACTAGACTTCTTTTTTATCCTAATAATACTCCCCCTGACGGTAGTCCCATGAGTTAAAGGTATCTGACAAGTGCATCATGATTTTATCAATATCAAGTCCTTTACGGATCACAACTGGAGCTGGTGAGATTGAGCGCGCTCCTCCTTGTTCTGGGATGAGTTTGCCATCTTTATCAATCATAGACACCATCACGCCTTGTTCATAGCGTGTTTCAATCGTTTTGTCAGGTTGGATGGATGCAACGTAGTCGTCTGCTTCGATGACAAGATCCACTGCTCCTTCGATACGTTCTCCAATCCCTTCCACCTTACCTCGGTTTCCTTTTCCAGATGGGTTTGCAGATGAAGCGTAGACCATTTTGCCTTCTTCCCAAAGTTTGGCAGCTAATTGTTCACCAGCTTTCCCGAATTTGATCACAAAACAGCTCGTACCACGCACGTCAGTCATGAGTTCTTCACGGCCATCACCGTATGCTTTGAGTTTTTCAAAGGCTTCTGGTTTCCAAGGAAGGATACAACCGAGAAGAATGTCTTCATCCCAGTGTTTTTGGTAAAAGGCTTCAATTTCTGGGTTAAGTTGTGCTAAAGCTCGAAGCTCGTCCATGCTACCACAGAGGACAACACCTGGTTTGTTACGATTACGCTCTTTTGCTTCAAACTTGCGTTCAAGTCCTGTCTTGTCGCTAGTCATGATGATATATCCGACTTTTGTAGGGCAAACGATACAACCGCCCTCACCTTTTAAAATGTCATAGCCTTCTTGTGAAAGTGTTCCTGTCCATTGAATGTGTTTTGTCATAGTTCTATTTCCTTTTCTATTTTTCTAATCCTGCCAATAGGCTGGGCGTTGTTTTTCATAAGCAGCAATCAAGTCTTCATACTGCAATGTGATACCGATATCATCCAAACCATTTAAGAGCTTGTGTTTCCACTCGCTATCGATTTCAAAAGTGAATTCTCCAACTGGTGAGATGATTTTTTGTTGTTCCAAGTCCACGGTTACCGGGTCGCTCGCTTGTAGCTGGGCTAGTTTCTCACGAACCTCTCTGGGTTGAACAATAGGCAACATACCATTATTGAGTTCATTATTGTAATGAATATCCCCGAAAGACCCTGCAATCACGACCTTAAAGCCGTAATCTGCTAGAGCCCAAGCTGCGTGTTCTCTGGACGATCCTGCGCCAAAGTTGTCCCCTGAGATGAGAATACTAGCTTTTCGATATTCTGGTCGGTTAAAGACAAAGTCTGGATCCTCAGTATACTTATCGTCCAAATATCGCCAAGCATACATGAGGTACTTACCAAAACCTTTCTTATCAATTAACTTGAGAAACTGCTTGGGAAGGATTTGGTCGGTATCAATGTTATCATTCATGAGAGGAACAGTCGTTCCCGTATAAACTGTAAATTTCTCCATATCCTCTCCTTACTGGGCTTCTGGCATCTGCCGAACATCTACGAAACGCCCTGCGATAGCTGCTGCAGCTGCCATGGCTGGGCTACAGAGATGGGTCTTAGCCCCAAATCCTTGTCTATCTTCAAAGTTGCGGTTACTGGTTGAAGCACAGTGCACGCCATCAGGTACCTTGTCGGGATTCATCCCTAGACACATAGAGCAACCTGGGTCTCTCCACTCAAAACCAGCATCCAGAAAGACCTTGTCCAAACCCAACTTCTCAGCAGCTCGTTTGACAGGACGAGAGCCTGGAACTACGATTGCTGTTAGATTGGGTGCTATTTTCTTTCCTTTGACAAATCGCGCAGCCAGTTGTAGATCGCTGAGACGAGCATTGGTACAAGACCCGATAAAAATATAACCTAGTTCAATGTCTGCTGCCTTCTGACCAGGCTCCAAATTCATGTAATTATAAGCTCGCTCATCATTCATATCCTTAATTTCTGGGAAGCTACTGTCAAAGTCAACCCCCATAGCTGGATTGGTTCCCCAAGTCACCATGGGAGCCAAATCTGAGACATCCATCTGGATAATCTTATCATAGACAGCATTCTCATCACTGACAAGGGTTTTCCAGTCAGAAACCGCCTCCTCAAAAGCTTCTGGAACACATTCTCGTCCTTTGAGATAGTCATAGGTGGTCTGATCTGGATTCATGATTCCCATCTTAGAGCCAAACTCGATAGACATATTGCAGATGGTCATTCGCTCTTCCATGCTCAGTGCATCAATAGCTTGTCCACGATATTCCACCACATAACCAACACCACAAGCAACGCCGTACTTGGCAATCAAGGCGAGAATGTAATCCTTGGAATAAACTCCTTTTTGAGGAATACCAGTAAATTCCACCAACATTTTCTTAGGTTTGACCTGCCAGAGGGTCTGGGTAGCAAAGACATGCTCGACTTCACTAGTCCCAATCCCAAAGGCGATAGCTCCGAAAGCTCCGTGAGTAGCTGTGTGGCTATCTCCACAAACGATGAATTTTCCTGGTTGCGTCCTGCCAGTTTCTGGGCCAACCATGTGAACGATACCCTGCTTTTCAGAACCGTGAGCTGCGTGGTCAATCCCAAATTCTTCAACATTTTCAGCTAGTTTGTCAATTTGCGCTTTAGAAATCACATCTCGAATATCATAGATATTGACCGTTGGGACGTTGTGGTCAAAGGTTCCAAATGTCAAGTCTGGTCGTCTCAATCTGCGACCTGCATCTCGCAATCCTTGAAAAGCCTGAGGACTGGTCACCTCGTGGATATAGTGTTGATCCACATACATGAGTTGGGGCTGCCCCTCTTCTCCTGTGATGACATGGCGATCCCATAATTTATCAAAAATCGATTTCCCTGCCATCCATTACCTCCAAATGAAATATAAGGCTACTAGTGTGGTCACCATCCCAAGGAACCAAACCGTTTTAAAATACCATTTTCGAGTCTTATGGTGAAAGGTCATTCCTGCTAACCAAGCACCAAATCCACCACAGACAAGTGCTATGGTCAAGAGAATTTTCTCTGGTATCCGCCAAGAACCCCTTCTTGCCTTGGATTTGTCGATGCCATATATTATAAATATCAAAAGATTCCAAATCAAGAGAGTAACGGTTATTCCTTCGTTTATCTTCATAGTCTTTCAATGATAGCTTCCGTCATTTCCTTGGTAGAAGCCTTTCCTCCTATATCTCTCGTTAAAATTCCTGCTGCCAAACTGGCTTCTACAGCTTGTTCGATACGCCCTGCATCTTCATGACATCCGAAACTGTCTCTTAACATCATGGCTACTGATAAAATCATAGAAATAGGATTAGCAATTCCTTGACCTGCGATATCAGGTGCCGAACCGTGAATGGGTTCATAAAGACTCGGGCCATTTTCAGAGTGACTAGCCGATGGCATGACTCCAAGTGTGCCAGATAGAACGCTTGATTCATCCGAGAGAATATCTCCGAAAAGATTCTCTGTCACAATGACATCAAATTTAGCAGGATTGGTAATCATAAGCATGGCAGCTGAGTCTACCAACTGGTGTTCCAAAGCTACATCTGGGAAATCCTTTGCAACCTCCTCAGCTACTCTGCGCCAGAGTTTTGATGTTGCTAGAACATTCTGCTTATCGATGCTAGTAAGGATTTTTCTGCGATTTCTTGCAATTCCAAAGGCCTTGCGAAGAATTCGCTCCACTTCCTCATAACTGTAGTCGTTGATGTCACGCGCTTTTCGCTCTTCAAGAATATGATCACCGAAGTAAATACCTCCTGTCAACTCACGCACCACGACAAAGTCCACACCCGCAATTCGTTCAGGTTTGAGAGGTGACAAATGCTTAAGACTCTCAAAAATCTTAACTGGACGAATGTTGGCATAGAGATTGAGTTCCTTACGGAGAGCCAGTAAGCCTTGTTCAGGCCGAACCGCTGCACCATCATACTGGGGACTACCGATAGCCGCCAGAAGGATAGCATCTGCTTCTCTACATGCTTTAAGAGTTTCATCAGGTAAGGGATGCCCCGCAGCATCAATACCTGCACCTCCAAAGGGGCATCTATCTATCTCATAGTCAAAACCTGTTTTTGAAGCTAGAGCTTCTAGAACTGCTAAACCAGCTTCCATGATTTCTGGACCGATTCCATCCCCTGCTAGAGCTACTATTTTCTTTGTCATAGCCTTCTCCTTTACACACTAGGCAGATCGCGATAGGAAACGCTTCGTCCCATCTCACCAGCATTCTCCTTTTGAACAAAGGTATTAGCGTTGATATAAGCAATAGCTGAAGCCCTCAGTACATCAAAGTCAAGCCCTGCTGCGTTAAAGATGGTCTCTGTATCTCTATTTTCAACAGTGACCAAGACCCTAGCCTGGGCATCGATCCCATCTGTTACCGCATCAATTGTGTAGGATACCAAGCGAACAGATTGATTGAAGAACTTGTCAATAGCGTTAAAGATCGCCTCAACGGAACCTTGCCCTGTCGCATTAAACTCAACCTTCTCACCATCCATATTGGCTAGGCTGACAGTCGCTTCAATGTCATTATCCGCATGGGTTTGAAGTTGTAAATCATCAAAGTGGAATCCTTCTGGGTTTTCAACCATGGTTCCAGCGACCAGAGCTCGAATATCTGCATCTGTGATTTCTTGCTTTTTGTCCGCTAGTGCCTTGAACTTAGCAAAGAGTGGTTTGATGTCTTCTTCTGTGAAGTCTAGAGCCAAATCTCTTAATTTTTCTACAAAAGCGTGGCGACCTGACAATTTTCCAAGCGGAAGACTATTACTCTTAACACCAACCAATTCAGGTGTGATGATCTCATAGGTAAGAGGATTTTTAAGAACCCCATCTTGGTGAATACCAGACTCGTGAGAGAAGGCATTGCCACCAACAACGGCCTTGTTTTTAGGAACTGGAATACCTGAGAAGCGAGAAACCATTTCAGAAGTATTGATGGTTTCATTTAGGACAATGCTTGACTCTACTTGGTAGTAATCTTGACGAATATTGAGTGCCACTGCTATTTCTTCAAGGGCTGCATTGCCAGCTCGCTCCCCGATACCATTGATAGTACCTTCAACTCGGCCTGCACCATTCTTGACAGCAGCAAGGCTATTAGCTACTGCCATACCGAGGTCATTGTGACAGTGAGGCGAATAGATAATCTGACGATCTGTCTTGACATTCTCAATCAAGTATTTGAAGATAGCTCCATACTCTTCTGACGTGGTAAATCCTACCGTATCAGGAATATTGATATAAGTCGCACCTGCATCTACAGCTGTCTGAACAACTTGCAAGAGGAAATCCAACTCTGTTCTGGTCGCATCCTCTGGAGAAAATTCGACAATTTCAAACTTAGAACGGGCATAAGAAACATGCTCACTGATTGCCTCCAAAATCTCTTCCTTGCTCTTATTGAGCTTATACTTGCGGTGAATCGGACTGGTGGCGATAAAGACGTGAACCTGAGGATACTTGGCATCCTTGAGCGCCTCATAACAAGCATCAATATCAGACTTGACCGAACGAGCCAAACCAGTTACCGCAGTTTTCTTCAAGACCTTGGCAATCTCCTGAACTGCTCTAAATGAATCTGGACTCGCCGCCGGAAAACCAGCTTCGATGGCCGAAATCCCCCATTTCTCCAGCTGTCTTGCGATGGCGACCTTTTCCTTGATTGAATAATTAACACCTGGTGTCTGCTCACCATCACGGAGACTGGTATCTAGAAACTCAACTCTACGCATGAGAATTCCCCCTTCAAAATTTCAGTATAGAAAAAACATCTCGCTCGGAAACCCAAGCGAGATGTTGATTCACTCCCGCTTGGTAAGCCAAACAGGACTAATGCTTCTGCACTAGCCCGAGTATCTCAACAACAAAGCAAATTGATTAAACTTAGCTGTTTTCATGTTTGACTTTCTCCTTCGTTTGATGTCTTGTTAAGTATTTTAGCATAGGAAAAATCTCTTGTCAAGAAAAAATCCAATATTTTCTGAAAATTTCTTCAGTAAAGAATATTTTGCTAATTGAAAGTATTTGAAAACACAAGGGAATCTCTTTACTTTTTCAATGTCAAATTCCAACTGATTTCTAGCAAATCTAGAACTGCATCATCAGATAAACTATCATCAAGAGCAAGACTAATCCAGTAACGTTTGTTCATATGAAAGGCAGGATAAATACCCTTTTGTAAAAGCAAGTCAGCTACTTGAACATGTTTGAGGTTGACTGCTTCCACTAGCCCTTCTCTCCCTTTATCCAGCTTAGCCCAAGAAATCCTCATCAAAACAGCATACCACTTTTGATTGTCTTCATGACGTAATACCGCTGTATCAGGCGATTTTTCCCATAAATATTCCAACTGATTGCCATATTTTTTCTGCACCTGATCCATGATGCGCTTGGTCTGAGGGCAGATAAAATCCTGCACGTCAAAACAAGCCTTCCGAATCTGATAGAGAATCTCCAGACAAGCTTGACGGACACTTCCTACAAAAGTTCCTCTCATGCTTTCCATATGGACTTGAGGATAGAGGTCACCAGTCTCCTGATCAAAAACTTGAAAGCTCACATTATCCGTTGTGATGGACACATTCATGACAAAGTCGCCATCCAAAATCTGGAAACTGTCGTTCCATACTCCCTCATTTTCTATAAAACCATAGGCACTGGCTTTTTCTTGATTAAACTGATAGGATTTAAAAATTTCAAACATAAGTGAAAACTGCTACCCAAAGCTAGCAGTTCCTTTCTATTTTTTAAAAGACGACCTTGGTACCGTGAAGCTGTGTCACACCTAGTTGGTCGATAAAGGTTTGACGGTTGTCCAAGTCAATTCCACCACCTGGTAGAATTTCAATTTTACCAGTAGCATGTTCCAAAATTCTATGATAGTGGGCAAAACGTTTTTCTAGCGGGTCGCCAGACACACCAGCACGAGTCAAGATACGAGTCACACCAGCTTGGCTGAGCCAGTCAATAGCTTCCAACTGATCTTCATCACTCAATTCATCAAAGGCCATGTGGAAGACAATTTCCATTCCTTTTGAAGCGGTGATTAACTTCTCAAGATTGACCTTGTCCAACTTCTTATCAGCAGTTAAAGCACCAAAGACTACTCCTTGGCTACCTGCTTGAGCAGTTAAACGAATGTCTTCTAGCATAATAGCAATTTCTAGGTCATTATAGACAAAGTCGCCACCACGTGGACGAATCATGGTCATAATGGTGCTATCGTAGTTAGCTGCCAATTCAACAGCTACCTTGGTTACTCCATAGCTTGGTGTTGTCCCACCAACTGCTAGATTATCACAGAGTTCGATTCGACGAGCTCCAGCCTGCATCGCTTTTTCAAGCAAGGTCACATTTTCAGCACAAAATTCGTAAATCATTTGATTCTCCTTGAAGATTACTTTTAATTTATTATATCATATTATTTGAATATGCTTTCAGTTTTTTCAAAGGAAATATCAAATTTCAAAAACTAATCCTTATCAGGAATTACTTTAAAGAGATAGTAGGTGATAAAGATGGTTAAGGCTCCAAGACCGATTTTGACTGGTAAGAGAGGGGCAAGATAAATGGAAATTCCCATCAAGATATAGATGGATACGATGATTTTTTTCTTGCGTTCACGCGCGATAGACTTGGTCTCGCGAAAGTCAGCTACATAAGTCTGATAGAGCTTGGTGTGATACAGCCAGTCTTCAAATCTCTTTGAGGATTTGGAAAAGCAAGCGATTGACAGCAAAAGGAAGGGCGTTGTTGGCAAGAGGGGCAAGACAACCCCAACAAGAGCCAAGGACAGTGATAAAAAACCAATTATTAGATAAATAAGACGCATAACTTCTCCTAGTTAAAATAATCTTCTTCTAGTTTCGCATACAATGATGAATTTTGTCAAGCTCAAACCAAAAAGAGCCTGAAATTCACTTTCAGGACTCTTCGTTTTATTTAATTTTCTCTTCTTCGTAGTCGCCATTACTACACACAATCTGTTTGCCACCACCACGGACTTTCTTCTCCATAAGGAAGTGACCACATTTTGGACAATCACGTCCAACTGGTTTATCCCAAGAGGTAAATTCACATTCTGGATAGCGATTGCAACCATAGAAGATACGATTGCGCTTGGTTTTACGTTCAATGATTTGTCCTTGATGGCAACTTGGACACTCGACACCAATCTCCTTGACAATCGCTTGTGTATGACGACAGTCTGGGAAATTGCTACAAGCATAGAATTTACCAAAACGTCCTAGCTTAATGACCATTGGACTACCACAGACCTCACAGTCAAATCCAGCTGGCTCATCTTTGATCTGAATTTTTTCCATTTCCTCTTCAGCCTTGGCTACTTCTTTGGAGAATGGTTTATAAAATTCATCAATAACACGTTGCCACTGCTCTTTTCCAACTTCGACATCATCCAGTTTTCCTTCCATTTCAGCTGTAAAGGTCACGTTCACGATGTCAGGGAAATATTCAACGATGAGTTTATTAACAATTTCTCCCAATTCTGTCGGTTCAAATCGTTTGGCTGCCAGACGAACGTAGTATCGTTTCTGGATGGTTTCAATAGTCGGTGCGTAGGTTGACGGACGTCCAACACCATTTTCTTCCAAGGTCTTGATAAGGGTCGCTTCCGAATAGCGAGCTGGTGGTTGGGTGAAATGTTGTTCTGGCTTGCTATTGACCTGCTTGACTACATCTCCAACAGCCATATCTGGCAGCATCTTGTTCTTATCTGAGTCATTGTAGATAGCAAGATACCCATCAAACTTAACTTGACTACCATTTGCAGCGAATTGGACTCCATTTTGAGAGAGCTTGACAGCCATGGTATCAAAGATAGCTCCCGTCATCTGGCTCGCTACAAAACGGTTCCAGATAAGGGTATAGAGTTTGAGCTGGTCTTTGTCCAAGTACTTAGCTATGCTCTCTGGTGTATTAAAGACACTGGATGGACGAATGGCTTCGTGGGCATCTTGAGCACCTGACGCATTTTTGACCTTGCTACCATGCTTGGAATACTTGCTACCAAAACGATCGTTGATGTAGCTTGCCGCCTCATTCTGAGCCACAGGACTGATACGGGTGGAGTCAGTACGCATATAGGTAATCAAACCCTGCACGCCTGTACCGATATTGATCCCTTCATAAAGCTGTTGGGCAACCATCATGGTCTTACGAGTACGGAAATTGATCTTGTTGGCTGCATCCATCTGCATGGTTGAGGTCGTATAAGGTAGTGGCGCATTGCGTTTGCGCTCCTTCTTATCTACCTGATCCACTGTGAAATCTTTGCTCGTTAGATGGGACAAGACTTCTTTGACCTCTTCATTGGTGGTCAATTTCATCTTTTTGCCATTCATACCATAGAAAGAAGCCTGAAATTGCTTGGTTCCCTTCTTAAAGATACCATCAATTGTCCAGTATTCTTCTGGTTGGAAGGCATTGATTTCATTTTCACGGTCAATGATGAGCTTAAGGGCAACAGACTGCACGCGCCCTGCTGATAACCCCTTCTTGACCTTTTTCCACAAAATTGGCGAAATCGAATACCCTACCAAGCGGTCTAAAACTCGACGAGCTTGTTGGGCATCGACCAAGTCCATGTCAATCTTGCGAGGTTCTTTAAAGGCATTTTTTACTGCGTCTTTGGTGATTTCATTAAAGACGACACGGTTGGCATCATTCTCATTCAGATCAAGGATATGAGCCAAATGCCAGGAAATTGCTTCTCCTTCACGGTCCGGGTCACTCGCCAGAAAGACTTTATTAGCCTTTTTGGCTTCTTTTTTCAGGTCATTGATGAGAGGACCTTTGCCTCGGATATTGATATACTGCGGTTCATAGTTATTTTCAATGTCAACTGACATACTGGATTTTTTCAAATCTCGGATATGCCCGACACTAGCTAGAACCTTATAATTTCGTCCTAAATATTTCTCAATCGTTTTCGCCTTGGCAGGCGACTCCACGATGACTAAATTTTTTTTAACTGTTGATTTTTTCTTCTTTGTTGCCGTAGCCACACTATCACACCTTTTCAAAGTAATAAACTTTATAAAGTGTAAACCATTTTTCTATAGCTGTCAAGACTTAACTCCTATATATAGAAGAAAAGTTTATCTGGATGATCAATTTCTCCTTAAAATTCAAACTCAGCCAAGACATCTTGACCGCTTGTAATCAGTTTTGCTCCCTCTTGGATTAAGTGATGACAACCATCTGAATGGCCATCAAGAATGTCCCCTGGAATAGCAAAGACATCGCGTCCTTCCTCCATGGCACGTTCACAGGTAATGAGACTTCCTGAACGCATTCTTGCCTCTGCTACAATAACTCCACGACACAATCCTGCAATGATACGATTACGGGCTGGAAAGTGAAATTTCAAGGGTTCTTCTCCAGGCCCATACTCGCTTAACACCAGATGATGATTGCCAATGTACTCCTGTAAGCGTTTATTGGCACGTGGATAAAAAATATCCAATCCCGTCCCAATGACAGCAATCGTTCTTCCTCCATTCTGGAGCGCAGCCATATGGGCAGCGGTATCAACTCCCTTAGCTAAACCGCTAACCACAATTAACTCGTTTTCTAAACCTTGGATAATTTTTTGGACCGACTTTGCTCCTTGGCTCGAACAAGAACGACTGCCCACAACAGCAACTTTTGGAAATTTCAATAAATCCAGATTCCCTTTATAAAACAAAAGAGCTGGAAGGTCATAAATCTCACTCAGATCCCAAGGATAACAGTCGTCTAGAATCGAGAAGGAGGGAAATTTTTGAAACTCCTTCTCCAACTGCGCATCATCTATCTGGAAATAGCGTTCCATAAAGACAGCAGGATTACGACATCCTGAAATTTCTGCAATATCACCTAGCAAGAGCTCCTGATCTACAGTCTCATCGTATTCAAGAACAGTTAAAATTTGTTGATTGGTCAGCCCAGCTTTTCTCAATTTGTAAATCTCATAGTTTGTGATCTTCATATACAACTCCATTTCTTTTTCTACTCATCTATCTATTCGTTAAAAAAAATAAAAAGAAGACGTGAAAATCTGAATTTTGCATTTATTCAACTTTCGTATTTCGTATTTGATAACTTGCTTTTATCAAAAATAGAAAAAACTCTTGAGAAATCTTCAAGAGTTTAGTTTTCTATTTCTATTCTTCATCCATGCTCAAGACGCTGAGGAAGGCTTCTTGGGGAACTTCTACTGATCCGATAGCTTTCATGCGTTTCTTACCAGCTTTTTGTTTTTCAAGGAGTTTGCGTTTACGAGAAACGTCACCACCATAACACTTGGCAAGTACGTTTTTACGAAGGGCCTTAATATCCGTACGAGCCACGATTTTGTGCCCAATAGCTGCTTGAATCGGCACCTCAAATTGTTGACGAGGGATGATTTTCTTGAGCTTATCCACGATGAGTTTCCCACGTTCGTAGGCAAAATCCTTGTGAACGATAAAGCTGAGGGCGTCCACCTTGTCACCATTGAGAAGGATATCCATTTTGACCAGCTTAGATGGGCGATACTCTGACAATTCGTAGTCAAAGCTTGCATAACCACGCGTCGAAGACTTGAGCTTATCAAAAAAGTCAAAGACAATTTCAGCAAGTGGAATTTGATAGATAACATTGACACGATTATCATCAATATAATCCATGGTCACAAAGTCTCCACGTTTGCGCTGAGCCAGTTCCATCACCGCTCCGACAAACTCCTGCGGTACCATAATCTGAGCCTTGACATAAGGCTCTTCAATAGTCGCAATCTTGGTTGGGTCTGGAAATTCAGAGGGGTTAGACACATCCATAGACTCACCATCAGTTTGGTTAACCTTGTAGATAACTGACGGAGCTGTCATGATGAGGTCGATGTTGAACTCACGCTCTAAACGCTCTTGGATAACATCCATATGGAGAAGTCCAAGGAATCCACAACGGAAACCAAATCCAAGTGCCTGAGATGTTTCTGGTTCAAATTGCAGACTGGCATCGTTGAGCTGCAATTTTTCAAGGGCTTCACGAAGGTCATTGTACTTGTTTGACTCAATTGGGTAAAGACCTGCAAAGACCATAGGGTTCATTTGCTTGTAGCCATCCAGCGGTTCAGCCGCAGGATTGCTTGCTAGAGTCACTGTATCTCCGACACGTGTGTCTTGAACCGTCTTGATAGAAGCCGCAATATAACCAACGTCACCTGTGGCTAGGAAATCACGCCCCACTGCTTTCGGAGTGAAAATTCCGACCTCAGTCACATCAAAGGTCTTGCCATTGCTCATAAGCTGAATCTTATCGCCGGGTTTGACCACCCCATCCATGACACGCACTTGGAGGATAACCCCACGGTAGGCATCGTAAACAGAGTCGAAAATCAAGGCCTTGAGTGGTGCCGTCACATCACCAGTTGGTGCTGGCACTTTTTCCACGATTTGCTCAAGGATTTCTTCAATTCCGATTCCAGCCTTTGCTGATGCTAATACTGCTTCACTAGCATCCAGTCCAATGACATCCTCAATCTCTGTACGAACGCGCTCAGGATCGGCTGCTGGTAGGTCAATCTTGTTAATAACTGGAAGAATTTCCAAATCATTATCCAAGGCTAGATAAACGTTGGCAAGCGTCTGAGCCTCAATCCCTTGGGCTGCATCGACTACCAAAATCGCTCCTTCACAGGCAGCTAGAGAACGCGACACTTCATAGGTAAAGTCCACGTGTCCAGGTGTGTCGATCAAGTGGAAAATATAGGTCTCCCCATCTTTAGCGGTGTAATTCAGCTCAATGGCATTGAGTTTGATGGTAATCCCGCGCTCTCGTTCTAGGTCCATACTATCCAGAAGCTGGGCTTGCATTTCACGACTAGAAACCGTCTCAGTCGCCTCCAAAATGCGGTCTGCCAAAGTTGACTTCCCGTGGTCAATATGGGCGATAATAGAAAAGTTCCGGATTTTCTCCTGTCGTTTTTTCAATTCTTCTAAATTCATGATTCTCTTCCTTTCAGGGTATCTATTTATTATAAATTGTTTTTAACATTTTGACAAGACCATACCCTGCTAGGAGTACTAATCTTCGGCGATAAAGCCGTCATTTTCAATGAAATAGTGCTCGGTCATGCCTTGGTCAGTAAAGACGATTCCATGAAGGACACCGCCGTAAACGGCTCCTCCATCCATGCCAATCTTGTCATCTTCTGTCACCCAAAGTTCAGCAGTACCTCGGTCTTGCTTCAACAAACCATAAACTGGTGTATGCCCAAAGACAATAGTTTTTCCAGTATGGTTAGCCGCTTCGTGGAATGGTTTTCTGAGCCAGACTTTCTTATAATCTGTCGTATCATGCCAGTCATCTAGTGTCAAATCAATACCAGCATGCACAAAGATATACTTGTCTGTCTCAACGACAAAAGGCATTTGACGAATAAATTCGACCAAATCTGCTGCTTCTGTCTCAACACGTTTAGCGTCTTCAACTGCATCCACAGGTGCATCCAAAGGACGCCCTAGGATTGAGTTAATGGTTGTATCACCACCGTTTCGACGATAGTGGTCATAGCTCTCTTCAGGATTGTCCAACCAAGTCAAAAACATATACTCGTGGTTTCCTGATAGACAGATAGCCCCTTGATTGTCCACCAAGTCCTTGACCATTTCTAGAACACGGCGACTATCTTCACCTCGGTCAATCAAATCCCCTAGAAAAAGCAACTGGGTGTGACCATCCCATGTTTTGAGAAGGTCTTCTAGCATACCTGCTTTTCCATGGACATCTCCAATTACATAATAGTCTGTCATTTATTTCTCCTTCGTTTGCAATAATTCTCTCGCTTGGGTAAGGGCAGCTTCTGTTACATTCTCCCCGGCCAACATTTTGGCTACTTCCTCTACTCGCTCTTCTAAAGTCAAAAGGCGAACCGTCGACACCGTTGAGTGCTCATCGCTAATCTTCTCAATAAAGAATTGATAGTCCGCGATGGCAATCACTTGTGGTAGGTGAGAAATAGCTAAAACCTGACCATGCTGGCCAATCTTATGAATTTTTTGAGCAATGGCTTGGGCCACACGACCTGAGACTCCCGTATCCACCTCATCAAAGACAATACTAGTCTTGCCTTCTTTACGAGAAAAGGCGGATTTAATAGCTAGCATGAGACGGGATAATTCCCCACCAGACGCAACCTTAACCAAAGGCTTAAAGTCTTCACCAGGGTTGGTCGAAATGTAAAACTCGACCATTTCATTACCTTCTCGACTGAATTTGCCCTTACTAAAGCGAACCTGGAACTGTGCCTTCTCCATATAGAGGTCTTGCAATTCTTGCTTAATCTCAGCTTCAAGCTGCTGGGCCAAATCATGACGAGCAGATGCAAGCTGACCTGCCAAATCAACAAGATTAACTTCCAATTTCTTGAGCTCTGCTTCCATGTCTTCGGAAGAAAGGTTATTTCCAGTCAAGAGATTGTACTCATCCGTAATCTTAGCAAAATAAAGCAAAACATCGTCCACAGTCCCACCGTACTTGCGGGTAATAGTATTCAGAAGATCTAAGCGATTTTCAACCTGCATCAGGCGATTGCCATCAAAATCCAAGTCCTCAATAATATCTTCCAAACGCTTGGTAATATCTTCTAGAACATAGTAGGTCTCTGATAGAGAACTTGAAATTTCACGGTATTCAGGGTCAAATTCTTCGACACTTTCCATGTCATTCATGGCCGAACGGACATTAGCAAGACTGGAGAATTCCTCATTGTCCAACATACTATAAGCATTGGTTAGCGTATCCGCTATATTCTTGTGATTGAGGAGTTTATCTCGTTCTTGGTTGAGAGCCAAGTCTTCACCGGCCTGCAAGTTTGCTGCCTCAATCTCTGCCATTTGAAATTCCAACATCTCAATACGAGCCTTATGTTCCTGCTGGTTTTTCTTGACTTCAAGAACTTGTTTACGCATTTTGCGATAGGTGTCAAAGCTCGTTTGATAGGTTTCTTTCAAGTCCAAGAAAGCAGCATCGCCAAACTCATCCAACATCTGGATGTGGAGTTGCGGACGCATCAATTCCTCTTGGTCATGCTGACCATGGATATCCACAAGGTGCTGTCCAATCGAACGCAAGACAGAAAGATTGACCATCTGCCCATTGACCCGACTGATGCTACGCCCGTTCTGTAAAATTTCACGACGGATGATAATCTCATCCCCTAATTCCAAGCCTTGCTCGTCAAAGAGTTCTTGTAAGACTCGGCTATTTTCAATCGAAAACAGTCCCTCAATCTCTGCCTTTGTGGCACCATGGCGAATAACATCCGTGGCAGCTCTTGCTCCCAGCATCATGTTCATAGCGTCAATAATGATAGACTTTCCAGCACCTGTTTCACCAGTTAAAACTGTCATGCCTTTTTCAAAATTGAGCGAAATCGCCTCTATAATGGCAAAGTTTTTAATCGAAATTTCAAGTAACATATAAACCTACCAATTTTTTACTTGTTCAAACATTTCCTTGGCATCTTCTTCATTTCTCAAGATAATCAAAATTGAGTTATCGTCTGCCAGGCAGTTGAAAATTCTCTCTGAGAAAGTATTCATCAGCTGACTCTTGACAAAGGCAGTATTCCCAGGAATGACATCCAGATTGATCATATTTCCCATGCGCTCAGAACCTACTATGTTATTCTCAGCCAACTGCAAACTTCTTACAATTGTTTTTGGCAATTCATAGATGTATTTATTGTTCTTCAAGGGAATTTTTACGATACCCAGTTCCTTAATATCTCGTGACACCGTCGCTTGAGTGGCAGAGATACCTGCTTCTTTTAAATGCTCAACGATTTCTTCCTGTGTTCCGATTTGATAATCTGTTACAAATCTTCTAATTTTTTCAAGTCTTTCTTTTTTATTCATCTTTAAATTCTCTATGTGCTCTCTCTACAACTTTTTCTATTTCAGGGGCAACTTGGTTACTTGCTCCCTCTTCCTTTTTCAAATATGCCAGAAATTCGATATTTCCATGTCCACCTTGGATTGGTGAATAGTCTAATCCAAGCACTGAAAAACCTTGCTCAACTGCCATAGCAGTGACTGTTTCAAGGACATGTTGATGAACCTTGGCATCACGAATGATTCCATTTTTCCCAATCTGCTCACGGCCTGCCTCAAACTGAGGTTTGACAAGTGCTACAACTTGACCTTGATCAGCCAAAACACGGTGCAAGGCAGGCAAAATCAGACTCAGGGAAATGAAACTCACATCAATACTGGCAAAGCTCGGTTCCTGCTCAAAGTCAGTCTTTTCAGCATAACGAAAATTAAACTGCTCCATACTGACAACCCGAGGATCTTGACGCAATTTCCAAGCTAACTGATTGGTACCAACATCAACTGCAAAGACCAACTCCGCACCATTTTGCAACATGACATCGGTAAAGCCTCCGGTAGAAGCACCAATATCAATCGTGGTTGCGCCATCAACTGACAAACCGAAGGCCTGCAAGGCCTTTTCCAGTTTCAAACCACCACGACTGACATACTTGAGTTTTTCACCTTTGAGTTTTAGCTCAGTATCATCTGGGATTTTCTCTCCTGGTTTGTCAAAGCGTTCTCCATTAAGGACTGCTACAACAAGCCCAGCCATGACACCACGCTTGGCTTGTTCACGTGTTTCAAACAACCCCTGTTTATAAGCTAGTACATCCACTCTTTCCTTAGCCATTGATTCTCAAACTTTCTACTACACTTACAATCGATTCTGTTTCAAAGGGAACCTGATGGGCAATTTCCTCTAGTTTTGCATTAGCTTGATCCAGAGTTTGGTTACAAAAAGCAATCGCCTCCTCCAAACCCAACAAGGCTGGATAGGTTGACTTTTCTGCCTGTAAATCCTTTTGTGGGGTCTTGCCGATTTCCTCAAAACTAGCTGTCACATCCAGCACATCATCTCGAACTTGAAAGGCCAGCCCAATCAATTCACCAACTGTTTTCAGTTTTGCTTGGATTTCTGGTGCTAATTCAGCTATGATAGCAGCTGCTTGGAAAGGATATGCTAGTAACTTACCCGTTTTATTGGCATGAATGGTCTGAAGTTCTTCCAAAGACAAATGTTGGTGTTCGCCTTCCATATCCAAAACCTGCCCTGCCACCATGCCCAGACTACCTGAAGCAAGGGATAGGTTGGCAATCAAGTCCACCTTGATCTGACTTGGCAAATCTGCCTGCGCTATCAATGCAGAGGGATCTAGGAACAAGGCATCTCCTGCCAAAATCGCCATAGCCTCGCCGAATTTCTTATGATTTGTCAAGCGTCCCCGACGATAATCGTCGTCATCCATAGCAGGTAGATCATCGTGAATCAAACTTCCTGTATGAATCATTTCCAAGGCCGCAGCCACCTGCGCGTGAGCTGGTTGGATTGCGACCTGCAAGGCTTCCAGAACTTCTAGCAAGAGAAAAGGACGAATACGCTTGCCCCCAGCATGAATGGAATAGAGAACGGACTCTCGTAAACTAGAAGCAATCTGCTGGTCTCCATAAAAATCTTCCAAGGCAGACTCGACAAGAGCTAATTTTTCTTGCTTCTTCATTCAAAATCACTTTCTGTTCCGTCTTCTTGCATGACCTTGACCAAGGTCTTTTCAGCCTTGTCCAGCGTCGCTTGGAGCTCTTTTGACAAGACCATGCCCTTTTGAAATGCAGCAATTGCATCTTCTAGAGCAATTTCACCATTTTCCAAATTTTGGACAATAGTCTCCAGTTCTGCTAGATTTTCCTCAAATTTCTTTTGTTTTGACATCTTTAACCTCTAATTCTACCTGACCATCTCGCATCAAAAGCGTCACTTGGTCTTTTTTCTTCAACATCTCAACCGAATCCACAACTGTCTCTTCTTTTTTGACAATAGCATAGCCACGCGCCACAATTCGGCTAGTATCCAACATCAGCAAGGCTTCTGAAAGTCGCTTGACTTCAGCAACCTTGGCATCATAAACCAGAGCCATTTGGCTACGTAGCAGCTTGTCTAACTGACCAAGTCGGTCCTGATAGCGTTGGATTTTGGTTATAGGTGATAATTGTACCAGACGATGGGTTCTTGCTTGGACTAATTGGTTACTATCAGAAATCCGTGTTCGCAAACTTTGTTTTAAGCGCAGTTGTAGCTGATCCAACCGTTGCAAATAGCCGTCATACAAGCGCTCTGGTTGTCTAAAGATAACAGACTGACTGCATTTTTTCAAAGCTTCTTGTTTCTTAGATAGGACATTTCGGACTGCTGTTGCCATACGTTTTTCTTGATTTTGCAAATGAGCTAATAGATCCAACTTGGTCACAGGTGTTGCCAGTTCAGCAGCAGCTGTTGGAGTCGCAGCCCGTCTATCTGCTACAAAATCCGCTAAGGTCACATCCGTCTCATGTCCAACACTGGAGATAACTGGCAAACGGGATTCAAAGATAGCTCTTACAACAATCTCTTCGTTAAAGGCCCAGAGATCCTCAATAGAACCCCCACCTCGACCAATGATGAGAACATCTAGGTCCTCACGCTCATTAGCACGCGCAATATTTCGAGCAATTTCCTCCGCAGCTCCATCACCTTGCACCTTGGTCGGATAGAGAAGAATATCGACACCAGGAAATCGTCTGCTGACGGTCGTGATAATATCTCGAATAACGGCTCCACTGCGACTGGTTACTACACCAATTCTCTTAGAAAATTGGGGCAGAGGTTGCTTGAACCTCTCTTGAAACAAACCTTCTTCTGTCAATTTTTTCTTGAGTTGTTCAAACTGAATCGCGAGAGCCCCAACCCCATCAGGCTCAGCTTTTTCAATGATAATAGAGTAGCTCCCGCTGGGTTCATATACCTGTACACGCCCAATCACATTGATTTTCATTCCTTCTTCGAGGTCGAAGCCTAATTTCTGATAAATCCCAGACCAGATGGTCGCTTGAATGACTGCGTGGTCATCTTTTAGGGAGAAATATTGGTGAGTAGGACGTTTACGAAAGTTGGAAACTTGACCAGTTAAATAGACCCGTTCCAAGTAAGGGTCTTTATCGAATTTCATTTTCAGATACTTGGTCAAAGTTGTTACCGATAAATACTTTTCCATCTCCACCTACTATTCATTTTCTTGCTTTTCCATGGGTATTATTATACCAAAAATATGCTTAAAAATCTCCTTTTGCATACCGAAACTAAAGGAAAAATAGAAAAAGGAGGCCAAGCCTCCTCGTCTGATTATTTGCTGTTACGAGCTTCTTCCAAAATCTTTGCAATCTTGGTTGTCAACAGGTCGATAGCCACGGTATTGCTGACCCCCTCAGGAATGACGATATCCGCATACCGCTTGGTCGGCTCAATGAACTGGTGGTACATAGGTTTTACCACACCCAGATATTGGTCAATCACGCTATCCAAGCTACGGCCACGCTCCTCCATATCACGTTTGATACGACGAATAATGCGCACATCATCATCCGTATCCACAAAAATCTTGATATCCATCAAATCGCGCAGACGCTTGTCCTCCAAGACCAAAATTCCCTCAACGATAAAGACATCTTGAGGCTCCTGACGATAGGTCTTGCTACTCCGTGTATGCGCTGTATAGTCATAAGTCGGAATGTCCACTGGACGACCCGCTAATAACTCTTTAATTTGCTCGATCATCAAGTCTGTATCAAAGGCAAAAGGGTGGTCGTAGTTGGTTTTGACGCGTTCTTCAAAGGTCAAATGAGACTGATCCTTGTAGTATGAATCATGCTCAATCATGGAAATCTTCTCATCAGGAAAATGTGATAAAATGGCCCTCGAAACACTGGTCTTACCACCACCAGAACCACCTGTCACTCCGATAATGATTGGTCTATTTTGCATGCTATCCTCCGTTTTTTTATCCGTCGTCTATTCTATCACATTTTTAGCAAAATTTATAGTCTGATTTTGGATAGATTATGGATAACAATTCTAATACTTTCACTCCAGTTAGACTAGCTAAAAACTTTCCTTGGCTTGTAGAAATTGTCCCTTTTTTCTAGAATTGCTAGCAATTTATCATCTTCAAAGGCAGCCAATTCCTTATCCAACTGTTCTAGCTCGATAAAACGACCAAAGCGTACTTCTGTAGCCTGTTCCGGACTTAGGAAAACTTTGACAAGGTCACCTGTACCAATCTCTAAAGGATAAAGAAAGTCCAGTTGCCCTGCCTCTACTTTTTCAGCAATTTCTTCCAAGGTCAAGGCATCTTCTAACTGTAAACCGGCTGCACTAGTCCGTGTCAGGTGAGACATATGAGCCGCATAACCAAGCTTCTCTCCCAAGTCAACAGACAAGGTACGGATATAAGTCCCCTTACTACATTTTACACGAAAAGTGAATCGTGCGAGGTGATCCTCATAAGAAATCGGACTTGTCCGTTCAAATTGATAAATAGTCACCTGACGTTCTGGACGCTCCACTTCCTGACCAGCACGCGCATACTCATAGAGCTTGCGACCATTGACCTTGACAGCCGAGTACATAGGCGGAATCTGAGTAATAGGCCCAATCAGACTGGCAATCGCTTCATCGACAATGGTTTCATCCAAGGGCGACAAAACAGGTGTCTCAGCAACCACTTCCCCACTAGCATCCTCGGTTGTCGTTGAATAGCCCAGAGTAATCTCTCCCTCATAGACCTTACCCTCATCCTGCATAAACTCGACCATGCGTGTCGCCTTGCCAACTGCAATAGGCAAAACACCCACTACATCCGGATCCAAGGTTCCGCCATGACCAATCTTCTTGGTTCCCAAAATCTTACGCAGCTTAAAAACCGCATCATGCGAAGTCATCCCCGCCTCTTTTTTTAAGTTGATAATACCGTTCATCTGTTACTTTCTAATTCCCTTTTCACTTTACATCAACATATTCTATCTTAGACAGATTTTAAAACTATATCAGCTCATTTTTCTAAATACTTCCTAGCTTCCTGAACATAAAAGAGTTCTGGATTTTCATGGGCGATGCTTTCAAACAAACTACGGGCACGTTCTTCATCTCCTTTTAATTGAGCGTTGAGGGCTCCGTAATAAGAAAACATGATTCGAGCTAATTTATTTTCTGGTTCGGCAGTGTCGAAGTAGTCGTTCACTTCTTTATTGAACACAATATCTTTTATGGCTTGAGTTTGGGCGATTAGTTTAGCTTTCCCATCTTTCGAATCTGGCGCCTTGGACAATTGTTCCTCAAAGAAAGCAATGTCTCGCTCATCTTGAAGATGGATGGAAACTTTTAATAGTTCATAGGTTGATATTAAAAATGTATAGTCTCTTAATCTACCCCAAATTTTTTTCAAATTATACTTGGACATAATTTCCTTGGCAGCTTGAAAATCTCCTTTTAGATAAGCCACTTGACCTTGGATAAATTGGTAATACTCTTGATATGTTGCCCTAAAGGGCTTAATAGATTTTTCTGATTGAACTCTGAACATGTCCACATAGAGCTTAAGATTAATAGAATCGTTTAACACTAGATAAATAACTTTGTTTAGGACAAAACGTAGGTATAAAACTAGACTAGCAATTAGTACTACTACTAATAATAATATTACTCCCCACTTTTTGGTATCACTTTGGAAAATTAAAAACACAGCCAACACATCCAAAACAAGTCCAATAATTGAGCTAATTTGACTAATAGTCTCTATTTGTAGAAGAATATTCTCTGTCGCCCTACTCACTATTTTTTCAATTAATTTCATATGTTACTCTCATTTCACTAATTCTAAATATTTCCTCGCTTCCTTAACATAGAAAAGCTCTGGATTTTCATGAGCAATGCTTTCAAATAAACTACGAGCACGAGTTTCATCTCCTTTTAGCTGAGCATTGAGAGCTCCGTAATATGAGAACTTGATTCGAGCTAGCTTATTTTCTGGTTCAGTTGTATCGAAGTAGTCGTTTGGTTCTTTATTAAACACAATATCTTTTATGGTTTGGGCTTGTGCAACGAATTTAGCCTTACCACCTTTACAATCTGCAGCCTTGGACAATTGTTCCTCAATGAAAGCAATACCTTGCGCATCTTGAAGATGGATAGAAGATAGAAATTCATAATATAATTTCTTAAATTCAAATATTTTTCTATTTTTTTTAGAAATATTAGAAAGATTGATATTTGAATATTGACTAAGTGCTAATAAAAAATCTCCTCTGAGGTAAGATAATTCTCCTGTGATTAATTCAAAACTTACTTCATTAAATTTCTTATTAAACTTATTGGAATGACTAACACTGTGTTCAAAGAAAGATTGATATTTCTTAAAATCAATCAAAGTCTCCTTCCAATATAGAAGAACTTTCCATGTCAATAAACTTAAAAAGATGCCAATAACTATAAATAATACCGACAAAAATAACAGATAACGTACTGCAATAATATTTTGTTTAAACAATAAAAACAAACCCAAAATTGCTATATAAACTGCAACAACTACTAAATATGAAGATAATCGAATACAAATATTATAAAGAAATTTTACATCTTTATTTGCTAATAATTTAATCAAGCTTTTCAATTTTATAAAAATCCTCCAAATAAAATTGTTTACTAAATTCTCTCAGTAAAAAATTTTCAAAATCATCTTCATCTTCAACTATTGTATACATTCCGTTGTTCACTATAAAATAGTCATTATTGATCATGTAGTGTCCATCGGAGAGTCTTGAAAAATCAATGTCATCTAACTTCAATTTGTCACGTTCACTAAGTGTTAAACGTAAACGAAGGGCTCCCTCTTTCATATAGTCTTTAAGAGAAATTGCTGCATATCCTCCAAATGCTTGTTTTTCTGGACTAGATGAGTTTTGATTTTGAACTGCTTTTTCTTTAATAAAAGAAGTGATTCTAAATGAACGTGATATTTGAAAACCTGGACTAGCTAATGGCTGATCTTCAGCATCAAATACAGATAAATCATAACCTTTCTTTTTAATAGCATCTTCCACTACTGACCTAAAATCTTTTAGAACTATTTGAGCTTCATCACTTGAAACAGCATTTTTTATAAATTCCTTTAGGCCATATTGTTCATCAATGAAAGTAACATATTTTAATTTTTGACGCGTGTACTTAGCACCCACTTTTATGGTAACTCCCTTATCGAAAACATCAAAGACACCTACATCGGAAATATTACTATCATAGTATGAAGACTTAAGTGTTAATTCGTAGTTCAAATCCCTAGAATGATAAAACTCTTGTAATTGTTGTACTTTGGTATTATTTCTCAAGTAAGTTTGAATTTCACTACCTAGAAATGGAGAAAAAATTCCCACTAATACTATAATGACTACAATTCTACTCACTTTTTGATTATACTCCCCCTTTTGATAAATCCAATCTATATACGGAAATAAAAATAAAGAAAAAATGAAACTCCAAAGATTAACATCTGTTATAAAATCAAAAGAAACTATCATCTTAAAATTTAATAAAAACATGAGAAATATTGATAAAAAAACATTGCCAATCAATAGGAATGCAATCAGACACTTCATTTGATTTTTTGCTTTTTTTACATAAGTTATACCTACAATAAGATTGGCTAGAAAGCTAAAAATATAGCCAAAAATAGTTGGAAAAAAGCCAACCACTCCAAAAAGCAAATCATATCTAGACCTTTCGTTAGAAACTGTTGAACCTTCGAAGTTCAAAAAACCGTATAAAAAATTGAGCAAAAAAACAACTAATGGTAAATAGGCAATATATATATCCGTAAATTTTAGAGGTTTTTTTATAGTCAAGTTTACTCCCCCTTCAAGGCATCAAACTTTGCTTTCATTGTTGGATTCTTCCGAGTCAATTTTTTAACGGAAACATCTTCCAACTTATTATTTGCGAGACGGAGTTGATTTTCTGATGTTGTTAGAAACTTTTTGACCTCTTCCATCCGTTTGATAGCCTTGTCGATTTCATCGATGGCTTTGCCAAAGTTAGTCGAAGCAGAGTTGTAGTTCTTGGCAAAGGCCAATTTAAAGGCATCCAAGTCTTCCTCAAAATGGGTAATATCGATATTCTGCTCACGAACAAGCGCTAACTCTTGTTTGTATTCTAGGGAATTTAATGCAGCATTTCTTAAGAGTCCAATTAACTGGATAAAGAATTGAGGACGGACGACATACATCTTTTCATACTCGTGGCTGACGTCAACAATCCCAGTGTTAAAGTAGTCATTATCGGCCTCAAGCATGGTCACCAAAACGGCATATTCACAGTTTTTCTCCCGGCGGTCCTTGTCCAACTCCTTGTAAAAATCTGCATTCTTATGCTTCTTCTCTGTTCCGTCCGCTTCATTCTTCATCTCAAACATGATGGAAATAATTTCGACACCATTCTCATCACATTCACGGAAGATAAAGTCACCCTTAGACCCACGCGCAGAAACCTTGTTATCCTTTTCAAAGTAAGCATTTGGAAAGGCAAAACTGCGGACCTTATTGAACTCACTCTCTACATACTGTTCCAAACTTTCACCGATTGCCTTGGTAGATTGTTGAGCCTTAAAATTCTTGTAAAATTCAACCTGCTCACTGGCCGCCTTGAGCTGGGCTTCGTAATTTTGCTTAACTGAAGCAAGAGAAAGTTCGTTCTCCTTTTCTTGCAATAGGAGTTGATTTTTGACCTGATCGCGCTCTTTTTCTAGGTCAGAAAGAGTTTTCTGTAGTTGATTTTCATGCTCTAAACGCAAGGTAGCCAATTGATTTTCCAAGGCCTGTACTTCCTTATCCTTTGCCAATAAAGCCTGATGACTTGTTTGTTCAACCTCTTTCTTAGCCAGTTCTTTCTCTGTATCAAAGTTTTGGATTTGACTCTGTAATTGCGCGATTTCTTGGTCTTTTTGAGCCAGTTTAGTCTGTTGTTCATTCATAGCCTTCTGCTCAGCCAAGGCCAGCTCCTGCTTCATGCGATCGTGCAATTCCTTATCAAACTCAGCCGTTCTCACTTGGGATAAAAGTTCGGCATACTGGCTCTCATTTACTGTAAAGACTTCCCCACAGTTGGGACATTTGATTTCGTTCATAACTTTCCTCTTTCTAGACTTCTTTAACCATTATATCATGCCTGAGGGAAAATCAAAAACAGCGAGTCGAAACCCACTGTTTATATCTGTTGCTTTAAATCTTTTCCAAGGCCAAGCGCAAATCTTCAATCAAATCCTCTACATTTTCAAGACCGATCGACAAGCGGATTTGGTTTGGTGTAACTCCTGCTGCTTCTAGATCTTTTTCTGACAACTGACCGTGAGTGGTTGTCGCTGGATGGACAACAAGCGATTTGGCATCTGCTACGTTTGCAAGGTCAGAGAAGATTTCCAAATTATCAATCACCTTACGAGCCTCTGTCTCTCCACCTTTAACATGGAAGGTAAAGATTGAACCAACACCTTTTGGCAAATATTTCTCAGCCAAGGCATGATATGGACTGTCAGCAAGCTTTGGATAGTTAACTTTTTCAACCTTAGGATGGTTGACAAGGAAATCAACAATTTTCTCTGCATTTTGCACATGGCGTTCCACACGAAGTGAAAGGGTTTCAAGTCCTTGGAGCAAGAGGAAGGCATTGAATGGTGACAAGGCAGCACCTGTATCACGAAGCAATTGAACACGAACAGCGATAATAAAGGCTGCTACCCCAACATCACGAGTATAACTCAAGTTATGGTAACTTGGATCTTCCTCAACAAATTGAGGGAATTTCCCTGATGCTTCCCAATCAAAACGACCACTGTCCACGATGACACCGCCAATAGTCGTACCATGTCCACCGATAAACTTAGTTGCTGAGTGAATGGCAATATCTACACCGTGAGAGAAAACGTTAATCAAATATGGTGTGGCAAAAGTATTGTCCGAAACGAGAGGAATCTGGTGTTTGTGCGCAATCTCAGCCAATTTTTCCAAGTCAGGAATGTTAATCAAGGGATTCCCTAAGGTTTCAATCAAGACAAGCTTGGTATTGTCACCGATAGCTGCTTCAACTTCCTCCAAATTATCCACATCTACAAAGGTAGTTGTGATTCCATAACGAGGAAGGGTTTCTTTCAAGAGATTGAAAGTACCACCGTAAATAGTTGACGCTGCCACCACATGGTCACCAGCGTGAGCAAGCGCCAAAATAGTGTAGGTTACAGCAGCCATACCTGATGCGGTAGCTAGTGCTCCAACGCCACCTTCAAGAGCTGCAATTCTTTCTTCAAATGCTGCTGTTGTAGGATTTGTGATACGAGTATAGATATTGCCTGGTTTTCTCAATGCAAACAGATCTGCACCTTCCTGTGTGTCATCAAAAACGAAGGATGTTGTTTGATAAATAGGTACTGCACGAGATTTGGTCGCTGGATCAACTACTTGTCCAGCATGTAATTGTAGGGTTTCAAATTTAAAATCACGAGTCATAAGACGACCTCCAAATAGCTTCATTAGGGATATTGTATCATCTTGTACCAGTCTTTTCCAATACAGTTTTTCTATATTTTGATATAAGGAACAACTATGACTAGTCTTACATCTCAAACAAAGAAGCACGATTAACTCGTGCCCGTTTTTTAATCTACATAAGTATCTTCGTTTTTGTTGAGGAAAGCGTAAGGCAAGCCCATCAAGAGACCTCCTCCGATAAAGTTCCCGACAAAGGTTACACCCCAGTGACGAAGAATATTAGGTATGTCAAAGTTTGCAATTGAATCCGCTGCAACACTGAATTTAACAATCGCGAAAGAAGCAAAGTTCGCAGCAATGTGTTCGTTTGTTAAGAATACAAACATGTAAATTGCTGATAAAACGAGCCAAAGTTTGGCGCCACCGTCTTTCACCAAAACAAATGAAAGAATGGCAATATTTACAAAAATATTGGCTAAAATACCTTCAAGCAAGACTAGCTCATTGGAACGCCCTAATTTCATCTCAACAACTCCTGAAATGAAACTATCATGTGTTAGATTTGCATAGGCTGCTGAATGGGCAAAGCCCCAACCTGCTATAAGAGCACCAATGAGGTTAAAGAAGGTACAGTATAGTAAAATCTCAGCTGTTTTTCTCCAAGAGATTTTTTTCAAGAAACTACCAGCTGTCAAAAACATCATATTTGAAGTTACTAGCTCAGCATTCAAGAAAACAATGTAGGCCAATCCCCAAGCAAAAACAAATGGGAAAAGGAAACGTCCACTACCAGGTGCGATCTTATTAATCAAGTCAGCACCAACTGCGCCCGCAGCCGTACTAAATGTTAAAAAGGCACCTGCAAACATGGAACGAATTGCATACTTAAACTTGCTTTGGCTATAAAGACTTTCTTTCTTCTTACAAGCAAATTCAATCTTTGAGATAAATTCTGAAGAGACCATAAAAAACTCCTAAAACTTTTATTTGTGAATATTATAACATAAAGCACGCATTTTGAAAAGCCTTTCTTGTATACGTTTTCTACAAAGAAAATCAATGCATTGGGGAATTCCATAAATCTCTCCTTTACCCATTAACAGAAAAACATTCCAATGTTTCAAATTGATCATCCAAAAATTCAAACTCAAATAGGTGCCAGTCATCGAAGGTTTGCTCACAATAACTAACTGTTCCTTGATTGTAGTCAATGATAGGTTTCCCCAGCTTGTTCTTCACATCTTCCTCGCTGACTTCTCCATACATTTTCTTAAGATCAGCTAGCATGAAGTTGATAATTCTATTGAGATTTTCCTGATAATTTTTTGATAACAGTTCAACTTTATCTATAAAGTCACAATCAGGCTCCTCGTCCCAAACAAAGGTCACTCCCTCATGCTCATAAGTGTATTGCTGTAAACTCTCATCAAAATTCATTGTTCACTCTCCAAATCATTATCATTTACTAAAAATTTCTTAACATTAATCAAAATGTTCAAATGATTTCATAAAAATGTCTTCCACACACGCGTACGATAAAATAACAACACTTGCAATGATTAGAAGATATCATCATAATGTTCACTCGCTTGTTTCACAAACTCGAAAATGTTCAAAGATATGGTTTTCATTTCCAATGAACCTAATGCCCCCAAATCATTCATATAAATAGTGTCGTCAGAATCTTTCTTTATAAAAAAAGCGACATCCCCATCTTGCCCAATCAGGAAAAAATCAGGTTCCCACTCTTCTATTTGGTAGGTGGAGTTTCTTTATAGCAAATCTAGTCTTGAGTATAAGGTGATGCCTGTATTCTCTATTATCAACTCTCCGGCTTTGTCGATTTTACTCAAGAATTCTGCGTATAGGTTTGGAAGTACCAAGTCAATCTGATTATTCATTCTCAACTCCTCATCTATTTTTCCTACTGCGAAAGTCCTATATCTCATCTTCACTTAGTTCTCTAAAATGTAAAATATGATATCCAAAATAAGATTTCCCCGATTTTCCTATGAAGATTCCGTGTTCAGTCATATTGGCAATTTCTCCCAAGAATATCATAGGAAGATCCTTGTCAAATGGAAAACTACTTGTTATGTCTTCTTTGAGCGTAACTAAAGACTTTTCTCTTAACTGACTCATTATCTATCCTCTCTTATGCCAAGCATTCTTCGGTTTCTTACGATAAATCTTTCAACCTACTGACCAATTTCCTTTCACATTGAAAAGATACCATTAAAGTTGAATGATCATCTTACAAGCATCATACATTATCAAGTTTTATAGTTTTCGATTTCTTCTCTACTCATTCCTACAAGTTCTGTCGTCCACAAGCCCACAATGTCCGACAAGACTGAATCACAGGTATATTCTTCTTCACCGTCTATATACTTACAGGAAAAGACAGGCTTCCTTGTCGCCGCTTGATAAAATGCCATGGCTACTTTTTCTAGTTTTTGGGGATTGAAATCAAGTGATAGTTTTTGAGCCATATTTCCTCGTACCAGATCCCAATTTTCCTGCTTAACCTGATAGCTTTCTCGTATTTTAGACACATAGCCCCTACAAAATGCTTTCAATAAGTCTGTGTTCTGATAAAGATACCGACAGCTAAAATCCGAAATACAACCTGCGTGAAGTAGGAATGTCAGTAAGTCATCCAGACTTTCTGCTACTCTCCCCACTTGGCCCTCACTTCCGATAAAGCCTATGCTGTTATCTTCGAGAAAAACATATTCTCCCCCACTACCGTCTTGAGCAAAAGCCTTACAGGCAAGAGAGTACTCCTCATTGTTCCCTGAAAACTGGACTTCACTTATCTTGTCATAAAAATAAATATCACATTCAGTCATCAGTAAGGTCCTTAACTGTTCATTTTCTCTGACTTCTTGTAGCTTATCCATGATCATTCCTTTCTTAAACTAAACACTTATCCATCTATTACAATTCTAATATGGTAGTTTTTAGTTTCATTCTTTAGATTCCTCACAAGGAGATCATTCTGTTTTGATTTGCCACAGAAAAACGATAGGGGCTTTCTGTCTTTCTGTTCAATACACACATGATACCTTGCCCCATTCAATTTGATACTTTGAACACATTTGACATCAATCCTTCTGATGTCATTCAGAGGGATGATTCGCTTTGAAAACACATAGGCATTATGGATATAAAACCTGCCTTTGGCGATATGAAATGGGGAGAAAAAATTTCCACCACTACGACGGACAATTATAAAACGACGCCAAAGGATTAGTAAAAGAATAGCTGCCAATAAATAAATGGAAAAACTAAAGACAGGATTTTTCCACAACGTTTTCATTCCAATCCAAAGATATTCGAACATGCATTATTCTCCTTTGACCGACGGTTCTATTTGACAAAAACCAGTGAAAAATACAATTCACTGGTTTTTGAGGTTAATAACGTTGTTTATATGGCTGATTAAAGGCGCTTAGGATATCATCAGATGTTTCAGAATAAGCTTTAACTTCTTTAAAATCACCTTTAACAATAATCCGCTCTGTAGCATTATAGTCCACACAAGTTACCAGCGTAATCTCCTTAACTCCTTCACGATCCTCGATTTCATCTACCCGATCGGGGGTTACGTGCTTCACTTCACGAATCTCATAGGTGTATACTTTATCTTTATCAGTCAGATAAATCTTCATCCCCGCCTTGGCATTGACCAAAGGCGAAAAGAGCATCTGACTTGCATTTTCAGCAGTAAAGATATGGTGACTCGCTAGAGAATAGTTGCCCTCTCCCATTTTCTGATTTGCTTTCATGGTTCCTGCTCCGTAGAACAAGTTTACATTATCCAAACCTTTAAAAATAGGTAGGTTGATCTCTACTTCAGGAATGGCAATCCCTCCGATAACTGGAAGTTGCTGAGCATCCCACTGGGCAGCTAACACCGCTTCCGATGAAATGGATTTGACAGAATCAAAATCGAAATTTCCCTCTGTCTCTTTATTTTCCTCAATCTTTTCCTTAGTCACCTGACTGACTTGGTATTTATTGGTATTCCAAACCATAAAGATATCACGAATTTGAGCATTAAAAATCAAGGCAAGGGATAGAAGAATTAAAAATCCAGCTAAAATATTGATTAGTATATTTTTACGGTTATTCTTCTTCATTTTTCTGTGAGACATTATGCTTCACCCTCTGTTCTCTCTTCTGTTGCTACCTCTTCTTTTTCTGCTGCGGCAACCGTTGTGAAGGTCACAATCTTAGCATCCTGGTCTAGACGCATCACCTTCACTCCCATAGTTGAGCGTCCTGTTTGTGAAATATTGGCAACGTTTGTACGAATCATGACACCTGTATCTGTAATAATCATCAGGTCTTCATCACCTTTTACAGTGAGGAGGCCTGCAAGAGGACCATTCTTCTCAGCTACATTGGCCGTCTTCATCCCTTTACCACCACGGCCTTTAGTTGGGTATTCAGTAGCAAGAGTACGTTTACCATAACCTTTTTCAGTGATGATAAGAACTTCGTCTTGGTTTGTAATCACGCTAGCACCAACTACTGTGTCACCCTCACGAAGATTGACTCCTCGGACACCCGTGGCGATACGACTCATCCCACGAACAGCTGACTGATTAAAGCGAACAGCATAACCAAACTTGGTACCAATGATAATATCCGTGTCTTCTTCTGTCAATAGAACATTAATCAACTCATCTTCATCTTTGAGATTCAAGGCTTTAAGTCCATTTTGACGAATATTGGCAAATTCTTTGACACTGGTTCTCTTCACGACACCGTGACGAGTTGTGAAGAAAAGATAAGCATCATCACTACGCTCAGACTCAACGTTGATGATGGTCTGAATACTCTCGCCTTCGTCTAACTTCAAAAGATTGACAACTGGCAAGCCCTTGGCTGTACGACCATATTCAGGAATTTCGTAGCCTTTAAGGCGATAAACACGTCCTTTATTGGTAAAGAAGAGTAGATGATCATGAGTGCTGGTTGAAACCAACTCACGAACAAAGTCATCATCCTTAACCCCAGTACCTTGGACTCCACGACCACCACGTTTTTGGGCAGTGAACTCACCTTGGTCCAGACGTTTGATGTATCCCTTGTTAGAGAGAGTAATCAAGACATCCGTCTCCTCAATCAAGTCTTCGTCCTCAAGAGTCAATACCTCTCCGACCATTAATTCAGTACGGCGCTTGTCACCAAATTTGCGTTTGACTTCATCTAATTCTTCTTTGATGATTTGAGCCACGCGCTCAGGTTTAGCAAGAATATCTGCCAAATCAGCAATCAAGGCAATCAATTCATCATATTCAGACTGAATCTTATCACGTTCCAATCCTGTCAAACGACGAAGACGCATATCAAGGATAGCTTGACTTTGACGTTCAGAAAGCTTGAACTTGCTCATCAACTCAGCTTGCGCTTCCGCATCGGTTTCACTAGCTCGAATAATTCGAATTACTTCGTCGATGTGATCTAGCGCGATTAAAAGACCTTCTAAGATATGTGCACGCGCTTCTGCTTTTTCCTTGTCAAAACGTGTACGACGAACAACTACTTCTTTTTGGTGCTCAATATAAGCATCCAGAATTTGACGAAGAGACAAGATCTTTGGCACGCCATTCTGAATCGCCAGCATATTGAAACCAAAATTGGTTTGCATCTGGGTCATCTTGAAGAGATTGTTAAGGATAACATTTGCGGAGGCATCGCGTTTGACTTCGATAACGAAACGAACCCCTTCACGGTTGGATTCATCACGGACTGCAGTAATGCCCTCAATCCGTTTTTCCTGAACCAAGCGAACAATATGCTCATGCACCTTGGTTTTATTAACCATGTAAGGAAACTCTGTTACGACAATTCGTTCACGGCCAGTCTTAGTGGTTTCAATCTCTGTACGAGAACGAAGGACAATCGAACCTTTACCAGTTTCATAGGCCTTATGAATACCTGATTTCCCCATAACAAGGGCACCAGTTGGAAAATCTGGACCAGGCAAAACTTCCATCAAGTCCTTAGTAGTCACATCTGGATTGTCCATGACTAGCTTCACAGCATCAATGGTTTCACCGAGGTTGTGAGGAGGAATGTTGGTAGCCATCCCTACGGCAATCCCAGTTGCCCCATTGACCAAAAGGTTTGGAAAACGAGCTGGCAAAACCAAGGGTTCACGTTCATTGGCATCGTAGTTGTCTACAAAATCAACTGTATTTTTATTGATATCACGAAGCATTTCAAGAGCAATCTTGCTCATACGCGCCTCAGTATACCGCTGCGCGGCAGCACCGTCTCCATCCATAGAACCAAAGTTCCCATGCCCATCGACAAGCATGTAACGGTAGCTCCACCACTGGGCCATACGGACCATGGCTTCGTAAATAGAGGAATCCCCGTGTGGGTGGTATTTACCCATAACATCCCCTGTGATACGGGCTGATTTTTTATGAGGTTTGTCTGGAGTAACACCTAGTTCATTCATTCCGTAAAGAATACGGCGGTGAACAGGCTTCAAGCCATCTCGAACATCAGGAAGAGCACGCGCTACGATAACACTCATGGCGTAATCGATAAAACTGGTCTTCATCTCCTTTGTCAGATTGACATTCACTAAATTTTTATCCTGCATTAATAAATGCCTCATTTCACTATTAGTAATTAGATATATTATACCATAAAATGTCCTTTATTTCAGGCTTCTGAAACTACTAAAACGTTTACATCTATAACCGAATAGAATATTCGTGACAAAGCTTTTTAAAAGTGATAGAATGAAAGTGTCTGGGGATTCCCCTAAAAAAAAATGAAGGAGATGTTTAGATAATGACTTCAACTAAACAACACAAAAAAGTGATCCTTGTTGGTGACGGTGCCGTAGGTTCATCTTACGCTTTCGCACTTGTTAACCAAGGAATTGCACAAGAGCTTGGAATTATCGAAATTCCACAATTACACGAAAAAGCTGTTGGTGATGCGCTTGACCTTAGTCACGCCCTTGCCTTCACTTCACCTAAAAAAATCTACGCTGCTCAATACTCTGACTGTGCAGACGCTGACCTTGTTGTTATCACTGCAGGTGCTCCTCAAAAACCAGGTGAAACTCGCCTTGACCTTGTAGGTAAAAACTTGGCTATCAACAAATCAATTGTAACACAAGTTGTTGAATCAGGTTTTGATGGTATCTTCCTTGTTGCTGCTAACCCAGTTGACGTTTTGACTTACTCAACTTGGAAATTCTCTGGATTCCCTAAAGAACGTGTTATCGGTTCAGGTACTTCACTTGACTCAGCTCGTTTCCGTCAAGCACTTGCTGAAAAATTGGATGTTGATGCTCGTTCAGTTCACGCCTACATCATGGGTGAACACGGAGATTCTGAATTTGCGGTTTGGTCACATGCCAACATCGCTGGTGTAAACCTTGAAGAATTCCTTAAAGACACTCAAAACGTTCAAGAAGCTGAATTGATTGAATTGTTCGAAGGTGTTCGTGACGCTGCCTACACAATCATCAACAAAAAAGGAGCTACATACTATGGTATCGCCGTGGCACTTGCTCGTATCACAAAAGCAATCCTTGATGACGAAAATGCAGTACTTCCACTTTCAGTCTTCCAAGAAGGTCAATACGGTGTTAAAAACGTCTTTATCGGTCAACCAGCTGTTGTTGGTGCACACGGTATTGTTCGTCCAGTAAACATCCCATTGAACGACGCTGAAACACAAAAAATGCAAGCATCTGCAAAAGAATTGCAAGCAATTATTGATGAAGCATGGAAAAACCCTGAGTTCCAAGCAGCTTCTAAAAACTAATTAAAAGAAGGTTCTCATCTCATGAGAGCCTTTTTCTTTTTGCACAGAACGATAAAATCATATTTTCCAAAACAAAAAAGCCTATCAACCAAGCAATGAAGCTTGATACAATAGGCTTTTTCTAAATTCATTATTTAACAGCGTCTTTAAGAGCTTTACCAGCTTTGAATGCTGGAACTTTAGAAGCTGCGATTTTGATTTCTTTACCAGTTTGTGGGTTGCGACCTTTACGTGCAGCACGCTCACGAACTTCAAAGTTACCGAAACCGATCAATTGAACTTTTTCACCAGCTGCAAGGTATTCAGTTACTGCTGCGAATACAGCGTCAACTGCAGCTGCTGAATCTTTCTTAGTCAATTCTGTAGCTTCTGCTACTTTAGCGATCAAATCTTGTTTGTTTGCCATGTTAATAATTCCTCCAAATAATTTCTAATTAACAAATATAATCATATCCTAAAATCGCCCACAGGTCAAGTCAAAAACGCTATTTCTACCGATTTTTCTCTATTTTTTTAGGAATGATATCGAACTAAGATAGCCCATGCATTTTCGCCCGTATGCGTCTGAATGATAGAGCCCGTTTCCAGTACTGAGATTGGTTTTTCAACATAAGTTTGTAAAAGATTCTTCATCTCATTAGCCCATTCATTGGTACCAGCGTAGGATATTCCAATTTCTGCAACGGATTTATGAGAGAGGGTCTCTGCTAGTTCATCAAGCCATTTTTTAAATGTCTTAGCACCGCGCCCCTTTACAATAGGTTGCAGTTCATGATTCTTCATTTGCATCACAACTCGAATATTCAAAAGAGAGCTCAGCAAACCTGTCACACGTCCGATACGTCCACCCTTAACTAGGTTTTCTAATGTTGAAACACCGATATAGAGTTCCGTATGATTCTTGACGTCTTCTACATGAGCTAGGATAGTTTCCAAATCTTTTCCTTCTTTAGCAAGTTTAGCAGCTTCAACAACTTGAAACTTCATCGCCTGATCTGTAAAAGAACTATCAATAACCGTTACATCAGCAGTTGAGAGACTTGCCCCTTGGCGAGCAGCTTCAACAGTTCCTGACAAGGCGTGGGACATGTGAATAGCGAGAATCTGACTACCGTCTTTACCTAGTTCTTCAAAAACCTCAGCAAAGACTCCCACTGGGGGCTGACTGGTTTTCGGCAGATTCTTACTCTCTTGCATAAGATGAAGGAACTCCCCTTCTTTCAAATCTGCGTCTGAATAAAGCACACTATCAATCATAACGGATAGTGGAACAACCGTAATATTTAACTCTTTAACTACTTCTGGTTCGATGGTGACAGAAGAATCTGTTACAATTTTTACTTGTGTCATATCTTCAATCTTTCTATTCTTCTCAATAAGATAGTGATTTATCACCTTTATTATACCAAAAAATTGCAAAAAAATCATAAGAGATCCAATTAAAACACCTGAAAATTTGGTATAATCTATCTATAGAAAAAGCGAGGGAGAATCATGATTCGAAAAGTTCAGCCTATTATCACTATCATACTTGGGGCAGCTATTTATGCCTTTGGCCTTACCTACTTTGTAGTTCCCTATCATCTATTTGAGGGTGGTGCGACAGGTATCACACTAATTACCTTCTATCTCTTTAAAATTCCAGTCTCACTGATGAACCTCTTGATCAATATTCCTTTATTTATCCTAGCCTGGAAAATATTTGGTCCTAAAACTCTCTACACCAGTCTCTTGGGGACTATCTCCCTTTCAGTATGGCTTGCTGTCTTTGAAAGAATTCCTTTACAGTTTGACCTACAAGGTGATCTCATTATCGTTTCGCTGGTTTCTGGTGTTTTACTGGGAGTCGGTCTAGGAATTATTTTTAATGCGGGAGGGACTACTGGTGGTTCTGATATTGTTGCCCGTATCCTCAACAAATACACTAATATTTCGATTGGTAAATTGCTCTTTGGGATTGACTTTTTTATCCTAATGTTGATTTTAATTATCTTCCAAGATCTTCGTCTCGTTACCTATACTCTCTTGTTTGACTTTATCATCGCTCGTGTTATCGACTTGATAGGTGAAGGGGGCTATGCTGGTAAAGGATTTATGATTATCACTCAGTATCCTGAGCAATTGGCTGATAAAATCAATGAAGAACTAGGACGTGGTGTGACCTATATCTCTGGTCAGGGCTACTACAGTAAGAAAGATTTGAAAATCATTTATTGTATCGTCGGTCGAAATGAAATCGTTAAAATGAAAGATATGATTCACCATATAGATCCTCGAGCCTTTATTACCATCACAGAAGCTCATGAAATTCTTGGTGAAGGATTCACTTTCAAAAAAGAAAATAAATAAAAGCTGGGAAATCCCAGCTTTTATTTTTCTTCAGAAAGTGTAGAATGACGATAGCCATAAGTAAAGTAAATCACTAGCCCAACCGCCAAAGCAAGGGCAAAGGCAATCCATGTTTCCTTGGTGTACTGAAGCATAAAGGAAAGACAGATAAGAATGGAAAGGATTGGCAAAAGTGGCACTAAAGGAGTTTTGAATTCTCCTTCTTTAGGCATCCCCTTATCTTTTCTGAGCTTGATAATACCGTAGGCTAGTAAGATGAGATAGGCTAGTGTACAGATATTTAGAAAGGCAGCAATACTAGCCAAGGGGAAAATACCCGCAGCAATGGCTGAGGCAACTCCTGTTAAGATGGTCGCATTCTTTGGAACTCGGCTGCTTTTACTTAGTTGTTTAAAACCTCGAGGTAATAGCCCATCACGTGCTAGGCTGTAAATCATTCGAGACAGAGCGTAGGTCATAGAAATACATACGGTTATCAAAGTTAGAATGGCTACCAGTGAAACATAGTTGGCTGCCCAGCCAATTCCGATACTACGCAATGAGAAGGCCACTGCATCGTCCACATTGAGTTGGCTATAGTGAACAACCCCAGTCAATACTAAGGTTACCAAAGCATAGAGAATAGTGACGATTGACAGAGAAAGGACAATTCCTCGAGGAACATTCTTTTGCGGACTTTGAATTTCATCAACTGCCATGGAAATCGACTCAAAACCGAGAAAACCAAAGAACATCAAAGAGGCTCCTGCCATAATCCCAGTACTTCCGCCATAAAGCTGACCAAAGCCAAAGGGCGCAAAATTTGACCAATTTTCAGGTTTGATATGCCAAATCCCAACTAGGATAAACAAAGCGAGAGCAGAGAATTTCAAGACCACTAGCAGCGAATTAAAGCGCAAGGCTGCCTTGGAATTCAATAAGACTACTCCTGTTACCAAAGCAAGCACCAAAATAGGTAAAAGGTCGATATAGGTGCCTTGTTCGGGATTAAAAGTGCCATTTAAGGCTTGGGGCATGGAGATACCATAATTACTGAGTAAGCCCTTAAAGTAAGCTGCCCAGCCAGACGCCACACCCGATATGGCTGTCATGAATTCCATGATGGTCAACCAGCCGGCAATCCAAGCTGGTAATTCTCCTAAGATCGCATAGAGATAACTATAAGCTCCTCCTGTTGCAGGCACACGAGAGGCGAATTCAGCAAAAAAGAGGGCTGATAAAGAAACACATAGGGCAGAAATCACAATGGAAATCACTAGTGATGGACCAGCTAGTGTAGCTGCTGCTGTTCCTGTAATGGTGAAAATTCCCGTTCCCACCATGGCACCAATTCCTAGTAAAATCAAATCCCATAATTTCAAATGGCGACGCATTTCCGTTCGTCCCAGACTAACATCCTTAGTTCTAAAAATATTCATCCTTCATCTCCACTAAATGTAATTGTTTTATTTTACCACATAAAAGTATTTTTGTGAATATTTATTAGGTTCTTTTTTGAAAAAAATTCTGAACAGGAAGACTTCCTGTTCAGATTCTGCATATTTTTACCCAACAGACCCTTCCATTTCATAGCTAATCAAGCGATTGAGCTCAACTGCGTATTCCATTGGAAGTTCTTTTGTGAAGGGCTCGACAAATCCCATGACAATCATCTCGGTTGCCTCAGATTCTGATAAACCACGGCTCATGAGGTAGTAGAGTTGTTCTTCTGAAATCTTAGAAACCTTGGCTTCGTGTTCCAAAGCAACTTGCGAGTTATGAATTTCATTAAATGGAATGGTATCTGACGCTGATAAGTCATCCATGATAATGGTATCACACTCGATGTGAGAAACAGATTTCTTAGAGTTCTTGTTAAAGGTTACTTGTCCACGGTAGTCTACCTTACCACCGCCTTTAGCGATAGACTTAGACACGATAGACGAGCTTGTATGTGGAGCGTTGTGGATCATCTTAGCCCCTGTGTCTTGGTGTTGCCCTGCATTGGCAAAGGCGATAGAGAGCATGGTACCGCGCGCTCCTTCTCCATCAAGATAAACAGATGGGTATTTCATGGTCGTCTTAGCACCCAAGTTTCCATCGATCCACTCAACAGTCGCATCTTTCATTGCTTTAGCACGTTTGGTTACCAAGTTATAGACGTTATCAGACCAGTTTTGGATGGTTGTATAACGCATGTAGGCTCCGTCCAAAGCAAAAATTTCTACAATGGCGGCGTGCAAGCTGTTGCTTGAGTAAGTTGGTGCTGTACATCCTTCTACATAGTGTACACTTGCTCCCTCATCAACGATAATCAAGGTACGTTCAAACTGACCTGTATTCTCGTTGTTGATACGGAAGTAAGTTTGAAGCGGAATATCAACCTTGACCCCTTTTGGTACGTAGATAAAGGTTCCACCTGACCATACTGCTGAGTTGAGGGCTGCCAACTTGTTATCAGTCGGCGGGACCAACTTAGCGAAGTATTGTTTAAACAAGTCTGGGTATTCCTTGAGGGCAGAATCTGTATCTGTAAAGATAATTCCTAACTTCTCAAACTCTTCCTTCATGTTGTGGTATACCACTTCTGACTCGTACTGGGCAGAGGCCCCTGCTAGATAAGCACGTTCAGCTTCTGGAATCCCGATACGTTCAAAGGTTTCTTTGATTTTTTCAGGAACTTCATCCCAAGAACGAGCTGGTTTGTCAGATGGTTTTTGGTAGTAGATCAAATCATCAAAGTCAATCTCTGACAAGTCTGCTCCCCAAGTTTGCATAGGCATTTTCTTGAAGGTTTCATAAGACTTCAAACGGAACTCCAACATCCACTCAGGCTCACCCTTAGCAGCAGATAATTCACGAATAACACCTTCGTTGAGTCCTTTTCCTGTCGATAGGACAGGCTCTACATCATCATGGAAACCAAATTTATATTCACCAAGGTCAATTGGTTTTGGTTCTACTCTTTCTTCAGCCATAATATCCTTTCTTTCTTCATTTCTAATGATTTATAAGACAAAAGAAACTTGTCTTATCAGTTATCTTGATTTTCAATTGTCTTCTTAAGGGCGTTCCAAGCTAGGGTTGCACACTTTATTCTTTGAGGAAATTTGGCAACACCTGATAAGAAGGCCGCGTCTCCAAGTTGGTCTTGACGTTCATCCTTTTGCCCTTGAACCATTTCAGAAAAAATAGTCGCAAGTTCTAAAATTTCTTGTTTGGTTTTTCCTAAAACGGCATCTGTCATCATACTAGCAGAGGCAGTTGAGATGGTACAACCCGAGTTTAGAAAAGCAATATCCTCTAAACGATTCTCTGCATCAAACTTGACAGAGAGGTTGATAACATCTCCACAAGTCGGATTGTTGAGACTGATTTGTTCAGCGTCTTCTAACTTCCCTTGATGATGTGGATTTTTCGAATGGTCTGCTACCACTGCCATATAAAGGCTATCTAGTTTAGAAAGTGCCATTGAAAAACTCCTTTGTCTTTTGTAAGGCATCGACTAGCTTATCGCAATCTGCCTTGGTATTGTAGATATAAAAACTTGCGCGAGCTGTTGCTGGGACTTCTAAATATTGGAGCAAGGGTTGGGCACAATGATGACCCGCACGAACAGCTACTCCTTCATAATCCAGAGCCGTAGCAAGATCGTGAGGATGGAGATCGCCTAGGTTAAAGGCAATGACACCCGAACGTTGAGCCAAGTCCTGAGAACCATAAATGTTCAAACCTTCAATTGCCTGCAGTTTTGGATAGACGTAGGCTATCAGTTCCTGTTCATGAGCTTCAATGGCATCCATACCAATGTTTTCAAGATAATCCACTGCAGCAGCAAGTCCGATGGCACCAGCCATGTTAGGAGTTCCAGCCTCGAATTTCCAAGGCAATTCCTTCCAACTAGCAGATTGTTCATAAACGAAATCAATCATTTCGCCGCCAAATTCTACTGGTGACATTTGTTCCAGATACTTCTCTTTGCCGTAAAGGACACCGATACCAGTCGGACCAGCCATCTTGTGACCTGAAAAGGCAAAGAAATCTACATCCAAGTCATGGACATCAATCTTCATATGTGGCGTAGATTGAGCACCATCCACTACCATGATAGCTCCAACTTGGTGGGCTAATTGAGTGATTTCTTTGATCGGATTGACCACACCAAGAACATTAGAGGCATGAGCTAGCGAAACAAATTTAACCTTGTCCGTCAATTTAGCCTGCAAATCCTCCATATCCAAGACACCGTCCTTGAGATAGACATAGACAAGCTCTGCTCCAGTCTTGCGGCAAGCCTCCTGCCAAGGAATGATATTGGAATGGTGTTCCATGACAGAAATCAAAACTTGATCTCCCTCAGTCAGGATTTCCTCAGCAAAGCGAGCTACCCAGTTAAGACTGGTTGTCGTTCCTCTGGTAAAGAGAACTTCCTTTGTAGAGCCTGCATTGATAAACTTACGAATGGTTTCACGCGCAGCTTCATAAGAAGCTGTTGCTCGCTCAGCCAAGGTATGAACACCACGGTGAACGTTGGCATTGTCTTTCTCATAGTAGCGGTTAATCGTTTCAAGAACTGCTAGTGGTTTTTGTGTCGTCGCAGCATTGTCCAGATAGACCAGAGGTTCATCGTTGACAATCTGGTCCAAAATTGGAAAATCCTTGCGAATCGCTTCTACATCTAACATAGGCTTCCCCTTAGCGTTTTGACAATTTTTCTTCGATAGTTGCTATCATTTCATCACGAACTTCCTTGACTGGAATCTCCACGATAACAGAGCCAAGGAAACCACGAACAACCAAGCGTTCTGCAGTTGCCTTATCCAAGCCACGGCTCATGAGGTAGTACATGTCTTCAGGATCTACCTGACCGATAGAAGCTGCGTGACCTGCAGTTACGTCATTTTCATCAATCAAAAGAATTGGGTTGGCATCTGAACGAGCTTGGTCTGAAAGCATGAGAACGCGACTTTCTTGTTGGGCATCTGCTCCTTTAGCTCCCTTGATGATGTGACCTATACCGTTGAAGGTCAAGGTTGCTTTCTCAAGAATAACCCCGTGTTGGAGAATATTTCCGATAGAGTTACAACCGTAGTTTGTTACGCGAGTGTCAATCCCTTGCACCTGACGGCCACTTGAAAGAGCTACGACCTTGAGGTCAGCATGGCTACCATTCCCAATCAAGTCGCTATCAAAGTCAGCAACGACGTTTCCTTCGTTCATGACACCAATCGCCCAGTCAATGCTTGCATCGTTGCCTAGTTTACCACGACGGCTAATGTAGGCAGTAACATTTTCTCCTAGACGGTCAATCGCAGCAAATTTCACTTGAGCGCCAGAACGTGCAATGACTTCCACTGTGATATTGGCAGTTGCTTTTGCACTACCTTCGCCACGTGACTCTAAACGTTCAAGATAGCTTATTTTAGAGTTTTTACCAGCAATGATGAGGATATGCTTGTTAAATGGCACATCGCTATCGCTATCTTGGTAGAAAATCCCTTCGATTGGCTTTGCAATCTCAACATTATCGGGAATGTAGAGAACAGCACCACTATTGAAATAAGCTGTGTGGTAGGCTGCTAATTTATCATCGTCATATTTGACAGATGACATGAAGAACTCCTCAATAAGTTCTGGAATTTCTTCTAAAGCTGAGTGAAAATCTGTAAAGACAACACCTTGTTCAGCTAACTCAACTGGGATTTGTTCAAAAACAGTTTGGGTTCCTACTTGAACCAATTTCAAGTGATTGTCTAGAGCTGTAAAATCTGGAACATTTGCTGATGGTTCACTTTCTGTAATGGTTCCATCCCCCAGATTCCAACGGTGGAATTTGACACGCTCAATAACTGGTAATTCCAAACTCTCAATCTTATCAAAAGCTTTTTGACGGAGGTCTGACAACCAGCTTGGTTCAGCGTGCATTTCTGAAAAAAGTTTAATAGTTTCTTTAGTCATTTACTTCTCCTAAAAGATACGAGGGAATTACAATTCTTCCTTGTAGTCATAGCCAAGTTCTTCAGCTAGTTTAGCGTATCCTTCACGTTCCAAACGGGCAGCCAATTCTGGGCCACCAGAAAGGACAACACGACCTTCCATCATCACGTGTACCACGTCTGGTGTGATGTAGTTCAAAAGACGTTGGTAGTGAGTGATAATCATAGCACCAAAACCTTCACCACGCATGGCATTGACACCTTTAGAGACAACTTTAAGGGCATCAATGTCAAGACCTGAGTCAATCTCATCCAAAAGGGCAAAAGTTGGTTCCAACATCAAGAGTTGAAGAATTTCATTACGTTTTTTCTCACCACCAGAGAATCCTTCGTTGAGGTAACGCTCTGCCATTTCTTCTTTCATGTTGAGCAATTCCATTTTCTCGTCTAGTTTAGTGATAAACTCACGAACTGAAATCTTTTCATCGTCTTCTTTACCAGCATTCATAGCTGCACGAAGAAATTCAGCGTTGGTAATTCCAGGGATTTCAGATGGGTATTGCATAGCAAGGAAAAGTCCCATACGTGCACGCTCGTCTACTTCCAATTCAAGGATATTTACACCGTCAAACAAGACTTCACCTTTGGTAACTTCATAGTTAGGGTTCCCCATGATAGCGGCTGAAAGAGTCGATTTACCAGTACCATTTGGTCCCATGATAGCTGCGATTTCTCCTGTTTTTAGAGTCAGGTTGACTCCTTTCAAAATTTCTTTTCCTTCAATCTCAACGTGAAGATCTTTGATCTCTAATACTGACATGATAGTTCCTTTCTTTTTCAAACATTTTGCTCAATACTTTAGGAAATTGCTTACAATCCCTAAAAAATAGGACAAAAGGTCAATAAATATACTCTACTAGTATAACAAAAAAAAGCCTAAAAGGCTTTGATTTTGTCTAGAAGCTGAGGACTAATCCTTGCGGTTTAAGTGTTGATCAATAGCGTCTACAATTTTTCCCATCACGTAACTTAACCTAAAGTTTCGAAAGAGTAAAATCGCCCAAAAAGCTGCCATAACATAGCGACCAGCCATTAAAGATTCATTGAAAAAATAGGTCTCAGCAGCCGTGAATAACGCTATTATGATAAATTGTTGTCTATTCATAAGATTATTGTATCATGAAATCCATTTTTAGTCTTCTTCGACCATGACTTTATCAGCTAGAAATTCAAATCCTTCTGGAATCAAGTTCTCTTCTTCTACCTCTTGATCTGCTTGAGAAGACTTGTTTTTAGCTGAAAATGCTGCACGAACCTCTTTCCATTCCTCAAGGGAAATTGCCAGGATTTCAGGTGAAAATCCAGCCGCCTGGCTAAGAATATTGCCAAACATGGTATTGAGGTTATCCCGTTTCATGGTTTGACCAGCATTGAAATTAGACTCAAAGGCTAAAATAGCATGGTGTTCATTAGCCGCAACTGGTTGAGAACCTACGAGAAGAGCCTTATCAGGTCCAGCTAAACTCTCAATCACTTCTCCCCACGCATTCTGGAGGCGAATTAAGTTTTGACGTGCCAAATCAGGACTTTCGACAGCTTCTTGCAGGATAGACTGAACTTTGTTGCGATCCACTCGATAGACTGTCTTGGAAGTGGCTGGACGACTAGGAACTGGCGCAACTTGTTTAGGAGCTGTGCCTACATTAGCAAGTTCTTGTTTGAGACGGGCGACTTCCTGTCTCAGTGCAGAAATTTCACTTTCAACAGCTCCTGAAATCGAAGATTCAGACTTGATTTCCGCTAAACGAATGGTCATCATCTCAGCGTAAATCTTAGGTTGCAAGCTGGCCTTCATATCTGCCAAACTCACTGTCGCTAGACGAATCATTTCAAAGAGTCTTTCCTGAGACAGAGCTAGATTGTCCATAAAAACTGAACTATGATGAGTATTTTCGCCACCTGTCTGAACAACCAGTAGATCACGCAAATACTGCAAGAGATCCGTCACAAAACGAGTCATACTCTTGCCATTTTCAAACAACATGTTCAAAGAATCAAGAGCTTTTGGTACATCCTGCTGGGATAAGGCCGCTACATAATCATCTAGAGCTGATAAACTAATAGTACCTGTAATCTCCTCAGAGATAGCTGTAGTTAAAGCATTCCCTTGTGTCAAACTCAAGGCTTGATCCAGAATAGACAAGGCATCCCGCATCCCACCTTCAGCCCGTCTAGCGATAATTTCCACAGCCTCTGGTTCAGAACTGATATTCTCTTTTTGCAAAATTGTTAGGATATGCTCTTTAATATCTTGCGTTCTAATCGATTTAAACTCAAAACGTTGGACGCGCGATAAAATAGTTGCTGGAATCTTGTGCAATTCAGTAGTCGCCAAAATAAAGACAACGTTCTGGGTTGGTTCTTCTAGGGTCTTCAAAAGCGCATTAAAGGCTCCGGTAGACAGCATATGAACCTCGTCTATGATATAGACCTTATAACGTGCTAAACTAGGAGCGTAGGTAGATTTATCACGAATTTCTCGAATTTCATCGACTCCGTTATTCGAAGCTGCATCCATTTCGATAACATCTTCTAGGCTACCTTCTGTCACTGCCTGGCAAATATAACAGTTATTACATGGTTCTCCGTCCACTTGGTTCGGGCAGTTCATGGCTTTGGCAAAAATCTTGGCTACACTGGTTTTACCAGTTCCACGAGGGCCTGAGAAAAGATAAGCATGACTAATCTTTTCCTGATCGACCGCCTGTTTTAGGGTTTTAGCCACAACCTCTTGTCCGACTAATTGTGAAAAAGTTTGGCTTCTATATTTTCGATAAAGTGCTTGATACATTAGGCTTTCTCCTCAAACATCGTAAAGTCCCATTCTGTCTTCTCAAGCAAAATAGCGACAAATTGTTCCAAGTAATCACGATCAATAGCATTGTAATCATCAATCAGAGAAGAGTCTAAATCTAATACACCGACTAATCTTCCATTCTTAAGCATAGGAACTACGATTTCACTCTTGGCATGACCATCACAAGCAATATAGTTTGGATAGGTGCTCACATCGCCAACTAAAACAGTCTCCTGAAACTCAGCAGCTTCTCCACACACGCCTTTTCCAAGCGGGATTCGAATGCAAGAAACGCCACCCTGAAAAGGACCTAAAACCAACTCACTTCCATCAAACAGATAAAAACCTGCAAATACAGTATTCGGAAAGCGAGATTTTAGAAGGGCACTAGCATTCGAAAGATTGGCAAGAACATTGCTCTCACCTTCAAGTAAATAAGAGAGTTCCTCATTTAACAATTGATATTGTGATTGTTTTTCTGAATCTAACATAGAACTATTATATCAAAAATGAGAAAGAGACAAAAGAAAAATCCCTTGTTTTAAACAAAGGATTTTATGATTATCAATTTGATTAAAGTTCGATATCACCGAACAAGTCAGCCATTGAGAATCCAGTTTGTGTTTCTGGAAGTTCGAAATCACGTTTTTCTTGACGTTTTGGACGACGTGGACGAGCAGCACGTTTTTCTTCTTTTTGTCCTTCTTCTTGAGCTGGACGTTCTTCAAGAGCTTTGATAGAAAGTGATACACGTTCTGCGTCAGCGTTAACATCAAGGACTTTAACAGTAACTTCTTGACCAACAGTAAGAGCTTCTTTTGGATTTTCAATACGTTTGTGTGAAATTTGAGATACGTGAACAAGTCCATCGATACCTGGCAATACTTCAACAAATGCACCAAAGTCAGTCAAACGTTTAACTGTTCCTTCTACTACATCACCTTTAGCCAATTTTTGCTCAACGCCATCCCATGGTCCAGGTGTTGTTGCTTTAAGTGAAAGTGATACGCGTCCTTCTTCTTCGTTAAGATCAAGGATCTTCACTTCGATTTCTTCACCAACAGTTACAACTGATTTAGGTGAAACGTTACGTTCGTGTGACAATTCAGTCAAGTGAACCAATCCGTCAACACCACCAAGGTCGATGAAAGCACCAAAGCTTGTGATACGAGCAACTTTACCAGTTACAACATCACCAACAGCCAATTTACCGAACACTTCAGCACGAGCTGCTGCAGTAGCTGCTTCAACAACTTCACGACGCGAAAGGATGAAGCGGTTTTCTTTAGGATCAACTTCTTTGATTTTAGCATCAAATTCTTGACCTACAAAACGCTCAGTGTTACGTACGAAACGAGTATCCAACATTGAAGCTGGGATGAATCCACGAACACCTTCAAATTCTACTGAAAGTCCACCTTTAACGGCACGAGTTCCTTTAACAGTAACAACTTCTTCTTCGCGTCCTACAAGTTTGTCCCATGCTTTGCGAGCTTCAAGGCGTTTTTTAGATACAAGGTATGTAACTGTATCAGTATCTTTACCAACTACTTGACGAAGTACAAGAACATCCAATACTTCTCCTACTTTCACAAAGTCATTGATATCTGCATCGCGATCGTTTGTCAATTCGCGAAGAGTCAAGACACCTTCAACACCAGTCCCAGAGATTGCAACGTTAGCTTGAGTCGCATCAACTGTCAATACTTCAGCACTAACAACATCACCAGGCTCAACTTGGCTAACGCTATTTAGCAAATCTTCAAATTCGTTCATCTAAAAAATCCTCCAACAATCAAGTCTTTTCCAAAACTTGACATACTTATAATTTTTTTCCTAAGCACCCGCAAGAACATGTTCATATCGTTCACGTCTTTCAATATAAAAATAAAATACCCTAAGATATTTTCTTTTTATCTTGAATTTATTACCTAAGAACTGGGGTAGCTGGATTCGAACCAACGCATGAGGGAGTCAAAGTCCCTTGCCTTACCGCTTGGCTATACCCCATTGATGAATGGAGAGAGAGGGATTCGAACCCCCGAACCCGAAGGAGCGGATTTACAGTCCGCCGCGTTTAGCCTCTTCGCTATCTCTCCAATGTTTAACGATAACTATTATATCATGAAATTTTCAATAAAACAAGTATTATTTTGTCAAATTATAGTTTTCAATCAAAATTTCCACAGCTTTTTCAAGTTTTTTATAAAAACTATCGACATTTCCATTCTTTATGATGGCAAATTGACTATCTAATTCGGCAATTTCACCGATAGCCTTTTTCCCGATCGTCAAAACGTAACCTTCATAACTGTCTTTTCCAACAGTCACTTTTGCATCTGTTAATTGAATTTCAATTTTCTTATCTTTTTTACTCATACTTTACCTCTTTTCACTTTTTCTATTGTACAGGAAAATGCTCAAACTAGCAAGAAAAAACTCCATTTCAGCCCTTACAACTGTATGGAGTTTCTCTTTACTTTGTGTCGTTTAGTCTACTTTGACAATCCATCCCTCTGGTGCTTCAACATCACCGAATTGGATACCAGTCAATTCGTCATAGAGTTTACGTGTAACAGGACCTACTTCTGTTTCACTATAGAAAACATGGAATTCATCATCATGTTGGATGCCCCCAATTGGAGAGATAACTGCTGCTGTTCCACAAGCACCTGCCTCTACAAACCGATCCAAATTGTCAATCGGAACATCACCTTCAATTGGTGTCAAGCCCAAGCGGTGTTCTGCCAAGTAAAGCAATGAGTACTTGGTAATAGATGGCAAGATAGAAGGGCTTAATGGCGTTACAAATTCGTTGTCGGCTGTAATTCCAAAGAAATTGGCTGATCCGACTTCCTCAATCTTGGTGTGGGTAGCTGGATCTAGGTAGATAACATCTGAAAAATTACGTGATTTTGCCATTTTACCTGGTAGAAGACTGGCAGCATAGTTTCCTCCAACCTTAGCCGCACCTGTACCATTTGGCGCTGCACGGTCGTATTCATCTTGAATCAAGAAATTAGTTGGAACCAAGCCACCTTTAAAGTAATTTCCGACTGGCATGGCAAAGATCGTGAAAATATACTCCTCTGCAGGTTTTACCCCGATGATGTCTCCAACACCAATCAAAAGCGGACGGAGATAGAGGGTTCCACCCGTTCCGTATGGTGGTACGTATTCTTCATTCGCACGAACAACTGCCTTACAAGCTTCCACAAACATCTCAGTTGGGACTTGAGGCATCAAAAGACGGTCGCAAGTACGTTGCAAACGCTTGGCATTTTCGTCAGGACGGAACAGTTGAACACTGCCATCCTTGGTACGATAGGCTTTCAAACCTTCAAACGCTTGTTGTCCATAGTGGAGACTTGGAGACGACTCTGAAATATGCAAGGTTGCATCCTCTGTCAATTCTCCTTGATCCCATTGACCATTTTTGTAGTGAGCGATATAACGGTAAGGTAATTTCATATAAGCAAATCCAAGGTTTTCCCAATCAATTGCAACTGTCATGTGTTTCTCCTTTATACTATTCAAACTATGTGTTCTATTCTACACTTTTCTAGTAAAATTTCAAGTATTATTTGTAATTTTCTGAAAATTTTTTCAACACAAAGAAATCAGCCCTCTGGACTGATTCTTTTTATGGATTGTCTTTACCTTCTTTATAGACTTCTTTGAGGTAAGCATCGAAAACTTCTTCATCTGAAATGGTGTCTGATATAAAGCTTCCATTGCTAGTGCGTTCTGACAAGTTCAAATCTTGCAATCGGCTTTCATAGATTGTCCCCTTGTTAGATTGGACAAGCAGAGTTTGGTCGTTTTCTTCTACTTCTGTACTAAAGAGATCACCAATGAAGCCTTGTTCTGCAACTGCTCCTGCCAAGAAGACACGATGTGGTTTGTTTTTTAACTCACGCAAGACTTGTAGTCCTCGTTTGGCACGGCTGGTTGCTGGAATTTCGTCAATAGAAACACGTTTTAAACTACCACGTTGGGTCAAGAGGTAGAAGGATGAGGTGTTACAGATAAAGGCAGCCTGAAGCACATCATCTGCTTTCAGGTTCATGGCCTTGACACCCGCAGCCTTGGCACCGACAACCGGAACCTCTTCGATATTGAAACGAAGGGCATAACCGTTTTGACTAATCAAGAGAACATCATCTAGTTTAATCGGAGCTACTGCTACAATCTGGTCTGTCTCGTCTTTGAGCTTAGCATACTTGACAGACTTAGACTTATAGGTTCTCCATGGAGAGAATTCTTTGCGTTCTACTCTCTTGATTTGACCAAGACGAGTTGCAGCAAAGTAGGTGGTCGCATCTTCAAACTGATCTACCACTTCTGCATAAAGGATTTCTTCGTTAGTTTCAACGTTGGTAATAGACTGGCTCAGATGCTCTCCGATATCCTTCCAGCGAATATCTGCCAATTCGTGGATTGGTCGATAGATGACATTCCCAAGAGTTGTAAACATCAAGAGGTGCTGGGTTGTCTTGGCAGATTGTACAAAAATTAAACGATCATCATCACGTTTGCCAATTTCTTCCAGCGTTGAAGCTGCGAAGGAACGTGGGCTGGTACGTTTGATATAGCCAGCCTTGGTCACACTAACGTAGGTATCTTCCTCAGCAATCAAACTAGCTGTATCAATCTCAATTACATTTGCTGTATCTTCTAAAGCACTCAAACGTGGAGTCGCAAATTTCTTCTTGACCTCACGGAGTTCTTTCTTCATGAGATTGTACATAGTCCGTTCATCACCGATAATGGCCGCAAGCATGGCAATTTTTTCACGAAGTTCTGCTTCTTCTTCCTGCAAGACAACCACGTCTGTATTGGTCAAACGGTACAGTTGCAAGGTAACGATGGCCTCAGCCTGCTCTTCTGTAAAATCATAGCTAACCTTGAGGTTTTCCTTAGCGTCAGCCTTATTCTCAGAAGCTCGGATAAGGGCAATGACTTCATCTAAAATAGAGATGACACGAATCAAACCTTCCACGATATGGAGACGTTTTTCAGCCTTTTCCTTGTCAAAGCGGGAACGCGCCAAAATCACTTCACGGCGGTGGGCAATGTAGCTAGACAAGATTGGAACAATCCCGACCTGACGAGGTGTGAAATTGTCAATCGCCACCATGTTAAAGTTGTAGTTGATTTGCAGGTCAGTGTATTTGAAGAGATAGTTAAGAACCAGCTCGGTATTAGCGTCTTTCTTGAGTTCGATAGCAATGCGAAGACCGTCACGGTCAGATTCATCACGAACTTCGGCAATCCCAGCAACCTTGTTATTGACACGAACATCATCAATTTTCTTGACCAGATTGGCCTTATTGATTTCATAAGGAATCTCAGTGATAACGATTTGCTCCTTACCACCTTTTAACTTTTCAATCTCCGTCTTAGAACGAACGACCACGCGCCCTTTCCCAGTTTCATAGGCCTTCTTGATTTCGTCTCGCCCTTGGATGATTCCTCCCGTTGGGAAGTCTGGTCCAGGCAAGAATTCCATGAGTTTATCAACCTTGGCAGTCGGATGGTCAATCATATAGACTGTGGCATCAATAACCTCAGCCAAATTATGGGGTGGAATATCTGTGGCATATCCAGCCGAAATCCCAGTTGAACCATTGACCAGAAGGTTTGGAAATGCTGCTGGTAAGACAGTTGGCTCTTTCTCGGTATCGTCAAAGTTCCAAGCAAAGGGAACTGTCTTTTTCTCGATATCTTGAAGAAGGTAACCAGCAATCTCAGACAAACGCGCCTCGGTATAACGCATTGCCGCAGGCGGATCTCCATCCATAGAACCGTTATTACCGTGCATTTCAACTAGAATCTCACGGTTCTTCCAGTCCTGTGACATACGAACCATGGCATCATAGATAGAACTATCACCGTGTGGGTGGAAATTCCCCATGATGTTCCCGACAGACTTGGCAGACTTACGGTAACTCTTGTCAAAAGTATTGCCATCCTTATTCATCGAATAAAGAATGCGACGCTGAACCGGCTTCAATCCATCACGAATATCTGGCAAAGCCCGATCTTGAATGATGTACTTGGAGTAGCGACCAAAGCGCTCTCCCATGATGTCCTCCAGGGACATGTTTTGGATATTACTCATATAAGATACAAAGGGACGATTCGGCGTGCCGAAAATTTCTGTAGAAAAATAGGAAATCGATGCAGGGTTCGATGACCCCAAAGCGATTTATCTTTTTTCCTAAGTCTTAGTCCCATGTTCAGTTACCTCTAGTAACCAAACTATCCTTTCTGTAGTTTAAAGTTTTGAATTGTGTTCTTTATTTAGAAGTTTTTCCTTAGCATATATCATCATCTTCTCAGCCACTTCTTTTTCATACTTAAAGCCCATCTTTTGAGCAAGATATTGAGCTTCTTGATGGAAAAGTTGCATGGTAGCAAATAAAGACTGAGTGATTTTGTCTAAACTTGATAAAGCAAGCAGATTTGAGAATTCCTTCTCCTTCTCAGAAGGCAAGTAGTTAAAGAGGTACTTGTAGTTCTTACCGATGTCGACTACTCCTCTATCTCTTGCGACCTGCCAAGCCAATACTTTTAACAATTCTTGCTGACAAATACCGTAGAGATGGTCAGTCGCATAGATGATTTGCTTGCGACAAATTCCTTTGACCACGTAGGCAGACACCCACCAAAATTCATTGCAGGCATTTTCAAAATCTATCGCGCTAGCTGGGCTTGTCCAAAAACGTTGAGGACTCTGTGAATAAGGCTCAAACAAACCCTTAGGATCTTCCAAAACAGCGAATCCTGCTTCACTATCTACCCACTCTTGAGTATGATCTTTGGGGCAAAGGGTCAAATCGACTCGATTGCCATCTTCAAAGAGCATAAGATACAGATGGCGATGGTCAAGTACGTTATGCTGCTCAATGATGCGCTTGCCAAAGGGATCCAACCAAGAAAGGTCACTCGTCAGATTATCTAAATCGTCCACGACATAGACCACGTCGTAATCCTGAAACTCATCTTTTGGCGCTTTTGTATCAGTCCGTGAACCAGACATAGCAACAGCCTCGACTTGTAAAGTTTTGGCAGTCTGTAAAATCACATCGAGTATTTCTGTTTCTGTTCTCATTTGTTTCCCCCTCTTTTTCTACAAGGTAACAGATTTATTATATCGAACAGTTTCTTAAGATTTAAAAAGTTAGAAAAACTATACAAGCTCTATAAAACTAAATTATCTAAATATTTTCAATTATATACAAAAACAAGTAATTCTTCTCTAGCTATCTTTATTCTTAAAAAATCATCAATTATAAAATTAGTACATTGAACATCATCAAAGTTTGTCGAAAAATATTTTGATAAAGAGTTTACTGCTCTTAATAGTTTGTTAAAATAAGCTAGAGCCTACGGCGGAACTTCTTCAGTATTCAGATGATTAATTTCTGATTCAATTAAATCCTCAATTGCTGCGAATATTTCACCTATTTCATCTTCAATATTAGAAGATAAATTCTTTTTAGAATTAAAAGCATTAATAGAATTCAAAAGTTTGTTATATTCCCATTCAAAATCATCTAGTGCTCTATAGAATATTGGAAAATCACTTTGTAATTTTAATAGATTTGACTTCCTTGATTGTCGAGCCATTTCTTTAAGTTCTCTTAAACTCTCTTCAACCTTTTTTTGAGTTTCAGATAGTTGATTTTGTTGAGTTGTCAGTTCTACTATATTTTTCGCGATTGAAGATTGAATAATTTCTAGCTTTCGTTGTCGTTCATCAATTTCTTTAGTATCTTTTTTTGAAATCCAAGTTGCGTAAATTATTGGTATTAGAATTGAAAAACCACCTATACCTATTTGAATCCAATTGGAAATCCAATCAGTTGAATCAATGGCTTTAATCAATTCCTCAAACATTTCAACATTCATATTATAATCCTTGTGAATACTATGATTAAATTTAAAATATGGTTCATCGATAACCGAGTTGTTTAATTATAGAAATTGACTTTATATATTTCTTGCTCTAATCGCTTTATAAAGTTTATAGTCATCATAATTTTTTAAATCTTTTAATGACTTTAGTTCATTTTCAACAATAATAACCAAAAATTTCTCCATACTCAACAACTTCTCTTTATATTTCTCACCACCATAATAATAACATTCTACTAGCCTATTGTAATCAATACCATCTTCATTTTTAAGAAACTGCTCTTGAATAATATTTTGTGCTTTTTCATACATTTTTGAAAGTAGATACGAATAAAAAACTTCAAAAAAAGCTGTCTGAATAACTAATATTAAGCAAAGAATACCAATTAGCTTAACTTTATCTATATCAATACCGATTATAAATGTTACTATCGCAAGACTACTAAGAAGTAAACGATTTTCTTTCCCCATAAATTCTAGTTCAAAAACATCTTGAGTCTTTAATACAAGATAAAGAGATATGTAGGAACTAGCTGTCATTAAAGTAAAAATTAGCCAAAATAACCATATGTCATTACCAAAAGCTATTTGCAACTTGTATTCCGTAAATAAATTTTCGAAAAAGTTTAATATTCTATTGGAAATATTTGTATTTGAGATGCTTGCAATTATTATATCTCCCAAAATAAATATATTTATAAACGTTAAAATCGAAAATAAAATTTTTCGTAAGTATCTATTAAGTGACAACAAACTCACTATAAATGAATTGTAAGTATAAGACAGTGACAACGATAATATAAAAATGGAACAAATTCCAATCAATAAATTATTAGGTGCATTCAGAGATAAAATTATGGGAAATAAAACCACCATTATAACTGTCGCAAAAAAAGCTCTTTTAAGATAATTATTCTGTTTTGTTTTAGAGCTAACATTTTTAAAAATGTATTCTTTGGTCTCTAGAATTTTCAAAGCATCGAGTCTTTCTTGAGCTTTCTTCTTTTGATTTTTATCATAGTCTAAATATAAAGTATTACATTTTTTTGTGAATCTGTTTAGTAGGTCTAATAGTTTTTTAATAATCCACATTTGAAAACACCATCTCCCCACTCTCTTCCAGCGTAAACTTGACATTATCTTCAATCCACTTACGGCGTGGTTCGACCTTGTCTCCCATGAGGACATTGACGCGACGTTCAGCGCGTGCTAAGTCTTCGATCGTGACACGGATGAGGGTACGAGTTTCTGGATTCATGGTGGTCTCCCAGAGCTGGTCCGCATTCATCTCACCTAGACCTTTATATCGTTGGAGTGTTGCGCCTTTACCAAACTGCTTGCGGAGTTCTTCTAGCTCTCCGTCAGTCCAAGCATAGGCCACTTCTTCTTTCTTGCCTTTCCCTTTGGACATCTTGTAAAGAGGCGGAAGGGCGATATAGACATGTCCTGCCTCAACTAGCGGACGCATATAACGGTAGAAAAATGTCAGGAGCAAGGTCTGGATATGGGCGCCGTCGGTATCGGCATCGGTCATAATAATGATCTTGTCATAGTTGGCATCCTCAATAGAAAAGTCTGCTCCGACACCTGCACCAATAGTATAAATCATGGTGTTGATTTCCTCATTTTTAAGGATATCCGCCATCTTAGCCTTGGCTGTATTGATAACCTTACCACGAAGAGGCAAAATAGCTTGGAATTTACGGTCACGACCTTGTTTGGCAGATCCACCGGCAGAGTCTCCCTCGACCAGGTAGAGTTCATTCTTGGCAGGATTTTTAGACTGGGCTGGCGTTAATTTACCCGACAACAAGCCCTTGTCTTTTTTATTTTTTTTGCCATTTCTGCTCTCATCACGCGCCTTACGTGCTGCTTCACGAGCGTCACGAGCCTTGATAGCCTTGCGGATGAGATTGGAAGCTAGTTCTCCATTTTCCATGAGGAAGAAAGTTAATTTTTCTGCGACAATGCTATCAACAATCGGGCGAGCCAATGGACTGCCTAGTTTGTCCTTAGTCTGTCCTTCAAACTGGAGGTGTTCTTCCGGAACCAGAATAGAAAGAACAGCCGCTAGTCCTTCACGATAGTCTGAGCCTTCAAGGTTTTTATCTTTTTCCTTGAGAAGACCTGTCTTACGCGCGTAGTCATTCATAACCTTGGTAATAGCAGACTTGAGCCCTGTCTCGTGCGTTCCACCATCTTTGGTACGAACATTATTAACAAAGGACAAGATGTTATCTGAAAATCCATCATTGTACTGGAGAGCTACTTCCACTTGGAAACCATTGTCTTCGCCTTCAAAGTATAGAACTGGCGTCAAGGTTTCCTTATCTTCGTTGAGATAAGAAACAAAGTCCTGAACTCCGTTCTCATAGTGAAACTCGATTGCTTCTTCTGTTCGTTTGTCAGTCAGAGACAAGGTCACATTTTTTAAGAGAAAAGCTGACTCATTGAGGCGTTCTGAGATAGTATTGTACTTGAAGTCTGTCGTAGAAAAGATAGTCGCATCAGGCATAAAGGTAACCTTGGTACCTGTCTTAGACTTGGGTGCTGTACCAATTTTCTTCAAGGTTGTGACGGGTTTCCCACCATTTTCAAAACGTTGCTTGTAGACTGCACCATCACGGGTGATTTCAACTTCCAACCAGCTTGATAGGGCATTAACGACTGAAGATCCCACTCCGTGGAGACCACCAGATGTCTTATAACCCCCTTGACCGAATTTCCCTCCGGCGTGGAGAATGGTAAAGATAACCTCAACGGTTGGAATTCCCATGGCGTGCATCCCAGTCGGCATCCCTCGACCATGGTCTTGAACGGTTAAACTTCCGTCTTTATTGATAGTCACATCAATGCGATCACCAAATCCAGATAAGGCTTCATCGACTGCATTGTCCACAATTTCCCAGACCAGATGATGGAGACCAGCACCGTCGGTCGATCCGATATACATCCCCGGACGTTTACGGACCGCATCCAACCCTTCTAGCACCTGAATGGCATCATCATTGTAGTTGTTAATATTGATTTCCTTTTTTGACACAAGGAACCTCCTATTTGTTCATCTTTTCTATTTTACAGGTTTTCTAGGGATTTTGCAAAATTTTTCCCATTCAGCTGTCACAATTTCACAAGATATTCTCAGCCTTTCTACACCATTTCATGGTATAATAGACACATGATGACATTTGTATTATTAATACTAGCTTATTTGCTAGGTTCGATTCCGTCTGGTCTATGGATTGGACAAGTTTTCTTTCAAACAAATCTGCGTGAACATGGTTCTGGAAATACTGGAACAACCAATACTTTCCGTATTTTGGGTAAGAAAGCGGGTATGGCAACCTTTGTGATTGACTTCTTTAAAGGGACCTTGGCCACTCTACTTCCTATTCTTTTCCACCAACAAGGTCTATCACCTCTCGTCTTTGGACTTTTAGCTGTAATTGGACATACCTTTCCTATCTTTGCAGGATTTAAAGGGGGCAAGGCTGTCGCAACTAGCGCAGGAGTTGTTTTTGGATTTGCGCCTGTCTTCTGTCTCTATCTAGCGATTGTATTTTTTGGAACCCTCTATCTAGGTAGTATGATTTCACTGTCTAGCGTTACTGCTTCTATCGCAGCCGTTATCGGAGTTCTACTATTTCCACTATTTGGATTTATCCTAGACAACTATGACCCTCTCTTCATTCTGATTATCCTAGCACTTGCTAGCTTGATTATCATTCGTCACAAGGATAATATCACACGTATCAAAAATAAAACTGAAAATCTTGTCCCTTGGGGACTAAACTTGACACATCAAAATCCTAAAAAATAAAACGCCAGTTTAAACTGGCGTTTTTTTGTATGCTTATTTTGACTTGATGTAGTTGATACCATCTGCTTTTGGCGCAACTGCTTTTCCAAAGAAGGCTGCCAAGACAAGAATGGTCAAAACATAAGGTGCGATTTGAAGGTAAACCGCTGGCACTCCTTGTAGGAATGGCAATTGAGAGCCGATAACAGCCAAACTTTGTGAAAGTCCAAAGAAGAGACTGGATAGCATGGCTCCGATTGGATTCCATTTACCAAAGATCATCGCAGCAAGAGCGATAAATCCAGGTCCAACAATAGTTGTCACTGAGAAGTTAACTGAAATGGATTGAGCATAAATCGCTCCCCCAATTCCCCCTAGGAAACCTGATATGATAACCCCTAAATATCTCATCTTGTAGACATTGATTCCCAAAGTGTCCGCTGCTTGAGGGTGTTCACCGACAGAGCGAAGGCGAAGACCAAAGCGGGTCTTGAAGAGGATAAACCAAGCAAAGAATGAGAAGGTAATCGCGATATAACCTAGCAAACTTGTTGACTTGAAGAAGATATCTCCAATCACTGGGATATTAGCCAAAACTGGAAAATCAAAACGTCCAAAGGTCTGACTTAAGTTATCCGTTTGTCCTTTGTTATAAAGAACCTTAACCAAGAAAACTGCTAGGGCAGGAGCCATCAAGTTCAATACTGTACCACTGACAACATGGTCCGCACGGAAATGAACTGTAGCGACTGCATGAATGAGGGAGAAAATAGCTCCCACGACACCAGCAACTAACAAGGAAATCCAAGGAGTCGCTGCTCCAAGTTGTTCTGCAAACTCAAGGTTAAAGACAACCCCAGAAAAGGCTCCCATAACCATAATTCCTTCAAGACCGACGTTAACGACACCACCACGTTCAGAGAAGACTCCTCCAATACTCGTAAAAATAAGTGGTGCTGAGTAAATCAGCATAGAAGAGACCAAGAGGGTGAGTAATGTTGTAATAGACATCCTTACTTACCTCCTTTAACTTGTTTTTTTGGTTTGACAAAATGTTCGATAATATAGTGAACACTGACAAAGAAGATAATGGACGCTGTTACAATGCTGACAAGTTCAGACGGAACTTGCGCAGCATTCATACCTGGCGCACCTACCTGCAGAACACCAAATAAGAAGGCCGCAAAGAGAATTCCAATTGGTGAATTTCCAGCAAGCAAACTAACTGCCATCCCGTTAAATCCGATAGCTAATGATGAGCCCTGAACGTAAACGTTTTGGAAAGTTCCAAGACCTTCGACAGCTCCACCAAGACCAGCCAAAGCACCAGAGATAATCATTGATAGGATGATTGTACGTTTTGCTGAAATACCAGCGTACTCTGAGGCATGGGGATTAAGACCAACTGCACGAATTTCAAAACCGAGAGTCGTTTTCTTGAGCAAGAACCAAATCACACCAACAGCAATGATGGCAAAGAAGATTCCGATATTCATACGAGAATTGCCAGTTAACTCAGATAACCATGGTGTTTGATAAGTGGCATTGGCACTCACACGAATCGTTGAGTCTGTACTTTGCATAAAGTCTTTCGGGAAAGAATGAATAAAGGCATTCCCTACGTACAAAACAATATAGTTCATCATAATGGTTACGATAACCTCTGATGTACCTAAATAAGCTCTGAGAATACCTGGAATAGCACCTACAATCCCACCTGCAATCAAAGCAATTACTACGGTCGCTAAAATCAACATTGGGCGTGGCATGTCCGGATGCGACAAAGCAAACCAACCACTAAGAATCCAACCCGCTAGTGCCTGACCAGGAAGTCCAACGTTAAAGAAACCTGCACGGCTGGCAACTGCAAACCCCAGACCAATCAAGATAAGAGGACCCATGGCACGGAAAATTTCACCAATCCCACGGAGACTACCAAAAGCTGTATAGAACAACTCCTCATAACCCCAGATAGCATCGTAGCCGAAAATCCACATGACAATGGCTCCGAGCAAGATTCCTAAGAATACGGAAATCAAGGGAACCGAAATTTGTTGTAACTTTTTAGACATCATCCTTCTCCTTTCCCAAGTTTCCACCTGCCATCAAGATACCAAGTTCTTGTTTGTTAGTCGTTTCTGGCGACACAATACCTTGAATCTTCCCATCATGAATAACAGCAATTCGGTCTGAAACATTTAAAATCTCATCCAATTCAAAGCTGACAACAAGCACAGCTTTTCCGTTATCACGTTCTTCAATCAAGCGTTTGTGGATATATTCAATGGCACCGACATCCAAACCACGAGTTGGTTGGCTGACGATAAGGAGATCAGGATCACGATCAATCTCACGAGCGATAATCGCTTTTTGTTGATTTCCCCCTGAAAGAGCTGCTGCTGGGACAAATTCGCTTGCCGCACGGACGTCAAATTCTTCCATTAATTTTTTAGCATGCGAAGTGATATTGGCATAGTTTAAGATACCATTCTTGCTGAGTGGTTCTTTGTAGTAGGTTTGGAGAGCGATATTTTCTGAAATCATCATCTCCAAAATCAAACCATCACGGTGGCGGTCTTCAGGAACATGCCCCACACTGAGTTCCGTAATTTGTCGAGGGTGCATCCCTACGATTGATTTGCCTTTTAATTCAATACTACCAGACTCAACCTTACGAAGACCCGTAATGGCTTGAATGAGTTCAGACTGACCATTGCCATCAATACCTGCAATACCAACAATTTCACCAGCACGAACATCCAAAGAAAGATTCTTCACAGCTGGTACACCGCGGTTTTCATTGACAACCAAGTCTTTGATAGACAAGACTACTTCTTTTGGTTGTGGTGCCTGTTTCTCCGTTTTGAAGGAGACAGAACGTCCCACCATCATCTCAGCCAAGTCCGCATTGGTTGCCCCTGCAATCTCCACCGTCTGGATTGATTTCCCACGACGAATAACCGTCACTCGATTGGATACCGCACGAATTTCATCCAGTTTATGGGTAATCAAAATAATGGATTTTCCTTCTTTAACAAGGTTTTTCATGATAGCCATCAACTCATCAATCTCTGAAGGAGTCAATACTGCCGTAGGTTCGTCAAAGATGAGGATATCAGCACCACGGTAAAGTGTCTTCAAGATTTCTACACGTTGTTGAGCACCAACAGAAATATCTGCCACCTTGGCAGCAGGATCCACTGCCAAACCATAACGTTCAGAAAGAGCTTTGATTTCTTTAGTAGCTTCAGCTATATCTAGCACACCATTTTTAGTGATTTCACTCCCCAAAATGATATTTTCAGCTACTGTAAAAGCCTCAACCAACATAAAATGTTGGTGAACCATCCCAATTCCTAGACTAGCGGCTTTAGAAGGTGAATCTAGTTTGACAACTTGACCATTCACCGCAATTTCACCACTAGTTGGCTCGAGAAGTCCTGCCAGCATATTCATCAGAGTGGATTTACCCGCTCCATTTTCTCCTAAAAGTGCATGGATTTCACCTTCTCGCAGTTGCAAGTTGATCTTGTCGTTTGCTACAAATTCACCAAACACCTTGGTAATATCCCGCATCTCAATGACATTTTCGTGTGCCATATGCTTTTCCTTTCCGAGGTTTATTTTGTTTCAATAAAACCTGCTAATCGTGTTAACAAGTTCTATTGAGACAAAAAATTGCCTCAATTCTTAAAGAAGCGACCGATGGTCGCTTCCTAAGAAATGACTTTTATCCATTATTTTTCAGGAACTTTTACGCTTCCGTCAAGGATTTTAGCTTTTGCGTCTTCAACAGCTTTTTTACCTTCTTCTGAAAGGTTTGTTACTGCCAAGTCAACCCCTTTATCCTTCAATGAGTAGACAATAACTTGTCCGCCAGGGAATTCACCTTTTTCTGTTTTGTTGGCAATATCTTTTACAGTTGTACCAACTTGTTTCAATGTAGATACAAGAACAAAGTTTGATTCTTTACCATCTTTAGAAGTGTATTTACCTTCTGCTGCTTGGTCACGGTCTACACCAATAACCCAAACTTTTTCGTCTTCATTTTTACTTTCGTTCAAAGATTTTGCTTCAGCAAAGACACCAGCACCTGTACCACCAGCTGCTTGGTAGACAACGTCTGCACCTGCAGCGTATTGAGCTGCTGCAATTGTTTTACCTTTGGCAGCATCACCAAATGAACCAGCGTAGTCAACTTGTACTTTGATAGATGGGTCTACTGACTCAACACCAGCCTTAAATCCAGCAGCGAAACGTGAAATAACTTCAGATTCGATACCACCTACAAAACCAACTTGTTTTGTTTTAGTTGTTTTAGCTGCTGCAACACCAGCAAGGTAAGCTGCTTCGTTATCTGCAAATGTTACGCTCGCAACATTCTTTTGATCTTTGATCACATCATCAATCAAGACATAGTTTAAGTCAGAGTGGTCTTTTGCTGCCTCTTCAACTGCATTGTGAAGGGCAAAACCAACACCGAAGATCAGGTTGTAACTTCCAGCCGCTTGTTGCAAGTGGTTAGCATAGTCTGCTTCGCTTGTTGATTGGAAGTAAGTGTAACCGTTATCTTTAGAAAGGTTGTGTTCTTTACCCCAGTCTTGCAAACCTTCCCAAGCTGATTGGTTAAATGATTTATCATCAACACCACCAGTATCTGTTACGATTGCTGCTTTGGTCTTCATTTCAGATGAAGATGAAGCTGCGTTACGAGAAGAGCGGTTACCACATGCAGCAAGTCCAACTGCTGCTACTGCAACTAGACCAAGGCCTAGCCATTGTTTCTTGTTCATTACTGAACCTCCTAAATAAGATGTGCAACGATGTTGCAAGTATGGATTGGTTGGCCACAAGGACCGCGTCACTCAAAGAGTGACTCAGACTAGTTTAAGTCTGTAAAAGAGTATGGAAGCAACTCCCCGACCGTCATCTCGACCGTCGATTTATCTTTAGCGACAAGGGTCACTTTTAGATCTTTTTCAAAAAATTCAGCCATCACTTGGCGACAAGCGCCACATGGTGATATAGGTCTTTCAGTCTGTCCATAGACAATCAACTCTGAAAACTCTCTTTGGCCTTCGGAAACTGCTTTGAAAATCGCTGTACGCTCTCCACAGTTCGTCAAAGAATAGCTAGCATTCTCGATGTTCACACCCGTATAAATACTACCACCCTTGGCTACTAAAACAGCTCCAATAGGAAAATGAGAATAGGGTACATAGGCTCTCTTGCTGGTTTCAATTGCTAGTTCAATCAACTCAGTAGTCGCCATCTGCTAATTCTCCTTTTAAAATTGCCACACCAGCTGATGTTCCAACACGGGTAGCGCCCGCTTCCACAAAAGCAACAGCATCTGCATATGAGCGAGCGCCACCAGCAGCCTTAACTCCCATATCTGGCCCAACTGTTTTACGCATCAACTGAACATCCTCTATAGTGGCACCACCAGTTGAAAATCCAGTTGATGTTTTGACAAAGTCAGCACCTGCTTTCTGGGATAATTGGCAAGCCACATCCTTTTCATCGTCTGTCAACAAGCAAGCTTCAATAATGACCTTAACCAACTTGTCACCACTTGCTTCTACGACAGCACGGATGTCCGATTCAACCAAATCAAGATTACCTGATTTGAGGGCACCAACATTGATAACCATATCAATCTCATCTGCACCGTTTTGGACAGCTTCTTTTGTTTCAAAAGCTTTCACAGCTGAAGTTGTTGCTCCCAAGGGGAAACCAACTACTGTACAAACCTTTACATCTGAACCATCAAGTCCTGCCTTTGAATGAGCGACCCAGCTGGGATTAACACAAACGCTGGCAAAGTCATACTCACGCGCTTCAGATAGCAAACGATCAATTTGTTCTTGACTTGCATCTTGTTTTAAAAGCGTATGATCAATGTATTTGTTTAATTTCATATTCGGATTCCTCTCTTTTTCATGAGATGATTTCAATTATTTCCTGCAAACGTTTCACACTATCATTTATTTTAACATATTTTTGGAATTCTGTAACTAGTTGAGGGGAAATTTTTCCATTTGTATAAACTTTTGCGACAATTTCTCCCTTTTGAACGGAGTCACCAACCTTCTTCTCAAAAACGATTCCAGTTTCATAGTCTAAATCATCAGACTTGACTGCACGACCAGCTCCCAATCTCATGGCATAGAGACCAAATTCCATCGCTGGAAGGGCTGAAATGACACCTGACTCTTGAGCCGGGATATCTACTACATGCGCCACCTTGACTGGGCGATAAAGATCTTCTAAATCACCGCCTTGAGCCGCCACCATTTCTTCAAACTTAGCCAGCGCTTGGCCGTTTTCAAGATGTTGACGTACTTCTTCAACTGTCTTCTCAACATTTGCCAAACCAAGCATAATCTGAGCTAGTTCACAAATAAAGTGACTAATATCTTCTCGACCCTTTCCTTGAAGAATTTCAATTGCTTCTAGGATTTCGAGACGATTGCCAATAGCTCGACCCAAGGGTTGACTCATATCGGTAATGACTGCTACTGTCTTTCGTCCAACTGCCTTACCGAGATCAACCATGGTTTGAGCCAATTCACGCGCCTCCTCAACAGTCTTCATAAAGGCACCCTCACCGACAGTCACATCTAGCAAGATGGCATCTGCCCCAGCAGCGATTTTCTTACTCATGACAGAACTAGCAATCAAAGGAATGGTATCGACAGTCGCTGTCACATCACGGAGGGCATAGAGAAGTTTGTCTGCTTTAACCAGCTGGTCAGATTGACCAATGACAGATACACCAATATCTTGAACCTGTTTGATGAAATCCTCTTGACTGCGCTCCACTTGGTAACCCTTGATCGCTTCTAACTTATCTAAGGTTCCGCCAGTGTGTCCTAGTCCACGACCACTCATCTTGGCTACTGGCACTCCAAAACTTGCTACTAAAGGTGCTAAAATCAAGGTCACCTTATCACCAACACCACCTGTCGAGTGTTTATCTACTTTGATACCCTCTATGGCTGACAAATCAAACTCTTGCCCCGTCTTAACCATATTCATCGTCAGGTCAGAAATCTCACGTGTAGTCATTCCTTTGAAATAAACCGCCATAGCAAAGGCAGACATTTGATAGTCTGGGACAGTTCCAGCAACATAGCCTTCTACCAACCATTCGATCTCACTTGAAGACAGTTCTTGACCATCTCGTTTCTTTTGGATTAAATCAACTGCTCTCATGATTTCACACTTCTAAGGATATAATAACCCTTGTCCTTCTTTATGATTTCACAATTTCCAAAAACGTCTTCCATCTTGCTTTTGGCACTAGGAGCACCCTGTTTTTTCTGAATAACAATTGTTAAATCTCCACCGTCTTCCAGAAAGTCCATGCTCTTTTCGATAATCTCATGAACAACTTGCTTGCCCGCACGAATCGGCGGATTGGAAATGACATGGTCAAATTTCCCTTCAACTTGTTCATAGATGTTGGATTGGAAAATAGTTGCTGAAACTTGGTTTCTCTCAGCATTTTTTCGCGCCAAGTCCAGAGCACGATTATTGATATCAACCATGGTTGCTTGAACTCCGTAAGCCTTGACCAAAGAAATCCCTAGGGGACCGTACCCACAGCCAACATCTAGCACTCGCTCGCCTTTTTCAACCTCTAGACACTTCAGTAAAAGCTGACTACCAAAGTCAATCATCTTTTTACTAAAGACACCTGCATCCGTTAAAAAGGTCATTTTATATCCTAGCAACTCTACTCTCAATTCATGAATATCGTGAGCTGCATCTGGATTTTCTGCATAATACATTTTACTCATGAAACTATTTTAGCATATTTTAAGGTTTTTTAACACCGTTTACAAAACTAAAATTCAACAAACAAACTAAATCTGTTATGATAATAATTAAAGAATTTTCTTGTTATTTCCTCTATTTTTGACCTTTTAGAGCAACTTATAGCAACTTTCAAGAATCAGAATGAGAAATATCGAATTTCATTCTCTCTTTAGATGAGAAATATGATATACTAAGATATCGAACGAGGAAAAAATATGACCAACGAATTTTTACATTTTGAAAGAATCAGCCGTGAAACCTGGCAGTCCTTGCACCGCAAGTCAACCCCTCCCTTGACGGAAGAAGAACTAGACTCAATCAAGAGTTTTAACGACCAAATCAGCCTACAAGATGTGACAGATATTTATTTACCTTTGGCCCATCTCATCCAAATTTACAAACGCACCAAAGAGGATTTAGCCTTTTCTAAGGGAATTTTTCTCCAAAGAGAGAGTAAATCTCAGCCCTTCATCATCGGTGTTTCAGGAAGTGTTGCTGTCGGAAAGTCAACAACTAGCCGACTTCTGCAAATCCTTCTGTCTCGTACAGTGACTGACGCTACTGTGGAGTTAGTGACGACTGATGGTTTTCTCTATCCCAATCAAACGTTAATAGACCAAGGAATCTTAAATCGCAAAGGCTTTCCAGAGAGTTATGACATGGAAGCCTTACTGAATTTTCTTGATCGCTTAAAAAATGGACAGGATGTTGATATCCCCGTCTATTCTCACGAGGTTTATGATATTGTTCCTGGGGAGAAACAACGTGTTAAGGCTGCAGATTTTGTGATTGTTGAAGGAATCAATGTTTTTCAAAATCCTCAAAATGAGCGTCTTTACATCACCGACTTCTTTGATTTTTCCATCTATGTAGACGCTGCTGTCGAGGACATTGAAAGCTGGTATTTAGATCGATTTTTAAAACTCCTCAGCTTTGCACAAAACGATCCAGATAGCTACTACCACCGCTTTACGCAAATGCCAATAGGGGAAGTAGAGTCTTTTGCCCACCAGGTATGGAGTGATATCAACCTTACAAATCTACAAAACTATATTGAACCAACAAGGAATCGAGCCGAGGTTATTCTCCATAAGACTAAAAATCATGAAATCGATGAAATTTACCTAAAAAAATAATTTCCCCTTGTCAAAACTTAAGTTTTCAGATATAATAGTATAGTTAGTAAATATGGAGGTAAGAACATTGGCAAACATTAAATCAGCTATCAAACGCGCTGAATTGAACGTGAAACAAAACGAAAAAAACTCAGCTCAAAAATCAGCTATGCGTACTGCTATCAAAGCTTTCGAAGCAAACCCTTCTGAAGAACTTTTCCGTGCTGCTAGCTCAGCTATCGACAAAGCAGAAACTAAAGGTTTGATTCATAAAAACAAAGCAAGCCGCGATAAAGCTCGTCTTTCAGCTAAACTTGCTAAATAAGAAACAGTCCACCGAGGCTGTTTTTTTGTCCTCCATTACGAAAAGGTAGAAAATGAAAATCGCAATTATCGGTTATTCTGGTGCTGGTAAGTCAACTCTAGCAGAAAAGTTATCTAACTACTACTCCATTCCCAAACTGCATATGGACACCCTCCAATTTCAACCAGATTGGCAAGACAGTGACCGTGATTGGATGAAATCCGAGATGAAAAGCTTTCTAAACAATCACTCAGACTGGGTCATCGATGGCAACTACTCTTGGTGTTATTACGAGGAAAGAATGCTAAAAGCTGACCAAATCATCTTTCTTAATTTTTCCCCATTGACCTGTCTCTTTCGAGCTTTTAAACGCTATTTCACATATCGCGGTAAGGTCAGAGAAAGCATGGCGGCTGGCTGTAAAGAGCAATTTAACTGGGAATTTATCAGATGGATTCTCTGGGATGGGCGGAGCAAATCCGCTAAGGAACGTTATCAGCGGGTTCAAGAAACCTATCCAGAGAAAATAATTGTTCTCAGGTCGCAAAAGGAGATAGACAACTTCTTAGAAAATCTCACACATAACAAGAAAAACCAACGTGCCTAACGTTGGTTTTTTGCTTTTACCCAATCACACTTCCGTTTGGTACAGCTGGATCAACTGTGAGAAGGGTTAATTTGCCATCATGTTCAGCTGAGAGAATCATCCCTTGGCTGACATATTTTTTCATCATCTTGCGTGGTTTGAGGTTGGCAACGATTTGGACTTTCTTGCCGACCAATTCTTGTTCGTTTGGATAGTATTTTGCAATTCCTGAGAGGATTTGACGATCTTCACCATCACCAGCATCCAAGCGGAATTGAAGCAACTTATCAGAACCTTCTACTTTAGAAACTTCTTTGACTTCTGCGACACGGATTTCAACCTTGTCGAAGTCTTCAAACTTGATTTCTTCCTTGTTTAGTTTGAGTTCGACTTCATCTGGATTCCATTCCTTTTCGACTGCTGGTTTATTACCTTCCATTTGTTCCTTGATATAGGCGATTTCTTCTTCCATATCCAGACGTGGGAAGATTGGGGTTCCTTTGGCAACTACTGTCACACCTGCAGGAAAGTCAGCCAAGTTCAAGTTCTCAAGGCTAGAAACTTCTGCTAGACCAAGTTGAGTCAAGACAGCACGACTGGTTTCCATCATAAAGGGCTCAATCAAGTGAGCGACAACACGAAGGCTAGCTACCAAGTGGCTCATAACACTTGCCAATTGGTCACGAAGAGCTTCATCCTTAGCCAAGACCCATGGAGCAGTCTCATCGATGTATTTGTTAGTACGAGAGATAAGAGTCCAGACCGCTTCAAGCGCACGTGGGTAGTCAACTGCTTCCATGTGTGTATGGTAGTCTGCGATAGATTGTTCTGCAACGTCAGCAAGCGCATTGTCAAACTCTGTCACACCCTCTACATAGGCAGGGATTTGCCCATCAAAGTACTTGTTAATCATAGAAACCGTACGGTTGAGGAGGTTCCCAAGATCATTAGCCAATTCGTAGTTGATACGGCCTACATAGTCTTCAGGAGTGAAGGTTCCGTCCGAACCAACCGGAAGGCTACGCATGAGGTAGTAACGAAGTGGATCTAGTCCATAACGCTCTACCAACATCTCAGGGTAAACCACGTTTCCTTTAGACTTAGACATCTTGCCGTCTTTCATGACAAACCAACCGTGGGCAATCAAGCGGTCTGGCAATTTAACATCCAACATCATAAGAAGGATAGGCCAATAGATGGAGTGGAAACGAAGGATATCTTTTCCAACCATGTGGAAGACTGTTCCATTCCAGAACTTATCAAAATTACCGTGTTCATCTTGACCATAGCCAAGAGCCGTCGCATAGTTAAGAAGAGCATCAATCCATACATAGACAACGTGTTTCGGATTTGATGGGACTGGTACACCCCAAGTAAAGGTTGTACGAGAAACTGCCAAATCTTCCAAACCTGGCTCGATGAAGTTGCGAAGCATTTCATTAAGGCGACCATCAGGAGTGATGAAGTCAGGGTGAGATTTGAAAAATTCAACCAAGCGATCTTGGTATTTGCTGAGGCGAAGGAAGTATGACTCTTCAGAAACCCATTCGACCTCGTGACCTGATGGAGCGATACCCCCAGTTACATTTCCAGCTTCGTCACGGAAAACTTCTGCAAGCTGGCTTTCTGTAAAGAATTCTTCATCTGAGACCGAATACCAGCCAGAATATTCACCTAAATAGATATCATCCTGAGCAAGTAAGCGTTCAAAGACTTGAGCCACTACTTTTTCATGGTAGTCATCAGTCGTACGGATGAATTTATCGTATGAGATATCTAGTAATTGCCAGAGTTCTTTGACTCCAACTGCCATGCCATCAACATAGGCTTGAGGTGTAATGCCAGCCTCTTCTGCTTTTTGTTGAATCTTTTGACCATGCTCATCTAAACCTGTCAGATAAAAAACATCGCAGCCCATAAGGCGTTTGTAACGCGCTAGGACATCACAGGCGATGGTTGTATAGGCAGAACCGATATGGAGTTTACCAGATGGATAGTAAATCGGTGTTGTAATATAAAAATTCTTTTCAGACATAATTTTTCCTTTCCAGGCTAATGAAACCTGTTTTTCTAACACTTCATTATATCATATTTTTAGTGATTTTCGATAGGGAAATCCATACAAAAAAAACAAGATAGACTAATATCCATCTTGTTTTACTTCTTGTTTATATTACTCATAGCGAAGGGCTTCAATTGGATCAAGTTTAGACGCTTTATTGGCTGGCAAGACTCCGAAAATCATACCAACGCTGGCCGAAACAGCCAAGCTAAAGAGAGCGATCGGTAGCGAGACTCCAACTTCTATTCCTTCCATCATATTTTTTAACAAGGCACCTGCTAGCGTGGTCAAGCCCGCTGCACTAACAAGACCGATGACTCCACCTAATAAGGTCAAAATCATGGACTCAATCAAAAACTGAACCAAGATATTAGCCCGTGTAGCTCCCAATGCTTTACGAAGACCAATCTCACGAGTACGCTCCGTTACAGAAACCAGCATGATATTCATAACTCCAGTCCCTCCTACAAAGAGAGAGATTCCTGCGATAGCACTAATAATAGCGGTCATAAAACCAAAAATTTGCTGAACTTCTGCAAAAGCGGCAGTTTCGTCTACAACCTGATATTCTCCCTGCTGCACTCCTGCAATTTCTGTCATTTTGCGTGCGAGTTCTGGCCCCAAAGTCGGAGTTAGACTCGTATCATTCACACGGAAGACAATATTAGAAATTTCCTCCACATTAAAATTAGCTGCTACAGAAGCATTGGTTGTAATCGGTAAACCACCTACACCAAACATCTTAGCACTTTTAACAGCAGGACTAGAGTAAACACCAATCACGCGATAGCTATATCCATTGGCTGAAATGATTTGATTGAGTGCTGCCTGAGGAGATTCAAAAAGACTTTTAGCGAGTTCTTCATCTAGCAAAATCACACTTGCAAAATCTCGGTAGTCTTGTTCTCTCAGATCCCTACCTGCAATAATTTTATTTTCCACAGCAGACATATAAGTAATATTTCCACCTGTCAGACTTGCTTTCTCTACCTTTTTATCCTTATAGGTCAAAGTAACATTTGCACTATTAGTCACATAATAGCCATCTACGCCTTTTAGTTTGGCAGTTTCCTTAACCCACGATTCCTGTGTTTTAGGCGGTTCTACGTGAACATCTTCTTTACCAGATAGTGTCAGTGCAGATTGCTTTTGTGTGAAGGAACCATCCTTACTTTTAATTGGCGAGAAAAATACCTGAATATTTTTCTGAGATTTTGTCATATTTTTATTGACCTGACGAGACATCGAGTCCCCTAAAGCCATGATGACAACTACTGAAGAGACTCCGATGATAATGCCAATCATGGTCAAAAAGGAGCGCATCTTGTGTGCCATAATAGATAAAAAGGCAAATTTCAGATTTTGCATCTTAGTTCTCCTTTCCTTCCAAACAAGCGCTATCAGACGAAATAACTCCATCACGTATTACAATCTGGCGTTTTGCATAGGCTGCAATTTCGGGCTCGTGCGTTACCATAATAATAGTCTTGCCTTCTTCATTTAACTCAACCAAGAGTTCCATGATTTGACTTCCTGTTTTCGTATCCAAGGCACCTGTCGGTTCATCAGCTAAGATGATTGAGGGATCGTTAACAAGAGCACGCGCAATGGCCACCCGTTGTTTTTGACCGCCAGACAACTCCGAAGGAAGGTGATGAATACGATCAGTCAACTCTACTTTACTCAGATATTCCTCTGCCAACTTGCGACGTTGGGCAGCTGGAACTCCTGCATAAATCAAGGGCAACTCAACATTTTGAACAGCATCCATCTTTGACAAAAGAAAGAACTGTTGAAAGACAAAACCAATTTGTTTGTTACGTACCTGTGCCAACTGCTTTTCACCTAGACGAGCCACTTCTTGACCTTCTAGATAGTATTCACCGCTAGTCGGGGTGTCCAGCATTCCGATGGTATTCATCAGAGTAGATTTACCCGAACCAGACGGTCCCATAATGGCAACAAATTCCCCTTCGCTAATCTCCAGATTAATATTTTTCAAGACCTGCAGTTCCTGTTCACCATTTCGATAGCTCCGGCAGATGTTTTTTAGACTAATTAGTTGTTTCATCAGCCTTCACCTCTTTTCCTTCTTCTAAGGAAGTCGTTGGATTACTGATGACTTTGGTTCCGTCTGTCAAACCAGACGTGATCTCTTGGTTTTCTGCGTCAGCATTTCCTAGGCTAACTTCGATTTTCTTAGCCTTATTCTCTTCGTCAACCACCCAAACATAATTTTTCCCGTCTTCAGTAACGACACTGGTTAAGGGGACGAGGATTGATTTCTTATCACTTTTAACCTCAACACTAACGGTGAAACCTGGTCTTAAATCACCAATCTCACTCGTCACTTCAATCGTATAAGGATATTTAGAACCAGTATTCCCCCCAGTTATAGCATTCGTTCCTTCTCCACTATTTTTAGGGTAAGCTGAAATATAGCTGATCTTCCCTGTCCAAGTTTTATCTTGGTAAACTTTAGAAGAGAAGGTCACTTCTTGGTCAACAGAAAGATTGGCAAGATTGTACTCAGAAAGTTCTCCCTTGACTTGTAGATTGTCGTTACTTACTACATGAACCATCACTTGATTTGCAGCACTTGTGGACTTCGATACATTGCGATTAACTTCTACAACTGTACCTCCTAGCGTACTCAGAACCTTTGTTGCGTCCAATTGAGCTTGCGCCTTTTTAAGTTGTGCCTCTGCATCAGCACGACTATCACGAGCATCACTAATCTGAGAATCTATGGAAGAGACTGAAGATCCCTGCGCTCCATCATATTCTTCCGAATCAGCTAGAGTGTTGTTTCGTGATTCCTTCAAGTCCTTGATACGACGATCAGCCTTGGCTATGGCACGGTTAGCCGCATCATAAGCAGATTGCGCTTCTGTACTGTTGTATTTTACGAGCGCTTGTCCCTTGTCAACCTTATCTCCAACAGAAACCAAGATTTCATCTACCTCACCCTTACTTGCATCCAAATAAACATATTGTTCATTTTTTGCGGTGACAGTACCAGATAAAAGAACAGAGGAGGCAACTGTTCCTTCCTTTGCGACTACAAGATGCGATGTGTCATCCTTACCAGCAGCCTGCGAGGGCTGTCTAAATAGCAAAATACCCGCTGCACTGATTATAATAATACTTGCAGCACCAATAGCTGTGTATAGTTGCCATTTTTTAGTTTTCTTATTCCCCTTCATCACAAAACTCCTATTTTATTTTCAATACAAAGACCATTATAGCAAATTTATCTACTCTAAACAATGATTGTTCAGAGAGAAAAAAGAACAATTCAGGAAACATGCCTTGTTCCCATTTGATTTATACGAAATTGTACTAGTAATATCATACACCTTATTTCTATATTTAGCAAGTGATTTCTGCTATTTCTTTAGGGCGTAGCAGATTTTTGCATTCAAAAAGTAAAAAGGATAGAATATGACTATCAAAGCTATAAGGAGTTTTCTATGAGAGAATATGATATCATCGCCATTGGTGGAGGGAGCGGCGGCATCGCTACTATGAACCGAGCTGGTGAACACGGCGCCAAGGCAGCTGTTATCGAAGAGAAAAAATTGGGTGGAACCTGTGTAAACCTTGGTTGTGTTCCTAAGAAAATCATGTGGTATGGAGCGCAGATTGCTGAAAGCTTCCACCACTATGGCCCCGACTATGGTTTTACGAGTTCAGATGTTCAATTTGATTTCGCAAAACTTCGTCAAAACCGTGAAGCCTACATCGATCGCGCTCGCTCATCTTATGATGGAAGTTTCAAACGCAACGGGGTTGATTTGATTGAGGGGCGTGCTCATTTTGTTGATTCCCACACCGTCAGCGTCAATGGTGAATTGATTCGTGCCAAGCACATCGTGATTGCGACTGGCGCTCGTCCAAGCATCCCAAACATTTCTGGAGCTGAACTTGGTGGTAGCTCAGACGATGTCTTTGCTTGGGAGCAACTTCCTGAATCCGTTGCTATCCTAGGAGCTGGCTATATTGCAGTTGAGCTAGCTGGTGTTCTCCATGCACTCGGTGTAAAAACTGATTTGTTCGTCCGCCGCGATCGTCCTTTGCGTGGTTTTGATAGCTACATCGTGGAAGGTCTCGTCAACGAAATGGAAAAAACTGGCCTACCTTTGCACACTCATAAGGTACCCGTCAAACTAGAAGAATCAGTGCAAGGCATTACGATTCATTTCGAAGACGGTTCCAGTCACACTGCAAGCCAAGTTATCTGGGCTACTGGTCGCCGTCCAAATGTAGACGCGTTGGAGTTAGAAAAGGCTGGAGTTACACTCAACGAACGTGGATTTATCCAAGTGGATGAGTATCAAAATACAGTTGTAGATGGTATCTATGCCCTTGGAGACGTTACGGGTGAGAAGGAACTAACTCCAGTAGCCATCAAGGCTGGACGAACCCTATCTGAACGTCTCTTTAATGGGAAAACAAGTGCTAAGATGGACTACACGACTATCCCCACTGTTGTCTTCTCCCACCCTGCAATCGGAACCGTCGGTTTGACCGAGGAAGAAGCTATAAAAGAATACGGCCAAGACCACATTAAAGTCCACAAATCAAGTTTTGCATCTATGTACTCTGCCGTTACAGACCATCGTCAGGAATCTCGCTTCAAACTCATCACCGCTGGTATTGATGAAAAAGTTATTGGCCTTCACGGACTCGGTTACGGAGTGGATGAGATGATTCAAGGATTCGCTGTTGCCATCAAGATGGGAGCAACCAAGGCGGACTTTGATGCTACAGTAGCTATCCACCCAACTGCCTCAGAAGAATTTGTAACCATGCGCTAATTATCAAAAGAGGCCTCCCGAGGTCTCTTTTTACATGCAAAATCGGCTGTCACAAAATTGTTACCTTAATTTAAAAAATAGGTTGACTTTTCTTTCTGGATTAGTATAATAGTTACTATAATTTTGAAAAGAGGTTAACAGTTTTGAAAAAAGCTTATATCTATGCCATTCCTGCTATCGGTGCTGCTCTCATCGCCGTATTGGCACAAATCAGTCTCCCTATCGGTCCCGTCCCCTTCACTTTGCAAAACTTTGCGATCGGTCTGATTGCTACTGTTTTTAGACCCAGGGAAGCCGTTCTATCTGTAGCTTTCTATCTCCTAATGGGTGTCATTGGTTTACCTGTTTTTGCAGGTGGAGGAGCTGGATTTCACGTTTTAGTTGGTCCAAGTGCAGGCTATCTTTGGTTCGACCTTGTCTATGCTGGACTTACATCTTATCTCATCCATCAAAATAGTGGCCATATACGCATTTTCCTAGCCAACCTCTTGGGCGATTCCCTCGTCTTTGTCGGAGGTATTCTCAGCCTCCACTTCCTTGCTGGTATGCCATTCGATAAGGCACTAGCAGTTGGTGTCCTTCCTTTTATCCTCCCTGATCTTGGCAAGATCATTGCGATTAGTTTCATTGGTCGCCTACTATTACAACGACTTAGGGGACAAGCATACTTCTCAATTTAACCCAAAAAGGATACTGAATCAAAAACTCAATATCCTTTTATTGATTTCCTTTAAAAGCATCCACCATTACTTGAAATTCTTCGTTTGTAAGAGTGATTCCTTTTCCCATTTTGGTATGATCAGGGCTCCAAGTTCGAATATCAAACTTTGCTGGTGCGCCATTAAAGCTGACTCTATTTAGTTCTTTTGTCCATCCTTTTTCATTTTCAGACAAGGTCAGTAGGTGTTCTTCGATTTCAAATGTAAATTCTGCCATTTTAACTCCTTTTTGTGATATGCTTTCTCTAGTCTATTCGTAAAAATCTTGTAGTTTTTAGGAAAATTTTATATAATGTGGATATATAAGAAGGGAGACGCCTATGACGTACACATTCAAGCAAGTCTTAGATAAGATACAAGACTTTCTCAGTGGACATAATGAACAAGATTATTCTGAAAACGACTCCCTTATTAACACAATTGAACAGGCCATCCAGAAAAAAACGGCTGTTCATGTCATACTAGCTGAAACAAGCTTCACTGGTGATATTGTCAAATATGATACCAGTCGTCAACAGATTGTTGTTAAAAATTTTACAAAAAATGTGACACGTATCATCCGAATCACTGATATCAAAAGGCTACGTTTTGTCCCATCTACTGTCCAGAGAGCTCAAAAAAATAGATTTAAGAAAGAGTGAGATATTTTTCATCCCACTCTTTTTCTTAACGAATTTGTTCAAAATGCAGGTGGACTGCGATGTGGTCACCGTAACCACTTCTCTCCAAGTCACGTTGCAAGCGATAAGAGATATAGTGCTCTGCAATGGTGATATAACCTGCTCCCAGCAAACGATTTTCAACCATTGATTGGATCATACTGATGGTTGCACGTTCTACTTTTGCTTCTTCCAAGTCCAAGACTACTTTTTTAGTGACTTGAGCTAAGTTTTGACGTAGGTCATCTGTCAAAACATAAACAGTCTGCGCTGCTTTTAGGACAGCTTGGTAAATTTTATCTGGATCAAAGTCGGCAACTTCTCCGTTACGTTTGATTACTTGCATAAGGTTCTCCTTTATTCTTTGTTTTCTTTGATTTCTGCCAGCATTTTTTCTTCTTCTGCTGTTGGTTGATAGTTTTCTAGCAAATCAGGTCTGCGCTCGTAGGTCTTCTTTAGACTTTCGTAAAGCCGCCACTGGCGAATCTTTTCATGATGACCACTCATGAGCACATCTGGCACCACCATGCCACGATAGTCATAAGGACGTGTGTATTGGGGATATTCGAGGAGCCCTGAAGAGAAACTATCATCTTGATGACTAGACTCCTTGCCAATCACTGCTGGAATCAAGCGAACCGTTGCATCAATCATGGTCATAGCAGCCAACTCACCACCAGTCAGGACATAATCTCCTAGGGAAATTTCATCAGTTACCAAGGTCTTGATGCGCTCGTCATACCCTTCATAGTGACCGCAGATAAAAATCAGTTCCTCTTCTTGAGCTAAATCTTCAGCGTAGGCTTGATCGAACTGTTTCCCAGCAGGATCAAGAAGAATGACGCGGGGATTTTTCTTTTCAATAGCATCAAAAGCATCGAAAATAGGTTGGGCACGGAGCAACATCCCCTGACCGCCTCCGTAGGGCTCATCGTCAACATGACGGGCCTTTTCAGCGTATTCTCTGAAATTATGGTACTGGATATCCAGGAGGCCTTTTTCTTGAGCCTTTCCAACGATTGAGTGCTCCAGCGGAGAAAACATCTCAGGAAAGAGGGTTAAAATATCAATCTTCATCATCTAGTCCTTCTAAGATTTCCACTTGGACCCGCTTGTTTGGAATATCAACATTGAGAACTACTGGCGGAATGTAAGGTAAAAGCAAATCACGCTTGCCTTTTCGCTTGACCACCCAGACATCATTGGCTCCTGGTTGTAGAATCTCCTTGATGGTTCCAATCAAGTTGTCTCCCTCGTAAACTTCCAAACCGATAATCTCGTGATAGTAAAATTCCCCATCTTCTAAGTCATTTAGGTCTTCTTCAGCAACCTTGAGATTGTAACCCTTGTACTTTTCAATCGCATTGATATGGTACATATCTTTGAATTTGATAATGTCAAAATTCTTATGCTTACGGTGGCTGGCGATGGTCACTGTTTGAACAAACTGGTCTTTTTCATCAAATAAAGCCAGCTCTGCGCCTTTTTTAAACCGTTCTTCAGCAAAATCCGTCACAGACAAGACTCGCATCTCACCCTGTAACCCTTGCGTATTGACGATTTTCCCAACATTAAAGTAGTTCATCTTGTCTCCTGTATCTATTTCTATCCTTTATTTTATCACGTTCCAGGGATTTTCACAAGTTGGATAGATACTATCTTAGGGGCCTACTACTTCTTCAAAAAATTCACCAATAAGCTGATTAAACTCTTCAGGATGGTCATTCATAGGTTGGTGTTTGCTATCTAAAATCGTTACTTGACGCGCATTGGGATTTAGAGCAATGATACCATCGTAGATAATTTTTAGGTGTTTGGGAAAATCGTTTTCGCCTCTTACTAATAGCATAGGAGGATTTCCATGGTAACCTTCTATCTCATGGACAGCCAAAAAACCGGTGATTCCAAGGTTCAAAAAAACATCTCGCCCAGTTTCTATAATTGCTGTCTTGACTAATTCTCTTGTGATAGGATTATCTGTACACATTTTTGAGTTCTTATCTGCAATCACCTTCCAAGGAATCGTTTTATACATAAGAGAACTATATTTTATGCGATTTCTCTCTTTATCTGATAAGTAACGATGCTGTCCCCAACTATCTACCATGACCAAGGCTAGAACTCGATCTGGATGACGATAGGTGTACTCTTGAAGTGGATTTCCTCCCCAAGAATGTCCGACCAATATCACCTCATCTAGCTGGAAATAAGTCAAAATAGCATCTACATCTTGAACAGCACCTTCTAAGTCAGGTAGACCAACTTTCATAGGTGATTCACCCTGTCCTCTAACATTGACAAAGTAGAGGTCAAATCCTTCAAAGGCATCATACTGGTGGGCTCACATCTGACTACGGCCACAAGCTCCATGATAAAAAATAATGTGACCCTTACTTGAGCTTCCAGGGCGATGATAAACAGCCAAATCACAATCTAAGACTGGTATAATGTGACGTACCAAAGTCTCGGGTTTTCTGTTATAAAAAGCAATAGCTTTAGCTATATCATTTTGCTTCATTTCTACACTCTCTCCTCTTTATTCTAGTATCATTCTTTTATCTATTTTATCATGCTAAATTAAAATCATCGTTTTCTAAACTTTATTTCATTAAATATTTTGAATTTTCTGAATCATCTAGATAAAGAAAAAGACTGCTAAGCAATCTTTACTATTTTCTCATCAGATTCATGCCTAAAATTCCAGCAATAATCAAAGTAGCTCCAATCACATGATAACTAAAAATTGGTTCGTGGAGGATAAGGGCTCCGGCTAGAATGGTCAAAACTGTTCCAAGATTACCAAAGACACTGACGGTTGATGCTCCGAGGCGAACAATAGCATAGATAGAGAGACTACCTGTCACGATAGACGCTAGAATTCCCAAATAGAGGATAGCAAGCAGATAGGGTAGCTGCCCAAGAGGCGCAACGTAGGCGAATATGTTGCCATTTAGATAGTGCGAGGTCAGGCTTAGCATATTAAAGGTGATGAAGCCAACAAATATCACAACAGCTGTCATATCCATAGCTCGATAGCGTCCTCCTTTGGATTTGCTGAGGATATTGTTTATTGCATTGGCGAGAACAGACCCCAACATCAAGAGAAAGCCCAAGCTAGCAGTCTCTGTACCAAAGTTCGCTCCTTTACTAAGGAAGATGAAAACTACTCCTGCTACTGATAAAAGTAAAAAGAACTTTTGAAGCCAGCTTGTCTTTTCCTTGAGAAAGATTGATGCTAAAAGGAGCGTAAAAATTGGGACAAGAGCCTGTAAAATTCCAGCTTCAGAAGACGATATATACTGTAAAGCAAAGGATTGAAAAATAAAAAAGAGAAGTGGGTAGAAAAGACTCATAGGAAGAATAGAAAGAATATCTTTTCTACTTAAACTCACTTTGATAAGTTTGGTTTGATAAAGGACGACCAATACCAAAGCTGCGATTGTATAGCGATGCGCTAAGTTCGTAAGAGGACTGGCATAGCCTAAAGCAATCTTAGTAAATAAAAAAGAAAATCCAATGATTGCTGAAAAGGATATGGCTGCTAGGTAAGCTTTCGTTTTCTCGTTCATAAATGGTTACTCCCTTTAAAAAAGCTATTCTCAAGATTGATTGACTAAAATTCTTTGAGACTGTCTTTCCATTTTAGCATAAGTAGAATCCTAGATGCTATTTCTAGGATTAGTATTTTATGCCTTCTTTCACCGTTTATCTATTACATTAGCTAAAAAGGATTCAGCCAGTCTGATCTGCTTTTCTCGTTCTTGTCTCACGAGTTCTAACTTGTCTGCCTCTTGGAGATTCCTCACTTTGATAGCATAATCAGAGGAAACGATGGCGTGTCCTCTCATATGGGCTGTTGAAATAGCTTGTACAAAGACTCTGGCAGCGTACTTAGCGATTTGATTTTGGGCATTTTTAGAGAGGAGATTTGCTGCGAAACCTGCTTTTCTCAACTCATGAGGTGAGATCTCATTTCTCAATCGTGCATCAAAAGCCTCATAAGCTTGCCGAATTATTTTATTTTTCTCACTTTCATCACCGATATCAATTAAAGATAAGAAATCTCGCGAGTTCTCTAATGCCCATTGAGCTAGTTCTTTCTGAGGAAGTCTTTCAAGTATTTGTTCTAGTTCCAATCTTTTCTCAGAATCATCCCAAACGGCAACTTTGTAAGGACTGGGCAGGTGATTCATTTTAGTCTTATAGGCAGTTCGTTCAAACTCATTCCATGCATAATCCTCTGGTTTCATGCTTTCTCTTTCTCTCTTACTAGCTAGTCTAAACAAGGTGAAAAACTCATTTATTACTGAAAAGAGATCATTCCTAGTTTTCTTGGAGATTTTCCAAAAATCCTTCTAAATTTGAAATCTATAGATATTTTTATCGAAACTACAAAATAGTATCATTGATATCTTCTAATATCTTAAAACTGAATGAGATAGTCTTATCACCTATGCTACATTGTATATTTCTATATTTTATTCTTTGCGTAATCAATTCTCTTTTATGATTTGATTGTGAAAGATTTAATAATTGATCAATAGTTGCTTCACCAGAATATAATTGAGGCAATATACCTATAGAGTGTATATTACCTTTTTCACTAATATGAATCTGAGGAGTTCTCCTATTCATAAAATTAGAAAAATCAATCTCATCAATAATATATACTTCACCTTGTTTCGAATTATACTGACTAACATTGGAAACCAACATATTTATCACTCGTTTAATATCACTACTATATATCCCAAGTTTTTTTGCCATTATTTTTTTCTCATTTTCAGTAAAATATTTAGAATTTCTTTTAAATTTTTCTATGTAATTATTTAACTCAACTTGATTCTTGTAGAACTCAATGATATTAGTTGGTTGATTTTGTGTTTTAGCTTCTAGAATAACTAATGTCCCATCTTTAAAAAAAATTCCGTCAATTTCAAATGTCTCCCCATCAATACTCCGTTTTATCCCACCAGACTGTTTAGAAAATTGTTTTTTTGCTAAGCTGTTAATATGAAGTTCAAAATTTCTTCCTTTTTGATTTATTCCAGTCTCTTTACTTTGTTGGTTTCTTGATATAACAGATAAAATTGTTCTTGAAAAATCTGTATACAAAACCAAACTAGATAGTAGAACATAAACTTCTTCAAACTCTATAAGTGGACTATCATACAAATCTCTAGAAGAAGTTTTAAAAATCAGTTGCTTAAGCAAGTATTCTGGCAGTCCTTTATCAAAAAATAGCTCTCTTAATTTGTTCTTTGAAATTACTACAATTCTTTCATCGGATTCAAAGCATAATTCGTATAAAAGCCAATAAGCATCCATCCACTGTCTTAGTTTAATGCCATCATATTCTTCTTCAAAATTTTTAGTATAAAAATATTCTTTAACCTGCTTCTCTAATAATTTATATAAATTTCGTTTTTCATCAAGTTTTTCTAATTTAGTATCAAAATCAAGATTAGGTTTTCTAGCCAAAAGAGCTCTAAAATCTTTTAAATCTAAATAAGTCGCTAAAGTATATAATCGTTTTATACTAAAATCACCTATCTCTTTAATATGAATTTGGTTATCATAAATCTTAAATTCAATGTCACTGTATGTCCATAAGTCAATTATTAAACTAAAAATATTTAAGCGACTAAAAATAGAAAAAATATTTTCAATTTCTGACTGAGTTAAACTAGCGCCTTTTTCCCATTTAAAGACTGTCTTTTTTCGAAGTGAGTCTTTTAAAACATCTCCTAATCTTAACCAAATTTCTTCAATTCCATCACTTAAATCTGTAAGCCTGTTGTTACCATTCTTAAAAGATTCATAGTACGCTTGTGCGTAGTATAATGATGACTGTAGAACATTTTTCTTTGTGCTATCTAAAAGAGATTTTTTTTCAATCTGAATCATCTCATAAAGTTGATTCAAGATTGAGACCTCATATAGAAATTTATTTACAATCTGTTCATTCAATATATAAAATTTCTTCACTAAAATATATTTAGCTATAAGTTTAGTACCATCACTAGAATTTCCACTTGTAAAAACCCCAGATAATTTCAATAACTTGATGTAGTCATTGACATCATGAGCCTCATATAAATGTTTATAAAATTCAACAGTATTAATTTTGTTTTTATATTTATTAGTATTCCAATATTTCATAAATTTTTAAAACCATAAAATAGCAAGAAAATAGCAAGAAAATAGCTTCCGCTCCTCACAAAAAAGCGAGACTTCTGTCCCGCTTTTCTTATTTTTCGTCGATAACGATTCTTACTTTCTTGTCTTCAGTTGGGACAGAGTAGACAATCGTTCTTATCGCAGAAATAGTGCGACCCTTACGACCGATTACACGACCTACATCGCTTTGATCAAGATCCAAATGATATTCCAAAAATTCTGGTGTGTCTTCAATCTTGATAGTTAAGGCATCTGGTTGTGAAATCAAAGGTTTCACAATCGCAATAATGAGATTTTCAATCGTATCCATCTGTCAACCTACTTTAAACTTATTTTGAGAATTTAGAATCGTGGAATTTTTTCAATACGCCTTCTTTTGAAAGAATGTTGCGTACTGTATCTGAAGGTTGAGCTCCATCAGCCAACCATGCAAGAACGCGGTCTTCTTTCAAAGTCACTTGGTTTTCAGCAACAAGTGGGTTGTAAGTTCCAACTGTTTCGATGAAACGTCCGTCACGTGGTGAACGTGAATCTGCTACGTTGATACGGTAGAAAGGTTTTTTCTTAGAACCCATACGAGTCAAACGGATTTTAACTGCCATTTTTTAATGTCTCTTTTCTTATTTTTTATTTCGGTGAAATAGCTGAGCTATTTAGCACATGTTCTATTATAGCAGATTTTTGACAGGTGTCAAGAAAAAAACTTGACAGTGTTTTATTTTTTTTTTAAACTTATGATATTCTCCTAAATCATTAACATTTGAAATCACCTCCCTTTTAGGGTACAATGATAGAAATGAATTTTTGAGAGGAAAACAATGAAAAAACTAGCAACCCTTCTTTTACTATCATCTATTGCCCTTGCTGGATGTACTAGTATCCAACGTGGTCTCCGTGGTGATGACTATGTCGATTCTAGTCTTGCAGCAGAAGAAAGCTCAAAAGCAGCTGCTCAGGCTGCCAAAGATTTGAATGACGCTTTAACAAATGAAAATGCCAACTTCCCTCAACTTTCTAAAGAAGTTGCCGAAGATGAAGCCGAGGTCATTTTACACACAAATCAAGGCGATATACGCATCAAACTCTTTCCAAAACTAGCACCTCTAGCAGTTGAAAATTTCCTTACTCACGCTAAGGAAGGCTACTATAACGACATCACCTTCCATCGTGTAATTGATGGCTTTATGGTCCAAACTGGAGATCCTAAGGGAGATGGTACAGGTGGCCAATCCATCTGGCATGATAAGGATAAAACGAAGGACAAGGGAACTGGTTTCAAAAACGAAATTTCTCCTTACCTATACAATATCCGCGGAGCTCTTGCTATGGCTAACACTGGTCAACCAAACACCAACGGTAGCCAATTCTTCATCAACCAAAACTCAACAGATATTTCAGCTAAACTCCCTACCAGCAAGTATCCTAAGAAAATCATCGAAGCCTATAAAGAGGGCGGAAATCCTAGCCTAGATGGCAAACATCCTGTCTTTGGGCAAGTGATTGAGGGCATGGATGTTGTCGACAAGATTGCCAAGGCTGAAAAAGATGAAAAAGATAAACCAACTACTGCTATCACCATTGACAGTATCAAAGTGGTTAAGGACTACGATTTCAGCAAAAAATAAGCCATCAACAGATAAGGAGACGATGTTATGATTCTATTTTGGGGTTCTAAAGGTTATGTAAAAGAATTAGGACATACACAAAGTTCTATTGAGTGCGGACACTGCAACAATACAGACACTTGGAAAATTGTAGAAACTGGACGCAAGTTTACACTCTACTGGATTCCACTCTTCCCATATGGAAAATCTTACTATGTCTCTTGTCCTGTATGCAAATATGGACATGAAATTGAAAAATCTGAAATTGAAAGCTATTTAAAATACTAGTTAAAAAGACCAAGTCTAATGACTTGGCCTTTTTTAGTACTTTTAAGTTAGCTTATTAAAGTCCCAGATTTGGTCCATCCAGCCTTCATAAAAGTCAGGCTCGTGGCAGACCATAAGGATACTACCTCTGTACTCTTTGAGAGCCCGTTTGAGTTCTTCCTTGGCATCCACATCCAAGTGGTTGGTCGGCTCGTCAAGTACTAAAACGTTGTTTTCACGATTCATCAAGAGACAGAAACGCACCTTGGCTTGTTCCCCACCTGACAAGACCTGGATCTGGCTTTCGATGTGCTTAGTCGTCAAACCACAACGAGCAAGGGCTGCCCGAACTTCTGCTTGGTTGAGAGCAGGAAAGGCATTCCAAACAGCTTCGAGTGGTGTCTGACGATTGCCCCCTTCTACTTCCTGCTCAAAGTAGCCGAGTTCAAGGTAGTCGCCACGTTCAACTTCTCCAGCGATTGGTGGAATAATCCCCAAGAGAGACTTCAAGAGAGTTGTTTTCCCAATACCATTTGCCCCAATAATGGCAACCTTTTGATTGCGTTCAAAGGTGAGGTTTAAGGGTTTGGTAAGTGGACGGTCATAACCAATCTGCAAGTCCTTGGCTTGGAAGATAAAGCGCCCAGGTGTACGAGCTGGTTTGAAATCAAAGGATGGTTTTGGCTTCTCACTTTGGAGTTCAATGATGTCCATCTTATCCAATTTCTTCTGACGAGACATGGCCATGTTTCGTGTTGCAACACGCGCTTTATTTCTAGCAACAAAGTCCTTAAGGTCAGCAATTTCTTTCTGCTGGCGTTCGTAGGCTGCCTCCAGCTGAGATTTCTTCATAGCATAGACTTCTTGGAACTGGTAGTAGTCTCCTGAGTAACGGGTCAGCTGTTGGTTTTCCACATGGTAGACGATATTGATAACATCATTCAGGAAAGGAATATCATGCGAAATAAGGACAAAGGCATTCTCATAGTTTTGGAGATAGCGTTTGAGCCAGTCAATGTGCTCGGCATCCAAGTAGTTGGTTGGCTCGTCCAGTAACAAGATATCTGGCTTTTCAAGGAGGAGTTTGGTTAAAAGCACCTTTGTTCTTTGTCCACCTGACAAGGCTGTTACGTCTGTATCCATACCATAGTCCATGACACCGAGGGCACGCGCTACTTCATCAATCTTGGCATCTAGAGTGTAAAAATCACGACTCTCCAAACGATCTTGAAGCTCCCCGACTTCTTCCATCAGCGCATCGATATCTGCTCCTTCTTCTGCCATTTCCATGTAGAGGTCATTGATACGAGCTTCTGCTTTAAAAAGCTCATCAAAGGCTGTACGCAAAACATCACGCACGGTTTGGCCTTCTTTTAGTACAGCGTGCTGGTCCAGATAGCCAGCAGTCACATACTTAGACCACTCCACCTTCCCTTCATCTGGTAGCATTTTACCAGTCACGATACTCATAAAGGTTGATTTTCCTTCACCGTTGGCACCGACAAGACCGATATGCTCTCCCTTGAGGAGACGGAAGGAGACATCTTCAAAAATTGCACGGTCACCAAAACCGTGACTCAGATTTTTAACTTCTAAAATACTCATGTTAATTCCTTTGTATGTTTAGTTACATTTAATTTTCTGTAAAGAACCCAAGCTAGGTAGCCCCCCAAGGTATTAGTCCATAAATCATCTATCTCAAACACACGATTAAAATCAAAGAAAAAGTCTAAAACTAGTTGTGTGCACTCGATTCCCAAGCTCAGTATAAAACTAAGAAGAAGAACCCTTTTAGTTTTTCTTAGAGAGGGAAAGAGATAGAGGAGTTGAAAGACCAGAGGGAAGAGCAAGAAGACATTTAAGATGTTCTGCAAAAAGATCCAAATAACTTGTCCCAAACTAGTCACTTCACCCAGATTCCTAAGGGAGTTTAAGGGAGTTAAAAGAAAAACCAGGCGTCCAAAAGTTTGAATACCTGGAGTTTCCACTCCTGTAGGAAGTTGAGGTTGGGGAGTAAAACAAAAACAGATAATGCAAAGGCTGTAAGTAGCCACTCCCAACCTTAAGATTAATTCTCTTTTTCTAGTCATTTTATGGATTCACCGCTGCGACTGCCTTCTGGCGGTCACGCTTCATAGTATTGGAACGCAATTGTCCACAAGCCGCATCAATATCTGTACCATGTTCCTGACGGACAACACAGTTGATTCCTTTTTTCTTTAGTGTATCATAGAAGGCCATCACGCGCTCTTTAGGACTACGGCTATATTGGTCATGTTCACTAACTGGGTTATAGGGAATCAAGTTTACATAAGACAATTTCTTGATGTTCTTGAGCAATTCAGCCAACTCCAAGGCTTGTTCAACACCATCATTGACTTCATTCAGCATGATGTATTCAAAGGTCACACGGCGATTGGTTGTTTCGATATAGTACTCAATAGCAGCAAAGAGCTTTTCAATCGGAAAGGCACGATTAATTTTCATGATGCTTGAGCGCAATTCATTATTGGGTGCGTGAAGGGAAACAGCGAGATTAACCTGAACACCTTCATTAGCAAAGTCACGAATTTTATGGGCCAAACCTGAGGTAGAAACAGTGATGTGACGGGCACCAATTGCCATCCCCTTGTCGTCATTGATGGTACGGACGAAATTCAAGACATTGTTGTAGTTATCAAATGGTTCACCAATTCCCATGACAACAATATGACTGACACGTTCATCCTGACCACGCTCATCAAAATATTTCTGAACCAGCATGATCTGCGCTACAATTTCCCCGTTATTAAGGTCACGTTGCTTCTTGATCAAGCCTGACGCACAGAAGGTACAACCAATATTACAGCCGACCTGAGTGGTCACACAGACTGACAGCCCATAGTGTTGACGCATCAGTACTGTCTCAATCAACATACCATCTGGCAGCTCAAAAAGATACTTAACAGTACCGTCGGCTGACTCTTGTACGATGCGTTGTTTCAAGGGATTTACCACAAACTGGTCATTGAGCTTGGCAATCAAATCCTTGGAAAGGTTGGTCATTTCCTCAAAGGACTGGACACGTTTACGGTAGAGCCATTCCCAGATCTGATCTGCTCGGAATTTCTTTTCTCCTTGTTCTAATACCCATTCTTGCATGGTTTGACGTGTTAAACTATAAATAGACGGTTTCATCTCTTCTCCTTATTCTCTATCTATTTCTGACGAATGACAAAATGGCGCTGTCCCTTGTCCTCTTTCTGAGACTTTTGTTCCTTATGACGACGTCTATTTCTCTTATCCGCATTTGGTTTTCTCTTGTTTTGCGAAGGTTTCTTTCCTCTTCTAGGAAGGTTTTCCTCTTCCTTTTTACGCATTTTCTTGTCAAATGACGCACGCTTAGGTGCTTGGTTTTCTAAGACAAAATAAGCACAACCATAACTACAGTACTCCAAAAGATAATCTTGTAAGCGACTAATCTTTTCAATTTTTGCCTCAGTACGTTCATCTTTGTAAAAACCTCGTAAGCGAAGCTGTTCATTGCTCCAGTCCCCCACGACATAATCAAACTTGGTCAACACTTCTGAGAAGCGCTGATTAAAGACGGTCACATCGAAAGCCTCCTTGATATTTTCAACCAAGGTAAAAGCAATCCCTTCAGTCTCAACCTTATCCCCATTTACCTGAAATTCTGGGCCAGGAAACTTGTTATAATTGTATAATTCAGGTGCAATTTCTTTACGCATAGTCTTCCTTTTCCATGATTACTTAACACTCTATTCTACCATATTTTCTACAAGTTGGCACGAATATCCTCTAAATGAAAAAAGTCTGACGATTCTGTCAGGCTTCTGCTTTATAACCTTAAAAAGAGAAGATTGACTCTCCCCTCCATATTTTATTATTTAGCTGCTGCGTATAGCTCGTCTACTTTGTTCCAGTTAATCACTGAGAAGAAAGCTTTGATGTAGTCAGGACGCACGTTGCGGTATTTCACGTAGTAAGCATGTTCCCAAACGTCCAAGCCCAAGATTGGTTTTTTACCTTCTGAGATTGGGGTGTCTTGGTTTGCTGTTGAAGTCACTTCAAGCTTCCCTTCTTTGTTAACAACCAACCAAGCCCATCCAGAACCAAAGCGAGTTGTAGCTGCTGCTGTAAAGGCTGCTTGGAACTCTTCAAATGAACCAAATGTTGCATCGATTGCTGCTGCAAGTTCTGCTGAAGGAGCTGTTTTTTCAGGAGTCATCAATTCCCAGAAAAGAGCGTGGTTCAAGTGCCCACCACCGTTGTTGATAAGCGCTTGGCGGATATCAGCTGGGATAGATTCTACATCAGCAAGCAAAGCTTCAAGGTCTTCACCGATTTCAGGGTGTTTTTCAAGAGCAGCATTCGCATTGTTGACGTAGGTTTGATGGTGCTTGTCATGGTGCAAGTGCATTGTTTCAGCATCGATATATGGTTCCAAGGCGTCATACGCGTATGGAAGGTCTGGTAAGATAATAGCCATCTGTAATACCTCTTTTTCTTTCTATATGAAAATGATAACGCAATCATCCTCTTTTTTCAAGTTTTTTGCTCAATTTGCCTCTGTCGCAATCTGCAAGAGTGCCTTTTCAAACAAGTAACTTTTTTCATAGACACCTGTCTTAATCTGGTAGTCCGTTTCAATCAAATAAGAAATCGCTCGCTTGAGAAAAGCCAAGGAAATTCCTCTCGAATCTCTTAATGCGAACTTGATTTGATAAGGATTAGGATTGCGTCCCAAATAAGTTCCCAGACTACTTACAATCTGTGATTCCGTCTGACCAGCCTCTGATAAAATCTTCACTTGGGTAAAGGTTCGGAACTGTCCTAACATGACAGCTATGAGCTTGATTTCATCCTCCCCTTGCAAGGTCAAGTCTCTAACCAAGTCACGGGCCTGATCAATCTTCTTAGCCAAGATAAACTGAGTTAAGTCGAAAATATTGTCTTGCAAAGTCTTTGGAATCGCTTCGACAATGTCCTTCTCCTCAATCAGGCCGTCTGACTTATAAGACTGTAAAAAGAGGAGATTTTTCTGGATTTCGCTAAATTGAAAACCAGATTTGATAAGGAGATTTTCAAAAGACTTTTCTGCAAACTGCATACCTTGTGTCTGGCTCCATTTTTGGAAATACTGGCGAAGTTCTTGTTCTTTAGCTTCTACTGCATCAAAGATCTTGGCATCACGCTTAAGTAATTTGACCAATCGTCTCTTGCTATCCAGTTTTCCTTCTGCAAAGATTAATAACTTGGTTGTTGGTGAAGGATTGTCAAGATATTCCTCAAATGACTTGAGCTCGTCATCTGTTAAAAAGCGTTTCTTGGCTGTTGTAATATCGACAAAATGGTCTAATATCACGATTTTCTCATCTGCAAAGAAAGGGAGACTGACTAGCTCCAGTTCCACATCCTTATAGGCTACTTCTTTCATATCAAAGTAGGCAAAATTGAGGTCGGCTGGATCATAACCGATCTGTTTCAGCACCTGGTCCTTCATAACTTCAAACTGACCTTGGTCCGAACCAGTAAATAAGGTCAGGCTAGATAAGTTTGATAGAGATAATGTCTGACTCTCCTCTACTGCTAGCATCTTCTCTCCTTTCTTCTTGATTTTCGAGTTCATTTAGTCAATATAGCGCAATTTCCCACGGAAATCTTCTAGGTTTTCATACCCTTTTTCCGCCATGATTGCCTTTAGTTCATTGGTAATGCGCTCAAAAGCACCGACGCCTTCTTTGTGAAGGGTGGTCCCCACCTGCACCATACTCGCTCCACAGAGGATATGTTCAAAGGCATCGCGACCAGTCAAAACGCCACCTGTTCCAATGATTTGGATTTGAGGATTGAGACGTTGGTAGAAAGCATGTACATTCGCTAGAGCGGTTGGTTTGATATACTCTCCACCAATGCCACCGAAACCATTTTTAGGACGAATAACAACCGATTCATCTTCAATATAAAGGCCGTTCCCGATAGAGTTAACACAGTTGACAAACTTGAGCGGGTACTTGTTGAAAATTGCTGCTGCTTGGTCAAAGTGAACAATATCAAAATAAGGAGGCAGTTTAATTCCAAGAGGTTTGGTAAAGTAGGCAAATACTTCAGACAAGATACGGTCTGTTGTCTCAAAATCATAGGCAATCTGAGGTTTACCTGGAACATTTGGACAGGAGAGATTGAGCTCAGTCAATCCTTTAAACTCACTCTCTTGGACTTTTTTCAAGATGGTATGTGTTTCCTCTGGAGACATGCCGACTAGAGAAAGGAAGAAGGTTCGGTTTGGCTCTTTTTCCTGCAAATCCAAAAGATAGTCCAAATAATAGTCTAAGCCATTATTTGGCAAGCCCATAGAGTTGATAGAACCAAGTGGAACATCTTGGTAACGTGGCTCAGGATTTCCCTGACGAAAGTCCAAAGTAGCTGTCTTCGTCACAAAGGTTCCTGCTGCTGAGTCTTTGACACCATCTAACTCCTCTATCGTCATACAAGCCACACCCGCTGCATTCATCAAGCAATTGTCAAACTCGAAGCCAGCTATTTGTGTTTTCGTTGATACCATGATTCTGATCCTCCAGATTCCTTTTATTTCTAATATTATACCATACTTTCAAATTTTCTCTTTGAGAAAGTTATTTCTAGAGAAAACGTTCGTTTTTTATCTGTTTTCAAAAAATCCGAAAAACTAAATTGAAAGAATTTTTAGAAAATTTCTGTTTTTTTCTTTACAGTAAAAAAAAATTCTGCTATAATGACTCACGTAATAAAATATGACAACAAAAGGAGAACGATATGACATCTGCTAAAGAATATATCCAAAGCGTGTTTGAAACTGTAAAAGCTCGTAACGGACACGAGGCTGAGTTCCTCCAAGCTGTTGAAGAATTCTTCAGTACCTTGGAGCCTGTATTTGAAAAACACCCTGAGTATATCGAAGAAAATATCTTGGCACGTATCACAGAACCTGAGCGCGTGATTTCTTTCCGTGTTCCTTGGGTTGACCGTGATGGAAAAGTACAAGTCAACCGTGGTTACCGTGTTCAATTCAACTCAGCTGTTGGACCATATAAAGGTGGACTTCGTTTCCATCCAACTGTAAACCAAGGAATTTTGAAATTCCTCGGATTTGAACAAATCTTTAAAAACGTCTTGACTGGACTTCCTATCGGTGGAGGTAAAGGTGGATCAGACTTCGATCCTAAAGGTAAAACAGATGCTGAAGTGATGCGCTTCTGCCAAAGCTTCATAACCGAATTGCAAAAATATATCGGACCATCTCTTGACGTACCTGCTGGTGATATCGGTGTTGGTGGACGTGAGATTGGTTACCTTTATGGTCAATACAAGCGTCTTAACCAATTTGATGCTGGTGTCTTGACTGGTAAACCTCTTGGATTTGGTGGTAGCTTGATTCGTCCAGAAGCAACTGGTTACGGTTTGGTCTACTACACTGAAGAAATGCTCAAGGCTAACGGTAACAGCTTTGCTGGTAAGAAAGTCGTGATTTCAGGTTCTGGTAACGTGGCTCAATACGCTCTTCAAAAAGCGACTGAACTCGGTGCAACTGTTATCTCTGTATCTGACTCAAACGGTTATGTCATCGATGAAAATGGTATTGACTTTGATCTCCTTACAGATGTTAAAGAGAAACGTCGCGCTCGTTTGACTGAGTATGCAGCTGAGAAAGCAACTGCTACTTACCATGAAGGCTCTGTCTGGACATACACTGGTAACTATGACATCGCTCTTCCATGTGCGACTCAAAATGAAATCAATGGTGAAGCAGCTAAACGATTGGTTGCCCAAGGGATCTTCTGTGTATCTGAAGGTGCCAACATGCCAAGTGACCTTGAAGCTATCAAAGTCTACAAAGAAAATGGTATCCTCTATGGACCAGCAAAAGCTGCCAACGCTGGTGGTGTTGCTGTATCTGCTCTTGAAATGAGCCAAAACAGCCTTCGCCTTTCATGGACCCGTGAAGAAGTTGATGGACGTCTAAAAGACATCATGACAAACATCTTCAACACAGCTAAAACAACTGCTGAAACATACGGTCTTGATAAAGACTACCTTGCAGGAGCTAACATTGCTGCCTTTGAAAATGTAGCAAACGCTATGATTGCCCAAGGTATTGTTTAATTAGTCGATACATCCTATCGGAGGACAAATGATGAACTTACGGCCGATGGAAGTAAGAGACAATACAGCTGTAGCGCAACTCATTCGAACTAGCCTAGAAGAATTCGGGCTTGACAAACCAGGAACTGTCTACTTTGATTCTCATCTAGATCATTTGGCCGACTATTATCAACATCAAGAGAGGGCAGCTTACTTTGTTCTGGAAGATGAAGGGCAACTGGTTGGTTGTGGGGGCTTTGCACCAGTGTCCGATAAGATTGCTGAATTACAAAAACTGTATGTCACTAAAAACAGTCGTGGCAAAGGTTATTCCAGTAGGTTGATAAAGCGCATATTCCAGGAAGCCCGTCTAGCTGGTTATGAACAGCTTTATCTAGAAACCTCTACTGAGCTGGTTACGGCTGTGGCCATCTATCAACACTATGGTTTTACAGCCTTGCAACAACCACTTTCTAACGCCGCCGGCCACCCAGCTATGAATATCTGGATGATAAAATCCCTCTCATCAGATGAATAGATGGCAGTATACTATGGTCGACTCAAGAGCATCATGACCAATATCTTTAATACAGCTAAAACAACTGCTGAAACATACGGTCTTGGTACAGACTACCTTGCAGGAGTCAATATCGTCGCCTTTGAAAATGTAGCCAATGCTATGATTGCTCAAGGTATTGTTTAAGATTCATTTGCTTAATCCTCAATCGCTATGATTGGGGATTTTTATGTTGGCTTCAAAAAAGCTCACTATTTAAAATAGTAAGCTTAAAATTAAGATTTATTTTACCTCTACTAAAGCAAAAGACAGGCATTCAACTATTTCATTTACTGCTTCATCTATGTCTAGGTCCTCATTATCATTCAACATCATTGGAAGAGCATAAGAAAGACTCAAAGCTAAAATATAGCGAACGATTCTTTCGTTTGACCAATCTCGGATAACACCTTTTTCTTTAAACTGATTCAGAACTGGACTAATTGGCTTAATGATAGAGTGAACAATAACATTCCCTAACTGGTCAGAAATCGTCCCATCAATAAAAGAACGGTTCAAGAGAATTTTAACTTGCATTTGATTCTCCTGAATGAAAACTAGTCTATCTCGAACTATGCTTCTTAAAAACACTGGAAAAGACTCTTGGTTTGCTGTAAATTTCTTCTCAGAAAAATCAGCAATCACATCTGGAATAACATGTTCGAGAAAAGTTGATAGAATAGCTTCTAAGATGCCTTCCTTGGTTTTAAAGTAACTAAAAACTGTTCCTTCTGAAACTCCTGCCTCCTTAGCAATAAGACTGGCTGTTGTATTTTCAAAACCAATTTCTGAAAATAACTTTAAACTTGATAACAGTACTCGACGTTGTTTTAAACTCAAATTGCTATTTTCTAATGTCTGGGCATACTTTTGTTCTAAACTTTCCATCACTAGCACCTCCCTGCTACCCTCTTACTTTTACGACTTTCTTACCTCGAGTGTGTCCCAATTTTAGACTACGGTATGCTTCTCTAACTGACTTTAGAGAAAAGTTATAAACCTGATCAATATTCAGCAGAACATTCCCATCTGAGACCATTTCCGCTAGAACTTTAAAGTCATCATATGTGGAATGTCTCGGACCAGTAAACTGGGCTCCTCTAATCATAACATATGGTGAAGGTACTAGAGTGGCAATAGCCGTACCCTTCAATCCCAAACTGAAAGCCAATTTAACATAATCACTTCCATAGCAATCCAAGAATTTTGTAATCGGCTTTGAACATGCTGATAGAAGATCATTCTGGATGTTCTCTTCGTAAGCTACTGGTATAGCACCTAAGGACTTCAGATAATCTGAATTTTTCTTACTTGCAATTCCAATAACTGTCGCTCCTTTAGAAACCGCATACTGTACTGCGATACTTCCAATACCTCCTGCCGCTGCTGAAATAACTACAACATCTTTAGAGTTTAGCTCAATCTTTCTAAAAGCACCTCCCACAGTTAAAGAGGCTACACCCATAGTAGCGGCGTGGTTCATATCAATCATCTCTGGTTTCAATACAATTTCCGATTCATTGACACAAATTTCTGTTGCCAAAGCTCCCCGCTTGGTCCCCAATCCAGGGTCACTGATCATTGTTCCAAAAACCTTATCGCCTACTGCAAACCGACTTATTTCTTCACCAATTTCTGTGATAACTCCAGCAAAATCCCGACCAACACCTCTTGGAAAAAGAGATGATTTTGACTCAAACCAACGACTTGGCTTCCTTAGTTTCGTCATGAAAGATAGAAAACGAAGTGGCTTTGCACCCTCAAAAGTCTTATAATCAATAGGATTCAAACCAACTGCATGAACTTCTATCCTAACTTGATTCACTTTCAAAGAATCAGATTTAATGTTCACTAAATCTAACACTTCTTCATCACCGAAACGACTATACTGTATTTCTTGAACAACCATTTCATGAACTCCTTTGTTTATTACAAATTGAGTGAGCACTCAATCATTTTTCTTAATTGTACGCTTATTCTTCATAGATGTCGACTATACTGTTACCACAACTTCTAACTAAGTGAGCTGTTCATAATAAAAATGGATCTAATTTCAGTATCTTGATAAGTTAAAAAATACTGCTGGTTCAATAGCTCTATATTTCCTCATGAAAGATTATTAAACTATAACTCAAAGAAATCCGACTGCTTATAAAAGCAACCGGATTTTTATATATCTAATTTTTCAAAAAACTTGCCTGCTAACTGTTTTTCTTTTAGCTTCTCCAGCAGCTCGTTCTCTAGAAAAGGACACAGCTCGTCAAAAGCTTGACAAACCTTAAAGACAGTTTCTCTGTCCAACTGGTCATAAGCTAGTTCGTAATAGTCCTTATTATGATGCCAGTTCTGGTCATAGTTGACATCTTTCCGTTGATAGTAAACGATGTTTTGCTTCGGAGTCAGGTAAATCTTCTGTGTTAGAATACTTTTCTGATCTTTGGACAGCGTGCTGCGGCTAAAAATTCTAACACCTTGAAAAATCTTGCGCTCATGAATTCCTTGATCTGTCACCTTCAATTCAATTCTTTTATAGTGCATATAGTCACCTCCAGAAATTACCTACATTATATCAGGTTTTGGCAGATTTTCAAGCAAAAATGTATCATTGCCAAAAGTCTTCAGTCGCCTCTAAAATCTCTTCTGTTGGTGTTACTGTGGCCTCAATAATGCTCTTGCCTGTCCTTTTCAGATAAGCTTGTATCAGATGATAGCCATAAGCATAGCCCGCAGCATAAGGCATACCAACCGGTATCTGACCTTGAAGCTCTGCAATTTCATCACCGTAGAGATAAGGAGCCATTTCTGCCATCCCTGTTAGCTGAAGCTGACTTGAGATGATGGGCTTAATCTCCTCTAATTGCTCTGGACTGGTTGAAGTAACCCAAGGTCCGATGAGCTCCTTGCCATAGAGTTCAGCAGCAAAAGACTCTGCCAATCCTTCACTGACTACCCAGTCTGCTAGTGTCGTCTGCTGGTTCCATTTGATAAATTGGAAGCGGACATTGTGGTTGCACTCGTGAGCCAGTGCCGCTTGAATACGTGGTAAAGTATAGTCATTAGGCAGTATGCTTAACATGAGATAACCTGGAATTCCGCCATCTCCACTGTAACCCTTATTGAGTTGTAACATTGGTTTTTCAGGGTTTCCTAATAAAACAGTGAAATGATAATCCTCAACCTCTAAGTCATAACCAGCTTGTTCAAAGAGACCAAGACTTCTCTTGATGGTATCCTGACAGTCTTTCCAAAACTGATCTGAACTGAGGGCATCAATAGCTGGTCTATCCTTTTCTGAGAGAGTTGCGGGCAACTGATTCATAAAACCAAGTAGAAACAGAGCATCAAATCCTCCAGGATACTTCGCCTTCAAAGGAATGTGTTGAGTTTGGTATTTGGAAGCAAAAGGCGCTAACAATTTAGCTCGAAAACAGCCTTCCCTTTTTTCAAAGGGTAATTCGAGCAACTCCTGATAAACTTTATCTGAACGAATGATATTGATGTGCATAGTAATCTCCTTTTCTAATTTTTACCAGTATACACCCTCCTCTAAGGTCAGAGTCAAGAAGAAGATTGAATTTCTATCAAGATTCTAGTAACTGTTAGAAAAAAAGACACCCTAGAACTTTCGTATCAGACTATAATTTAGAGGTAGATTTAGCATTCTAAACAGAAAAAACCGCTACTCCTAAGAATAGCGGTTTATTCATGTTTTTAAGCTACTAATGTAGTTGCTCTATTATTTAAGAGTAACTGAAGCTCCAGCTTCTTCCAATTTAGCTTTGATTTCTTCAGCTTCTGCTGCTGCAACGCCTTCTTTGATGACACCTGGTGCACCATCAACAAGTTCTTTAGCTTCTTTAAGTCCAAGACCAGTGATTTCACGCACAACTTTGATAACGCCGACTTTCTTGTCACCAGCTGCAGTCAATTCAACGTCAAATGAATCTTTAGCAGCAGCAGCTTCACCAGCACCAGCAGCAGCTACAGCTACAGGAGCAGCTGCAGTTACACCAAATTCTTCTTCGATAGCTTTTACAAGGTCGTTCAATTCAAGGATTGAAGCTTCTTTAATTTCAGCAATAATGTTTTCAATGTTCAATGCCATTGTTATTTCCTCCAAATAAGTTTTAAATTTTATAATAGTTTTTTTCGTAGCTAGGCTACGCTGCGTAGCTTAAGATTAAGCTGCGTCTTCTTTGCTTTCTGCAACCGCTTTGACTGCAAGAGCAACGTTGCGCACTGGCGCTTGAAGTACAGAAAGGAGCATAGAAAGAAGTCCCTCGCGGTTTGGAAGAGTTGCAAGAGCAACGATTTCTTCTTTAGATGCGACAGCGCCTTCGATTGCACCACCTTTGATTTCAAGTGCTTCAGCGTTTTTAGCAAAATCGTTCAAGATTTTCGCTGGTGCGATAACATCTTCGTTAGAAAATGCTACTGCAGATGGTCCAACAAATACTGATGCAAGATCTTCAAGACCAGCTTTTTCAGCTGCACGACGTAAGATTGAGTTTTTAATAACTTTATACTCAACTTCGCTTCCACGAAGCTCACGACGAAGAACTGTATCTTGCTCAACTGTCAAACCACGAGCGTCTACAACGACGATAGATGCAGCAGCTTTCATTTTTTCAGCTACTACGTCAACTAGTTCCGCTTTTTTAGCAATAATTGCTTCACTCATTAGTGTGTTCACCTCCGTAATTATTTTGCTTGGGGAATTTTTCCAAAAGAAAAACGCGCCCAAACCTAGACACGAAAGTACAATACGCTTCTTTTTACATGATACGTTTTGTCCTCGGTAGGATACTTATGAGTCGAGCTCCCCTACTGTCTTAGGCAGTTTTTTCAAACCGTATATAAGTATAGCATAGACAAAAAAAGAATGCAAGATTTTTGCAGACTTTTTTTGATTTTTTTAGAAATATTTTTAACCTATCTTTAAGAAAAGGACAAAAGAAGTCAAACTCCTTTCATCCTTTTCATTAGTCTTGACGTTGACCAAAGTCTGCAATCATCTGCTCCATCTCTTGACGACTTGGAGTTGTCAGCATATAAAGGTAATCCCCTTGTAGCTCTGCAAAAGCTGCTGGCATGATTTTTTTGACCTTGAATTGTTGGCTATACTTGGCAAGCAAGTCTTCTTCTGAATAAACATAGTTAGCATTAGCACGACGTGATGTAGCTAAACAGTATTGAGGTTCAAACTCTGATGCTGGGAACTCTTCACCTGCGACAATCGCCGCATAACCTCGGTAGAGATCCAAGGAGTGAGCGAAGTTATAAACATCAATGGTAAAGCCACCTGCAGGGCGGTTATTGTACTCAATGGCGATGTAATCATCCCCTTCACGGAAGAACTCGATATGGAAAAAGCGTTCTCTCATTCCAAATTCCTTGACAATGGCTTCACCATACTTGCGCAGTTTAGGATCTATATCCTTGAGGACATAGTAGGAATTGTCCATCTTATAAATCATTAGATCAAGTGGTGTATGGGCGTAGTCAAAGGTTGTTGAGAAGACAATCTTTCCATCCTTGTCCACTAGTCCATCAAAGGTACAGATTTCGCTGGAAGTGACAAATTTCTCAAAGAAATAAACGGTAGAATGGTCCCATTCAGCCTTGAAGTGATTTACATCGTCTTCTGTCTCAAGCTTAAAGGTTGCTGCCGCTCCCACTCCGTTATCAGGTTTGGCAATCATTGGTAGACCAATCGTCTCAACTGCTCTATCCACATCTGCTTCCGTATGGATAACAGCTCCAGGTACCACAGGGACGCCTGCTTTTTTGAAAAGTTTCTTCATCTCAGACTTAAACTTGGTCTTTTTGAGATCCTCTGGTTTGGCACCAAAAATATTGAATTGTTCTCTTAGGGTTGCGTCTAGTTCAAGCCAGTATTCATTGTGCGACTCGATGCGGTCGATAGGGCCATGCTTGTAGAAAAGAAAGGCAACTGCGCGTTTAACTTCATCTATATTCTCAAGATTGTCTACACGGAAATACTCGGTCAGGCTATTGCGCAGAGGCTCATCCAGTTGCTCGTAGGGTTCTTGACCAATTCCCAAGACTGTGATGCCTTTACTAGCAAGTTCAATAGTAAACTGTTGAAAGTTTTGTGGATAGTAGGGAGAGATAACAAGGTAATTCATAGGCAACTCCTTTTATAGATACAGGTGTCCAAGAAAATAGGGCATTTGTTTCCGCCACCATTCCCAATCATGGGCGACATCATGTCCCCATTCCGCAAACCAGGCTGGAATTTGTTTCTGATCAAAGGCTTCTTTGAGCTTGTAGAAGGATGGCAGACCATCTTGTTCCCAGGCACCGAGACCCGTACAAACGACAATCTCCGTCTGACGGTAACGATCGATAAACCAGCCGTCATTCTGATTCCAAATATAATCTACTGGCGAGTTTTGGTAAATGGCTTCGTCATTGTAGTAATCTCCAACGAAGAAACGCGCGTCGTAAACACCACTGAGAGCAATCACCTTGGTAAAGACATCTGGATGCTGGAGAAAGAAATTAAGTGCATGGTAGGCCCCCATCGAACAACCCGTCGTCATCATACCATCAAACCAACCTGTCTTATGCTTGATAAAAGGAATCGCCTCCTCAATCACATAGCGTTCGTAGGCGCGGTGCATCTCTGCCTGGTCATGAGCATTTTTCCAAGTAGCCAGCCAGCTCTCACTGTCCACACTGGATAGGGTAAAGAACTGAACACGACCTTCTTCTATAAAGGAAGCACAGGCATCAATCATGCCAAAATCGTAGTATTCATTGTGACTGCCACCAGATGAAGCAAAAACAACAACTGGAATCCCAGCATGTCCATAACGGTTTAGGTACATTTCACGGTTGAGATTGCCACTCCAGTGGCTGAGGTTTTCAATATGCATTGGCTTTCTCCTTTCCTAACTTACCATTTCTCTGCAAAAAATCGGAGACAGTCTGGTAAATTTTCCGACCAAGGGATTTCACTATGGATGGCACCAGACTGAACTTTCAAGACAAGATTATCCAAGTGTACTCCACCTGCAATCAAATCATGATAATAACGAAGCGACGAGTCAATATAGGCTTGCTTGATATTGCCAGCCATCAAGGTCTTGTCCGTATCATCCGCTTCTTCCGTTCCAACATAGATAAAAATGCGTTGTTCAGGCGATAGTTTCTTACGCTCGATGTAACGGTTAAAGGCTTCTTGGTGAAGCCAGTTGGCAGATGAAAAGACACCTAGACAACCAATTCGGTCTTGGTATTCTAGTCCGATAAACTGGGTAATATTGCCCCCTAATGAAGAACCAATCATAGCCGTATGTTGCCGATCAGCTTTGGTACGGTAGGTCTCATCGATAAAAGGCTTGACCACTTCCATGACAAACTCAGCATACTCCACGCCCTTACCACCAAACTGCTGGCCTGGAATGGGAGACTCTTGGAACTTCCAAGCCGCGTACTCATGCATCCGCCCCAAACCATCATTGTCGATGGCTACAACAATCATGCGGCTGATGTCAGGGTTCCGCTTAATGGCTGGAATAATCTTCCATGAGTGTCCGATATAGGATTCCTTGCTGTAAAAGACATTTTGCCCATCATGAAAATAAACAACAGGATAAAAACGGTCTGTGTCTTTCTCGTAGTCCTTAGGCAGAAGAACACGCACACGACGCTCCTTTCCTGTATAAGGAACCTTGAGTTTGTGTTCTTTCATTTTTAAGTAAAAGTAGGAATGATTCATTGTCAGAAAACTCTCTATATTCAAAATTTTATCTCATTATACCATAAAAATAGAAAAAAAGTCAGTAATTGTCCATTTTAAGGATAAATAACTAACTTTTTTCATTTACTATTCTAAATTCTTCTGGTTTTTCTGATTAAAGGAGATTGTCAATCAAGTCATCCACTTCATCTTTTTCGGCTTGAGGTGTAATCTCAGTAATCATGATACCAGCCACTGCACGCTCAACCAAACCTTCAACATCCATCCGTTTTTCATACTGTTCAGCATTCTTAATTTTAGGATTGGTCTTAGGACGATCAGGCGCAAAAATAGTACAGCAGTCCTCAAAAGGCTGAATAGAAATTTCAAAGGTATCAATTTCCTGAGCGATGTCAATGATTTCCAACTTGTCCATAGTAACAACTGGACGGATAATTGGTGTATTGGTCACAGCGTTGATAGCCTGCATGCTCTCCAAGGTTTGGCTTGCTACTTGGCCAAGGCTTTCTCCATTGATAATGACCAGACCCTTTCTCACTTCACGAATACGGTCGGTAATCCGCATCATAAACCGACGCGTCAAGGTCATGAGGTAGGCTTCTGGCGCCTTAGCCTTGATTTCTTCTTGAATCTCAGTGAAAGGCACTTCGATAAATTGGATATTGCCACCAAACTTGGTCAATTTGCGTGTCAAATCTTGGGCTTTCTTGAGGGCACCAGGACTAGTATATGGTGGACTAGCAAAGTGAACCGCCTCAATATCTACCCCACGCTTGAGAGCCAAATAGCCCGCTACTGGTGAGTCAATCCCCCCTGACAACATGAGCATCCCCTTACCAGAAGTACCCACAGGCAAACCACCTGCTCCACGAATAGTTTCATAAGAAAGATAAGCCGCTTCCTCACGAATCTCCACCTGAAGATTGATATCAGGATTTTTCATTTGAACTTGGACATTTGGAATTGCCTCAAATACAGCTCCACCAAGTGTTTGGTTGAGTTCACGACTATCGAGCTCAAAGTTGTGATCGCTACGCTTACTAGAAATCTTAAAGGTCATGCCTTCCTTGTAGATATCTGTCATAATCTCTTGGACAGAAGACTTCAGAACTTCCACAGATTTTTCAACCTTATATACTGGAGAAAAATTCTGAATCCCGAAGACTTGTTTGAGAGATTCTGCAACTGCTGTGTAGTCGGCTCCATTGAGGTAAACGTGGGCACGGTCGCGATCGGCAGTTACCTTAACTTGGGGATAGATGGACAAAACGCCCGAAATATTATTGCGAAGTTTATTGATGAAACGCATACGGTTTTTGCCCTTAGTTGACAACTCTCCGTAGCGAATCATAATTTCTGAATACTGCATGAATGCTCCTATCTTACTTTTCTAGTTTGATTGTAAATTAATTTTAGCTTGGTCAAAAACTGCTCAACCTGACTCATATCATTTTCAAGGTCTAGGCTAAGACGCACAGCTGACTGGGCCTTATCCTTGTCCACTCCCATGGCAATCAAGGTTCCCGCAGGTTTTCCAGCCTTAGATGAACAAGCAGAGGTTGTGGAGATGAAAATATCATAGTCTTCAAATGCGTGAACAATGACTTCACCACGAACACCCTTGATTCCAAAAGTCAGGATATGAGGGGCAAAGTCTTCCTCATCTGAAAAGACAAAAATATCTGGATAGTCCAAAAGCGCTTGGCGAATGACTGATTTCATCTGCCCTGCCTTGCTAGTAAAGAGATCTAACTTTTCCATAGCCAAACGGAGAGCCTTGGCTGTCGCGGAAATTCCTGCTACATTTTCAGTTGTCGAACGATAGTCTCCCTCTTGACCACCACCAGTTAAAAGAGGCGTAATCTTCTTTCCAGACTTGATATAGACAAAGCCAACACCTCTGACACCGTGGAACTTATGACTCGAGAAGGTCGCGAAATCCACTCGTTCTGACAGATACTTTTCAGTCGGAATTTTAGCAAGTGCTTGAACTGCATCCACATGGAAGGAAATAGTTGGTTTATCAGCTAAAAGTTCTGAAATAGCTTGAATAGGCTGGATAGAGCCGATTTCATTGTTAACTGCCATGACCGAAACGAGGATCGTATCTGATCGAATCAAACTTGCTAGAGCCTTGACATCTACAAATCCTTTCTCATCAACTGGGGCAATATCCACCTCAAAACCTTGACTTTTTAGCCAGAGGGCTGACTCCTTGACTGCTGGATGCTCAATAGCTGATACGATGATGTGCTTGCCAAACTGGGCTTTTTCAAAGGCCACACCCTTGATGACCCAGTTATCCCCTTCTGTTCCGCCAGAGGTAAAGAAGATTTCATCACTTTTCTTGCCAATCAAATCTGCAATTTGCTGCCGGGAAGCATCTAAAATTCGTGTCGCCTGGTCTCCCAAACGATGGAGACTGGATGGATTTCCTACAATTTTTGAAGCGACCTGCATATAGGTCTCAAGTGCTTCAGGATAAGGCTTGGTCGTTGCCGAATTATCAAAGTAGATCATGTTTTCTCACGCTTTCTAAAATCACTCCCTCTATTGTATCACGAAAAGAGACCTGCGACAAGAAAGGGAAGTTGCTCTTTTTTTAAGATTTTTTTAAAGAAATGAGGTATAATAAATCATAATCAAAGGAGAGTATCATGTCTAACTATCGTAGAACTTCTAATAAATCAAAAACAGAACACATTAAAAAAGGATTCACTGTCTTTCAAAAAACGATTGCTACCATCGGTAGTATCCTTGGTCTGATCACCGCTACTATCACCATCATGAACGCCATGGATAATAATAAAAACAACAAAAAAGAACCGACGACAACTCAAACAACTGTTGTCAAAGAAATCCAAAAGGAATCTCCTCAGGAGAACACTACTCCAAACAAGAACGACACATCCACCAAAGAAAATACCCCGCAAGAAGAAACTTCTCAATCCAACAAGAAAGAGGAGAAAAAAGAAGAGCAGAAAACAACAACTCAGGACTCTTCTACACCTGCTACAAATAAAGAAACAAGCGATAGCGGTACACAGTCAAATACGACGAGTTCAGAAAATAAAACGAACCAGTAGTCACTAAAATAGCTTCCTTCCAAACTTGGAAAGAAGCTATTTTTTATTGTTGCAATACTTTTCGCGGTTTGGTTCCTTCAGCTGGACCGATAACACCTGCCATCTCAAGTTCTTCCATCAGGCGGGTCGCACGGTTAAATCCAACTGACAAACGACGTTGAATCATGGAAGCACTGGCTTTCTGCGTCTCAATAACCAGAGCCTTGGCTTCCTCAAAGAGCGGATCGCCACCAGCTTCACCATCTGAAAATTCTCCTTCATTTTCAGAAACCTCACCTGGGTCAAAACTCTCATCATAGTCCGCATCAGCCTGAGCCTTGATAAAGTTTACGATGCGTTCGACATCATCATCCGAGATAAAGGATCCTTGCAGACGGACTGGGTGATTTTCATCAATTGGTTTAAAGAGCATATCTCCTCGACCAAGCAGTTTTTCTGCCCCATTTTCATCCAAGATGGTTCGTGAATCAGTACCTGATGAAACTGCAAAAGCTACACGAGATGGGACATTGGCCTTGATGAGACCAGAGATGACATCAACGGATGGGCGTTGCGTTGCGAGAATCATATGAATCCCTGCAGCACGCGCCTTCTGTCCAAGACGAATGATGGCATCTTCCACTTCTTTGCTGGCCACCATCATGAGGTCAGCCAACTCGTCTACAATGACAACAATCAAAGGCAGCGGTACTTGTTTGTACTCGGATTGGCTATTAAATTCCTCGACCTTAGCATTGTAACCAGCGATATTTCGCACACCAACCTTAGCAAAGAGTTCATAACGGTTTTCCATCTCATCCACAACCTTTTGCAGAGCCTTGCTGGCCTTGCGCGGATTGGTTACGACTGGAATCAAGAGGTGAGGAATGTCGTTGTAAACGGATAACTCAACCATCTTTGGATCCACCATCATAAACTTGACCTGGTCTGGTCTCGCCTTCATGAGAATGCTGGCGATAATACCGTTAACTGCGACTGACTTCCCTGATCCCGTTGAACCTGCAACAAGTAAGTGGGGCATTTTGGAAAGGTCAAAGGTGCGAGCAGTTCCATTGACAGCCTTACCTAGAGGTATTTCAAGGAGATTTTCTGGTTTAGTCTGAGACTGTTCCCAGAGCTCACGGAAGGAAACGGTCGCAATTTCAGAGTTAGGAACCTCAATCCCGACTAAGGATTTACCAGGAATAGGAGCCTCAATCCGAACATCCTTGGCTGCTAGAGCTAGCGCTAAGTCGTCTGCCAAATTGGAAATGCGGTTAACCCGTACACCAACTGCTGGTTTGACTTCATATTTTGTAACAGATGGGCCGATTTCAGCCCGTTCAACCGTTACCTTGATCCCAAAGCTAGCAAAGGTTTCTTCTAGGATTTTGATATTTTCTCGAACAATCTTCTTTTCCTTGGACTGATCTTTGGGTTTATCTGGCGCAAAAAGCTGCAAGCTTGGGAGTTTGTACTCAAGGGTTTCCTTGGTAGAAAAATCGACCTGTACCTCCTCATCCTCAAAGTCTTCTTCCACATCTGGAACTTCAAAGCCAGCTTGAGGGAGGATAATCTCCGGTTCAATCCATTCTTCCTCAGGAATTGGTGAGAGATCGTAGTCTGGTACTTCTGGTAAGATTTCTCCAGTTTCAGGATCTACAGGAGGAAGCGGTAATGCATCCTGTTCTTCTTGTTCTCGCTGAATTCTGGCTGCTTCTTCAGCTTCTTGACGAGCCTTCTCTTCTTCTCTCTTGATGAAGCGTTCCTGTTTTCTCTGTTCCTGTTTTTCCATGAAAGATCTGAACTGCGCTCCAATAAAGGTTGCAACATCGTAAATAGACCAAGGACTAACCAAGAGTGCCCCAACTAGAATCAAAAGAACTCCAATAAAGTACGATCCGATATTTGAGAAAAGAAAGGCAATGGGGATATAAAGTCCAACACCAAGCAGGCCTCCACCAGCAAAGCTCGTCACCCGCATACCAGTCAGGTCCGTCATAACTTGAGCCAAGGTTCCTTTTAAAACTGACTGCTCCAAGCCATATTTCCATACCAAGTAGGCCTCAAAAATCAAGAGCAAGCCAGCAAAGATACAAAGAAATCCTGACAGAAGCCCCTCCTTCTTGCGTATCCATTTAAAAAGAAAAAGATAGATGAGGAGGGCACCAATGGCCACATAGGCCAAACTTCCGACCACCAGTCGAATGAGATTATAAAGAGTAATACCCGCCGCACCAAGTTTGAGGGCTGCAATAATCAACAATAAGGCAATTCCTAAGGAAATCAGCATCCTCTGGATAGCCTGTTTTCTTTCAAGTTCTGCTTTAGACGGTCTCCGTCTTGTTTTTGTAGTATTCTTGTTTGCCATTCTTCTATTATACCATATTTTACAGCCATTTCGAACAGAGAAAAAGATTGCACCAAAGGGTACAATCTTTCTATTTTGATACTTTTTTATGCTTGTGGTTTGCGTAAGTAACCATAAACCACACCACTTACGATTGCACCAATCAAGACAAAGACTAGGTAAAGAAGGGCATTTGAAGTAAGGGCAATTACGAAGATTCCTCCGTGTGGCGCCATGAGTTTGATACCAGCAAGACCAACGAGTCCGCCTGCCACCGCAGAACCAAGGATGAAGCTTGGGATCGCACGAGCTGGGTCAGCGGCACCAAATGGAATCGCTCCCTCGGTGATAAATGACAAGCCCATGATGATGTTTGTCAAACCAGAGTTGCGTTCTTCTTTGGTAAATTTATCTTTGAAAAGAAGAGTTGCGACGAAGATGGCAAGTGGTGGAACCATTCCTCCAGCCATAACTGCCGCCATAGCTACAGAACCACCTGAAGAAACAGTCGCTGCAAGCGTACCTGTACCAAAGACATAGGCAGCTTTGTTGACTGGTCCACCCATATCAACAGCCATCATTCCACCAAGAACGATACCAAGAAGGACAGCTGAACCTCCTCCAAGACCGCCTAGGAAGTCATTCATAGCAGTGTTGATTGCTGCCATTGGGATGTTAACAGCTAGCATGACAAATCCAGTCAAGATTGTTCCAAGAAGTGGCAAGAGAAGGATTGATTTAGCACCTTCAAGTGAACGAGGAACTTTAACGTATTTCTTGATAGCAAGAACCAAGGCTCCTGCGATAAATCCACCAACAAGGGCACCTAGGAAACCAGATGAGACACCTGCAAGAGTTGAAGTTGCTTCACCACCTGCAGCATAAGGGATTTTACCAAAGGCAAAACCTTCTTTGGCAATAGCACCTGCCACGAAACCTGCTACCAAACCTGGTTTTTCAGCGATAGAGTAGGCTACATAACCTGCAAAGACTGGGAGCATCAAGCCAAAGGCAGCGCCACCAATTTTCATGAACATAGAAGCTAGTTCATGGTAGGATCCGAGATTGCCAAGATTTTCATTTGGAACACCCAAAGCTCCGTCGATCAAGAAAGCAAGGGCAATCATGATACCACCACCGATAACGAATGGCAACATTTGTGATACACCACTCATCAAGTGTTTGTAGAAGGCACCACCAAGGCTTTGTTTTTCATTAGATGCTGTTGCAGCTTTTGCTCCATTAGCAGCACGATAAACTTCAGCATCTCCTGAAAGAGCCAAGTTAATCAACTCTTCTGTCTTACGGATACCGTCTGCAACTGGACGATTGATCAATGGTTTGCCATCGAAACGATCCATCTCAACAGCCTTGTCTGCTGCGATGATAACAGCTTTAGCCTTGCGAATGTCCTCTGCAGTCAATTGATTCCCAACACCGCTGGCACCGTTGGTTTCTACCTTAATTCCAACACCCATTTCAGCAGCCACTTTTTGAAGGGCTTCTTGGGCCATGTAAGTGTGGGCGATACCTGTTGTACAAGCTGTAACAGCTACGATAAAGTCGCCAGATTCATTGGCAGGTGTTTGAACAGGCTCCTCAGCTTTTTCTGAAGCTTGGTCAAAGAGTTCAATAACTTGATCTGCAGATGTTACTTGACGAAGTTTGTCAGCAAAACCATCTTTCATCAAGTATTGAGACAATTCTGCCAAGGCTGCTAAGTGAGTATCATTGGCACCTTCTGGAGCAGCAATCATGAAGAAGAGGTCAGTTGCTTGCCCATCCAAGCTTTCGTAGTCAACACCCTTGTTTGACTTAGCAAAGAGAACTGTCGCTTCTTTGACAGCAGAGTTTTTACTGTGAGGCATAGCAATTCCGTCACCCAAACCAGTGGAAGTTAGAGCTTCACGCGCTAAGATTCCTTCTTTAAAGGTTTCAAAATCCGTCACATAACCGTGATCTACCAAGCTATGAATCATCTCTTCGATAGCTGCTGTTTTTTCAGTCGCCTGCAAATCCAGCAACATGACATCTTTTCTCAATAGGTCTTGAATTTTCATCGTTTTTCTACCTCAACTTTTTCATAAGTTTCTTTTATAAATGCTGCAGTTGCCAAGTCATCAGAGAAAGTAGTTGCTGTCCCACAAGCCACTCCCCATTTGAAGGCCTCTACTGCGTCTTTTGATTTGACAAATTCACCGGTAAATCCAGCAACCATAGAGTCACCAGCACCAACTGAATTTTTGACTGTTCCCTTGATAGGTTTTGCGAAGTAAGCTCCTTCAGATGTGACAAGAAGGGCACCATCGCCAGCCATAGAGATGATAACGTTTTGAGCACCTTTAGCCAGCAATTCTCGAGCATATTTCTCGATTTCATCTAAACTTTCGAGTTTCACTCCAAAGATAGCTCCAAGTTCGTGATTGTTTGGTTTAACCAAAAGTGGCTGGTAGTCTAAACTATCAATCAGGGTCTGTCCTTCAAAGTCACAAACCACTTGCGCACCAGTCTGGCGTGTCAAAGCAATCAAATCCTTATAGATAACATTGCCTAGGTTCTTAGCACTCGAACCCGCAAACACAACCGTATCTTCTGCTGTCAAACTTGCTAAAATCGATTTTAACTCTTCTAGCTGAGCCGGTTCGACGGTTGGACCCGTTCCGTTGATTTCTGTTTCTTGGTCTGCTTTGATTTTAACATTGATGCGCGTATCTTCTGCCACTTGAACAAATCGAGTTTCGATTTCTTCCTCTGCTAGAGTATCTGTGATAAATTTACCAGTAAAACCTCCGATAAATCCAGTCGCTGTATTTGGAATATTCAAGCGTTTCAAAACACGGCTAACATTGATTCCTTTCCCACCAGCAAACTTATCATCACTGTCCATACGATTGACACTACCGACTTGAACTTGGTCCAAGCGCACGATATAGTCAATGGATGGATTGAGTGTGACTGTATAAATCATACTTCTATTACCTCCGTTTTCTTCTTAATAGCCTGCAAGAGCTCATGCCCTTGACTTGTGATGACAATAGCGCGTTTGAGAGGTGCTACCTTGGCAAAGCAAGTTTGACCAATCTTTGACGAATCAACCAAGACATAGGTTTGTTTGGCATTCTCTAAAATAGCACGCTTAACGGCTCCCTCCTCCATATCAGGAGTCGTATAATAGCCATCATCTACACCATTCATCCCGATAAAGGCACGGTCAAAGTGCAATTGATTGATTTGGTTAAGAGCAACACCACCGATACATGCATCTGTTGCCATTTTGACACTTCCTCCAACCATGACTGTTGGAATCTGCTTTTCAACCAACTGAGCCGCATGGTGAATGGAGTTGGTCACAACTGTGATATTCTTATCAACCAATTCCTTGATTAAAAAAGCAGTTGTTGTGCCAGCATCGATAAAGATAACATCTTTCTCCTTGATGAGAGAGGCCGCCTTCTGAGCTAGCAACTTCTTCTCTTGAAGGTTTTTGACAGATTTTTCTTGGATGGTTTCTTCTTCCTGCAAGGAGTGAGGTAATTCTGCTCCACCATGCACACGGCGAAGCTTGTTTTCTGCCTCCAACTCATCCAAATCTCTTCGTACTGTCGATTCTGATGTTTCTAATAGACTAACCAATTTTTCTAGGGAAACTACATGATGTTGATTTAACTCCTCTAAAATCAGTTGCTTCCGCTCAGTTTTTAACACCAAACCACCTCCTGTTATCGTTTACACTAATTATTCTAGCACAATTTCCGGCAAAGTCAAGCATTTTTTATCATTTTCTTTCAAATTCTATCATTTTTTCTTATTTCCAAAATTTTTATTGCAAGATAAGTGGCTTTATGGTAGACTATTTGAGTAAGTATTGGAAGATTACTCAAGAGGCTTAAGAGGCCGTGTTGGAAACGCGGTAGGCGTGTAACAGCGTGCGTGGGTTCGAATCCCATGTCTTCCGTAGAAAAACAAAAACTGCATTTCGGTGCAGTTTTTTTATCGCAAGCATTTAAAAATCAAATAATACAAACACTATATGATTTCATAAAACAAAAGGATATAGATTTCTAGGATACGACAAAAATGTTGTATCCTTTGTTATATCCTTTTTTAGCAAAAGAATACCAAGGAATACAAAAGGCAAAAACAAAAAACGTTGATTTAACAACGTTTTACCAAGGAATGCGAAAGAATGCAAAGGAATAATGGAGCCGGTGGGAGTCGAACCCACGTCCAAACACCTGCCAACATATTTGTCTACAACCATAGGTTATGTATTGTTTTAACAGTCCCTCGACACATAACTCAAGCCTAGCAACTGCGAGTCTATTAATCTCTTATCAAACCACTAGACAAGGCTTGATCGTATCTCGCTAATCATAAGACCTGTCATTGAACACGAGCAATCCAAATCGGGTCACGCCTGCTGGTTTTTAGGCAGCTAGAGCGTAAGAAGTGTTATTTTTTGCAGTTATATTTAACTGAGCGTTTACGTCGCCACACGGGTTGCAAAATATGCCTCATAATGCCTGTCGAATCCGTAACGACCCCAAAAGACAATAAAACCATTATACCTTATCTAAATCAAAAATGCAAAATCAAGCCACCTCTTTAGAAAAGATACTCTTTTAAGGCTTCCGATAGGACTTGATAACCGGCTACACTTAGATGGAGACCATCCGTTGTATAGGCTGATTGAAGCTGTCCTTCTGAATCTATCAAACTATCATAAACAGGCACAAAATCTACCTGCATATAGGCGGATGTTAGAGCCTCATAGGCTTGATTCCATTCTCTAATCTTTTCATTGGTTCGGATATAAACTGTCTGCTTGTATTCTTTTCCTTCATTGACTGGCAAAATGGAAAGGAGCTTTATTTGTGACAGCGGATAATCTCGGTTAATCGATTGAATCACACGCTCAAGATTATCCAAGGATTCATTCATAGGAACATCTTTTCCGATATCATTTGTCCCAATTAAGAGAACAATTTGATCCACAGCATCACCATAAAGATGGGCATCAAGATTCTCTAGCAAAAGTCCCGTCTGATAGCCTCGGATACCACGATTAACAATCGTCTTGGCAACCCCAAACAACTCTTGAAGAGGGTAATACTCCACTATCGAATCACCAATAAAGATGATATATGGCTCTAGAACAGATACTTGATTCAATTCACGATACTTGGTTTGAATTTTTTCCTGCTCCTTTAAGAGCCAATTCTCTAATAACTGTACTGCCACCTTATCCCTCTTTCTCTAACCAATTCTCTAGAACTTGATAAACACCTGCCTGGCTGTTAGCTGGTGCTAGGGCAGTCGCAACTGCCTTGACCTCATCAGCTGCATTTTGCATCGCATAGGCAATTCCAGCCAGCTCTAGCATTTCGACATCGTTTTCGCTATCACCAAAGGCCATGATTTGTTCCGATTTCAAATTCCAGCGCTTGAGTAATTCTTCCAATCCCCAGGCCTTGTGAATCCCAGCTTGGAGTATGTCAATGCACCCATAACCGCTGGAAACAGCTCTTACGCGTCCATTAAATAGGTCATTGATTTCCTGCAAAACAGAACTAGAGCGTTCCTCTCCAACAACCATGCTCATCTTTAACACTCCACCGAAGAGGTCTGTGTGCAAGTCTTCCACAAAATTCATTCGTTGATAAAGTCTTTCAATCATCTCTGGAGTCATAAATTTATCAAGTTCTGTAAAAACAGTTCCTTCCTTGACAAAACCACCATTCATACCAGTTACGACGAACTGATCTCGGCACTCTCTCCCCTTAAAATGAACTAAAGCCGTGTCAACCATAGCATCATCCCAGGTCTGAGCTTGAATCAGTTTATTGTTTTCAAAAATTCGCGCCCCATTGGCAACGACTAGGACAACTCTACTCGCCAAGTGTCCCAATAGTTCTCTCATACGATGGATTTCATTTCCCGTCGCAATGACAAAACGGATGCCCCGCTGATCCAGCTGATCTAAAATCTTTTCCAAGCGGGGCAGATCCAGCTGGCCTCTCGGATCCAGCAAGGTTCCATCCATATCTGTCGCAATAATCTTAATCGTCATCTCGTCTCCTTTAGGGTGAGCGCCTACCATTTCAACCCTACATGTTCATTCATTTCTTTATAGGCCGTGTCAATTCGTTCCTTGGTCGCCTCATCCAACTTGTCACGGTGACTGCCCCCCTCAATGAAGTCCTCTAGGATATAGGTTTGATAGAGGAAGAGCGGATAGCCTTCTGGAGAGTAAGTTCCTTTAGGTGTTCGATTAACCCAAGTCGGATGCGCTTTGGCAGTTTCAATCCTTGTCTTACCATCTTTTTTCTTAATAGTCACATCCATGAGAACACCGCGCTCTGTCCACTTGGCATTTTCCTCGTCTTGCATGGTTTCAATACGTTGATTTGAGAGGAAATTTCCCATGGAGTAGATGATCAGTTTTTTGTCACCATCTTTTTCAACTGTTTCAGCAGGTTCAACGACGTGAGGATGCCCTCCAAAGATAATATCAGCTCCCCAGTCAATCATCTTGTGGTACAGTGTTTTCTGTTCTTCCGTTGGTTCTAGCTGATACTCAATTCCCATCTGAGGCATGATGACAGTAATATCTGCTTCCTTCTCTGCACGCTCGATTTCTGCCTTCATCTTATCTTCGTTCAAATCAGAAAGATAGCGATTATAGTCCTCTTGAGAGATATACTGCTCAATGCCATTAAAACCGTAGGAATAGGCCAGGAGAGCTACCTTGATACCATTGACTTCCTTGATGACTATAGGTGCTTGGTCTCGGGATTCATGTGTGTAGACTCCGATGGGTGTCATTCCAGCCTTTTCAATAGCTTGAGCCGTTGAAACTACTCCCTCTATCTGTGAATCTAGGATGTGATTGTGAGCTAGATCTAAAACCTGATAGCCTGCATCCTTAATCGCATCCATCACCTCACCAGGTGCATTAAAAAGAGGATAACCTGCCAAATAGTGGTCCTTGTTCACAGTTCCTTCAAAGTCGCCAATCACCAAATCCGCTTGCTTGAGCCAAGGTTTGACATACTCAAAATTTTCATGGAAATCATAGGTCCCGTCTTCTTTTAGAGCTGTTCGGTAGATGGGTATATGGTAGAGAAGATCACCATTTGCCATGATACGCGCTGTCGTTTCACCAGTCTGATTTTCCTTGGATTGACTAGATGTTGTAGTCTGACTGTTAGAACTTGTTGTCTTGTTACCTTGTACTGCTCGAACCAGCAAGTTCAATCCCATGGACAAGGCAACTGCAAGTAGCAATACCGTAATAAACTGGGCATTGGTCCAAGATTTATAATTTCGAAAGAAACCAACACTAGTTCTCAACACCCCATAAAGAGAACCACGAGACCGTCTATCTTGTCGCTTTTCCATCTTTATCCCTCCTTGCTTCTTGATGCAAGTCTTTTCTTTAATTATACCACAGACAAAAGGGGAATATCGTTTATTATATTATTTTTTAGAAACTTCTACGACTTTCTTTCTCGCCTATTTTGTGTTATCATGTAGAGGTAATGAAAGGAGAGAAAATGTCTGCTATAGAACGTATTACAAAAGCTGCTCATTTGATTGATATGAAAGATATTATCCGTGAGGGAAACCCAACTCTACGTGCGGTTGCTGAGGAGGTCACTTTCCCACTGTCTGACCAGGAAATCATCCTTGGTGAAAAAATGATGCAATTCCTCAAACATTCTCAGGATCCTGTTATGGCTGAGAAAATGGGCTTGCGTGGTGGTGTTGGACTTGCTGCTCCCCAGCTGGATATCTCAAAACGTATTATTGCTGTTTTGGTACCAAATATTGTAGAAGAAGGTGAAACTCCACAGGAAGCCTACGATTTGCAAGCTGTTATGTACAATCCAAAAATCGTCTCCCACTCTGTTCAAGATGCTGCTCTTGGCGAAGGAGAAGGTTGCCTATCTGTTGACCGTAACGTACCAGGCTATGTTGTCCGCCATGCCCGCGTCACTGTTGATTACTTTGACAAGGACGGCGAAAAACACCGTATCAAGCTCAAAGGCTACAACTCCATCGTTGTCCAACATGAAATTGATCACCTAAACGGAATCATGTTTTACGATCGTATCAATGAGAAAGATCCATTTGCAGTTAAAGATGGACTCCTCATCCTCGAATAAAGAAAATCCCGTTTCAAGACGGGGTTTTGTGTTATAATAGAGGCATGAAAACAAATGATATTGTCTATGGCGTCCACGCCGTTACCGAAGCCCTCCTTGCAAATACAGGAAACAAACTCTATCTCCAAGAAGATCTAAGGGGAAAGAATGTTGAGAAAGTCAAGGAACTTGCTGCTGAGAAAAAGGTCTCCATCTCTTGGACCTCAAAAAAATCCCTCTCTGAAATGACCGAAGGCGCTGTCCATCAAGGATTTGTCCTTCGAGTTTCCGAATTTGCCTATAGCGAGCTAGATCACATTCTTGCCAAAACGCGTCAAGAAGAAAATCCTTTGCTATTGATTCTGGACGGATTAACTGACCCCCATAATCTGGGTTCTATCTTGAGAACTGCTGACGCGACCAATGTTTCAGGTGTCATCATTCCCAAGCACCGTGCTGTCGGTGTAACTCCAGTCGTTGCCAAAACGGCTACTGGGGCTATTGAGCATGTACCGATTGCCCGAGTGACCAATCTGAGTCAAACTCTAGACAAACTCAAGGATGAAGGTTTCTGGACCTTTGGAACGGATATGAACGGTACTCCTTGCCACAAGTGGAATACAAAAGGGAAAATCGCCCTCATCATCGGAAATGAAGGAAAAGGAATCTCTAGCAACATCAAAAAACAGGTTGACGAGATGATTACCATTCCGATGAATGGGCATGTTCAAAGTCTCAATGCCAGTGTTGCTGCAGCCATTCTCATGTACGAAGTTTTCCGAAACCGACTATAAAAAAGTTTCCAATCAGTTGATTGGAAACTTTTTTGCTTAACTATGTTCTGTGATAAATTTATAGACTTCTTGACCAGCGATAGCCCCATCTCCAACTGCTGTTGTTACTTGACGAAGATCTTTCTGACGAACATCTCCAACCGCAAAAATACCATCAACTGAAGTCTTCATGTGGTTGTCTGTCACAATCCATCCCGTCTGGTCTTGAATATTCAATTCTTTAACAAAATCACTAACAGGGTCCAGTCCAACATAGATAAAGACACCACCGAAGGCTTGCTCTGTCACTTGACCAGTTTTTACATTTTCAAATACGACAGATTCGACTCGGTTTTCACCTTTAATTTCCTTGACGACAGAGTCCCAGATAAAGTTGACTTTCTCATTAGCAAAGGCACGGTCTTGCAAAACCTTTTGGGCACGAAGTTGGTCGCGACGGTGAACAATAGTGACAGTCTTGGCAAAGCGTGTCAAGAAGAGGGCTTCTTCTACCGCTGAATCTCCACCACCGACTACGAGCAAGTCTTGGTCACGGAAGAAAGCTCCATCACAGACTGCACAGTAAGAAACACCTCGGCTATTTAGTTCTTCTTCTCCGGGAACTCCCAAGAGACGGTGTTTTGACCCCGTTGCCACGATGACAGTACGGGTTTCGTAAACTTGATCATCAGTGATTACCTTCTTATAGTCACCTTGGTCTTCAATATTTTCAACATAGCCATAAAGGTGCTCTACTCCAAGATTTTCAAGAGGTTCAAACATCTTCTCTGCCAATTCAGGGCCACTGATGTTAGCATAACCTGGATAGTTTTCAATATCAGATGTGTTATTCATTTGCCCGCCTGGCAGACCACCTTCAATCAAAGCCACTTTCAGATTGCTGCGAGCGGCATATAAGGCAGCGGTCATTCCCGCAGGTCCAGCACCGACAATAATCGTATCGTACATTTCGATTCCTTCTTTCTTGTTGTAGCTATCTTTATTCTAACTCATCCTTGCTAGTCACGCAAGGATTATGCCTTGAAAACCAAGAGCAAACTCATGACGGCAAAGGATAACACCGGAACAACCAAAACTCCAATCATAATCATATCATAAAGATGAGCTTGACGGGCCTTGGCAGTCTTGTCCACACCAGACATAGCTCTCAATCCAATCCAAATCCCTAAAAAAATCACGACGAGAATGGTCGTTAAGATCAAACTCTCGAAATATAAAGAAAATAGTTGCAGCAGCATGATCTCTCTCGTTTCTATCTTTTTTAAAGAGTAAACTCAGCTAGTCCAACTAACTGAGTTTTCCTTTTACTATTATATCAAATATAAGTCCGTTTGTAACTAGCGAAGAATTCTTTTGTCCGTTCTTCTTTCGGATGGTGGATAATCTCATCCGGTGTGCCTGACTCAATGATTTTCCCCTTATCTAGGAACAAAATCTTATCTGCCACTTGGGCTACAAAAGACATATCATGACTGACCAAAATCATGGTCTGACCAGACTTAGCGGCGTCTGCAATAGACTTTTCCACTTCTCCGACCAATTCTGGGTCAAGAGCTGATGTTGGTTCGTCCAAGAGCAAGACGTCTGGTTTCATAGCGAGCGCGCGCGCTAGGGCAACCCGTTGCTTTTGCCCACCCGACAAATGGCGAGGGTAATGTTGCTCCTTATCAGAAAGACCGACCTTAGCCAACTCTTCCTTGGCGATTTTGGTTGCTTCCTCATCTGATAATTTCTTAACAACGACCAAGCCTTCCTTGACATTGTCAAGGGCTGTTCGGCGTTCAAACAAGTTAAACTGTTGAAAAACCATGGACAACTTGCGACGAAGGGTCAAAATCTCCTCTTGGCTAATCTGAGAAAAATCAACTGTAAAATTGTCAATCTGGATGGATCCGCTATCTGGTGTTTCAAGATAGTTGAGGCTACGCAAGAAAGTTGATTTCCCTGCTCCAGATGAACCAATCAAGGCTACTACTTCTCCCTTTTGGATATCCAAGTCTAGATGATCCAAGACAGTCTGACCTGAAAAGGATTTGCTTAAATTCGAAATCTTAATCATTAACGAAGGTCTCCTTTCACATCTGTAGTTACTGCATCCGGCGCTAAAATGGTCATTTTCTTCTCAATAAAGCGACCGAGGCTTTCGATTCCGATATTGACTACCCAGTAAACAAGAGCAACGGAGATGAATCGCTCAAAGTAACGATAATCCGCTCCACCCAAAATCTGAGCCTGGGCAAAAACTTCGACAACACCCGCACTAAAAGCTAGAGAAGTTCCTTTGGTCAAACCGATGAGGGAATTGATCAAGGTTGGAGTAGCTACCACCGCTGCATTAGGAATAATCACACGACGATAAACTTGCGCACGGGTCATTCCCAGACTGCGCGCCGCTTCAATCTCACCAGGATTGACAGAAAGGATGGCTGCACGAATGGTTTCGCTGGCATAAGCCGCCTCATTAAAGGCAAAAGCTACAATCGCAAAGGTTGCTGCTGGAATAGCATTGATATTGAAGCTGGTTCCCCATTGTTGATTGAGGGCTTTCAGAGCAAGTGGAATCCCGTAGTAGGTCAACATAAGCTGAACCAAAATCGGTGTCCCTTTTAAAAAGCTGACAAAAAAGGCCTGCAAGGGATATAAAATCTTAACACGGTTGATTTTTACAATGGCGAAAACCAAGGCCAGCACCAAACCAAAAATCGCACCACTAAGCGTCAACATAATAGTTGTGGGAAGTTGTTGGACAATTCTTGGAATCCCATCAAAAACCGAACGCAAGCTAAAGAGCTTACCATCTGGAATCAGCTGCATCAAGCTCTGGTACCAATCTGATACTAAAAGTGTTGTAACAGTCATAAAAACATCCTCTCCTGATAATGATTCATTCTACCATACTTCTGCTCGCAAGCAAATTATTTGCTACGGATAAAGCAGACTTTGTCTACCTTCTAGTTTATCACACTTTAAAACAGGGAAGTTATATATTTTACCTATCAAGGAGATAGATAAAAACTATTTCAAGCCCAGTTCCCCGTAGGATTTTCTATAGCCAATTTGCTTAACAGCACCATTTTCCAATAAGATTGGACGTTTTAACAACATGCCATCACTTGCCAGAAGCTTGGCTGCTTCTTGGTTGGATAGGCTTCCTACCTTATCTTTCAGGCCCAGTTCACGATATTTGATCCCGCTGGTATTGAAAAATTGTTTCACTTCAAAACCAGAAGTTTCTAACCAGTTCAAAATCACGTCTTCACTTGGTGTTTCTTCTACAATATGGACGTCTTGGTAGTCAAGTCCGAGTTGGTCAAGTTCATTTTTTGCTTTCTTACAAGTTGAACATTTTGGGTATTCGATAAATTCTAACATTTTCTTTTCTTTCTATTCTTTATTTTCTTGAAAAATCGCACCTTCATGCTGCAAGAGCCAGGCTTTCTTTTCGACTCCCGAAGCATAGCCTGTCAGACGATTGTCTGCCCCTAGCACTCGATGACAGGGGACGAGGATGGACCAGGGATTACGCCCCACTGCTCCGCCAATAGCTTGGGCAGAGGGCACCTGCAAATCTTTAGCTATTTGACCGTAAGTCACTGTTTGCCCATAAGGAATACTCTGTAAGTAGGTCCAGACTCGCTTTTCAAAATCCGTCCCAATGGGAGCCAAGGGCAAGAGAGACAAGTCTTGAACTCTCCCATCGAAATAAGCATCTAAATAGGAAATAACTTTGTCGTGGACAGGATGCTCCTTAACGATTTCTATCCCATCCGTATCGATACCTCTCTCAAAATGAGTTTGGTCCTGCACCCAAATTCCATAAAGATATTGCTCATCAGCGACCAAGGACAAGGTTCCGATTGGCGACAAGTAGAGTATTTTAAAGTATTTTTTCTGCGTCATTATTTTAATTTCTGATAAGCCAAGCGTTCCCCATCAACTGGAACTTTTCCGACCTGACTAAATCCAAGTTTTTCAAAGATATGCTGCATGGCCTTGTTTTCAACATGTGTATCTGAACGAAAATCTAGGTAATCAAATCCTTCAATCAAGCCTTCTAGGAAAGTCTGAGCAACTCCCTGCCCTTGTACATCTGCTGCTACGGCGATACGGTGAAAGACCAGATATTCTGATTCTTCCCCCTGCCAACTTCCTTCATAAATGGCTTCATAGGCTTCCTCTGGGTTCTTGGTCACAGCAGCATAGGCTAGTAATTCTCCTTCTTCCAAGGCTACATAGGCTTGACCAGAGATAATATCATCAATAATGATGTCGGCATTTGGATAGCCATTTTGCCACTGGTCACTTCCTGACTTGGCTAAGCATTTTTTGGCATCCTCCATCACCTGCATAATCGCCTCTACTTCGTTTGGAAAAGCTAAACGAATCTCCATCTTTTCTCCTCTCTTCTTACTAGTTTCTCTCATCATAGCATAATTTAGGGCTTTCTACAAGCAGTTGAAACTTGACTTTTGTTTTTTATTATTTTATAATCTAGTTATTAAAACTAGATAAAAAGGAGTTGGAAATGAATTCTATCTTTTCCTACCCAAAATGGGAAGAAATTCCAAACATTGACCTCTATCTGGATCAGGTTTTGCTTTATGTCAATCAAGTCTGCGCCCCTATCTCTCCAGATAAAGAAAAGGGCCTGACCGCATCTATGGTCAATAACTATGTCAAACATGGTTACCTGACAAAGCCTGACAAGAAGAAATACCAACGCAAACAGATTGCCCGTTTAATTGCTATCACTACTCTCAAATCTGTCTTTTCGATTCAAGAAATCGCTCAGACACTGAATACTCTACACACTTATGCAAGCTCAGACCAGCTCTACGATGCTTTTGTGGACTATATGAACCATGGGATTGATCCAGAGAATCCTATTATCCAAACCAGCTGCCAAACGGTTAAACTCTATCATCAAACTCTAGACTTAATCCTTAGCAAAGAAGAGGAGGAAATCCAATGAATACCAGCCTAAAGCTCAGTAAAAAACTCAGTTTTGGAGAAGAAATCGCCAATAGCGTAACCCATGCTGTGGGCGCAGTTATCATGCTCATCTTACTCCCCATTTCATCCACCTATAGTTACGAAGTACATGGATTTTTATCATCTTTTGGTGTTTCTATCTTTGTTATCAGTCTATTTCTCATGTTCCTTTCGTCAACCATTTACCATTCTATGGCCTATGGTTCGACCCACAAATACGTCTTACGAATCATCGACCACTCTATGATTTATGTGGCCATAGCAGGCTCTTATACACCAGTCGTATTGACTTTGATGAATAACTGGTTTGGCTATCTGATTATTGCCATTCAGTGGGGAACGACCATTTTCGGCATCCTCTATAAAATCTTTGCTAAAAAGGTCAATGAGAAATTCAGTCTTGCTCTTTACCTGATTATGGGCTGGTTGGTTCTGGCAATTATTCCTGCCATTATCAGTCAAACAACGCCAGTCTTTTGGAGCCTCATGGTAACTGGCGGACTCTGTTATACAGTTGGAGCTGGATTTTACGCTAAGAAAAAACCTTATTTCCACATGATCTGGCATCTCTTTATCTTAGCTGCGTCTGCTCTCCAATATATTGCTATTGTTTATTACATGTAAAAAAGTTGAGAAAATTTCTTCTCAACTTTTTTTCATATTCAAATAACAATTCTATTATTTTTCAGCTGTAAGAGCAGCCATTGTGATGTAGTTGTATGGTTTGTTAAAGTGTGGCAAGAAGAACAGGTCTGTCAGAGCCAACTTGTCAATTGTCACATGTTCTTGGATAGCAAGTGAGAACATGTGGATTCCCATACTGATAGCTGAATCACGTGATACCATTTGAGCGCCAAGAATTTCGCGGCTGTCTTTGTCAAAAACAATCTTGATGGCAACTTCATGGTTGTCATGCTTCATAAATTCTGGTTTTTGAAGGTCGTTAAAGCCTGTTTCAGTTGCGTTGTAACCAGCAGCTTTAGCTTTTTCAAGAGTCAAACCAGTTGAAACCATGTGAAGACCGTAGATTGAGATACCGTTTGATCCTTGTACACCAATTCCTTCCAATTCATGTCCACAAGCATTGTAAGCACCAACGATACCAGTACGAACAGCGTTTGAAGCAAGCGCGATGTAGCTAGTGTCTTTACGAGCGTTGTCATAAACAGTCGCACAGTCACCTACTGCATAAACACCTGGAATTGATGTCTCTTGTTTCTTGTCAACAAGGAAGGCACCGTTGCGGAATAGTTCAATCTTACCATCAGCAAGAGCTGTATTTGGACGGAAACCAACAGCAAGAACAACCATATCCACATCAAATGTTTCTTTGTCTGTTACCAAGCGTTCAACTTTACCATCACCTTGGATAGCTTTTACTGTTTGACCAAGTGCCAAGCGGATGTTGTTGTCTTCCAAGTTCTTAGCCATCATTTGAGTGAAGTCTTTGTCGTAGTAGCCGTTCAAAACAGTGTCTACGATATCAACAAGGACAACTTCTTTTCCAAGACGTTCGAAAGCTTCAGCAAGTTCAACACCGATGTAACCACCACCAACTACAGCGATGCGTTCAAGGTGTTTGCTCTTGTCAGCAAGTTTTTCGATGACTTCTTCTGCGTTTTGGTACAACTTAACAAATTGAACATTTTCAAGTGTTGCTTTGAACTCACGGTTGCCCTTAACGATTTCAACACCTTCGATTGGAGGCAAGATTGGAGTTGAACCAGTCGCAAAGATCAATTTGTCGTAAGACTCTTTGTGTTCTTGACCTTCAACTTCTGCAGTCACAACTTTATTGTCATAGTCGATTGAAAGAACAGGTGAGTTCATGTAAACTTTTGCACCCTTTGCTTCCAATTTTTCTTTATCAGAGTAGAAGAGACCTTCTGGACCATCAATTTGTTCCCCGATCCAAAGCGCCATTCCACAACCAAGGAATGAAATATTTGAGTTTTGGTCAAATACAACGATTTCATTTTCATGTCCAAAGTTGTCCAACATAGTATTGATACATGCTGTACCAGCGTGGTTAGCACCAACTACAACGATTTTACTCATAGAATAATTCCACCTTTAAAATTTAATTTACCCTCCTAGTATAACATTTGCTGTTAGCGTTTACAAGGTATTTGCTTAGAATTCTCATATTTTAAGTAATTTTAAGCTTTATTATATTATTTATTTGAGTTTCTATCCTTATTTTAATATTTTTTAAGCATATTTCTTGACTTTTTGTTAAAATTTATTTGTGAAAACGCTGACTTTATGTTATGCTAGAAACATGGAAAGAAAATGTAAGGGGTTCAATTCTCATAAATTTAACCTAACTTGAATATTTCCTATGAAGTAGAAAGGAGTTGGTAGCTTGCCTCTTCGTTCACGTTCTGAACGGCTAATGGGAACAACTATCACGATTTCATTAGTAGATGAGCGGGCAGAAATCCTGCTTCAGGGCGCTTTTGACTTGCTCAAGGAGCTCGAATACCGCTTCAACGCCAATAGTCAAGAATCCGAACTGATGGAAATCAACTACCAGGCTGGAATCGCACCTGTTAAGGTTCATCCTGACCTATTTGAACTGATTGCTCTTGGACTAGAGCACAGCCTAGCTCCCTCTAGCCATCTAAATATCAGTATCGGTCCCTTGATTCAAACCTGGCGAATCGGATTTGCAGATGCACGACTTCCAGAGTTAAACGAAATCGAAGCTGTCTTGCCCCTAGTTGACCCGCATTTTATCAAGTTGGATCCGACTAGCTCTACTGTTTTTTTAGAGAAGAAAGGAATGAAGCTTGATCTAGGTTGCTTAGCCAAAGGCTATAGTGCAGATAAGGTTTCCCAGTATTTAAAAGCACACGGTGTCACCTCTGCCTTGATCAATCTCGGAGGAAATATCCTCACCATCGGGAATAACCAAGCTAAAGAAGGGAAAGCCTGGCAGATTGGGATTCAAGATCCGCAAAATCCTCGTGGCAATCATCTCCTAACCATTCCTGCGTCTAACAAATCCGTTGTCACTTCAGGTATCTATGAACGCCACCTGACAGTAGATGGAAAAGACTATCACCATATCTTTGATAGTGAGACAGGATTTCCTGTCGAAACAGACCTCGCTAGCCTAACGATTATCTCAGATAAATCTGTCGATGGTGAGATTTGGACAACCCGCCTATTCGGAGAACGTAGCGCTTCTATCCTCTGGCAAGTCGAAAGTTTAGATGGTATCGAAGCCATCCTCATCGACAAAGAGGGGAACCTTACTTGTTCTTCAGGCCTTTAAATTTGTATTATGTAAAAAGAGAAAGGAAATCTCATGCTAAAACTTATTGCCATTGTTGGAACGAACTCTAAACGTTCTACAAACCGCCAATTGCTCCAATACATGCAAAAACACTTCGCCGATAAGGCTGAGATTGAACTCGTTGAAATCAAAGACATCCCTGTTTTCAACAAACCAGCAGACAAACTTCTTCCTGCTGAAATTCTTGAAATTGCTGCTAAAATTGAAGCAGCTGATGGTGTCATTATCGGTACTCCTGAGTACGACCACTCTATTCCTGCAGTTTTGATGAGCGCTCTTGCTTGGCTATCCTATGGTATCTACCCACTTTTGAACAAACCAATCATGATCACTGGTGCTTCTTACGGTACTCTTGGTTCATCTCGTGCCCAACTGCAACTTCGTCAAATCTTGAACGCTCCTGAAATTAAGGCAAATGTTCTACCAGATGAATTCTTGCTTTCTCACTCTCTTCAAGCATTTAACCCAAGTGGAGACTTGGTTGACCTTGATGTTATCAAGAAATTGGATGCCATCTTTGATGACTTCCGTATCTTTGTGAAGATTACTGAGAAATTGCGCAATGCACAAGAATTGCTTCGCAAAGATGCTGAAGAATTCGACTGGGAAAATTTGTAAGATAGGAGACCGAAAGAATGAAATTTGTTGGACTTGTTGGATCAAACTACGATCAATCATATAACCGCAAACTCTTGGAATTTATCCGTCGCAATTTCAAATTCAAATTTGAATTAGAAGTTCTTGAAATCGACGAAGTTCCAATGTTTAACCAAGACGAAAAATGGGACGAAAGTTTCCAATTGCGCTTCTTGTATAACAAGATTACACGTGCTGATGGTGTCATTATCGCGACTCCTGAGCACAACCACACTATCTCAGCTTCTCTCAAATCTGTGCTTGAATGGCTTTCATACGAAGTTCATCCATTTGAAAACAAACCTGTTATGATTGTGGGAGCATCATACTACGACCAAGGAACTTCACGTGCCCAAGTTCACCTTCGTAAGATCCTAGACGCTCCAGGTGTCAACGCCTACACACTTCCAGGAAATGAATTCCTTCTTGGTAAAGCCAAAGAAGCTTTTGATAACAATGGAAACATCACCAACGAAGGAACTGTTAAATTCCTTGAAACTTGCTTAGATAACTTTGTTAAATACGTAGGAGTCGTTTCAAAATTGAAAAAACCAAAACCAATCGAACCAGAAGACTTGGATTGTGGAAAACCAATTGCTACAACCATCACAGAAGTTGACCCTGACGATCCAGAATGGGTAGAAAAAGTTGCAGCAATCACTGGTGCTGTTTCTGGTGATACCTATGTCAAATTGGACCATGGTATCCTTACAGTTAACCAAATCGATATGTTCTTGAAAGCTATGCCATTTGAATTGACATATGCTGATGACAACAACCAATTCCTCTACTACAACAACGCTCACCAAGATCCAGACACCATGTTTGCTAAACGTGTACCACCTCAATCAGGTAGCCGTATGTCAACTGTGCATGCTTCTCTTCCGCCAGCACGCATGAAGAATGTAGAGTGGGTTATCGGAACACTTCGCAACGGAAACCAAGAATACGTCCGTACGATCGTTCCAGGTTCGCCTGCAGGTGTTATCAACACTCACAACTACCAAGCTATGTACTATCCTGATGGATCATACGCTGGTATCAATGAAATCGTCTTTAACTTCCAACCATGGCTTGACTGGTACCTACAAGAAACTGGTCAACGTTTGGTAGGTGGTAGTGGGCCATTCGCTCCTGCTGCTGGAGGTCATGGAGACGCTGATGCTACTTCTGGTGCTTCTGATGCTGGAGGCGATGGTGGTCACGGAGGCGGCGCTGACGCTACTTCTGGTGCGAGCAACTAAGAAATCAAAAAGGAGCCACTTGGCTCCTTCTTTTTTGTTATTAGCAAAAAAAGGTTTTGTAAATCATCTACAAAACCCTTGAATGTTATGAATTTGGATCATCAAGACTACGGCCGTGCAAACCTTTTTCACGTTGTACTTGGCGTAGTTTTTCTGGTGTAACGTCGTTTCCTTGTTCATCCACGATTTTGATTCCCTCGATGTGGTGACGAACTGAACGACGATAGCCTTCGATGTATTCCTCACGAAGCTTAGCTTGTTCCACTTTTTCAGCAGAAGTTAGACCTTCTGTTTTTTTCTTTCTAGCAAGCTCATTGATACGAGCTATTTTTTTCGGATCCATTTCTTCTCCTTTGTGATAAGATACAGTCCGTTCGACTGAATTTATTTAGTATTGATTTGGTTAAAACGAGCGAGCTTAGCTGCTTTCTTGGTTAGTAGTGATAAGATTGCCAAACGATTTTGACGGACAGCCTGATCTTCGGCCATTACCATGGTATTTTCAAAGAAAGCATCAATAACTGGACTAAGCGCAAAGAGTTGTTCTAATTGCTGGCTTGCAGTTTCTGATAGGACTAATGATTCTACTGCCTCCGCCAAAGCTTTTTCTTCTTCATTCTCAAAGAGGGCAGGATCAACCGTGTCAGAACCTTCTGCCTTCTCAGCCAAGTTAAAGGCACGTGAGAGAGATTCAACAGACGATTTGAAAGCTTCTTTTTTACTTGCTTCTACGAGAGCACTTGCTGCTTCCAACATATCCGCCACAACAAAGTTCGAACTTGCAAGGACTGCTTCCTTAATGTCTTTTGGAGTAGAACCCATCATCTTATCGACACGAGCCTTGATAAAATCCATGACCTCTGCTTTATTTTCATAAGTTAAACTGTCGAATTTCAAAGCATAAAGGCTATTGATCAGCTCATCCATAGCAATGTGCCAACCAAAGGCATCCAAGATACGAACAACACCTTGCGTCGCGCGACGAAGAGCATAAGGGTCATTAGAACCTGATGGAATCAAGCCTACTGAGAAGAAACTCAAAATCGTGTCCAATTTGTCTGCAAGAGCAAGAACGGCTCCAACCTTAGTTTCTGGAAGTTCTCCTTCAGCTGATGTCGGCATGTAGTGTTCACGAATGGCAGCTGCAACTGCTGGAGTTTCACCTGCTAGAAGTGCATATTTCTCTCCCATAATCCCTTGAAGTTCATCAAACTCACCAACCATCCCCGTCAACAAATCAAACTTGTAAATGGCTGCTGCACGAGCAAGGTCAAGGGTTTCATCCATTGATAAACCAGCTTTTTCTGCCAAGAGAGTGGCTATCTGACCAGTACGAATCATGTGTTCACGAAGAGAACCAATCTTTTCGTGGAAGGTGACGTTGTTTAATTTTTCGATAAGGTCTGAGATAACCAATTTTTGGTCTTCACGCCAGAAGAATTCTCCGTCTTCCAAGCGGGCTACCAAGACTTTTTCATTTCCTTTGATAACATTTTCCAAATGCTCTGCGTTTCCGTTACGGACTGAAATGAAGTTTGGCAAGAGTTTTCCATCTTGATCACGGACAACAAAGTAGCGTTGGTGTTCCTTCATCGAAGTCACCAAGACTTCTTCTGGCACTTCAAGGTATTTTGCGTCAAAACTTCCCATGAAGGCAGTTGGGTATTCAACCAAGTTCAAGACCTCGTTAAGCAAGTCCTCATCAATTTCGATACGTACACCATGTTTTGCCTCAATTTCCTTGATTTGGTCAACAATCATTTGTTCACGTTCACGTGGATCCGCGATTACAAACTGTGCACGAAGATCTTCTTCGTAGCTAACTGCTGACTGAATCTTGGTTTCTTGTCCTAAGAAACGATGACCACGGCTCACACGATCCCCCTTGATATCAAGGAAGTCCAAGTCAAACTCTTGTTCGTCTAAGAGAACTGTCAAAGTATGAACGGGGCGGATGTATTCAAAACTATTTCCAGCCCAGTGCATGCTGACTGGGAAAGTTAGGGATTTCAAGACATCCACGACACCAGGAATGATAGATTCAACTGGTTGACCAACTTCCTCCTTGGTAACATAGACATACTCTTCACCCTTGATTTCACGGAATTCAATATCTTCAACAGTCAAACCTTTCCCACGGACAAATCCTTGGGCTGCTTTGGTGAAGTTTCCATCACTATCCAAGGCGATTTTCTTAGCTGGTCCCTTGAAATCTTCTGTCAAATCAGACTGTTTGTCTGCAAGCCCAATCACACGAACAGCCAAACGACGGGGTGTTGAGAAGGTTTGGATAGCTTCAAAGGACAGGCGGTTTTCCTTGAGGAAGGCTGCCATTTTTTCACCTAGTTGCTTTTCACTTGGAGTTACTACGTAGGCTGGTAACTCTTCAAGACCGAGTTCTACTAATAAGTTTTTTGTCATGTTATTTCCTTTACATCTTCTTCAATCTTTTTTTGATATGCACCTTAAGTACTGGGGACGTCGCTAACTAACTTTGTGAGTCTGTATGGAAATCTTATACCAAATAAACCAAGATTTCCAACAGTCTCATCAAAGTGGATTTAGCTGACTAATTTTTGAACCTAAAGTTTCAAAAATCCCCACATACCAGTACAGCGGTGCATATCCCTCTAGCAAGTCTTCGACTTGCCTTCAACGATTTTAGAGCATAGTATTACTTACTACTCTCCGTCTTCTGCTAGTAGTTGGGCACGTGTTGCTTCATCCAAAAGTGGGTAACCTAGGCGTTTGCGTTCTGCGACAAAGGTTTTGGCTACGACACGGGCCAAGTTACGAATACGAGCGATATAGCCTGCGCGTTCGGTTACAGAAACAGCTCCACGCGCGTCAAGTAAGTTAAAGGTGTGTGAACATTTGAGAACATAGTCGTAGGCAGGGTGAACCAAGCCTTCTGCTAGTGCACGACCGGCTTCTTTTTCAAACTTATCAAAGTTTTCCAGCAACATTTCTTGGTCCGAAATTTCAAATGAATATTTTGAATGCTCGTACTCAGGCTGGATGAAGATTTCTCCGTATTTTACACCATCAGCCCACTCAATATCATAGACAGAGTCTACTTCTTGGATGTAAGAAGCCAAGCGTTCCAAACCATAAGTAACTTCTGCAGTCACAGGACCAGTTGCCAATCCACCTACTTGTTGGAAATAAGTAAACTGAGTGATTTCCATCCCATCGAGCCAAACTTCCCAACCAAGACCAGCTGAACCAGTTGATGGGTTTTCCCAGTTGTCCTCGACAAAACGAATATCGTGTTCCAAAGGATTAATGCCCAATTTTTCCAAGGATTCTAGGTAAAGCTCTTGGATATTTGATGGAGAAGGCTTCATGACCACTTGGAATTGGTGGTGTTGGTAAAGACGGTTAGGGTTTTCCCCATAACGGCCGTCAGCAGGACGACGTGATGGCTCGACATAAGCCGCATTCCATGGCTCAGGCCCGATGGCACGCAGGAAGGTGTAAGGACTCATTGTACCTGCACCTTTTTCATTGTCATAAGCCTGCATGAGCATACAACCTTGGTCATTCCAAAATTGTTGCAAAGTCAAAATAATTTCTTGAAATGTTAATTTCTTAGACATTGTTTACTCCTTTAATTTATATTATCTTTTTAGATTTATTCATCAAGCAGCCAAGAAAAAGCTGGGTCCTGAAAAATATGACGTTTGGGAACCGTTTGTAAATTCTGATCGCATTCATCTATTGTTCCTAATTTCAAAGCACAGACTTCTGGTATATTTTCTTGAGCAGTGAAAATTTGACTGTGACAGTTCTGGCAGTAATAACGTTGTTTCCCTGGAGATGAACTATAGCTAACCAAATTCTCTTTTCCATACAATACCAGATTTTTGCTGCTAACTTTGGCATTAACTGTGTAGGCCGACGCAGTTGCTTTCCGACAGAATGAGCAATGGCAAAAAACTATTTCCGACAATTCTTCATCTAAAGTGTAGGTGACTGCTTTACATAAACAAGATCCTTTAATCATTATGTTCCTTTCCTCTTGGGTGTTTGACGAAATTCAAAAAGAACCGAATTTTAACACCCAAGCCTTGCGACTAGGGGCGTTGAAACGCGGTTCCACCCTAATTTATTACTTCATTGTTTTTAAAAAATACGACAGAAAGCGCCAGTTTCTTACCTTGTTCTACTTGGCTCCCACTGTCCCAAGCTCGCTTGAAGAACGCCATAAGACTTTCTTTCCTGTTGAATATTATATCAGAAAGGCACGAAATTTACAATTCTTTTTCTTACTTTCTAAAAATCCATCTCATCCACACGTGGTGCACCAGAAGTCACCGAGATTTTCTTCAAGATTTCTCGTTCTTCTTTGCTGAGTTCAATCCCAAAACAGTCAAGATTGCTCTGGATGCGAGAGGCTGTCACTGACTTAGGTAGAGGCAAGAAACCTTCTGCCAAACTCCATGCCAAGGCGACTTGAGCCACTGATTTCCCATGCTTTGCAGCAATTTCTTGGACTTCTTTCTTGTCAAACAACTCTCCTTGCCCAAAAGGTCCCCAGGCCTCTAGGAGAATTCCCTTCTCTCTACAATAGGTAACCACTTCCTCTTGATAAACTCCAGGGGCCAAGCGCACCTGATTGACTGCAGGAATGATTCTTGCTGTCTCAAGCAAGGCATCCAAATGCTTGGGAAGGAAATTACTAACTCCGATAGCACGGATTTTGCCTTCTTGGTAAAGGTCCTCCATCGCTCTCCAGACTTCAGCATTACGAGTTTTCCACGCGTCATTTTCTCTTAGTGGTTTTGGATTTGGCCAATGGATAAGGTACAAATCTAAATAGTCCAATCCCAGTTTTTCCATTGATTGCTCAAAAGCTTGGCGAGCTTCTTCATAGCTGTGATTGCTATTCCAGAGTTTGGTCGTTACAAAGATTTCTTGGCGTGGAATATCGCTATCCCGAATAGCGCGACCAACACTCTCCTCATTTTTGTAGATAGCTGCAGTATCGATATGGCGGTAGCCAGCTTTCAAGGCGTCTAAAACAGCTTGGTAGGCCACTTCTCCATTTTCAGCTTTCCATGTTCCAAATCCTAAAACTGGGATTGAAACTCCGTTATTAAGGGTATAAGCTTTCATCATTTTTCCTTTCTATGTGAAGAAAATCTAAAGAAACAAAGCCAGATTAACAGAACACTTGCTCCTTTAGATTTTAATAATTATTGATCACGGTCATAATACATTTCGTGAGCTTTCAAGCGAGAGTTGAGCATTTCCGGAATCGTCACAAATGTATAACCTTGCTCTTTCAGATATTCTATAATCTTTGGAAGAGCATTAACCGTAGCGCCATGAATATCATGCATAAGAACAATGGATCCATTACGAACTTGATGCTGAATCTCTGTTAAAATGGCTGTCTCATTCTTACTCTTCCAGTCCAAACTATCCACATTCCACATGATAAAGCTCAAGTCCAGACTATTACGGATATCATCTGTAATGGCACCATAAGGCGGGCGCATGAGTTTAGAACTCGAACCTAAGACCTTGGTCAAGGAATCTTCTGTATCCGTAATTTGCTTTTTAGCATCTTCAAGAGTCAATTTTGAAAGAACAGGATGATTCCAGCTATGGTTTCCCACAACATGCCCTTCTGATTTCATTCGTTTCAGAAGATCTTCATTGCCAGCAATATTTTTACCAAGTACAAAGAAGGTCGCCTTTACATTGTACTTAGCCAATGTATCCAAAGCTTGTGTAGTTGTAGCTGGATTTGGTCCATCATCAAAGGTCAAGGCTACAACTTTTTTATTTTTCTGAGCAAAGTAAGCTTGATAGAGTTCAGCATCCTTTTCTAAAAGATAAGAGGACTCCAAGACATCAAAGAAACTGGATATTGGTAGAGCAATTTCCTCCAGAGTCTCCCCTAGGTCAGCAGGATAAAGGATGATTTGACTATCTTTATAATCAAAGCTCCATGACGACAAATCTTGGTCTGTAAAGTTTTTTAGGACCTGATCAATTTTTGTCTGGTCAAGTTTCTTATCTTCTAGAGTTGATTTGATTTGACTCAGTAGGAGTTCCTTAGCCTTGCTTGCATCCTTGAAGAGTTGACTAAGAGTAAAAAGTTTACCATCTTCTGTCAAGTAAACTTTCCCCAAAGAAGTATTTTCTTTTTCTTCAACCTTTCTTGCAGACAAATCGTAGACTTGCTTACTGATATTACGAGCCACAACTCCCTTTAAAACAGGATCCAATTGCTCGGTATAATAAAAGACCAAATCCTCTTTATCTTCCAGCTTTTCTTTAATATCCTGGTTGATTTTTTCCCTAACAGGTGCAATGACTTCCTCCCCTTGAAGAGGGTAGTAGGCAAACACCTCAGCTTGACCTTTTCGGAAATGGTCTTTCTGACTGCCTGCGTTGAACTGTTGGTCTTTTTCGTTTTTTAAGGCTTCAATTTTTTGTTCATAGGATTGTTTCTGCAAAATCTTGTACCCAATCACGCCACCTAGGCAGATCATAGCAAGACTTAAAATACCGACTAAAACAAGTAATACATTTCTCTTTTTATCGTGGGAAACACGCTTCTCTCTATTTTTCTTCATACCTCCATCATATCAAATCAGAACTATAATTTCAATGATAAATCGATATTCTTCTATTTTTGAAAGAAATAATAAAAAGCCTAGATGATCTAAGCTTTTCAGGTATTAGAAGCGAATCGCTTCACGTGTTTTTTCATAAGAAGAAACAAAGCGATTTGTAACTCCTGGCTCTGCAACTTCCAAGGCCTGCGAAATCTTTTCAAATGATGTTTTATAGTCAAAATCTTTCTCAAAAATTTCAAGAGCTTCATTGAAAGCATCTTGGATACGTTCATCAAATGAACGGTAACGGTTTGAGTATTGCAAGAGTTGCTCCGTCAATGTTGCATATTTAACGATGTCATATGTTTCTGTTTCAAGTGCTTCCATATCATTGGTTGCGACTTCAAGAATTCGTTTAACGGATTCAATATTCACTTGTGGTTGCTCTAACTCTGCCATCAAATCCTCTGTGTTGTGACTTGCAGTAAAGAAGAGTTTCAAGAAACTTTGAGGAATACCTGGCAAGTTTCTCTTCTCCATGTATCGTTTAATGGTATGCAAACGATTCACATAAATATTTGCTTTTTGACGAGCATTGAGGTCGTCTTTTTCAATTTTGGCAAGTCGTTCGCTCACAGAGATTTGCTCATCTTCAATATCCTTAAGGTTGCTTTGCAGCATTTCCATCTGTTCTTGAAGAACAGAGAAGGCTTGAGTTGGCTCACCTTGATCCTCTGTTACCTCTAAGATAGCTGTATCAAGTGCTGCCAATTCTGCTTGAAGACGGCGAACATGATTTCCATCACTTTCTGGAAGAAGATAGGTTTTATTTAAGCGTTCAAGATCTTGAACAAGAACTTGGTTGTTTTCTTTCAGGTGATTGAGATAGGTTGGAAGCGTTGAAAGAAGACTTTCAACGACTTTTTGAGCAGCAATTTCACGCGTGAAAATATCGTAGAGCGCATTAATCTCTTCTTGGATTTGTGTATTTTCATACTCCGCATTGTCCAATTCCAACTGGCGGATGTTTTCTTGATTATTTTTCAAGGATTCATGTAAAAGTTGGAAGCGTGACTCAATGTCCGTTTCAGTAAAGTGGAAGTTAGCATCTAAGAGTTTACGGTAGCCTTCCTCCAAATCTTCCAATTGTCCTGGCAGTTCCTTTGTCAAGGTTTCAACAAGAGCTGGAATTCGTTCAACGATATGTGTCAAAGCGAGAATATGATTTTCAGTTGAATCAAGAATTGCTGCAGCTTCAACTGGGTCACCTGAAGAGTTCAATGTTACAAATTGAGAGAATTCCGACTGAATCATTTCCAATTGCTTCTCAATTTCAGGTAGCGCCACACCATACTGTTCTGAATTTTCTGCTACCGTATGTTGCAGACTTTCAAATAAGTCCAAAGCATGCAGAACACGTCCGCTATTCTTAGACTCTTGTTTTTCAAGTTCTGAGAGGGCATTGCGAATAGCTGCAATGTCTTCTTCGATTAAGTCGATTTGGCTCTCAATTTGATCAATTTTGTGTGTTGCCTTAAAGAAACGGAAAGAATTGTTGTAGCTTTCAGCTTCAAACAGGTTATTTTCAATATCAGCAAATGAGTTAAGAGATAAATCGACCCATTTTTGATTCCATTCACGGAAGGTTACCTGACTTTGACCAATCAAGTGCATGTTTTTAACGGCTTCAACCTCATCATTAACTGGGAGGTTGTAGAGTTCTTCTTTTCTTTCTTCGAGGGCCGTCAATCTACTTACATTACGCTTACGTAGGAAGATTGCCGCTACATAAGCCAAAATCAAAATGACTGCAATCGCAACCATTAGATAAATTAGTTGTCCATTAGACATATCAAACTCCTTTTATACTAGAAACAATCGTAATGATTATATCATATTTTTTAAACCAAGGGAACTATTTCCCACAATTTTTAGACGTCAAGTGTACTGTAAACAGCATTTTCTTCGATAAATTCACGACGAGGTTCTACTCGATCCCCCATCAACATATCAAAGATTTTATCAGCTTCTGCTGCATCATCTACTGAAACACGCGCCATCAAGCGATGTTCTGGATCCATGGTGGTTTCCCACAATTGGTGGTCATCCATTTCTCCCAGACCTTTATATCGTTGGATGGTTGGTTTTGAGCGCCCTTCACTATGACGTGCTAAGGCTTCTTGGAGTTTAATTTCTTGATCCGCACCTGGCTGAATGTATTCTTTGATCTCACTTCCAACTTTAACCCCATAAATCGGTGGTTGGGCAATGTAGACATAACCAGCCTCTAGGATTGGTTTCATGTAGCGGTAAATCAGAGTCAGTAAGAGGGTTCGAATGTGGGCTCCATCGACATCGGCATCAGTCATCAAAACGAGTTTTTGGTAACGAGCCTTAGTAACATCAAATTCTGCCCCAAAACCTGTTCCCATGGCAGTGAAAAGGCTCCGAATTTCTTCGTTGGCAAGAATTTTATCCATGCTAGCTTTTTCAACGTTCAAGATCTTACCACGAATTGGTAAGATAGCCTGGAATTCACGGTTACGACCTGATTTAGCTGATCCACCAGCTGAGTCTCCTTCGACGATGAAGAGTTCGGTTTCAGCGGGATTGTTTGAAGAACAGTCTGCTAATTTCCCTGGTAAATTGGAAATTTCCAAGCCTGATTTCTTACGAGTGACTTCACGCGCACGCTTGGCAGCTACACGAGCCTTGGCAGCCAAAATCCCTTTTTCCACGATGCGCTTGGCAATCTGCGGATTCTCCATGAGAAAATCAGAAAAGGCATCGCTAAAAAGACGATTGGTGATCTTAACTACTTCGCTATTTCCCAGTTTGGTCTTGGTTTGTCCTTCAAACTGCGGATTTGGATGCTTGACAGAGATCACTGCAGTCAATCCTTCACGGACATCTTCTCCTGTCAGGTTATCTTCATTGTCTTTTAGCAGTTTATTCTTGCGGGCATAATCATTGATAACACGAGTCAGAGCCGTACGGAAACCTTGCTCATGTGTTCCACCTTCATGGGTATGAATGTTATTGGCGAAACTCATGACATTTTCGTGGTAACCAGTTGTGTACTGCATGGCTACTTCAACTGTGATATCATCCATCTCACCGTCTGTGTAGATTGGCGTATCAAAGATCACATCCTTATTCTCGTTGATATACTCAACGTAGCTAGCAATCCCACCCTCATAATGGTAATGCTTGGTTTGTTCGAGACCTTCACGCTTGTCTGTGATGGAGATTCGAAGTCCTCGATTCAAAAAGGCTAATTCTTGAACACGTTTGTTTAATTTTTCAAAGTCAAAAGTCGTTGTTTCTGTAAAAATCTCTGGGTCGGGTGTGAAGTGAACTGTTGTTCCTGTTTTATCTGTATCTCCAACGACCTCAAGATCAGCAACAACATGACCACGACGGTATTCTTGGTAATGAATTTTGCCATTTTTATGAACATAGACATCTAGTTGCGTTGAAAGAGCGTTTACTACTGATGAACCCACTCCGTGGAGACCACCTGATACCTTATATCCGCCACCGCCGAATTTTCCTCCAGCATGAAGAACCGTAAAGACTGTCTCAACAGCAGGACGTCCCGTCTTTTCTTGAATATCAACAGGAATTCCACGACCGTCATCCACAACAGTAATGGAATCATCTGGTTCGATAAAGACTTGGATGTGACTGGCAAATCCAGCCAAGGCCTCGTCAATAGAGTTATCAACAATTTCCCAGACTAGGTGGTGAAGCCCCTCTTTAGCAGTCGATCCGATATACATACCTGGACGCATACGAACGGCTTCCAGACCTTCTAAAACTTGAATTTGACTGGCATCATAATCCTGTGCCTGTTGGTTTTTGATTTCTTCTGTCATTTTTTTCCTTTTTCTTACATGTCTATTGATCGTCTCAATGTTGCAACATTGTCAAAAAGATAGGCATCTAGGCCTGCAGCTTTACCTGCTTCTACATCAATGTTTCTGTCTCCGATGACCAAACCGGATGTAATATGATATTTATCACGTAAATAAATCATGGACTCAGGATCTGGTTTTCGTTTAAAACCTGAACTGGCAGTCACTACTTCGGTGAAGTAGTTGGCTATTCGAGTCTTAGAAAGAAGTTCCAGAACTTGGTCATTTCGATGAGAAACCAAGAAATGACGTCCACCTTTATCAGAGATGTCTTTGAGTAACTCTGGAATTCCCTCAAACAAAACTGGGTGCTCTAGCTCACGTGCTTCATTTTCTTTGTAGTTCTCTAAAAAATCCTCGATATCTGGGGCAAATTTCTCAATGGCAAAAGCTGTCGAAACCTTCAAGGCTTCGTAAACACGGTCGTGTTCTTGCTCAATTCCATATTGGGCCAAGGTTTCTACAAAAGCAGCTGTAGAAGTCTCGTAATTGTCCAATAGGGTACCACCTAAATCCCATATGTAGTCGTGATATTTCATACCCTTCATTATACCATTTTTTTATGAAAAAAGCGATGATTTCCTAGATTTTTCCAAGTAAAAAACGAGAGTTTACCTCTCGTTTTATTGCTGATTTCCAAAGACATCTCGATAGAGCATGCCAACTCGTAAACTTTCAGCATCTCCTCCCAACTGCTCCACCAATTCATAGGCAAAGGCAAGTGCAGTTGACGGTCCTCGGCTGGTTATTAGATTACCATCCACAACAACTGTTTCCTTTTGGTAAATCCCGTTAGTAATTTGCGCCTGAACACCATCATAACAGGTAAAACGCTTGTCTTTTAAAACACCTGCTTGATGGAGGGCGATTGGGGCTGCACAGATAGCCGAGATCTTCTTTCCCTCTTGGTTAAAGGCTTGAATCTCAGAAATGAGGGCTTGATTATCCCGTAGATTTGCTGATCCAGGCATGCCACCTGGAAGAACGAGCAAGTCATAGTCGGATAAATCACCATCAAAGACACGATCGGCTTTTACCTGAATGTCATGTGATCCTGTCACCTGCTCCTCAAATCCTACCATATCACAAGAAATGTTTGCTCGACGCAAGACATCGACTACTGTCAAGGCTTCGATTTCTTCAAAGCCATTTGCTAAGATAACTGCAACTTTTGCCATAGTGGCCTCCTTATTTGATTTGTTTTAGGACGACTTTCTTTCGTTTGAATGGAACTTTTCCACTTTTCTCTTCTGCTAGATTAGTCTGGTAACTCATAGACAAGAGGAGACCGACACCGATGAGGTTACTAATAATTGCGGAACCCCCTTGAGAAATGAATGGTAAGGGAATCCCTGTCAAAGGAAGTAAGCCTGTCACGGCACCGATATTTTCAAAAATATGGAAGAGCAACATCATGATAAATCCAGTCGAGATGTAGGTGTAGAACTGGTTATTTGATCTGAGCGTAATCTTCAACATCCGATAAATAAGAAGTAAGTATAAAGCAATGACAAAGACTGAACCAATGAAACCAAAATCTTCAGCAATCACTGTGAAAATCATATCACTCTCACGTACTGGAATGAGGAGATTGGACACATTGAACCCTTGTCCAAACAAGCCACCACTTCCAATAGCAATTTGCCCCTGCGCCTGTTGGTAAGTCGTTGTTTGTGCAAAGTCGAAGGGATTGAGCCAAGCCAAAATACGGTTAATCTGGTAGGTCGGCATCCCAATCTGATGCAAGAAAGCACGTCCATCTTTACTGATAAAAATCGCTAAGAAGCCTGCTACTGCAGTCACTCCTGTAGCAAAAACTGGAATGATAATCTTCCACGAAACACCTGAAAGGAGGACCATGCCTGCAAAAATAGCTACGAAGACCAAGGCAGTCCCCAAGTCACTTTGTAGGGCTAGAAGGATCAAGACTGGGATGGTAAAGGCAATCATCCAACCAATCAATAGGAAATCCAAGGGAATAGTTCGTCGCCATTCCTTGTGTTTTTGAGTGAATTGTACAATGACTCGAGCCAATATCAAGATATAGGAAATCTTCATGAACTCAGATGGTTGAAAAAGTGTTGTCCCTCCAATTGACACCCAGTTTTTAGCACCCGTAGAAGCTACTAAACTCGGATTGTAAAAAACAAGGGGGAGAACCATCAAAGCCAAACCTAAGACATAAAGATAGGGAGTCACCTTCCATAAAAACTCGGTATTGAAGAACATGACGACAAAGCCAATGACAAGCCCTAAAGCAATCCAGGCGATTTGTTGACCTAGAATTGGAAGTACATTATTGGGATAGTCATGGCTAACTGCTATATAAATAGCCACTACTCCAATCACCAGTAGACAAAATACTGGTAGAAGAAGACTATAGTCGACTCGAGAGTCGAAGGAACGTTTCATATTTTTTACCTTTTCTCTTTCTTGGATTTTTCTTTCATTCTATTGCGACGGGATTGTAGAAAATCTGCTACTGCAGACCCTAGCTGATCTCTAGCAAGAACCCGAACCGTTCTTTCTTTTGACAAGGTTTGGGCGATTTGTTTGCCATAGCGCTTGCTGACAACACGACTGTCTAAGATTACAGCAACCGAACCTTGGTCAGGCCGTCTAACAGTACGACCTAAGGCTTGTTTTAGCCGAATAATAGCCATCGGCAATTGATAATCATAGAAGGGATTTTTTCCTTCACGACGTAGTTCTTGGTTTAATTTTTTGGTTAAAGGTTCTTGGGGATTTTGGAAAGGCAATCTCGGAATCACTTGGATTACAAATGGATGGGTAGAAAAGTCAACTCCTTCCCAGAAACTACCTGTTCCAAGCAAGATCTGGCGTTCGCCTTTTTCAAAACGTTTTTTCAGTTGGCTTGGTTCCCCATTTTTGTACTGAGCCAGATGAGGTTGGTCTAGCAAGTCTGAAACTGCCAGCAACATTTCTTTTGAGGTAAACAAAACCAATAAGGGTTCTTGAAAGGCTTGTAACCTTCGGATAACAGAGGCCACTTCATTAGCATAGTCAAAAGGTGAAACTTCTGTCACAAGGGGAAAGTCATCGATTAGAAAGACTTCTTGTTGCTCCTGCTTTGCTACATCAAGTCTAACAAGCGGAACACCTGGAAATCCCAATAGATCTGCTAAGGAAACCCGATTGCTGATTTCAAGAGTGGCAGATACTCCTAGAAGTCTACAATCTTCTGGCAATAAGTCTGCTAGTATAAAGCGACCGTTTTTGCTTGAACAAATCAAGACATCCTTGCTCGATTTCTCTGCTGTAGCAAGCCAAAATTCACGGTCCGACGTGAAAAAGTTTGCAATCTCTCTGTACTCTGGGAGACCTAACTCTGAAAAATGTTGGCGCAACTGTTCGAGAGAATCCAACCACTTTCCATTCTTAAGGCCTGACTGGTAGTGCTCTATCAAGTAACGACATTCAAAACCTATACTCTCAAGCAAACGTTTCTGAATCAAATCTTCCTCTGTCTCCAAGGACTTTTCAATTTGAGTAACAAGATCCTCAAGGCGATAAGCCTGCTGGGCTAGATTTTCAAGAGCTAACAGCATTTTTTGAGCTTCATCCAAGATCACCAAACGGTTGTCGACAAACTCTGGATTGTCCTCCAAGCGAGTGACCAGATAGGCATGATTGGTCAAGAGGACGCGACTGGTCTTGGCCTTGTCCTGCCCTCGTTTCCAAAAATCCTCTGTAGCAAATAAACTTTTCTTTGAAAGCTTGCCATCGTGGACTAGTTCAGGTAGAAAGTGCTGATAGCGATAAAGTTGCCCGATTTCGTCCAAGTCACCAGTCTCTGTCTCCGTAAGCCAGATGAGCAGTTGCATTTTAAAGCGTGTGAAAAGGCGATTGGGCTCAGATCGATGGAGAACTCGGTGAAAGGCATCCAGTTTTAAATAATTTTGAGGACCCTTTAGACTATGAATCTCCAGATGGAAAACCTCTTTTAAACGCTGACCTTCTTCTTGCATAATCTGATTTTGAAGAATCTTGGTCGGAACACTCACTAAAATCCCTGCATCACTCTTCAAATTCAAAGCTGGAAGGAGATATCCGTAAGTCTTGCCCAGTCCCGTTTGAGCTTGGATAAAGGAAGTCTGGTGCTCTTCCAATAATTGCTCAACCTTCTCCGCAAATTCCAACTGTTGCGGACGCTCCTCCAGTCCCAATAAGGAAATGTTTTTAGCAAAATCTTCGGATAATTTGCGTGGGGTTAAGGCTTTGCTTTCCTTTTTCAGGAAAAGCCCATGTAGTTCCATCAATTCTGGTGAAGACAGGAGTGATTGTTGCTGATAGACCTCCTCAATCACCAGATAGCTTTCGTAGAGAAGGTTATCTGCAAGATCTAACAAGCTTTCTAAGAGCCCTTTAGGTAGCTCAAAGAGTTTTTGACGCATGTAGAGCAAGAGTTCTGCTGTTGCCTGAGCATCAGACAGGGCAGTATGGGCCTGTTCTAGTTCAATTCCCAACTCTTGACAAAGGATACCTAGGTTATACTTTTCAAACTGAGGATATAGAACTTGGGCTAGCTCAACAGTATCCACCCGCGGTGTACGCAATTCATATCCTTCAAAAAAAAGAAATTCCGCAAGGAGGTTGGCATCAAATTGAACATTATGCGCAACAAAAACACCGTCCTTAACCAATTCAAAAATTTTTCCAGCCACCTGAGAAAACTCTGGTGCCGCAGCCAAACGCTGATCGGTCAGACCTGTTAATTCTTTGATATGAGAATCCAAGGGTTCATGGGGATTGACATCAGTCGCATACTGATCGACAATTTCGCCATTCTCAATCACCACAATGCCTACTTGAATAATTTTTGCCTTGCTTCCGGTGCTGGTCGCCTCTAAATCAACGACCACATACCGATCATTTCTCGCATTCATCATTAAAAATTATATCAAAAAAAGCATGATTTGACACCCCTCAACTTCGATAACAATCTCGCTTCATTTGTGAGTTTAATAAAAAATCAAGACCTTAAAAGTGAGAATTTCTCGCAAGTTCAGCAGTTGGTTGCTGGTTCTAATGTATTTAAAAATCTTACCAGAAAAATAAATCAACTGTAAAAACATAAAAAAGGCAATTAAGATTTCAATTGCCTTTTTGGGATATTTTTTTCATTGTTTTTGGAATTTCACAGCTAATCTGACTTGGTAAAACCACATAGTGTTCTTGAGCTAGTTCTTGGGCAATGGCTGAGTGCAGATGAGTCGCTACCACCACACGTTCATAGAGACTGGCCTGTCGGAATTGGCCTGCAAATCCTGCAATCATCCCAGCCAGTGTATCTCCCATCCCACCAGTTGCTTGATAGGGGCCCCCAACCTGTAATTGATAGTATTCAGGTTTGCCAGCTTGCCAGATACGAGTCGCTGGACCTTTCTCCACCAAAATTGTTCCTTGAGGAAAGGAAGTCAGGGCACTAGCCGTTGCAGCTTCGTTTTGCTTTTCAATCGCAATACCAGACAGTCTTTCCCATTCCTTTTGGTGGGGAGTTAGGATGAGCTGACTAGGAGGTATAGACAAATGAGCTTTTGCTAAGATGCCCAAAGCACCTCCATCTACAATCAAAATCTGATTTTGGCTTAAATTAACAAAGACTTGTTTTACTAGATATTCTCCAAAAGCATCGTCCCGTAAACCAGGCCCCACTAAGACAACTTCTGCCTTCTCCAATTGCTCTTTCAACAATTGCTGGTCTTGAAGAGAAAAGACCATAGCTTCAGGTAAATGGCTGTGCAGAGCTGGGATATTCTCCTTATCCGTCCCGACAGTCACCAAACCAGCCCCACTTTTAACAGCTGCAATGGCTGACATGATAATAGCTCCCCCATAAGGATAGGTCCCTCCCAGTAAGAGCAGACGACCGTAATCTCCCTTATGACTGTGATGAGAACGTTCCACAATGACTTTTTCTAGTAAAGTTTGATCAATCACCTTCATCGTTATTTTCCTCTCTATTCATTATACTATAAAGTCTATACACCTTGCATCTTGAACATAAATCTATTCGTTCATATAGAAAAAGAGGGGACAAAGCCCCTCTACTCTCCTTTCGTCCAAACACGAAAGTAAACGATCCCATTTTTACTAGTAAAGACGGAGAGGCCTAATCGGTCTTCTCCATCTCTTCGACACATTTATCGATTCATTTTTATCTTCTACTAATCTGGTATTAAGCGAATAGACTAATCCTCTTTGCGTTTTGCAGTTAATAAGGCTGCTGACAAGGCCAAGGTAACACTTGCCAAGAAAATAGCTGTTTCTGACTGTTTTTCACCAGTTTCTGGTAATCTCTTTCCTTCCTTGGCAACTTGAACTGGTGCTTCTGGATTCTGAGATTTTTCTACCGAACTTAGTTTAAACTCTGGTTTTTCTACTGTCGGTGCTGGTTGATTGCCTACTGTAGCTAGAACACCACGGTACTCTGGAAGTTTATGTTCTAGAGCCATTACAGCATTAACGCCACCCTTAAATTCAGGTTTCTCTACTGTCGGTGCTGGTTGGTCGCCTACGGTTGATACCGGACCTGTGTACTCTGGGAGTTCGTGTTTCAAGGCCATAACAGAGTTGACTCCACCCTTGAACTCAGGCTTCTCTACTGTCGGAGCGGCTTGGTCGCCTACAGTGGCAAGAATTCCTGTGTATTCTGGAACTTCGTTTACTGCTGCTTCTACAAAGTTAACTCCGCCTTTGAATTCTGGAACTTCGTTGACTGGCGCAGGTTCCTCACCCTTACTATTTGAAATAGATGGTTTTACTCCTACCTCAATAATACGATCTTGAGCTTTTCTTTGTTCAGTATGAACAAGAGTTCTGGTAGTTCCTGATACTTGAATATAGTCAACTTTTTCTCCATCTTGTCCTTCAGAAACTACACGACGTTTACCTTGAGCAAGCGCAGGGGTTTCACGAACAACTTCTTTAAACGGAAGTGGAGTCTTTTCAATTTCCAAACTTGGAGCTTCTGCAACTAAGTTCTTAACGCCTTCTGTTGGTGTTGTTTGGAAGGTAGACTTAAAGTGTAAACGATATTCTTTCACCAGATTTCCATCTTTGGAAATAAGACGAACAAGTGTTGGAAGATTTGTATTTCCATGATCCACAACTGTGACTACTCCATGTCCACTAGTTGTCGCAGTGACTTTTGGTTTGGATCCCATTGTTGTTAGGGTGTACTCTGTCACATTTGGATCAAAGTTTTCCAATGCTTTTCCATCAATCGAAATAGTCGCTGATGGTGTTTCGACTTCTGCTCCCTTGCCTGCAGAGTAGGCTGTAAATTCTACAAGTGCTAGACCATTAGTAGTAGCCTTACGAGTCATACGCGCACGAATAGCTGTTGTTTGAACTGGATCAAAGTTAAACTCGATTGGTTTACCAGCCACTAATTCTCCAGAAGACTTGTAAGGAATTGGTGCCCAATTTTCTGCCTTGTTGAATGGATGGTCAGCATTTTCTTCATAACGAGAAATCGTACTTGGCTCTGTAAAGGCAGGACCAATATATCTTTCTAGAACCATTTTCTCTGGGGCATCTGTGCCACTATCTTTAAAGAACTGAATGGCTACTTTTCCAATAGATTGAGAAGTAATTTTTCCATCCTTCTTAAAGAGTAGTCCGACAGAAGTTTCTTGATTTTTCGGAGTACGAGTCCAGTTTGTCCAACGCCCATCTTCATTGTATTTTCCATCATTGATATAGAAAATTCTATCATGTGAAGCTGCTTGTGTATCGTTCGTTATCGAAGCAAAGGCTTTAGAATCAGTTTCATTGTTGTTTGGATTTTCTGAAATGACTTGATTGCCTTTAGAAACAACTGTCACCTGCATTTTAGTGGTTAGATTTGTACCAATGACATGACCGGTAACTTCAAATGTTCCCTCATGCTCTGTCGCATGTTCAGGAATAGCATCCCACTTCACTGCAAGTTTTTCTGTAGTCCAAGTAGTTGAAGTTGGGTAATAAACGTCTACCTCTGAAGGAAGTTGAAGATTGTCTCCAACATTCAAGATTTTAGCACCATTTTCTGCAGCAAGCGGTTGACTAGTTTCTCTCTCATCATTGCGGAAGATTCGATATTCTTTCAATACCGTACCATCTTCTGCTTTTAAGATGAGACGTGTTGCACCTTTTGGACTAGTTGCAGGCACAACTGTTACCAAACCATTATTGCTAGCTGTTGCAGTGATTTGTTTGCTAGATTGAGGAATATAGTAATCAGTCTTAGATGGATTAAAGTGTTCAAGATCCTTGCCATCTACCCTGATAGAAATCTCTGAACTTGTAGAGCTTACTACCTTATTTCCAAGGACAGTTAGTTCTGTCAGACCAACACCTGAAGTTCCATCTGCTTTCTTCATACGAATACGAACAGCATAAGTTTCTACCTTGTCAAATGTGAAATGATTTGTTTGAGTTGCAGATAGCTGACTTGGAGCATGCAAGTTTTCAACTGCTTTCCAATTTTCTGGATTATTAAATGGATGATTGCTATCACGCTGAGCATTGCTGACATCACTTGGTAAATCTGGAATTTCTTTACCTACATAATATTCAACTACATATTCTTTTGGAAGACCAATTGCTCCATCAGTATAGAAATCAACTGATAAATTGTTGACAAAACGTTTCGTCAAATCTCCTGAATTACCAAACAAGATAGAAGCCCAGTCATTATCAGTATTTGTTCTCCAAGTAGTCCATCTATTTTTAGCGTCTGTTGGCGTTCTTGACACAGTCAGGTCGTTCAAGGTATTAGCTGAGTCATCTCCTCCTGTATTGGATACAATGGCAGCTGGCAATTGCGAACCTGTCCATTGTTTAGAGATATTATTTCCAGCAACAACTTGGCTAGACACTCGAACATGGGCTTTAGTGGTCAAATTGCTACCTATTAAGCGACCATTGATTTCATAGACTCCTTCAGTTTGACTAAAGTTGGCTGGAACCTGATCCCAAACCACATCTTTGTAGACAGTTGTTCCGTTAGAATGGTAAGCACGCACATTAGCTGGCAATTGAACTGTCTCACCCTTAGGAAGAGTAAGGCTGATTTCCTCTGCAACTTGCAATCCTTCAACTGTTACAGTCGCTTGAGCTTCAATATCTGTACCTTCTACACGTCCTTTAAGCGTAAAGCTATGATAATGCCCCAATTCTTTTTCATCTACCTTGTCCCAAGTTACAGATACTTTGCGTGGTAATCCCTTATCAAATTCTGCTCCAACTTCTTTAGGTAGATTCGGTTGCTGATTAATGTCTATAGAAACAGATACAGGATGAAGTTTCACAATCTTCTTGCTGACTTTATTTTCTTTAATCACCACTTCAGTAGTTACAGATTCTGTTTTCTCTGTTTGATTATCGATTCGAGGTGTCAAAGCCACTCTTCCCTTAGTATAGAGTAATAGATTCTGACCATTTACCTCAAGATGCCCACCATCAGATGATTTAGCTTCTAAGTGAATATCTGATGCTGAGAATTCTGTTTGTGAACCATCCTCATAACTACCAATGACACGATAAGTTAAGACTTGATCTTCAGTAGCAGTTTCTTTTCCTTCCACAACTACTTCCAAACGTTTCAAGGCAGGAGCTTCCTTCACAAACTGAATTAAATAAGTTTGAACCAAGTCACCCTTTTGATCACTCAAGAAGACCGAAGCCTGATAACCATTATCAGCAGAAGCTTGCTGAACAGTTACTTGATAACCAGTAGTCTGAGCTCCAACACTTGGAATTGTTCCAGTGTAAGGAAGGGATACACGGTAATAAGTCTTGCCAGACTCGAAGTTCTCAAGAGCTTTATCCCCAACAGTAAGTCCTGTAATGCTACTTGTTGTTTCCTTACTGCTTGCGATAAAGGTTGCAGTTACTTCACGATCGTCATCTACCAATTTACCAGTAGCCTCCGTACGTCCCCCTTCCTTGGTTAAAGCAGCAGGATCTTTTAAAGTCCAAGAAACAACATCTGTATCAATCAAACTACCATCTGTCAGAACAGCTGTGACCGTTTTATCCAAATCAGCTGCAGTTGTACCAACCGGTACTGTAGCAACTTTTGGTAACCATCTATCTAAAGCAATCACTTTCACAAGTGCCTCAGCTTTGGTTTCCAAACCTTCTACACGTCCAGATACTTTTTTCTCACCTGCGCTTGTAAGCAAGTCAGCTGGCACATCCCATGTTACAGTCTTTTCCTCAACACTACCGTCGCTATAAATAGCTGTTACTGTTTGAGGCAATTCAGGATTTGTAGTCACATCAGTTGTTGCTTTTACAGGAGCAAAGGCTACAAAGTGACGGTTTTCTTTCTTACCAGACACAGTTGCGACCGTTGCGCTATCAGAAGTTAAACCAGCAGAATCTGCATAAAGAGTAAATTTACCTTCTTTTTCTGTTGATTTTACAATGACAACTCCTTTACCATTGAAAGCACGTCTTTGCCATGTTCCATCTGCTTGAGCTTTGTAGCGCTCACGGCTAGCTTGTTCTCCATTATCCACACCAACTATTTGTCCTTGACCATGAAGATTGAAATGAACAAGATTATTCGCTGTCGGAACCACATTCCCTTCGCTATCAACAATTTCGTAATGGATGTAGGATAGGTCTTTTCCATCTGCAGTGATAACATGCTCTTCTTTAGTCAGACGAACCCTTGCTGGCTCCCCAGCAGTTGTCACACTATCACGCGCAATTTCGTTGCCTTTTTCATCTCGAGCAATCGCAGTCAGTGTGCCTGGTTGGTATTTCACAAGCCATTCAAGATACAATTCACTTGGTTTAGCCCCCTCATGATATGGACGTCCGTCTTCTGTCGTTTTCTTAGTAAATTCCTTTTTACCAAGTGACTCTCCATTTAAGAACAATTCGACGCTTGCAGCATTTGAGAAGGTACGAACCGGAACCTTTCCATCAACCCGCATCTTGCGATCCTTAAGGGTCTCTTCAGTCCAGTTCCAATGTGGTAAAATGCGAACAGTTGGCTTTTCTTTAGCACTATACCATTCACTACGGTAAAGGTAAAAATCATTCTTCGGTAAACCAGCCGTATCGATGATACCAAAGTAAGAGCTCTTGACAGGTGTATTATCTTGGTTATGCCATGGAGTTGGTTCTCCAATATAGTCAATTCCTGTCCAGATAAATTGTCCAGCATAGCCAGCACGATCACGGTCAAAAGTCCATGATTCAGTAGCTGTTCTTCCCCATCCAACACGGTCATTACCATAGTCAGATTGTTCATAATGACGATTTAGACGGTTATCATGTCCAAGGATTTGAGTAGGATTGTAATAAGAATCACGCGTTCTAGTAGCTGAAGAAGTTTCAGAACCATAAATGAGCCAGTCTGGATGAGCACTACGAACCGCATCATAAAAACGTTCACCATAGTTCATCCCCACAGCATCCATGATTTCTGCAAGTTTCAAGAAATCACCTGTCGCTGCACGACTAAATTTATTTTCACCCATGGTGACATAACGTTCAGTATCAATCGCTTTGATAACTGCCTTCAGGCGCTTAGCAGTTTCGATAGAGCGAGGACTACCATTTGCCTCTTCTACCTCATTTCCAAGAGACCACATGACGATCGACGGATTGTTCTTATCACGTTCTACCATTGTTCTAAGATCAAAATCAGACCACTTCTCACCCTTCTTAGCTTCAGGATGGGTTGCATCTTGATCAAAGAACCGTCCATAGTCGTAAGTCTTCTTGCCACCATACCAAGTATCAAAAGCTTCCTCTTGAACCAAAAGACCTAAACTAGCCGCAGCATCAAGCAACTGAGGGCTAGCTGGATTGTGGGTTGTTCGAATAGAGTTAACCCCCATATCTTTCAAGAGTTTTAATTTACGATAAGTAGCCTTATAATTCTCTTCTGCACCCAAGGCTCCATTGTCATGGTGAATACTTACTCCGTGGAATTTCATGCGTTCACCATTCAGAGAGAAACCATCCTTAGCAGTCCAATTGAAATAGCGGTAACCAAATGTATCTTCTGTTACATCAACTAGTTGACCTTCTTTATAAACCTTTGTTTTCAGCACATACAGTTGAGGATGATAACTTTTTGTCGTCCAAAGAGTTGGTTTATTAACTAGGATTGTTTGTCTGAAATCTGCAACTTCATTTTCTGCTAAATTCTTCGTTTCAGAGCGCACTAATTCTGAAACAACCTTACCTTCCTTAGTAAAAATTTGTTGTTCCACAAAGACTTTAGCAGCCTTCTTATCCGTATTTTTAATCTTACTTTGAACCTGTGTTTCAACATTCCCTTCTTTCTGCTCAGCAAGTTTTGGAGTAGTGATATGATTACCATTTTCGGCAACATGGACTTTATCACGATAACTAAGAGTTACATCACGATAAATCCCACTTCCTGAATACCAACGACTACTTGGTTGCTTATTGGTCACTTGAACAGTAATTGAATTTTCACTACCATCCTTGTTTAAAAATTCTGTAATATCATATGAAAAATGATTATATCCACTTGGATAATGTCCTACAAATTTACCATTTACATAGACCTTTGAATCCATGTAAACCCCATCAAAATTGATACGAACATCCTTATTCTTGTCTGCTTCATTTAATATGAAAGTCTTACGATACCAAGCTGTTCCACCATTTAACTGGCCACCTTCATTACGTGCGGGAGACTTGTGATCGAAATCAAAATAAATACTCCAATCATGAGGAAGATTCAATTTAGACCAATCATGAACATCCACATCTTTTTTTGAAAAATCTCCTTGGGCATTTAGTTTAAAATACCAATCTTTATTAAAATCTTGTTTTCGCTCCGATAATAGCTGTTTTTCTTTTTCAACTTCGGCTTTGTTCGACTCTCCAGACAGTGCTTGCAATTTTTCAGAAGAAGGTTTGCGCTCTGTATCTGCTTTTACCTGGTCATTTCCGGAAGTTTTTTTAGAATCCTCTTTCAGTTCTGTTCCAGCTGTTGCTGCAGATTCAATAGGCTTTGGATTTGTCTCTTCAGGTTTCTGTTTGTTCTCAGCTTTGTTTCCTTCTTCTTTGTTTGGAGTTTCCACTTTAGGTCTAGCCAATTCATGACTACCCTCATTAGCAGGTCTAGTAGGTTCCGTATCCTTAGTCACTTTGTCTTCTGTCGAATCAGCTTTTGGTTTTACAAACTCACGCCCACCATTCTCATCAGCCTTTGCGATTGCAGCTGCCACATCATCGGGAAGCTTATCTAAAGGCTGAGCTTGATGAACAATTGTTTCTTCTGTTTGAGTATTGGATGAAGCCACCTCCTCAGCTTGTACAGTTGAAATACCACATATACTGGCCCCAATCATTACAGATGCTGCACCTATTGCAAATTTACGAATGCTATAATGACAACGTTTATCAAAAAGTCTTTTGTTCATTAAAATCCTCATTTCTTTTCCTTGATACAAAGTAAGCGTTTACTTCATTTTAAAAAATAACCTCCTTCTGAATACACAAACAAGTACCAAGTTCGATAATATATTTTATATATTAAATATATCAAAATGCACCTAAAATTGCAATCACTTTCATCGTTTTTTCCTCAACTATCCTTTACCTGATTGTTTTAAGACAATCCGATACACTTTTTTAGTCCACTCTTCCAAACCTTCTCCATCATGGTCAAGATAATACACCCTATCTAGTAATCGACTTGGAATAATATTTTCAAATTGGCACTTATTATGAGTTGGAATAATGCAAATATACAACTCACTTAATAAATTAAGCATGTCCTTAATTTTTGCAACATGGTAACCATCAAAAATATAACCAGGAACTTTAATCAAATCTGTATAGATAAAATGAAAACTTACTCCAGGAATAAACTTATCTTGTAATTCTTTCTCTAAAGGAGCTCGACCTAATAAACGCTCCATCGCCAATCGATAACCAGAACTTGTATTTGACCATCCCAACATGACATAGTCAAAATAATCTTTCGGATCAGATGCAGCATTTCGACTATCCAAAACCAACTCCTCAGCATCTCGACCAAAGGCTTTCACAGCAGATAACAGCTGACCTGTTTTAAAAATAGAAATCGCTGCATCTATTGTCGTAGTATGACTACAGTAGTCTGAAGTCACTAACCTCTTATGTAGATCATAAGTCGAAGCTACTCTTTTATCTGTAGGGGTAAATGGTGGCAGAAAGGGATGCTGACAGATGTAATCTAAAATCTCTTTTTTTAAACAAGAATCAGCACACTCGATACTTGTTTGACGTTTATGAAGTTTTTCGTAAGCTATAAATTTAGCAATTTTTTCTAATTCCCACTCTTGAATATTTGGATAATCAATTAGTGCTAAGTGATATATTCCATCCCATTGCAAACTATATTCTCCATTATAAATTTTTAAAATCATCTAATCACCTCACTTTATTATACAACAAAAAGGAGGGGTAAACCTCCTTCTATCTATTTTCCCTTAAATTCCGCAAAGGTCTGTAAGATTTTAGCTGCCACTGCTGGAGAAGGTTCTCCTTTTAGCTCTAACGTTTCATCTGCATATGGACTAAGGCCAGCAAAATCTCCTATCTGAACAGAATAGAGAGATGTTTTAAACAGTTCAATATCATTTTGGTCATTTCCAAAAGCAATGAAGTTCTCTCCACACAACTTTTCAACAGTTGTCGCCTTATGGGTATCCCAGGGGTTGACATAAAGGCACTTTTCATGGGCATGATAGGACAGATGAGCCTGCCCCAGTCTTTCTAACTGACCAAGCAGGTCATCAAGCAAATCCTCATGCTCTCCCATATAAACGACTACCTTAATCGGAGTACCCAAGTCCTCGAGTTTCTGATGACGAGCTACCTTTAGGGGATCCACGCTAGAGATAAATGGAATCTTCTCCACGATCTGACCACTATAGTCAAAGCAATCATCTGCAAAGAAAGGAAGATTATAGGTCTGGCAATAATCCACTAGCGCCTGATAAACTCTAGCATCGAGATTTCTTTCATAGATAGCTTTCCCCAGATAATAGGCTACGCCACCATTCAAACCTATAACCAAACGCTGACTGAGATCGCTACCTAATAAGCCCAAACAATCCCGATAAGAGCGAGCTGAGGCAAAGACAACCTCATGCCCATAATCTTCAGCCTTTAAAAGAACCTGTTTAATCTCTTCATCTATAGTCATATAGTCAAAAGACAGCGTCCCATCCAGATCAAATACGAATTTCATTTTCTTAGTCCTTGTTTAGTGTACGAAGCGCTGCTTCATAGGTTTGTTCCATTAGCATGGTAATGGTCATAGGACCAACTCCACCAGGTACTGGTGTGATATGACTGGCAAGTGGTACAACAGCATCATAGTCAACATCTCCACAGAGCTTACCGTTTTCATCTCGGTTCATCCCTACATCAATGACAACTGCACCTGGCTTGACAAAGTCAGCAGTCACAAACTTGGCGCGACCGATAGCTACAACAAGAATATCCGCTTGCGATGCTACTTGAGCTAAATCTTTTGTACGGGAATGAGTTAAAGTAACAGTAGCATTCTTGTCTAAAAGAAGTTGAGCCATCGGTTTCCCAACAATATTCGAACGACCAATAACAACCGCATTTTTACCTTCCAACTCAATCCCATATTCATGAAACATCTCCATAATCCCAGCAGGTGTTGAGGGAATCATAACTGGGTGCCCAGACCAAAGGCGGCCCATATTTAGAGGATGGAAACCATCCACATCCTTTTCTGGGTCAATGGCTAATAATACTGCCTCTTCGTCAATATGTTTAGGTAAAGGCAACTGGACCAAAATCCCATGCCAAGCTGGATCTTGATTGTATCTGGCGATCAAGTCCAACAATTCTTCTTGTGTTATAGTTTCTGGAACTCGCACAACTTCACTACGGAAACCAGCCGCAAGAGCTGAACGTTCCTTGTTACGGACGTAGACTTGGCTGGCTGGATTGTCCCCGACCAAAATCACCACCAATCCTGGAACTAGACCTGTTTCTTCTTTTAGTTTGGCAGTATTTTCAGCCAACTGTCCTTGTAACTTAGCTGCAAGAGCCTTCCCATCAATAATCTGTGCCATATTTCTTCTCTTTTCTATCAAATATACTCTATTATATCAAAAAATACCTTGTCATTCTAACACTTCTTGACTAATGGACCTTATAGTCTGAGACTATAAGAAAAAGCCCCTATCTAGCTTTTATACCTATTTACATTAGGTAAATCTGTCATGCTTTCTTTTTAACTTTTGGAGCCGGTAAGAATTCATACATATCCTTGATTAGTCTCGCTAGAAATGACTTATCTTCAAGGTCTTCTAGTAAAATCATCTCCTTGGCTCCTTCATAAGGACGTTCAAGCCTAGTCTGTCCCAGTTGATCCATAACCACCTTCACAGGCTTTAGTAACAAACGATTATCATAGATTCCACCAATAACCTTCTCACGATAATATAGGATATACTCTCCCATCATAGGATGATAAGTAATATCTTCTAATTCAGATAGTTGGTCTAAAATATAAGTCAAATATTCTTTACTAGATGCCATTAGCTACTCCTTATTGGTATAAAACTTCGCAACCCTCTTCATTCTATTTTTCAAGAAGCGCTCAAATTTACCATATTTTGGCAACTGGCTATCTTCAAAAAACGAGGCAAGGAGTTGGATAAAAAGAAAAATAGGCCATTTTTTAAATGTAGTCATGAATAATTATATCATGATTCGATCTCAAATCCAATCCTTTCTATTATTTAGAAAAAATATTGCCAAGAGATAGAGAAATAGCAAGAAATCTTAGTTTTTTCTAGTCAAGTACCCGTTGTTTATGGTAAAATAGTAACGATAAGAAATGGAGGAGAATCATAATGGAATCACATTTGGTTAGAATCATCAACCGCCTAGAAGCTATGACAAAAGATGGCGGAAATCTAAAACGTAATTTTGAACGTGAAGGAGTTGTTGTTGCAGAAGTTGCTTACAGCTATGACGAAGAAAATGGATCACTCTTCACCCTTCGCGATGTTGAAGCACGTGAAACCTATACCTTTGATAGCATTGACTTGATTGCAATGGAGATCTACGAACTCCTTTACTAATAGAATAACAGCAGGGAAACCTGACTGATGAATGAGAATCCTTTTTGTCCCTGCAAATAGGATTTTTTCTTATTATCAGCGGCAGAGATTTTCATAAAGAACTTCTCTCGAAATCTCCCTAGGCCAATCTTTTTACTTGCTTTACACCTTAATCATGCTATAATGAGAGTATAAAACTTTGACTATTTTTGACCTTTTTATTAAGCCAAGAATAAGAATGAAATGAGGTAGATGTATGCTCTGTCAAAACTGTAAAATTAACGACTCAACAATTCATCTGTATACCAATATCAATGGACAGCAAAAGCAAATTGATCTCTGTCAAAATTGCTATAAAATTATCAAAACAGATCCAAATAATACCCTCTTTAAAGGAATGACTGACCTAAACAATCGAGACTTTGATCCTTTTGGAGACTTTTTCAATGATTTGAATAATTTCAGGGTTTCTTCAAATAACGTTCCCCCAACTCAATCAGGTGGAGGATATGGGGGCGATGGGGGATACGGACCTCAAAACCGTGGTCCACTTCAAACACCTCCTAGCCAAGAAAGAGGGCTCCTAGAGGAATATGGTATCAACATTACTGAGATTGCTCGTAGAGGAGATATTGACCCTGTTATCGGTCGAGATGAGGAGATTATCCGTGTTATCGAAATCCTCAACCGTCGAACCAAAAACAATCCTGTCCTCATCGGAGAACCAGGTGTGGGTAAAACAGCCGTTGTTGAAGGTCTAGCTCAAAAAATTGTCGATGGTGATGTTCCCCATAAACTCCAAGGCAAGCAAGTCATCCGTCTGGATGTGGTCAGTCTAGTCCAAGGAACAGGGATTCGAGGCCAATTTGAAGAACGTATGCAAAAGCTCATGGAAGAAATTCGCAAACGCGAGGACATTATACTCTTTATCGACGAAATCCATGAAATTGTTGGTGCAGGATCTGCGGGCGATGGCAATATGGATGCAGGAAATATCCTCAAACCAGCCCTTGCCCGTGGTGAATTGCAAATGGTCGGTGCTACTACTCTCAATGAATACCGTATCATTGAAAAAGATGCTGCCCTAGAGCGCCGTATGCAGCCTGTCAAGGTAGATGAACCAACTGTCGAAGAAACCATAACTATTCTCAAAGGGATTCAAAAGAAATACGAAGACTACCATCACGTCAAGTATACTGATGCGGCTATAGAAGCTGCTGCAAATCTTTCCAATCGCTATATCCAAGACCGCTTCTTACCTGACAAGGCTATTGACCTCTTGGATGAAGCCGGTTCAAAGATGAATCTGACTCTTAACTTTGTGGATCCCAAAGTGATCGACCAGCGTTTAATTGAGGCTGAGAATCTCAAGGCCCAAGCTACACGAGAGGAAGACTTTGAAAAAGCTGCCTACTTCCGTGATCAGATTGCCAAGTACAAGGAAATGCAAAAAAACAAGGTGACCGATCAGGATACTCCAATCATTAGCGAGAAAACGATTGAACACATCATCGAGCAGAAAACCAATATCCCTGTTGGAGAACTAAAAGAAAAAGAACAGTCTCAACTCATCCATCTAGCAGAAGACCTAAAGGCCCATGTTATCGGACAAGACGAGGCTGTCGACAAGATTGCCAAAGCCATCCGTCGTAATCGTGTTGGACTTGGTACTCCCAACCGTCCAATCGGAAGTTTCCTCTTTGTCGGACCAACTGGTGTCGGTAAGACAGAACTTTCCAAACAACTAGCCATTGAACTTTTTGGTTCAGCTGATAGCATGATTCGCTTTGATATGAGTGAATACATGGAAAAACACAGCGTTGCTAAATTGGTCGGAGCCCCTCCAGGCTATGTAGGCTACGATGAAGCAGGGCAATTAACAGAAAAAGTGCGTCGTAATCCCTATTCTCTCATCCTTCTCGATGAAGTGGAAAAAGCTCACCCTGATGTCATGCACATGTTCCTTCAAGTCTTGGACGATGGTCGTTTGACAGATGGGCAAGGACGGACTGTTAGCTTCAAAGATGCCATCATTATCATGACTTCAAATGCTGGGACTGGTAAGGCCGAAGCCAGCGTTGGTTTTGGAGCTGCTCGTGAAGGTCGAACCAACTCTGTTCTCGGTGAACTCGGCAACTTCTTTAGTCCAGAGTTTATGAACCGTTTTGACGGCATCATCGAGTTCAAAGCTCTCAGCAAGGACAACCTCCTCCAAATCGTCGAACTCATGCTAGCAGATGTTAACAAACGCCTCTCTAGCAACAACATCCATCTCGATGTAACTGACAAAGTCAAGGAAAAGTTGGTTGACCTAGGTTATGATCCAAAAATGGGGGCTCGCCCACTCCGTCGTACCATTCAAGACCATATCGAGGATGCTATCACCGATTACTACCTTGAAAACCCAAGTGAGAAAGACCTCAAGGCAGTTATGACAAGTAATGGCAAGATTCAAATCAAATCTGCCAAAAAAACTGAAAAAACAGAAGAGATTGCTTCTGAAAAAGAAGAATAAAACGATCTAACAGGTGCAGAAAGTCTATCAATTTCTGCACCTTTTTTACTAAAATAACTGTAAATTCTTGACAGCTTGCCCCTCGTCCATTATGATAATAATAAAGATACTAAAGAACGAGGAAAGTTCAATGGCAAACCCAACTTTTGGTGAAAAACAAGAGAATGTGACCTACCAGCACCGCTATGGCGTTTACGTAGTTATTCCTGATCCTGAAAAAAAACAAATCGTTCTAGTTCAAGCTCCCAATGGTGCTTGGTTCTTACCAGGTGGAGAGATTGAAGCAGGAGAAAACCAGCAAGAAGCGCTGAAGAGAGAACTCATCGAGGAACTAGGCTTTACTGCTGAAATCGGAAGCTATTACGGACAAGCTGATGAGTATTTCTACTCTCGTCACCGTGATACCTACTACTACAACCCAGCTTATCTCTATGAAGCTACTTCTTTCCAAGAAGTACAAAAACCATTGGAAGATTTTAATCATATTGCTTGGTTTCCTATTGACGAGGCAATAGAAAAACTCAAACGGGGTAGCCACAAATGGGGAATTGAAGCTTGGAAAATCCAGTATGGAATTGACTAAAATACACGATTTTATCCAAAAAGTGCTATAATAGAGTTAGAAAATCGGAGGAACTATTATGAAGCTTATCAACACGACTAATTCACACTCGCAACTTGTTAAAAGCCAATTAGAAAGTACTGACGCGACCCTTGTTGAGGTCTATTCTGCTGGAAACACAGATGTGATTTTCACACAAGCCCCGCTTCACTATGAAATCCTCATTTCCAACAAACACCGCGCTATTCGTGAACCAGAAATCGAAACCATCCAAGATTTCTTCATGAAACGCAAAATCGATAAAGATAAGATCGATGAAGCCAATATCAAGACCCTCTACTCTGATAAATTGATTGAAATTTCTATTCCTACAAAATAAGAAAGCCAGCCAAAAGCTGGTTTTCTTTTGCAAAAAAGATTAGTAGTTCCTACCAATCTTTTAATTTTATTTCACAGCTTCTTTCAAAGCATCTACCTTATCCAAACGTTCCCACGGAAGGTCAATATCTGTACGTCCCATGTGTCCATAAGCCGCTGTTTGACGGTAAATTGGACGTTTGAGGTCTAGCATTTGGATAATTCCTGCTGGGCGAAGGTCAAAGATTTGACGCGCTGCTTTTTCAAGCTTGCTTTCAGCTGCTGTTCCTGTACCAAAAGTATCGATACGAACAGAAACTGGCTGCGCAACACCGATAGCGTAAGCCAATTGCACTTCTGCCTTCTTAGCAAGACCTGCTGCAACGATATTCTTGGCAATATAGCGAGCTGCATAAGAAGCTGAACGGTCCACCTTAGTTGCATCCTTACCAGAGAAGGCACCACCACCATGACGAGAGTAGCCACCATACGTATCCACGATGATCTTACGACCAGTCAAACCTGAGTCTCCTTGAGGTCCTCCGATTACAAAACGACCAGTCGGATTGATGAAGAATTTTGTTTGCTCATCCAAGTAAGAGGCTGGGATAACCTCTTTGATAACCTTGTTAATCACATCATTGTGAATTTGTTCATTGCTGACTTCTGGGTCGTGCTGAGTTGAAATAACGACTGTGTCCACACGTACTGGACGATCATTTTCATCATACTCAACTGTAACTTGTGATTTGGCATCTGGACGGAGATAGCTGATTTCACCAGACTTGCGAAGTTCTGCCAAACGACGAACCAGTTTGTGACTAAGTGAAATTGGCAATGGCATGAGTTCCTCTGTCTCATCCACTGCAAATCCAAACATGAGACCTTGGTCACCCGCTCCAATCAAGTCAAGCGGATCTTGATCTGCATTTCCACGAACCTCCAAGGCTTCGTTAACCCCTTGAGCAATATCTGGTGACTGCTCAACAAGTGACGGATGAACTCCAACTGTTTCCGCAGAAAAACCATATTCTGCATTCGTATAACCAATCTCTGCAATGGTATCACGAACCACGCGGTTAATATCCACATAGGCATTTGTAGAAATTTCACCAAAAACGTGGACAGAACCAGTGTATACAGCTGTCTCAGCAGCAACGTGCGCCTCTGGATCCTTTGCTAAAATAGCATCCAAAATCGCATCTGAAATTTGGTCTGCAATCTTATCTGGATGCCCCTCAGATACAGATTCAGACGTGAATAATTTACGTTCTGACATAAAAATGTCCCCCCTTAAAAAATATTGTTATAGAGTTACAAAGTACTGATAGAAATTTCTACCATCTTATCGGGACTATATAACCTTATCATTATACCACTTTTTATTTTTTTTTGCAGTATTTTTGAAAATTCATAAAACGAAGTTAGAAAAAGGAGCCATACAGCTCCAATTTTGTCCTTAAAATGTTTGGCGTTTGGCTTTACGCTCGGCACGACCACGTGCACGATTTTCAGCACGCTTGGTTTTGCGACGTTTTTCATCCACCGCCCATTGAATCTTCTTCTTATAGCCTGGTTTGATTTTTTTCTTTTTCTTTTTAACCAAGCCAATCATTTCAATATCAAGTTTATCCTGCTTCTTTTCACGGTTGGCACGACGATCACGATCGTAGGTATCTTGGAACTCTCCGTCTTTGACCATCTTAGGAATAAACTTGATTCCTAATTTTTCCAACTCACGGATATCCGAGTCATCACTTGGCTGGTAAAGGGTAATAGCTGTACCAGGTAGACCATTACGTCCAGTCCGTCCAACACGGTGTACAAAGAAAGATAAGTCCTGCGGAATCGCGTCATTAATGACATGACTGACACCTTCAATGTCAATTCCACGCGCTGCTAAGTCCGTTGCGACAATGTACTCAAAATCGAGATTTTTCACCTGATTCATGATCCGCTTACGTTCACGAGGAGCAATATCCCCATGAATCTTAGCTACTTTTAAACCTTGAGCTGTTAGGTATGTATGCAATTCATCCGCACGCGTTTTGGTATTTACAAAAATCATAGCCAGATAAGGTTGCATGACCTGAGTCAATTCATAAATCTGAGCATTCTTGTCGCGTCCCTTGGTCGAAATCAACCAGTTATCAATGGTATCAGAGATGACTGTTTTTGTTTTGATTTTTTCCATAACAGGATTTGACAAGTATTTTTTCAGGAACGGTTGCAACTTCTGTGGAATAGTTGCTGAAAAGACCATGAATTGCAAGTCCTTAGGAAGACTTCCTGCAATTTTATCGACTGTCTCCAAGAACCCCATATCCAAGGTCATATCGGCTTCATCGACAACAAAGGTCTTGGCCTTGTGAATAGCCAAATCACCAGATTTGACCAGGTCATAGATACGACCTGGAGTCCCGATGACAATGTGGGGCTGATTGCTCGCGAGCTTATCAATCTGACGAGCCTTGTCCGTACCACCAACATAGTTGACCACACGGACTTCGACATCTGAGTGGGCTGCAATCTGACGAGCCGCTTGATAGATTTGAGTAGCTAACTCACGACTTGGAGCAGTAATGACCGCTTGCACACTATCACTTTTTTCATCCAATTGCTGGAAAATGGGGAGCAAAAAAGTGTGGGTCTTTCCTGAACCTGTTTTTGACTCACCGACCAAATCACGACCTGCCAAGACAATGGGAATTAACTTTTCCTGAACTTCGGTAGGAGTTGTAAAATTCAACTCCTCCAAAGCCTTTTCTATATAGTTTTTTAACTGAAATTTCGTAAATGACATATTATCCTCGATTCTATTCATCTAACCATTATACCATATTTTGAACATTTTCAGTAGTCCAACTCCTCTGGCCTATCACAAGGCTCTCAATTTCTCCAAATACCACTCTTAGACTTGAAATTAAACATTTGATTTCTAACAAAAATACAAAAAGAGAAAAAGAGAAGACCAAATTAGTCTTCTCTCAGCCTCAAAGCTTGTGACTCAGATCGATTTGTCAAACAGTCAACTACCTGCTTAATAATCTTATAAAAGTCGATATACTCTAGATAAAATCAGTACTTAATCATCTTTCCGCTTGCGACCAAAAAGTAGTGCTCCTAGACCTGCAAGAAGAGAGCTTGTCATTAGTCCAATGAGTGAAAGCGGTGCAGTGCTACCTGTATTTGGCAATGTAGCTTGTTTTACCTTTTCTCCTGCTGGACTTTGAACTGGTGGATTCTCTTCAGGTTTTCTTGGTTGAAGTCTATTTGCCTGATTATTATCAGCCCCCTGCTCTTCTCCTGGATTCACTGGTGGAACTGGATTTGGTTGAGGTGCCGGCTGTGGTTGCGGAACTGGTTGTGGTTGTGGTTGCGGTGCTGGCTCCGGCTGTGGCTGCGGTTGTGGCTGCGGTTGTGGCTGCGGTGCTGGTGCTGGCTGTGGTTGCGGAACTGGTTGTGGTTGTGGTTCCGGTTGTGGCTGCGGTTGCGGCTGCGGCGCTGGTGCCGGCTGTGGTGCTGGTTCCGGTTGTGGCTGCGGTTGCGGTTGCGGCGCTGGTTCCGGTTGTGGCTGCGGTTGCGGTTGCGGCGCTGGTGCCGGTTGCGAACTAGGAGCTTGCTTAGCTTCAAAGGCCCATTTACCGACGAAGGTTAGATTTGCTCCCTCTTCCACTTCTTGATAACCTAGGAACGTCCATGTACCATTTGCAACAGCAACTTCTACAGGCATCGGTGCTTCTGGAACAAAAGTAATTGCTGCAGAAGTACTTGTCGTATATGTTCCACTTTGCGGAAGTAAGCTCAATACTTCTGCTGGCAGGTTGCTGTCTACCGTGGCACTTTCGAAGCGGTAAGTCACTTTATAGGTTTCAGTTACCGGTGCAGGCAAAACATTAACTGGTACAGAAACTTCAGCAGAAGAACCATCTGGATAATCAACACGAACTGTACCGCTATAAGTACCTGGTTTTGTAGTATCTATTTGACCCGCAGGTGTGATATCAACTACCTTAGTGCCAGCTGGAAGGCTTGGCAAGTTCGTCACATTATCGGTCAAGTCAGGTGTTTGACCAACCTTGATAGTTTCTTCCGTTACCTGAGGCGTAAAAGTTTCCGCATTTGTCGGATTCGCCTTGAATTCCCATTTACCTACAAACTCTACATCAGCCTTGTTGACAACGGCGCTAGCTGTGTCATAACCCTTGAAGGTCCAAGTGCCATCATTCACAGTATCTGTGTAGGTGGTTTGAGATGGTTGCTGAGCTGAAACAGAATCACCATTCACATATGTTGCACTGTCGCTTGGAAGCAGCGTTGCGATACCTGCTGGAAGTTGCTTACCTGCTGTGGCGCTCTCGAAGCGATAAGTAGCTTGGTACTTGTTGGCTTCAAAGGTCCACTTACCTACAAACTCTACATCAGCCTTGTTGACAACGGCGCTAGCTGTGTCGTAACCCTTGAAGATCCATGTACCATCATTCACAGTATCTGTGTATGTGGTTTGCGCCGGTTGTTGAGCGGAAACAGTATTACCATTTTCATAAGTTGCACTGTCGCTTGGGGTCCATGCGACGATGGCTGCTGGAAGTTGCTTACCTGCTGTTGCGCTTGCGAAGCTGTAAGTAGCTTGGTACTTGTTGGCTTTAAAGGTCCACTTACCTACAAACTCTACATTAGCCTTGTTGACAACGGCGCTAGCTGTGTCGTAACCTTTGAAGGTCCAAGTGCCATCGTTCACAGTATCTGTGTAGGTCGTTTGCGCTGGTTGTTGAGCGGAAACAGTATTACCATTTTCATAAGTTGCACTGTCGCTTGGAAGCAGCGTTGCGATACCGGCTGGAAGTTGCTTACCTGCTGTTGCGCTTGCAAAGCTGTAAGTAGCTTGGTACTTGTTGGCTTCAAAGGACCACTTACCTACAAACTCTACATCAGCCTTGTTGACAACGGCGCTAGCTGCGTCATAACCCTTGAAGGTCCAAGTGCCATCGTTCACAGTATCTGTGTAGGTCGTTTGCGCTGGTTGTTGAGCGGAAACAGAATCACCATTCACATATGTTGCACTGTCGCTTGGGGTCAAATCTGTGATAGCTGCTGGAAGTGCTTTACTTGTTCCTTCGCTCTCGAAGCGATAAGTAGCTTGGTACTTGTTAGCTACAAAGGCCCACTTACCTACAAACTCTACATCTGCCTTGTTGACAACGGCGCTAGCTGCGTCGTAACCCTTGAAGGTCCATGTGCCGTCGTTCACAGTATCTGTGTATGTGATTTGAGATGGTTGCTTAGCGGAAACACTATTACCATTTTCATAAGTTGTACTGTCACTTGGAAGCAGTGTTGCGATACCTGCTGGAAGTTGCTTACCTGCCGTTGCGCTTGCGAAGCTGTAAGTAGCTTGATACTTGTTAGCTACAAAGGCCCATTTTCCTACAAACTCTACATCACCCTTGTTGACAACGGCGCTAGCTGCGTCATAGCCCTTGAAGGTCCAAGTGCCATCATTCACAGTATCTGCGTATGTGGTTTGAGATGGTTGCTTAGCGGAAACAGTATTACCATTTTCATAAGTTGCACTGTCGCTTGGGGTCAATGCGGCGATGGCTGCTGGAAGTTGCTTACCTGATGTTGCGCTTGCGAAGCTGTAAGTAGCTTGATACTTGTTGGCTTCGAAGGACCATTTACCTACAAACTCTACATCAGCCTTGTTGACAACGGCGCTAGCTGCGCCGTAACCCTTGAAGGTCCATGTGCCATCATTCACTGGGTCTGTGTAGGTGGTTTGAGATGGTTGCTGAGCGGAAATAGAGTTACCATTCACATAAGTTGCACTGTCGCTTGGTGTCAAATCTGTGATGGCTGCTGGAAGTGCTTTACCTGCTGTGGCGCTTGCGAAGCTGTAAGTAGCTTGGTACTTGTTGGCTTCAAAGACCCATTTTCCTACAAACTTTACATCTGCCTTGTTGACAACGGCGCTAGCTGCGTCGTAACCCTTGAAGGTCCAAGTGCCATCGTTCACAGTATCTGTGTAAGTCGTTTGTGCTGGTTGCTGAGCGGAAACAGTATCACCATTCACATATGTTGCACTGTCGCTTGGTGTCAAATCTGCGATGGCTGTTGGAAGAGCTTTATCTGCTGTCTCGCTCTCGAAGCGGTAAGTAGCTTGATACTTGTTGGCTTCGAAGGCCCACTTACCTACAAACTCTACATCTGCCTTGTTGACAACGGCGCTAGCTGCGTCGTAACCCTTGAAGGTCCATGTGCCGTCGTTCACACTATCTGTGTAGGTCTTTGTTGTCGGCTCTTCTGGTACAACTTTTTGCGTGTTGTAATAGCTTGAGCTATCTTTTGGTGCTTTCTTCTGGATAAATTCAGGCAAATCAACACCAGCCGTAATGCTTACAAAAGTATAGCTTACATGATGCGGTCTAGGCGTTACTTCCCAGATACCTGTGAATGTCACGCGCTTGCCATTATACGTCGCATTCTTCTGATCGTAACCTTTGAAGGTCCAGACATAATCTTTTTCTTCTTCAACTACTGATTCTTTATCAGGTTGTTTGGCTACAATGGTGTCACCAACCTTATAAGAAGCCTCATCATTTGGAAGCATTCCCAAAATACTTTGTGGCAATGGAACACCTGCTTTAGAAGATTTGAATACATATTCTGGATTTGGAGTAGGCACCCAGCTTCCAAGGAAAGTCTGTCTACCTTTTGCTACAACGATTTTTTCTTTATCGTATCCTGCAAATGTCCAAGTTACCTTGTTTGCTTTGTCAACATAAGTCGTTTCACTTGGTTGCTCAGCGTCTACTTCTGTAAGGAACAGACCGCCCATCTTATAATCAATTGGGTTTTTCGGAGTCAACTTGGTGATATGATCTGGTAATACGAAATCAGGATTAGTTGATTGGAACTGATAGTCTATACCATTTGGCGTAAAGCTCCAAGATCCTGTGATAGTCTTCACTTGCGTACCTGCAATAGCTTTTCCGTATTTATCCGCATCAAAACCATGGAAGGTCCATGTACCTGTCGGAACAGTTACTGTAGATGTGTCAAGCTTGCTGGCATCTTTGTAATCGTCAGCTCGTGCAACGAAATCAGTGCCAGCTGGAAGCATATCGCGAATCTTACTTGGAAGAGGATAGGCAGGAGTCGAGTTAGTAAACTTATACTCTAGTCGGTAGATCTTATCCGCCTGATCGGTAGGAACCAAGATCCATTTTCCTCTAAAGGTAACGTCTGCGTTCTCTACTGTTTTCACACGTGGAGAAATAGTCGTATTATCATCTTCATAGTAGTCATCAAATACCCAAGTTCCTCGGCCATCAGGATCCTCAAATCTTGTTTTAGATGGCATTTTAACGCGAGCTTTTTCACCCTTGACAAATTCTCTTTCGTAAGTGATTAGATCATACAAAGTTGATGGCGGATAAATCGTTTGACCAGAATCATCTTTTGAATCTGTATAGAAATCATAGTAGACACTATGCTTGGTCGGCTCAAATTTCCAATGAACAGTGTAGGTAGAATCCTCATCGTCAGCTGGTTTCTCAACGTCCTCCTTTCGCTGAGGAATCTGCTGAGGAACCCATGTACCATCATTTTCATTATCGACATATGAACTGAGATATTGAATTTCATTATAGACATTATCAGAATAATCTGATGGAGAAGTCGTGATAGGGGCAGGGATTTGTGCCTTCAAATCATCAGGAATGGTCTTCCCTGGAGTATCACTGACAAAGTCAAAGGAAACTGTCTTATCGCGGTGTGGTGTGAAGGACCAAGTGCCTGTAAAGAGAACTTTATCTTGATTAACTACCTTGCTATTAGCGTCATAGCCTTCAAATTTCCAAGTACCTTTATTCTCAAAGTCCATGTAGGTCGTCTTCAGGGGAGCTGTTGCAAGGACAGTATCGCCATTACTATAGTTTTTTCCAGTGCTTGGAATATAGGTCGTGATTTCCTCTGGGAGAGACAGGCTAGGGTCTTTGCTGACAAACTTATAGTTTTCTGGATAGGTTCCTGGTGTAAATGTCCAAGTACCTGTGAACTTGAGATTCCATCCATCGTGCTCCCAGTCGCTCACTGGTTTTTTATCAAAATCATAGCCCGAAAAGTTCCAAGTACCACCGTTAGCTGCATCATAGTAGGAATCATTAAGCGGTTTAACAGACTGAACTATATCCTTGCCTTTCGGATATGTCTTCCTATCCATATATGTCCATTCACTTGGTGCATATACTGGCTTCAGATTATTGATCTCAGCAGGTAGTGCTTTGCCAGCCGTTCCACTGATAAACTCATAGGTCGGTTTCCGAGGAACTGGTTTAAATGTAAACGTCAATGGCATTGTAACTTTTGGCAATTCCCCATATGTAGCCGCCCGCTCCAGTTCACGATTGAAGGTTAAATCTACTATATCTTCCTCGAAAGTCCAATTCCCTTCATGTTCTGCATCATAAAAGGGTTTGTAGACGCCTTGAACTTCATCGTAGCGGTACAAAGCAGCTAGCGTATCCAGTATATCTTTAGGTAAATACTTATTGCGTTGATCAAACTGATTGAGAGAAAGCTTGTAATCGTATAGCTTGCTTTCTAGATCCTTTATCTCCTTAGGAAGAGGTAATCTATATTTGTCATAGTTTGAGGTCTTAGGACTACTTGGTAACTTATAAAAATTCTCCCAATCTTGCTCGTTCACAGCCTTGTAGGATACAATGACATCCTCAAAGTATTTCCAAGTTCCTACGAACTCCACATCACCATTATTTACCACTTTACTTGGAGCATCAAAGCCAGTCAAAGCCCAGTAACCTTTTCGGTTAGGAAATTCTTCTGAAGTATAAAAAACCCAGTGAAATTCTTGTGCTTTTACTACTTCACCCTCAGCAAATCTTCTTTTATCTTCTGGACTCCAGTTTGCAACATAAGGTGGCGGAGTTTTTCCAGGTGAACCATTAACCGCTCTATAGGTAGCCTTGTATGGTGTTGGTGTATATTCCCACTTACCTGTGAAGTAAACATCATCTTTGTCAATCACCTGACTATCATAGTCATAGCCCTTAAAGGTCCATCTACCACTTCCATCATTCTCTACATAAGTTGTTTCAGTTGGCTGGATGGCCTTTACTTTATCACCCTTTTTGTAGATTTTTGTGTCTTCTGGCTTCAAGTAGTTCAGAGCAAGCGGAGTTGTTTTTCCTGGTGTAGCACTTTCAAACTCATAAAGTGCCGAATGAGGAGTCTTATCCTTGTCTGGGATGACTTTCGGATTTTTATCACGAAGACCTGAATTGACAAAAGTCACTAGATTGCGATAAACTTTATCAATTTCTTCTTGCTTTGTTGCAGTTTGAAGCACACCATCGGCAGCTGTCATTACGCCATTCAAGATTTCTAGACTATCGTCTGTCTTACTTGAAAAGTCCTTGCTGCGCAAGTTTTTGAGGTAGTTCTCCAAAGTGCTCTTGTTTAGACTAGCATTTGCTGACGCTGGTTGAGCAGTGGTTGTAGCTGGCTGGCTTGTGCCTGTAGCTGGCTGAGCATTTTTAAAAGCAGTCGAATCTGTCGCTTGACTTGTCTCTGCTACCTCAGATGCAGTAGATTTCAAAGCAACTTGGCTTTCTTTCTGAGGCTCTGCTTGCTCTGTTGCAGAAGAGCCCACCGAGACCTGATTCTCTGCTTTATTCTCCACTTGTTCAGCAGCTACAAGCTCATCAGCTTGAGCCACTTGAGCGGCTCCAAGCGCCGCAGGTGCAAACAAAAATCCAATCGCAAGTGATACAGTAGCAACTGACAATTTGCGAATTGAATATTTTATCTCTCTGTCCTGAAAAAACATTTCAGTCCTCCTTTTCTTTTATAACTTTTATTCTACCATAAATGCTTGCTCTTATCGATTCTTTTGGCTCAGAATCTTTAAAAAATTATCTATCTTTTTTTACTCATATATATGCAAATATACAAAGAATTTTAGTACATTTTTCTTTTTAAAATACTAAACTTTCAGAAAAAATGAAAGGGTTTTCCCCTTTCACTCTAAGTTCTTATTTCCAATTTAAAATCGCATTCAAACCATAGTGATCACTGACTTGCGGACTATTCTGACCATCAAAAACTACATGCAAGCTTTCTACTTCTAACTCTTTCGTTGTAAAGACATAGTCAATTCGAAGCGGTTCGGTATTGCCTTTCCAACCATCAATTTCTGGTGGAACTGTATAGCTACCGCTTCTCTCTTTAGCAACTTCAAAAGCATCTTGTAACTCTAGAGGACTAGCTAGAATCGCTTGGTAGCCTTCCTGACCAGCTGGGTTATTGAAATCACCAGCTAAAATCAGAGGTTTGTTCAAATCTTTCAGCACAGCCTCAAATCGTGCCCATTCCTCCTGGAAACCTTTATTCCACCAAGAAAGATGGACACTTGCAAGAGCAAGCTCCTTCCCTTCAACTTCTGTCTCTGCCAAGGCGACACGGCGAGTATGGTAGTCAGTTGGATCATCCACATCTGAAACTAAAATCTCTCTGGCTTCAATAGGCGTTTTAGATAAGATTGCCACACCTTCATGGTAGCGGTCATAGCCGATATGATTGTAAGCCCAAGTCCAGTAGTAGGTCTTCTCCTTCTCAGCCAACTTTTCAACCAAAAGTCTCACATAGTGGTCTTGATGAATGGGTTCTGCCGCTGGTAAAGCTTGATAAAGATGATCAACCTCCACTTCTGGAGAAGTAATTTCTTGATTGATTTCTTGGAAACAAATCAAATCATAGTCTTTTTCAAGAATATCCTGGAGCAAGAGCTGGAATTTTTCCTCTGCTTCCTTCTCCATCCAACTGTGGGTATTGAGTGTTAAAAATTTCATGCTTTTCTCCTAAAACAAGAGGTTGGAAAACAGCTTCCAACCTCAAGTATATTACAATTCTACTTTAGCAACTGCTGTTTTAGCTGCAAGAGAACCAGTTTGTTCTAATTTAACAGATTTGAGAACATCTCCATTTGTGAAGACAACCACTGTTGAAGTTTCACGACCTGCTGCACGGATAGCATCCAAGTCAGCTGTAACAAGAAGATCACCAGCAGCAACCTTTTGTCCTTCAGCTACGTGAACTGTGAATGGTTTTCCTTCAAGGCTTACAGTATCTAAACCGATGTGAACAAGTACTTCAAGACCTGCTTCAGTCACAAGACCAAGAGCATGTTTTGTAGGGAAGATACTTGATACAGTACCTGTAACTGGAGATACGATATTTCCATTTGCTGGTTCTACCGCAAATCCGTCACCCATCATTTTTTGAGCAAAAACTGGGTCTTTCACTTGTTCCAAGGCAATGACTTGACCATCAGCTACTGAGTAAACTTCCTCAGTTACACCCTTGAAATGTACAGTATTTTGTTGAGCTTCTGTCATTTGACTTGGAAGAGTTTCAGGAATGATTTCACCTGAATCAAGGATATCTTGGATATCAGATTTCAACACGTCAGCTTTTGGTCCGTAGATAGCTTGGACACCTTGTCCTTTCATGACAAGTCCCATAGCCCCTTCAGCTTTCCATTCTTCCTCAGTACCAACACGATCTGCATCTTTAACAGTTACACGAAGACGAGTCATACATGCATCCACATCAACGATGTTTGCACGTCCACCAAGAAGGTTAATGATATTTACAGCTTGAGAAGCAGCTGCAACTTTTGTTTCACCTGAAGCAGCTCCTTCTGAAGCTCCTTCAGCAGTTTCATAGTTTCCGTTACGTCCTGGGGTTGCATAGTTGAATTTTTGAATCATGAAGTTTGCGATAAAGTACATGATTACAGCAAAGAGAACAGTTACCCAGATAAAGTTAACGATATCCATACCAATACCAGCATTAATTGCTAGTGGTGTACGAGTCAAGAATTCAATTGAACCGAATGAGTGGACACGAAGGTGAACAATATCTGCCATAGCAAAGGCAGCACCTTGAACTACTGCATAAACAAGGTAAAGCGGTGTTGCGATGAACATGAACATATACTCGATTGGTTCAGTAACCCCTGTCAAGAATGTTGCAAGAGCTGTCGCAATCATCATACCTTTATATTGATGTTTCTTATCAGCATCGACATTACGGTAGATAGCCACGATCACACCCATCAAAATACCGAATGAACCGATCATTTGTCCAACTTTGAAACGAGCTGGGTGAACAGTATCTAACAATTGTTGGTAGTGACTTGCATCTGTACCTTTAAGGTTAACAAGGTCTGTTACCCATGCAAGCCATAGTGGGTCTTGACCAAATACTTGAGTACCTTTAGCTGCACCAGTTAAAATGTCATAAGTACCACCAAGAGCTGTGTAGTTCATTGGGATAGTCAACATATGGTGAAGACCAAATGGCAAGAGCAAACGTTCCAAGGTACCATACAAGAATGGTGCGAGAACTGGCGCAGTTTCTTGTGAGTTGGCAATCCAGATACCAAAGCTATTGATACCTGTTTGAACTACTGGCCAGAAAGCTGCAAGTACAATTGCTGCAATAGCTGAACGAAGAATAACAACAAACGGTACAAAACGTTTTCCATTAAAGAATGAAAGTGCGTCTGGAAGTTTACGGTAGTTGTAGTATTTGTTATAGGCAGTTGCCCCTACAAAACCTGAGATAATCCCTACGAATACACCCATGTTAAGGGCTGGTGCTTCAAGAACACTGATAAAGTAATCAGCAACTTTGATTGAACCACCAAAGAAAGTAGTTACCATAGCCTCAGGGTTTTTCAACATATCACCTGATACACCAAAGATTGTACCAGTGATACGGTTAATCAAGATGAAGGCAAGACCAGCGGCGAAAGCACCACCAGCGCGCTCTTTAGCCCAGCTTCCTCCAATAGCGAGGGCAAACAAAATATGAAGGTTACCGATAACCCCCCAACCAATTTGCTCTAGTACGCCACCAGTAATAACTAGGGGAGCAAGGTTTGGGTCAATCATTGCAAGTGACTTACCGATTGAAATCATCAATCCAGCGGCTGGCATAACCGCGATAACCACCATCAAAGCCTTACCGAATTTCTGCCAAAACTCGAAAGACAAGACATTTTTGAATGTAGCTTTCATCATTCAAATCTCCTTTATTTTATTTAGGCAAACGTTTTACGAAAACGTTTGCACTTGTTTATAATTTAATTATACCACTTTATTTTTTTTTGTAAAGGTTTTTATAAAAAAATTTTCCGTTTTTCTTAAATTTTTATACAAGTGCTAAAAGAAAAAAGAGAAGCTCAAGAAAACTTCTCTTTTAAAATTGTATTATTTTTGATTTGGTCTGTAAGTTGCATTTATATCCAACTAGATCTTCAAGAATCGACGCATAGAAATGCCTGATCCGATTGCCCCAATGAAAATACCAATTACAAACAATAGGACTGTCATCAAAGGGATAAACACATCTGGTGTAATCATTGACAAGTTTTGCCCCACCAAAGATTTATTGACAGATTGATAAACCATATTATAAACAAAGAATACAAGGACTGAAGGAATCGCTGCACCTAGTAAGCCGATAAAGGCACCTTCTAGCAAGAATGGACCACGAATATAGCCATTTTTAGCTCCTACTAGACGCATGATTTGAATTTCACGGCTCCGAGAAATAATGGTAATACGGATGGTATTGGAAATGAGGAAGACTGCGATAAAAATCAAGAGCCCTGCAATAACCAATCCCCAAACACGGATAAAGGAAGCCAGTTCAAAGAGTCGTTGAGTGTTGGCTCCACCATCTTGAACTTCTGATACTCCCTCAATTTTCTTAGCTTCTTCAGCCACCGTTTTAACATCACTCGGAGTATTAGTATCAACGATATAGGCATCATAGAGTGGGTTGGCGTCTCCTTCAAAGACCTTCCAATCGTCTCCCATCGTTTCAGTCAATTTTTGATACTGCTCTTCCTTGCTTGAAAAAGTGACATTCTTAACACCTTGCATGGCTTTTAAGGCATCATAAACCTTGTGATAGTCATTATTGGTAACTGTCTGACCTTCTTTTTCAATCGTTTCACTATTATCCGCCACATCCTTACGAATGTAAACCATGACACGAACGTTGTTTTCAATATCGGTAGCCAGTTTCGCTGTATTAAAAATTACGGATGCAAACAGGGCAACTAGAGTCAAAGTAATCATAACCGAGCTCACAGCTGCTACTGTCATCCAGCCATTTCGTTTTAAACTTTTTAATGATTCAAATAAATGGCGAAAAAATCTACTAATCATCGTATCCATATTCTCCTTTTGCTTCGTCACGAACGACACGGCCATTTTCAATGGCAATGACACGGTGGCGCAAGGTATTTACAATCTGGCTATTATGGGTAGCCATCAATACTGTAGTACCTTGGAGATTGATGCGTTCCAACAGATTCATAATTTCCCAAGAATTATCTGGGTCCAAGTTTCCTGTCGGCTCATCGGCAATCAAGACTTTTGGATTGTTGACAATCGCGCGGGCAATCGCAATCCGTTGCTGCTCTCCACCTGAGAGTTCATTAGGGAAAGAGCGAACCTTGTGTTTCAAACCAACTAGGTCCAAAACTTCCATAACACGTTTCTTAATATGACGACGGTTCTCACCAATAACTTCCATTGCGTAAGCAATATTCTCATAAACGGTTTTCTTAGGCAAGAGTTTATAATCCTGGAAGACAACCCCTACACTACGACGGAGCAGAGGGATGTCTTTCTTCTTGATTTTAACTAGATTAAAGCCTGCCACTTTTAAACTGCCTTTTTCGACTTTGACCTCGCGATACAAGGAACGAATAAAGGTTGATTTCCCTGCTCCTGAAGGTCCTACGATGTAGGCAAACTCTCCTGATTCAATGGTAACAGAGACGCCACGCAAGGCAGTCGTCCCGTTATCATATTTTTTGACAACATCTCGCATTTCAATAATTGACATGTGAGTTCCTTTCTATTCTTAGCTGATTCGCCATTTGAGATAGGCATCGATGAAACCATCTAGATCTCCATCCATAACCTTATCTACCTGCGCAACTTCAAAGCTCGTACGGTGATCTTTCACCATCGTATAAGGTGTGAAGACATAAGAACGGATCTGACTTCCCCAAGTGATTTCTTTTTTCTCACCTTTAAGGGAATCGACTTCCGCTGCTTTCTTTTCTTGCTCCATTTGATAGAGTTTAGCTTGCAACATCTTCATAGCACGATCTCTATTTCCATACTGGGTACGATCGACTGTCGATTGAACGACTGTCCCCGTAGGAATGTGCGTCAAACGCACACCAGTTGAAACCTTATTGACGTTCTGTCCACCAGCACCACCTGAACGGAAGGTATCCATTTTGATATCATCTTCACGAATCTCCACTTCGATGGTATCATCTAACTCAGGCATAACCTCAACAGATGTAAAAGAGGTATGGCGACGTTTGGCTGAGTCAAATGGTGAAATACGGACCAAACGGTGAACACCCATTTCCGACTTGAGTAGGCCATAAGCATTTGGACCTTCGAAGGACAAGGTCACCGACTTGATACCTGCTTCATCACCAGCCTGGTAATCCAAGACTTCTACTTTAAAACCTTTGGCATTTCCATAACGAGTATACATACGGAGCAACATATCGCCCCAGTCCTGCGCCTCAGTACCACCAGAACCTGGATGAATTTCCAAGATTGCATTATTATGGTCATAAGGTTCTGACAAGAGAAGCGTCATTTCGTAACTGGTCATCATCTTATCCAGTTCTGTCAACTGTTCAACCAGCTCATCACGTACAGACTCGTCTTCTACTAAAAAGTCCAATAAAATTTCAACTTCATCCTGCAACTCTTCCATCTTACGGAAGGTGTTGTAGGTGTTTTTTAATTCATTTAATTCTTGCGACGTTTTTTGGGCCGCGATATTATCGTTCCAAAAATCAGGTTCTGTCATCTTGTTCTCCAAGATGGCAATCTCTTCCTCTAAGCCTTCGAGGTCAAAGAGACCCCCTGAAAGAAGCTAATTTTTCACGATTTGCGTCAATTTTTTGACGAATTTCTGAAATGTCCATAAATACTCCTTTATCACATCGTTTCATTATACCACATTCTCTCATTTCTTTCCATATTTTGCTTGATATTTCAATTTGTATACAAAAAAGAGGGCCTTCACCCTCCATTTTATAACTTTTTAGCAGATGTTCGAGCAATTTCCTCTACTTGGATGCCTTGCGCTTCAAATTTCTCCTTCAGGGCAGTTAAATCAATCGTTCCATCAATTTGAACCTCAATGACAACCTTACCATCCTTACGAGGGATATTAACCGTGTGAGAAATATTCAAATTTTCCTCAGCAATCAAGTTCACAATCTTGCCCAAAACCCCGACTTCATTTTCCGTAATAAACCGAACACGAATCCCTTCTTCTCCATAACCTGCAATTTCCAAAAAGGCTTGGAAGACATCGCGGTCCGTAATCACTCCATATACCTGCTGGTTATCAACAACTGGTAAAATACCAATCTTGTTTTTCAACATCAGGTAGGTCGCATCCTCTAGACTAGCATAACCTGAGACTGTTATAACATTGCGAATCATGACGTCTTTAACTTTGGTCTTATTGAGAAGATAATTCATCTCGTAAATTGAAAGACTGGTTGCTTTAGATGGACTTGCCTCTGCGATGGTTCCTTCTGTTACAAGACCAACCAATTGATCATTTTCGATAACAGGTAATCGGTGCAAGCCCTGCTCGCGCATCAAATCTGCTGCATGTGCTACAGTCGTATCAGGACTGATATAAACTACCTTGCGGGTCATAAAATCTTTAACTGCCATGAGACTTCTCCTTCTTTATTGCTACTATAATTATACACTTTCTTACAAAAACTATCAAACGCTTTCATCTCTTTTTCAAGATTTTGTAACATTCAATCACAAAAAAGAGAGAAACAGCCTTCTCTCTTAAACTTAAATCGTAACGGAATCTCTATCCTTAATCATATAGCGTTTTAACGGAGTTAAGCTAGCTAGCCAGTACAATAAACCACCAAAGATCGCAGTAAAGCCACTACCAGTTGTGAGCAAAAACATAGGACTCTGGATATGCTTTGTTATAGGATTGTAAACAAATAATACCGTAACTAATAAGGAAATGATTACACAAGATAATCCCACTAAGTTAAAACCATCTGTAAACTCATAGGCGTCATGTCCTTCAAGGAAATAGGCTGAACGCAAATCAAGTTTTCGTTTTCTTAAGATAAAGTAGTCAACAACAATCATTCCGATAATGGGGCCTTGAATATAGGCAGCCAGCGAGATGAAGGAACCGAAGTATTCATCCACTCCTCCCCAGATGGTGAGTAGGCTCACATAAATCATGGCAATCCAAACCATTAGCTTATAGCTTACTTTGGGCATCCCACTTTTTACAATCATACAGTTCACGTACGATCCTGTACCCTGGGTTCCAATATTGGCGAAGGCTACTAATAGTAGACTTAAGAGAGCAAAGGCTGGAGTGCTCAACGTTGAAAGCATTGTCGTTGGGTCACTTTCATAGACACCTGTTTTGACAAACATGGCTAGAGCCATCACTCCACCTGTCGCAGCAAAGAATGGCGCAACAACCCCATATGACAAGGCTGTAGCCCAATAGCCACTACGTTCTGATTTTGCCAAACGTGGCAAGACAAAGGCTTGTGTAGACCAAGAAAAGGCTACGGCCACATTTCCTTCCCCTGACATCATAAAACGTTCAATCGGTGTCAAATTTTCTTGAATGGCAGGTTGGACATTCATAATATCCCTAATCGGAACCGCAACAAAACAGATCCCAACGATGATTAGCCCAACAAATAACAAGGCTACCACTAGAAAGCGATTAGTGCCTTTAATCACCTCTGGACCCCCAAGAGCAATCAGCGTTCCAAGGAGAACACAGAGAGTGCCTAGAATCGGTGCCCATACTCCCTTATCTAAACCAAGTCCAAAATTATTTCCCAAATGAATCATGGAGCTGGCAAAAAGATTGGCGGTCACGGCGTACCAACCAAAATTTGCCAGACTAATCACAGTTGATAGAACAGCTACCCCTTTTCTACCTAGAACAGCTCTCAACCAAATCCATAAATCAATTCCATATTTAACTGCAAACAAGATTGGGAGACATTCGATAAAAACCCAGATAATGTTGAAACTAAAAATATTAATCAACATTTGATTAAAGGTCAAATATTGAGCTACATAAGCTCCTTGGGTATAACACCAAGTTGCGATGGCAAAACCACTTGTCGATAAGAAGAGATCCCAGAAAGAATACTGACGATCCTTGTTGGTCATGGGAACGATTCCCGTTATCGTCTCCTGTTGAATGAAATCATTCATCTTGGACATTTTATTGAATACCTCCTGTCATGGCTAAGATGATCAGAATATGATTGACTAGAATCATATCAATTACTTATGTAAAATAAACTTTTAAGAAAGGGGAGATAAATACACATAGATTAAGGCTTTCATTTTTTAGTTTCACCTACAACTAATTGCTCAAGTTCAATACCAATTCTCATATTGTCAGTTCTCCGACTAAAAATTAATTTCAATTGACCATACTGCCCACTATTGTGGTACCAAATATAGAAAAACTCCCCTAATAGATTTACAGACACTCTCCTGAAATAATCCTCACAAAAGAGTAATAGTATGATGCCCAAAAACTTGAGCTAGATAGCTGTATTTCGTTTTCACGTTTGGAATTTCTTCTACAGAAATTTCAAGTACCTGCTCAGCCTATTCTACCGTATCAATAAAGATTTTCTAAAGCCCTCCAGCAGGAGGCATACTAGAGTATTTCTAATCAATCCTATATCCTTAAATAGTAACTGAGTCCCGATCCTTGATCATATAGCGTTTTAACGGGGTTAAGCTAGCTAGCCAGTACAATAAACCACCAAAGATCGCAGTAAAGCCACTACCAGTCGTGATTAAAAAGATTGAACTTTGAATTTGTGCAGTTACAGGGTTGTAAACAAATAGTACTGCTACCAATAAGGAGATAAATACGCAAGATAAGCCAACTAGGTTAAATCCCTTAGTGAATTCATAGGCGTCATGCCCTTCAAGGAAATAGGCTGAACGCAAATCGAGTTTTCGTTTTCTTAAGATAAAGTAGTCAACAACAATCATTCCGATAATGGGACCCTGAATATAAGCGGCTAGTGAGATGAAGGAACCGAAGTACTCTTCCACTCCTCCCCAGATTGTAAGTAGGCTCACGTATACCATGGCAATCCAAACCATTAGTTTATAGCTTACTTTTGGCATCCCACTTTTTACAATCATACAGTTCACGTACGATCCTGTACCCTGGGTTCCAATATTGGCAAAGGCTACTAGTAGTAGACTTAAGAGAGCAAAGGCTGGGGTGCTTAGAGTTGAAAGCATCGTCGTTGGATCACTTTCATAGACACCTGTTTTGACAAACATGGCTAGAGCCATTACTCCACCTGTCGCAACAAAGAATGGAGCGACAACCCCGTATGATAAAGCTGTAGCCCAATAGCCACTGCGTTCTGATTTTGCCAAACGTGGCAAGACCAGCGCCTGTGTAGACCAAGAGAAGGCAAAGGCTACATTTCCTTCCCCAGAAAGCATGAAGCGTTCTAGTGGAGTTAAATCTCCTTGGGTCGCTGGTTGAATGTTCATAATGTCAGTAATAGGAACGGCTACAAAACAGATTCCAACGATAATCAGACCGACAATCAACAAGGCGATTACCAAGAATCGATTGGTCCATTTAATCACTTCTGGACCTCCCAGCGCAATCAGCGTTCCAAGGAGAACACAGAGAGTGCCTAGAATCGGTGCCCATACTCCCTTGTCTAAGCCAAGTCCAAAATTATTCCCTAAATGAATCATGGAACTGGCAAAAAGATTGGCCGCAACGGCATACCAGCCAAAGTTAGCCAAACTAATAATGGTTGATAGCAAGGCTACCCCTTTTTTTCCTAAGACAGCCCTCAACCAAATCCACAAATCAATTCCATATTTAACCGCAAACAAAATTGGGAGACATTCGATAAAAACCCAAATAATGTTGAAACTAAAAATATTAATCAACATTTGATTAAAGGTCAAATATTGAGCCACATAGGCTCCTTGGGTATAACACCAAGTCGCAATGGCAAAACCACTTGTCGACAGAAAGAGATCCCAGAAAGAATACTGACGATCCTTGTTGGTCATGGGAACAATTCCCGTTATGGTCTCCTGTTGAATAAAGTCATTCATCTTAGACATTTTATTGAATACCCCCTGTCATGGCTAGTATAATCAAAATGAGGTTGACTATGACTAGGGCGATGACTATAGTAAAATCACTTTTTAGAAATGGCCGAGCAAACACATAGTTTGGAGATTCCATTTCTTCTAGCCTTCTTTTCGTTTCGTGTGCTACTAATTCTTCAATTTCAGATGTCGGTTTCATCTCAATTCTCCTCTAAGTATAAATCTAATGCAAGTTTTCCATACTGCTTGGTATAACGATACCAGATATAAAGAAATTCACCTACTGGTTTTCCAACGCTTTCTTGGAACAAGGCCCACAAAAACCAATAATATGAAGTCACTGATACATAGGCCAAGTAGTGGCGTTTGGTTTTCTTGTCTGGAACTTCTTGTAAATAGATTTCAAGCACCTTTTCAGCTTCTTCCAATGTATAATTTGAACACCCGATAAAGGTTCCTAAATCTCCTGCTGGATCTCCCATACCAGAATATTCCCAATCAATCAAGCTCATTTCTCCAGCTTCATTCAACAAGAAATTCGGACTATAAGAATCTCCATGGCAGAGAACCTTTTTCGCTTGATCTTCTTGTAGAAGCTTCTCGAGAACTGAGACATTCTTATCCAACTCTTCAAGCCCATCAAATTCAAAACGATTGCTGGCTTTTAATTTTTGTCTAAAATCACCAATTCCCTCAAATTGATCAAAGGAATGTCCCGTTTTTTCTCCAGATTGGTGCAAGCGTCTCAAGAGATCCATTGCTTTTGCCACATGATCCCAATTATCATAATCTAGTTGCTTGGCATTAGGGATAAATTCTGAAATTTTCCAGCCCTCATCCTTGTTCATAGCGACAAAAGTACGGTCAATCTTTAATTTTGCAGCAATTTCCATGGAAGCCGCTTCACTAGCACGATCAATATAATTTTCAGTCCCCCTACCCGGATGACGGTAAACATATTTCTTTCCTAGGCAGTCAAATGAAAACGAAGTGTTGGTTAGACCATCTTTTAGAGGTTTGATATTGACAATATCTGAAGCTACACATCCCAATGTCTTACAGATATTATCGATAATTTCCGAATTCGTATTCACCAAATAGTGTTCATCAAACTGACGCAACTCATCTAGTGAATCAAACTCCTTAACAATATCTGCTGAATAATGCCGAGCTTCCAAAGGAAGCTCCTTGACGTGACGGCTATAATAATCTTCCCAGAGCTGTTCGCGATATGGTTCGTGCTTAAACTCAGTTTCTAAAATGCCTACGAATTTTTCACTAAATGCGCGATCAAAATAAACGTGCCCCACCATAGCCCAAGTATTCGTCCCACCGATTTGAACATCAATAATCGTGTGATTGGAGTCTTCCTTAGCGCAGTATTCGTCTGTGTCCCCTTCTGCAAATATAGTAGAATAATAACCTCTGTAAATATATCGTTCAAACGGATTTTCCACAAAATAATTATCCGACGAGCAAATGTAAGTGTTAGAAATTTGGTCTCTGACTAGCATGAGAGAAGAGCAGTTATTGTACTTATAGTAATCATTATTCACAACGATTTTAACACCAAATTTTTCTGCTAGATAGAACATTTTTTCTTGCAGATATCCTACAATAACTGTAATGTCCTCTATCCCAACATCTTGCAATTGCTTGATTTCTCTCTCAATCAAACGCTCACCTTTGACTTGAAGCAATCCTTTAGGTAGCTCATAAGACAGAGGAGCAAAGCGGCTACTCATACCAGCAGCCATGATAATGGCATTCTTCACCTGATACGGAGTTAAAGCCTCCTCACCTAGGTCAGTTAAATGATTTTCCTCACTGATCCACTTCTTTTCTTTACATTCCTTGAGAAGGTTATTCACCGCCCCTAAAGAGATGTCTAGCTGTTCAGCCAATTGTCTCTGCGTAAAGTTTTCGTCTTTATGAGTCAACAAAAAACGTAAAAGTTTAAATTGTTTTTCTGATAGCATATCTTCAGCCTCTTTTGTTCAATATTGTTATTTACTTAATTATATAATGAACAAATGCTTTTGTCAAGTTAGATTCCATATCAAGAAAACGGATACTCAAATCAATTCCATCAAAATAGCGGTAAAACAAAGAAAAAGCCCCAAATTTGGAGCTCTTCAAATTCATCTACAAAACAATCCACTGGATTTTGATGATTGCTTACGCAATCTTTATCTGCCAACTAAAACAATCCACTGGATTGTTTTAGCCACCTAGGTATGCTTTTCTGACTTCATCTGATGCTGCGAGTTCTTTTCCTGTTCCTGATAGGACAATCTTTCCTGTTTCAAGTACATAACCTCGGTCAGAGATAGCAAGGGCCTTGTTAGCGTTCTGTTCAATTAGGAGAACCGTTGTTCCTTGCTTCTGAATATCTTGGATGATATCAAAAATTTCTTGGATAAAGATCGGGGCAAGTCCCATTGACGGCTCATCCAAGAGAAGGAGCTTAGGTGTTGACATGAGCGCGCGTCCCATAGCCAGCATCTGCTGTTCACCACCTGAAAGAGTTGCCGCATCTTGGTTTTTGCGTTCTTCCAGACGAGGGAAACGTGAAAAGACTTTTTTCAAGTTGGCTTGATTTTCTTCACGATTTTTCTTTAAAAAGGCTCCCATTTCTAAGTTTTCCATAACAGTCAATCCTGGAAAAACATGGCGTCCTTCAGGAACTTGTGAAAGGCCACCTGCCACGATTTTTTGCGCTGGTATCTTTTGAATTTCTTTTCCTAAAAATTGAATTTTACCAGCACTTGGACGAACCAAACCTGAAAGGGTGCGAAGAATGGTTGTTTTACCAGCACCATTGGCACCAATCAAGGAAACAACTTCACCTTCATTAACCTCGAAACTTACATCACGAACTGCTTGGATCATACCGTAATGCACAGAGAGGTTTTCAACTTTTAACATAGACATTAGGCTTCACCTCCTAGATAAGCTTCGATAACGCGTTTGTTGTTCTTGATCTCATCCGGAGTACCATGAGCAATCAAACGACCATATTCAAGAACATAGATACGCTCAGTAACTTCCATAACCAAGTTCATATCGTGTTCGATGAGCATGATGGTAATTTTAAATTCGTCTTTGATACGGCGAATCAATTCTGTCAATTCAGCTGTTTCTTGTGGATTCATCCCAGCTGCAGGTTCATCCAAAAAGAGGATTTTAGGTTCGGTTGCCAGAGCACGAACGATTTCTAATCGACGTTGTTGGCCATAGGCCAGATTCTTAGCAAGAGTATCTGCGTCACCATCCAAATCAAAGATTTTAAGCAAGTCCAAAGCTTTATTTTTTAATTCTTCCTCATTCTTATAGAAAGCGGGTAGACGTAGAAAGCTCGCAAGGACATGTTGTTTATGATGATTGCTAAACGCAATCAAAACATTTTCCAAAACTGTCAGATCCTTGAACAAACGAATATTTTGGAAAGTACGACTGAGTCCAAGTGAAGCAATCTTATAAGGAGTTTTCCCATTTAGGAGATGACCATCTAGTGTCACAGTACCTTCGCTTGGTTCATAAACACCCGTCAAGAGATTGAAAAGAGTTGTTTTACCAGCCCCGTTTGGTCCAATCAGACCAACCAATTCTCCCTCGTTCAATTCAAGAGTGACATCTCCAACAGCTGTTAGGCCGCCAAAATGTTTGGTTAACTGTTTAACTTCAAGTAATGCCATTAGTTTTGTCCCTCCTTCTTAGATTTTTTAAAGAAACGTGATAGACTCAATTCCCATGTCCCAAGAAGTCCACCTGGTCTGAAAATCATCACCAATACAAGAGCCAAAGCGTAGATGATCATACGTACGCTAGCTACATCTTGAAGGAGCATATTTAAAATTCCTAAAACAATCGCTGAAACGATGGTACCTGTAATAGAACCAAGTCCACCAAATACAACGATAATCAATACGTTGATGGAATTAATAAAGGTGTAATCTTTTGGCACAACAGATCCGATAAAACCAGCCTGAAGTGAGCCAGCAATACTTGCTGTAATAGCACCAAAGACAAAAGCGATAATCTTGATCTTTGTAGTGTTTACCCCAACGGACTCCGCAGCAATCTCATCCTCACGAACAGATAGAGTAGAGCGTCCGATTGGACTGCGTAAGAAGTTGAGAGTTGCAATAGTTGTGATCACCACAAATAGATAAACCATTTGCCAGTTGGTAAAGTTTGGAATACCCAAGATACCAGCGGCACCGTTGGTCAAACTTCCACCATTAATGATAAAGATACGAATGATTTCTGAAACACCTAGTGTTGCAACAGCCAGATAGTCCCCCTTCAAGCGTAGAGTTGGAATCCCAACAAGCAAAGCTACTGCACCAGAAATCAAGGCACCCAAGACCATTGCTTCAAAGAAGGCACCATAGGTTGGTGATTTTGAGCCAATAATCGCTGCTGCATAAGCTCCAATCGCCATAAAACCTGCATGACCAAGTGAGAATTGTCCTGAAAAACCGACAATTAGGTTCAAACCTACTGCAAGGATGATATTAATCCCAATTTGTTCTAAAATTTGGATATGGAATAGATTGAGAACACCAGCAGAAACCAGTACACTGATCAACCCATAACCCGCTAACAGAAGGAATAACCAGAGAATATTTACTTTAAGATTTGTCTTCATTGTTTACACCTTCTCTTTCACATTCTTACCAAGGATACCTGCAGGTCGAACAATCAGAATCAAAAGTAAGATTCCATATACGATAGCATCACGGAAATCAGACATACCGAAGGCAGTTGCAAATGTTTCCAACAAGCCAATCACAAATCCCCCTAGAGCTGCACCAGGAATAATCCCGATACCACCAAGAACGGCCGCAACGAATGATTTTAGACCTGGAGTCACACCCATCAAAGGTTCAAGAGAGTTGTAGTAAAGGGCAATGAGAACACCTGCCGCTCCAGCAAGGGCTGAACCCAAGGCAAATGTAAAGCTGATAGTACGGTTTACGTTGATTCCCATCAATTGAGCCGCGTCACTATCAACTGATACCGCACGCATGGCTTTCCCCATTTTTGTTTTTTGAACAATCACTTGCAATAAAATCATCAGGAGTAAGGAAACTGCTAAAATCATTAACTGGACGTTTGTCAAGCTGATTGGCCCCAAATCATAGCGAACTGTTTGAATGGCTTGAGGAAAGGCACGAGTATTGGCACCGACTAAGTAAACCATCCCGTATTCCAGTAGGAAAGACACTCCGATGGCAGTAATCAATACAGCAATACGTGTAGAGTGTCGCAAAGGACGGTAGGCAAGAAATTCAATCACAACACCAAGTAGTGCGGTTCCTACCATTGAAATAATCAAAGCTAAAAAGAAATTCATTTGGAAAGAATTAATCAAAAAGTAACCAATAAAGGCTCCCATCATATAAATATCACCGTGGGCGAAGTTGATGAGTTTGATAATTCCATAAACCATGGTGTAACCCAGAGCCAAAAGTGCATAAACACTACCCAGAATTAAACCATTCACAAGTTGTTGGAGCATAGCATTCACTCTTTTCTATTGTTATTTTTTAGAAAATTTCTCAATTTTCACAAGTTCATAAACATCGAAACAGGGAGTGAGTCAAAGGCTCATTCCCTATTTCAACTACTATTCTTATGTTATGGTTTTACAACTTCTGCTGCTTCCACTTTACCATTGTTCATGGTCATCATGTAAGCCGTTTTCACTGTGTTGTGGTCTGCATCGAAGCTTGTTTGACCAGTTACACCTTCAAAGTCTTTTGTTTTAGCAAGGTTATCCTTGATCTCACCTGAGTTTTTAGCACCTTTTGCTGCGTTTGCTACAAGGTGAACTGAATCATAAGCCAAGGCTGCAAATGTTGAAGGTTCTTCATTGTACTTAGCACGGTAAGCATCAAGGAAGGCTTTTGCTTTAGCTGAAACTTCTACAGTAGTTGAGAAGCCTGAGATAAAGTAGATGTTTGATGCTTTTTCAGCAGTTGCTTGTTGCACAAACTCTTCACCGTTGAATCCATCACCACCAACGATTGGTTTGTCAATTCCCATACCACGCGCTTGGTTTACGATTTTACCAGCTTCAGTGTAGTAACCAGGAACAACGATAGCGTCAAAGTCTTTCCCTTTCATTTTAGTAAGGGCTGCTTGGAAGTCTGTGTCACCTGCTACGAAAGTTTCATCTGCAACGATTTCACCTTTGTAAGATTCACGGAAAGCTTTGGCAATACCTTTAGCATAGTCGCTAGCGTTATCTGTGTACAAGACAACTTTTTTAGCATTCAATTTGTTTGTTACATAGTTAGAAATAATCTTCCCTTGGAAGCTATCCTGGAAGGTTCCGATAAATAGGTAATCTTGACCTTTGGTCAAACCATCTTGAGTAGCACTTGGTGAAATCAATGGCACTCCAGCTTTAGTAGCGTTAGCTACAGCTGCGGCAGTTGCACCAGATGTCGCAGGTCCTACAATAGCTGCTACTTTTGATTGGGTAACAAGGTTTGTTGTAACAGAAGCTGCTTCAGCAGTTTCAGATTTGTTGTCTTTGTCTACAACTTCGATTTGTTTTCCATCGATACCACCAGCAGCATTGATCTCATCAACCGCTAGCTGAGCACCTTTTTGCTCAGAAGTACCGTAGGCAGCAACCGCACCAGTTTCTTCAAAGTTGAAACCGATTTTGATAGTCTTTTCATCAACTGGGTTACCAGTTGTATTTGACGCTCCTGATTTAACCTCTCCACAGGCAGCGAGAAGAGCTACGCTAGCAAGAGCCACAAAAGATAGGGCAAATTTTTTCTTCATTTTTAATCTCCTTATAGTTGTTTCAAAAATAGTATGTTAAGAATATACCGAATTATCAGAAAATTGTCAACACATTTATTTAATTTTTTAAATGATAACGTTTTCCTTTTCTCGATAGAGATTGCCAACAAAGGGAGTCTCTAACTCTTGAATATGACAAGGCCTTACCTTTTTGATAAATCGTTCCTTAGCTAATTTCTCAACCAAGCTTTCTAGATTCTCAGTCGGAACATAAAGTTGCAGGTAACGATGCTTTTTGGAATGATAGAAAACATCTCCATATTCCTGTAGTTTTTTTGCATCTCTGTTATAGTAAAGATAGATGATTAATCCTGATCGGTTTGTCTTTTCAAACATGAGGAATCCTCTTTCTAAGAAATCTTATCCTATTATATCAAAAAAAGCAAACCCCGTCGAGTTTGCTTTCATGCTTTATTAGTTCAAAGAATTGTTAGCCATGATTTCATCAATGAAACCATACTCAAGTGTTTCTTGGGCACTCATCCAGTAATCACGTTCAGCATCTGCATGAATTTGCTCAACTGATTTACCAGAGTTATCTGCAAGAATTTTCTCCAATGTCTTACGGGTTTTAAGCAAGTGTTCTGCAGCGATTGCCATATCTGTTTGTTGGGTACCGCCACCTGTTCCACCCATTGGTTGGTGAATCATGTACTCTGCATTTGGAAGCATGAAGCGTTTGCCTTTTGCTCCACTTGATGCAATAACAGTTCCCATAGATGCAGCCATTCCCATCACGATAGTTTGGACATCAGCCTTGATAAAGTTCATAGTGTCAACGATTGCCAAACCAGCTGACACAGAACCTCCAGGTGTGTTGACATAAAGGTAAATATCTTTTGTGCTATCTTGGGCATCCAAGAAAAGCAACTGGGCAATAACTGAGTTAGCCATATTGTCTTCGACTGGACCTGTCAGCATGATGATGCGGTCTTTCAAAAGACGGGAGTAAATATCATATGAACGTTCTCCACGACTTGTTTGTTCAATAACTACAGGAATCATTCATTTCTCCTTTAACTTCTATTTTTATTAGTCATATGACTGAAGATATGACTATTATAATATTTTAGTCAAAAAAGGTCAAATCTTTGCTCTATACTATCGACAGAACCAAAAATTCAACCTCCTCGCGAAATTAGAGACATCCTCTAATTTCATCTTCAAAACTCTATCTGAGTCTTATTTGGTACCGAACAAGCGGTCTCCAGCATCTCCGAGACCTGGGACAATATAGCCATGTTCGTTCAAACGTTCATCCAAGGCTGCTGTAAAGATTTCTACATCTGGGTGAGCTTCTTGAAGAGCTTTCACTCCTTCTGGAGCAGCTACAAGGCAGACAAACTTGATGTTTGATGCCCCACGTTTTTTAAGGGAGTCAACAGCCAAGATAGCTGAACCACCTGTTGCCAACATTGGATCCACTACAAAGATTTGACGTTGGTCAATGTCCTCAGGCAATTTCACCAAGTATTCAACTGGTTGAAGGGTTTCTTCATCACGGTACATACCAATGTGTCCAACTTTTGCTGCTGGAACCAAGCTCAATAGTCCATCGACCATTCCGATACCTGCACGCAAAATTGGGACAATCGCCAATTTTTTACCAGCCAATTGTTTTTGAACTGTTTTTGTGATTGGTGTTTCGATTTCCACATCTTCAAGTGGAAGATCACGAAGTACTTCATATCCCATCAACATTGCAATCTCATCTACTAGCTCACGAAAAGCTTTTGTAGAAGTGTCTGTACGACGCAAGATTGACAATTTGTGTTGAACCAGAGGATGATTAATGACTTCAAGTTTTCCCATTTTCTGAATTCCTTCTTTCAATTTATTCTTCTTATTATACCAAAAAATGGTTTAAAAATCTCTCTAAACCATTCATTTTTTATAAATTCTAAATGACATTGGCTTCCTGGATAGCTCTTTGAACAGTTTCAAGCGGCAAATGCGTCAGCTCGGTCCCTTTTTCTTGATAGAGGTATTTGGCATAGTCGTCCATACGATACTGATTGATATAGACTACACGTTCGCAACCGACTTGTAAGAGTTGTTTGGTACAGTTCAGACAAGGAAAATGGGTCACATAAGCTGTAAATCCTTTCGGAACCCCTCGTTCGGCTCCTTGTAAAATGGCATTGACCTCAGCGTGAAGGGTTCGGACACAGTGTCCTTCAATGACTAGACATTCGTGGTCGATACAGTGCTCCGTTCCTGATACGGAACCATTGTAGCCTGTTGAAATGACTTTATTGTCCTTGACTAGGACAGCTCCTACTTTGGCGCGTTTACAAGTAGAACGATTGGCAATTAGTAAGGCTTGAGCCGCAAAGTACTCATCCCAAGCCAGTCTTTTTTCTGTCATAAGTCTTCTCCTTTTCCTCTATTTTTTGAAAAATGGCAAGCGCAAATCAGCAATCTTTTCAGCTGGAACCTTCATGCCATCCTTGATCCACTTGAGTAGAACCGATACGATGGCAGAACTCCAAAAGGAATGAAGATAGCTGCTGACGCCTTTTGATTTTCCGTGGTATTTTTCCAGAAATTCCTGCATAGCTTGGACAAAAATCCTTTCCAAGTGGTAGTCCAGAGCAAGTTGGATAACCTTAGCTTCCTTCTTAGCTGCTCGGAAAAGGTGAACCCAGACCAGATAAAGGTCGGTTTTAACATCGTAGTGGCTCAACTGTTCCATGATATTATGAACACTGCGTTTGAAAACACTGTCTAAAATTGCTTCTTTAGAGTCATAATTGCGATAGAAGGCAGCTCGAGAGACACCCGCCCGCTTGACCAACTCTGAAATACTAATCTTAGCCAAGTCTTTTTTTTCCAGAAGTTGCAAAAGAGCAGTCTCAATCGCTTCTCTGGTCAAGAAATTGGATTCTTGATTTGATTTTCTGAGATTTTCAAGAGATTTTTCAGATATTTTGCGTTCAGACATAACAATTTCTTTCTACTTGTGACAACAGAGAGGTGGTACTTTTGTTTCAAGAACTTTCATGATATAATTGTAAAAAAAGACAGAACCTTTGTCAATGTATAAGTGACAAAGATGGAGAATTTCTATGACTTGGAAGATTGTGGCTGACTCGGGTTGTGATTATCGTCAACTAGCAACTCCTGCTATCGATACTGAATTTGTTAGTGTTCCTTTAACCATTCAAGTAGCTGATCAGGTCTTTATTGACGATGCCAATCTCGACATTGATCACATGATGGGAACTATGTATGCGACTTCTGAGGCTTCAAAATCTGCCTGTCCTAGCCCTGATGATTACTTGCGTGCATTCGAAGGTGCCAAGCATATCTTTGTCGTTACCATCACTGGTGCTCTTTCTGGTAGCCATAACAGTGCACAGCTCGCTAAAAATATCTACCTTGAAGAACATCCTGACACTCAGATTCATGTTATTGATAGTTTATCTGCGGGTGGGGAAGTTGACTTGATTGTCGAAAAAATCAATGAATTGATTGATCAAGGACTTTCTTTTGAAGAGATTGTTGAAGCTATCACAGCCTACCAAGAAAAAACGAAGTTGCTCTTTGTCCTCGCCAAGGTTGATAACTTGGTAAAAAATGGCCGTTTGAGCAAACTTATCGGTACAGTCGTTGGTCTTCTCAACATTCGTATGGTCGGAGAGGCGAGTAATACTGGAACCCTAGAACTGCTCCAAAAGGCTCGTGGACCCAAAAAATCCCTTCAAGCAGCCTATGAAGAACTCATCAAGGCTGGTTATGCTGGTGGCCGTATCGTCATGGCTCACCGCAGCAATGAAAAATTCTGTCAACAATTGTCAGAACGCTTGCTGGAAACATTCCCCCAAGCTAAAATTAGGATTCTTCCAACATCTGGTCTATGCAGTTTTTATGCAGAAGATGGCGGACTTCTCATGGGATATGAAATTGACTAATAATCATGACCACCCGTCTAACGGGTGGTTTGCACCAGGGCTATAAGCCCAAATTACCAGCCAGCGCCTAAAGACGCTGGCTTTCACGTTGTTCAAGCCTTATTGCTCTTGACTCGTCACTTGCCTCTCAAAGAGGCTTTAGTATTACTTACCACTATCCCTAAAGGGATCCTCATATTCTTTTACACTCATTTTATCTAGTGCTATATCATGCTTTACTCGTTCTCGAATTTTTATACTCGTGAAGAAATCATCCACTGGATAATTTCTTTAATCTTGAATATATTTCTTAATTATGGCTTCGTTAAGTCCTACTGTACTTACATAATAACCTTCCGCCCAGAAATGCCGATTCCCAAACTTGTACTTGAGGTTGGCGTGTTTATCAAACATCATGAGTGCACTTTTGCCTTTTAAATACCCCATGAAACTCGAAATACTTATCCTTGGTGGAATACTTACTAACATATGTACATGATCAGGCATTAAATGGCCTTCGATAATCTCAACACCTTTATAACTACATAATCGGCGAAATATTTCTCCCAAACTGCTTCGATATTGATTATAAATGACTTTTCGTCTATACTTAGGGGTGAACACAATGTGATATTTACACATCCACTTTGTGTGTGATAAACTATGTGCCTTTTGTGCCATATTTTTCTCCTTTCGCTTTAAAATTGGCTTGAACACCTTTATTGTATCGCGTTTGGAGTTTTTTGGTATAACCTTCGACGCGCACCCGCATAGCGGGTGGTTTATTTGTCTCGCACCTAACGGAGCGAGACGGACTAATAGTCACATAATAAAACAGACAAGAGATGCAAAACATCTCTTGTTTTTTGTGGTACAATATTCTTATGAAACACTTTGATACTATTGTTATCGGTGGGGGACCTGCTGGCATGATGGCTACGATTTCCAGTAGCTTTTATGGTCAGAAAACTCTACTCATCGAAAAAAATCGCAAACTTGGAAAAAAATTAGCTGGAACAGGCGGGGGACGTTGCAATGTGACCAACAACGGAACTCTAGACGACCTACTAGCTGGCATCCCTGGAAATGGACGCTTTCTATACAGTGTCTTTTCCCAGTTTGATAACCATGATATCATTAACTTTTTCACGGAAAACGGTGTTAAACTAAAGGTTGAGGACCACGGACGTGTCTTTCCTGCTAGCGACAAATCGCGGACCATTATCGAAGCCTTAGAAAAGAAAATCACTGAGCTAGGAGGTCAAGTTGCTACTCAAACGGAGATTGTTTCAGTCAAAAAGATAGACGACCAGTTTGTCTTGAAGTCCGCGGACCAGACCTTCACTTGTGATAAACTCATTGTCACAACTGGTGGAAAATCCTATCCTTCTACAGGTTCGACCGGATTTGGTCACGAGATTGCCCGCCATTTTAAGCACACCATTACCGAGCTTGAAGCCGCCGAGAGCCCATTGTTGACTGATTTTCCACATAAGGCCTTACAGGGAATATCCCTAGATGATGTGACCTTAAGCTATGGCAAGCATGTCATCACTCATGATCTACTCTTTACCCACTTTGGTTTGTCCGGCCCTGCTGCTCTGCGTATGTCTAGTTTTGTCAAGGGTGGAGAAGTTCTTTCACTGGATGTCTTACCTCAACTTTCTGAGAGCGACTTGGTGGCATTTCTAGAAGAAAATCGGGAAAAAACCTTGAAAAATGCTTTAAAAACCTTGTTGCCAGAACGCTTGGCAGAATTTTTTGTGCAAGAATATCCTGACAAAGTCAAACAGCTAACTGAAAAAGAACGTGACCAGCTTGTCCAATCTATCAAGGCTCTCAAAATTCCTGTCACTGGTAAAATGTCATTGGCTAAGTCCTTTGTGACCAAAGGTGGTGTTAGTCTCAAGGAAATCAATCCTAAAACCCTTGAAAGTAAACTGGTACCTGGCCTTCACTTTGCAGGTGAAGTACTAGATATCAATGCCCACACAGGTGGTTTCAACATCACTTCTGCCCTCTGTACTGGCTGGGTGGCAGGATCAAATTTAATCTATAAATGATTTAGTATCTAAGGATGTTAGATAAGAAAGGAGCTATTTTGGAACATATTATTTTACTAAGAGGCGTTACTCCTAATGGAAAAAATGCTATCCCTAGAATGTCTTATCTAGCAGATATCTTGACAGAGGCTGGTTTTAAACACGTTCGAACTTATATTCAAAGTGGAAATATCATTCTTGAAAGTGACTTAACCCTAGAAGAAATACGAGAACAGGTTCATGCTCTAATAAAGGAAAAAATTGGTGCTGACTTAAAAATGGTAATCAAGAATAAAAGTGATTTTACGAAAATTGTCCATGAAAACCCATTTAAAGAAGGCTATCTTCATGATCGTGTACATGTGATTCTTTATCAGGGATTTATCCAAAGTCTGTCACTAGAAAAATTGAAAGCTGACTATGGCGAGGAAGAAATTTGTCTAGGCGATCACTGTCTCTACCTCTATCTCCCGAGAACTGCAAAACGAAAAAAGCTCAATACCAACTATCTTGAAAAGCTTTTTAATGTAGATTTGACCATGCGAAAGTTAAACGTGGTAGAAAAATTGCTAACAAAATAAGTGAAAGAAAATGAACAAAAGAGAATCAGTCGAATTTGTCAACATGTGCATGATTAAAAACGGAAACAAGGTTCTGGTCCAAGACCGAGTTAGTCCTGACTGGCCTGGTATTACTTCTCCTAGCGGGCATGTTGAACGTGGCGAATCCTTTGTCGATGCTGTCATTCGTGAAGTGAAGGAAGAAACGGGTCTAACCATTTCCAAACCCCAACTCTGTGGTATCAAAGATTGGTATGATGATGAGGATTACCGTTATGTTGTCCTTTTTTTCAAGACAGAACACTTTACTGGTAAACTCCAATCTTCAGACGAAGGAAAGGTTTGGTGGGAGGATTTTGAAAATCTATCTCAACTAAAACTAGCAACTAAGGATATGTCCGACATGCTTCGTGTATTTATAGAGGAAGATCTGAGTGAATTCTTTTACTACAGAGACGGTGATGACTGGCTTTATGAGCTAAAATAAAAGAGCAGAAGAAAATGACCTGAGCTTCAAAATTTAACTTTTGAAGCTCAGGTCATTTCTTAGTTCTTTTTAATCTGATAATAAGTAAGGTCCGCAACATAGTCTTTTCTCTCCACACCATTGGCAATGGTTTTTAGATAGGACATTCCAGCCTTCTCCATCACACGACCTGAAGCTGGGTTGAGACTGGCATATCTTGCTCTGACCTTTTGAAATCCTGCTCGAGTAAAACAGAAGTCTAAGACAGCTTTCAAAGCCTCCGTCATCATACCACGGCCCCAATAATTCTTTCCTAAAATATAGCCAATTTCACAAGAAGAATCGTTCTCATCCATTGCAACGATGCTGATATCTCCAATCACTTGCTCTGGGTTTTCTTTGAGACAAATCGCCCATTTGTAATAGTTGGAATCGGCATAAGAGGCAACCCAATTGCGAATCGAGTTTCGAGTCACCTCAAGATTCGGATGAGGATCCCAGGTGACATAGGCTAGATTCTCAGCAGATGAAGCCCAATTTTGAAACATAGCTTCTGCATCACTCTCCACAAATCTTCTCAAAATTAAACGATCTGTCTGTAAGGTTTGCGTACCGATTGCTTTCACGATGTTACCTCACTTTCTATCCTTGGGATTAGGTTTATACTCCCATTGTTCTACCTTACTTCTCTATTCAAGACCAGAAGCGAAGAAGGTCCACTGGACCTGCCTCGTTTTCTTATTTTTAGACTCGGGGTAAAAAGGCTAAACTCAGTAACAGATAGGAAACGAGTTTTTCATCTAATTCCTTGACGCAGTCGCTGTCTGGTTTGAAATACGCTTTACCAAGCTTTTTCAAACCTAGTCATCGTTGCGGGGGTAAGACAAGGAAAATCGAACTCTTCGAGTTACCGGACCTACTCTCACTTTATTATTTCAAAGTGAGAGGCTGAAAACCTCCACTGGAGGTTCCTCGTTTTCCTGTTTTTAGACTCGGGGTAAAAAGGTCCCCCGGACCTTTTTACTCCCAAAAGTCATCAAATACGGTGATGGGTAAGTGGCGTTTGTGTTGGCCTTTATGCCACCAGTTTTCGATCCTTGCTTGAGCTTCTGGGCTGATTCTTTTGCCTTCTAGGTAGTCATCAATCTCTGCATAAGTGACTCCGAGAGCGACTTCGTCAGCCAAGCCCGGCTTATCTTCTTCAAGGTCTGCGATAGGTACTTTTTCATAGAGGGTAGGATCTGCGCCAAGCTCTTTCAAAAGTTGTTTCCCTTGGCGTTTATTGAGTCGGTAAAGAGGGAGAATATCCGCACCGCCGTCACCAAACTTAGTAAAGAAACCTGTGATATTTTCCGCAGCATGATCTGTCCCAATAACTGCTCCACTATGTGCTCCTGCTAGCGCATATTGAGCGATCATACGGCTACGAGCCTTGATATTTCCTTTATTAAAATCCGTCATTTGACTGCCTGTAGCTTCTACCGCTAAGGCCATAGCATCTACAGAGTCCTTGATATTGACCACCACACTGACATCTGGTTGGATGAAAGCAAGGGCTTTTTGGGCGTCCTCTTCGTCAGCTTGGACTCCATAAGGTAGGCGAACAGCGATAAATTTGTAACTGTCATCTCCAGTTTCTGCTCGCATTTCTTCCATAGCTAATTGCGCCAAGCGTCCCGCTAAAGTCGAGTCCTGTCCTCCAGAAATTCCTAGTACAAAACTTTTAAGGAAGGGATGTTTTTTCAGGTATTTTTTTAAGAAGTCAATGGAACGACGGATTTCTTCCTGGGCGTCAATCACTGGCTTGACACCTAGTTGCTGGATAATGGTCTCTTGCAAACTCATTCTTCTTCTCCTTCGCCAAGGGCTTCCTTGCGCATCTTATCAATCAAGTCCATCTTATCTTGCCAAATATCACGCGCCAAATCTACTGGGTAATGTTGCGGATTGAGAACACGTTTGTACTCATCCCATAGCTTGTCGAATTCCTTACGGGCATAATCCTGAATGTCATTCAAACTAGGCAAGTTGTAAACTAATGTTCCTTCTTTGAAAATATCCACCAAGAGAGGAACGGCATCAAAATTACGAACGGTCTTTTTGATGTAGGTATAAGTTGGATGGAACATCTTGATTTCTGTCATGTCACTCACATCCACACCATCATAAGTAATGTAGTCACCTTCTGACTTGCCTTTTTCACGACTGGTAATGCGCCATACCTGTTTCTTACCTGGCGTAGACACTTTTTCCGCATTATTAGACAGTTTGATGGTATTGCGCATCTGACCATTTTCATCTTCAATAGCCACAATCTTATAAACTGCACCAAGAGCAGGCTGGTCATAGGCTGTAATCAACTTGGTTCCCACACCCCAGACATCAATTTTAGCCTTTTGCATCTTGAGATTGAGGATCGTATTTTCATCTAGATCATTAGAAGCATAGATCTTAGCCTCTGTGAATCCAGCCTCGTCCAGTTGCTGACGGACTTTCTTGGAAATGTAGGCAATATCCCCAGAGTCAATCCGTACACCCATAAAGTTAATCTGATCACGCAGCTCACGCGCCACCTGAATGGCAGCTGGCACACCGATTCGCAACGTATCATAAGTATCTACTAGAAAGACACAGTCACGATGGGTTGACGCATAGGCCTTAAAGGCTTCATAGTCGTTCCCATAAACTTGTACCAAGGCATGGGCATGAGTCCCCAAGACAGGGATACCAAAGAGCTTCCCTGCTCGCACGTTGCTAGTTCCGTTGGCTCCACCAATCACGGCTGCGCGTGTTCCCCAGATAGCCGCATCCATTTCTTGCGCACGACGTGTTCCGAACTCCATCAAGGGTTCATCCTCAATGACCGAACGAATACGTGCTGCCTTGGTCGCTATCAAGGTTTGAAAGTTAACGATGTTTAAGAGAGCCGTTTCAACCAATTGACATTGGGCTAGAGGCCCTTCCACCTGCACAATCGGTTCATTGGCAAAAACCAAATCCCCTTCCTGGGCAGAACGAACCGTCAACTCCAACTTGAAATTGCGGAGGTAATCTAAGAACGCCCCATGATATCCAAGCGATTCCAAGTAGGCAATATCGCTATCAGAAAAGCGCAAGTCTTCAAGATAATGTACAATTCTCTCCAGACCAGCGAAAACTGCATAACCGTTCTGAAAAGGTTGCTGGCGGAAATAAACTTCAAAAACCGCCTTCTTATTGTGAATTCCTTGGTCAAAATAAACCTGCATCATGTTGATCTGGTACAAGTCTGTGTGCAAAGTTAAACTATCATCTGGATACATCTGTTTTCCTTCTTCCTTGTTTATAAGCCATGAAAGCCTTTAGTAGCTTTCCCACCATCTGATAAATTAGTACTATTATAACACATTTTATCGATATTGATAAAAAGCTAACAAACTATTCTCCACTCTCAAGTTCATCCATATCTTGCTCAAACTTTTTTTGAGCCCATTCGCCATAACTTTTAAGCCCGAGATTGCCGATAAAAACCCAAGGAAGGTAAATCAGGTAAGTAATCACCCAAGCAGACAAGTATTTAAAGTTCAAAGGATTGTGCTGATAAATTTCTATGTTGAATTGATAATTCTGCACCATCAAGAGAGTTGTAATAGCGAGAGTTACCAGCAAACACCCTATAATTGTAAAATGAAAACGACTATAGTAGTTCACACCCAAATCTCGAGCACGGCCGAAAAAGTAAGAAGTTCCAATAATGATAATGATGAGAATCATTCTCGGATTAAAAAGACTTGGTGCTAATACTGCAATCATATAAGATAAAAGCAAGAAAGCTATAGATATATAGAAACTTTCAGCCCCCGCTTTATTCATCAGTTGCTCTTCCCTTTCGTCTAATAATTGATAATAAAAAAATCTATTTTTCATCTTCTTCCTCCCAAACTTGCTGATTTCTGCGATTCAAGTATAGGATAACTCTATCCATAGAATAACTCCCAACGAGATAGATGACAACTGCTAGGACCACTTTTAGGGAGTACTTCCAAGTCAATAGACTGACCAGTTCCTCGCGATTACCTACGATATCAATCAGTAAAATCACTATAGAAAATCCCAAAGCAGATAAAATTCTTTCTTTTCCAGTCTCAACAATATCTCGAATATCAATTCCTACATACATGCGGCGAATAATGGCATACAAACCAACTCCGATCAATAAAAGTAATTCTGGCAAATAGGACAGAAGCGTTAAATTAAAAATATAAACTTTGGCAAAAATTTCCAGTGCCAAAAATAGGCACATTCCCAAAAGAATTTCTCCTGAAATATTTCCATCCAATTTTTCCGTACGTTCATCTTTGATAACAAGTTTTTTTCTATTTTTCATCTTCTTCCTCCCAAAATAGTTGATCTAATGTTTTTCCTAAGCATCTGCAAATGGACTGGCAAAGGGAGAGACTAGGATTATATTTCCCAGCTTCTATCAAGCCTATAGTCTGCCTAGTAACACCAACAGCCTCTGCCAAATCCCCTTGTGTCATATCAAGCTCCACACGAGCTAGTTTTAACTTTAAATTTTTAGCCACTAGCATCCTCCTTCTATTTTTAAAAAGTTGCGCTTCTTTTAAAAACATTATACCATATATCTAACTTAATGCAATATATAAATGTCATTTTGTAACATTTTATTAACAAAAAAACTCTCTATCGTCTTTCATGACAAAGAGTTTTCGTTCTTTTTTGCTACTTAGCTAAGCTCCTCTTCAAAGGAAGGTAATCTGGGTCACAAATCCTTTTGGTAATAGTATCTTTGTCCTGTATAGGGATAGTCTTGCAAGGTAAAAACTTCCTTGTAGCCATGACTTAGATAAAAATCTGGCGCTTGAAACTGGTAAGTATTCACAAAAGCAAAACGACAGTTTCGATTCTTGGCTTCATTTTCTGCTTGCTGCAGTAGTTTCGAACCAATTCCTTGTCCTCGTAGCTCCTCTTTCACAAACAAATATTCGATTTCCAGCCAATTTCCGAAAGTCTCTGCTACTAAGCCCGCCATGAGATTGCCCTTTTCGTCTTCGAGATAAAGATTCAGTGGTTCGCTCTCAGCCTCTTCTCTTTTTGAACGATTATAAGCACGAATCAAAGTCCCAATTTCTTGCGCTTTATGCGATTCCTTATTTTCCAATCTAAGGTACATCCAAACCTCCTAATAAACTGCTACAGCTTGATTATAATCTTATTTCGATGGACTGTCAAACTAGAAAAACTCACCAAGCAAAGTTGATGAGTCCTTAATCTATTTTCTAAATTTCCACTGGCTATAAATCCCAAAACCGATAATCCAGATAGCTGAACCAATTGCTCCCATAAAGGTAGATTCTTGTAAAAAGAGGGTTACAAAGACAAAGGCAAAGAAGAGCATGGTTAACGGGTTTAAGAAACGATAATGGGGCATGAGGTAGCCATCCGCCATAAAGTCCTGTGACTTGCGATACTTAAGGTGAGCCACCATGATCAAGATATAAATCGCAATATAAACACCTGATGATGATGCCGTAATCAAGGCAAAGGCATCCGAAACACCTGGCAAGACATTGATAAAGGCTGCTAGGGCAATCAGAACCGCTGAGGCAATGATGGCATTTTGTGGCACGTTGTGGCGAGAAAGTGTATCTGCCTTAATTGCTTTTAGGAATGGATTTGGCGAATCATGAGCAATCTGGTACAAATGACGTCCTGTTGAGTAAAGGGTTGAGTTAAGAGCAGAAGCTGCCGACGTCAAAACAACGAAGTTAATCAGAGCTGCTGCCCACTTGATACCTGCTAGTTCAAAAACCGTTACGAATGGTGAATCTGAAGAAGCAAGTTCTCTCCAGGGAATGATAGACATAATGGCTAATAGAGCTCCACCATAAAAGAAGACAATTCGGAGAGGAATTTCCTTAACGGCCTTGGGCAAAACCTGACGAGGATTCTTCGTTTCAGAGGTTGTCACTCCGATAAATTCAATCATCAGATAGGCAAAAAATACCATTTGAAAGGCCATGACAAAGTTCATGACTCCATTTGGAAAAAGAGAGAACTGGTCGCTGATATTTGCCAGACTTGCAGCCCCATGTGGCGTCTCAAATCCAGTTAAAACCATAAAGGCTCCCGTTGCAATCATAGCTAAAATAGCCACAATCTTAACCATTGCAAACCAAAACTCGACTTCTCCAAAGAGCTTAACCGCAATCAGATTGACCAAGGCCAAAATCGTTAAAAAGACAATCTGAATCAACCAACTAGGCCAGCTAGGAAACCAAAACTGAACATAATGCGAAATCGCAGTGATTTCTGCCATACCGATAAAGACGACAGACAACCAATAAGACCATACCGAGAAATACCCCCAGCCTTTCCCCAAATGACGGGTGATAAAGTTGATAAAAGTATGCTGTTCTGGATCCTGGTAGAGCATCTCTCCAACAGCCCTCATCATCAAAAACATAAAGGCTCCTGTAATCATGTAAATCAGGATGATAGAAGGTCCAGTAAGGCTGATAGAACGACCAGCACCTAGGAAAAGTCCTGTTCCGATTGTCCCAGCAATGGCCATCACCTGAACGTGGCGATTGGTTAATCCACGCTCCATTTTATTTTTCTTCTTATTTTCACTCATATAGTCTCCTATTTATTCAAAAAACCAAAAAGGAGTTGAGCAAGACAAGACCTCCACTACTCCTTTTTCATCCTATTTAGGCTGTTTTTTCAACCTTCAAGATTTTTACATCATAGCTACCAACTGGTGTCTCAATGGTCGCTGTATCACCAGTCTTTTTACCGATCAAGGCTTGCCCAATCGGGCTCTCATTTGAAACCTTACCAGCAAAAGCATCTGCACCTGCAGAACCGACGATGATATAGACTTCTTCGTCATCTTCACCGACTTCTTGGATCGTTACAGTCTTACCGATTGCTACCTCATCTTGGGCAACTGCATCGCTATTAACGATTTCAGCATAGCGGATTTTAGTTTCCAAGCTTGAAATTTGTCCTTCAACAAAAGCTTGTTCATCTTTCGCTGCTTCATACTCACTATTTTCTGAAAGGTCTCCATAGGAACGAGCAATCTTAATACGCTCTACGACTTCGGGACGTCGAACGAGTTTCAACTCCTCTAATTCTTTTTCTAGTTTTTCCTTTTCTTCAAGGGTCATTGGGTAAGTTTTTTCTGCCATTTTTCTCAACTTTCTTTTCTTAATTTGTTTTTAAAACAAAATTATGTGGAAAACCACATAATTTTAGTTTGAACTACTTGATTGTGTCAGTTTGCTATTGATGTGTTCTGCAACGTTTTGATCATGTTCTTCTTTGGTCGTTGCAAAGTACACTTTACCATCTTCGACATTGGCTACAAAGTATAAGTAGTCACTCTTTGTCTGATTTACACTTGCTTCGATGGCATCCAGACTTGGACTGTCTACCGGTCCAGGCATGAGGCCAAGGTGTGTGTAAACATTGTATGGTGAATCAATCGTTGTATCAATTCCAGCGTCATCCGCTAGACTAATCTTTTGACCAAGCTTGCCTTGGGCATACAGGATAGCGATATTACTTTGAAGCGGCATACCGAGGTTTAAGCGGTTATAGAAGACACCAGCAATCTTCTTGCGATCTTCTGTCTTGGCACCTTCTTTTTCAACAAGAGAAGCGATACTGAGCAATTCATTGACAGTCAGATTCTTTTCTTTGATCGTAGCGTAATATGGTGACATAGCCTTATCCATAGCAGCTAACATCTCATCAATCAAACTTTCAACTGTAGTGCTTTCTTTGATGGTATAAGTTGCTGGGAAAAGGTAACCTTCTAGGCGATAACGAACCCCGCTATCTTTTGTTGGTAGACTTCCAAGCAAGTTTGGATACTTGGCTACTACTTGAGAGATAAAGGTCTCATCTTGAGCTTTTGCCAAGAAAGCATCCGCTGTAAGAGGTTCTTTAAATTCACCTTGAAGTTGTCCTACTGTTTGAGCGATTTGCTCTAATGTATATCCTTCTGGAATTGTCAGGCTTGCAAGAGCTGGTTCTTGAGGTTCAGGAGTTCCCCCCTTTTGCAATTCTTGGATCAATTCATCCGTACTCATGCTCTTCTTCAAGTTGTAATAACCTGATTTTAAGTCTGCGCCCTTATATTTAGCATAAAAGCTAAAGATAAGTCCATGTTTTACCAAACCAGATTTTTCCAAAGTGCTCCCAATTTCTTGAATATTTGAACCTTCTGGAATTTGAACTGTCACATAGTCCTTAGAACTTGCATCAACAGGTTTCAAGGATTCTTGAACGTATCCATAACCAAAGAAGCCACCAATACTTACGAGCACTAGGAGAACTAGGAAAGTTAGCAAACAGCCTTTAGCTTTTGATTTCTTCTTTTTCTTAGCTGGCTTTGTTCCTTCACGACGACTGCGTCGTGGAGCATCCGCTAGGTTATCAACTTTCTCAACTGGAGCAGGGACTACATTCTCCACAACAGGAGGGACTGATTCTTCTTTATTATCATCCGTTTTATAGGAAACAGCCACTTTAGTTGGAGTAGTGTTAAACTCTTTGTCTTCCTTTTTAGGCTCTACAGCATCAATCTTGGCTGGTGCAGACTCTTCTAGTTTTGACTCTTCTGGCTCTGGTCCTGTCACTTCGCTTGATTCAAAACTTGGACGTGATGGTACACTTGGGGCATTTTTTAGGATTTCATCCACAGTTGACAGAGAGTCTACCATTAAACCTTCTGTGGCAAGATTTGGTTCTTGTTCAGAAGGAGCGGGTGGAGTTACTTGAGAAGATGAAGTTGGGGTGGTCGGACTTTCCTCTTCTTTCCCCTTTCTTTCTCTCTCTCTGACTCTCTCTAAATCGCGTAAAATCTGTTCTTTAAAGCTTAACGTTTCTTCTCTTGATTTCTCGCTCAAAAGCTTTACCTCCTTGTTGGCAATCCATAACATTATATCTTAAAAGTCGCAGAAAAGCAACAAAATATACCTTTCTCCAACTATATTTCTTGTTTTCAAGGCTTCCAAACCATGTTATACCAGGTCTCACCTGCATAGGTAGATTGGGATAGTCCTTCATTGACAAAACCATGTTTCTCATAATATGAGATAAGATAATCATGACAAGTCAGGTTAATGCCTTCTCGTTCATGTTCTAAAGCGACTTCTTTCAGAGCCCTTAACAGTCTTTTTCCCACGCCCAAAGCTTGTGCCTCCTTAGCTATGGAGAGACAAGTCACAGAGATATAGCCTCCAGGTCGATGGCTATAGTCTTTTATTTCTTCTGTAAAGGACTGATCTTGTAGATGGCGATGTGGGACGACTGGACCTTCAATATACCCAAGGATACGTCCCTCCCTTTCAGCTACAAGAAAACTGGTCTGAATTTCACGTAAGTGCGCCTCAAAGACCGATCGAGGAATGGCTTCTTCAAAGGAGAAATTCTCCAGCTCTATCGCTAAAATCCGATCTAAATCCGAAAATCTTGCTTGTCTGATTTTCATATTTCCTCCTGATAAAAAGGGTTAGCCCAAATCAGATCCCATCCCGAAGATCTTGCGTACAAAGCCTCTGGCACTCCTTCCTCAACAAAGCCATTCATCTCAAAGTAAGAGAGGAGGTCATCAGGGCAAGTCAGGCGAAGGCACTTGACTCCTCCTTCTACAGCCACTTGTTTCAAGCTGGCAAGGAGAAGAGTTCCCAAACCTTGCCCAAGACGGTCTGGATGAATGGCTAGATGCTTGATTTCAAGGCTCGCGCTTGTTTGAGTGTGAGTTCCTGACAATTCAGCCCCAAGAATATAGCCCACAAGCTGGTTTTCATCTCTAGCTACAAGAAAGGTACCCGCAGTCTTGCGGATACTCTCTTCTAAGGATTGGAGGCTAAGTGACTCTTCTGATGAAGGATTGGCTTCTTCAATCGCCAACATTTCGTCTAAATCTGATAAGGTGGCTTGCCTTATAGTGATTGGAATTTCCATCTGGTTTTCCTTATTGGACGTTGCTTGTCAAGTTAGACAAAAGACGTTCAAATGAATATTCATAGGTTTGGATGTCTCCAGCACCCATAAAGACGTAAACAGCATTGTCATGGTCTAGGAGTGGAGAAACATTTTCAACTGTGATGACTTGGTTTTTCTTAGTGATCTTGCTTGCTAGATCTTCTACCTTGACATCCCCGTGATCTACCTCACGGGCTGATCCATAGATTTGTGCTAGGTAAACTGCATCTGCTTGATTCAAGGCTTGGGCAAATTCGTCCAACAAGGCGATGGTTCTTGTAAAGGTATGCGGTTGGAAGATTGCTACGATTTCCTTGCTTGGGTATTTCTGACGAGCAGCATCCAAGGTCGCGATGATTTCTGTTGGATGGTGGGCAAAGTCATCAATGATCACTGTATCATTGACAATTTTCTCAGTGAAACGACGCTTGACACCTGCAAAAGTTTTCAAGTGTTCACGCACCAAGTTCAAATCAAATCCTGCTGTGTAGAGAAGACCAATAACAGCTGTCGCATTCATAATATTGTGACGACCAAAGGTTGGAATGTGGAATTGACCTAATTCTTGTCCACGGAAATGAACTGTAAAGGTTGATCCAGTCGTAGAACGAAGGAGATCACTAGCTACAAAGTCATTGCCCTCAGCTTCAAACCCATAGTAATAGATTGGCGCATTGGCTGTGATCTTACGCAACTCAGCATCCTCACCGTATACAAACAAACCTTTGGTAATTTGTTTGGCATAGTCGTTAAAGGCATTGAAAACATCCTCTAGACTTGTAAAGTAGTCTGGATGATCAAAGTCAATGTTGGTGATGATAGAGTATTCTGGATGGTAAGGCATGAAATGGCGCTCGTATTCGTCTGATTCGAAGACAAAATATTTAGCATTTTCTGAACCACGACCTGTCCCATCACCAATCAAAAAGCTGGTGTCTGTGATGTGAGACAAGACGTGTGACAACATACCAGTCGTTGAAGTTTTCCCATGTGCTCCTGCCACTCCCATGCTGACAAAGTCGCGCATAAAGCTACCTAGGAATTCGTGGTAACGTTTGTAGCTGATACCATTTTGATCTGCATAGGCGATTTCAACGTTGTTATCTGGACGGAAGGCATTTCCAGCGATAATCTCCACATCACCTTGTAGGTTCTTTTCATCAAAAGGAAGAATCGCAATTCCTGCCTGCTCTAGTCCACGTTGAGTAAAGTAGTACTTTTCAACGTCTGACCCTTGAACCTTATGCCCCATTTGGTGCAACATCAAGGCCAAGGCACTCATCCCTGATCCCTTGATTCCAATAAAATGATATGTTTTTGACATGCTTTTCTCCCTTATTCAGTGATTCTTGTCAGATTCAACTCTTGGGCAACCTGACGTTCCTGTTCCGTTTGCTTATTCTTTTTATTATAAATTTGGCTCTTCTTCAGAAAATCATAGTTGTTCTTTTTAGCTTTACCAGATTGATTTTCAAAAGTCGGAGTCGCTACTTGTCCAGCTTCTTCAGCTAGAATATAGTGAGACTGATTCAAGTTTTTGCTAAATTTGGCAAACTCACCTGGATTTTCCTTTTGAAATGGTGCTGTTGGTTGGCTTCCATGACGAGCATGTGTGGAAGAAGATTGACGTCTAGTATGACTAACGTCTTGCGTCAAGTATTTGGCTGAACGTTTCTTTTTTAGATCCGCACGCGCCTCTTCTCGAGCCATCTCAGCATAAGTTTTTTCAACTTTTTTTACTTCTGGAGCTGGTTCTGGCTTTTTGCTAACCACAGGAGCAACTACACCAGCTTTCTCAACAATAGGAGACCATTCTAAATAGTTTTTATCTCGGTAATCGCCTTTGATATTGCTGATAAAGTCAGACTCATCATACAAGTCCATGACTGGCATTTCGGTCAGCATGATCTCGTCATCTGACACCAATGGAAATCGATCTTGTTTCATTTTGTATTTCCTTTCAACTCTTCATTATAGCGTATTGTCTTGATTTTTCAAGTGTTGGCTTCAGAAATCCCCAAAATTTCTCGAATTTCTGCCAGACTGAGGCTCGCACGCGATTCTGTACCATCTAAAACTTGGGAAACCAAATGTTTTTTCTGTTCTTGAAGTTCTTGGATTTTTTCTTCAATGGTTCCTTTCGTAATCAAGCGATAAACCTCTACCTTCTGCTCCTGTCCCATACGATGGGCACGTCCGATAGCTTGGGCTTCAACCGCAGGATTCCACCAGAGGTCCACTAGGATGACCGTATCAGCTCCCGTTAGATTGAGACCAACACCACCTGCCTTTAGAGAGATAAGAAAGGCGTCTCTTTCTCCTTGATTAAAGGCCTTGGTCATCTCTTGTCTGTCTTGAGCAGGAGTTGAGCCTGTGATTTTGAAAGAAGTCAAGCCCAAGTCTGGGAGTTCTTGCTCGATTTTTTCCAACATTCCTTTAAATTGTGAGAAAATCAAGACTCGATGCCCACCATCAGCCACTTGTAGCAATAAATCTCGGAGACTATCGAGTTTCCCGCTGGCGCCCTGGTAATCGTCCATAAAGAGAGCTGGCGTATCGCAGATTTGACGCAAACGCATGAGACCAGATAAGATTTCTACGCGACTTCTCTGGAATTCTTGATCTGTCACTTGCGCTAGACGCTCTCGCATTTGTTGCAACTGGGCCAGATAGATGGCCTTCTGCTGGTCTTCTAGTTCGTTTTTATAGACGACTTCAATCAAATCAGGCAGTTCTGTTAGAACTTCTTCTTTCTTGCGTCGCATGACAAAGGGCTTGATAAACTGTGCCACCCGCTCAGCTGGTAATTTCATAAACTCTTTCTTGTTCGGCAAGAGCCCAGGTAGCACAATTTGAAAGATAGACCACAACTCTCCTAGATGGTTTTCTATGGGTGTACCTGACAAAGCAAAGACTGCTGGCACCACAAACTGGCGCAAACTCTGGGCAATCTTAGTTTGAGCATTTTTCATGACTTGGGCCTCATCTAAAAAGAGAAAATCAAAGGATATCTCTTGATAGATCTCGCTGTCTTGACGAAAGCTCGCATAGCTGGTCACATAGATTTGATGATTTTCGGAAAGAATCACTTCTCGATTCGCTTTCAAACCATGAACTACAGTCAAATCCAACTGCGGAGCAAATCTTTTGAATTCATCTGCCCAGTTGTAAATCAAACCTGACGGCGCCAAAATCAAGACACGACTATCTTCTGTAACCTGACTTGTCAAAAAAGCAATGGTTTGCAGTGTTTTTCCCAGTCCCATATCATCTGCCAATATGCCTCCAAAGCCATAGTGGTGAAGCATCCGGAGCCATCGTACACCTTTTTCCTGATAGTCTCTCAAACTCGCTTGAACCTGTACGTTTCCTAAAGGAAAGTCCTCTGGATGGGTCAAATCATAAGCCAAATGCTGAAATTCCTCCGAGAATGCTATCCGATCGCGATCTTCAAAAAGCTGAGAAAGACTATAAGCTAGGGATTTCCGAGCTTGGAAAGAACCATCTTTTAGTTCAACACCCAGTTCTTGCAAATTCTGACGGATCTGCTTGGTTTCCTCATCAAAAAAGAATACTTGATCAGAAGAACTGATATAGAAATCCTGATTGCTGGTTAAGGCTTTAAGAGCTTGATCAATCTCTTCTTGGCCAATCCCTTGAAAATCAAACTGAATTTCTAGCAGTCCTCCCTTGGACTCGATCTGAACCTGAGGAGCCTGAATGCTATAGAGCTGATTCATCTCATCAGACAAGAAAACCAACCCCAATTTCTCAAAAGCAGGAATCGTATGGTGAAAGAAAGAATAAACTGCCTCTGGCTTCAAAGCCTGTCTCCAAGACTGAAAATCAGCCTCAAAACCAGCCCCTAAACTAACTTGAAATATCTGGCTTTCTACGGAAGCATCACTAGCGAAAGGTAATTCTTCCAGTTGTTGATGGCTAGTTACCTTAATATCTCCATAATCAAACTCGATATCCAAGCGGATACGACCATCCTTCTCCTTATCAAAGTAAAAAATCGGTGAAAAGGCTCGTATTTGTAAACGTTCTGGAGCAGAAATCTTGCCCAGCTGCCCAAACAAAGAAAGACAGGAGGCCAATCGATCCCGATCGCCAGTATCGAACTGGAGGCGTTTTCTCCCTCTTTCTTCCTGAGGAAGTTCATTGATTTCCTTCAAAAGACTGATTTGTTTAGGGTTTAAGAGATAAAGATTCCCCTTACGAAAGAGAACTGCTCCCCCATAGAATACGTTGACTCGCTCACTTTCAGAGATCTCCATCTCAAAATAATCGGGATACTCCTGCACGGAAAAAGAGAAAAGTTCTGCATCGGGATTTAAATCATGAAAGAGGAGATTTGCATAACTATCTATCTGGTGTTCAAAATGAAAATCCTCCAAGTTCATCAGCAACTCCACCCCCTGCTCAAAAAAGGTCAGAGGGAAAAAGAGGTGACGACCTTGATTAGGGAAAAAGAGCTCTTGACTCAGTCCCTCCTCAATCAAGCCACATAAAAAAGTAAGAACTTCTTGGCTAGCTGTATCAAAAGCATCCCAAGACAAGTCATTCTCGTAGTGTTTCCCAATCATATATGGTTTTCGATGGACTAAGACCTTCAAAAAGAGTGGAATATCACGGATGACGTAATATTTTTGACTATCAACTAAACCGATTCGGAGAGTCCAAAGGAGGCGATTGGTTCCAGCTTCCACCTGGCCTTGAGCCGACAAAGTGTAGATTTTCTCTCTCTTCTGAGGTTGGATACGCTCCAAAAAACCACCACCAAAACTAACCTTGGTTTCGACCTCTTCTTGCTCCTCATGTCCTTTTTCTAAGGCTTGTAAAATCACCTGGCCTTCTTCGTCGTTCTTCAGATAATGCTCGAGCGCTGCGAGGTGAACACAGTAACCTCTTTTTTGGAAAAAATCGCAAGCACAAAAAACAAGATCATCCTCTAAACTGTAGCGCAAGTCTTCTCCCGCCACACGAGTATAGAGGCGATTCCCCTTTTCCTTGATAATCTCAATCTTGCCTGTCTCATAGAGAGTAACACCCTCCATGCGCAACTTTCCTGGAATCAATTTAGCCATAATTACCCCTTTATCTTATCTCTTCATTATACCACATTTTCCCCTATGAAAATAGCCTTCTAGGAATACTTTTCTCCTAGAAGGCTGGATTTTTAAAGGGTAGCAAAAGTAGTCACGATGCGTTGGCAAACTTCTTCTAGCACTGACTTCGGCATGGCTACATTGAGGCGGGCATGAAGAGTTCCCTCCTCCCCAAAGTCCAAACCTCTGTTCAAGATAACCTTAGCTTCATTTCTCAAAAGCTCTTGCAAGCGCTCATCCGTTAGGTTATAGGCTGAAAAATCCAGCCAGATCAAGTAGGTACCTTGTGGTTTCATGACTTTAATCTTGGTTTCGTTGCCCAAAACATCCACTACATAGTTAATATGGTCTTCGATGACTTCTTTTAACTCTCCTAACCAGTCCTTGCCATAACGGTAGGCAGCTTCTGTCGCCAAATAACCCAAGCCTGAGATTTCATGCTGGTTATTGGCCAACTGGCGTTTTTGGAAAGCCACACGAAGCTTTGGATTTTCAATAACTGCATAGGAATTTTTCGTTCCAGCAATATTAAAAGTCTTGGTAGCACTGCTCAAAACAAGAGCAAAGTTTTTGAAGTCTGGATTTACGGTATTAAAAGACTGGTGTTTGTGACCAAAGAGGGCCAAATCTTGGTGAATCTCATCCGAAACCAGCAATACACCATGTTTTTGGCAGAGATAACCAATCTTTTCCAATACTTCCTTTTCCCAAACACGGCCCCCAGGATTGTGGGGATTGCATAGGATATAAAGTTTCACATCCTCTTCTACTATATCCTTCTCCAGCTGATCAAAGTCAATCTCAAACAGCCCATCCTTTTCCACCAAAGGATTGGTAATCAATCGGCGATTGTTCAGTTTGACACTGCGGGCAAAAGGTGGATAGACCGGTGTGTTAATCAGAACAGCCTCTCCTTCTTTTGTAAAGGCTTGAATAGCTGTTGAAATAGCTGGTACCACTCCCTCGATAAATACGAGGGCATCCTTGTCAAAGTGATACTCGTGTTGACTGGCTTCCCATTCCTGAACCGATTCAATCAAAGCATCGCTAGCATAGGTATAGCCATAGACCAACTGATCTGCGTAGGCTTGTACAGCTTGTCGAACCTCAGGCAAAACCACAAAGTCCATATCCGCTATCCAGGCTGGTAAAATTTCTCGATCAGCTTCCGCTTCTTTCCATTTATAGGTATGGTGCCCAAAACGATTGGGCAGGCTTGTAAAATCATATTTTCCCATATCTGTCTTATCCTTCCAAGGCTTGGCGCAAGTCCGCAATCAAATCTCTAGCATCCTCAATCCCAATAGACAAGCGCAGGAGGTCATCTGTTAAGCCATAAGAATGGCGCACTTCTGCTGGAATATCCGCATGGGTCTGCGTCGTTGGATAAGTAATGAGACTTTCTACCCCACCCAAACTTTCTGCAAAAGAGAAGACCTTGAGGCTGTTCAATATGTGAGGAATACGTTTCTCATCCACTACTTTAAAGGAAATCATACCCCCACGTCCTGTATAGAGCACTTCCTTGACAGCAGGTGAAGCCTTCAAAAAGGCAACCACTTCTTGGGCATTGGCTGTAGAACGCTCCATACGAAGAGACAAGGTCTTAAGACCACGAATCAACTGATAACTATCAAACGGTGACAAGACCGCCCCTGTCGTATTAAGATTGTAGAATAGTTGTTCATATAGTTCTAAACTATTAGTCACAACTACCCCAGCTAAGACATCATTGTGCCCTGCAAGGTACTTGGTTGCCGAATGAAGGACAATATCCGCACCATCTTCGATTGGTCGTTGGTAAATCGGACTGTAGAAGGTATTGTCTACGACTACTTTAGCACCCTTGTCATGAGCTAGTTTGGCTAGTTTTGCAATATCAAATTCCAACATCAAAGGATTGGTTGGCGTTTCGATGTAGAGAACATCCACATCATTTTCCAGCTCAGCAATCAACTCTGCTTCCGTATTGGCATAGGTAAAATGGAAACGGCCTTCTTGCTCCACTTGGTTGAACCATCGGAAAGAACCCCCATAAAGATCTCGCACAGCCAAGACTTTACTTCCTACTGGAAAAACACTAAAAGCCAGTACAATCGCAGCCATACCTGAGCTCGTCGCTAGGGCATAGTCTGCTGATTCGATTGCTGCCAAGACTTCCTCCGCTTTACTGCGAGTTGGGTTTTTAGTGCGCGTGTAGTCAAATCCAGTAGACTGACCGAACTCTGGATGCTGATAAGTTGTTGAAAAATGTAGTGGCGTCACCAAAGCACCTGTCGCCTTATCTGACTTGATTCCCGCCTGGGCTAAAATTGTGTTGATGTGTCGTTCTTTGCTCATACAATACCTCCAAATCTATAGTAACTATTGTACCACTTATTTTCGCCAACTCATTTTCTTCTTTTCAAGAGCTAGTTATAGTTTCAAACTATACAAAAACGATAGTTCCTTGAGAAACTATCGTTTTTCCTGTTGAATAGACTGGTTATTTAACGTGTTTTGCCAGTTCTTCTTGGGCTTTTTTATTTGATTCTTCTTTTTCTTTCAGCCATTTTTCTTTAGCTTTTTCATACTCATCAGCCGTTACAGTCTTATCTTGTAACTTGAGGTACTTGTATGATTCCACACCCTTATTTCCTGCTTGTGAGAATGGTGCTGAGAATGGAACTGTCTTTCTCAAGCTAGGTGTTCCACCAAGGGAAACGTTTGGAATTGCAAGGGCGCTATCAACGAGCCAAGCTTGAATTTCTGCATATTTTTCATAACGTTTCGCTGGATCTTGCTCCTTGTTAGCTTCTTCTAACATTTGAGTGTAAGTATCCAGACCAACTGCCTTAGCCTTGTCATTGACCTCACCTGGTTCTAGACCAAGGTTTTGCAACATACCGCCGTTATTGACATTTAGGATATCTAGATAGCTTGATGGATCCAAGTAGTCAGCACTCCAACCGCCATTATAGATATCAAAGTCTTTTTGAGCTGCCGTTTGAGCGAGGTAGCTAGAATTATCGAAGTCATCTGTTGATAATTGTTGGATATCAATAACCACATTCTCAGCTCCTAGAACAGATTCGATGGATTGTTTTAAAGAACTTGCTTCAAGTACACCTTTTTTAGCTGATTGGTCAACTGATACATCCAAGTGAATTGGGAATTGCACACCCTTAGCTTCCAATTCTTTCTTAGCTTCTGCAAATTTAGCTTTAGCCTTGTCAGGATTGTAGTATGGATCTTGCGCGTCTGCAAAGTTAATTCCTTGCCATTCTTGACCATAGTTGACCATCTTTTCTGAAACAACATCGCCAAAGTCTTTTCCGTTGATACTTACAAATGTAGGAGGTACCACTAGGTTACGAATAATCTTCGTTGCTCCATCTTCCCCTTGAGATTGAGCTCCATAGGCTGTACGGTTATAAGCATAGTTGAAGGCTTGACGGAAGTTTTTATTCAGAACTGCTTCTTGTGTTGATTTCTTTTCGATATCTGAGGACTTAGAAGTGAAGTTATAAGATTTTCTGTCCAAGTTGAAGTTCAAGTAATAAGAAGTTGCGGTTTGCATACTATAGATGATGTTATCCTTGTTCTTCTCTTTAATTCCTTCAAAGCTTGAGCTATTTGGATAGAGACGCGCGTAGCTGTAGACTCCTTCTACAAAGTTACGAGCTAGGGCATCTTGGTCACTACCATCATAGTAAGTCAATTTCACATCGTCCACAAAGACATTTTTAGCATCCCAGTAGTTCGGATTTTTCTTGTATTCGATAACAGATTTTGAAACAAATGATTTCATCAAGAAGGGTCCATTGTACAAAATGCTAGAAGGGTCTACCTTACCAAAATCATCCCCTTTTGATTTCAAGAAATCCGCATTGACAGGGAAGAGAATGGTTGAAGTTGTTTTAGAGTTCCAATAAGATTCTGGACGTGTCAAAGTGTACTGAACTGTTTGGTCATCAATCGCCTTCACACCGACAGTTGAAAAGTCTGTTGTTTTACCGTTGATATAGTCATCCAAACCTGCTACAGAGTCTTGAACCAAGTACAAGGCTTCAGATTTTTTATCTGCCGCATATTTCAAACCTGTCACAAAGTCTTGAGCAGTTACAGGTGCGTATTCTTCACCTTCGTATGTATACCACTTGGCATCTTTACGAAGTTTGTAGGTATAAGTCAAACCGTCCTTGGAAACGGTCCAATCCTCTGCCAAAGATGGAACATAGTTACCATATTGGTCATTTTCCATCAAACCATCTACCAGATTGGTAACGATATCATTGGTTGTTGCACGGTTCTCTGCTAGATAGTTCAAACTAGATGGATCACTAGAATAGACATAGTTATATGTTTTAGATGAACTTGCTGAGTTCCCACATGCGCTCAATAGGATACCTGCGCTTAACACGACACCTGCCAGTGTCAGATACTTGACCTTAGACTTTTTCATTTCCAGAACCTCCTGTTTTAGATATTTGCCTTATTATACAGCTTTAGTTTTATTTAGTCAAGCAATTCCTGTCACAAAAGGTCGAAATTATATTATTTTCTCTATAAATTTTAGATTTTTATCTATTTCGTTAAGTATATGCAATGAGTAGTGTAATATTTTTACCTCTTATTCCTAAGTGCTTTTAAAGCTGTCTTGTAATTCGGATATTCTCTTTGGTAGTGATTAATAACCAGTAAGACATCATTAGGTTCTTTAGAATGTTTAGAAATGGAAATCCATCAAAAATAAAATTGACGAGGCCTCCCCTCCTTTTCAGGCAGTGTTTTAAACTTTTCTCCAATCCAAATCCTACATCATAATATCCTTGAATCCCCTTCATTTCAATACTAAGTTGGAAGCAATCAGCAAGAATATAAAATGTCTAGTATCTGATTTTCAAAAATTTAGAATGATAATTCTCGTTACTTTGAATGTTAGAAAAGAGAGAACCAATCTGACTCTCTATCATGCTTAGTTAGATCTCACTCTCTACAGTTGACAAAGAGCCAAAAACCCCAGATAGCCTTGAGCCATCCGGGGTTCTTGTTTTCATCGCTAAAATGATATCAGCAATTTCATTTTAGTCGATTTCTGGGACTTAGTCTTCTAAATCCATTTCAGAAGCTGCTGATTTCTTCTTCTTGCCAAGAAGAGAGGCAGTTGCCAAGACAGCTACTCCTAATCCAAGACCAGCAAATTGGTTACTTGCAGTTCCTGTATTTGGAAGTCTTCTACCGTTTGAGCGTCCTGGTCCAGCAGGTTGTTGTGCAGGAGCTTGTGAGTGGTTCAAAGCGCTTGAGATTGAAGCACTGTCAGACAAGCTAGCTGAGGTACTTACGCTGTCGCTCAAGCTTGTGCTTGTTGAAACTGATTCACTTGTGCTGATTGAAGCTGATTGGCTAGCTGATACAGATGCTGAAGCTGATTGACTTGCTGAGTCATTGCTTGTGCTTGTTGAACCTGAACCGCTACCTGAGTTGTTGCTTGCACTGATTGAAGCTGATTGACTTGCAGATACTGATGCGCTAGTTGATTGGCTAGCTGATACAGATGCTGAAGCTGATTGACTTGCTGAGTCATTGCTTGTGCTTGTTGAACCTGAACCGCTACCTGAGTTGTTGCTTGCACTGATTGATGCAGAAATGCTGTCACTCAAGCTTGTGCTTGTTGAGACTGACTCACTTGCGCTGATTGATGCTGAAGTACTATCGCTCAATGACACACTTACTGATTTGCTAAGTGAAACTGAGTCACTTGCACTTACAGATTCAAGGTAGCTAGGAAGGTTAAACTCTGGCTTAGATTCGCTTGTTGGATCACCCTTACTATAGCTGAATGAGTTAGATTGTTGTGACGCACTTGTACTCAAACTGCTTGAAACGCTATTGCTAAGTGATGTAGATGTACTTACGCTGTTACTCAAGCTTGTGCTTGCTGATTCAGATGCACTGATTGAAGCTAATACGCTGTTGCTCAAGCTTGTGCTTGCTGATTCAGATGCACTAATTGAAGCTGATACGCTGTTGCTCAAGCTTGTGCTTGCTGATTGGCTTGCACTGATTGATGCAGATACGCTGTTGCTCAAGCTTGTGCTTGCTGATTGGCTAGCACTGATTGATGCAGATACGCTGTTGCTCAAGCTTGTGCTTGCTGATTCAGATGCACTGATTGATGCAGACACGCTATTGCTCAAGCTTGTGCTTGCTGATTCAGATGCACTAATTGAAGCTAATACGCTGTTGCTCAAGCTTGTGCTTGCTGATTCAGATGCACTGATTGATGCAGACACGCTATTGCTCAAGCTTGTGCTTGCTGATTGGCTTGCACTGATTGATGCAGATACGCTGTTGCTCGAGCTTGTGCTTGCTGATTGGCTTGCACTGATTGATGCAGATACGCTGTTGCTCAAGCTTGTGCTTGCTGATTGGCTAGCACTGATTGATGCAGATACGCTATTGCTCAAGCTTGTGCTTGCTGATACTGAAGTACTGATTGATGCAGATACGCTGTTGCTCAAGCTTGTGCTTGCTGATTGACTAGCACTGATTGATGCAGATACGCTGTTGCTCAAGCTTGTGCTTGCTGATTGGCTTGCACTGATTGATGCAGATACGCTGTTGCTCAAGCTTGTGCTTGCTGATTCAGATGCACTGATTGATGCAGACACGCTATTGCTCAAGCTTGTGCTTGCTGATTGGCTAGCACTGATTGATGCAGATACGCTGTTGCTCAAGCTTGTGCTTGCTGATTGGCTTGCACTGATTGATGCAGATACGCTGTTGCTCAAGCTTGTGCTTGCTGATACTGAAGTACTGATTGATGCAGATACGCTGTTGCTCAAGCTTGTGCTTGCTGATTGACTAGCACTGATTGATGCAGATACGCTGTTGCTCAAGCTTGTGCTTGCTGATACTGAAGTACTGATTGAAGCAGACACGCTGTTGCTCAAGCTTGTGCTTGCTGATTGGCTAGCACTGATTGATGCAGATACGCTGTTGCTCAAGCTTGTGCTTGCTGATTGGCTTGCACTGATTGATGCAGATACGCTGTTGCTCAAGCTTGTGCTTGCTGATTCAGATGCACTGATTGAAGCAGACACGCTGTTGCTCAAGCTTGTGCTTGCTGATTCAGATGCACTGATTGAAGCAGACACGCTGTTGCTCAAGCTTGTGCTTGCTGATTGGCTAGCACTGATTGATGCAGATACGCTGTTGCTCAAGCTTGTGCTTGCTGATTGGCTAGCACTGATTGATGCAGACACGCTGTTGCTCAAGCTTGTGCTTGCTGATTGGCTAGCACTGATTGAAGCAGACACGCTGTTGCTCAAGCTTGTGCTTGCTGATTGGCTAGCACTGATTGAAGCAGACACGCTGTTGCTCAAGCTTGTGCTTACTGATTCAGATGCACTGATTGAAGCAGATACGCTGTTGCTCAAGCTTGTGCTTGCTGATTCAGATGCACTGATTGAAGCGGATACGCTGTTGCTCAAGCTTGTGCTTGCTGATACTGAAGCACTGATTGAAGCTGACACGCTGTTGCTCAAGCTTGTGCTTGCTGATACAGATGCTGAAGTTGATTCGCTTGAGCTTACTGATGCTGAAGCTGATTGACTTGAGCTTACTGATGCTGAAGCACTGATTGAAGCGGATACGCTGTTGCTCAAGCTTGTGCTTGCTGATTCAGATGCACTGATTGAAGCTGACACGCTGTTGCTCAAGCTTGTGCTTGCTGATTGGCTTGCACTGATTGATGCAGATACGCTGTTGCTCAAGCTTGTGCTTGCTGATTCAGATGCACTGATTGAAGCAGACACGCTGTTGCTCAAGCTTGTGCTTGCTGATTCAGATGCACTGATTGAAGCAGACACGCTGTTGCTCAAGCTTGTGCTTGCTGATTGGCTAGCACTGATTGATGCAGATACGCTGTTGCTCAAGCTTGTGCTTGCTGATTGGCTAGCACTGATTGATGCAGACACGCTGTTGCTCAAGCTTGTGCTTGCTGATTGGCTAGCACTGATTGAAGCAGACACGCTGTTGCTCAAGCTTGTGCTTGCTGATTGGCTAGCACTGATTGAAGCAGACACGCTGTTGCTCAAGCTTGTGCTTACTGATTCAGATGCACTGATTGAAGCAGATACGCTGTTGCTCAAGCTTGTGCTTGCTGATTCAGATGCACTGATTGAAGCGGATACGCTGTTGCTCAAGCTTGTGCTTGCTGATACTGAAGCACTGATTGAAGCTGACACGCTGTTGCTCAAGCTTGTGCTTGCTGATACAGATGCTGAAGTTGATTCGCTTGAGCTTACTGATGCTGAAGCTGATTGACTTGAGCTTACTGATGCTGAAGCACTGATTGAAGCGGATACGCTGTTGCTCAAGCTTGTGCTTGCTGATTCAGATGCACTGATTGAAGCTGACACGCTGTTGCTCAAGCTTGTGCTTGCTGATTGGCTTGCACTGATTGATGCAGATACGCTGTTGCTCAAGCTTGTGCTTGCTGATTCAGATGCACTGATTGAAGCAGACACGCTGTTGCTCAAGCTTGTGCTTGCTGATTCAGATGCACTGATTGAAGCAGACACGCTGTTGCTCAAGCTTGTGCTTGCTGATTGGCTAGCACTGATTGATGCAGATACGCTGTTGCTCAAGCTTGTGCTTGCTGATTGGCTAGCACTGATTGATGCAGACACGCTGTTGCTCAAGCTTGTGCTTGCTGATTGGCTAGCACTGATTGAAGCAGACACGCTGTTGCTCAAGCTTGTGCTTGCTGATTGGCTAGCTGATACAGATGCTGAAGTTGATTGACTTGCAGATACTGATGCGCTAGTTGATTGACTTGCAGATACTGATGCGCTTGCTGATTGGCTAGCTGATACAGATGCTGAAGTTGATTCGCTTGAGCTTACTGATGCGCTAGTTGATTGGCTAGCTGATACAGATGCTGAAGCGCTTTGGCTTGCAGATACTGATGCGCTAGTTGATTCGCTTGCACTTACAGATGCTGAAGCTGATTGACTTGCAGATACAGACGCTGAAGCTGATTGACTTGCAGATACTGATGCGCTTGCTGATTCGCTTGCACTTACAGATGCTGAAGCGCTTTGGCTTGCAGATACTGATGCGCTAGTTGATTCGCTAGCTGATACAGATGCTGAAGCTGATTGACTTGAGCTTACAGACCCTGAAGCTGATTGACTTGCAGATACTGATGCGCTTGCTGATTGGCTTGCTGATACAGACGCTGAAGTTGATTGACTTGCAGATACTGATGCTGAAGCTGATTCGCTTGCTGATTGGCTAGCTGATACTGATGCTGAAGTTGATTGACTTGCAGATACTGATGCGCTTGCTGATTGGCTAGCTGATACTGATGCTGAAGCTGATTGACTTGCAGATACTGATGCGCTAGTTGATTCGCTAGCTGATACAGATGCTGAAGTTGATTGACTTGCAGATACTGATGTGCTTGCTGATTGACTTGCAGATACTGATGCACTAGCTGATACAGACGCTGAAGCTGATTGACTTGCAGATACTGATGCGCTTGCTGATACTGAAGTACTGATTGAAGCAGACACGCTGTTGCTCAAGCTTGTGCTTGCTGATTCAGATGCACTGATTGATGCAGATACGCTGTTGCTCAAGCTTGTGCTTGCTGATTGGCTTGCAGATACTGATGCGCTTGCTGATTGACTTGCAGATACTGATGCGCTTGCTGATTGGCTAGCTGATACAGATGCTGAAGCTGATTGACTTGCTGATACTGATGCTGAAGCTGATTGGCTTGCACTGATTGAAGCAGATACGCTATTGCTCAAGCTTGTGCTTGCTGATTGGCTAGCTGATACAGATGCTGAAGCTGATTGACTTGCAGATACTGATGCGCTAGTTGATACAGACGCTGAAGCTGATTGACTTGCAGATACTGATGCGCTAGTTGATTGGCTAGCTGATACAGATGCTGAAGCTGATTGACTTGAGCTTACAGACCCTGAAGCTGATTGACTTGCAGATACTGATGCTGAAGCTGACACGCTGTTGCTCAAGCTTGTGCTTGCTGATACAGATGCTGAAGTTGATTCGCTTGCACTTACAGATGCGCTTGCTGATTGGCTAGCTGATACAGATGCTGAAGCTGATTGACTTGCTGATACTGATGCGCTAGTTGATTCGCTTGAGCTTACTGATGCGCTTGCTGATTCGCTTGAGCTTACTGATGCGCTTGCTGATTGGCTAGCTGATACAGACGCTGAAGCTGATTCGCTTGCACTTACAGATGCTGAAGCGCTTTGACTTGCAGATACTGATGCGCTAGTTGATTCGCTTGCACTTACAGATGCTGAAGCTGATTGACTTGCTGATACTGATGCGCTAGTTGATTCGCTTGCACTTACAGATGCTGAAGTTGATTGACTTGCAGATACTGATGCGCTAGTTGATTGACTTGCAGATACAGACGCTGAAGTTGATTGACTTGCAGATACTGATGCTGAAGCTGATTGGCTAGCTGATACAGACGCTGAAGTTGATTGACTTGCAGATACTGATGCGCTTGCTGATTGGCTAGCTGATACAGATGCTGAAGCTGATTGACTTGCTGATACTGATGCGCTAGTTGATTCGCTTGAGCTTGCTGATTGGCTAGCTGATACAGACGCTGAAGCTGATTCGCTTGCACTTACAGATGCTGAAGCGCTTTGACTTGCAGATACTGATGCGCTAGTTGATTGGCTAGCTGATACAGACGCTGAAGCTGATTCGCTTGCACTTACAGATGCTGAAGCGCTTTGACTTGCAGATACTGATGCGCTAGTTGATTCGCTTGCACTTACAGATGCTGAAGCTGATTGACTTGCTGATACTGATGCGCTAGTTGATTCGCTTGCACTTACAGATGCTGAAGTTGATTGACTTGCAGATACTGATGCGCTAGTTGATTGACTTGCAGATACAGACGCTGAAGTTGATTGACTTGCAGATACTGATGCTGAAGCTGATTGGCTAGCTGATACAGATGCTGAAGCTGATTGACTTGCTGATACTGATGCGCTAGTTGATTCGCTTGAGCTTACTGATGCGCTTGCTGATTGGCTAGCTGATACAGACGCTGAAGCTGATTCGCTTGCACTTACAGATGCTGAAGCGCTTTGACTTGCAGATACTGATGCGCTAGTTGATTCGCTTGCACTTACTGATGCTGAAGCTGATTGACTTGCTGATACTGATGCGCTAGTTGATTCGCTTGCACTTACAGATGCTGAAGCTGATTGACTTGCTGATACTGATGCTGAAGATGATTGGCTTGCACTGATTGAAGCAGATACGCTATTGCTCAAGCTTGTGCTTGCTGATTGGCTAGCACTTACAGATGCTGAAGTTGATTGACTTGCAGATACTGATGCGCTTGCTGATTGACTAGCTGATACAGATGCTGAAGCTGATTGACTTGCACTTACAGATGCTGAAGCTGATTGGCTAGCGGATACAGATGCTGAAGCTGATTGACTTGCTGATACTGATGCGCTAGTTGATTCGCTTGAGCTTGCTGATTGGCTAGCTGATACAGACGCTGAAGCTGATTCGCTTGCACTTACAGATGCTGAAGCGCTTTGACTTGCAGATACTGATGCGCTAGTTGATTCGCTTGCACTTACAGATGCTGAAGCTGATTGACTTGCTGATACTGATGCGCTAGTTGATTCGCTTGCACTTACAGATGCTGAAGTTGATTGACTTGCAGATACTGATGCGCTAGTTGATTGACTTGCAGATACAGACGCTGAAGTTGATTGACTTGCAGATACTGATGCTGAAGCTGATTGGCTAGCTGATACAGATGCTGAAGCTGATTGACTTGCTGATACTGATGCGCTAGTTGATTCGCTTGAGCTTACTGATGCGCTTGCTGATTGGCTAGCTGATACAGACGCTGAAGCTGATTCGCTTGCACTTACAGATGCTGAAGCGCTTTGACTTGCAGATACTGATGCGCTAGTTGATTCGCTTGCACTTACTGATGCTGAAGCTGATTGACTTGCTGATACTGATGCGCTAGTTGATTCGCTTGCACTTACAGATGCTGAAGCTGATTGACTTGCTGATACTGATGCTGAAGATGATTGGCTTGCACTGATTGAAGCAGATACGCTATTGCTCAAGCTTGTGCTTGCTGATTGGCTAGCACTTACAGATGCTGAAGTTGATTGACTTGCAGATACTGATGCGCTTGCTGATTGACTAGCTGATACAGATGCTGAAGCTGATTGACTTGCACTTACAGATGCTGAAGCTGATTGGCTAGCGGATACAGATGCTGAGTCGCTTGCACTTACAGAAGCTGATGCGCTTTGGCTTGCTGATACAGATGCTGATTGACTCGCACTGATGCTTGCTGATACAGACGCTGATGCACTTTGGCTCGCACTAATTGACGCAGAATGGCTCGCGCTTGCTGAGATAGAAGCTGAGTTCTGGTTGTTAGATGCTGAAGCTGATGCACTTTGGCTTGCTGATACAGATGCTGATTGACTCGCACTGATGCTTGCTGATACAGACGCTGATGCACTTTGGCTCGCACTAATTGACGCAGAATGGCTCGCGCTTGCTGAGATAGAAGCTGAGTTCTGGTTGTTAGATGCTGAAGCTGAAGCACTTTGGCTTGCAGATACTGATGCGCTTGCTGATTGACTTGCACTTACAGATGCTTAAGCTGATTGGCTAGCGGATACAGATGCTGAGTCGCTTGCACTTACAGAAGCTGATGCGCTTTGGCTTGCTGATACAGATGCTGATTGACTCGCACTGATGCTTGCTGATACAGACGCTGATGCACTTTGGCTCGCACTAATTGACGCAGAATGGCTCGCGCTTGCTGAGATAGAAGCTGAGTTCTGGTTGTTAGATGCTGAAGCTGAAGCACTTTGGCTTGCTGATACTGATGCGCTAGCTGATTGACTTGCACTTACAGAAGCTGAAGCTGATTGGCTAGCGGATACAGATGCTGAGTCGCTTGCACTTACAGAAGCTGATGCTGATTGGCTAGCTGATACAGATGCTGATTGACTCGCACTGATGCTTGCTGATACAGACGCTGATTCACTTTGGCTCGCACTAATTGACGCAGAATGGCTCGCGCTTGCTGAGATAGAAGCTGAGTTCTGGTTGTTAGATGCTGAAGCTGAAGCACTTTGGCTTGCTGATACTGATGCGCTAGCTGATTGACTTGCACTTACAGATGCTGAAGCTGATTGGCTAGCGGATACAGATGCTGAGTCGCTTGCACTTACAGAAGCTGATGCTGATTGGCTAGCTGATACAGATGCTGATTGACTCGCACTGATGCTTGCTGATACAGACGCTGATTCACTTTGGCTCGCACTAATTGACGCAGAATGGCTCGCGCTTGCTGAGATAGAAGCTGAGTTCTGGTTGTTAGATGCTGAAGCTGAAGCACTTTGGCTTGCTGATACTGATGCGCTAGCTGATTGACTTGCACTGATGCTTGCTGATACAGACGCTGATGCACTTTGGCTCGCACTAATTGACGCAGAATGGCTCGCGCTTGCTGAGATAGAAGCTGAGTTCTGGTTGTTAGATGCTGATGCTGAAGCACTTTGGCTTGCGGATACTGATGCGCTAGCTGAGTGACTTGCACTTACAGAAGCTGAAGCTGATTGGCTAGCGGATACAGATGCTGAGTCGCTTGCACTTACAGAAGCTGATGCGCTTTGGCTTGCTGATACAGATGCTGATTGACTCGCACTGATGCTTGCTGATACAGACGCTGATGCACTTTGGCTCGCACTAATTGACGCAGAATGGCTCGCGCTTGCTGAGATAGAAGCTGAGTTCTGGTTATTAGATGCTGAAGCTGATTGACTTGCACTTACAGAAGCTGAAGCTGATTGGCTAGCGGATACAGATGCTGAGTCGCTTGTACTTGCTGAAGCACTTTGACTAGCACTTGCTGAGCTTGATGCTGATTGGCTCGCACTGATGCTTGTTGATACAGACGCTGAAGCTGAGTCGCTTGCACTTACAGATGCTGATGCGCTTTGGCTAGCTGATACAGATGCTGAAGCACTTTGGCTAGCTTTTGCTGAATTCGATGCTGATTGGCTAGCACTTACAGACGCTGAAGCTGAGCGACTTGCTGAAGCACTTTGGCTAGCTTTTGCTGAGCTTGATGCTGATTGGCTTGCACTTACAGATGCTGAAGCTGAGCGACTTGCTGAAGCACTTTGGCTAGCTTTTGCTGAGCTTGATGCTGATTGGCTTGCACTTACAGATGCTGAAGCTGAGCGACTTGCTGAAGCACTTTGGCTAGCTTTTGCTGAGCTTGACGCTGATTGGCTTGCACTTACAGATGCTGAAGCTGAGCGACTTGCTGAAGCACTTTGGCTAGCTTTTGCTGAATTCGATGCTGATTGGCTAGCACTTACAGACGCTGAAGCTGAGCGACTTGCTGAAGCACTTTGGCTAGCTTTTGCTGAGCTTGATGCTGATTGGCTTGCACTTACAGATGCTGAAGCTGAGCGACTTGCTGAAGCACTTTGGCTAGCTTTTGCTGAGCTTGACGCTGATTGGCTTGCACTTACAGATGCTGAAGCTGAGCGACTTGCTGAAGCACTTTGGCTAGCTTTTGCTGAGCTTGACGCTGATTGGCTTGCACTTACAGATGCTGAAGCTGAGCGACTTGCTGAAGCACTTTGGCTAGCTTTTGCTGAGCTTGATGCTGATTGGCTCGCACTGATGCTTGCTGATACAGATGCTGAGTGGGATTGATGTGCGCTAAGCGATGCACTCGCTGAAGCTCTTTGACTTGAGCTTACTGATTGGCTTGCTGATGTCGACTTAGAGATGCTACCGTTACCATCAATAGTCATTGAGAAGCCTCTTATCGGGAATCTCCTTTGATTTGTTCCCTCATTTTGCAGTGCTGCAAAATATGTAAGTGATTGAGGATTCTCTGGAACAGTACCATAAACTCTCATCTTAACATCAGGGCCACTAGAAGTAAATTTATATGTTATCCAGTCACCATTTGGTTTAATCCGTCTGTAGTTATCTATCAGAGTTAGTTTAGCTGGATGTACAAATTGGTTTGTAGAGTTTCTGTGATGGATAGTTACAGTGAAATTGAACTTTTGACCAGGTTGGAGAACAACATTCCCAGGTCCATCTATGACCTGAAGTCTCGGAGCCCAATCAAATCCTTCATCACCTGGTTGTGGCAACCTACGGAAACCTGAATAACCAGCACTACGGAAACCTGACTGACCTGCTTCTTTTGGTGAATTATTTACAGCCTTATCTGCTTTTTGGTCTTTCTCAGCTTGCTTGGTTGTATCCTTACCTTGGGCTTGGTTCTTATCCGCTACAACACCAGCTGCGATATTGTTGCTGGTCGTTACTGCTTGACTTGTGCTAAGAGCTGCACTTGCCAAACTTTGGTTAGCACTACCTGATACAAGACTTGCTGCAGGGTTGACCTTAAGGTTGAGCGATGCAGAAGTTGAGGTAGACACAGAAGCCTGAGCTGACGGTTCGCTAACAACTGATGTACTCTCAACTACAGAGGCAGGTGCTGGAGCGCTTGCTGACTCTGATGGTGCAGAGCTTACTGAGGCAGATGTTTTTGCGCTTGCTGAGACTGATGCAGGAGCTGATGTTGATTGACTCGCTGACTCAGATGCTGGAACAGTTGACTGACCTGCTGATGTTGAAGCACTTGCAGATGCTGACTGACTAGCTAAAACTGACTGACTTGCTGAGGCAGATTGACTGACTGAAGCTGACTGACTCGCACTCACTTGAGCCTCAACAGATTGACTGACTGATACAGAAGCTGAGGCAGATGCTTGTTCTGCTTGAGCTTTCTTTACTTCTGCTTGCGCTTGAGCGATGATTGAGTTAGTACTTGTTTCAGTTGTTTCAGCTGCTTTCGGTTCAGCTGCGATGACTGCTTTATCCGTTTCTTTGTACTCAGATGTTTCATCTGCGTATACAGTTTGCTCTTGAGTCATCACAAATCCTGCAGCCCCCGCGGCCAGGATTCCCCCTATACCCGCTAACGTGTTAAGACTAAGGTGTGCGTGATCAAGTTCTTCAGTGTCTGACAGGGTACTAGAGACAACTTCGCCCATCCCACCGATACGGAAGAGATCCAATTGAGAGTTCGAGGCTTTCACCCAGTTTTTCCCCGACTTGTAAAGCTTATAACGCTTTTTCTCATCTACGATCTCGAAATCTTTGTTAAATTTTTTACTTCGAAACATTCGATTCCTTTCTTTTATCCAATTGCGACCCTTTGTTAACCTCATGATCATTAACAAAGCGTAGTTGCGCTGCCCTCTCAAAACCAAAGCCAATAAAAGCCGCAGTCAGTCTCAGTTTTTATCCCTTTGACTCAGAAAAAGCAGATTCCATCTGGGATATACCAGTTACTTTTATCTAGTATACACCATCTATCATTTTACCAAAACGGCTCCTCCTTTTCAAGCATTTATACTCGAAATGACCAATTAAAATTCCTAATTTTTATCTAAAGTTCGCTTTTAAGGTTCAAATTATTGGAAACGTATTATTATCTTTTGAAATTCCTCCCCCCTTTCACACTAGTTCAATTAGATAGACATAAAAAAACCTTGACGAGCAAATCGTCAAGGTTTATCTGTTCTAGAGAGCTCCTCCATATAGAAAAAATCCTAGAAAAAGTGTCCCAACTGCATGAGTAGCGTGACCAAAAGGGTGACGAGAAAGAGAACTCCGCCCAACACAGCAATCATGCTAAAATCTTGCTTCTCCCTTTTTAGGGGTTTCTTTCGATTATCTAGCTGTTCTCGTATATGTTCTTGTAAAATTCCATTGTCCTTGTTAGACATGTGCTCCTCCTTTTCTGTTGATAGAAAGGAACTTGCTTTCATCGAAAGCAAGCCCTTGTCTTATTAGCTTATAAAATTGCCTTGTAGGCTTCCAGATCAGCCTGATTCGCCGCCTGTTTTTGCTTAGCAAGAGCAGCCTCCATCTCAGATGGAAGAGAGAGAACTCCCTGAATCTTACCTACCATGGCTGATACATTTTCCACCGGATAAATATGACTTTCTGCAACGAAACGATGATTGTGACAAGTCGTCTCAAAACTGAGAATCAGCATATTATTCTCAAAAGCTGTTCGACTGCCATTGAGAATTTCATCACTGATGTTGATATCCAGATACAAGTCACAGCGAGCAAAGAGCTCATTCACCTTAGCTGGACGAATATTAGGGTAGAGGGAAATATTCGGATAGCGATTTAATTCCATCAAATGACTTGACATCTCAGTGATCGCTCCAATATGGAAATGAACATTTGGTAATTGAGTCAAAAGTGACTTAATTTGCTCGATTTGGTCACTATTCGTCAGGATCAAAGCTTCTGGATTCATATTATTGAGGCGATGGTATTGATAGAGATAACCAACATTGCGGAAGTAACTCTTCTCTTTTGGTGTTGCAAGCTTGAGGATTTTATCATAAACTTGCTTATCCTGTACTGCGATACGGATGTTGCGATGAGGCAACTGCATCGCTGCTTTCATGTTACCCGGCAACTCCTCTCCAATCGGCTCCTGCCAGAAGAGAATATCCTCTGCTCGTCCTTCTTTCGGAGTCAGACCAACGGCTACTAAAAATGGTGTTGCTAGAGAATTGTAGATAATGCGATCTGTATCATATCCACGATATCGCAAGTAAAAGATTACAAACTCCTGCTTAGAATTGAAAATATGGCGTTTTCCATCAAGAGTTAAGACAATATCCTCTGTTAGATGATTTTCCATAATCACCGTTACGTTATCCTGATTAAAGTAGCGTGTATGAGTTGGACGTTGGGTATCATCATAGGTAATCTGTGCAAAGAGACGTCCCTTGCGATTGTAAATGTCCGCAGCACGTACACGGCCTTGATCATCCAACCACTCGACTGCACGCACGCGACGTTCGTGTGTTGGTTGACGGTAAAAGATATTGGCACGTTTCTTACCCATATCTAAGATTTCACCATTAACATTACTCGAGCGGATTTCCCACAAATGAGGCTTTGGAACAAGGTTAAAATAAAGAGGTAGATCGTCCTCTGAAGCCACATCTCCAGTAAAGTAACTGTAAGGCGACTCAACATCAGGTGCGAGGTAGCCATCGTCTCGGATCACGACAACAGGGCAGTCTAGCCCAGCCACCTTAAGTGAACGTAACAAGTCAAAACTCGCTTGATCATAGCGTTCAAATAAACAAATCATAGTGTTTATGCCTTTCTTTTCGAATCCCTACTGATGCTGTGCAGATTGAACAAGATCATACCAACGCTGGGCGATATGTTCATCAAGATATGGTTCTGCCACCTCGTAGGACACACGGGATAAATCTTCTTGGGAATGTTGAGTAAATAGCTGGACAATCTTTTCTGCATATTCTGTTGTCATTGCATCCAGATCATCTGGACGCGCCTCAGGAATCAAGTAGCCATTTTCCCCATCACGGATAAAGGTTGGATTTCCATAACGTACATCAAAACCAATAATTGGCAGACCAGAGCCAACCGCTTCTAACAAGGTCAAACCAAATCCTTCACTTGTCGAGGCAGACAGGTAAGCAGAGTAATTTCGATAAACATCTGCCATGTGGTGATGTCCCATCAGACGGATATACTCTTCTGCATTTAACTCATGAATCAACTGCTCCAACATGGCTCTTTCACCACCCGTACCATAGATATCAAAAGTGATTTCAGGTAATTGCTCATGTGCCTTCACTACAGAGTGAATCAACCAATCAATATGCTTTTCACTTGCCAAGCGAGAAGCTGTAATCAATCCAAACGGCTTGCGCTCTCCTTCTGGATGACGCAATTGATCCAAACTTCCCACCGGAATAGTCAAGATTTCATTTGGTTTGATGTTTGTATATTGAGCGAATTGTTCTTTGAGTAGGTTCGTTTGCGCATCGGTCGAGTTAACGATATAGTCCACCTCGTCAGCATGTTCGAACTGATACTCATAATAGTTATTCCATAAAATATAGTCTTTCTCAGCAGGATTTTCACTAAAGTGGTCTGCATGAACGATTACGACTAGCTTTGCAGCGCCCTTATTAGCAAAGATAGCTTGACCAATATCTGTCTCTCGGTCTAAGATCAATAAATCTTTGTCCGTCAGAGACAAACTTCTCATAAAATGTGCGACAAACTCTTGCTTAGAATAGAAAACATGATTTGGGAAACGATAGACTTGCGTCTCCTGTCTACCATCGACTTCATTGATGATTTCCTCATAAGCCACACTGCCATCTTCATTGAGCCAGGTACGTTGATATAATTGCGCATGACCATTCATCGGACTAAAATACTCGATAAAATTCTTCGTATAAGTATAGTACTCTTTTTGAATCAAACAACCACGCGAAACAATTTCAGCGCGCTCAATCAATTCTTTGTCCATATCACAGGCATAACAAGTCACAAAATCACCATCATCAAATACAAGTCGAATCGTCTTCATATCGGTGTCTCGAATAATTTCGAGGGGCTCTTTATTGAAACTCGCTAAGACCTGTGCTAGCGTATAGGTCGTCGGTGCAATTTTAACATCTGTAAAATACTGATAAAGCCAGATAACTTCAGAATCTTCAAAGCCAATATTCTTTGTCAAATGTTCAATGTTATCAGCAGATATAAAATCCATAAAGATGAACTTCGCTTCTAAGCCAACACTACGAAGCAATTTTGCACGGTAAATCTGTGCATATTCTACACCGCTACTCGCCCAGCCAATCCCCAAATTGATGTTATAAATTGTCATATTTGATTATCCTCTTACAAAAAGTTATCTCGTTTAATTCTCGAAAGACGTTTGATTCTCTTGCCCTTATCATCATCTAACTTATCTTCGTCTTTCTTTTTAGGTTTTACGCGACGTGAAGTGATGTGGCTGACAGAGATGGTACTATCTGTTCCTGTTTTTGCAAGGGGTTGTTCGAGATGGATTTTTTCTCTCTCAGGCACCACCTCTTCTTTCTCCTTAGCAACTTCTTCTGGTCTATCAAGTTCTTTACGTAATTCTTGAATTTTTTTGATATCTTTTGGTTTAGCATCGATATCGTCCAGTTCTAGAAAATCATCAATTCGACTAATAATATTTTTAATTTTTTCTTTTTGTAAATTATACAATCTCTCAGCCTCTGCCCGTTTTTTTGTCAGAGTATCGATTTCTTCGAGAATAGATTCTCTCGTATCCAAATAGTCTTTTTGCGCCTTTTCTAAAACTTCTTTAGCTTCTTTTTCAGCCCTATCATGAGCTTCAATAACAAGAGATTTGGCATAAATGATTGCTTCACCGATCTCTTTTTCTTGATTCTTCATAGAGTCGATTTTTTTACGTAGGGACTCGATTTTTTCATTCTTCTTTTGAATTTCACGATCGAACCCTTCCTCTAATGCTTCGATACAATCTTCGACTTCCTTAGCACGGTAGTTACCGAACAATGTTTTCTTAAGTCTCATTTTGCTCCCTCTATTCCTTACTTATTCTGATTTACACCACTCCCCCTCATTGTAGCATAAAATAGCGTAAATTGCTATTCTTTTCTAAGCTCCAAATAAGGAAAATATCCTGAAGCGCTATCAAGCAAAACTCGAACTTAGCTTAAAGCTCATCCATTTCTAAAAAATGTCTGATTGATAGATCAGACATTTTCAAAAGTCAAAACATGAACACTACTCTTAAACCAGAAAGAATTCGAGTTATTACTTCCTATTTTAAAAATTTAGTTCCGTAAAAGTAAGTGGTGTATAGCCAAGTAATTCCACACCATCATACTCAACTGTTTTCACGATCTCTTGGATATTCGTTTTCAGCTCTTCAGTTGCTACGCTATTTGAATCATCCAAGACCACATCATCTTCTACGACGAAGAGTGGTTTTTGGTAACGATCGTAAAGATTGTTCATCACGAGGCGAAGTCCCAAAGAATCAATGCGATTTTGGCCATTATTTGCATATTTGTTGATAAAAACTTCTTGGGAATTGCTTGATGCATAATAACTGAAGCTGACAAAGTCAATTTTCCCATCTCTTAGGACAAAGAGGTCGTCATTTTCAATATCCAAGGCGATTTGATCACGTTCCAAACGACGCAAAAAGTGATTTGGGTAGTATCCACGAACTTGCACGTCTGTAAACAAATAATTTTCCCTATCTTTGACTTCTGCTTCCATTACATCAATAGTACTTTCAGTTTGCTGACTGTAGTTTTTACTAACAACCATCATCCCACCAAACTGAAACTCTGGGTTGATTGTTTTTCCGAGCTTGATTGCACGTGCAGAAGCAACTAATTGATAATGAGCTGCTTGCCAAATCACCTGTTCTTGATTGTCATCTGGTCCAAAAGACAATCCCCCACCAAGAAACGGCAAATGGTGCAAAACATTGAACTCATTGAAGGTAATCCAATACTTCACTTTGTCCTTAAAGTACTGAAAGACAGCCTCTGCGTAACGCTCAAAGAGTTCAATCATATTGCGGCTTTTCCAAGCTCCATATTTTTCGTATAGATTCAGCGGAAGATCAAAGTGACTCAATGTCACAATCGGTTCGATATCTTTTTCTAATACGTCATCGATGATTGCTTCATAATATTTCAACCCCTCTTCACTCGGCTGCAACTCTTCACCACTTGGAAAGATGCGTGCCCAAGAGATCGAGATTCTATAGGCATTAAAACCCATTGATTGAATCAAATTCAGGTCTTCTGTATAATCTCTCTGACCTGCTGAAACAAATCTCCCTAGGATATCATAGGATCCTAAAGGTACATTTTTGTAGTCAACTGTTCCATTCAAAACTTCTATCCGATATTGGTCAACGGGTAGTACATCTGTAGTACCCAAAGCTTTTTTACTATTTGACATCATATTTCTAATCATAGTGACTCCTTTTGATTTTATTATTTCTATTTAATGATTGCAAGTTCTATTTAGGATGATTTCTCATCTTCCCTTTTTTGAGTAATAGCAACCAAACCAGACAATTCACTTGCAACATTTCTTAAGTCACGTGCTAGGGGCTGCGAACCTGGTTTGAGTAGATGGTAGAGTTGGCGTTCTGTCATCCTTAAATTTGTACCATTTGCTCCTGAATAGTGAGACAGATGTTTCAGAGAGTCTTGCAAATCTACATTCTTTATCAATTCTTCTCTATTTTCAGACTCCTGTTGCTCCTCAACAATAGGTGCTTGAGACGATCCTTCTTCAGAAATTTCAGGTGTCATCACTTCTTGCACTTTTTGCTGGTGAGTTAGAGGGCTCATATCCTGTTCAGAGAGGCTCTTATACAGACGTTCCGAAGTATGCAAGTCATGCGCGAATACTTCTGTCTCCGCTACACTCTGTCTATAGGAACCAAATTCTGATTCTAACATACTATAGGATTGAGATAGGGATGCTTTCCTTAAACTCACCGAATCAGCTACACTCTGACTTTGACTTAAGGATTCAGATATTTGTTGGCTTTGACTCAAGGATTCAGACTCACTGAGATAGAGGACTTCGCTCAAACTTAATGACTCGGACTCAGAAAGTAAATGAGAAATCATCTCACTCAAGGATTCAGACTCCGAAAGGGATTCCCACTCGCTCTGACTCAGGCTGTAGAACTCGGACTCGGAGACACTCTGACTCGCTTGCTCTGATTCGGAATAACTCCACCACTCTGATTCTGAAATGCTTTGGGATTCTGAAACAGATTCCCACTCACTCTGGCTCAGGCTATAGAACTCAGACTCGGAGACACTCTGACTCGCTTGCTCTGATTCGGAATAACTCCACCACTCTGATTCTGAAATGCTTTGGGATTCTGAAACAGATTCCCACTCGCTCTGACTCAGGCTATAGAAGTCGGACTCGGAGACACTCTGACTCGCTTGCTCTGATTCGGAATAACTCCACCACTCTGATTCTGAAATGCTTTGGAATTCTGAAACGGATTCCCACTCACTCTGGCTCAGGCTATAGAACTCGGACTCGGAGACACTCTGACTCGCTTGTTCTGATTCGGAATAACTCCACCACTCTTGTTCTGAGTAGCTTTGGGATTCTGAAACGGATTCCCATTCACTCTGGCTCAGGCTATAGAACTCAGACTCGGAAACACTCTGACTTGCTTGTTCTGATTCGGAATAGCTCCACCACTCCTGCTCTGAGTAGCTTTGGGATTCTGAAACGGATTCCCACTCACTCTGGCTCAAGCTATAGAACTCAGACTCGGAGACACTCTGACTCGCTTGTTCTGATTCGGAATAACTCCACCACTCTGATTCTGAAATGCTTTGGGATTCTGAAACGGATTCCCACTCGCTCTGACTCAGACTGTAGAACTCGGACTCGGAGACACTCTGACTCGCTTGTTCTGATTCGGAATAACTCCACCACTCTGATTCTGAAATGCTTTGGGATTCTGAAACGGATTCCCACTCGCTCTGACTCAGACTGTAGAACTCGGACTCGGAGACACTCTGACTCGCTTGTTCTGATTCGGAATAACTCCACCACTCTGATTCTGAAATGCTTTGGGATTCTGAAACGGATTCCCATTCACTCTGGCTCAGGCTATAGAACTCGGACTCGGAGACACTCTGACTCGCTTGCTCTGATTCGGAATAACTCCACCATTCCTGCTCTGAAATGCTTTGGGAGTCTGAAACGGAGTCCCACTCACTCTGGCTCAGACTATAGAAATCGGACTCGGAAACACTCTGACTTGCTTGTTCTAATTCGGAATAACTCCACCACTCTGATTCTGAAATGCTTTGGGATTCTGAAACGGAGTCCCACTCACTCTGGCTCAGGCTATAGAACTCAGACTCGGAAATACTCGGACTCACTTGCTCTGATTCACTCAAGGAAAGAGACTCCCCTGTCAAATGCTCAGAATTAGAGAGGCTATCAACCAAGGAAAGGGACTCAGATTCAGATTCTGAAGAAGAGACCACTAATGAGTAGTTCTCAGACATGGACTCTCGAAGCGAGAATCCTTTTGCTGATATACTCTGGCTAAACGACTCACTGTACGAATCTGCGACAGAAAGGCTGAGGGAAGCTAAAGCGCTAGTTGACAAACTCTGACTAACATTCCTTATCAAGTCAGCCACTCCCAAACTGTTCCTTTCCTGAAAGTCTTCTAAGGCTTCCATGACAGAAACTGACTCTGTTGGTAACTCAAGTTCTTCACTAGCACTCAGAATAATTTCCTTTTGCTCTTTGAGTTTTCGACTAACGGGCTTTGATTTAGTTGCATCTAGGCTACGGTAATCACTATCTTCCTTACCTTTTTGCTTAAACTTTGATATCAAACGTTTAAATCCCTTTAGCTCTTTGTTATTATTTTTACTCATAATATGATTTTCTCCAAAAATACAGTTATATCATCATTATAAAGTCTACAACAGAATCTGTCAAAGTATTAGCCAAAGAAAACTTCTAACTTCCCAGAAGGCTTAATATTAATGTAACTCAATGTCATATTTTTTATAATGTTTAGATTTATATCTGCATTCATTTTTTTGTATGATTTAAAAGCTTCTTTATGAAACTCAAAGACTGGATTTTTTTGGGCATACCCTTGACTAGACACCAAACCTTGAAATTGCTGTAAATAGTCAACCTGCTCAACCCAACAGTCATCTATCGCTCTCAAAACGACAGTTCTTTGAAATTGATTGAACAACTCTAAATCCTTGATTTTATCTTTTTTCTGCTGGTACTCTGAAACAAGGAGGTCGGATAAAAACTTTTTAACTTGCCGTAAATCCGTAACATCTAGATCATCTGGAATATCCTCGCAGTAATAACTAATATTATCCAAAACAAAGCGAAACAGATCCGCCCGCTCTTTAAACGGTGTTTTACTTGTATAAATGTCCACTGCATCCGATAGAGTAGACAAGAAATAGGTCAAATCAAATTCTGGATGGGAGATGAGCTTATTACGTTTATTGTAGATAATCTGTCGCTGAATACGGATACTTTCATCATATCGTTCCGTTGAACGTCTGGAAGCCGCTGACGCGTTATCACTATTCTTCTGAGCTTCTTCAACCGCATATCTAATACGACGAGAGGTCAAATGAATCTTTTGTTTTTCCTCTGGTTTTGCAATTTCTTTATGATAGTACTCACTAATCCATTTGCTACCAGACTTGGAAATAAGATCATCCTCAAGAGAAATAAAGAATTTACTCAATCCTGGAGCGCCTTGTCGTCCGGCACGACCACGAAGCTGCAAATCCACTCGCTCACTGGACATTCTCTCCGTTCCAACAACAGCGAGTCCACCCAACTCAGCAACTCCTTCTTCCAAGATAATATCTGTTCCACGACCTGCCATTGATGTTGCTACTGTCACTGCAGAACGTCTACCAGCCAGTGCGATCATCTCAGCCTCTTTTGCTGCATTATGGGCGTTCAACACATTATGGGCGATTCCCTCTTGGAGTAAGAGCATAGAATAAATCTCAGACATTCCAACCGATCCTGTCGCAATTAAAACTGGCTGGCCTTTTTTATGTAATTTTTTGATATACTCCAATGAAGCATATAATTTTTGAGGAATCGTGAGATAGATTTCATCTGGATAATCAATTCGTAAATTGGGTTTTCGTGTAGGAACAACTACGACTCCCAAATCGTAAACGTCTCTGAACTCCTCCTCACAAACTTTACCAGTACCCGTCATTCCTGCTAATTTTGGAAACATTCTAAATAAATTTTGATAGGTAATAGAGGCCATCGAACGCGTTTCCAATGTGATTTTCACACGTTCTCTGGCTTCTAGTGCTTGGTGCAATCCTGATTGGAGTTTATTTCCTTCCAAGAGACGTCCTGTCGCCTCATCCATCAGTTTAACTTCGCCATTATCCACCGTGTACTGACGATCTTTTTCAAATAAGTGGTTAGCTCTCAAAGCTAGGTTAATTTGGCGAATGAGCTGGTAATTATCTGGATCATAGGCATTCTGAACGCGGAAATAAACCTCTGCTTCCTTTACTCCTTTTCTCGTCAACCATACAGACGTCCGAGTGGAGTCTAAATTAAAATCTTCCCCTTCTTTTAGAGTTTTCACAAACTCATCACACGAGAGAAAGAGGTTGGATTGAACCCGAGGAGAACCTGAAATGATTAGCGGCATCTGCGCACTATCTAGCAAGGCTGCATCTACTTCATCGACCAAACAAAAATAAAATTTTGGTAAAAACTTCTTTGATTGAGATGTCGCCAAGTTTTCTTCTAGGTAATCAAACCCTAACGCACTATGTGTTGTATAGACAATATCATTCTTATAGATTTGTTGTTTTTGAGGAATTTTAAGTTTTTTTGCCGGATCTTCCGAGACACCTACTCCAACTGTCATTCCTAAAAATCGAAAAACAGGTGCCATTTGCTTGGCATCACGCGCCGCCAAATATTCATTGGCCGTGACTAAGATCGTACTTTTTTCCGTCAAGGCATTTAGGTATAAAGGAAGGATAGCTGTCAAGGTTTTTCCTTCCCCTGTTCTCATTTCTGCAATCTGATTGTCTTGCATAACCAAGGCTCCTAAAACCTGAACATCATAAGGATATAATCCTAATATACGCTTGGCCGCCTCACGAATGGTTGCATACGCTTCTGGCAAAATGGACTGCAAGCTTTCTCCTCCAGAAAGGCGTTCTTTAAACCATTTTGTCTGAGCTTGCAGTTTCTCATTTGACATAGCTGCATAACTATCAGATAGTTTATTAACCTTCTCCAAAATCTTTTTGTAACGCATTAGTTTATAGGAGTTGGTCAAATTGAATCGTTTAGTTTTCATTCTTTCTCATCCACTCTTCAATTTTCTCCAAGTCAATCGCTTGAAGTAAAAATGACTTATCTAATAAATATTCAATGTTTGCTAGTTCACGTGGTCTAGTCTTCAAGTTCGCATATTCCTTAACTTTTGTCGGATTAAATTGCTGCAGCAATAATTCTTTAAAAATAGGCGGATTTACTCGATTACGATAACGTTCCAGCAAGCGTTGATAATCTAGTTCACTTAAAAACTCATCCGTCACAAGAGCGTATGAATTTCCAAATTGTTTGGAGTAATGCAGGGCCGCAATATTAGAAATCGCTCCGTAACCAACAAAAGCCACTTTTTCAAAAAGATGCTCTTGCGCTAATTCTTCAATCGTTTCAAGCAAGGTTTCGTAAAATCGTTCCTCCATGTATAGGAGCGCCTCCCTATAAGACGAATTAACAATCAATACATTTGAGAAATGTTCACGAACATGTTCTGGGATAAAACCTGTTCGATTGAGTTCGGGTTCAGTAAAGCAAACATACATCGTTTCTTTCTCGGAATCCTGATGAAGTAAATCAGATATCCAGTAGCGATCCACTGTATAATCCGCTAACTGCTCCTCAGCAACATAAATCCCTTCAAACAGGAAGCGATGACAACCCGAGCTGACTAACTGCACCTTGTAATATTGTGTACTATCTGGAACGCATATGCTCACTCTCTCCCCCTGTTTAATGATTTGATTCGAAATTTCTTCATCTCGAGCATCCATAAATTCAACTTTTAAGTATGTTGAATTTTCTGGGATGGTTTCTATATGACTGCCAAAGATATAGTTTTGCCCACGTTTCAATTCAGGAAGCTGACTCGTATTGCGTAAAGCCTGATAGTTTGCCCGTGAGTGCCATTCATGAATAACTGTCCCCGAAGGCATGAACTGGTTTTCATACAAAACATGACCACCGTCTAACAGTTTGACAGATGAACCGTATAGATACTGAGATACGCTTTGGATATCCCAATAAGCAAAATAGACTTCTTCCTTGTATCTCACGATTTAAACTCCCTTTCAAAACTATTCATTAATAGTGTTTTATATTGGTTAAAGAACCATTCAACAATACCTATTGTGTCATCGTTGTGTCGTCCAGTCAACCCTTTACTGATAACGCTGACGCGGTAATCTCGCTGTCCTAACTCATCCAGCATATCAGGATAGGCAGACATATCATAGTCATCTTGATACATATAGGACATGATAAATTTAGTCTTTGAAAAATCAGCTGACTCAAAAGCCGTCCAAAAACGTTCGTTAAGCTGAGCTGTAGCTTCGCTTGATAACTCCCCTATTGTACGATACACCAAATCCAGTGATGTTGGAAATCCTCCCGGACGAATAGTTGACTCATTTTCTGCCATATCTCCTAAGTTAACAAGAGGTTTTCCGACAATAACGGCATGAGGTTCCAACTTAGAACTATAGTAAAGGGCGCCAAAAGTTCCCATTGATAAACCTGACAAGGTCAGTTGTTCCGTCGTAAAACCAAGTTCATCTAAGCAGTTATGAACCACTTGGAGAAGTTTTTGTTCTAGCTCCTCCGATCCAAGATAGAAAGCGCCCCCCTCTGAACGCGGATCCCCTACCAGTAAGAATGGCGACCCCAAATTATTCATCATCCAGTATCCCTCAAATCCCTCTGCGGGACGGTACCCTGAAAAATAGATGTTCAACGGTGGTTTCAAATCTCCTGGATGGAAAAAATAAATCAGTTCTTCTCGATTTTTGTCGCTAATTCGTTTTCCTCCGACTAACAAGTCTCCATAACCAAGATGGGAGTCTCGATAGTGGCAGGGACCAAGTTTTACAATCCCTTGTCCCTTTGCTTGAATGCTGATACTCAAATAATACGAATCATTTACATCTAACGTCAGGGACCGATCGAAACTCGTTTCATCATAAATCCATTCTTGCATGGGAGAATTTCCAGCAGGAAAACCTTTAACAACGTAGCGGATCGAACAACCTTCTGAAACTCTGAACTCAGGCCACAAATCTAAGGGCATCTCCCCACTCAGAAAAATATTATGTTGATATGTCGCGATAGTCTGATAATCCTCACCATATCGGCCACATAAACGAAGGTAGTTTGTCCCTTCATAACTGATTTGACCTTCAAAAGATGGTGCAGCGACTAGATGATTAACACTTAGTTTCGTTCCATTTTGTTTAGAGAAAAAACCACGTGAAAATATATGTAGCATTTGCTCTGGATTTTCAAAATTTGTTTTCACGGCCTTTTTACGCAAAAGAAATCGTTCCAATGTTTTCGTAGTGATTCGACAACGCTCATGATAGAACAGACGGTAAACCTGAATTTTCTGATCCAAGATAGTAACATACTCTAAATATTCAGCGGTATCTACCAACACGACATCAAACGGTTTATCTACTTTTTTCTTCTTTTTTTTTCCGTTTTCCGCCTCAGTCTCAGCCTCTCTATTTAAGATCCCGATATCTTCTGGCAATAAAGAAACGATGTCTTCTGGTTTGACAAAGGTCCATTTTATATTACTAGGAATTTCATATTGCTCCTGCCAATTTTCATCAGCAATTTGCAAAACACTAATTTTTTTCATTTCCTTTTAATTCCTTTATGGTATTTTTCCACATATCGACAATCTCACCCCTTGTGTACTGTTCAATCTTCTTGACTGAGTGAACTAGAGATTGATTCCAATGTTCTAAGTTTGTGAGGTAGTATAAGAGTGCCTCTTCAAAATCTGAAATATCCTCTAGAATCCAACCATTTTCTCCATGCTTCACATAAGAAGAGCTATACAAGTTAACCTGAGGGATCCCTCCACTAATGCCAGCGATTTGAGTCAACACATCAGCCGGAGTCCCCAAATCTAGTATAATACGAACGTACTTCAGAACTTTAATCAAATCGACGTTGCTATGAATAGTCTCAATATCAATCCGTTCACGAACAATCTCCTCTTCATCATCAAGAACTCGGTTCTCACCTCTCGCTCTTTTCTCTTTATCAACAAAAATCAAATCTTGTTCATATTCTGGCTTAAGTGATAGATAGCTTTCTAGTACCTGTTTTATATAGGCCTCTCGACCAAAATCCTGACTTTGTGTTCCAACCAGCAAGTCAATCCATTCATTTTTCAACATCATTTCAAACAAAGTCGTAAACACATATTGAATTTGATCTGCTGGTAGATTGTCGTAATTGACGTAAACAATTAACTCTTTTTTTCTTTGACTATGCCCTAAGTTTAGATGAGTATCATAAGGCGGAATCTCATAAAAGCCCGGCAACTGTTCTAGATCCACATTAGCTGCCATCGTTTCAATTTTATTTAAACTATCAACAACGAAGAACGGCGTGTCTGTCAAATCCGTTAACAACTGCTCTTGGTTTGTGATTGGATAGCGATCTCCAAAAAAAGACAAAATAACATAATGATTTTTCTTAATCTTTTGGAAAAAGTGATTGTGCTGCACATCTGACGAAATCACAATCGTATCATCCTTCGTTAACGTAGAAGTTAGATACTGATCTAATTTTTCATTGATCAATTCTTCAATATCTTGGTAAACTTCTTTTGCAAATGTAGCCTGTGCCTCAGGGTTGATAAGTACTTGATGATTTTCTGTGCCCAAAAATTCCCTAAACTGCCATGTACCTTGTAAATTTAAATAATCTTGGTAGTAAGGCTGATTATTTTCAAAATAGATGATACTTGAAACAAATCCACGATCATCAAAGATTAACTGATGATTTGTCTGCCCACCCTCAAAATAAGTAATATCAAAGAAATTACCTGTTTGTGAAAAGTTAATTTTAGCATAGTGCTCTTGATTTAAATATACCTCAATCATAAAAGGAGTATAGAAGAATTCTACTCCTTGAGGCCACTTAATATCTTCTAGACGAATTTTACGTACAGATACATCCGTCAGGCCTTGTATAGTATCAAATAGATTCCATACAGTTTCTGGCAATATTCTTTGCTGATAAAGAAAGGTTCGAATATGTGGTGAATAGTTCAAAATCAGAGTGGTATTTGCCTCTCCTGATTGCTGAAACATTCGCAGCAAATTCACCGCATCATCAAACATCATATTTTTAGACACGTAATAGAAAGGCAGAGTGGTAGAGTACCATTTCCGATCTTGTCTATACCAAGATGGTACAAAGTAAAACATATCCCTCTATTCTCCTTTAAATTCTAATTCTTTGTGGTAGTAAGTCCCAATTCTCAAGATACGTATTTCTTCATGCAAAGGCAAGAGCATACTGACTAAAATGATCAATGTACTTGGTATAGTCAAAAGCAAATTTGGAAGAGGTAGGAAGAAATTAATGAAATAGGGTAAACCAATAAAAACGATTAGGTAGAGTGCTCCTACGTTAGACTGCAAGGAAATGTAATGTTTCAAAACTTTTAAAGTTGCTTTCCCAGGCTGGATATAGTCTAGGTATTCCCCTTGACGTTGTAAACGTTTCGCTGTTTCTTCTGGTTCTAAGTTGATATAGGCAAATAAAATTGCAAGAAGATAGATAGCTAGCAGATAAAAGGCCAAACTTAGAGGTTTTGTAAAGTCAAATAAACTACCAAAATTTTTTGTAAAACCATGTCCAAACCAGTCTAATACCAACTGAAGCAACATAATAACACTCGAGGCATACATAATCGGCATTCCTCCTGAGGGAAGAAATTTGATAGGGAGGTAAGACTTACCATAGTAACGACTACTTAACATGACTCGATTTAGAGGCAAACGAATTTCAGCCCTCTCGCAGACCACGGCAATATAGCCCAAGATCAAAAATGAGATCGCCGCACCTACTAGAAAGGCCAGTCCTTCTTTAGACAAAACAGATTGTCCTATCAATACCACTAATTGGTTAGCAAATTGTAGCAGAATTCCTGAAATAATAATAATTGTCTGCCCGCCTACTCCCTTGCTAACATTCAAACTAGCCAACCAGATAATAACAAAGCTTCCTGCTACAACAGTTGCTAGTACAGCCATATTATAAATCCAATCATCTACAAGAAGCAAAAAGCGTCCATTTTCCGAACGAGCTGTGTACATAATAGCTATCCCCTGTAACACTGAAAAAATCAAAGTGAGAATTTTTTGGACAAAATCCGCTTTTTTCAATGACCAGGACTGGATATTCCAACTTTTATTTAAATTGATAACCTGCCAGACAATCATGGTCGTAATCCAAGGACCTAATCCTAAAGAAAACATGGAAATCCGAGAGACATCTACTCCTGCTAAGGAATATAAATAGGCCAAGGGGTTTTGCTCACTTATTTGTGAAAAACCTGTGTTGCCATTGTATCCTGGAAGTAAAATATGGCGACCAAGTAAATAGATCGCGATGACCAAAATTGTAAAAATTGCTCTTCGGAAAAAAATACTTGTTCGTTTTTGTTTTTTAAGACCGAAATGTTTCATCTGTCATCCTTTATTCTTTATATTTAGCAAACCTTGCGATCGTTTGCTAGCAATGCTCATGCACCATCGTAACAGTAAGGTAATCTAAGAAAACAGGCTCATCCCACTGATAGACAAGATAGGATTAACTGGCTTACCATGATATTTCGCCTACGAAATATAGGAGCACCTCATGAGTGTAAATCTACTTGGAGCTTCTCTTCTATCCTTGAATATTTTCATGTGAGAACACCTGTTCTTCCATTTCTTCTATTCGAACATTATCAAATGCATAAACGGATTTACTTAATCCTTAAAATTTTTATAAGTATGTCAATTTTGTCACCACAATTGACATCTAAAAAATCAGTTCCACAATCAAATTCCTCACAAGATTGAGGATCCCATTTTTAAATTTTATGATAACATCAGAGAAAATTTAAGGATTTTACGCTTTCTCATCTGATCATGTTCCTTCGAAAGTTGAAGGGATTTCATCCGATTTTTCTCTCCCTAAAAATCATTTATAAAAATTACCAGTTCCTACTATTGTAGCATATTTATCAATTATTTTCAAACACGACATCTCTTTTTATAAGCGTAAAGGGCACCTTATGAATTTTGAGCAAAATCCATTTGGAATGGGATTGACTATTTTAAACATTTGTTTACTATTACAACTCAGACGAAAAAGACCAGAGCGTCACTCTGGCCTTTTCCTGTTCAGTTTAGCTTGTAACTAAACTTAATCTTCTTTTTTGCGAGTAGTAGCTGCAAGGCCTGCACCTAAGCCCAAGAGAGCCAATCCTGCTGCTAAAGCTGACATCTGAGACTCACTTCCTGTATTTGGAAGGTGATCTTTTTCAGTTTGTGTCGCTTTTTCTTCTTGAGAGCGCGCTCCCGTTTGAGCCAGTTGGTGCGCATCTGGCTTGACAGAAACTTGTGGATTTGGTTCTCCTTGCACTACAGCAGTTCCAACTTCCACGATACGATCTTGTGCTACTATCTTATCAAAGGTTTCTTTCAGTGTACGCTTACCATTTTCGACTTCTACTAGATGGATACGAACACCCTTTTGACCTTCTTGGATTACACGAGTTTGCCCTGCTGGAAGTGTATCATTCTTACGTTCTTGAACTTGGAAATCAACTTCCTTTTCTTCTACTAGTAGTTCTGGTTTGCGATGAACTAAATCTCTGATACCATCAAGTGGTTGAGCCGTACCTCCCTTGGTTCCAACTTCCACGACACGATCTTGCGCAACTATCTTATCAAAAGTTTCTTTCAATGTACGCTTACCGTTTTCGACTTCTACTAGATGAACACGCACACCTTTTTGACCTTCTTGGAGAACACGACTTTCACCCACATAAAGTTTACCAGTCTTACGTTCTTGAACTTGGAAATCAACTTCTTTTTCTTCTACTAGTAGTTCTGGTTTATGATGAACTAAATCTCTGACACCATCAAGTGGTTGGGCTGTACCTCGCTTGGTTCCAACTTCCACGATACGATCTTGCGATGCTACCTTATCAAAGGTTTCCTTTAGGGTGCGTTTCCCGTTCTCCACTTCGATAAGATGAACACGCACACCTTTTTTACCTTCTTGAAGAACACGACTTTCCCCCACATAAAGTTTATCAGTCTTACGTTCTTGAACTTTGAAATCAATTGCCTCTTCTTCCACCAGAAGCTCTGGTTTTTCATGCACTAAACTTGCATTGCCATCAAGTGGTTGAACCGTACCATGTTTAGTTCCAACAAGAAGAACCCGGTCAACAGGAGCCTGAAGCACTTCACGGAGTTTCTCTTCACGAGTTCCGTCTGGACTTACAGATGTAAGAATGCGTTCCTTACCAACTTGTCCTTCTTGTTCTACACGGCTTTCTCCTACATATAGACTTGAATCTTCTTTTTCAACAGTCTGGAAGGCAAGTTCTTTTTCGACAACCTCAAGACTTGGATTTTCTTCTTGAATAGCAGGGGTTGTTTTCTCAGAAACTGGTTCTTCCTTGACTAGTTGGATACGATATTCCTTGACTTGTTTTCCACTTTCTGAAACGAGGCGAACAAGTACTGGAAGGCTATCATCGCTACTATCTACTACAGTTGAAGCTACTTGATTGCTTTCTTCGACTGAGACTTTTGGACGTTGACCTTTATAGGTGATTTGATAATCTTGACGGTTTTCAGCGAAATCAGCAAGTTCTTTTCCATCTACAAGAATCTTCGATTGAGTGCTTTCTTGAGGCAATTCGCTTGGTGCAAGGAAGGTCATCTCAATCATTGCAACACCCTTCTTATCAGCCTTGCGCTCCATACGCCATCTCATGGCTTTGGCTTTCACGGCTTTAAATGTTACGTTAATTTCATCACCAGCTTCAATGTCTTTATCCGCACGATAAGGAACAGCTTCCCAGTTATCTGGATTGTTGAATGGATGGCCTGATTCGTAGGCTTGGTAGTTTGAATAGTAGGTTGGCACTTCAAACTCTGGACCGACATAGCGTTCTAGAACAAGTTTAGATGGTGCATCCGTTCCGCTATCTGCAAAGAAGTGAAGTTTGGCTTGCGCAACAGTCCGTTCTACAATCTTACCATTTTCACGGAAGATCACACCCGCTGATACTTCTGGGTTAGAAGATGGTGTTGGAGACCAGTTTGTCCAACGACGATTTTCAGAGTGATCTCTGTCATTGATATAGTCTACACGGTCATGAGAACTGTCGTCAATATCATTAGTTGCTGAGGCAAAGGCTTGGTTACTATTTTCATCATAGTCAGGGTTGTCTGAAAGAGCCTCACCTAGTTTGTCTGTCACTCGTACAGAGAATTCAGCAACGAGGTCACTACCAAGGACACGGCCTCGAACAGTAAATTGACCTGCTTTTGTCAGATTTTCTGCTGGAACTTTTTCCCATTCCACTGCCAAGTCTTTTGTTTCGTAGCCTTCTTTACCTGTGAAGTAAACCGGAACCTTCATTGGCAATTCAAGTGGTTGACCTAGTTGCAACAAGCGAGCTTGTTTAACCGCAACTAGAGGTTTACGAGAAAGTAAGTCTTTATCCTTAGTAAAGTGTAGACGGTATTCTCCTAGGATGTCACCATTTTCAGCTTTCGCGATGACACGAACTGGCTCACCTTCGCGAACGCTTGGAACAACCGTCGCGAGACCATTGTTGCTAACACTTGCTGTTACTGTAGGAACTTTTCCATCTACAGACTCAAGGTAGTAGTCTGTCAAATCAGGGTTGAAGTTTGCCAAGTCTTTACCGTCAACTTGGATTCTTGTCTGTCCTTGTTTAGCTGGCGCAACTTGTTTCGCAAAGATTTGTACTTCTGTGATAGAAGTTCCCCGCTTATTATCTGCTTTAACCATGCGAATGCGAACAGCATAGGTTTCAACTTTATCAAAGCTAAAGTGATTCATTTCTCCAGCCTTGAGTTGAGCAGGGGCTTTTAGATTTGTAACAGGTTTCCAGTTAGCTGGATCATTAAATACATGGTCTTCATTGGCTACAAAGCTAGGATTTTTAGGAGCTGTTGGAACAGTCTTACCAACATAATACTCGATCACGTAAGACTTAGGTGCACCGACTCCATGATCTTCGTGGAATCCGACACTTAAATTATCAATTGAACGTTTGCTCAAGATACCTGAATCTCCGAATAGGACACCGACTGAAGCTTCTGGATTACTACGATTCCAGTTTGTCCAACGATTGGCTGGTCGGTCATTAAAGGAAATCAATTTATCGTTGACGTTTGAAACAGGGTCGCTTGGATTTGAGTCTGAAGCAAAGGCCAGTGGCAATTCTGAACCCGTCCATTGGTCAGAGATATTTGCTCCTTGCTCTGTTTTAGCAGACACACGAACATGAAGTTTGGTAGTTAATTGCGTACCTTCTAGGCGACCAGTGACTGTAAAGACACCTTCCTTAGCGTATTGGTCTGATTGAATCGCATCCCAAGCAACCTTGGCAGATGAAACGTGACCATTTGAATCGTAGGTACGAACACTTTCTGGTAATTGTGGCGCTTCTGCGATTGGTGTTGTCACACTGACTTCTTCAACCGAAACGATACCTTCTACAGAGACTTTAGCACGCGCTTCAAGGTCAAGGCCTTCAACTTTACCTAGCACTTCAAAGGTTTGATAGTGGTCTAGTTTTTCTTTTGGAATAGCTTGCCATGTGACTTTGTGAGTTTTAGGGAAACCTTTGTCATACTCAACAGTTACTGTTGATGGAAGCGTAGGTTCTTGATGCAAGTCTGTCACTACATTTACTGGACGGATGGATTGCGCAACCTTCGTCTCAGTATTGGCTTGGATAGTGAGTTCAACTTGACCTTTAGCCCCCTCATATTCCGCTTTCAGAGTGACTGCTCCCGGTCTATGCAATTCAAGCATTCCTTTACGGACTGCAACTTCCCCTTCACCACTTGTAGAGAAGCTTACTTTATCAGCTGGTAAAACTGCTTGTGTTCCGTCTTGATAATGAGCGAGTACGGACAATTTCACTATTTGATCTTCTTTAAGACCGTCAGCTTGCTCTACTTGTAGGCTCAAATGGTCAATTTTCGGTGCTTCTTCAAGGAATTGAATCGCATAAGTTTGAAGAGGGCCACCATCTTTTGGTTGAACATAAATGCTTGCACGCATGCCGTTTGCTGCACTTGCTTGGACTACGGTAACATTCGCATTTTCAGCACTTGCTGCTACTTTTGGCAAGGATGCACCGTAAGCAAGAGTGCGATATTGCATTGGATTTTGAGTAGTAAGACCAGAGACTTCCTCACCACCAACAGTCACATTTGGTACTACAGGTGCTGCAGGATTACCTTCTTCTACTACAAGGGTAGCGTGAATAGTCTCACCACCCAGTTGGCCAGTCATTGGAATACGTGATCCTGCAACTGACAGTTTAGCTTTATCTGCTTCCGCAATCTCCCACTTATCAACTTCGTATTCTTGTACGCTTCCATCCGTAACGGCAATAGAAACGTATTTGTCAACAGCGCTCAAGTCTGTTCCTGGAGCAACACGTTTAACAGTTGGAAGCTCATTTGCAATTGCTAGAACTTCGACACGGGCCTCAACTTCACGTCCGTCTGCCATACCTTTAACAGTCACAACTCCTGCTTGGCTCACATCAACTGAAGACCAAGTTACTGGACGTTTTTCACGACTGCCATCACTGTAGATAAAACCGACTGTCTTCGGCATTTTTGGCTCTTTTTCAATAACAGTACGTACTTTTGGTACTTCTGTTCCGAGAACGGTCTTTTCTTGGTCTTCTTTTTTACCAGTAAAGACAGTTACTTGACCAGATTTCAAGAGATCAGAGTGGGCAGTAAGAGTGAATTTACCTGCTTGCTCAGTTGATTTAACAATGGCAACCCCTTTACCGTTAAAGGCTCTGCGAATCCAAGAGCCATCTGGTTGCGCCTTATAACGTTCACGGCTGGCTTGTTCCCCATTATCGACACCAACAAGTTGACCCTGGCCATGCAATTGGAAACGAACCAGATTATTTGCAGTTGGGACTACATTCCCTTGACTGTCAACAATTTCATAGTAGATGTAAGTCAAGTCTTTTCCATCTGCTGCGATTGCGTGCTCTTCCTTAATGAGACGAACACCTGCTGGCTGGCCTGCAGTGGTAATCTTGTCACGAGCAATTTCTTTACCAGCTTCATCACGAGCTACTGCTTCTAAAGTACCTGGTTGGTAAGCAACCTTCCACTCAAGGTACAGTTCCTTGGCATTGGCACCTTCTTGGTAAGTCCGTCCATCGCTAGTTTGTTTTTTGTTGAAGGTCTTAACTCCAAGAGATTGACCATTCAAGAACAATTCTACGCTAGCAGCGTTTGAATATGCACGAACTGGAATCTTACCTTCTGCATCAGCTACGTTCGCTTTTAGAGTAGGGTCTTCCCAGTTCCAGTGAGGAAGGAGGTGTACCATTGGTTTCTTCTTAACAGAAACCCATTGGCTTTGGTAGAGGTAGAAGTCATGTTTTGGAATACCTGCTGTATCTACGATACCAAAGTAAGAGCTCTTAACGGGAGTTTGGTTTTGGTTATGCCATGGCGTAGGCTCACCGATATAGTCCGTACCTGTCCAGATAAACTGTCCAGCATAGCCAGCGTTGTCACGGTCAAAAGTCCATGAATCTGTTGCCGTTTTACCCCAGCCAACTCGGTCATTACCATAGTCAGACTGTTCGTAATGACGTTCAGGTCCGTTACTATGTTTCAATTCACGTTCAGGGCGATAATAGCTACCACGTGTACGGGTTGCTGAAGATGTTTCTGAACCATAAATCAACCAGTTTGGATGTTTCGCACGAAGTTTCTTATAGTTGTCTTCTGAATAGTTGAAACCAACTGCATCGAGTTCTTCGGCAATCTTCTCATGTCCACCACTACCATTACCGAAACGGAACTTATCTGCTCCCATGGTAACATAACGTGTAGTATCAACATCTTTAATCACTTTTACTAAGCGTTTAACCGTTGCAAGTGAGTGGGCGTCACCATTGGCTTCACCGATTTCATTCCCGATAGACCACATGAAGACAGCTGGGTTATTTTTGTCTCTTTCGACCATGGTACGAAGATCATAGTCAGACCATTTTTCGCCTTTTCGAGCTTCTGGGTGAGTGGCATCTTTTTCAAAGAAACGACCATAGTCATAAGGTTTCTTTCCACCATACCAAGTATCAAAGGCCTCTTCCTGAACGAGCAAACCAAGTTCTGCAGCGATTTGCAAGGTTTGCTCACTAGCAGGGTTGTGGGTTGTACGAATAGAGTTAACCCCCATCTCCTTCATTTGTTTGAGACGACGGTATTCTGCCTTATAGTTTTCTTCTGCTCCAAGTGCTCCGTGGTCATGGTGCAAGGAAACACCATGGAATTTAATGCGTTCGCCATTCAAAGAGAAGCCTTCATTTGGCGTCCAGTGATAGTAACGGTAACCAAACAAATCCTTCTTAGCATCAACCAATTGACCATCACGGTAAACACGCGTAATCAATTCGTACAAGGCAGGTTTGTCATTTAAAACTGTCCAGAGTTTTGGTTTTTCAACTTCTAAAATAGCATCAAGGCTTGTTGATTCATGTGCTTTCAAGGTACGACTCGCTGTACGAACCAAGCCAGTCACTGCTTGACCACCACGCTCTACAATTTGATACTCTGCTACAAGTTCATGGTCTTTATCGTCTGTATTGACGATTTTGCTGGTCACATGCGTTTCAACCTTGCCGTGTTGCTGTTGTTCAAGTTTTGGCGTTAAGATGGTTGTTCCATTTTTTTCAACATGAACCTTATCTGTCACCTGCATGGTCACATCACGGTAAATACCGCTACCTGAGTACCAACGGCTACTTGGTTGTTTGTTGACTGCATGGACAGCAATCACATTCTCACGACCATCTTTGTGAAGGTACTTTGTGATATCGTATGAGAACTGGTTATAACCATTTGGATAATGTCCCACTAACTGGCCATTGACATAGACTTGAGAATCCATGTAGACACCATCAAAGGTCACTCGAACATTTTTCTTGAGATCTTTTTCATCAAGTTTAAAGGTCTTACGATACCAAGCTTCACCACCATTTAGCTGTCCACCTTCGTTTTGGGCAGGTGATTGATGGTCAAAATCGTTAAAGATACTCCAGTCATGTGGAAGATCCAATTTTTGCCATGTTGATACATCTGCATCTGGTTTCACAGCTTCTTTAGAGTTCGCATTGAGTTTGAAGTGCCAATTTTGATTAAAATTCACTTTTCTGTCTTCAATCATTTGATTTACTTCTTCATTTGTCGCAGCTTTAACTTCTTCCTTGATAGGTTTTTCTTGACTTGAAGCTTGTGATTCTACCTTTGGATCATTTTCTTCAGGTTTAGAAGATGCTTTTTCCTCTTTCGGAGTTATGGCTTCATCTTCTTTCACCTCTGGTTTACTTGCTTCAATGGCAGCAGCTTGACTTTGTTCCACACTTGCAGCCTCGTTCTTCTCTGCTACTGCTTGATCCTGTTTTTCCTCCACTGCTGGACTTTCCTCTTTTGCTTGTTCTACAGTGTGCGCAATAGGAGTTTCATCCGCAAAAACTGATGATTCTCCAACGACACTTCCTCCAAATAGAACAGCACAGGTTCCAATCATGACAGAGCAAGCTCCTACAGCAAACTTACGAATACTGTAGACTCTTTTACGATTCCAATGGCCTTTTTCCATAAAATCCTCCTTTAGTAACCGCTTCCATTTCTTTGTAAGCGCATTACTTTTTCATAGCCTTTTATCCTTATTTTATAAAATAATATAGGAAATTTCAATACCCTAAACACAAAAAATCATATTTTTGATTGTTTTTTCTAAAATTTGTAGAAGATTCAAAAAATGTGAATGTAGATTTAGAACAAAAGCAAACATTTCTTGTCACTCAGTAAAATGTTATAAAAAAATTCCTTTTACGGCGACCTGACACTCAGCAGTTTAGTGATTAGGTAATATTAGCGAGTCAACTTATCTGGCTTGCTTTTTTCGTTGTTTAGTTTTCTGATGAAATTGTAGTAAATATCTATCTGAATGATTCTATTGTGTTTCGTTCCTATTGGCTTTTGAATCACAATCTTGTCAATCAGCTCATTTACGATTTCAACGGTTAATTCTGGAAGTTCTGTATATTTGGAAATGCGAAAATCATGCCACTTTGGAAGTCGCATATGTTTCTACTCTCAGAGCTGTTTCAGCTTGTTTTTAAGCATGCCAATAAAGAAATTTGATCTAATCCTAAAACCGTCAGTAAAGGATTGACCTCCGTCATAGCCGAATATGCTCACGCTAATATTTCAGATACAGATTTCAATAAGTATTTTTCGGGCAAAAATAAAGGACGAAGTCTAGTAGGTGTCGTCCAAGATGAAATTGATAAAAAAGGCTTTTCGCCCTATATTTTAGAAGCCGAAAAGAGATTGTCTCAGCTGAATTACAAAAAAAAAAAACAAGTTTCAACTGGATTCCACACTTGAAGATTTCTTTGAATTTTTGGAAGAATCAACCAACTTGCTTGTATCGATCCGAATTGATTTAAAGAAGTCTTATAAGCTCAACCATTCCATTAGACCTTATTTATTTCTGGTTGAATGTTTTTATTACGCCTTAATTTCATACCACCAATCAATCTAGTACCACTTACCAAGAAGTCGATTTCAACCAAGAAAGCCAACCAGTTTTGAAACCTTTAGAATCTCTCGTTTCGAAAGCTGAGGGATATTTGATTGAAATTTTCGAAATTGAAACGGATGATGAGTTTTTTTAAGAACTAGCGGATAGTTTTAAAGAGAAATTGACTGAGCCCGATATTGAGATTTCAGTTGTAGAAGTTGAGGAACTGAGCTGACTTTCACTGATTTGATTCAGTAATTATTTCTTTATGAGTGAAAATTTTTATAAAAAATGTTATTGTTGCTCTAGCGAACCTTCGATTCATATTGCGTGAGTTTCTTTTTTCTGTAATCTCTGTAAAATAATGTAGATAGAAATTAAGAAATTTAACAAAATTATGGTACAATAAAATTATAATCGTATAGAAACAATACGGATACTTCTTTCGACAATCGAATAACCATCAATCGTAGTCAAGACTCGACTAAGCCTCTGGCTGAAATTTTATAAATTGATGTCAATAATGATTTGTCGAAGATGGTCAAATATAAAACTTTCTGCTCAATTCAAAAAGATATAGAGGTGTTTATTATGGGGTATCAATTCGTAGACAATCAATTAAAAGTTTGCGGAAAATATTTAAAACAACAGCGAAATAGAAAGTTATTTGAAAAGGCACGAATAATTATTCTTGAGCATATTTTGGAGACTACTGAAAATTTAATAAAGTTATTGGAAGAGTCTGGGGCTGAAATATTTTCAGTGATTGCAAAACCATATTCTATTGATCAGTCTGTTTTAAAAAGGCTATTAAAGAAAAAATATAGCATTATCAATGAAGACTATAAGATTCTAGAAGAGACAGATATATTATACAAACTCTTAAAAAATGCCACTAAAAAAAGTGAGACTGATGGGAAAGAAATTATAATAATTGATGTAGGAGGATATTTTCTATCTCACCTCATGAGGCTTAATGATGAATGTCCAGATTTAGCCAGAGTAATTAAAGGAGTTATAGAAGATACAACGTTTGGGCATAATAGATATTTGAAAGAGATTGAATCATTTCAATACCCTATCTTTTCTGTGGCTAGAAGTCCATTAAAAGAAATTGAAGCAAGATTTGTAGGACGAGATATTGTCAATGCTACGGAGCAAATATTAAGAAAATCTGGTATTTTAATGTCCGGTCGAAAGGCGTTAGTTGTTGGGTACGGAATGATAGGTAAGAATATTGCCCTAAACTTAAGACGAAATGATATGGATGTTTATGTGTATGATTCTAGTGATGAAAAAAATCTACACGCATTCATTGACGGCTATAAAATACACAAAAGACACGCTCTTTTACCTAAAGTTGACATCATATTTTTCGCAACAGGAAATCCAAATGGTGCTTTTACCGTAAAAGATATGAATATTTGTAAAAATGGTGTTATATTGGTTAGTGGTGGGTCAAAAAATACGGAATTTGACATTGATAGCCTTATTGAAGAAACGGTTGAAAAACCTTTTAAAATCAATAAACATATGTTAAAATATAAATTAGACGTAGCTAAGGATATATTAGTATTGAATAATGGCACGGCAGTTAATTTTATCTTGCCAACTCTTCCTACGGAGTTATTAGATATTGTTTTTGCTGAAATAGTAGTCTGTGCTTGTAAATTATTAAAACATGATAGAGATAAGTATCCTGTAGGAGTGATACATTCATCTGGTAAGGATTCTAGAGGTGAAATCGCTAAAGATTGGTTGTCTCTATCAAATAGGGATTAAAATGTCATCAAATATAGAATTTAAAGCAAAATTAAATAATCGAAATTTAGCAAAAAATATTATTATAAAATATAGTCAAGCAAACCCAGAAATATTAAAACAACGAGATATTTTCTACAATTTTAAGCTTGGTAGATTAAAGATGCGAACTATCAACAACTCAGAGTCTGAACTAATTTTTTATATCCGCCAAAACATTGCTGGAAGAAAGGTTTCTAAATACAAACGAATAAAAGTTAAAAATCCTAGGCTTGTCGATTCCATGCTTTCAACATTACTGGGAAAAATTGGTGAAGTGAAAAAGAGCAGAACCCTTTATCTTAAGGAGAATATTAGATTCCATTTAGACGAAGTTGCTGGCTTAGGTAATTTTATTGAAGTTGAGTATATTCTCCCTAAAGACGAAACAAGACAATCAGCAGAGAAAAAGGTTGATGATATTATAAAAATGCTTAAGATTAAGAAAAAAGATTTTATTGACATATCTTATATGGATATGATTAATAAATCAAGGTAAAACATTGTTAAACATAGATATAACAGCTCCTCCCCCGACCCACTCGCGAGCCCACTGAAAAAGTAAGCCTCTTACTTTTAACAAAATGAAAACCGAGGAATCTCTCATCAATTTGAGCGAATTCCTCGGTTATTTTGTATTTATTAAGGTTATAATTCGTTTCATATTGACCACGAAGATACTTGTAGCTGCCTGTAATTCCATGTTGAAAAGACCTGATGCCCTTGCGACATCAAAGCCATGTCTCTGTTTTAGTTCGGCATTCTTCGCTTCGATTTTATAGCGATGTCTGGCCATTTCTTTAAAATACGGTGTTTCCTGAAATTTCTTCTGGAAAAGATGGTCGTTACTCTTAATGGTTATTGAATAAGTTTTAGACTTTGCCCCCTCCTTATAACACCCTTCCTTGGAAAGGCAACTCTTGCACTTCTCAATGTCAAAGTAATGAGTGACGACTTGATTCTTATTTTGATATTTTTTCCCTGTCCTTGCTTTGCGAATAGCCATGTGTCCTTCCGGACAGACAAATAGCCCTGCGTCTTTATTTAATTCAAACGCATCCTCTTCTTTACGGTAACCTTTTGAAACAGAAGGGTTCAGTTTTGACACCAAATGAATCTTTTCTTTACGAGCTAGTTGAATGTTGTCCTTTCCTGAATAAGCCGCATCACCAATAATAGTCTCGATATCCAGATTATTTTCCATTGTTTTGGCATATAACTCAGGTAAATATTTCCCATCACTTTGTTTGCCAGAAGTGACCACACAAGCAGTAATAATCCGTTCATCCGTCATAGCGATATGACTTTTATAGCCATAGAAAGAGGTGTCGGCTGTCTTATGTCCAAGCTTAGCCTCCTCTTTAACAGAAGATTCCAAGTGTTCTAAGTCGTCCTCGACAGCTTCTTTTAGATAATTGAACTTTTGAGACACAGCCGGCAGAGCTAAGAGTTCCTCATGTTTTTCAACCACAGCCATTAATTCCTCTGTATAGGTCAACTCTGCTTCAAGGTTATCTTCCTGAGGTTTCTTTGGAAATTCTATTTTGATATCTTCTGAATGTTGATAAATCGTTTTACGTAAAGTTTTTGAACGCTCCCTAAGAATTTCTTGGGGCTTCTTATGATTATAATGAGCTTTGGTGTGAGTGGCATCCACAATGAGGATCTTACTCTTAATCAAGTTGTGTTCGAGTGCAATTTGAACAGATTTCTGAATCAATACGTCAAGTAGCTTGTCATCTTTAATTCTTAGCTTTCTAAATTTTGTCAGAGAGGATGGTTCGATAACAGAATCCTCTGGAGCTAGACCAAGAAAAAATTTAAAGGCCATATCTGACAAGGAACGTTCCACCCCATCGACATCTGATAACTTATAAATATCTTTCAACAAGAGATATTTGAACATCATAATCGGTGAATAAGCTTTACGCCCAAAATCAGGACGATAATTTTTTTCTAGTTCATCATAAATAAAGCTAAAATCACAGAGTTCAGTTAGCTGACGTAAAAAGTGGGTTTTCGGAACAACGATATGATACAAACTAGAATAAGGACTGACATCCATAGTTAACTGATTATCAAGCATCATTTCACCTCATCTCTAGTATAACAAAAAAGCCATCAATTGGATGACTTTTTCAGTGTGCTCATAAAGAACTGCTTTATTGCGAGGGTGTTGTTACTTGACATAGATAAGCAAGCGTCATGAAGCTTGAAAAGTATCAGAAGTATCCATCGTCTTCTCACTTATAGTTAAAGATTCCCCCTGCCAACTTATCAGCTAGCTTGGGAAAGAGAGTATAAAATATGTGGGTTAAATTGAGCAAAAAAGGAAGATTGAGTTCTCGTTTATTTTTTCCTATGGTTTTGACAATCTTTTTAGCAACCGCATCTGGTTCTAAGAGAAATCGCTCAACAGACTTGAGATAGCTACCATCTGGGTCTGCCTGGTCAAAAAATCCAGTTCGGATTGGTCCTGGATTGACCGTAGTTACATAGACACTATAGGGCATGAGTTCAAGGCGTAGAGCGTTAGAAAAACCAATAGCCGCAAACTTGGTCGCTGAGTAGAGACTGGACTTAGCTGTTGCAATCAAACCTGCCATGCTGACGATATTGATAACATGACCTTTTCGACTTTCCTTCATACGAGTCGCCACTAGACGAGACAGATTCATCAGGGCAAAGGTATTGACCTCGAACATCTGGTGAATGTCTTTGTCAGAAATCTGGTCGAAATCTTCAAAAATTCCGTAACCAGCGTTGTTGATTAAGACATCAATTTTGGTATGACGTTGGTAGAGGTCAGCCACTAAAGTTTCTAGGGCTTGGTCATCGGTAATGTCAATCTCGACCAATTCTGCCTGAGAATGATTTCCGTAGAGCTGAGCTAATTTTTCCTTATTTCTACCTAGCAGAATGAGTTGGTCATTTGGCAAGAGTTTGACCATTTCTTGGGCTAAGCCACCGCTAGCACCTGTAATGAGAATCGTTCGCATGTTTCTTCCTTTCTGTGGCACTTAAATTTCCACTTCTTCCAAGTCTTTAACAACATGCACATTTTCAAAAATGCTGGCCGCATCTTTCTTGAGCTGACTAATATCTTTTGAGAGAAAGCGGGCGCTGATATGGTTGAGCAAGAGGCGTTTGGCTCCTGCTTCTGCCGCGACCTGAGCAGCCTGTATATTGGTAGAGTGTCCGTGGTTGCGGGCAATTTTCTCATCGCCCTTGCCATATGTGGACTCATGGACTAGGACATCAGCATTGACAGCCAGACGCACACTGGCGTTGGTTTTTCGAGTATCACCCAAGATAGTGATAATCTTACCTGGACGTGGAGCTGATATATAGTCCGTTGCCTTGATTTCAGTTCCGTCTTCTAAAACAACATCCTGACCGTTTTTGATTTTTCCAAAAAGAGGTCCAAACGGCACACCAGCAGCCTTGAGTTTTTCAGCATCCAAGGTTCCCTCAAGATCCTTTTGCATGACACGATAACCAACACAGAAAATAGTGTGGTCCAGTTCCTCTGCATACACAGTGAATTTATCGGTCTCAAGGATTTTTCCTAGAGAATTCTGGTCAAACTCATGGAAATGAATCTTATAAGGCAGACGAGAACCTGACACACGAAGGCTGGTTAAGACAAATGACTTGATTCCTTGAGGTCCATAGATTTCCAAATCTGTCTGCTCTTCATTGGCCTGAAAAGCACGGCTAGAGAGAAATCCTGGCAATCCAAAGATATGGTCTCCATGCAGGTGAGTGATAAAGATTTTGCTGACCTTACGTGGTCGAATCGTGGTTTCCAGAATGCGATTTTGCGTTCCTTCGCCACAGTCAAAGAGCCAGACTTCGTTGATCTCATCCAAGAGTTTGAGGGCGAGGCTCGAAACGTTGCGGGCTTTAGAGGGCTGACCAGCCCCCGTTCCTAAAAATTGAATATCCATTCGATACTTTCTAATTAATCAATATATAACATGGCTGTGCGGTTTTCCGATCGGAAATAGCGCTTGCCAGTAAAAGCTTGAGATTCCTGTAAAAGTTCCTCCTGACTATAACCTTTGAGTCGCTTACGACCATCTGCTAAGGTTTCTAAATCCGTTAAAGGAGTCAAACTCTCCACAGAGAAGACTTTTTCCTCTCCAAGCTCCTTCATATAAATCTTTCCAGACTCCTCATAGACTAGCTGATGAGGGAAAATCTGAGCAATTTCAAAGAGCAAGTCAGCAGTGATTGCTTCCTCAGTTTCTGAGAAAATCCGCCCAAGACCTTCTTCCTCATAGCAAAAACCAAAAGACTTGCCAGATAGATTGAGGCGAATAAAGGGCTTGATTTCCACTGTAAAGGTCGGTTGAGCGTTATAGAGGTTTAACTCCTGACTTAGTTCTGCAAAATAATCAGTCGCAGATTGAGGGCTCTTTTTCTGGTAGAGTTCTGCGAAGTAAGCATTGACCACGCTAGGCGGAGGGGTAATGAGAGCTAACTGCTCCTGCTCTGATTTCCCAGCTAACAATTGTTCCAGATAAACCTTATCAAGGCTGGTATAACCGCCATACTTGAGGGCTAATGATTTCATATCAGTCATAAAATTCCTCTAATCTCCATTTGTTTTTCTCAGAAATATAGCCTGTGATGATTTCACAATCATCTTGATAGTCTCGGCTTTCAAGGATTGCCACGCTTTCTAAATCATGAATTTTGTAGGACTTAGAAAAAGACACGCGCAGGGAAAAGGATTCGAAAATATCCTTGATTTTTTCTAAAAATAAAGCTTGCAGCTGCTCACGACTATCCTCAGACTTGGCAGAAATGAGAGCATAAGGTGTCTGGGTAGGCGTGAAATCCTCCACCAAATCCGCTTTATTATAAAGGGTCAAGCGAGGAATGTCCTCCATGTCCAAATCTTTCATGATAGACAGAACCGTTTTTTCATGTTCCTCATGATAAGGATTGCTAGCATCAATGACATGAACTAGAAGGTCTACATGCTTGCTTTCTTCCAAGGTCGACTTAAAACTTGACACCAACTCAGTCGGCAAATCTTGGATAAAGCCAACGGTATCAGTCAAGGTTACTTGTAGATTGCCACCAAGATGGATACTCTTAGTCGTCGCATCCAGAGTCGCAAAGAGCTCGTCTGCCTCATACTGGGTCTTACTGGTCAAGGTGTTCATAATGGTTGATTTTCCAGCATTAGTGTAACCAATCAAACCAATCTTAAAGGTACTCGACTCCAAACGTTTTTCTCTGACTGTCGCCCGATTTTTCTCAACCACCTTGAGCTGGCGTTCAATGTCCGTGATTTGATTGCGAACGCTACGACGGTTCAGTTCTAGCTGGCTTTCACCAGGTCCACGAGAACCAATCCCCCCAGCCTGACGGCTGAGCATAATCCCCTGACCAACCAAACGAGGCAAGAGATACTTGAGCTGAGCCAAATGCACTTGGAGTTTCCCTTCGTGGCTTCGAGCTCGCATGGCAAAAATATCCAAAATCAGCTGCATACGATCAATAACCTTGACCCCGAGAACTTCCTCTAGATTAACATTTTGCCGTGGTGTCAGACGGTTGTTGACAATGACAGTAGTAATTTCTTCTGCATCCACCATCCGCGCAATTTCTTCCAACTTACCAGAGCCGACAAAGGTCTTGGAATCATATTTTTCACGTTTTTGTCTGTAGCTATCTACAACAACTGCCCCAGCTGTCTTGGCTAGACTGGCCAATTCTTCCATGGAGAGATCAAAATTGTCCATGCCCTGCAATTCTACACCGATGAGCAGGACACGTTCCTCTTTTTTCTCTGTTTCAATCATCTAAAAACTCCTCAATCTGGTTAAAAATACGCTCCTGCACACCAGACTCTCCAATCTGATAAAAGGTCACCTGCATGCGATTACGGAACCAGGTCAGCTGGCGCTTGGCAAAACGACGAGTCGCCTGTTTAAGACTCTCACTAGCTTCCTCAAAAGTCTGCTCCCCACGGAAATATGGAAAGAGTTCCTTGTAGCCAATGCCTTTGGCTGCCTGCGCATCAGGGTAATGGTCAAAAAGCCACTTTGCCTCATCCAAAAGCCCAACCTCAAACATCAGGTCCACTCGATGGTTGATACGCTCATAAAGTTGACTTCGTTCATCATCCAGGCAGATAATCAATGGTTCATAAGGACTCTCCTGATTTTCCAAATCCTGACCAAAATGGGCAATTTCCAAGGCGCGCATGGCACGACGACGGTTAAACTGGGGAATTTCAAGACCTGCTTGCTCCACAAGATGAGCTAATTCCTCATCTGAATAAGGCTCTAAACTAGCTCGATAGGCTACAATCTCCTCATGAGGTGTTTCCCCACCTAGATGATAGCCTTCAAGCAAGCTCTGGATATAAAGCCCAGTTCCACCAGCGATAACAGCAAGCTTGCCACGTCTCTTAATATCCTCAATAGCCTTCTTAGATTCTGAAACAAAATCAAAAGCCGAGTAAGACTCGGTCACCTCTCTGACATCAATCAAATGATGAGGAACAGCAGCTTGCTCCTCTGGGCTAGCCTTGGCCGTCCCAATATCTAACCCTCTGTAAACTTGCTGACTGTCACCACTGACCACCTCTCCACCAAAGCGCTTGGCCACTTCAATAGCAAGGGCAGTTTTTCCAACAGCAGTCGGTCCAACAATCACAATTATTTTTGTTTTCATCTTTTTTCCTTGAAAAATTCTCATTTTTTCGTTACTATTATTATATCATAAAAAGGTCAGTCAGAAAAATACTACCACTTGAGGAGTCTGGCTGATCGGGAAGATAAAGGAGGAAGACTCATGGCTAAAGGATTCGCTAAAGGTCTTGTAACAGGTGTCGCAGGAACTGTCGCTGCCGTTGCAGGTGCAGTATACGCAATTAAAAAGAAAGTGATTGAGCCAGAAGAGCAAAAAGCAGCTTTCATCGAAGAAAACCGCAAAAAAGCAGCTCGCCGTCGCGTATCACATTAATACACAAAAGAAGTTGAGAAATCTCAACTTCTTTTTATTTTCTTAAATAGCCAAATCAAACTTCAGTTGTGGCTTGACTGGATCATAGTCAACCAACTCAAAGTCCTCCGCTTTGATATCAAAGAAATTGGTCCCATCAGGAACATTTAAAACCAAACGAGGTTGGCAGTTTGACGGCTCACGACGAAGCAATTCTTCTGCTTGTTCAAACTGATTATCATAGATATGAAGGTTGTTGATGAAGTAGAAGAACTTCCCAACCTTCCATCCAAAATGCTTGGCAATCATCATCTGTAAAGCCACATACTGCATGGCATTGATATGGTGAGCCACCAGCATATCATTAGAACGCTGGGTCAAAGTCGCATCCAGATAGATGTCCCCATCAACCTGACGGACATCAAACATGGTCTGAAAGGCGCATGGAAGAAGGCCGTCCGTCTCCTCAAAAGCTTGGTAATCCCAGAGAGAGATGATATTGCGACGGTTCCAAGGGTTGGCTTCCAATTGTTTGAGAAGCTTATTGATGATGTCGTGTTTCTTAACGACCGCCCCATAGCGCTCACCGATGGTTCCCGTATCTCCCACTTCCCAGTCATTCCAGTAATGAACATTGTACTTGCTATTTAGCACTTCTAGGCTATTAGACTGATCTTGGTAAATCCAGAGAACTTCCTTGATGGCGGATTTGATTGCAATGGGGCGCAAGGTCGTAATGGGGAATTCCCCCTTAGACAAATCATACTCCGCAAAGGCACCCGTTATGTACTTGGAATTGGCAACAGTCCCATCCTTGTACTTGGGACGTGCTTGTTCAGAAAAGACACCGTCTTTGAGGATTCGTTCAATATTCTCTTTAAAAATCGTATCTGCTTTTGTCATTTACCCTCACCTCATTTATAGTCTTAACTAGTATAGCATAAAAAAGAAAAGAGGAACATTACTAACTCTAGGTTAGCATTTTCCCTCTTTTATTATTTTATTGCAATACAAGTGATGCCGCTCCGATAACTCCAGCGTCATTTCCTAGAGTTGCAAGAGCCAATTTAGTAGATGTACGTACTTGTGGGAAGGTATTTTCGTCGTAGATTTTTTGAACACCTTGGAGAAGGAATTCTCCCGCAGCTGACACCCCACCTCCGATAACAATCGTTGAAGGGTTGAGGATTGATCCGATGTTGGCACAAGCAATTCCCAAGTAACGTGAGAAGTTACGGTAAACGATCAAAGCAAGGTCGTCTCCTTCTTTTGCAAGGTCAAAGACAGTTTTAGCAGTTACTTCTTCACCGTCATCGATCAAGCGTTTCAAGGCCGCATCGCCTTCGTATTCATCTGCATAACGACGAGTCAAGTTGACAATCCCTGTTGCTGAAGCAACTGTCTCAAGACAGCCTTTTTTACCACAGGTACATGCGATTGGTTGGTCAAAGTCAACAGTGATGTGACCAAGCTCACCAGCAGCACCAGCAACACCGTGGAGCAATTTTCCTTCTGCCACGATACCGCCACCAACACCTGTACCAAGTGTCATAAAGACAACGTCGGGTTGGTTGTCACCAGCGCCCATCCAGCGCTCACCAAGAGCAGCTACGTTGGCATCATTATCGATGAAGAATGGAATACCCAAGGCTTTTTCAATCTTTTCTTTAATTGGTTGAAGGGTTTTCCAGTTTAGGTTGTAGGCACCGATAACAGTTCCTTTTTCACGGTCAACCACACCAGGTGATCCCATTCCAATCCCTCGGAAATCCGTAGCTGACAATCCAAGCAAGTCCAAACGATGTTGAATAGACTCAATCATATCATCTACGATATGGCTTCCTTCATCCAAAATGTTAGTCTTGATAGACCATTTTTCTTGGATTTCTCCTGCTGTTGTCAAGATTGCAAATTTGATAGAAGTTCCACCAAGGTCAATCCCGATAATCTTTTGACTCATCATATTCTCCTTTTTAATTGAAAATGCTTACAGTACTAGTATAACAAAATCATCAAATTTGTGCAAAGGTTTGCATGAAAAAGTTACATTTTATAATTAATAACTATTTATCCCCTAGATGTTGAATGGCATAGTTTGCTTCTTCTTTTGTAAATTTTCCAATCCAAGAAGAAGTTAGCCTGTCATAAATTTCAGTTTTTGAGATATTACTATATTTTCGATATTCTCTTGCTTTAGCTAAGGCTTTTGCCTTATAATCTGCATTCAAGTGATCGATGGCATACTGCACTGCTGAACTTGAAAAACCATGAAACATTAATTGGTCATAGAGAGCTTTTTTTGACATATTTGCCCACGAATTATAGCTTTTCGCTCTCCTTAAAGCAGCATTGTACTGGTTCCCATCTGCTGGTTTTGGTTGCCGCACACCATCGTATCCTACATAGTAACGACCACCATCTACCCATTTATCCCTTACCATTTTGCCTTCAGAATCAACATAGTAACGACCGCCATCTACCCATTCATTCTTGGCCATCTTTCCATCCGGTTTATAATAATAAGCTCCTACCCATTTATTGCGAACATGGCTGCCTTCTGATGGTAGATTAAGTTTTTGAATGGCATAGTTTGCTTCTTCTTTTGTAAATTTTCCAATCCAAGAAGAAGTTAGCCTGTCATAAATTTCAATTTTTGAGATATTACTATATTTTCGGTATTCTCTTGCTTTAGCTAAGGCATTTGCTTTGTAATCTGCATTCAAGTGATCGATGGCATACTGCACTGCTGAACTTGAAAAACCATGAAACATTAATTGGTCATAGAGAGCTTTTTTTGACATATTTGCCCACGAATTATAGCTTTTCGCTCTCCTTAAAGCAGCATTGTACTGGTTCCCATCTGCTGGTTTTGGTTGCCGCACACCATCGTATCCTACATAGTAACGGCCACCATCTACCCATTTTTCCCTTACCATTTTGCCTTCAGAATCAACATAGTAACGGCCACCATCTACCCATTCATTCTTGGCCATCTTTCCATCTGATTTGAGATAAGAATTTCCTACCCATTTATTGCGAGCAGAGCTTCCTTCTGCTGTTAGATAATAATATGAACCATAGTTTTTATCATAAATCCAGTCACTTTTAACCTTTTTTCCATCAGAATCAACATAATAACGACCACCATCTACCCATTCATTTTTAGCTCTCTTTCCATCTGATTTGAGGTAGTAATTTCCTACCCAGCCAGACTGAACTTTAGATTGTGATTTATCCTGTTTAGGAGTTGTTTCTTTAGCTTTTTCAGTCGGTTTTGGTGCCGGTGTTTTTGGTTTATCAGCAGGTTTTTGTGCTGGTGTTTTCGGTTTCTCAGCAGGTTTTTGAGCTGGCGTTTTCGGTTTCTCAGCTGGTTTTTGAGCTGGCGTTTTCGGTTTCTCAGCAGGTTTTTGAGCTGGCGTTTTCGGTTTCTCAGCTGGTTTTGGTGCTGGTGTTTTCGGTTTCTCAGCAGGTTTTTGAGCTGGCGTTTTCGGTTTCTCAGCTGGTTTTGGTGCTGGCGTTTTCGGTTTCTCAGCAGGTTTTTGAGCTGGCGTTTTCGGTTTCTCAGCTGGTTTTGGTGCTGGTGTTTTTGGTTTCTCAGCAGGTTTTTGTGCTGGTGTTTTTGGTTTCTCAGCAGGTTTTTGAGCTGGCGTTTTCGGTTTCTCAGCGGGTTTCGGTGCTGGCGTTTTCGGTTTCTCAGCTGGTTTTGGTGCCGGCTTCGGCGCTGGTTTTGGTGCCGGCTTCGGCGCAGGTTTTGGTGCCGGCTTCGGCGCCGGTTTTAGTGCCGGCTTCGGCGCGGGTTTTGGTGTTGGCTTCGGCGCGGGTTTTGGTGCCGGCTTCGGTGCGGGTTTTGGTGCCGGCTTCGGTGCGGGTTTTGGTGCCGGCTTCAGCGCGGGTTTTGGTGCCGGCTTCGGCGCGGGTTTTGGTGCCGGCTTCGGCGCGGGTTTTGGTGCTGGCTTCGGCGCGGGTTTTGGTGCTGGCTTCGGCGCGGGTTTTGGTGCTGGCTTCGGCGCGGGTTTTGGTGCTGATTTTGGCGCTGGTTTCTCAGCAGATTTTTGCGTTGGTGTTTTTGGTTTCTCAGCTTGATTTGACGCCGAAGTTGTATTCTCTTTTACAATCTTACCATTTTTAGATGCATCCTTTTCTTGAGCAGAAACATGCTGAACCGAAAAAGGAAAGGATCCAGTTGTATCTGCAAATGAAATAAGCCCCAGTGTTGCAGTTGCTAAGCTGGTTACTAAAATTTTTTTTGATTTTTTCATAAAAATCTCCATTGTTTTTAATGATTTATAACTATAGTATACCATATGCTTAATTTTTCTTTCAAATCAAATATTAAATATTAACAAATAAATCTAAAACTTAATTGAAAAATCCATAGTTATATCACTTCCAACTCATACATCTCCCTAACCGCATTACAGCCATAGATAGCTTCTGCTTGGGACAGATCTTTCAAGGTCAAGACTTTCTCTTCTACCTGTCCTGTTTCCAGCAAATGCTGACGATAGATTCCTGGCAAAATTCCAAATATGATAGGCGGTGTGTAGAGCTTCCCAGCGATTTTCAGAACCAGATTTCCAATAGAGGTTTCCAGCAATTCTCCTGCTGCATTATGGTAAATGATTTCTTGTTTATCTAGATTTAAATGCGGTCTGTGAGTGGTTTTGAAGTAGGTAAATGCTTGCTGTAAATCCGCTTCCTGTAGACAGAGTTGAGCTTGGCAGAAGCTTGGACTAAGGGAGGTTAATACTTGACGACTGAGTTCCAGCTCTCCAGACTTGTTAAGAGTAATTCGCAAACGATAGTCTTGGTGGGAATCGCAAGCTTGGCACTCTTCCTCTATCCTTTGTCTCAGGTCTTCCGGATCAAAAGGATAGGCAAAATACCGACTCGCCTTTGTCAGTCTTTCCAGATGTTGATCTTCAAACAGCAGTTGTTTTTGGCTGATTTTCCCAGTTGTAATCAATTGGAAACGAGCTTGTTTACGATAGAGAACAGCCGCCTTTTGATGAACCTCTCGGTATTCAGATTCCCAAGTACTATCCCAAGTAATCCCTCCGCCAACTCCATAGATAGCTTGCCCTTGATGCAGTTGAATGGTTCGAATGGCGACATTGAAAATTCGTCGCCCATTTGGAAGCAAGAGACCAATCGTTCCGCAGTAGACTCCACGCGGTTGAGGCTCCAAGTTCTTGATGATTTCCATGGTCGCAATTTTCGGAGCTCCCGTTATGGAACCACAAGGAAAGAGTGAGCGAAAAATGGCAACCAAGTCCACATCCGGTCGCAACTGACTCTTGATAGTCGAAGTCATCTGCCAAACAGTCGAATACTGCTCCACCTGGCACAGACGCTCCACGTGCTCGCTCCCCACTTCAGAAATACGGTTCATATCATTGCGCAAGAGGTCCACAATCATCATATTTTCAGAGCGATTTTTGGGATCCTGTTCTAGCCAACTGGCCAGCTCTAGGTCTTCTTGGTCAATCACTCCCCGCTGGGTTGTTCCCTTCATTGGTCGCGTTGTCAACTCACGGTCATTTTGCTCAAAAAAGAGCTCTGGGCTCATGGAAATCACTGCCATCTCGTCATGTTCAACATAGGCATTGTAGCCCGCCTCCTGTTCTACCACCATGCGATTGTAGATGGCAAAAGGATTGGCACTTAAGTCTTGCTTGAGTTGGACGGTGTAGTTGACCTGATAGGTGTCCCCCTGACGCAAATGATGGTGTATCTGCCCAATAGCTTTTTCATAGTCTGCTGCAGATGTTACTTCCTGCCATTTTGAAGGCAAATCTACTTCCTCATAAGTCAAAGGAATAGGGGATGTTTCCACCCCATCATGAACAGTAAAATATAGCAGGTACTCTGCCAGTAAAGGAGCTTTATGAACTGCTAATTTCTCCTCAAAAGCAGGTGCGGCCTCATAGCTGACATAACCCACGACATAATAGCCCTGTTCTTGGTAGCTTTCCACTTGCGCCAGCAAATCTGCCACTTCTGCTAAATCTCTCGTTTTTAACTCTTTGATAGGTTGGGTAAAGGTGTATCTCTCCCCCAAAGCCCTAAAATCAATCACTGTTTTTCTATGCATACCTTTAGTATAGCATAAAAAAGCCGACCTAGAACAGCTAAATCAAGCTTTGTTTACTGATTCCTATAACGAAATATCTTCTCTAAGTTACTTTTTTCTACTTTTGGCAATTCTCTATCAGATGGCACTAGTTTTTCTAGTTAAAGAAGGCCTTATTTGGAACACTTTGCACAAAAATTCAACAAAAAAGAACAGAGGAAGTAATGGTTTCTATACCCTTACTCTCTCTGTCTTTTACTGTTCAGAAATTAAAAATTGATTTGAGGTTTTAATGATGCCTACCGTTTCTTTGACATCTAAATCATCCGTATACAGAAAATGACGTTTCTCACTATTTTTAGCTAAGAAATCATTTCTTGCTTGGATTGATAAATCGCCTGTTCTCTCAATTTCTTTCCGAGAAGAATCCCTATCTTTCAAGGTTTCTTCTTCTGCCATTAGGACACAATATTTTAGCTTAATTTGTTTTTCCTTTAAGAAGGCTGCGATTTTCTTCAGTTGATCTTCAAATATGACATACTCTATCACAACAGTAATGCCACGGTCCAAGAAATTATTGGTCAGGCTGATGATATTATCCCAGAACAAATCCATGTAAAATCCATCATCTTCCCAAGGAGCTACGAGTCCTCCTTTAATCATTAAGTAAATCATATCCCCCTCTATAACCGCACTTTTATCAAAAGAATAGGCCAACTCTTTGCTGACAGTGCTCTTTCCAACACCTGGGGGACCCGAAATGATATAAACACAATTTTCCAACTTTAACCTCTATATACTTGAAATCCATCTCTAACTTATGATCATTCTAAGCCCACTTATGACTTTCTGATAGAATCTTCTGGATACTGCGCACGCGCACCACCGATTAGTTTTGGACGGCTAGCAAGAGCCGTTACGTGGGCATGGCCAATCTCACGCAAAACTGGTCGAATCGGAACCTGCACATGCTTGACATGCATGCCAATTGCAGTATCTCCGATATCAATTCCCGCATGAGCCGTGATGAACTCCACTTCAACAGGGTCCTTCATAAACTTAAAGGCAGCTAGCTGACCCGAACCCCCTGCATGAAGAGTAGGAAGGACACTGACGATTTCCAGACCAAACTGCTCTGCCACCTGACGTTCAACGACGAGGGCCCGATTGACATGTTCACAACCTTGAACAGCTAGATGAATTCCTTTCCCTTCCAGGATATCTAGAATTGTCTTCACAATGATTTCCCCAATTTCTTGGCTTGATTCCTTACCAATTTGTCCACCTAAAACTTCGCTAGAAGATAGACCTAGGACAAAGAGGCTTCCTTCATGCAATCCAGCCTTTTTCAAAATATCTTCAATTACCTGCTGTGTTTCTGTTTCAATTCTACTTTTGTCCATCACTCTTAACCTCATTTTTCTCCTACTATCATATCTTTTTTTACTGATTTTATCAAGACGGACTGATCATTCTGATTTTTAAAAGTAAAACTCCCAGAATTGACTGGGAGTTAACTAGTTTCTATTCTATTTATGTATATTTCAACCGTCGTCCCTTTTTCGGGTGCAGAATTGATCTTCATCTGATAGTTTTCTCCAAAATGAAGTTTGAGGCGTTGATCAACGTTTTGCAAACCAACTCCCCCACGTTTGAGGTTACTCTGACTACTATCGCCGGCAACTTGGAAACCAATGCCGTCATCCTCAATGCGGATGACCAATCCTGAATCCTGTCTCTGGACAGAGACTCTAATATGACCCTGACCTTCCTTCTCCTTGATGCCATGGTAAAGAGCATTTTCCACCAAGGGTTGCAGGACCAGCTTAGGCAAGACTAAATTATCAAAGGCAGGATTTTCATCAATTTCATATTCCAGCTTATCTCCATAGCGTTGTTTCTGGATAAAGAGGTACTGGCGGACATGATTGATTTCATCAGACAGGCAAATCAAGTCCTTACCTTGATTGAGCGCCAAGCGAAAATAGGTCGCCAAGGACTTGGTCACCTGAACCACTCGCTGACTATCCTGAAATTCAGCCATCCAGATGATAGTATCTAGGGTATTATAGAGGAAATGGGGGTTAATCTGACTCGATAGGGCTTGAAGTTCGTACTGCCGGGTCGCTTCTTCCTGCCTGCGAATAGCTGCCATCAGCTGATCAACCTGATCCAACATGGCATTGAACTGGCGAGTCACTTCTCTCAGTTCATAGGCACCAGCTTCCTTGGCACGAAGATTCTGATCACCAGAAGCAATTTTCAGCATAGTTTCTCTCAAATCCTCCAAAGGCGCAATCCAGCGTTTGAGACTGAACCACACCAAGCAGAGACAGGCAAGAAGAGATGTGACACTAGCCCCCAGCAAGGTCCACATGAGTTGACTCCGAACCTGGTCTAACTTCTCCAGTGAAGACACACCTATAACCGTCCAATCAGTTCCTGCAATCTTTTCCTGACTCACATAGGATTGGTGGCCTGGAGTATAACCCTGCCCTGTCTCAATATAGGGTTTCATGGCCTCCATTTCGCTAGACGAACTATAAACTGTGTGTTGAGGATGGTAAACAAATTCATGCTTTTCATTGATGATAAAGGCAAAGCCCTGCTGACCTAACTGAAGTTGATTTAGATAGGCTTCCAGAGTTTCATAAGAAATATCCAAGCGAAGCACGCCCAAATTAACTCCCTTTGCATCAACAAGTTCTTGAGTGACAGAAATAACCCACTGGCTGTCTGATTTACGAGCTGGGGTCAAAACGGGCATGGCTCCCTGATGAATGGCCTTTTGGTACCAGTCCTCAGCCATCATATCTGAGGAAGTTTTCATCTGCACACTGTCATCTGTAGAAATGACCTGACCGGATTTGGTTACCAGTACCACCGTTTTCAAATCCTGGTCTGCCTTTAAGATGGTCAAAAACAGATCTCGGATTCCCTTGACCTTGTCTTGACTGGGATTCTCGGCATAGGCTAGGACTTCCGTCTGCTGGGTTAAACTGGTCGAGGTGGTTTCTAATTTTTTGATATAAGACTGGATAAAGTGGCTAGTTTGACTGATAGTCGTCTGGCTATTGCCTTCAATGGTAGCCTCAATGGCTGAAGAACTAGATTGATAGTAGAAAGTCCCAACCACAGCCAGGAGAATGAGAAATACTAGAAAGATGGAAATAACCATTCTAACTAGGAGAGAAGAACGTTTCATTGGCCTTCCCCCTTCTTAAACTGACGAGGTGTCACACCCGCAATCTGTTTAAAGCGTTGGGTAAAGTAGTTCATATCTTCAAAACCAACCTTCTCTGCGATCTCATAAATCTTTAAATCCGTTGTCAAGAGCAAGAGCTTAGCTTGTTTGACACGTTCTCGCACCAAATAATCCTGAAAAGGTAGGCCCAACTCTTTCTTAATCAAGGAGCTCAGATAAGTCGAACTAAAACCCAAGTCACTGGCCAAGCTCTTTAAACTGAATTGGCTATCAGCTAGATGAGACTGGATCTTCTGGGCTATATTTCCTTCAAACTTATCAGTCAGTAAATCTTGTAACTGCTCTTCCTTTTCTTCCTTATCTAGTTTTTGCTTGATTTTCCCCAACATTTCCTCAATATCCTGACGAGAAAAGGGTTTGAGCAGGTAGTCATCCACACCGAGTTTGACAGCAGACAAGGCATAATCAAAATCATCGTAACCCGTTAAAAAGACCAAATGAACTTGTGGATAGGTTTCTCGTACCAGACTGGCCAACTGGATGCCATTTAGCTGAGGCATGTTGATATCGGTTAAAATGATATCTGGCACCTGCTTTTGAATCAAGTCCCAAGCCTGCCTACCATTTTCAGCCTGACCGATGATTTCCATATCGTAGGCTGCTACATTGACCAGCTTGCTCAAGCCTTGTCTTACCAGATACTCATCTTCTACGATTAAGATTGTGTAGGTCATGCTCTGCTCCTTTCCCACTTACTAGTATCAGTATAGCAAAATTCTCCTCTAACTGCTTAGGAAAGCCCTCTTAATCGACATAATCTAGTAAATAAGCATAGCCTTTTTCTGCCATTTGATCTTTGGGAATAAAGCGGATAGAGAGACTATTGATACAGTAGCGCAAGCCCCCCTTGTCCTGTGGACCGTCCGTAAAGACATGGCCAAGGTGAGAATTTCCAACTCGGCTTCTCACTTCCATACGTGTCATATTGTAGGACTTATCTTCTTTGTAGGTGGCAACATCTGGACTGATTGGCTGGGTAAAACTAGGCCAGCCACAACCAGACTCAAACTTGTCCTTTGATGAAAAGAGGGGTTCGCCAGTTGCCACATCTACATAGATACCAGATTCAAACTTATCCCAGTAGCGATTTGAAAAAGCCCGTTCTGTTTGATTTTTCTGGGTAACTGCATACTCCTCAGGTGACAAGGTCTTTTTCAATTCTTCATCACTTGGTTTAGGATATTTGCTGGCATCAATGACAGGATAGGCTGCCTGATTGACATTGATATGACAGTAGCCATTTGGATTTTTCTTAAGATAGTCTTGGTGGTAATCCTCAGCCACCACAAAATTCTTCAAGGCCTCCTTTTCAACTGCCAGAGGTTGGTCGTATTTCTTAGCCACTTCATCAAAGACTTGGTTGATTACTTCCAAATCCTTTTCATCTGTGTAATAAACACCAGTACGGTACTGGGTTCCCACATCATTTCCTTGTTTATTTTTGCTGGTTGGATTGATAATACGGAAGTAATGAAGCAGGATTTCCTTGAGGGAAATTTGATTAGCATCATAGGTGACATGGACAGTCTCCGCATGTCCAGTTTGATTGATCAATTCGTACTTGGTTGTTTCCCCTCTACCATTTGCATAGCCTGAAACGGCATCTGTCACTCCAGGTACGCGTGAGAAGTATTCCTCCACTCCCCAGAAACATCCCCCAGCTAGATAAATTTCGTGCAAGTTTGCATCTTTACTAACTTCTGTTTTTTTCACTGTTTTTCCTCCTTGGCTAACTGACGCTTTCTCTATTTGCGAGCTATCTGTCTGCCCTGAATTTCGCATCAATAGAAAATAGAAACCGGTTAGGACTAGGAGAATGACCCCTGCCAAGACAAAAAGTTTTACTTTATCATTCATAGCCTTTCTCTACCCCATTTCCTTTAATGATTTTAAAATCATATCCTTATCCATAAAACCTGGTTGCGTTTTGACTAGCTTGCCTTCCTTGTCTATAAAGGCTTGAGTCGGGTAAGAACGAACACCATAACTTTCCAAAAGTTTGCCTGACGGATCAATTAAAACCGGTAAATTTTTATAATCCAATCCCTTGTACCAGTTCTTAAAGTCTGCTTCCGCTTGTTCTCCCTTGTGACCAGGAGACACCACTGTCAAGACCACATAGTCATCACCTGAATCCTTAGCAATTTCATCCGTATCTGGAAGACTGGCTAAACAGATAGAACACCAAGAAGCCCAGAATTTAAGATAGATTTTCTTGCCTTTGTAGTCAGATAAACGATAGGTCTTACCATCTACTCCTGTTAGTTCAAAATCAGCAACCGCCTGACCTTTAGTCGCAGTTTGTGAACTGACTTGTTCTGTTTTGGTTTGCTCCTTCATAGTAGCTTCGTCTGACATGTTTTTAGCCGAACAGGCTGTCAAACAACAAATTGAGCCGACTCCAAGGAGACATGTTTTCCATTTTTTCATTTCTTCTTCCTCTCTATTCAAATAATCTTGTCAAAATATAAGCATTCCCCAAAAGCACCAAGATTCCCATCACGATAATGAGGAAACCACCCACTTTTTTGAGGGTTCCGAGATAAGGATGGAGTTTTCGAAAATGTTTCAAAACATAGCTGGAGGCGAGAGCTAGAACCAAAAATGGTAGCGCCAAACCCAGCGTGTAAACCAACATGAGACCAGCTCCCTGCCAAGCACCTGAACCACCTGAAGCCGCCAAAGCTAAAACAGACCCCAGAACTGGCCCCACACATGGCGTCCAAGCAAAACTAAAGGTTAAACCCAGTAAAAATGCCTGACTATAGCCGTTACCCTTTTGCCCCTGTCTCTTTAATTGTAGCCTTCTTTCCTTGTAAAGTCTCATAAAATGTAAGACTTCCATCTGGTGCAAGCCCAAAAGAATGATTACTATGCCTGTCACATACTGAAACCAAGAGGCATACAGCAAATTGCCTAAAAAACCAGCTCCATAGCCCAGTAAGATAAAGATAAAAGAAATCCCCGCTATAAAGGCCAAAGTTCGCAATAAACTAACAAGTGAGATTGACAATTTTTCGCTAGAAGCCTGAGCACCATCTTTGTCATCCAGCAAGACCCCTGCATAGACCGGCAACAAAGGTAAAATACAAGGAGAAAAGAAGGAAAGAATTCCAGCAAGAAAAACACTGATAAAAAAGAATACACTGTCCATATCTTTTTACTCTTCTTTCTTTTGATAAGTCTATTATAATTCCCAAGTCTAAGAAAAAACAGGGACAATGATAGGGAAAAATAGGAATTTAATCAGCTTATTTAGAAATCTTACGAAAAAAAGCCAGACAAGGTCTGACTTTGATAGAAACAGAAAAGAAAATCACCTGTCTTCCCTACTTATCTGGTAATAAATAAGGTGTGCAACGTAGTCTTTTCTCTCCACACCATTGGTAACCGTCTTAAGATAGGACATCCCCGCCTTTTCCATCACACGACCTGAAGCTGGGTTGAGACTGGCATAACGTGCTCTGACCTTTTGAAATCCTGCTTGAGTAAAACAAAAGTCTAACACAGCTTTCAAGGCCTCCGTCATCATACCACGACCCCAATAATCTTTTCCTAAAACATACCCAATCTCACAGCTAGAGTCAATCTCATCCATCTCAACGATGCTGATATCTCCTGTCACTTGCTCTGGGTTTTCTTTGAGACAAATGGCCCATTCGTAATAGTTGAGATTGGCATAGGAAGCAACCCAATTGCGAATAGAGTTTCGAGTTAGCTCAACATCAGGATGAGGATCCCTTTAGGGATGATAGTGGTAAGTGATACTCAAGCCTCTTTGAGAGGCGAGTGACGAGTCAAGAGCAATAAGGCTTGAACAACGTGAAAGCCAGCGTCTTTAGGCGCTGGCTAGTAATTTGGGCTTATAGCCCTGGTGCAAACCACCCGTTAGACGGGTGGTCATGATTCTCCATTTGTTCGAACGTAAGCTGCAATGACATCTGCTGTGTACTGGGCTGTACCAGATCCAAACTTGTCAATATTTTCCTTGAACTCTGGGTTGTAGACGTAACCTTTACCGATATGACCGAATACCTCAATAGAGCAGTCAAATCCATAAGTACGAATAGCTTGCAAGAGTTTAGCAGCTTCTTCTTGATTTTCGTCTGCTGTTGCAGCTAGTCCATTTTTAAGGTTTTTTGCCAGAGCTTGAAAAACTTGGTTAAAGGCGGCCGTAGACTCATCTTCACGACCTTTTTGTCGCTCGAGGGCTTGATCCATGACTTCTTGTCCATACTTCTCTACCGCTTCTTGGTGGTATTTTTGATTGTCTTGATAGCTAAATCCAGTGAATTTTTCCTCAATGGTCATTTTTCTTTCTCCTTTTTGTTCTTGAATGGTTTTTTGCAAGGTGGAAATCAAGGTATCCAGATGTTGCCTTTCTCGAGTTAAATAGTCCAACTGCCTAGTCAAATGGGGCAATAAATCTGTCCTTTCTTCCTTTAATAGCTCTGCTATTTTTTCTAAAGAAAAGCCTAGATATTTGTAATACAGAATGACCTGAAGGCGTTCCAAATCCTCTTGACTGTAGGTTCGATAGCCGTTTTCCGACTTTAACGGAACCAAGAGTCCTATCTTATCGTAGTGGTGCAGGGTCTTGACAGAGACACCTGAAAGCTGCGCAGCTTCTTTTATATGGTACATGATTTCCTCCTTACAAGGATAGTATAAACCCTACCCTTAGGTCAGAGTCAAGTGTTTTTGCGAAAATTTTTAACTTTTTGAGAAAGGTGTGAAAACTTGAAAATGGTTTTCTTGACAGACCTCAGAAAACATGATAGGATAGTCAAGTCTATCAATCAAACAGAAGGCTCATAAAGAGCCATTGAGAGAAGGCTATTTGACAACTCAAGTAGCCTTTTCTTATTTTGAAAAAGGAGATCAGAGTTTAACTATGTCAGAAAAATCGCAATGGGGCTCGAAACTAGGCTTTATTCTAGCATCTGCTGGTTCAGCCATCGGGCTTGGTGCCGTTTGGAAGTTTCCCTACATGACTGCTGCAAATGGCGGTGGAGGCTTTTTACTGGTCTTTCTCATTTCCACTATTTTAATCGGTTTTCCACTCCTGCTTGCTGAGTTTGCCCTTGGCCGTAGTGCTGGCGTTTCTGCTATCAAAACCTTTGGAAAACTTGGCAACAACAGCAAATACAATTTTATCGGTTGGATTGGTGCCTTTGCCCTCTTTATCCTCCTATCCTTTTACAGTGTTATTGGAGGATGGATTTTAGTCTATCTGGGTATTGAGTTTGGGAAATTATTCCAGCTTGGTGGAACGGGTGATTATGCTCAGTTATTCACTTCAATCATTTCAAATCCAGCCATTGCCTTAGGAGCTCAAGCTGCCTTTATCTTGTTGAATATCTTTATTGTATCACGTGGGGTTCAAAAAGGGATTGAAAGAGCATCTAAGGTTATGATGCCTCTGCTCTTTATCATTTTTGTCGTCATCATCGGGCGCTCTCTCAGCTTGCCAAATGCCATGGAAGGCGTTCTCTACTTCCTCAAACCAGACTTTTCAAAACTAACCAGTGCTGGCCTCCTCTATGCTCTGGGACAATCTTTCTTTGCCCTCTCACTAGGGGTGACAGCCATGCTGACCTATGCGTCCTACTTGGATAAGAAAACCAATCTGGTCCAGTCAGGAATTTCTATTGTAGCCATGAATATCTCGGTATCCATTATGGCAGGACTGGCTATTTTCCCAGCTATGTCAGCCTTCAATATCCAGTCTGAAGGGGGACCTAGCCTGCTCTTTATCGTCTTGCCTCAACTCTTTGACAAGATGCCTTTTGGAACCATTTTCTACATCCTCTTCCTTTTGCTCTTCCTCTTTGCGACGGTCACTTCTTCTGTCGTGATGCTGGAAATCAATGTGGGCAATATCACCAACCAGGACAACCGCAAGCGTGCTAAATGGAGTGCCATTTTAGGAATCTTGACCTTCGTCTTTGGAATTCCTTCAGCCCTATCCTATGGAGTTATGTCGGATGTTCATATTTTGGGTAAAACCTTCTTTGATGCCATGGATTTCTTGGTTTCCAATCTCCTCATGCCCTTTGGAGCTCTCTGCCTTTCACTCTTTACAGGCTACATTTTTAAGAAGACACTTGCTATGGAGGAACTCCATCTTGATGAAAGAACATGGAAACAGAGACTTTTCCAAGTCTGGCTCTTCCTTCTTCGTTTTATCATTCCAATTATCATCATTGTGGTCTTTATCGCCCAATTTATGTAATCAAAAAGGACTTGAGAATATCTCTCAAGTCCTTTCTTTTTATGGATGACTAACAATCAATTCCAAACCTTGTCCCTCTATCGTCCAAGCTTCAACATCACTTGGCAAGATAAAGTGGCTCCCTTTTTGGATTGGATAGTTTTTTCCGTCAACAGTAAGCTGACCTTGACCAGTCAAGACGCTAAACAAGCTATAGTCAGCTGTCTTTTCAAAGTCAACTTTGCCAGTAATTTCCCACTTGTAAACTGCGAAGAATTCATTGGATACAAGGAGAGTGGAACGTAGATCATCTGCTTTGACAGTGACAGGACGGCTATTAGCAGGCTCGCCAATGTTTAAAACATCGATAGATTTTTCAAGGTGAAGTTCACGCAAGTTGCCCTTGTCGTCCTTGCGGTCAAAGTCATAGACACGGTAGGTGGTATCGCTAGACTGCTGGGTTTCAAGGATTAAGATACCCGCCCCAATAGCGTGCATGGTTCCACTTGGTACATAGAAGAAATCACCAGCCTTAACTGGCACTTTTGTCAGTAAGGCATCCCAGTTCTTGTCCTCAATTTGCTGACGGAGTTCTTCTTTTGACTTGGCATTATGACCATAGATAATCTCTGATCCTTCATCTGCAGCGATGATATACCAGCATTCTGTTTTTCCGAGCTCGCCTTCATGTTCTAATCCATAGGCATCGTCTGGGTGAACTTGGACACTGAGCCAGTCATTGGCATCAAGAATTTTAGTCAAAAGTGGAAATACAGGTTCTGGACGGTTGCCAAACAATTCACGGTGCTCCGCATACAATGTAGCTAAATCTGTTCCCTCAAAGCGCCCATTAGCCACCTTTGAAACCCCATTTGGGTGAGCTGAGATAGCCCAGTATTCCCCGATTTTTTCACTTGGAATGTCGTAACCAAACTCATCACGTAGCTTGGTACCACCCCAGATTTTTTCTTGCATAACTGATTGTAAAAATAATGGTTCTGACATGTCGATCTCCTGTCTGATTTTTCTCCCCTCATTATAGCAAAAAAAGAGTTCGAATTGAACTCTTTTTCAGTTCTTATAAAGTAGGGAGAAGATTTTATAAAAATAGTGAAGAAATCCCCCTCATATGCTATAACTTTTTTGGCGTTCAAACTCTACTATGCCCTTATTTCATTCGGTAGAAATCAAGCACTAGACCCGCAGATCCTCTAACTAATAAGGACTCTGTTCCTTTTAAATCAAAGCTGTGATAGCAGTTACTAGGCCAAAAACGATACCCGGTGCATTGGCAGCTGCAAGTGGAATATCTCTTTCCTTTTTGAAAAGACCGTAGTAAACCCAAAGACTACAGTTAATGGCTGCGACCAAGGGTTGGATGAAGTTTCCTTTTTGACCAGCCAGGTTGTTCATGATTTGTGGGAAGTAAGACACGTACATCATAACAGACATGAAGGTCGCTACCCAACCCAAAACTTTCATTTGTTTTTCAGACATTTTCAAAACCTCTTTCATTTTTATGAATCATATTTTATAATCTTTTTTCAAAACAATCAAGACTTTGAAGCTTTTGTTATGAAGATGTAAACTATCACAATCTTGTGATAAGAAAGAGTAAACAGAAAAAGACCGGATTACTCCGATCTTCTAATAATTCACATTCTCAATTTCTGTTTTAAAAATAGCTAAGGTTAACGTCAAATGACTACGCGCCCTATTTCATACGATAAAAATCAAGCACTAGACCAGCAGGTCCTCTAACTAATAAGGATTCTGTTCCCCAATCGGTTTCAGAAGGACCGTGTAAAATCTCGGCACCAAACTCTTTCAACCGTTGATAGTTCTGCTCTACATCCTCAACCTCGATGTGAAGAATGATGCCTGACTGAAAATTGTCCAAAGGAATCAGGTGATTTTGTGATAACATGAGACAATGACTGCCAATCGTAAACTGAGCAAAACCGTCATCAACATAGTCTGACTTTTTATCCAAAAGACGCTCCAAGTCAGCACAGACTTGGGGAACATTTGAAACGATAATATCTAATTGATTTAAATTCATTTGTTATCCTCCATAAAAAGACCGGATTGCTCCGATCTTTTCAAGTTCCGCTCTAAGAAAATCAAGTTATAAACAAGGCATCGAACCGCAGGCAGTACTAGGGTATGGCAAGGTGAAGATGACAGAGTTTACATTTGATTTTCGACGAGAGGAATTATTTAATTGCGCGTGATTGCAATCCTTCTTCTTCCAAGAAGAGGCGGAATGGTACGAGTTCTTCTGCTTCGTATTTTTCCTTGAAGGCTTTGATTGCTTCTTCTGAGTGAAGTTTTGGATCGAGTTCAAGTACTTCTACTGGAAGTGGACGGTGTTGCGTGATGCGAGCATCGATGACAACAGTTTTACCTTCTTTGTTGAGTTTCACAGCTTCTGCAACGACTGCGTCGATGTCTTCAATACGGTCTACTGTAAATCCAACAGCACCTTGTGCTTCAGCGATTTTCGCATAGTCAGCATTAGGGAAGTCACAACCAAACAAGTGTTTATTTGTGTCTTCGTATTTGTCCTTGATGAAGGCATATTTACCATTTGAGAAGACAACGTTGATAACTGGAAGGTCGTATTGAACGTTTGTGATCACGTCTGGGTAGCACATGTTGAATGCACCGTCACCCATGATGTTCCATACTTGGCGATCTGGATTGTCTTTCTTAGCAGCGATACCACCAGGAAGGGCGATACCCATTGTCGCAAAGAGTGGAGATGTACGCCACATGTTCTTAGGTGTCATGTGAAGGTGACGAGTAGATGTTTGAGTAGTGTCACCTACGTCGATTGAGTAGATAGCGTCTTGATCAGCATGTTTATTGATAGCATTGTAAACTTGGTACAATTGCAATTCACCCTCAGTTTTACCTTCGAGTTTGTTCATGTAATCACGCCAGTTTTGGTTGTTCTTAACGTTTGCACGCCACCATGGAGTAGATTCTACTGGGTTTACTTTGTCAAGGATTGCTTTCGCTGCTTGACCTGCATCACCAAGGATAGAAGCATCAAGGGCATGACGTTTACCAAGTTTGTAAGGGTCAATATCAACTTGGATGAATTTTTCAGTGTTCTTGAAGGCTTCGTAAACTTCAGCAAATGGGAAGTTTGAACCAAGGAAAAGAACGGTATCTGCTTCAAAGACCACTTCGTTAGCTGGTTTCCAACCAACACGGTAAGCAGAACCTGTCAAACCTTCGTAGTTCCATTCAAAGGCTTCAAAGTTTTTACCAGTTGTGATGATTGGTGCTTTGATTTTACGTGACAATTCAGTAATCACTTCACCAGCTTTGACACCACCGTAACCAGCATAGATAACTGGACGTTCAGCCTTGTTCAAAATTTCAACAGCTTTGTCGATTTCAACTTCGTTCAAAGCAGGAGCGATGAATGAACGCTCGTATGAACCTGATCCATAGTATGAGTTTTCGTCGATTTCTTGGAAACCGAAGTTTACTGGGATTTCAACAACAGCTGGACCTTTTTTAGAAACTGCAGCACGGCAAGCTTCGTCAATTACTTTTGGCAATTGCTCAGCGTAAGCTACACGTTTGTTGTAGACTGCGATACCGTTGTACATTGGGTTTTGGTTCAATTCTTGGAAGGCATCCATGTTGAGTTCGTTAACCGGACGTGATCCAAGGATAGCAAGGAATGGAGTGTTATCCATAGCTGCATCGTAAACACCGTTAATCAAGTGAGTCGCACCTGGACCACCTGAACCAACTGCAACCCCGATTGAGCCGCCGAATTTAGCTTGCATCACCGCTGCAAGAGCACCTGTTTCTTCGTGGCGAACTTGCAAGAAGCGGATATCTTTGTCTTCAGCCAAAGCGTCCATGAGTGAGCTGAGTGTTCCTGATGGGATACCGTAGATGGTGTCTACGCCCCATGTCTTCAATACGTTGAGCATTGCTGCTGATGCAGTAATTTTCCCTTGAGTCATAATAACTCTCCTTCAAAATAATTTCATACATTTACAAAAAGCGCTTTTATATGTTGTTTGAAAGCGATTCAGTAAATTTACAATCCTAATTTACCACATTTACTTTGAGTATCCTAAGAATGTGCTCAGAAGTTTTCATTCTCTATTACAGCACAGATTGAAAACGATTCGCAGAACTGTTTTATAATATAAAAAGCGGTGGACACCGCTTTTAGTCTATTTTAGTAACATTTAGCATGAGTGAACTGGTCAAAACAGATACAGAGCTAAAGGCCATGGCAAGACCTGCCAGTTCTGGGTTGAGCACCAGACCAATACCTGAAAAAATTCCAGCTGCAATCGGAATTCCGATGACATTGTAGATAAAGGCCCAGAATAGATTGAGAAGAATTCGATTGAAGGTTTTCTTGCTCATATCAAAGGCGCGAACAACTCCTGTCAGGTCGTTGCGTGTCAGAACAATCCCTGCTGACTCAATGGCAATATCGGTTCCTGCGCCCATGGCAATCCCCACATCCGCCACACTGAGGGCTGGCGCATCATTGATACCATCTCCGACAAAGGCTACCTTACCAGCCTCTTGCAGTTGATGGATTTCATGGGCTTTTTCTTCTGGCAAGACACCAGCAATGACCTCTTCGATGCCGATCTGATCTGCAATGGCACGCGCCACGCCAGCATTATCTCCTGTCAGCATAACTGTTCGGAGACCACGTTTTTTCAGCTGATTGATGGCGAGTTTGGCATTTTCCTTGGGAATATCTTGCAAGGCAAGCAAGCCTTTGATTTCATTGTCAACAGCCAAGTACACAACTGTCTTAGCTTCTTTTTCCAGTTCTTTAAGTTTTTCCTGATAAGCGCTCGAAATATCCATGCCATCTAGCATTTTAGCATTTCCAAGCAAGACTTGTTTCCCATGGATTTGCCCTGAAACACCTTTTCCATGAAGGGCTTGGAAATTTTCTACAGTATGAAACTCAAGTCCAACTTCAGTCGCTCGCTTGACAATGGCTTGAGCCAATGGGTGTTGAGAGGCTTCTTCCAAAGAAGCCGCCAAGCCTAATACTTCTGTCTCATCACCAATGATATCAGTGACCACAGGTTTTCCTTCCGTCAAAGTCCCTGTCTTATCAAAAACAATAGTTTGGACTTTCTGAATTTCCTGTAAGACCGTTCCATTTTTAAGAAGAACTCCCATCTTGGCACTACGGCCAGTTCCCACCATGAGAGCTGTCGGTGTTGCGAGTCCTAAGGCACAAGGGCAGGCGATAATCAAAACTGCTACCCCATAAAGTAGAGAGGTCACAAAGCTAGCCTCAAGCAAGACAAACCAAATCCAAAAAGTCAGAATCGCTAAAATGACAACTGCTGGGACAAAAATTCCTGAAATTTTATCCGTCAAATCCTGAACCGGAGCACGGCTGGTCTGGGCTTTCTTCACAAAGTCTACAATCTGTGCCAAAACAGTCTCTGAGCCAACTTTTTCTGCTCTAAAAACAAGCGTTCCGCTATTATTGATGGTAGAGCCAATGACAGTATCTCCAACTGTTTTGTCTACCGGCAGACTCTCACCTGTCACCATGGATTCGTCAATACTGGACACACCTTCCACTACGACACCATCAACCGCAATCTTTTCACCGGGACGCACTCGAATCAGGTCGCCTACCTGAACTTGGTCCAAGGGAACTTGAACATAGCTATCTTCACGTAAGACTTCTGCTGTTTTAGCCTGCAAATCCAGTAGTTTCTCCACAGCTTGGGAAGTATTTTTTCGCATTTTCTCCTCAAAAACGGCTCCCAAAAGAACGAAGAAGAGGATAAATCCAGCACTTTCAAAGTAAACAGGGAGTCCAGTAAAGAGGGCAACTAGACTATAGAGATAGGCTACTAGAGTTCCCAGCGCCACCAAGGTATCCATGTTGGCATTGTGCTTTTTAAAACTAGCCCAAGCACTTTGGATATAAGGACCACCTGCTACTAGCATAATGGGTGTTGTGGCTAAAAAGGTGCCCCAACGCATGACTTGGTGACTAATTCCTCCTGTCGACATCCCAATCATGATAATCACAAGAGGCACAGTAAAGATACTAGTAATCCAAAAACGTTGCAAAAGTGACAAAGATTTTCGAGTCTTCTCAACTACGGTATAACTTCCCTTTTGCATCTTCATACCACATGAGAATTCATGCTCACCCAACTCTTGAGGTGTAAAACGAATTGTCTTCTCTTCATCTACGCCGATTGGTTCCAAGATGCCTTCTTCTTCAAACAGAATTTCCTTATAACAGTTTGAAGGAGTTGTACGATGAAAGGTCATTTCAGCGGGAATTCCTTTTTGAAGCTGGATGTGGGCTGGATGATAGCCTTTTTCAGCTGTGATTCGGATTTTTTGAATGCCATTTTCTAGGCTTGCTTTTGCAATTTCTGTCATAATGTTCTCCTACTCTACAATCATCTTGCCGTGCATCATGTTCATACCACAAGAAAAGCCAAACTCTCCAGCCTGCTCAGGCGTGATTTCCACTACATACTCTTCACCCATTGGCAGGTCCGCATGCACTCCAAAGTCTGGAAAAACAATCCGATCCAGACAGGGTGATGGATCCTTGCGGTCAAAGACAATGCGGGCTGGCACTGATTTTTTAAGAATAATCAACTCAGGAGTATAGCCTCCCATGACTTCCACCCGAATCTCTTGGTAGCCCTTTTTTTGCTGGGCCTTTTGTCCAGATTTTTCAGGCTTTTTGAAAAACCAGAACCAGATAAACACGATAAGGGCAATACAAACAATGGTTACAATACTATTTAACATGACATCTCCTTTACATACAATTACATCTTACTTCAGCAACTGCGCTGGCTTTTTTCTCAGAAATCACAGCTTCCAAGTCTGCCAAATCAGCCTGAGTAAAATCACATTCGACAATCAAGTCAGCCACCAACTGCTTTATCCTACGGGAGCAAACCTTGTCTTTGATATCTTGGACAAGCAGGTCTCGACTTTGGTCTAGAGTTAAAAGGGCTGAATAGACAAAGGACTTGCCCTCTTTTTTTCTAGTCAGGCACTCTTTCTCTACTAATCGAGCCAAAAGAGTCTGAATAGTTGATTTAGACCAGTCAAACCTTTCCGCCAAAACCCTGATCAAATCCGTACTGGTCTGTTCCCCCTGCATCCAAATAATCTTCATAACCTGCCATTCTGCATCTGAAATCTGCATCAGCACACCTCCAAAATCTACATTTGTCAATTACAATTATCAGTATACCCTCAAAATCTACATTTGTCAATTATAAAAATTGATTTTTATATAACACTAAAAATATTAAACACATTCCAAAACATCAAAAACCTCCACACTCAGTGGAGGCAATCTGTTTTATCAATACAACTTCAAATCACGTGAATCAACTGGGAAGCTTGGGTTGTATGGGTTGTGGCGAAGTTTGAAGTGTTTGACATCTTCAATAGTCTGAGTTCCAGACAATTGCATGACTGTCTTCAATTCCGCATTCAAGTGTTCAAAGACTTGACGCACACCGACACTACCACCGAGAGCCAAACCATAGATGACAGGGCGACCAATAGCTACCAAGTCTGCTCCTGAAGCCAAGGCTTTAAAGACGTGCTGACCGCGACGAACACCAGAGTCAAAGACGATTGGCACACGTTTATCAACTGCTTCTGCTACTTCTTGAAGTGAGTCGAAGGCAGCTGGTCCACCGTCGATTTGGCGACCACCGTGGTTGGTCACCCAGATACCAGAAGCTCCTGCAGCAAGCGAACGTTCAACGTCCTCACGGCATTGTGGCCCCTTGACATAAACAGGAAGTCCTGAGTATTCAGCGATAAATTCTACATCTCGTGGAGATAGGCGTTGTTTAGCTGATTTGTAAACAAAGTCCATTGATTTTCCAGCACCTTCTGGCAGGTATTCTTCAACAATCGGCATGCCAACTGGGAAGACAAAACCATTACGCTTGTCCACCTCACGATTGCCCCCTACAGTTGCATCTGCCGTCAAGACAATCGCTTTGTAGCCTTCAGCCTTCACACGGTCCATGATGTGGCGGTTGATCCCGTCATCCTTACTAAAGTAAAATTGGAACCAATGAGGTGTCCCTTGAAGGGCTTCCGTAATTTCTGGAAGGTCTACAGTAGAGTAAGAGCTGGTTGTATAGAGGGAACCGAACTCATGCACACCACGAGCAGTCGCCACTTCACCCTGTTCATTTGCCAATTTATGAGCCGCAACAGGCGCCATAATGATTGGTGAAGACAGTTTTTCACCTGCAAATTCAATCTCTGTACTTGGATTTTCAACATCACAAAGAGTATGAGGAACGATGAGTTTGTGGTTAAAGGCGCGAATATTCTCACGTAAAGTAAAAGTATCTTCCGCCCCACTAGCGATATAGCCAAATGCTGCTTTAGGAATAACTTGTTGCGCCATTGGCTCCAAATCATAGGTATTGATGAAATCTACAGGTCCTTCTGCATTGCTTGTTTTGTATGACATAAAATGTCCTCCTTGATAAGTAAGCGTTTACTTTTTATCTTACTTAAACATCTTAACTCTTTTTTATGCTGTTTTCAAAAAATTTGTCTGGAAATTTCAGAAAGATTATGGCAATGATAAAAAATCCTTATAACGGCAATAAAAAATAGATATTATCCAAAGGAGATTTTAAGTGCTACAATAATTGTATTATTTCTATATGGGAGGTTTTATTTTTGGATTGGTCCATTGTTGAACAATATCTACCACTATATCAAAAGGCATTCCTTCTAACCTTGCATATTGCAGTTTGGGGAATTTTAGGATCCTTCCTGCTCGGTTTAATCGTTAGTATCATCCGGCATTATCGAATTCCTGTTTTGGCGCAAGTAGCTACAGCCTACATTGAATTGTCGCGTAATACGCCCCTTTTGATTCAACTCTTCTTTCTCTACTTCGGTCTTCCCCGAATTGGGATTGTCCTATCTTCAGAAGTCTGTGCCACTTTAGGACTGGTCTTTTTAGGAGGCTCCTATATGGCAGAGTCTTTCCGAAGTGGGCTGGAAGCTGTCAGTCAAACCCAGCAGGAGATTGGATTTGCCATCGGTCTGACACCTCTACAGGTCTTTCGCTATGTGGTTCTACCACAAGCAACAGCGATTGCTCTACCGTCTTTTAGTGCCAATGTCATTTTCCTCATCAAGGAAACCTCTGTTTTCTCAGCAGTGGCTTTGGCCGACCTCATGTACGTCGCCAAGGACTTGATTGGGCTCTACTATGAGACAGACATTGCGCTAGCTATGTTGGTAGTTGCTTATCTGATGATGCTTCTCCCCGTCTCACTAGTCTTTAGCTGGATAGAAAGGAGGCTCCGCCATGCAGGATTCGGGAATTCAAGTACTCTTTCAGGGAAATAATCTCCTGAGAATCATACAGGGGTTGGGCGTTACGATTGGAATATCCGTCCTGTCTGTCCTCTTATCCATGATGTTCGGAACAGTCATGGGAATTGTCATGACCTCCCATTCTAGAATCGTACGATTTTTAACACGATTGTATCTGGAATTCATCCGTATCATGCCCCAACTGGTGCTACTTTTCATCGTTTACTTTGGCTTGGCTCGAAACTTTAACATCAATATCTCAGGTGAGACTTCAGCTATTATTGTTTTCACTCTCTGGGGAACAGCTGAAATGGGGGACTTGGTACGTGGAGCTATCACTTCCCTTCCTAAGCATCAGTTTGAAAGTGGACAGGCGCTCGGCTTGACTAATGTTCAACTTTACTACCACATTATCATCCCACAAGTCTTGAGAAGGCTGCTTCCGCAAGCCATCAATCTTGTCACTCGGATGATTAAAACGACTTCCTTGGTTGTTTTGATTGGGGTTGTTGAAGTAACCAAGGTTGGACAACAAATCATCGATAGCAATCGCTTGACTATCCCAACCGCTTCCTTTTGGATTTATGGAACCATTCTGGTCTTATATTTTGCAGTCTGCTTCCCTATTTCCAAACTATCCACTCACTTAGAAAAACATTGGAGGAGCTAAATGTCTGAAATTATCTTAGAAATCAAGGAACTAAAAAAATCCTTCGGAGACAATCCCATCCTCCAAGGACTTTCTCTAGATATCAAAAAAGGGGAAGTTGTGGTTATTCTGGGGCCATCTGGTTGTGGGAAAAGTACCCTGCTTCGTTGCCTCAATGGCTTAGAAAATATTCAAGGTGGAGATATTCTTCTGGATGGTCAGTCTATCGTTGCAAATAAAAAAGATTTTCACCTCGTTCGCCAAAAGATTGGCATGGTCTTTCAAAGTTATGAACTCTTTCCCCATCTGGATGTCCTTCAAAACCTCATCCTAGGTCCTATCAAGGCACAAGGACGGGACAAGAAAGAAGTAACTGAAGAAGCCCTGCAATTACTCGAACGCGTCGGACTACTTGATAAAAAAGACAGTTTTGCTCGCCAATTATCTGGTGGACAGAAACAACGAGTGGCGATTGTCCGTGCCCTTCTCATGCATCCAGAAATTATCCTCTTTGACGAAGTAACGGCTTCGCTGGATCCAGAAATGGTGCGTGAGGTTCTCGAACTCATCAATGATTTGGCACAAGAAGGGCGCACCATGATTCTGGTAACCCACGAAATGCAGTTTGCCCAAGCTATTGCAGACCGCATTATCTTCCTCGACCAAGGGAAAATCGCTGAAGAAGGAACGGCTCAGGAATTCTTCACCAATCCACAAACCAAACGAGCACAGGAATTTTTAAACGTATTTGACTTTAGCCAATTTGGCTCATATTTATAAAGGAGATTCTTATGAAACTACTCAAACCATTCTTAACTGTTTTGGCACTTGCATTTGCCCTTATCTTTGTCACAGCTTGTAGCTCAGGTGGAAGCTCTAATGCTTCATCAGGTAAAACCACTGCCAAAGCTCGAACTATTGAAGAAATTAAAAAGAGCGGTGAACTTCGAATTGCCGTATTTGGAGACAAGAAACCTTTTGGTTATGTAGACAACGACGGTTCTTACCAAGGTTACGATATCGAATTGGGAAACCAATTAGCACAAGACCTTGGTGTGAAGGTTAAATACGTTTCAGTCGATGCAGCCAACCGTGCTGAATACTTAATTTCAAACAAGGTTGACATCACCCTTGCCAATTTTACAGTCACTGACGAACGTAAGAAACAAGTTGACTTTGCCCTTCCATACATGAAAGTTTCACTCGGTGTTGTTTCACCTAAAGATAAGGTCATCAAAGACGTTAAAGAATTAGAAGGCAAAACCTTGATTGTTACAAAAGGAACGACTGCTGAAACTTATTTTGAGAAAAATCACCCAGAAGTAAAACTCCAAAAATATGACCAATATAGTGATGCCTACCAAGCCCTTCTTGACGGACGTGGAGATGCCTTCTCTACTGACAATACTGAAGTCCTAGCTTGGGCTCTCGAAAATAAAGGGTACGAAGTAGGAATTACTTCTCTCGGTGATCCAGATACCATTGCACCAGCAGTTCAAAAAGGAAACCAAGAATTGCTTGACTTCATCAATAAAGACATTGAAAAATTGGGCAAGGAAAACTTCTTCCACAAGGCCTATGAAAAAACACTTCACCCAACCTATGGTGACGCTGCTAAGGCAGATGATTTAGTGGTTGAAGGTGGAAAAGTTGACTAATACTTTCCGAAAATAAAAAGAAATCAGGTAATCCTAGTGACTACCTGATTTTCAATATTTTAGGCATTTTGCCAATTTTCTTGGTCTTCTTTAAAGCGTTTTAAGAGAGCCAATCCCTCTGGTGTGATATAACCTTCTTCTTGAGCTAGGTGGATGAGCTCGCTGTAGTTTGAGAGAGTCACCAGTTTGACACCAGCATCCGCAAAATTCTTATCGGCTTTTGCTAGTTGATAGCTAAAAATAGCTACTACACCGAGAACATCGGCTCCTTCGCGTTTGGCAGCAGTCACTGCCTCGAGAACAGAACCACCAGTTGAAATCAAATCTTCGACAACGACCATCTTTTGACCTTGAGCCACACGGCCTTCGATTTGGTTTCCTGCTCCATGGTCTTTTGGTTTACTACGGATATAAGCAAATGGTAGATTCATCTTGTCCGCGATGATAGCTCCATGTGGAATCCCTGCTGTCGCTGTACCAGCAATGACTTCTACCTCTGGAAAGGCTGCTTTAATAGCTTCTACAAAACCATTTTCAATCAAAGTACGGGTTTCTGGATAAGCTAGCGTTACACGGTTATCCGTATAGATCGGTGACTTGATCCCAGATGCCCAAGTGAAAGGCTCTTCTGGTTTGAGATAAACCGCTTGAATTTTCAATAGATGGCTAGCAATGTCTCTAGCAAGTGTCATGGTATACTCCTTCTTATCCTTAAATCTATAATCAAATACGCTTTAGACCCAATCGCGTGTCCATTCTTCCTTGATAGCATGGTAGGCTGCTACAGGGTCTGCTGCCTGTGTGATAGGACGGCCTATTACAATGTAGTCACTACCGATTTGATAGGCTTGACCAGGGGTCACTACGCGTTTTTGATCCCCTGCTTCAGCACCTGCTGGTCGAATCCCTGGTGTCAAGCAGATAAAATCTTCGTTTGTCGCCTCCTTGATGAGTTGGGCTTCTTGGGCTGAGCAAACCACTCCATCCAATCCAGCTTCAGCTGTTTTCTTAGCATAGTGAATCACTGATTCCTGCAGACTAGTTTGGATATTTTGACAGTCTTGCATCTGCTCTTCGGATGTTGAGGTCAATTGGGTCACCGCGATAAGAATCCCTTGATCACCAAGGCCTTCACGCGCAGCCTGCATCATTTCAAGTCCACCTGCAGCCTGAACATTGGTCATATCGACACCCAGACTTGACAAGATTTTCATTGTTGACTTGACCGTATTTGGAATATCATGCAACTTGAGATCCAAAAAAACACTATGTCCCAATGATTTCAAATAACGAACAACCTCTGGACCTACTGCATAATAGATTTCCATTCCTACCTTGACATAGAGTTTTTCCTCTGCTGGAAAAAGGGCTAAAAATTCTTTGGCTTCCTCGAAACTTGGAAAATCCAGAGCAATGACCGGGCGACTCTCACGCATTCTTTTCTCCTATTCTTTGCTAACAGTCCATTGCTCAAAAAAGGAACCTGCTAGCAGCTAGGTTCCACGAAAAACGGGTAGTCTCCACCCTTTCACTGTCTAACCTTAGCTGCCTCTCTGGACTGCTTTAAAAGTTTTCTACTATTCTATTATTTATAACGACACTTGTCAAGTAAAAACTGAAGATTCTTATTCTTGTTTCTTTTCTTCAGCTTTTTTTTCTTCCTGTTTTTTCTTCTCCGCTTCTTTAGCTTCTTGTTTAGCTTTTTCCTCTGCTTCTTCCAAAAGTTTATCCGCTAGGCTCGTACTATAGATTCCAGCTTCCATATCAATAAAACTCGGTTCTGCTAGTTGTGGCTTAATTTTGCTGTAATAAGGCAATTTTTTACTCAACTCTGACAAGGGAACCAATATTTCATCTGTATCCAGCATGGTAATTTTTAGGAGATCTGCAGTTACTTTGCTAGGGGCTAGTTCGATTTTCTGTATTTGACTCTTTATGTCCTCACTGATGCTAGAAAGACCCGCGATCAGATCCTTCACCTGCTGCTCATCGTTAAAGGTAACTGTTAGGTAGGTCTCAGGCAGGTTCAAAAGGTTGACAGGGCTTGAGTCAATTGTTCCACTAGACAGGATTGGATAATGGTCTTCACCTGTCACATAGTAGCCAACAATCTCAAACTCTTTGACTTCAATCGTAAAGTTTGTTGGAAATTTGTAGTCAATCTTTGCTGACTCTATCCAGTGATTCGACTTGATCTTCTCAGCGTGCTTGTCCTTGTTCAACAACAAAGACAAGGTATAGTCACTATCCTGAATGCCAGAAAGCTGTTTAATGTCATCCGCTTGAGTCTGGACATTTCCCTTAACCTCGATATGCTTGAGCGTTGAAAGAGGAGTCAAGAGATAGATAGAAAGGAGGAGAACCAGAACACTCGGCACCAAGATACTAACTGCCCTCCAAATATGAACGGGAGCAATTTTCGGCTTAGCAGGTTTTTCTGGCTTTTCTTTTTTCTTCTTCTCTTTCTCTTTTTTTACTTCGCTGTCTTCCTTTTGAGCTTTCTCATCTTTCTCGGAAGGTTTCTGGCTTGGGCTTACGGCTTCCTCATCTGAATCAGTAGAGGATTTCTTAACCTCCCCCAATAGCTTAGAGTTGGCCTCCTTCCGAGCTTGTTTTTCCTTTTCCTTCTCCGCAGCTAGAGCAGCTTCCTCCTCAGCCTTCTTTTTCAGGTATTCTTGGTTCCGTTTCTGCCATTCAGACAGTTCTTGTTTCTGGTTTGATTCTTTTTTCTTATCCTTTGACATTGGTTTTCCTTATGATAAGTCTTTTCTTAGTAGGGCATAAAAATCATCAAGAGATTTCAATTCAGTTGAAGCCCTCATACTAGCTTGGTATTGATCCTTGTGACTAAGCAAGTGACTGACTTTCTCCTCCAAGCTTTCCAAGGTCAATTCTGTCTCTTGGAGTTCTGCTGCATAACCCTTTTTAACAAAATAGGCAGCATTTTCAATCTGGTCTCCTCGGCTCGCCTCACGTCCAAGAGGAACAATGAGATGGAGTTTAGCCATAGCCAAGAGCTCAAAAATCGTATTGGCTCCACCACGTGTAACTACCACATCCGCCATCGCCATCAAAGGTTGATAGAGTTCCGTCACATAGTCGATACGGAAGAGATTTTGGCTCAACTCATTAAGGCTAGAATCTCCTGTGAGGTTAATAATATTGTAGCGTTCTGTCAGTTCTTTCTGATGGTCTGTTACCAGTTGGTTAAAAACACGAGCACCTGCAGAACCACCGACGAAAAGGAGCGTAGGTAATTTGGGATTAAAGTGAGTTTGGATATCCACCAATTCGTCTGGTTCTGGCGTCTCTTGGCCTGTCACCTTGGTCACTGCCCCCACATGCTCGACTTTTGCAAGACTAGCAGGCTGCTCAAAGGTTGAGTACATTTTGGTCGCAAATTTGTAGGCGATTTTATTGGCCAAGCCCATGGATAGGTCTGATTCGTGGATAAAGACAGGTACTCTTGACACACGCGCTGCGATGACAGGCGGTACAGAGACAAATCCTCCTTTAGAAAAGAGAGCCTGCGGACGAACTCTTAGCATGATAAAGAGGGATTGGACGATACCCCAGGCAACTTTAAAGATATCCAACATGTTTTGCCAGGAGAAGTAACGACGCAATTTTCCAGTCGCAATGGAATGGAAGGTGACATCTAGACCCGACTTGAGGATTTCTTGGTGTTCGATCCCATGCTTGTCACCGATATAGTGAACTTCCCAACCATCTTCGATAAACTTGGGCATTAACAAAAGGTTAAGGGTGACGTGTCCAACTGTTCCCCCACCTGTAAAAACTATTTTTTTCATATTATTCCTTTAACTCCGCGACTGTGTCGATAAAGAGGTCGCCACGTACTTCAAAGTTAGCATACATATCCCAGCTAGCATTGGCAGGACTGAGGAGAACCACATCTCCTTCTGCCGCAAGCTCATAGGCCTTGCGAGTCGCATCTGCAATATCAGTCGCATCCACATAAGCCACACCAGCCTTATTCGCAGCACGTTTGACCCGTTCTGCTGACTGACCAAGGATGACCATTTTCTTGAGTCCAGTAATATCTGGCACTAGCTCGTCAAATTCATTTCCACGGTCCAAACCACCTGCAATCAAGATGACCTTGCTGTTGTCAAATCCTGACAAGGCTTTCTGCGTTGCCAAGATATTAGTTGATTTACTGTCGTTATAAAATTTGACACCCCTAATTTCATCTACAAACTGGAGACGGTGCTTCACGCCACCAAAGGCTGACAGGGTTTCTTTGATGGTTTGATTGTCCACGCCACGGAGTTTGGCTGCTGCGATCGTCGCAAGGGCATTTTCCACATTGTGACTACCTGGAACACCGATTTCATCCGCTGCCATGACTGCTTCGCCACGGAAGTAGAGCAGACCGTTTTCTAGATAAGCTCCATCAACCTTTTCCTTTGTTGAAAAAGGTACAACCGTAGCCTCTGTTTTTGTAGCCAAGTCTTTTGCCAAATCTTGGTTAAAATTCAAGACAAGGAAGTCAGTTGCTGTCATATTCTTCTGGATGTTCCACTTGGCAGCCACATATTCTTCAAAAGAGCCATGATAATCAAGGTGGCTAGGCATGAGATTGGTAATGACCGCAATCTCTGGATGGAACTCTTGAATTCCCATTAGTTGGAAGGAAGATAGCTCCATGACAAGGGTATCCTTGTATGTCGCAGTTTGAGCAACCTGACTGGCTGGATAGCCGATATTCCCTGATAAGAGACCATGTTGACCAGCAGCAGTCAAAACTTCCCCAATCATGGTCGTTGTGGTCGTTTTTCCATTTGAACCGGTAATACCAACAATCGGTGCTTCTGAAATCAAGTAAGCCAACTCCACCTCAGTCAAGACTGGAATTCCCTTGGCCAAAGCCTTCTCAATCATGGGATTGCTATAAGGAATCCCTGGATTTTTCACCATCAGAGCAAAATCTTCATCCAAGAGCTCCAAAGGATGCCCTCCAGTGACAACCTTGATCCCCTCTTCTAACAGACTTTGCGCAGCTGGATTTTCTTCGAAAGGCTTACCGTCATTAACAGTGACAATAGCACCCAACTTGTCTAACAAACGGGCTGCAGACTCACCAGACTTAGCCAAACCTAAAACAAGGACTTTCTTATTTTTAAATTGATCGATTACTTTCATGTCTCAAACTCCATTTCTACTCCTACTATTTTACCATTTTTATGGAAATAATACTAAACGAAAATGCTCCAGTCCTCATTCTACCATAGAAAAAGAGAGCCGTAGCTCTCATTTCTTTTATCTTCTTTTACCCTTTTTTACAGGCATGAGTGTAATGTCTCTCAAGCTAAAGTAGGCAAGGGCCAGCATGGCGATTGTGACAAAGAATTCTGTCGGTAATTGGAAGATTTGCAAGATGGACAACATCAGCAAAATCAAAAGTGCAACAGCTACAAAGACCAAGATAACGATGTTGACTGTTCCTTTGATACTTTGGGGTGTCGCAAATACATAGAGTAGTAATAAGAGTATCCCTATGATTAAATAGACCATCTTTATCTCTTTCTAGCTGTTACTCAGCTGATTTTTTCTTTTTGTTGGCTTTCTCACGCTCTGCCTTGTTGAGGATTTGCTTACGCAAACGGATGGACTCAGGCGTTACTTCCATATACTCATCGTCGTTCAAAAACTCAAGTGACTCTTCGAGGGTCAAGATACGAGGTGTCTTGATAACCGCTGTTTGATCCTTAGTAGCTGAACGGACGTTGGTCATTTGTTTGGCCTTGGTGATATTAACTGTCAAGTCATTTTCACGAGAGTTTTCACCGATGATCATTCCTTCGTAAACCTCAGTACCTGGGTTAACAAAGATCGTACCACGCTCTTCGATCGACATGATTGAGTAAGTTGTTGCCTTACCAGCATCAATGGAAACGAGGGCACCACGGTGACGACCACCAATTTCACCTGGAATAAGTGGCAAGTATTGGTCAAAGGTATGGTTCATGATACCGTAACCACGAGTCATGGACAAGAACTCAGTTGAGTATCCGATCAAACCACGCGCTGGAACAAGGAAGACCAAACGAGTTTGACCATTACCAGTTGAAATCATATCCAACATTTCACCCTTACGTTCAGAAAGGCTTTGGATAACAGATCCTTGGTATTCTTCTGGAGTATCGATTTGCACGCGCTCAAATGGTTCACATTTAACACCGTCAATCTCTTTTACGATAACCTCTGGACGAGACACTTGAAGCTCATAGCCTTCACGACGCATGGTTTCGATAAGAATTGACAAGTGCAATTCTCCACGTCCTGAAACGGTCCATTTATCTGGTGAGTCTGTAGGCTCAACACGAAGAGAAACGTCTGTTTGCAATTCTGCTTGCAAGCGTTCTTCTACCTTACGAGAAGTCACCCATTTCCCTTCACGACCTGCAAATGGTGAGTTGTTGACCAAGAAAGTCATTTGAAGCGTTGGCTCATCGATGTGTAGGATTGGAAGAGCCTCAACTGCATCTGTTGGTGTGATGGTTTCACCAACAAAGATGTCTTCCATACCAGAAACGGCAATCAAGTCACCAGCTTTGGCTTCTTGAATTTCACGACGTTCCAAACCAAAGAAACCGAAGAGTTTTGTTACACGGAAGTTCTTGGTTGTACCATCTAGTTTAGAAAGGGTAACTTGGTCACCAACCTTAACTGTACCACGGAAGATACGTCCGATACCGATACGACCTACGAAGTCATTGTAGTCCAAGAGTGATACTTGGAATTGAAGTGGCTCATCAGAGTTGTCTACTGGAGCTGGGATATGTTCAATGATGGTATCAAAGATTGGCGCCATTGTCGCTTCTTGATCTGCAGGATCATCAGACAAGGAAGATGTTCCGTTGATAGCTGAAGCATAAACAACAGGGAAATCAAGCTGGTCATCGTCTGCACCGAGCTCGATAAAGAGTTCCAAAACTTCATCTACAACTTCAGCCGGACGAGCAGATGGTTTGTCGATTTTGTTGATAACAACGATTGGGACAAGGTCTTGTTCCAAGGCTTTTTTCAATACGAAACGGGTTTGTGGCATAGTCCCTTCATATGAGTCTACGACCAAGACAACACCGTCAACCATTTTCATGATACGTTCCACTTCTCCACCGAAGTCCGCGTGTCCTGGTGTGTCCATGATGTTGATACGAGTTCCGTTGTATGCAACGGCAGTATTTTTCGCAAGGATGGTAATTCCACGCTCTTTTTCGATATCGTTTGAGTCCATAGCGCGCTCTGCCAACTCTGTACGAGCGTCCAATGTTGAAGATTGTTTCAACAATTCATCAACGAGGGTTGTTTTCCCGTGGTCAACGTGGGCAATAATGGCTACGTTACGGATATCTTCTCTTAATTTTGTCATGATTTCCTCTGTAATATTTAAAATTTATTTTCTAACTGAGCAATTATACCACATTTTCAGTCAAATGACATAACTCAAGCAAGTGTAAATGTTTTCACTTTACTTTTCTCACCATGTCATCCCTTTTCAAAGTCAGAGACTTATGATAAGATAGGCTGGTATGCGTTTAGATAGATTATTAGCCCAAGAAAAGATCAGTCGCAAGGCTATGAAACAGGCTCTGTTAAAAAAAGAAATCCTAGTGGACGATTGTCCAGCTCGCTCCCTCGCTCAAAATGTCGACACTGGATTGCAAAAATTAGTCTTTCAAGGAAGGCAAATCCAAGGCTACGAGCACAACTACCTCATGCTTCATAAGCCAAACGGAGTCGTTACAGCTAGCAAGGATAAGAACCTACCAACCGTCATGGACCTCCTTTCACCTGACATCCAGTCTGACCAGATCTATGCTATCGGCAGATTAGACCGCGATACGACAGGACTGCTCCTTTTGACAGACAATGGACCTCTTGGCTTTCAACTCCTCCATCCTCAATATCATGTTGATAAAACTTACCAAGTTAAGGTTAATGGACCGCTCACACCAAACCATATCCAGCAATTTAAAGATGGGATTGTCTTTTTAGATGGAACCATCTGCAAACCTGCCAAACTAGAAATTCTATCCGCAAGTCCTGCAGAGAGTCATGCCTCCATCACCATTTCAGAAGGGAAGTTTCATCAGGTTAAAAAAATGTTTCTCTCAGTTGGTGTTAAAGTGACCTCCCTCAAACGAGTTCAGTTCGGTGATTTTACATTAGACACAGAACTAACAGAAGGTCAATACCGTTCCTTGAACCAGAAAGAGTTACAAATTATTAAAAACTATTTAGAGATGAGTCGATAAAACAAAAAAAGCTTTAAATTTAAAGCTTTTTTGTTTTTTTCTTATCTAAAAAAGATTGCAATGGCTAGAATCCAGTTAAGTACAGAAACTACAATTCCAATGATATTCAGAATTTTTTCTGTTTTATAGGCTATTTGTGACTCTTTTTGATATGAAATAGCCAAGACCAATCCTATGATCCCCAAAATCAGACCTACAATTGGAGATAACAAACCAAGCACGATAGATAGGATACCTAAAATAAGTGAAGGTTTTTTCTTTTGTTGTGAATTCATATTACAAAATCTCCTTAAATTTAATATAAATGATGATACCATAAAATGCTAGCTTTATCTATCATTCGACAGTTTTTAATAAAATATTAGCTCGTCTTGACCTTACCAATCCAAGAATCCAATCCATAAGAAAGTATATAAATATCAGAGAAACCTTGCTTTTTCAGATAGAGGGCTGCATTGGTCACTCGTTGTCCACGTTGGTTTTCGTAGAGAAGGACAGGTTTATCCTTGCGAAGGGCTGCAAGGCTTGACTTCAACTGATTTGAAGGAATATTGCGAGCTCCGAGGATATGTTTTCTGTGAAATTCTGCTGCATCACGGACATCAATCAACTGCCCTTTTCGAATCAAGGCTTCAAATTCTGCATTGTCCACAATCTTAGCCGCACGACGAATACGAAGGTAGTTATACCCCATCCATGCTGCCATCGCTAGTACGATTCCCCACAAAATCCAAATTGTCATAAGTTCTTATCTCCATTTTTCTCTATGTAGTCTAATTCTATCTTGTGCTCTCTACGAAGAACAGCTTCTGCCTCTAGATAGTCTAGCTTGTCCATCAGACCTGCATCATAGATCCGAGAGAGTTCGAGCTTCATCAGTTCAATATCATACAAGCGCTTCCCCACATAGACAATAATGCCAAACTGTTTGAGAAATTGCTGCACATCATAGAATGTTTTCATAGCTTTCATTCTAACAGATTTTAGACTTTTTTTCAATACTGGACCGGCTCTTTCCCCCTATTTTCTTCGTCTTCATTGCCCATTCTTCCGCAAGTATGGTACAATAAAAACATGAGAATTCAACAACTACACTATATTATCAAAATCGTCGAAACTGGCTCTATGAATGAAGCAGCCAAGCAACTCTTTATCACCCAACCCAGTCTCTCCAATGCCGTTCGAGACTTGGAAAATGAAATGGGTATTGAAATTTTTATTCGTAATCCCAAGGGCATTACCTTGACCCGTGATGGGATGGAATTTCTCTCCTATGCCCGTCAAGTTGTCGAGCAAACCCAGCTTCTGGAGGAGCGCTATAAAAACCCTGTCGCCCACCGCGAACTCTTTAGCGTTTCCTCTCAACACTATGCTTTTGTAGTCAATGCCTTTGTCTCTCTGCTCAAGAAAAGTGATATGGAAAAATACGAACTTTTCCTTCGTGAAACTCGGACTTGGGAGATTATCGACGATGTCAAGAACTTCCGTAGTGAAGTCGGTGTCCTCTTTTTGAATAGTTATAACCGTGATGTTTTAACGAAAATGCTGGATGACAACCACCTCTTGGCCCACCATCTCTTTACAGCCCAGCCCCATATCTTTGTCAGCAAGACCAACCCTCTAGCAAAGAAAGATAAGGTTAAACTAGAAGACTTGGAGAACTTCCCTTACCTCAGCTATGACCAAGGGACTCACAACTCCTTCTACTTCTCGGAAGAGATTCTCTCGCAGGAATACCACAAAAAATCTATCGTAGTCAGCGACCGTGCCACCCTCTTTAATCTCTTGATTGGTTTGGATGGTTACACGATTGCAACAGGGATTTTGAACAGCAACCTTAACGGAGACAATATCGTTTCCATTCCACTGGACATTGACGACCCGATTGAACTAGTCTATATCCAGCATGAAAAAACCAGCCTGTCTAAGATGGGCGAACGCTTTATCGAGTATCTACTAGAAGAAGTTCAGTTTGATAGTTGATAAACCATCAGACATATTTTATAATATTTCTTAGAAAATAATGATTGGAGAATATCGTTGAAAAAGTTTATATTGGCAAGTGCTGTTGTCCTTTCAATGGCAGGATTGACCCAAGCACCTATCTACGCAGAGGAAAGCAATGCTAATCCTCCTGCTACCACCGAACAAAGTAACTCTAAGGAAGATAAGAAAGATCTTTCAACTAAAACTGAAGAGGAGGTTGCAACACTTCCAAAAGACAAGGCAAAAGAAGAAGCCCCTAAAAAAGAAGGATGGCAGGAAGAAAACAAGCAGTGGCGTTTCTATGAAAACAATCAGCCTGTCCTCAAATGGAAAAAAATTCAAGATAAGTGGTACTATTTTGACCAAGAGGGAAATCGACTCAGCGATACTATCTTTGATGGCTATATTCTCAATAAAGACGGGGTCATGGTAGAAAATAGTTGGGTGGCTCTTGAAGGGAAATGGTACTATACCAGTGAGTCTGGAAAAATCATCCAGCAAAAATGGAAAAAAATCGGAGGAGATTGGTACTACTTTGACAAAGATGGTGTCATGCTCAGCCAGACAATCGTTGATGGTTATCTCCTTACTAAAAGCGGGGCTATGGCGGACAATGGCTGGGTGAAGGTTGACCAAAATTGGTATTATGTCACACCATCTGGCAGAATTTCGCAAGACAAATGGGAAAAAGTAAACGGTTCTTGGTATTATTTTGACAAAAACGGCGTGATGCTGAGCAAAACGACCGTTGGTGCTTACCTGCTCGGCAGTAGCGGGGCTATGGCGGAAAACTCCTGGGTGAAGATTGATCAAAATTGGTATTACGCTAATGAATATGGGAAATATAGCCAAGACAAATGGGAGAAAATCAAGGGAACTTGGTACGCCTTTGAACAAAATGGAGTTATGCTTTCCAATAAATGGAAAGGAAGCTACTACCTCAAATCTAGTGGAGCCATGGCTGAAAAAGAGTGGATCTTTGATAAGGCCTACAACAGCTGGTTCTATCTAAAAGCGGATGGAACCTATGCGGCTCGTGAATGGATTGGAGCCTACTATCTCAAGTCTGGTGGCTATATGGCCAAGAATGAGTGGATTTACGACGACGATTACAAGGCTCGTTACTATTTGGACGATAGCGGACATTATGTATCAGGGACCTACAAGATAGATGGAAAGGAACATTTGTTCCAAAAATACGGCCAATGGATTTCTGAAGTTTCAACAGAAGGTGGATTTGTAAAAGGTCAATACAGCAAAACCATCTTCCTAGATCCTGGGCATGGTGGTCGAGATTCCGGCGCCTTTTACTACAATGTAGCTGAAAAAGATCTCAACATGCAAATCTACCGCAAACTGCGTAAGAAACTAGAAGAATTAGGTTATACTGTCCTCACATCACGTGACAGTGATATCGATGTTGATTTTAAGACTGAGCGTTCAAGAATGGTAAATAAAACCAACTCTGATATCTTTATCAGTATCCATTTCAATGCTACTGGAAACATTCACTCAAAAGCGAGCGGTATTCAAACCTACTCCTATAGTGATGAACCTGATTATCCAAGCAAGATTAATAAATACTGGCACAACCACCCTGATCGTATGAGTGAAAGCAAACGCCTTGCTGCTGCTATCCACTCCTCTCTTCTAGCAGAAACAGGGGCCAAGGATGCTGGTTTATTGGAAAGTAGCTTTGCCGTACTACGTGAAACAGCTAAACCAGCCGTCCTCCTTGAACTTGGTTATATGGATAACTTCACAGAAAACCAACGTATTCGTGATGATCGATACCAAGATAGACTAGTCGCAGGTATTGTGAAAGGAATCCAAAAATATTACGCTGGTAAATAAAAACAAAGTCTCGAGAAACCTCGAGACTTTGTTATTTGTCTTCTTTTTTATCTTTATCAGGAAAGAGATAGCCAAGTCCTACACAAGCTAGCACTCCTGCACCAATCACCAAACCACTTGAGATTGGCAAAATATCAAAAATAGCATTTGCAATGATAAAGGCAATGATAAGGCACATCAGACTAGCCTTATAGTCTTTTTTCAAAAGATTTTCTAGAGTGAAATAGAGGAATAATCCTACCGGAATGAGTGACCAGAGGTTGACATCCAAACTTGGCCATCCAACATAGCCGAAATACAGTACAACTGCTGCAGCTACTAAAAATACGATTCCCAATAATTTTTTCATTTTTTGTCTCCATTTTCTTTTTTACTGACCTGAGTTGTCTAATACTGACCCCTCACATCCCTTACAAAAAACATTATAACAGAGGGGTTTTTCAAGAACAAGCCCTTTTGTCTATCTGGTCTATATCTCGGTCTAAGTGGTTGAATAGTAGTGATAAAAGAAAAGAAGCTCATTTGAGCTTCTTGATTTTGTCGAGTACAAGAGCAGTTCTGAACTATGATAATCTAAAGGTTGATTCTAAACTAGTTTTTCTTTTCCTTAGACTCTAGAGAAGATTTGATTGCTTCTCGATCAGCTTGCAGTTGAGCTAAGTTCTTTTCTTCTTCCTCAAGTTTACTGGTATCTGGTTTCACACGATAATAAACATCTTCTGGTTTCATTAACATCGCTTCATATTGTTGTCCAGAAAAAAGTCTTTCCTCCACATGATTGCTTTTATCCGTAATCTTTCCATCATCACCAGCTTGCATAACAACCCCACTTGGAACAACAACTACTACAAATCCTCCAGCAACAGAATCTTTTACCCATGCACTGAGAGAAGCTGTCTCAGGGTTACGACTATCTTGACCTTTTGATACCTTTAATCCAACTACAGATTCGTACTTTTGATCATTTGTAAACCAAGTCGCATCTACTTCTCCAGAATTCTTAATGATATATTCATTGCCAGATTGACTACGCCAAGTGCCTTCTAAACTGGACAAATCATTGTTCTTGATTGCTTCAATATCTAGTTTTGGAACAGCAATTTCTTTCTTTAGCTTGCTAACAAGTGCTTCTGTTTCAGTAATCTTGGTATCCAAATCAGCCAGTTGATTCTTGAGTTTTTGAATTTCCTCTTGTTTATCCTTATCAGTCTCATCCGTTTTTCCTTGGCTTGTAGACATTTGACTTGTTGTCTCTGTAGTTGAAACTGAAGACGATGCTTGATTTGACTCTTTCTTTCCAATCAGAGAATATGAGAAAAGACTTACCAAGATGAGAGTAACTAAAACAGCGAGTGCTATGCCAATATAGATTTTTATTTTTTTATTTGGAGCCAACTTTAATTCAGACCGCTTACGTCCATTGATCTCTTCAAATTGTCTTTCCCGTTCTTTCTTATTCATAATTTTCTCCTTTTTGATTTATATTCAGCCAAGCTTGCGAGACCTCATTCGTTACTATCCATGAACTTTTATAATTTTTTAAAAAAATCTAAGCAAAAATTTCTAGAATAATTTCAGATTCAATCGTTCCTAGATTGGTATCAAAACAAGTATTTATTACAATACATTATACCACAAAATATAAACTTCTGTTTGTAATTATATTTTTTATAATCCGAAGAAATGGATTTGAAACAGAACCCATCTCCATTAGAAAAAGCCTGTCCTAAGACAAGGCTTTTACATATATCTCTTTAAAATCTCGGATTTTCATAGAAATCTAAATACTATATTTATAAATCAATATTTTCACAAAACTATGTCATCACCTCACTATCTAATCTCAGTACATAAACCATTATTTTCTATAACTTTGTCTCAATCTTGATTTTTTTCTTCAATCCAAGAAAAGCTCCTACTATAAACATTATTCCGGCAGCTAATAGCGTCTGGACTCCACTTGCTGTTCCGGTTTTTGGTAACTCATTAGGATTGTTAATAGTTGATTTACTATTGGTGTCTGTATTTTTATTAGTTACGTTCCCTTGTTCATTTAGATAAACGTTCTTGTTAATTTCAAAGTTTTTATCATTTTCATCAGAAACAATACTGTTGACATCATTAGTTGAATCAGATTGTGTTTTTTCTTTCTTTTTCGATAAATCAAAAGTAGGTTTATTTTCCTCCTCCTTTTTCTCCTCTATTTTCTTAAATACAGGTTTTATAAGGGTATCTTTTGATAGATTGATAACATAGCCAGCATCTTTTTTCCCTTCGACACCAGAAACTTCCCAGCCATCAAATTGATATCCTTTTTCTAATTCACCCTTATAGACAGGTAAAATGAAATCTTCTTCCGACACTATCGTTGAACTCATTTCTTTTCCATTTTGAATGGTCACAGTCACCGTATGAGGTTTTAATTCGCTTACCTCTCCCGTATCTTTGTTTAAAATGAATTCTTTTACAGTCGTATTTCTTGCGAAATCTTTTACAACAATCTTAATATTTAGTGTCTTATCCGTTAGTTGTTTAATATCATCCAATGATTTGTATTCTTTTCCATTTACATAAATATGTTGTTCTTGAATCTCGCCATCGAATCCATTATTTCTCTTATCATTGATGTTAAAGACTACAGATTTTCCGTTAGCATATTCGATACTAGTATTTCCCTTAGGATCAATGTTTACTTCTGGTTTAACATTATCATATAAAAATTGATAGTGTACACCAACCGCTTTCGCATTCAAATCGCTATAGCCAGTTTGAAGATAAACATTTCCATCCATATCTGTTACCTTATCTGGAAATCCGTTTGCTTTATAGTCTTTCATTCCCCAGTCCATGATGTCACCGTCTTTAACATTAAGTTTAATGTTAAAATCTCTAGTGTTATCAATGTGTAAATCTCCGTAGATTAAATAATTATCTACAACCGATTCATTAACTCTCAACTCCCAGTTAAAACCACCCTTATCAGAAATCTTACCTCTTAAATAAAATTCTGGATTTCGTACATAAATTTTATTAGATTTAGATGGATTAAAGTAGTTCTTGTCCATTGAAAGGTTTACTGGTTTTGCATCAATAAATAACATAGAGCCATCTTCTTTTATAGCTTCTACATTGGACTTATCCTCTCCAGTGTACTCTTTACCATCCTTACCAAATAATACAAGTTTAGAAGGATCTGTTACAAGATTTCCATCTTTATCTATTGCTTCCCCTTTATCATTCATTTTAAATGTAAACACTTGATACCTTACAATGTTAAAGCCGTCCAAAGCCGACATTAATACTGATTGAGCACTTCTTCCATCTTCAACATTTCTACTATCAGCATAAATTATTTTTTCTGAAAGGACTCTTATATTAGGATTGGCCTTTTGTATTTTTGCTATATCTTCCTTGCTATAGACCCCATTTCCTTCTAACATATCTGTTTTTCCAGGATTATAGGTAGTCACTTTTAGTGCATAGCCTTTTCTTAGAATGATGTTATCCTTTAACAGATATTGTTGTTTTTCTGAATCAGAATAGATTTTACCAGATTCCATTTCAGTTAAATTGTTTGGTTTGTTTTTTGAAAGATCTCCTTCCCCTAATTCTATGACATTCCCATAACTTGATGCATAGGGATATTCTGTTTTAGTTTCCTTATTTTTTTCAGGCATTCTAATTTTAGTCTCAGCTTTTATCCGTTCATCATCTTTAACAAAGAATCTCATATCTCCTGCAAAAGCTAATCCATCCACAATATCATTAATATTAGCGTATAAATCAAAGGTCATCGTTTTTGAATGGGAATCATACTTGGTCGTTTTGATTTCTATAGATTTATAGTTATTTCCATAGTATACCTTAGCATTTTTAGAAACATTACTTATCTTTCCAAGAATTTCAAAGTGTCCATCTTTAGATGGGCTTAGAACACCATAAATTTTTGATTTGATTTCGTCAAGTTTTTCAGTTTCATATTGTAAGGCACTACCATCGTCATAAGCAATGATCTTCCCCTTATCATCGTATTTATAATCGTATTCCTCTATTCTCTTACCAGTTTCACTTGTAAAGTCATCAACTTCTCTAAATTTCTTTTTAATGAGTTTCTTTAAGTCTTTGCTTTCAAAATCTCTAATTGTTGAAATGGCTTTATTGATAGTAAAGCTAGATTTTTCTTCGATAGAATCTTCATTTTCATGATGATGTTCTACCTCAGTTGTATCTTTTTTAAGACTGTCCTCTTTTCTATTTTCTAAATTTTTAAATTTAGATTCAGGAATTTCTCCAAGCTTTTGGTATTTAGATGAATCTTGATCAGGATCTATTAAATAATACGAAATCATTCCATTTTGATCTGCATGATCAGCAAATTTAATTCTATGAATCTTTGTGAAATTGCTAGAGCCATCTAATGCAATTACTTCAATGATTTTTCCTCTTAAATCTCCCGCACCATTAATTTCATAAATGGTATTTCCGTCTTTGTCAAGTTTCCTATTTCTTCCTTGACCCTCACCTGCATAAGTTACTTCAAGATTTTTCTCAACCTCTCCATCTTCATTAACAAGAGCGGCGCCAGCATACCACACCTCGTTTGCAATCTCATCAAATTTTTCAGGATGTTCTTTTTGATCTCTAGCAAATAACGTTTCATTCTTGTATTGCTCTTTTACCTTGTGATAAGTATCCTTTGTGATTAGCTTAATTTTTTCAGGATTTGAAAAATCAATCGAAACAATCTTAGGGGCTGTATTATCAATTTTTACAGGAATATAGGAAACCTGCCATGGGTAATCCTTAGTTAATCTATATTTAAATTTATAGAAATATTGACCTTCTGCAATCGGTTCAAATTGTCCTCGTATCTTAGTAGCAGGATCTTGATTGTCATTACTTTCTGGGGCATTTTCTTCTCTACCTCTAGGGTTATAAATGAGTCCATCCCATTTCAAATCACCCCAAACTTTTAGCTTAGAAGATTTAATGCCCTTTGCATCATTTCTTTTAGAGTTTAAAATTCCTTTAATAAAGTGTTCTCTCGAGATGACTTTTAAGTCTCTTTGATTTTCTCCCTCTTTATTTGTATTTACTATTGAAATCAATCCTTCTTCTGCACTTCTTAATACAAGTGGAGAAGGTGTTAATCCTCTCTCAAGTTGAGCATCTTGAGGATTTCCATTTGAATCTAAAGGATAAATGTTAGCAATCTTAGAACCACTTGATGATGGTGCGTTGATTCCTTCGTTATTGAAAGCAAATAATTCTGGATTTTGATCTAGGGATGTTCTATTTTTATCTTTTCTATTTTGTATAACTCCTGCTGGATTAAATTTATCTATACCATGTTCTCCACCAATCCCCTTATTTAAGGTACCTGGAATTTTTGGTTTACCATCATCATCATAACCTTCCATTGTTTTTGATTTTGATCCTTCTTCCCAAGCCCATTTATCAAGTATTGGTTCGTGGTTCCAATTCCCAGCAAATCCCATTAGAGGCATCGACAAAGAAGGTTGGAAGTTTATTTTCTTACCGTTGGAGTTTAGAGCTTCCATTTCTTCCACTGACTCAAAATGAATAAATGATTCTACAAATTTATTTTTGTTTTTAGCCTCCCCAACATTTATAACTGCATTTAAATCAAAGCTAGAATTTGGGCCTATAGTGAAAGTGTCATGCTCAAATGTGATATTTGCTCCTTTAATTTTTTCTGGGTGGATTTCTGGAACAATTTGCTTCCCATCTGGAGATTTTTCGTCTTTGTATGTTTCATCCAGTTTTAGTCTGTCAGTTAGAACATCTGTAGTTACCGCTGATGCTGAAACTTTAAAGGTTAAAGGTCTGTTGGATGTATTGTGAAGCTTAATTGTAAAGTATTTTTTATCTCCTTTTATTTCTTTAAGAGAAATAGAACCATAAGAGTTTACCAAACCTTTAGAATCCGTGTTTTTGAAAGTTGCGACGACTTCATTTCTCAAAGCATTGGCAACATTAATTAGCCCTGCTCCCTGTTGTCTAGGTGATGCAAAGTATTGACTTTTTTCTTTCCAAGAAGTCGCATCCATCATAGGACGTGCAGTATTTTGTAGAGCTATTTTGGTAAGACTTGTAAGGTCTATCTTGTCATCTCCCTTAAGATTTTTCAATACAGGTCTTTCAAGCACTTCCTTTAACTTCGGTCTAATCAAAACAGTAGAAGCTGCTACGATTGGAGTCGCCATACTAGTTCCTGACATATAGCCATAAGTTGATTTACCATTAATGACATTGAGAGTAGATTTAATATTTTTACCTGGTGCTGAGACATCAGGTTTTAAAAGTAAATCTGTTCTCGGTCCCCAAGATGTAGACCCTGCTGGAACGATGATATCTTCTTTATACAGTTCTTTGTCTGTGTCAGATGCAAATTTAAAGTCAATCTCTTTTTCGTCACCTACATTCGGTTTATTAGAATTATAGCTTGCCATATCAATTGGATAGTATTGCTCCAATTTATCTTTAAAATCTTCTTTATTATTCCTTTTGACTTCAGTTTTTTTATCAGGATTAATCATATTCCATAGCTTTACACCATCATCTCCTGAAATTGAAAATACTTGACTTTTAGTCCCTTCATCCGCTTCATATCCCATGGCTGGAAGCTCTGTCCAATTATCTCTATTGTAGTAATTTACAGTATTTACAACCATAATGGCGCGTGCACCCTTATCCGTTGCTCGTTTAAAAGCATCTTTTAAATCCTTGGTATAAATTCGATCCATTACTGCAATTTTGCCCTTAAGATCCAATCCTATCAAATCTTTGTCTTGACCTTTGCCTATATATACAAATTTTAATTTATTTGGAGCTTTTGACCCATCCTCATTTGTCAGGATTTTATTTTTATCAAAAAAAGCCCCTATATTTCTGTATTTAAAACTTTGTCCTCCAATGTTAACCTTATCAAACTCAACGGTTTGATTTTTAGCAGAAGCAACTGCTATTGCATCTTCATGTGCGGCAGTTCGTGTTACATTTCCAGTGTCGGTCATTTTCAGATTATTATTTGCCACTAAATCCCAAGAAGAACTTGAAGCAGAAGTCGCATAGTTACCCGTAGCTACAACCATTGGAATGCCTGCTTTTCTTAATGCTCTAATGGCTTGCCAATATTTCTCACCTACAAGACCTGTTCCTGTAAAGCCAGATGATACCGAAACAACATCGACATTGTGTTTGATTGAATCTTCAATAGCATGAAACATTGTTTCATCCCCTGCGAACCCAGATCCTGCGTCAGAGTACATTTTATAAGAGAAAATTTGTGCATTAGGTGCAATTCCATCTATTCCGTTAAAGTTTTTGATATCTTTTTCAGTATCATTTCCCGCTAGAATCCCTGCAATATGCATCCCATGTGGATCAAAATAATCGCTTCCATCATCAGCTTTTTCTACAGTAATTTTACCACCATTATAATAATTGAAAGCATGAGGAATTTTATCACTCAACCAGAAATTTTTATCAGTACCTTTTAAGTCTTCTTTTTTAAATCTCATTGAGTCTTTAGCATCATCATCAATCCTCATGGCCTTATGCCTATAATCTGTCCCGGTATCGATATTTGAAATGACCATACCTCTACCATCAAAATTTTTACCAAATGGAGCATTAATAGACTTTAGGTAATCGATAGCCTCTTCAACTCCAATTTCCTTTCTGGCATGATTCATCATTGGTTGGACCTTTTGTGATCGTTCAATTGATGAAATACCTTCTATTTGTTTAATTTTGTCCAAGTTATCTGGAGTTGTTTCTATGGCACTACCGTTAAAAACTGTATCATAAGTATATAAAACTTTTGTATTCTTAAGATTTGATAGTTCCTTGATCGCTTTTTCTCTAGATTCTTTATCTTTAAATTCAGCAATATAGACAATTTTATCTTCTTTTTTCGGATTCTCTGTGTCTTTATTTACAAATGAATCTGCACGTTCTCTTTTGGTTTGATCGAAATCTTCTTTGATTTTGGCTTCTTCATTACTAGTTTTATTACCTATCTCAAGATTTTTACTAACAACTTCCTTTTCCTCAATAACTGTTGTTTTTTTCTCTTCAGTATCCTTTGAAGTTTCTATAGCATTATGAATATCTTCATGTTTCTCTTTATTTTCTGTTTCCTTATCTACTACTACTTTTTCTTTATCAGAGATATTTAAAGCATCTTCAGAGCTAGATGTGTCTGCTAACACTACCTCATTGGGGACATATGCTGCTAAAATAACTGCAGCTGCAGTTAATGACAATACCGTACTTTTTTTCATTTTAATTCCTTACATATTTATTTAACTTCCAATAGATAGAAAACTTTAACTTTGCTAGCCTTTGTTATAAAAAGTTTTATGAAGTATTATCTAGTGGGATAGAGTAGTACATTTATATATAATTGATAGCTCTCTGAAAAATAGTATATCATTTAAAAAATTTAAGTCAAGAAAAATTAACACTACTTAATTTTTTTTTTAATCCGTATTAACAAAAAATCTAGTCAATAAATTTTGTAGTTAACTGGGTACAGTATAAACTCATTCGTACCATCAAAAATATTATCAATCAACTTGAATAACTACCGAAATCTCAAAAAGGGGGGAAATGATACAATTTATGCCTCAATAAACATGCAAAAACAACCGCAATAATTTTCAACGGTTGTTTTTTAACATATTTAATTTTTAACTCTCATCCTATTTAACTCTTACGATCCAGCACTCTCGTAGGCGTCCAAGCCCCTATCCCAGAGTTTCAAAGAAATGACAAAGAAAACAAGGGAAATCACAATTAACCCACCAATGTTAAAGAGTCCATCCTTGTCCTGCAAGAAATAGCTGGCAGGATAGTAGGCTGTAAAGGCGAAAGGCACGATAAAACTAATCAACCAACGAAGAAGCGAATTGTAAATGGAAATCGGGTACTTAGCAAAGTCATTAAACATATAAAAAATGTAAATCATGGCTCCTGACTGCTTGGTCCAAAAAGCGATACTGGCTGTCGCGATTTTCAGGGAAGTATAGATCAGGGTCGCAAAAGGAATACAGACTAGGAAAATCAGGAATTTTGGAAGAGTCCAAGCAATGCTAGATACCGTGGTCGCTAGCAGAAGGCCTCCGACCAAGAGTTCACCCAAGGCATCAATCTGAAAAGTCTCAACCAGGATGTGAAAGAGAGGATTGATAGGCCGAGTCAGATACTTGTCAAATTCTCCCTTTCGCACCAAGCGCTGACCTAGAGCCCAAAGATTGTCAAAAAAGAGATGGTCCAATCCCTTGGGAATCAAGGAAAAACCGTAGATAAAGGCTATTTCTTGAAAGGTCCAGCCTTCTAGCGATGGGATGTGTTGAAAGAGTACATTGAGAAACAAGAGGTTTAGACCTTGAGTCAGAAAGACACCTAAAACACCAACTACAAAATCCACCTTGTATTCCATGATTTGCTTGATGTATTGTCTGATAAAAATCAGATGCATGCGTTGATATTTTTTCATCCTAACCTCCTTGAATGGTAATGAAAGACTGGACTCGTTTCCAAATCAACTGAGACAAGCTAAGCATCACCAAGAGCCAGAAGAACTGTAGCAAAAGCGCCTGAAGAATCTGACTGGCATCGTATTTTCCAACAATAATCATGACTGGAGTATAAATCAAAGATGAAAAAGGCAAGAAGGACAGAATATCTGAAACGATCTTTGGAAAGAAAGCCAAGGGAATCAAACTTCCAGACATAAAGGCCACTATAGAAGTCTTGAGTAGATTGGAACCCCATAGATTTTTAAAAACAAAAGCTGAAAACCCAAAGCAGATATTAAAGAAAAAGTTGATCAGGTAGGCTAGGATTAAGCTAAAGAGATAAAGGATGGTTAATCCTAGCACTTCTACAACCCCTTGCCCAGATAAAATTTTCATCAATACGATGACACTTAAAAATGGCAGTCCAACAGAGATAAAAATCAACCACTTGGATCCAAGTTCCGTAAAGAGGTAAGAAGCTGCAAAATGCACCGGTCTCAACAAGCGCATGATAATGGAACCATCCTTGACCTCCTCCCCAATCATAAAGGAGCTATCCGACCTAGTCAAAAGATTAGTCACAAAACTCATGATGATGTAGAGGGTGATATCCGCCATACTGAAGCCCTGAATCAAAGACTCCTGCGAGGAATCAAAGACCGCCTTCCAGAGATAAAAGGCCACAAAAGCACCCATGACATCGCCAATCCGATAAAGAATAAAGTTGACTCGATAGGTAATCAACTCCTGAACCCCTGCATTGATAAAGGGTTTATAACGTCTCCACAATTTGACCATCTTAGAGCTCCTTTCGATAGAAGCGACGGATAATATCCTCAATATCCGTATCCAGCATCTTCAAATCGCGAATTTCAAAATCAGACAGGGTTTGCTTGATAATCTCAGCCGACTGGTAGCGGGAACTATCGAATTCAATATTTAGACTATTTCCTTGTCTATCAATGGTCATATCAGGCAAGCCTTCAAAGTGAGAGACTAAATGACTTTGACCTGGTACCAGTTCAAAGGAGAGAGTCTTCATCTTGCCAAAGGTTTCCTTGAGCTGGCTCACCGTTCCATCAAAAATCTCTTGCCCCTTGTCAATCATAAAAATCCGATCACAGAGTTGCTCAATATCACTCAGATCGTGAGTGGTCAAGAGAATGGTTGTTTCTTCCTCCTGATTGATCTGAGTAATTGCCCGACGAATGTTATCCTTGACCGAAACGTCCAAACCAATGGTCGGCTCATCTAAAAAGAGAACCTTGGGATTGTGAAGCAAGGAAGCGGCAATATCCGCCCGCATTCGTTGACCAAGCGAAAGAGTCCGCACGGGGTCCTTGATAAATTCCTTCAAATCCAAGACTTCATTCAAAAAATCCATGCGCTTATGAAAGAGCGAGTCTGGCACATCGTAAATCTCTTTCAAAACCGTGTAAGTCTCTTGCAGAGCCAAATCCCACCATAGCTGGGTGCGTTGCCCAAAGACCACTCCAATATCCTTGACATAATCTTGGCGATTGTCTTGCGGAATCTTGCCGTTAATCCGACAAAAACCAGACGTCGGTTTCAAAATTCCTGTCAGCATTTTAATGGTTGTTGACTTCCCAGCACCATTTGCCCCGATAAATCCTAAAATCTGCCCCTTTGGAACTTCAAAAGTCAAATCCTTGACCGCCTCAAATGTCTGCTTTTCAGGATGAATAAAGGAGCGCAAAGCCCCCTTCAAACCTGGTTCCTTCACTGTCTTCACAAAATTTTTCTGAAGATGTTCCACTTCTATCATTGCCATATCTCATGCCATCCTTTTCTTCGATTAATATTTTAAGCTATTTTTCCTATCCAAACTAATACTCAATGAAAATCAAAGTGCAAATTAGTAAACTAGCCACATGTTGCTCAAAGCACAGCTTTGAGGTTGTAGATTGAACTAACGAAGTCAGTAACATATATAAGGCAAGGAGAAGCTGACGTGATTTGAATTTGATTTTCGAAGAGTATAAGAAAAATAAAATTTCATCTCCTTACTATACTACCACTTTTACCTCTAAAGGAACATAGACATTTAAATCAAATTAAAGAAAAAGTCCATTTTTAATTGTTAATAAGGTTATCTACATTCTGATTTAAAATTTATTTTATTTTTCGTACTATATTCAGTTTAAACTCTATCTCTTTGTAAAACTTAGTTTGAAACGGTTTCATTTCAAATGATTTTAAAATTGGTTATATCAATATGCAAAGGCTCTATATCACTTTTATTTCAAATCATTGAATGAGTCTGATTAAAATTGAATAAATGAGACAGTTGCTGATACGATAGAATAAATCTTATATCTCTTCGTAATTAAATTGTTTTCAAAAAATCAAATGTTAATTGAGGATCATTATCTTGAACAATTGCGTCAATAACCTCATCTATTTTATTCTTTATCAACTTCATTGATTTATCTAGCTCATAAATACCAGCTTTAGAATTAAATTCTTCATCTATTTGGTAAAATGTAGCCATATCAAATTCTTTGTTATAATGTGCTTCAGGATTATGGTACAAGTTACTTACTGTATCCTGTACTATTTCGCTAAGATTTGGGAAATAGATCTCATCCCAGTATTTTTGAGCTAAACTACCTCCATTACCACCTACAGCAAATAAATCAATTACTCCTTTACTTCTTAGAAAATCGAGAAAACATTTTATAAATATCGCTTGTTTTAGGTTTTGTTCTCTCTTCTTTCTGATAGTAATACCATGGATATTTGTAATTACCTTTTCTTTTTCATCGATTATTACTATTGACCTTCCCTTTTCAAACCCTTCTGCACCAAAAATCAACTCCCCCTTTTTAAGTATTTTTAGCTTATTTGAATTTCCCAGATATTCCACTTTATTTACTGTCCCATATTTTGATAAAAACTTAGGTAACATCAATTCATAAAAATTCGATCTATATCTCTTTGAGTAGATACTTCTTCCTATATTCGATATTTGTAAATTTTGTCCTCTTGATAACTCATACCCTAATTCTTTAAGAGTTGAGTAGCCATATTTATAATTTTTAATTTTAAAGTTTATTTCCTTAAAATAAGATCCATATAAATTAGTGTCTAACCTATTTTTCTTTTTTAATTCACTAATAGTTGGTTGGCTGAAGGTAAATACTTCGTCCTTTTGATTGCTAGCAATTTCATTCTCTATACTATGCAAAATCTTCTCATGTTTTATTTTTATAAGCTTTTCTTTTTTAATAACAGACTTAACAAGCGTTTCTATATAATCAATGATTTTTTCTCTATTTTTCTTTGGAAATATAATGGAACATTCTAAAAACAAGGTTTTAGCATGCCTAATAGTCGCACCTTTGGGAACAAGTAAATCTAACTGTTCTCTAAAAGCGGAATGTTTAATAAATGCAAAAATATAGTATTTATCTTTCTCAATAGGAAGTTTATACATAGCACTTGATATCATCATTTTGGGGTAATCATCATCTAAAATAGTAATCTCACCTATATTACTATCTTTTGATAAAATTAAATCTCCCTTTTTTAAATTCATTTCTTTAAAACTCGACGGTTTAATCCTTAATAGAGACTCTTTGTTAAAATCTGGTAAATAGTTAAAATCTTGAAGAGCTTTCGTTCTTAAAAAAGTGTATGGAGATTGATCTACATAGTTGTCTGATCCAACATCACTACCTTTAAATTCATTACTTAAAGAACATGATAATAACTCCTTAAGAAAAATACCATTTGTATTTTTAAAATTAACTTTTTCGTATAGTGATGACGAAAGGATAAAGTCGTCTTTATTGATATCAGAGAATTTTATAAACTCAGGAGTAATCGTATATCTTTTCTGCATTTTACTTTTCCTTTACGAAAATATCTTGTAGATCTTTTTCTTGGCTTAAACACCATTCTTTAAACTCTAAAATTGTTGATGTGAAATCTTCATCTATAATTGCATTACCTTCATTATCAATTTCCACCTCAAATGTTTCAGGATTTATTTTATAAGTTTGTGAAAAACGCTTTACTCTATTGGAAGTAACAACCTCATACCCAACTTTTTTTATCGGTTTAAAAAACACCTGATAATCTTGATTTTTCAATTGTTCTAATCTATCTTCTGTCGGCTTATAAGCTACAATAATTGTTGTATTCACTCCTGTTTCAGCAAATACATTCGCTGGTAAATCAAAAATTGCTACGATTCTCATCTTTTTCATAAGCCACTCTCTAGCTAATCTATGTGTATCAATACTTGCAATCGAATTTGAGAGTACAATACCCATCCTGCCTTGTTCGGCTAATATTCTGTAGGCATTTTCTAAAAATAGAACACCTAAATCAATTTTTGAAGTTGCTTTTTTCTTTCCTTTATTGTCTGTACTGTATAAATTCCACATTTCATAACATTCTAACATTTCCACTTCTTTTTTATCAGTTGGTTTAAAAGCTCTGTTATCACCAAATGGAGGATTAGTCAAAACAACATCAAACTTCTTTAATTTTGTATTATCTGGGCGGTCATCCCAATTTCCATCCTTATTCATTGAAGGAACTAGATCTATAATATTTCCTGAAACATCAAACTTTGATAATAGAGATCCATTCCCAGATTTTGCGACAATTTTAGCATTGCCATCTCCATTTAACAACATATTCAGTGTTGCTAACATTACCATTTGCTCATCAATATCCATTCCAAAAATATTATTATCATCAAGCTTACTATTAGAATTTACATAAGACACTGATAGAAAGTCTGCAATACCCACAGTGGGATCAATTACTGACTCATCTTTTCTAGGATTCACTATTTTTACTAAAAAATCAATGAGTGGTAGCGGTGTAACAAATTGTGCATTCTGCTCCTTTGCAAATGGAGCAGCAAACTGATAAAAGACTAATTGGTATAGGTCCGTTTTATGAGATTTAATAAAGGTATAATTTTGAAATTGACGTACAATTTCTATCAAAACTTTTATATGGGACTCTTCCTTAAAATCTATAGCGTTATCTTTAAGAATCCTATAGTATTGTCCTTCTGCTTTTTCCTTTAAAGAAGAAATTCTTTTAATAAAATTTTGAATACCAGAATCAGATAGAGACTTATAATCTACCTCACTTGTGGTTACATAAAAGTCCAAGAATTCTTTGGAATTCTTCTCATTTGCCTTTTCATCAAATATTTTTAGAGTTAAGATTTATATTAATATTTCAAACCCTTTCTGATTTACCAATCCCACTCTATCCATCATTTTTAAAATACTACTCATCGAATTATTTATTTGAATTGATTGGATACCCGAGATTACTTCTAAATCCTTGATTTTTTGTCTAGTTATATCAATTTTTTTACTATGCCCTTTTGATATCAAAGTATTAAAATCAGGAAGGTTGACATATGGATCCGGCACAAGTAAAGATAACTCTGAAGTTTTACTTGCTAATCCTTTAACATTATATTCATCACTATATCTTACAAATGATTTTTCTTCTTTCTTAAATAAAAAAAGTCTTTCTGTATCATAAAGAACACCAAAACAAGGATCTTTTCTGCTTTCATTCATGTAAGATTTAAGTTGTTTATCCCAAACTTCAGCTACATTTTTTGCATCCTCTTTTTTAAATTCTAAAGCAACTAATAAATGCTGTTTAAGCCATTCTAGACTATCTAAATCGTTATTCTGCCAATATTTCTGATAATGACCAAACCATTCAATATCATCAAAGATAGCTGCATCTAATTTGATAGGTGCTGAGTCTTTGTTGCCTTTTGGAAACTGAACTTCAGTCCCGATAAAATCTCTTGCATACATTCCTGAATTAACAATGGAATATAAAAACTGCCACTTATAATACTGTTCATTACTACTTCCATTTTTTTTTCTCAATTCAACAACTTTATTATATTTTAAATGTTCTGGCAAGAATGCTACAAAAGTTTCTGATGTTCCATATTTTTTATCAAATTCTTCTTTATATTTTCCAAATAAACTCATTTTTTGTACCTCATAACATTTCAATTAATACTATTATACATTATTTTCCGAATTAACTTCTAAATAACTAAACAAATTTCCTGTGGAATCTATTTTTCTACTTATTAAGAGTTAAGAGAAAATAATGGTTCCGTCCATCTTTTGCATTCTCCTTATTTAGTCTGAATCGGACTGACTGATTGGGCAAATAAGAACAAATCAATCATTTTAAACCTTCCAGTCCGCCAGTAGAATGACCTCCAATTAGTTTACTTCTCGCAATCCTTCTTGATACTGACTCACTCTTGAAAAGCATTCATAAACCAGATTACAACAAGAAGCCTCTGAATTATAGTATTCTAAATAATTTCTTAAACTCATCTGAAAATGGAAAGTTAAATAAAAACGGTAAACCAAGACGAGTAGGAATTGATATTGATAATAAAATAAGTTTCAATAAGCATATTTCAACTCACATTTTTCGTCACACACATATCAGCTTTTCAGCTGAGCAAGGAATCCCACTCGGAGCAATTCAAGATTGTGTTGGACATACACGAGGAAGTCGTAGCACCGATATCTATTTGCACGTTACGCAAAAAACAAAAGATCTAATCCTTCCCGTATTAGATTCGTTAACAAAATAAGTGTGGCAAATTTGTGACAAAACAAAGAAAAAAGGGTTATCCAAATCGGATAAACCCTGTTATATCAAGCTTTTACAAGCTTATTAAGCTTTACCTTCTGAACCGAATACGTCGATACGTTCTTCAACTGATGCTTGGATAGCTTTTACACCGTCAGCCAAGAATTTACGTGGGTCGAAGAGTTTCTTCTTGTCGTATTCTGCTTCGTTTGCTTCGTAGTCACGAGCAAATTTACGAGTTGCGTTAGCAAATGCGATTTGGCATTCAGTGTTAACGTTAACTTTTGCAACACCAAGTTTGATAGCTGCTTGGATTTGGTCATCAGGGATACCTGAACCACCGTGCAATACGATTGGGAAGCCTGGAACTGCTTCTGTCAATTTTTGCAAGTGGTCAAGGTGAAGACCTTTCCAGTTTGCAGGGTATGGACCGTGGATGTTACCGATACCAGCTGCCAAGAAGTCGATACCAGTTGCAACCATTGCTTTAGCATCTTCGATTGGAGCCAATTCACCATCACCGATGATTCCGTCTTCTTCACCACCGATAGTTCCAACTTCAGCTTCTACTGATACACCATTTGCGTGAGCAAATTCTACAACTTTACGAGCTTTTTCAAGGTTTTCTTCAACTGGAAGGTGTGAACCGTCAAACATAACTGAAGTATAACCAACTTGAATACACTCAAGTGCATCTTCGTAGTGACCGTGGTCAAGGTGGATAGCTACTGGTACAGTGATACCCATTGACTCAACAAGGTTAGCGATCAAGTTGCGAGCAACTTTGTAACCACCCATGTATTTAGCAGCACCCATTGAAGTTTGGATCAAAACTGGAGCTTTTTTAGCTTCTGCTGCGCGCAAGATAGCTTGAGTCCACTCAAGGTTGTTTGTGTTAAATCCACCAACTGCATAACCGTTGTCACGAGCTGCTTGGACAAATTTTTCTGCTGAAACGATTGCCATTTGTCAGGCCTCCTATATATTTTTTGGGACATCCCATTTACATTGTTCATTTTATCACTTTTTGACAAAAAAAGCTAGTTTTTCCCATACTTTAGATTGAATTTCTTACAATTAAAGCAATGTAAACCTTTTCTTTCCCCTAGTCTTGCACGACTTTAGGATAACGCATGAAGAAGGTCAAACGATCATCTTGCATCTCAAAATGATAAGGTAATTTCTCATGTTCTAATAGACTCTTGACCACAAAGAGTCCCATTCCTGAACCCTTGGCCTTGCGACTAGCATTGCCAGAAAAAGACTGGGCCAGTTTTTCTTGTTCTTCAGGACTACAGCTATTCTCGATAAAGAGTTCCCCTTCTCTCTCCCCGATGCGGACCAAGCCGCCTAGAGTGGAGTGCTTGATGGCATTGCTGATGAGATTCGATAGGATTAGTTTCATGACAGATGGGTTTATGTAAGCCTGCTGATGGGTTAGGCTAATGTCTATCTGAACTTTTCTTTCCTTGGCTAGTAAAGTATAATCCTTAACCAGAGTTTGCGTCATTTGGAGTAGGTCAATGTTCTCCTTCTCCTCTCGCAATTCCTGAACCGAAGAAAGAGAAAGAATCTGAAGAACGTGGTGACTAAGGTCGTCCACAATCCCCAAGGCAACTCCCAGATAGTGGTCTCTATCCTTGTAACGACCAATATTTTCTTTCATATTTTCGATTAGGATTTTGAGACTAGCCAGAGGGGTTTTCAGCTCATGAGAGGCTCCTCGTAGAAATTCAACCTTCATCTTCTCAAGCTGGAGAATGGCTTCATTTTTCTCATGCAAATCGGCAATGACAGTCAAAAGATGCTGGTAAAGGCTATTGATTTGTTCCTTGAGATCACCAATCTCATCCTTAGAGTCCACGCGCAATCGCACTTGAGCATCTAGTTCCATCATCCGACGGGTCACCCGCTTGATTTCCAAAATCGGTGCAACAATGATTCGAGCGTAGATGTAAGCTACCAAGAGGGAAATCAAAAACGATGCCAGCAAGGTATAGGGAAGAAACTGGAGGCTAATTTGCTCTGCTTCCTTTTGCAAATCCATCGAAGCTAGAAATTGCAGAGTCATGGTACTACCATCCTGCGTTCTCACCTCACGCTCCTCGATAAAGAGAGAGGTGGTCTGGCGGTCTGTGTCCAGAGGAAGATTGTCCTTTACTTCTAACTTGTCCTCTGTCATCTCTCCCTTGACGGCCCCCTTGATATCACTAGTCTGGGAATACAAGTCTAATACTTGCTCGATACTTTGCCTATCCTTTCCTTCTAGGGACTGGGAAATGGCTGTTGCTTTCTGACCAATGGTTTCCTGACGATGACTCAGATAAGTCGAGGGAAAGAGAAAATAAATGGCTAAATGAAGACAGACGACCAGAACACTAAAAATCGAGAAAGTATAGATAAATATCTTTGTAAATAAACCTGTTCGTTTCATTTTCGCTCCAATTTATAACCAACATTGCGCACAGTGAGGATACAATCCAAGTCTAGCTTTTTCCGCAGTTCCTTGATATAAACATCAATGACACGGTCAAAGGGAACCTCATCTGTCGCCTTCCAGACAGCATCGATAATCTGAGAACGAGTCAAGGCCCGGCCTTCATTTTTTACCAGATAGTCCAGAATTTCCAACTCTTTGGCATTGATGGCCACTTCCTCACCTGCTAGGCTTGCACTGTAGCTCTCAAAGTCCACCTTGGTATCCTTATAGGAGAAGATTCGCCCCGTATCATAGTAGCGCTTGAAAATCGCATCTACTCTCACTTTTAAAAGGGAGAGGGAGAAGGGTTTTTCTAGATAGCCGTCTGCTAGCGAAGCAAAGGCACTCATCTTGTATTCTTCATCCTGAAAGGCAGTCAACATTAAAACAGGGACCTGGCTAGTCTTACGAATCTCTGTCAGAACTTCCAGTCCATTCAGTTTTGGCATCTGGATGTCCAGTAGAACCAAGGCAACTTCATAGTTTGAAAATTGCTCCAAAGCTTCTTCACCGTCTGCTGCCTGAATAGTCTCATAACCACAATCCGTTAAATAATCACTGACTCCTTCACGGATCATATCCTCATCTTCTACAATTAAAACTTTCATAGAAAAAACGTTTCACATTCCTTTAAATTTCTTGTAAATCTCTCTGTTTCCCCCTGATTGGAAGAAGCCTTATCAAGACGAAGCAGATAAAAATGCTACCTATATTATACCCCATTTAGGGGAGAATAGGTAGCAAGTTTTTTATTCGCTATCGAGCAAGAGTTCTTTTGGTTGTTTTCTAAGGAGATTGCTTGAAGCAAGCGCCATAACAAGAACGACTAGAACTAAAGCAAGAACAAAGACGATGATAAAGTCTGATGTCTGAATGGAAATGTCTAGGCTCGACAAGGTCTTGCTAAAGCCGTCTACTTCTGCACCACCACCAAGATTAGAGGCTTGAGCTGCCTTGCTGGCTTGCTTGGCAACACCTGAAGTAACATTGGCTAGGACGGTGTTTCCGATTGCACGCGCTGTGTAGTTAGCTAGGAAGTAAGCAGAAACAAGAGCAGGGATGGCAATCAAAATCGATTCAGTGATGAATTGACCCAAGATACTTGTCTGCTTGAGACCGATAGAGAGGAGAATTCCCACTTCCTTGCGACGAGCGTTGATCCAAAGGCTGAGTAAGAGGGCAAGGAGAAGGACTGAGAAACTCAAGCTACCCCAGAAGAGGAGATTAGCCATCTTGTACATACCAGAGATGGATTGCTCAAGAGCTGGGTAGTTAGAGGAGCTCTTAACGAGTGTGTAGCTCTTCCAGTTGATACCACTAATGCCATTCAACTCTTTCATGACATCATCCAAGTTCTTGTCCGCTGTTACAAAGAAGGTTGCATCCCCATAAATAGCTGTGTCTTCTGTGTATCCATAAAGTTTTGCAGCAGTGTGAATGTCTGTGATAGCTGTATTTTCGTAGAGTTCTTGTGAGTAGGTTACTGCTGACTTATTGTGACCATCAAAGAGTCCCTTGATTGTCACTTCAACTGTTTCCTTGGCACCTTTTTCATTGTCTGCATCGTAAACATTGGAGTCTAGTTTGACCTTATCTCCGACTTTCCAGCCGTGTTTTGCTGCCAAGTCCTTGTGCATGAGGATCTTGTCCTTGTCATCGTTGGTTAGGTGCTCACCTTCGACCAGCTTATACGAACCAGAGACAAACTTATCTTCTTTAGAGGAGTCATTGACACCTGTAAGCATCAAGCTGCTTCCAAACCGTTTGGCACGGTCTGCAGTGAGATTTTTCTTGGTTTCTGGCGTTTCAATGAGCTCATATCCAGTCAAATCTCCAATGGCGTTGATGCGTTTAACATAAGACTCGATGGCCTTGTTTTCGGTAATTTTTTTGATATCCTCACCCTTGATATTCCCAGCACCTCGAGGCGTTCCTTGATTGACGCGACGATTGATTTGCATGGAGAAGCTGTTGGTGATATTTTTAAAGGTCTCCTGAGAAGCCTTGGCAGTAGCTCCCTTGATCGACAAGCCGACCAAACTCAAGCTCGCCATGAGGAGAATAATCAGGAAGATAACAATCGATTTGAAAAACTTCCTTGTAACATAGGCAAATGCGTTGTGTAACATAGGTTCCCTTTCTAGATTTGATTTTATAATGCTATCAAAACAAGCTCATATTATTTAGTAGTATTGCGAGTTTCAGTCAGTTTCTTGTCCTTCAACTCAAGTGTAATATCTGACGCTTGCGCCACTTCTTTACTATGCGTAACGACAATTACACATTTACCTGTTTTCTCGGCAAGTGATTTGAGCAGTTCGATAATATCTCCAGCAGTTTTAGGGTCCAGATTTCCTGTTGGCTCATCAGCTAGAATAACTGGAGCTTCTGATACCAAACTGCGAGCGATGGCAACACGTTGTTGTTGCCCACCTGATAACTGGAGAACATTCCGCTTGATCTGACTTTCATCCAAACCAAGCTCAAGAAGGGTATCCTTAGTCGCCTTTTTGTTGACCAAGCGGATATTTTCCAGTGGAGAAAGATAATCAATCAAATTATAATTTTGAAAGACCAGAGAAATATGGTGCATGCGATGGTAAGAATATCCCTTATTCCGAATGTCCTCTCCTTGGAAAAGGATAGAACCCTCGACAGGACTATCTAGACCAGCAAGCAGGGACAAGAGAGTGGATTTTCCTGCTCCTGACTCACCAATGATACTATAAAATTTTCCGGGTTCAAAATTATACTTGATCTGATATAAAACTGCTTCAGCAGTGTTCTTATAACGGTAGGTAACATCTTGCAATTGTAATAAAGTCATGATTTCTCCTTCTTATACTCGATGAAAATCAAAGAGCAAACTAGGAAGCTAGCTGCAGGTTGCTCAAAGCACAGCTTTGAGGTTGCAGATAAGACTAACGAGGTTTGAATTTGATTTTCGAAGAGTATTAACTAATAGATGATAAAATTTCCTTAGGTGATTTTCTAAATAAGAATACGAAACAAAGGGCTACAGACAAGCAACTAATCAGGAGCAGAAAGACATAGGATTCTGCAAAGGATAGGAGACTGGTTGATAGACCACTTGCTTTGGCCAGCGTGTCCTGCAAGGTTGTCTGATCTCCACTGGCTAGTACAGTTTGTAGCAGATAGGAGGTAATGGCATTTCCAGCAATAAAGGATGGAAGCAAAGCTCCGAGGGATACCAAAACTACCTCTAAACAGAATTGTAGGAAGATTGAGCTCTTGCCTTTTCCAAGTGCGAGTAAAATTCCCACTTCGTAGACTCTTTCTCTCAACCAGAGAGACAAGACCAAAATTAAGGCTCCAGCTCCAGCTATCAACATCCCATAAAGGAAGATGGTCAGGAAGGTTTGGAAGGTTGCAACTGAGTCTTTGATCTGTTCAAAGGCTTTGTTTTCCTTCTCTACTTGGTAACCTTGATTTTCCAAGGCCAAGCTTTCCACTTGCTTCATGAGTCCGTCCATTTCCTTAGGATTTTCTACATAGAAGCGCGCTGCACTGACTTGAGGTTCACTATTTCCTAAAAGAGTCTGGCTACTTTCATAGTCTGTAAAGACTTGGTTTTCACTGAAGTCAGAAGACAAGCCTGTGAATTTTTCTTGCTTTTTACCAGAAAAGATGCCGACAATCTCAAACTCAACTGTTTTCCCTTTTCCAGATTCTGACTGTCCAGCATCCAAGCCAATCTTGTCATGAAGCGAAAGATTGTTCTTCTTAGCCAACTCTTCGTGGATCAGGATTTTCTTAGCATCCCCTTTTTGAAGGTGTCGGCCTTCTTTTAGATTGAAAGCCGAACTGGTAAAGGTGACATCCTTGGATGAATCCTCAAGAGCCGTTAAGCTGACCAAATTCTTGTCCGCAGCGGACAAATCATCTCGTTCTACGCTCTGCTCACCACTCACCGCTTCCTTGTCTTTCAGTTTTGCGACCGTCTCGAGTTCAGGAGAGACATTTTCCAGTCCCTTAATTTTGCTCACGGATGCTAGGTCTGACAACTTGAAAGTCTGACCATTCTCTATCTTCTTAATAGAAAAAGATGTATTGAGTGATTTGTAAAGATTCGTTTCTACTGTTTTGTTGGACTTCATCAGAGTCAAACAGGCTGAAATTCCGGCCAATAGGACCAATAAAATCAGAAATAAAATAAAACTTCTCAGTCGTTTTCTGCTGACATAAGCCCAAGCTCTTTGGATTGGATTCATTTGTCACCTCCATATTTGTAAGACTATTATAAAATCCAAATATGAAATGTTTATGAAATCGAAAAAACTTTTTGATTTATTTTTTGAAAAAATGAAGAAAGCTAGCAACTGCTAACTTTCCTCATATTAGAACACGTTTTACCAATCAAAAATCGACTCCATTCTATAAATGATAGTTCTTGATGCCAATAGCTTCCGATATCCAAAATACCTCCTCTAGTCCTCTTTAGAAAAATAAAAAGAGCTAGCCAAAGCTAACTCTTACCCTATGCGGAGAGAGGGACTTGAACCCTCACGACCTAAAGCGGTCACAGGATCCTTAGTCCTGCGCGTCTGCCAATTCCGCCATCCCCGCGTCGATTACTTTACTAGTATATCAACTTTCAAAATCTTTGTCAACACTTTTTTCAGATTTTTTTCATTTTTCCAAGGGAATCATTCTTTAATTTCATCAAGATTTTCATCCAGTAATTTGGCTCCCAGAGTATTCTTAAAATGTCCAAGAGCAAACTGATGATTTTCTGGCCAGATGGAGGCAACCGCAGGCTTGACAACCTCGATTTGATAACCTAGATTATAAGCATCAATAGCCGTATGGAGAACACAAATATCTGTCAAAACACCAATTAAGATGACTGTATCAACTCGACGTTCTCGCAAGCGAATATCTAAATCCGTTCCTGAAAATGCTGAATAGTGACGCTTGTCCATCCAAAAGACACGACTATCAGAAGCATGGGCTTGGTAAAAATCCGCTAGTTTTCCATACAAGTTGCGACCACTAGTTCCAATGATGTTGTGAGGTGGGAAAAGTTTACTCTCAGGATGAAAATCATCCCCTTCCTCATGAGCATCAATGGTGAAGAAAACATAGTCTCCACGATCAAAAGCCAGTCTAGTCACCTGAGCAATCGCCTCAGAAATAGCTTGAGCAGGAGCACCTGCTGTCAATTTTCCCTGATCTGCTACAAAATCCTCTGTATAGTCAATCGAGATTAAAGCCTTTGCCATTAGTAGTCCCTCTTTTTCACTTCCTCAAAGATATCTGAAATCAATACTTTGAGATAGGTTCCCTTCATTCCTAGTGAACGGCTTTCAATAATTCCTGCCGACTCTAGCTTACGGAGAGCATTGACGATCACTGAGCGCGTAATACCGATACGATCTGCAATGACAGATGCAGTCAATTGTCCTTCATTTCCATTTAGCTCAGATAAAATAGCTGAAACAGCACGAAGTTCTGAGTAGGAGAGGGTATTGACTGCCATAGTTACAGCAGTACGGCGACGGATATTTTTCTCATCTTCTTCACGTTGGAAGTTCAAGAGTTGAATCCCCACAACAGTGCTTGCAATCTCAACAAGTATCAAATCCTCATCTTCAAATTTCTTATCATTACGCCAAATAATCAATGAACCTAGGCGAATCCCTGATACATGAATGGGAGCAATGGTTGTCAAACCATCTGGAAAATCCGCACGACTCTCTACAGGGAAAATGGTCAAATCATGTTCAATAGGAAGATTGGCCTCCGTATCGTAGATCATGTTTGCCCCTTGTACATAGTCATCTGGGAACGTCTTGGTTTGGAAAAACTGCTCTACACGGTCTGTATTGGTTTTATAGCGCATAAAGTAGCCCAAAAGACGGCCATTGCTATTGACAATGCAGGCATTGCAATCAATAATGTCTGCTAGTTGACGTGTAATGGCATTGTATGGAAGTTCATCCTGCATTTGCTCTTCTGAGCGTTTTAAAATTGATGTAATTTTTCTTGTTTTTTCTAATAAATGTGCCATTTTTTACCTCGCATATAATCGCTTCCATTATAACATAGAAAAGTCTTTATTTCAATAATTATCTGAAAATTGCTTATTGAATTGCAATTTTTAAAAGCAAAAATATTTTAGAAAAAATAGGATTTTTGTGTTGACAGCAAAAATAAATTTTGTTATTATAACATTATAAGAAGATGAATTAAAGGTCCCTTCCCATCTCACCTTTCCTTGACTATTATCCATCTTCTTTTCCCCTTGGTCTCCTTATATATAAAAGCGATTCACTTTGTGAATCGCTTTTTCCTATTTATCTCCCTTGTTACGAATAACAAAGCCTGTTTTCTTTTCGCTTGAAGTGTTGCGAGGTTTTTTATTGTCTTTATTTCGGTAACGTCTGTCTTTATCAAAACGATCGTTCCCACGACTACCTTTCTTGAATTCATCACGACGACCATTGCCACGGCGATCACGGTCTCGACGGTCGTCCCCACGACGGCCTCCACGACCTCCCTTAGCTTTGCCAGCAAAGCCATTACCTGATGGTTTAAATGGCAGTGGTTTTTCACGTGCAATCTCAACCTCTGGTAAGCTGTCAGGATCTTGGACAGTCAGACTCAAGATATACATAGCCAATTCTTCTGGACTAAATTCGGCAGCTAACTTACGAGCATCTTTAGCAAATTTCTCAAAGTTGGAACGAATTTCTTCATTTGCGAAATCACGTTCGATTTTCTTGAGAGCTACCTGTTTTTTAGCTTGGAAGGCTTCTTCTGCACTTGCAGGTTTGAGACCTTTCATGCGTTTCTTGGTCAAGTTCTCAATGATTTGGAGATAGCCCATTTCGTTTGGTGATACAAAAGTAATAGACTGACCTGACTTACCAGCACGCCCTGTACGACCGATACGGTGAACATAGCTTTCAGGATCTTGTGGAATATCGTAGTTGTAGACATGGGTCACACCTGAAATATCCAAACCACGCGCTGCCACGTCTGTTGCTACGAGGACATCTAGATTGCCATTTTTGAAATCACGAAGGACACGAAGACGTTTGTTTTGGTCCAAATCACCATGAATGCCTTCTGCACGGAAACCACGGATTTTAAGTCCACGAGTCAATTCATCCACACGGCGTTTGGTACGACCAAATACAATAGAAAGTTCAGGTTGTTCTACATCCATGAGACGGGTCATGGTGTCGAATTTTTCTTGTTCCTTGACACGGATATAGTACTGATCTACCAGTTCTGTGGTTAATTCTTTAGCAGCAATCTTGACATGTTCTGGTTCTTTCATGAACTGAACCCCAATACGTTTGATGGCATCTGGCATTGTTGCTGAAAAGAGTAAGGTTTGACGACTTTCAGGGACACGAGAGATAATAGCTTCGATGTCTTCTAGGAAGCCCATGTTGAGCATTTCGTCCGCTTCATCAAGGATGAGGGTTTCAATATCGTGCAATTTCAAAGCCTTGCGTTTGATCAAGTCCAAGAGACGGCCTGGTGTTCCGACAACGATGTGGGCACCAGACTTAAGGGCCTTGATTTGTTTCTCAATGCTTGAACCGCCATATACTGAGCGGACTTTGACTCCCTTACTACGACCAAAGCGGAAGAGTTCCTCTTGACTTTGGACAGCTAGTTCACGAGTTGGAGCGATGACCAAGGCTTGAATAGTTGCTTCTTCTGTACGGATTTTTTCAAGGGTTGGCAAGCCAAAGGCTGCGGTTTTCCCTGTACCAGTCTGAGCTTGACCGATAACGTCTTTTCCCTCAAGAGCCAATGGAATGGTCTGTTCTTGGATGGGACTTGCTTCTACAAATCCAGCTTTTTCAATCTCTGCTAGCAAATCAGCAGACAAGTTAAATTCATTAAATTTCACGTTTTTCTTCTTTCTAAAGATGGTGCGAAGCCATCCTATAGCGCTTAGTATATACTTTTCTTTTCATGATGTATCTTCTTAAAAAACGAGATACCGTGTTGCTTCTTTTCCACGAAAGAAAAGTACGAGTTTCTTTGCAACCTATCTAGTATAACACAAGAGCGGGGCAAAAGATAGTAGAATCTTTAAGGAAAATCATGTAAACGATTTTCCACAAATATAAATACAGCCTTATATGGTTCGTTTCTCCCGTAGCAGAATTGTGCAAAAGTTTTTTTCTTGTGCTAGAATGAAACCAAATAGGAGGAACTAAAAATGTTAACTTATGATTTAATCGTTATCGGGTTTGGTAAGGCAGGGAAAACACTGGCTGGGAAACTGGCTTCAGCTGGTAAAAAAGTGGCTCTTATCGAACGTAGCAAGGCCATGTATGGCGGAACATGTATCAACATCGGATGTATCCCAACTAAGACCTTGTTAGTTGCTGCTGAGAAGGATTTGTCTTTTGAAGAAGTCATTGCTACCAAAAATACCATCACTAGTCGCCTCAACGGTAAAAACTACGCTACTATTGCGGGAACAGGTGTGGATATCTTTGATGCAGAAGCACACTTCCTTTCAAATAAGGTGATCGAGATCCAAGCAGGTGACGAAAAACAAGAACTGACTGCTGAAACAATCGTCATCAATACTGGCACTGTTTCAAACGTCTTACCTATTCCTGGACTTGCTACAAGTAAAAATGTCTTTGACTCAACAGGTATCCAAAACTTGGACAAATTACCAGAAAAATTTGGAATTCTTGGTGGTGGAAACATCGGTCTTGAATTCGCAGGACTCTACAACAAACTTGGTAGCAAAGTCACAGTCCTAGATGCCTTGGATACATTCCTTCCTCGTGCAGAACCTTCCATCGCAGCTCTTGCTAAACAATACATGGAAGAAGACGGCATTGAATTGCTTCAAAACATCCGTACTACTGAAATCAAAAACGACGGTGAGCAAGTCCTCGTCGTAACTGAAAACGAAACCTACCGTTTTGATGCCCTTCTCTACGCAACTGGACGTAAACCGAATGTAGAACCACTTCAACTTGAAAATACAGATATTGAACTAACTGAGCGTGGTGCTATCAAGGTCGACAAACACTGCCAAACAAACGTTCCTGGTGTCTTTGCAGTTGGAGACGTCAACGGTGGACCTCAATTTACCTACATTTCACTTGATGACTTCCGTGTTGTCTACAGCTACCTTGCTGGAGATGGTAGCTACACACTTGAAGACCGGCTCAATGTACCAAACACCATGTTCATCACACCAGCTCTTTCTCAAGTTGGCTTGACGGAAAGTCAAGCAGCTGATTTGAAACTTCCATACGCTGTTAAAGAAATTCCTGTTGCAGCTATGCCTCGTGGTCACGTAAATGGAGACCTTCGCGGAGCCTTCAAAGCTGTTGTCAATACTGAAACCAAAGAAATTCTCGGTGCAACTATCTTCTCAGAAGGTTCTCAAGAAATCATCAACATCATCACTGTTGCTATGGACAACAAGATTCCTTACACTTACTTCACAAAACAAATCTTCACTCACCCAACCTTGGCTGAGAACTTGAATGACTTGTTTGCGATTTAAGTTGAGACTGATTCGTTAACCAACAGCCCTCATCGGGCTGTTTTTGTTTCTGCGAAATCTCAAATCTGTCTTTTCTTTCTTTTATGATATAATAGAAACATGAAATTAAAAACTACTTTGGGCCTTCTTGCTGGGCGTTCTTCCCACTTCATCTTGAGCCGTCTTGGCCGTGGAAGTACGCTCCCAGGAAAAGTCGCCCTTCAATTTGATAAAGATATTTTACAAAATCTAGCTAAGAACTACGAGATTGTCGTGGTCACTGGAACCAATGGAAAAACCTTAACAACTGCCCTCACTGTCGGCATTTTAAAAGAGGTTTATGGTCGGGTTCTGACCAATCCTAGTGGTGCCAACATGATTACGGGGATTACGACAACCTTCTTGACTGCAAAATCTTCTAAAACTGGGAAAAATATTGCAGTCCTTGAAATTGACGAAGCCAGTCTATCTCGTATCTGTGATTATATCCATCCTAGCCTTTTTGTCATCACTAATATTTTCCGTGACCAGATGGACCGCTATGGTGAGATTTACACGACTTATAACATGATTTTGGATGCCATCCGCAAGGTGCCTACGGCTACTGTTCTCCTCAATGGTGACAGTCCCCTTTTCTACAAGCCAGCTATTCCAAATCCTGTAGAGTATTTTGGTTTTGACTTGGAAAAAGGACCAGCCAAACTAGCTCACTACAATACCGAAGGGATTCTCTGCCCTGACTGTCAAGGCATCCTCAAATATGAGCACAATACCTATGCCAACTTGGGAGCCTATATCTGTGAAAATTGTGGATGTAAACGTCCTGACTTGGACTACCGTCTGACGGAATTGGTTGAGTTGACTAACAATCGCTCTCGCTTTGTGATCGACGGCCAAGAATATGGTATTCAAATCGGTGGACTTTACAACATCTACAATGCCCTTGCTGCGGTTGCCATTGCCCGTTTCCTCGGTGCAGATTCGCAACGAATCAAACAAGGATTTGACAAGAGTCGCGCTGTCTTTGGTCGTCAGGAAACCTTCCATATCGGCGACAAGGAATGTACTCTCGTCTTGATTAAGAATCCAGTCGGTGCAACTCAAGCCATCGAGATGATTAAACTAGCTCCTTGCCCATTTAGCCTTTCTGTCCTTCTCAACGCCAACTATGCTGATGGAATAGATACTAGCTGGATCTGGGATGCAGACTTTGAACAAATCATTGACATGGACATTCCTGAAATCAACGCTGGTGGTGTTCGTCATTCTGAAATCGCTCGCCGTTTACGGGTGACTGGCTTCCCAGCTGATAAAATCACTGAGACAAGCAATCTTGAGCAAGTTCTTAAGACAATTGAGAACCAAGACTGCAAGCATGCCTATATCCTAGCTACCTATACTGCCATGCTGGAATTCCGCGAACTGCTGGCTAGTCGTCAGATTGTTAGAAAGGAGATGAACTAATGGTTTATACTTCACTTTCCTCAAAAGCTGGCAACTACCCTTATCAGCTCAACATCGCCCACCTCTATGGAAACCTCATGAATACCTATGGGGACAATGGAAACATCCTTATGCTCAAGTATGTAGCTGAAAAGCTAGGGGCTCATGTGACGGTTGACATCGTTTCTCTCCATGATGACTTTGACGAAAATCACTACGATATCACCTTTTTCGGTGGGGGTCAAGACTTTGAACAAAGTATTATCGCGGGAGACCTACCTGCTAAAAAAGAGAGCATTGACAACTACATCCAAAAGGACGGTGTGGTTCTAGCCATCTGCGGTGGTTTCCAATTATTAGGGCAATATTATGTTGAAGCTTCAGGAAAACGCATCGAAGGGTTAGGAGTCATGGGCCACTACACACTCAACCAGACCAATAACCGCTTTATCGGTGATATCAAGATTCACAATGACGAATTCGATGAAACCTACTATGGATTTGAAAACCACCAAGGCCGTACCTTCCTCTCAGATGACCAAAAACCACTGGGACTGGTTGTCTATGGAAATGGAAACAACGAAGAAAAAGTCGGTGAAGGGGTTCATTATAAGAATGTCTTTGGTTCCTACTTCCACGGGCCTATCCTCTCTCGTAATGCCAATCTGGCTTATCGCCTAGTCACTACTACTCTCAAGAAAAAATACGGTCAGGACATCCAACTCCCTGCCTATGAGGACATTCTCAGCCAAGAAATCGCTGAAGAATACAGCGACGTCAAAAGCAAGGCTGACTTTACCTAAACTAAGGAAAACTAGACCAAAGAACCCCGATATCTTGTCGGAGTTCTTTTTGCCTGTTCTTTTACCCTTCTCCCTTGCATTTTCTCTCATTTTTTGCCAAAATAGAGGGGTAGAAAGAAGGTAGCATATGTCTAAATTACAACAAATCCTAACATATCTTGAATCAGAAAAACTAGACGTCGCTGTCGTATCTGACCCCGTCACTATCAATTACCTCACTGGCTTTTACAGTGATCCCCATGAACGCCAAATGTTCCTCTTTGTCCTAGCGAATCAGGAACCTCTCCTCTTTGTCCCAGCCCTTGAGGTTGAGCGTGCAAGCAGCACTGTTTCCTTCCCAGTTGTGGGCTATGTAGACTCTGAAAATCCATGGAAGAAAATCCAGAATGCCTTGCCACAACTTGATTTCAAACGTGTCGCTGTTGAGTTTGACAATCTTATCTTGACTAAATACCATGGTTTGAAAACGGTCTTTGAAACTGCTGAGTTTGAAAACCTCACTCCTCGCATCCAACGCATGCGCCTCATCAAATCAGCTGATGAAGTCCAAAAAATGATGGTTGCAGGTCTCTATGCGGACAAGGCTGTTAATGTTGGTTTTGACAATATTTCTCTTGATAAGACTGAGACAGATATCATCGCACAAATCGACTTTGCCATGAAACGTGAAGGCTATGAAATGAGCTTTGATACCATGGTCTTGACTGGTGATAACGCTGCAAATCCACACGGCATCCCTGGAGCGAACAAGGTCGAAAAGGATGCCCTTCTCCTCTTTGACCTCGGTGTTATGGTTAATGGCTACGCCTCTGACATGACTCGTACAGTAGCTGTCGGCAAACCAGACCAGTTCAAGAAAGATATCTACAACTTGACTCTGGAAGCCCAACAAGCTGCCCTTGACTTTATCAAGCCAGGTGTGACTGCTCATGAAGTGGACCGCGCAGCCCGTGAAGTCATCGAGAAAGCTGGTTATGGAGAGTACTTCAACCACCGTCTTGGTCACGGTATCGGTATGAATGTCCACGAATTCCCTTCTATCATGGAAGGAAACGACATGGTCATCGAAGAAGGCATGTGCTTCTCTGTTGAACCAGGCATCTATATCCCTAGTAAAGTCGGTGTTCGTATCGAAGACTGCGGTGTTGTCACCAAGGATGGCTTTGACCTCTTTACCAGCACCAGCAAGGATTTGCTTTATTTTGATTAAACATAGAGACAAGCAAAAAGTCAGCTCAAATAGCTGACTTTTTTATTTTATCTTTTTAATACTTTGACAGAGAAGAAATCCTGCAAACATTCCAACAAAATTCTGCAATAAATTGTGAGGAACATCTGCCAAGGCTACACCCCATCCTTTCATCCAAGCAGTAGCAAAGGCATAACCAGCTACCATGACGATCGAGGCCAAGACTAATCCAAGCCACTGCCATTTGCCTTTAAAACCTGCAAAATAGCCCTGTGAACCATGGAAAATCAAGCTGAAGATCATCCAGTGAGGATAACCTGAAATAAGGTCAATGATAAAACCTCCTAGACCTCCAACGATGGCTCCTTCACGGCGCCCAAAATAAAAGGCGGTAAAGAAAATTCCAGCATCCAAAAAAGTGAGAATTCCAGTAGCTGTTGGGATTTTCACAACATAACCTAAAGCTACTGATAGGGCTGTTAAGATAGATACTAGGGCGATTTTATTTGTTTTGGTTTGCTTCATATTGTCTTACTCCATATTGATCTGCTTGTGCAATAGCACGGTAAACGAAAGCTTTAGAGCTTTCCACTGCTGCTAATAGTTCTTCATCTTTAACCAGGTGACTGGCAATGCTTGAGGCAAAGGTACAACCTGCACCAGCATTTTGCCCTTGGATAACAGGATTTTCTAGGATCGTAAAGTTTTGTCCGTCATAAAAGACATCCACAGCTTTGTCCTGACTAAGGCGATTGCCCCCCTTGATAATGACTGCTGGCGCTCCTAATTCATGCAATTTCTGCGCTGCAGTTTTCATATCTTCCAAGGTTTTAATCTCTTGATCAGCTAATAATTCTGCCTCTGGAAGATTTGGCGTAATCACACTGACATGAGGAAAAAAGCGGATCAATTCTTGGCAGAGTTGGCTGACTGCTACATCATGCGTTTCCTTGCAGACCAAGACAGGGTCTAACACCACAGGTACTCCTGGGCGTTGTTTGATAAAATCCAAGGCTTTCTCAGCCACACTGACAGTAGGGAGAAGACCAATCTTGATTCCCGCAAAATCCACGTCACGCAAACTATCCAACTCATGTTGGAAAATAGTATCATCCGTAGGGAAAACTTCAAAGCCTTTTTCGGTCAAGGCTGTCAAACAAGTCACTGCTACAAAGCCATGCAAACCATTTAAAGTATAGGTAGCCAAATCAGCTGACAAACCGCCACCACTAAAAATATCATTTCCAGAAAGTGCTAAAATACGATTATTCCTCATAACGAATCTCCTTTAAATACAAGCCATTCGGTGTCGCAGTGGGACCTGCAAACTGCCTGTCCTTCTTCTCCAAAATCAAGTCAATCTGCTCAACTGGCATTCGGTTATTTCCAATTTTGAGCAGCGTCCCCACCATATTGCGAATCTGCTTATACAAGAAGCCATTTCCAGAAAATGTAAAGGTCAAAAACTGCCCTGTCTCATCGACTGTTAAACTCGCTTCTGTAATGGTCCGAACCTTGTCCTCTACACTAGTCCCAGAGGCTGTAAAACCGGTGAAATCATGGGTTCCCTCTAGCTTTTTGATTGCCATCTGCATGCGTTCCACATCGAGGGGGTAGGGAAAGTGAGTAGCATAGTGACGGCGCATAGGATTTTTGGGTCGCCCTCTATCCACGATAAACTCATAGATCTTGCTATGCTTGGCATAACGGCAATGAAAATCATCTGCCACAAGCTCCATCGAGATTACATCGATATCTTCAGGAGATTGGGTATCCAGGGCAAAACGAAGTTTCTCCTCATCCATCTGATAGGGCAGGTCAAAATGAATGACCTGTCCCAGAGCATGAACCCCACTATCAGTCCTACCAGCACCGTGAACAGTGATGGCTTGCCCCTTATTGAGTCTCGCTAAGGTTTTTTCGATTTCCTCCTGAACGCTCCGCGCATGAGGCTGGCGCTGAAAACCAGCAAAAGCGTAACCGTCATAAGAAATGATTGCTTTATATCTTGTCATGTGTCTATTTTATCAGGAAATAATAGTACAAACAAGTTTAAAAAACAATAATTGTCTGGGGACAAAAATGAAAAAGAAAAACTTAGGAAATCAATCCTAAGCTTTCTTTTGAAGTACAAACATGACAAATACGGAAGTCACTATTAACCAGCATCCTAGAATGGTGAAGACAAACATACCGTTTTGAGTCATCAAGCCAATCGCCCCAAGAATGAAAGGTGTAGTAAAGGCTCCAAAGCTACATCCTAGCACTGCGAAAGACGTTGCCTGATTAAGGAGGTTAGCTGGGATTCTTTCAGAAAGAAGCTGAAAGACAGTGGTCAAGGCTACGCTGTAGGCAAAACCTGCCACAATACTTCCAACTACCATCACACCCAATGACGGAGACAAAGCTATCACAATCTGTCCCAATCCAAAGGTGATACCTGACCAAAGGAGCAACCTTTCTTTAAAGAGAGAGATAAAGAAAGAAAAACTCACACCTGCCAAGATACCAATCAACTGCATGATACTTAAAACCAAACTCGATAACTGGGCATCCCCTAGACCTCTTTCCACCATCAGACTAGGAATACGAATAGTGATAGCTGTATTGGTGCAGACAACAACTGCTGCTTCGACAGCCAATAGAAAAATTAAGCCTTTCATCTGTCCTGTCAAACGAGTCATTTCGGCCTCTTTTTTCTTTGTTTCTTTCTTTTCTTTCCCATAAGGGACAAAGAGCAGATAAAGAATCAATACTAAAAATCCCGCACTGTAGGCCAAGAAGGTCACTGTCCATCCCAAGGATAAGAGTTGACCTACCACTAGAGTCAAAATCGACGCCCCGACAACTTCTGCTGATCCGCGAAGACCCAACATCTGGATCCGTGTCTTTCCATGATAGCGTTCGCTAATGATGGAAATGGCCTTGGCATTGATCATTCCAACACCCAAGCCAAATAAAATCCGCATCGCAAAGACAAAGTTATAATCCTGATACCAGAAGGGAGCTGTTCCACCGATAGAAAGGATGAGAAGCCCCAGACTAATCTGAAGACGTTCAGGAAACAAACGCTCTAGCACCCCGTTTAAGACTAGCATAATCATGATTCCAAAAGAAGGGAGACTGACTAGGAGCTCGATTTGTTCTTTGGGATAGCCCTGATAGTAGTCAAACATGGCTGGTAAAGCACTTGAGATGGAAAAGGAGGTAATCAAAACGAGGGAGAGGGCCAAAATACTAGCCCGTTCTAAAAATTGTTTCATGAATTTTCTTTCTGTATATTTCTCACTGTTAATCCTTTTAAAAGGAAGAGGGCAAGAAAAGAAGGAGCCCGATTGAACTAGAGACTCCGTCCTAATTTCCCTTATAGGAAGACTATTTTCGCTTGATTTGCTTGATCAGATAGAAGATAAAGCCTGCAACCATATACGCCACAAAAATGATCAAACACCATTTGATAACCACGTCCCAACCCTTGTTCACATTTAAAAAGAAATAAGGGAAGGGATTGTCCTTGGAATTCGGAATATTGAGTTTTAAGACCAGACCGTTAAACAAGGCAAAAATCATATAAACCAAGGGCAAGATGGTCCACAAGACTGGATCCCAGATCTTGTATTGACCCTGTTTATCAAAGAAGAGGGTATCTGCTAAAAACCAGAGTGGAACGATATAGTGGCAAAGGAAATTTTCCACACGGTAAAAGTCTGTCGCGATCGGAGCAAGCATAAAATGGTAAATCACACAGGTAATCATGATACTCATGGTAACGCCACCCTTGAGACGAAGCAAGGTCGGACTTTGCCAATTTTCACCTGAACGGCTCATCACACGGAGCAGATAGCCCGTGAAAATCGTTACCAAAAGATTAGACAACACTGTGTAGTAAAGGAGCATACCAAAGCCACCGTGCTTGGTAATCTCCAAATAAACTCCTGTAAATGCCGCTAAGAACAAAAGTACACGACTATAAAAGATAAATTTATAATTCAGTTTCATGGCTAGATTTTCTTAACAAATTCTGACTTGAGTTTCATAGCTCCAAAACCATCAATCTTACAGTCGATGTTGTGGTCACCTTCTACGATACGGATATTTTTAACACGAGTTCCTTGTTTCAAATCCTTAGGCGCCCCTTTTACTTTCAAGTCCTTGATAAGGGTTACAGTATCTCCGTCAGCCAATTTATTTCCATTGGCATCGATAGCAACAACACCTTCTTCTACTTCTGCAACTTCTGCAGGATTCCACTCATAGGCACACTCTGGACAGACCAAGAGACTTCCATCTTCGTAGACATATTCTGAATTACATTTTGGACAATTTGGTAAGTTGTTCATGGGTTCTCCTTATAACATTTCACTATTTTTTGAAAATCAAAATTTCTCGAACAGCAACTATTATACCGTAAAATCCTACTTTTGACAATGTGTCCTAAGTCCAGCAGACAAAAAAAGTCATGCACCTTTTTACAGTTACATGACTTTTAAAAGATGATTGGTCATGGGCACTTATCAAGCACCTCATGATAAAAGGGGTAGCAACTATATCTTACAAACCAGGAGCTTGTCCAAGTTCTGCCGCAAGCATCCAAACTGTTTTTTCAAGTTCAGCCTTAGCCCCAACAAAGATATCGTTTGTAACATCATCGCCTTCTTCGTCAGTTACATCCAAAGCTTTTTGGAAAAGAGTGATGAGGTAGCGATAAATAGCTAGAACACGTTCCAAGCTTTCTTCAACGTTACGGAATTCTCCTTCTTCTTCTTCAATTTCACTGTGTTGAAGGAATTCTGTCAAAGTTGAGTAAGGTTTGCCACCAAGGGTAATCAAACGTTCGCTAATTTCGTCAAGATAGCCATCAAGGCTGTCCATGTATTCATCCATTTTTGGATGCCAAACGAGGAAGCCACGGCCACGCATATACCAATGAACTTGGTGAAGGGCGATGTGAGCCACATACAAGTCCGCTACTGCTTGGTTCAATACTTCCTTTGTTTTTGCCAATGCTACTGGCGCTGTTTTAGATAATGTTGTTACGTCTTTTACTGCTTCTTTTTTCAATTCAACCATTTTTCTTACCTCGTAATATTATTTTTGTAACCAATTTATTGATTACTACCTAAGTATACTACTCCTGATATACAAAAGCAAGGGAATTAACTCATATTAAAAAAGTTGTAATTGACTGATAATTTAAGAAAATCTAGCTTTATTTTCTTAGCTGACTTGATCGGATTTGCTTGAAAATTGGCTTTGGTACAGATCATAATAAAAGCCTTTTTCTTGGAGCAAGCTTTCATGATTTCCCTGCTCAATAATCTGCCCATCTTTAAGAACGAGAATCTTGTCTGCTTCTTGAATGGTAGAGAGACGGTGAGCGATAACAAAGCTGGTTCTTCCCTTCATCAAGCGTTTCATAGCTTTTTGAATCAAGAGCTCCAAACGGGTATCAACAGAAGAAGTCGCTTCATCCAGAATGAGAATTTTAGGATTGGCTAGGAGAGCACGCGCGATAGTCAAGAGTTGTTTTTGCCCGAGGGAAATATTGCTGGACTCTTGGTTCATCTCCATGTTGTAACCACCAGGAAGAGTTCGAATAAAGTGGTCTACATTTGCTGCTTTGGCAGCTTCTATTATTTCCTCATCACTGGCGTCAAGATTTCCAAAATGTAGGTTTTCTTTGATAGTACCTTCATAAAGCCAAGCATCCTGCAAGACCATCCCAAACTGACGGCGGTAGTCTTGTCGTGACAACTCGCGAATATCCTGGCCGTCAACCAAGATTGCACCTGCTGTAACATCATAAAAACGCATGAGTAGATTGATCAAGGTTGTCTTACCAGCTCCAGTCGGACCAACAATCGCTACCATCTCTCCTGGTTGAACTTCTAGATTAAAGTCTCGAATCAATGGTTTGTTTTCGACATACTGGAAATCAACTTGCTTAAAAGTTACCTGACCCGTTAAAGGTTCAAGGATTTCGAGTTCTTCTCCCTCGACTTCCTCTGTCTCATCCAAGACCTCAAAAATACGGTCTAGCGAAGACTTGGCACTTTGCATTTGACCCGCAAGTTGTGTGATGTTTTGGATAGGCTGGCTAACCTGCCAAACATACTGAACAAAGGCCTGCATATTCCCCACTGTCAAACGGCCCGCAATAACCTGCAAACCACCAAGAACTGCAACGATCAGATAGGTCAAGTCTGATACGGCATGGAGAGCTGGCATCATGAGTCCAGAGATAAAGCTGGCTTTAAAGCCAACACGTTGGAGGTCGTCCGTAATCTCAGAAAATTCTTTATGAGAAGTTTCCTCACGACCATAGAGTTTCAAGACATTAAAACCTGTGAGATTTTCCTGCACATAGCCATTCATACGTCCTAAAATAGCCGCCTGCTCTTTAAAATAAGGCTGAGAACGTTTCAGGATACTTCTTGCACCAAAATAGGTCACTGGAATGGATAGAATCACCACTATAGCCAGCTGAAAGTTTAAGTATAATACCATTCCCATCACGAGGACAATCGTCAAAAGGGCATTGACAATTTGAAGAAAAGACTGCTGAAGAGCGTTGGACATTGTCTCAACATCACTGGTAAAGCGCCCCAACAAATCACCGAACTGGTGTTTGTCAAAGAAGGATACTGGGATACGATTGATTTTTTCAGTCATTTCATTTCGCAGATCCTGAGTCATAGACTGGACCGCATTGGTCATGAAATAGTTGGAATAATAAGAACCAAGTTCATACAAGAGACCTCTAAAGAGGTAAATGATTAAAACAGTTCCGATGTAGCTAGTATTGATAGCAGCACCTGAAAGGCCCTTAGCCATATCTAAGAGATTCTTTGTCAACTCCGTAATGGCTAGCCCCAATACAAAAGGTTCTAAGACACTCATGACCACACTCAAAATTTTTAGAAAGACTGCAAAGAAGACAGAAAAACGGTAGGCTTTTAAATAGCTCCACAAACGAGCCAAACTAGATTGTGTTTTCATATTTCCTCCTATTCTTCTGTTAGCGATGCATTTTTCAACTGCGACTCAGCAATTTCACGATAGATGTCATTTGTCTCCATTAATTCCTCATGTCGACCGCGACCCACGATTTCTCCCTTATCAAGAACGATGATCTGATCCGCATCCATGATGGTTCCGACACGCTGGGCAACAATTAAGACTGTTGCATTTTGAGTGACTTCCTTAAGTCTACGACGCAAAATGGCATCCGTGCGATAGTCCAAGGCTGAGAAGGAATCATCAAAAATATAGATATCAGGATTCTTTATAACCGCTCGGGCAATTGATAGACGTTGTTTCTGTCCACCAGAAAGATTGCTTCCGCCTTCAGCTAGATGGGTCGCAAAGCCTTCGTCTCGGCTATCGATAAACTCTTTGGCTTGCGCCACATCTGCCGCCTGATTTAAGTCTGCAGAACTAGCGTCTTCTTTCCCATAGCGGATATTTTCAGCGATGGTTCCAGTAAAGAGTAAGGCCTTCTGTGGAATAAAACCAATCTTTTGACGAAGAGACTTAAGTCGATAATCCCTCACATCGACACCATCAACTTTGATTTTCCCAAGGATAACATCGTAAAAACGGGGAATCAATTGCACAAGAGAGGACTTACCAGATCCGGTCGAACCGATAAAGGCAATGGTTTCACCCGGTTTGGCACAGAACGAAATATTGTGCAAAACAGGATTTTCCGTCTCACCTGGATAAGCAAAGGTGACATTTTCAAATTCCAAATAGCCGTGGGTTTCAGTTTCTCTGATACCTCCTTCATTTGGATCAATAGAAATCGGCATATCCATGACTTCTTTCAAACGTTCACTCGAAACGGCTGTACGAGGATACATGGTGAAGAGATTGGATAGGAAAAGGAAGGACAAGAGGGCGTGGAAACTATATTCGATAAAGGCTACTAGGTCCCCAATTTGAAGAGAACCTTGTTTGATAGGATCCAGAGCAAACCAGACAATAGCCACAATCATGGCAATGATAATCTGAACAAACAAGGGTTCCGTTAAACCGGTTAGTTTAAACAGACGATTGGAATTAGCTGCATAGACCGCATTTTGTCCTGCAAAGCGTTCCTCTTGAAACTCTTCACGAGCAAAGGCACGAATGACACGGAGCCCCATCAGATTTTCCCTGGCATATTGATTTATCTTATCTAAGGTAGCCTGCTGTTTTTCTGATAAAGGTCGCGTCTTGACCGCTACATAAATGACCACCACAGCCAAGAAAGGTACTGCAAAAGCTACTATCCAAGCCAATGACGGACTGGTCAAAAAGATCATTAAAATACTAGACAACATCATCATGGGAGTAATGACACCCAGTTTTAAGGTCTGTTCTGCAAACTGCATGAGAACAAAGGCATCACTGGTGATACGAGTAACCAGTGAAGATACTCCTATCTTTTCATATTCATGATGAGAATACTCTTGCAATTTGGCATAGAGATCATCCCTCATATCCTTGACCATATTGGTCGTTAGCTTACTAGCAGCATAGGCTAAGACTATACGCCCCAAGGTTCCACATAGGATGATCACCAGCATGATTGCCGCCCAAACATACAATTGATGTTCATTTCCTTTATTCACACCTTCATCAATCATCCGAGCCAGAACGGTTGGCAATCCAAGATTGACGATAACGAAGAAAATCGCTCCAAAGAAATCCAAGAATAACCACTTGGGATATTTTTTCAAATAAGACCAAATATAGAGCATAACTCCTCCTTTCATAACTTTTTAATACAGAAAAGAGCGCGCATCCGCACGCCTTTCCTTCCCTGAGGAACTTTCCTAGTCGGAAAAATTCCTCTTTCACAAGAATACTCCAAGTAAAAACAAGACAGGCAGTCAAAGTCACCTAGTACTTTTGACTGTCTGTCTGGAATAAGTTAGATTATTTTACAAAGTCAAGCAATGCCAAGAAGCTTTCAGCTTCAAGTGACGCACCACCAACAAGGGCACCGTCAACGTCTGGGCAAGCCATGTATGAAGCAACGTTTTCAGGTTTAACTGAACCACCGTATTGAACACGAACTTTGTCAGCAACTTCTTGACCAAAGTCAGCCGCTACAACGTCACGAACAACTTTACACATTTTTTGTGCGTCGTCTTGTGAAGCTGATTTACCAGTACCGATAGCCCAGATTGGCTCATAAGCGATAACTGATGCAGCAACTTGCTCAGCTGTCAATCCAGCCAAAGCAGCAGATACTTGAGCACCTACGAATTCAGCTGCTTTACCAGCTTCGTAAGTTTCAAGTGACTCACCACAACAGATAATTGGAAGCATACCGTTTGCAAAGATTGCTTTTGCTTTTTTGTTGATATCTTCGTCAGTTTCATGGAAGTAGTCACGACGTTCTGAGTGACCGATAACAACGTAGTCAGTACCGATTTCTTTCAAAACTTGTGGGCTTGTTTCACCAGTGAAAGCACCTGCATTTTCAAAGTAGCAGTTTTGAGCAGCAACTTTAAGGTTTGAACCTTTTGCAGCAGCAAGAACAGCTGTCAAATCAACTGCAGGAGCTGCGATACCTGCTTCAACAAGGTCTGATGAAGGAAGTTTTGATGCAACGGCTTCAACGAACGCTTTTGCTTCTTCTGGATTTTTGTTCATTTTCCAGTTACCAGCGATAAATGGTTTACGTGACATTTCACATACCTCTTTTTTCATTTTATTTTCTATTATTTTATCATATTTATAAAGAGCTTGCAAACCTTACTCTAATTTTCAATATTTTTCAAGCGACTAATCTTGCCACAAATTCATGGCATCGAGAAAATCGGCTGAAGCTTGAACTTGTTTAGGATTGTTTGCTTCTCTCTCAGCTCGTTTAGCTTCCACTTGGGCCACAGACTGGATGCCTTCATGGCGCCAATTCCGAAGGATAGCCTGAATATATTTCCAATTTGGTTTGCCATTTAGAACGGCCTCTCGAAGAGCTTCTTTGATCAAATCCGCCTTGATTCCATCGTCTTTGACTGTCTTGGAAAGATCTTCGATTTCAAACGGCGTTAACAAACGTCCTAATTCCTGCTGGAAAGTCTCAACCAAATCCTTCAATTGATTTTGCGGGTTTGGGGTAGTTGTAGCTGGAGTTTGGCTGTCCAACAAGCTATCCAAGCGTTCAAAAGCTAAACTAGCATCAAAAATAAGCTCAATCTCCCCATTTAGTTCAATCGTTCGATATTGTAGTAGTCCATTTTCAGTCAAGTTTGAAATGGATTGGTTGACATCTGAAAGTTCTTTGCCAATAGTTTCTGCGATTTGGCTTGGCGACAGCTCATCCAAAGCAGATGTATTTTGTAGATAGAAAAATTGCCAGACGAGAAAATCATCGCTGGAAGGAAAGAGTTCTTTAAAATGCAAGAGCAGGGCACTTGGCAAAACCAAGTTCCCTGATTTAAAAGCGTCAAAATATGTCATAATTCCTCTTATAAATATCCAAATGAAGCTGCATCGTCCTCTACCTTTTTCCAGTCAAAAGGAGTTTCCTGATAGACAGCATAGTTAACCCAGTTACTGAAAAAGAGGGCAGCTGATGAAGACCAACAGAGACACGGTGTCTCATTCACATCATCATTTTTGAAGTAATTTTCTGGAATGTGAGGATTAAGTCCTGCCTCATAATCACGAAAATACTCTTTTGCTAGAGTATCACGGTCATATTCTAAATGACCAAAACTATAGATCTCCCGAAGATCCCGACTGGCTAAAATAGCAACACCGACTTGTTCTCCCTCAGAGAGGATTTCCAGATTGGTTTTTCCTAATATCTCTTCCTTATAGATTTCTGTATGACGAGAATGGGGAGCTACATAGCTATCATCAAAACCACGAAAGAGAAGATGCCCCTCTTTCAAGGTATCCTGCGGGTAAATGCCTGATAATTTCTGCTCCATTTGGTGTTTTTCAACTCCATAGCGAGCATAAAGACCTGCTTGGGCACCCCAGCAGATATGCAGAGTAGAAAAAACATGCGTCTTGGACCATTCGATGACCTGTTTAAACTCCTCCCAGTAGTCCACCTCCTCAAAAGGCAAGTGCTCCACTGGAGCTCCCGTGATGATCATTCCATCAAAAAAGTCATTCTTGACCTCTGGGAAGGTCTTATAGAAGGTTTCCATATGTTCGGCACGGGTCGTTTTTGAACGATGCGTCTCCATATACAAGAAATCAATATCTAACTGTAGGGGCGTATTGGCCAAGTGCCGCAAGAGTTGTGTTTCTGTCACAATCTTTTGGGGCATCAGATTTAGAATCAAAATCTTCAAAGGTCGAATATCTTGGTGAGCAGCCCGTTGATCGTCCATGACAAAGATATTCTCTGTCCTTAGAATCTCAACAGCAGGTAATTTTTTTTCAATCCGAATCGGCATAATACCCTCCTAACAGTCATCTATTTCGGGAATGGCTTTATCTGCTTGAAAGCACAATCTTTCAAACTTTTCTTCCTTTTATTATACTGTATGAAGATATAGTTTTCAATTATAGTTTTTCTCTAACTAGCTATAGTTTGTTTATATAGCAGATGAAGAGAAAACAGCCCCAAGGACTGTTTTTCATTAATAATGCATAAGTACCTTGTAATCGTAATCTCCGATTTTTTCACGGCCTTTAAGTTCATCAAGTTCAATCAAGAAAGCACAACCTGCTACAACTCCACCAAGTCTTTCGATCATTTCAATGGTTGCCTTGACAGTTCCACCTGTCGCCAAGAGGTCATCTACAATGAGAACACGTTGACCTGGTTTGATGGCATCAGCGTGCATGGTCAAGGTATCAATACCGTACTCTTTTTCATAGTCAGCAGAAATCACTTCACGTGGTAATTTCCCTGGTTTACGAACAGGAGCAAATCCGATGCCCAACTCAAAAGCAACGGGACAACCGACAATAAATCCACGGGCCTCTGGTCCCACGATCATGTCAATCTTCTTGTCCGTTGCATACTGAACGATTTCACGAACAGCATAGCTATAAGCATTGCCATCTGCCATCAATGGGCTGATATCACGGAAGGTGATGCCTTCCTTAGGATAATTTTCAATCGTTGCGATATAATCTTTTAAATTCATCTTTTTCTTTCTTTCAAAGTTTTTTACTCTCTATTATACCATATTTTCTGTGAAAGAAGAAGAGGAAAGCACTTTTCCTTGATCCATCAGGAAATAAATGAACTCATTTTTTCTAGAATAAAAATATCATCAAAAAAAAACGAGCACTTTTGTACTCGTTTTTTATAAACTTATTGATTAAAGTGAGTTCACGTCAACCTTGATACCAACACCTTGAGTAGTTGTGATTGTCAAGCTTGTTACGTAAGTTCCTTTAGCAGTAGCTGGTTTAGCTTTTTGGATTGTTTCGTTGAATGCTTTGAAGTTTTCAACCAACTTGTCAGCTTCAAATGAAACTTTACCGATGATAGCTTGTACGATACCTGCACGGTCTGCACGGTAAGTGATTTTACCACCTTTAGACTCTTCAACTGCTTTAGCAACATCCATTGTTACAGTACCAGTTTTAGGGTTTGGCATCAAGTTACGTGGTCCAAGGACACGTCCAAGACGTCCAACAAGAGCCATCATATCAGGTGTAGCGATAACTACGTCGAAGTCCAACCAACCGTCGTTGATTTTAGCAACAAGGTCGTCTTCACCAACGAAGTCTGCACCAGCAGCTTTAGCTTCTTCAGCTTTAGCACCACGTGCAAATACAAGAACGCGAGCTGTTTTACCAGTACCGTTTGGCAATACCATTGCTCCACGGATTTGTTGGTCAGCTTTTTTAACGTCAATGTTCAAGTTGTAAGCAACTTCTACAGTTGCATCAAATTTTGCAAAGTTAGTTTCTTTTGCAAGAGCTACAGCTTCTTCTACGCTGTACGCTTTTGTGCTGTCGATTTTCTCAAGAGCAGCACGAAGTTGTTTGCTTTTTTTAGCCATTTTCTATTCTCCTTGTAAGTGGTTCAATCGATTTTCATCTCCCACGTCACTTCTCGAAATGATGAAGTCTTGCGGGTTATATAGGGATGTTATTGATTAGTCAACAACGTTGAATCCCATAGAACGAGCAGTACCTTCGATCATACGCATTGCAGACTCAAGGTTTGCAGCGTTCAAATCTGGCATTTTAGTTTCTGCAATTTCTTGTACTTGCGCACGAGTAACTGAAGCAACTTTAGTTTTGTTAGGTGTACCTGATCCTTTTTCAACACCTGCAGCTTTTTTCAAAAGAACAGCAGCTGGTGGTGTCTTAGTGATGAAAGTAAATGATTTATCTTCGTAAACTGAGATAACAACTGGAATGATCATACCAGCTTGATCAGCTGTACGAGCGTTGAACTCTTTTGTGAATCCCATGATGTTGATACCAGCTTGACCAAGAGCAGGTCCAACCGGTGGAGCTGGTGTAGCTTTACCAGCAGGGATTTGCAATTTTACAAGTTTTTCGACTTTTTTAGCCATTTTTAAATCCTCCTTTGTGGTTTTGGCGGTAATGTAAGATTTTTACCTCCCACAAGTATGCTTTACACATACCTTTCCATTATACACTATTTATCTAAAAATGCAAGAGAAAACTTTCGTTTTTAATCAACGTAATCTCCGCCTTCAAAGCCATAGTACTCTTCCAAACTGAGACCACTTGCAGCAATTTCTTTGGCTTCTTTTCCAACGTAGCGGAGATGCCATTCTTCTGTCATGTAACCTGTCTCTTTTTCCTTGCCTTTGAGATAGCGAACAACAAAGCCATAGTCAGCCGCATGGTCCAAGAGCCACTGGGCTGCTTTTTCTTCAGTAACTAAATCACCATCTGTACCAATAAGGTCAAAAGCAAGACCCGTCTGGTGTTCACTGTAACCTGGGCGGGATGAGTAGCGATCTGCTGCTTCCTTCCCGTCTTGATTGACATAGTCTTGGTATAGCTTAGCCTGAGTTTCATAACTTCTAAAACCACTGTAGTGGTCACTGATTGGATAGCCCTCAGCCTGCATGGCTGCGATTAGTTTGAGCAACTCTGCCTTGGCTGTTGGATTCTCTCCTGGATTGTAGTCTTTTGACAAAGGATAGCGTTTATTGGCAATGATAATTTCATCGTATTTCCCTTGGATACTATAATAACTTCCTTTATCTACAACCTCTGCTTTTTTCTGGCTAGAAGTTTGGGATTTGCTACCCACAGTTCCTTCTTCCTTGGTACTTTGCTCCGTCTTTTGGGTAGTTTCTTCAACTTTGGTTTTTTCTTGCGAACAAGCTGCAAGGGTCAACGCTAATAAACCAGATAAAATGACATATCTTTTTTTCATTTCTTTCTTCCTCTCTCTTAGGCCAAGCATTTCTCCAATTCATGTGATAAGGCTCTAATCATTTGTTCCAGCTCTGGTGATTGTACTTGGCAATCTGCTGCTGCCATTTCTTCCCAGGGCACCCACCAGACTGGGCCACGGCCATTAAGTCCGTAACCTTTCATATCACCTGCTCTTCGCGGGAAAAGATGCCAATGAGCGTGGGCATCACCATTTCCTAGGAGTTCAATATTCATCTTTTCAGCCTCAAATGCTTTGGCGACTGCTTCTTGGACCAAACTCATTTCCTCTAAAAAGCGAAGTTTTACAGGATTTTCCATTTGGTGGAGTTCTGTGACATGCTCTTTTGCTAAAAATAAGGTATAGCCCTTAAAGTATTGGTGGTCTCCAATAACTACATAGCCTGTTTCTAGTTCTTTGACAAAGTAGGGGTTTTGCCCAACTTTGATGAGTTCAATTCTCTGACAGATGAAGCACATGAGTCTCTCCTTTTAATTATAATATCTTCAACCTTGAATCTGACAGTTTGGGATAGCTGTGCTTGTATTCTCAAGTATCTAGGGATTAAATCACTCACTGTCAATCCCTGCTTTATTTACCCCTTGAATATCTGATATCAGACTCCCCCTAATCCTCAACTGTTTCAAAGTTGAGAAGGGAACAGCCAAGGTCAAAGAGTCGATGTTTATAGGTCATCATTCCCCTCCCTCTTATCTTTGTGAAATAAATTCTTAATCTTACTAAAAAATGGAATAACTGTAAAATTATCTATAAAGCGTCTCTTACTTAACTTAGGTCCCTGCAGTTTTCTATATTCTTCGATATAAATTGTAGATACTTTACTAATTTCACTTTCTCCGAAAATAATAGCTTTAAAAAATACTACACAAATACTTAGACAAAGTGAAACTATTCCAACAATAAGAACAATAAATAAATTTTTATACAAATAATACGATACTACAGTATCAACTACGACAATATAGAAAAGGGACACTGTAATAAATATTCCAGATCTTCCATCATCACTTCCATCAACACTCAATTCTGGAAGTAAAAAAATTAAACTTACTACCATAATCAAGCAACAAGCTAATAACGGAGAGAATTCAGTCGGTTGTTCGATAAAACTTTTGTACCCAGAGTAAATGAAAAATAGCTGAAGTAATAACATCGCATACTGAAATAAATAAAACCATATTTTAACTGAACTTATGATCGGAATATTTTTTTCTACTTTTATATCTAGTAATCGTTTAGCAATTTGTATCCGATGAGCTAGTTCTTTTAAATCCTCTATTTGAAGTATTTGAGAAGCAAGTTTTTTCTCTATAATTTCTATTTGATACCATATATATCCATCATCTTCTATCCACTGATATTTTCCAAAAGTTTTTATTTTTCGTCCATACGGATTAATGTTTTGAGAAATTCTAAAAAGTAGTTTTTCTAAATCTGGATTAGTAATCCCTTTATCTACCAGTTCATCAGCATAAACAACTAGTTCTTTAAAGTTTTCTTGTTTATTTTCATACACATACTTACGATATTCCTCTTTTTTCTTTTGGAAATAAGCATACAAACCCGAAATTATCCCTGTTATTATAGCAGGCGTTGCTAATTGTTTCAGTATTTCATACATAATACTTTATCGCCCCTTCAGTCCACCAACTCGCTCTTGAGATAGGCATCAACCATACGCTCAGTCGACACGACCGAATCAATGTGTGTTCGTTCGTAAGAGTGACTGGATTCAATACCAGCTCCAAGGAGGGCATGCTTAACCTCTGCTCCTGCTGACATAGCTGCGGAAGCATCCGAACCGTAAAATGGATAAATGTCAAGCTTAAATGGAATATCTTGCTCCTTTGCCAAAGCCACTAAATGTTGACGAAAGTCATAGTGATAAGGACCGGAAGCATCCTTGACACAGATAGACACTGTGTACTCATCCGTCTGCTGGTCATCGCCCATAGCTCCCATATCGACAGCTAGATATTCCACTACCTGAGCTGGAATATTGGAGTTGGCACCATGGCCCACCTCTTCAAAGACTGAAAAGGCAAAATGAGTTGTTACCGGTAATTCAATCCCCTCTTCCTTATAAACACGAAGAAGATTGAGCAAAATCGCTGCGCTAACCTTGTCATCCAAGTGACGTGACTTGATAAAACCAGTCTCTGTCACGACAGTTCTCGGGTCAAAACTGATAAAGTCGCCGACTTCAATTCCAAGGGTACGGGTTTCTTTTTCATTGGTTACTTTGGCGTCCAAACGCACTTCCATATTGTCCTGTGTGCGTTCTGCAGTTCCTGCATCCTTGTAGACATGACAAGAAGTCTGGTGGATGAGGATGGTTCCAGATACCTTTTTACCTGTGCTAGCCACATGAACCGTACAGTTTTCCCCTTCAATCATGTTCCAAGGAAAACCACCGATACGGTCCAATTTGAGACGGCCATCCGGTTTGACTGCACGAACAATAGCACCCAGCGTATCCACATGGGCAGTCACATAGCGGTGTTGCTCATCATTTTGACCTTTAATGGTCACATTGACACCGCCCTTTGCTGTGCGAACAGGCTGGTAACCAAGCTCTTCTAAAGTATGGACTAGGTAGTCTGAAATCTCACGAGTAAAGCCCGTCGGAGATGCAATTGCGGTTAGTTCTTTGATATAGTTTACAGTTTGATTCATTTCTTCACCTCTTTTGCTACCTATTATAACACATTTATCATCGGATAAAAAAAAGAAAATCACTCCTGTAGACTTGGCTACAAAAGTGATTTTAGTGATTATTCCATCTCAAAAACGTCACTCTCTTGCTTGTTTGGTAGAACCAATGAGAGCAAGATTCCTACGATGGCTGGCACCAACCATGGGAGAGATGCCTTGGCAAAAGGAAGGGCGTTGACAAGATTTGCAAGAAACTCAACCTTAAACGAGCTTCCTAGTACGCTTGCAATGGCAATAGCTGTAACAACAGCAATTGTCAACTGCATACCTGGTTTTGAAAGAGCCACAAATTTGTTGACAATGACAATCATAACGATGGCAATCGTGATTGGGTACAAGATTACCAGTACTGGAACTGAGTACTTGATGATTGCATCAAGACCCAAATTGGCAATGGCAAATCCAATCAAGGTAAAGGCTGTCGCATAAACCTTGTAGCTGATTTGTGGGAAACGTCCGTTAAAGAACTCAGCTGTTGACACAATCAAGCCAACTGTCGTTGTGAAGCAGGTTACAGTTACCATAACAGCAAGGAAGAGTTGAGCTGTCGAACCAAAGATTTCCTGGGTTGCTTGCGACAAGATATAAACACCTGGTGTTCCACCCTTCATCGCTTCTGCTGGTACCGGGAAGTGATTTCCAAGGAATCCTAAACCGATGTAAAGAGCGCTGAAGGCAAGAGCTACAACGATACCAACCACCCAAATAGTTGAGATGTATTCTTTCTTACTTGAAAATCCAAGCTGTTTCAAGGTTTGAACAGCGATGACACTGAAGGCCACTGAGGCTAGGGCATCCAAGGTATTGTAACCTTCTAGGAAACCTGTACCAAAAGCAGAAGCTTGATAGGCTTCTGAAGCTACTTGAGGGCTGGTTCCACCATATTTGAAGGCACCTAGTACAACCAAGATAACAATCAAAATCGCAAAGACTGGTGTTAAGATTCGTCCGATACGGTTCAAGATTTTTGATGGATTGAGTGAAATCAGATAGGCTGCTGCAAAGTAAAGCACGGTAAAGATAATCAATCCTAGGCCTTTATTTGCTTCAGACAGGAGGGGGCTGATACCGACCTCATAAGCTGTTGTTGCTGTACGTGGAATGGCAAAGAATGGGCCAATCGATAGATAGAGGACTGCAAGATAAAGAGTCGCAAACCAAGGTGAGATTTTCTTAGAAATCTCATAAATGTATCCTTTAGGATTGAGCGTTCCGATGATGAGCGTTAGGACGGCAATCCCGACACCCGAAAATACAAAACCTGCGATGGCAGGAAGAAACTGTTCTCCAGATAGGGCACCTAGAGAAGGCGGAAAAATCAAGTTCCCCGCACCAAAAAATATTCCAAACAGGAGCAAGCCTGTTAGGGCACCTTTTTTAGCCATAAAAATCTCCTTCATATTTCTAAAATACTGACCTAGTATACCATGATTAGAACTTTGAAAAAAGCATCTCTGATTAAATATTGAATGTTTTCAATTTTCTGAACTAGTAAGAAAAGAAAAATTCCTCAGAAGCTCCAAGATTATTTGACTCTTCTCTGTGGAATAAGTTCCCATTCAAAAGCGTCCATGCCTGCAGCTACATTAACCACATCATAGCCCTTTTCAGCCAGAAATTGACAGGCTTGGGCAGAACGGACACCAGACTTGCAAATGACATAGTAGGTCTGATGTTTATCCAACTTTTCATAGATTTCACGTAAGGTACTCCGTGAGAAGTTTGGCGCACTTTCAATGTGCACCTGCTAAAACTCTGCTACTTCTCTCACATCTATGATGGTAGCAGCCAGTTTGACAAAGTTTATAAAAATCTTCAAAGGTGATTTCTTTCATCATTTCTCCTCTTTGATACCATTAAGGCAAGATTAATATCTCATAGGTAAATCCAATCGACTTTAAAAATCGGAACAAGTCTTTGCTTTTGATAAAGATAGTTTTTTCATTGGTATTAGGATGGAAGGTCATGGCATCCTCTGAAATAATGTCCTTATCAAAATAAACATGAATATCTTTTTCTTCATTATTTAACAAACCAAAAGGCGATACCGTTCCTGCTGGTAGGTTCATTTTCTTAGCCAAGGAGTCCAATGAGGCCATGCGAATCCGATCAGCTCCCACTTGCACTTTAAAGTCATCCATATCCAATCGCTTCTTATCGTCCATGATCAGCAGATAGTACTGGGTTTTCTTTTTGTTAGTCAAAAACATAGACTTGGTCCGAACTCCTTCCAGATCTTTAATATAGCTATCTGCCTGCTCTGTCGTAAATACAGGTGGATGATCTACCACATTATATGTAATTCCCAATTCTTGCAACTTTTTAGCTACTTGTTGATAAGCATCCATAAATTTTCTCCTTTATTGATGAATAATCTTATTTACTAATGCTTGAAGTTCTGGCACTACTTCTTCCTCGAACCAAGGATTTTTTTTCATCCAGATTTGGTTCCGAGGTGACGGGTGCACAAGAGGGAAAAATTCTGGCAGATAATCCTTAAACCGATGCACACGATCTGTTACCTTTCCACTGACTTTCTCATGCAGATAGTAAGCCTGAGCATACTGACCAATCAAGAGCGTCAATTGAATATCTGGTAATTCTTTCAAAAGTTTAGGGTGCCACTTTTCTGCAAAACCCGTTCTGGGCGGTAAGTCACCGGATTTCCCATGTCCTGGAAAGTAGAAATCCATGGGCATAACTGCAAAGTAACCTGAGTTATAAAAAGTGTCTTCATCCACGCCGAGCCAGTCCCGTAAGCGGTTGCCACTTTTATCCTTCCAGTAAAGACCTGCTTTCTGGGTTTTAAGTCCCGGTGCCTGACCGATGATATTGATGCGAGCTGTCTTTGGCGCTGCAAAGAGGGGCTCTATCCCCTGATCTGTATAGCTTTTGTTTTGCGAATCAGCCATAATGGCTTGTTTGATTCTTTCGATTTGAGACATCTGTTTTCCCTCCAAAAAGAAGTCTAAGCATAAAATCTCAGACTTCTATCGTTTTATTTGATTAATTCATAGATAGCTTCTGCATATATTGCTGCTGCTCGGAAGAGATCGTTCAAGGCGATAAATTCATTGGCTTGGTGCATGGTATCGATAGAGTCTGGGAACATGGCTCCGTAGGCAACTCCGCGTTCCAATAAACGTCCGAAAGTTCCACCACCGATAACTTGCTCGTGACCTTGAAGACCTGTTTGTTTCTCATAAACGCTCAACAAGGTTTGGACAAGCGGATCTTCCATTGGCACATAGTGAGGGGTATGACCATGTTCTGACAAGCTAACAGAAGCAACTGGCAAGCTTTCAAGGATTGACTGGATATGCTCAGGGCTCGTTCCTTTTGGATAACGGAAGTTGAGGGCAATGGTATTATCAGCACTTGTTTCGTCAAAGCGGAAGACACCCGCATTCATAGAAAGGGCACCCATCTTTTCATCAACATGAGCCACCTTGAGATTTTCACCCTCATGGTCATTCAAGAGAATATTACCAGCGATGTCAAGATAGTCTTTGGCAGGACCTGCAAAGGCAAACTGGCTGAGGAAGAGAGCAAGGTAAGTTGCACCATTGACGCCTGATGCAGGCATAGCACCATGGGCTGATTTACCAATGATGGTAACCTTGTATTTGCCAGCTTCTTCTTGGATTTCTCCTCTGAGTTTGTGTTCTGAAACAAAAGTATCTAGTTTCCCTTGCAAGTCAGCCAAATCACCTGAAACGAGTGCCGTTGCTGATTCTGGTACCATGTTTTCACGCAAGCCACCTGTGAAGCTGTGAAGACGGGCAGCACCTGCATTTTCACCACTAAAGTGGAGGTATTCAGTAATGTTTCCTTTTTCACCATTGATGATTGGGAATTCAGCGTCTGGTGAGAAACCGAAGTCTGGTTTTGCTAGTCCTACATGTTCAAAATAGTAGTCCATGTCTGCCCAGCCTGATTCTTCATCCGTTCCAACGATAAAGCGGACTTTCTTAGAAGTTGGAAGGCCCAGTTCTTTGATGATTTTCAAACCATAGTAACAAGCTGTTGTAGGACCCTTATCATCAGAAGCACCACGCGCGTAGAGACGACCGTCCTTGATGGTTGGTGTGTATGGATCAGTGTCCCAACCACTACCAGCTGGCACTACATCCATGTGGGCAAAGATTCCGAGAACTTCTTCTCCATCACCAAACTCAAAATGTCCTGCATAGTTATCAACATTTTTAGTTGGATAACCATCACGGTCTGCGATTTCAAGGAATTTCTCCAAGGCTTTTACTGGACCAGGTCCAAATGGATGTTGCGCATCCGCTTTGCTGTCATCACGTTCTGAGTTGATTTCCAAAAGGCTAAACAAGTCAGCCAAGAGGTCTTCTTTGCGTTTTTCTACTTCTGCTGTAAAATCAATTGCTGTCATTTTTTCTTCTTTCTATCTTTTCTCGATGATTTCATCCACTGGCAAGCGGTAGCTTGGTTCCAATTTTTCGTCTGTGTAACCCACTGTGATCAAAAGTTCTGGGCGGAAACGGTCTTCGATATCTAAAACTTCATTGGCTTTTGATTTGTCAAATCCAAGAATAACGTTAGAACCGATTCCTTGGTCTGTAAGAGCCAGAACCAAGTTCATGGCAACCAAACCAGCATTGAGGGCTAGGTAGTCACTGACCTGTTGTTCACTGTAACGTACAAATTCAGCAGGCAAATTCTTCATAAAATATTGAAGTTGCTCTTCTGAGAAGTTCTTTGCACCACCAACGCGGGCAATCTTGCGGGCTCGTTTGGCAAGGTCTGTATCGGTAAACAAGGCAATGGTTACAGGTGCCGATGATACCTGCTCAAAGTTCGAACCATAAGCCAATTTTGCCAATTCAGCATTTTTCTCACGAACGACCACAAATTTCCATGGCTGGCTGTTGTGGGCACTTGGGGCTAAAGTTGCGATTTCAATAGCTGTGCGAACATCTTTGGGATCCACTGGCTTATCAGTGAAATGCTTAGTCGCATGACGTTTTTTATTTAATTCAAGAAATTTCATAATCGATTTCCTTTTCTAATTCTACTTCTTCCATTCTACCATATTCTGAAAGAGCTTGCAGAGATTTTTCATAGAGTTAGTACTTCTTTCAAACTCTCTGCTATTAATTTGGAGCTATTTAAGTAGGTATCGCTTTAGATTTGAAGCAATCAAAAAGCAGGTGATCGAACACCTACTTTCTTATATTATTGACCAGATGTGTATGGAGCAATTGCTTTATAAGCCGCTTCCAGCGCTTTCTTCATTGTGTCACGTCCAGTTTTCAACTGTTGAACAAATAGAGTACGAGTTTGTTCTGGCACTACTGTATCATCAGAACCAATACTTGAAAGGCTTTCGTTAAATGACTCTCTTACAGTCTCCATAGACTTAAGCGCTGGTTCAACTTGGGCGTTATATGCTTCTTTTCCACTCTCTGGAATTTTTTCCCCAATTTCAACTGCATGCTTTTTATAATTGTCGACTAGTTTACCAAAGACTTTCTTCACATCTCCAACAGTTTTAGCATTGTCAATTTCTTCATCGGTGATCAAAACAACCTCATTATTTTCTGTCTTTGAACTAGACGTTGTTGATGAAGTCTCTGAAGAAGAAGTTTGTTCTACAGAGCTTGAAGTCTTAGTCGAAGAATCAGACGTTGTTTTCCCTGAACATGCTGCTAAAACAACAACAGATAAAAGAGCCATACTGGCTGTAATAATTTTCTTCATAATGTTCTCCTTTATATTAAGAATTAAGTTCATTGTATAACAAAATAATTTCAATGTCAAACTTTAGCTAAGCCATCTTTTCTTCCTTATCGTCTGACTCTCTTCTAAACAATTCGGCTACCACCTCACTTCAAAATATGGGCTACCCGCTTTATTTCTCACTTTGCAAAAAATCAAAATAATTCTTTACATCCTCTACATACCCATGCTTTTCAATTAAACTAGCTAAAAGTTCCAGATTGTGCCCCTGATAATTGTCATCTCGGCGTAGCTCTTCATACATTTCGATAAAGGGAAGGCCCTTGGACTTGGCCAATTCTAACTCCGCTTCGTAATCATAAGAAACTTTTCGAAATAGAATATTTACCAATTCTCCATCTTCAACCTCTATCACGGCATACTGGGCACGGTGATTTTTTAACGCCTCCCAGTCAAAATAGGGCATGCCAATCGTACCTGGATTGATGATTTGTTGTCCTTGACTACCATAACGAAGCAACTGCTTGTGGACATGACCGTAAACTGCCACGTCGGTTTCCTCATCTAGCAGTTGGTCAAATTTATCTGTATCATTGTGAACCAGCAAGTCACCACCATAGTTCTTATCAGGCAAATTATGAGAAAGAGAAAAGCGCAGTCCGTCAACTTCTTTCTTTTCCAGCATAGGCAAGCTTCGTAGCCAGACAATCGTTGCAGGATCCATTCGCTCCATCAAATACTGTGTCATACGTAAGAGCTGAACTTCCTGTGGGTCTTCTAAGCCATATTGCCCATCTAAAGCCTCAAGGACACAATCATCCCAATTGCCTCGAACACTTGCCGTGATAGGAAGATCCTTTAGCAGGGCGACCAAGTCATTTGCACCTGGACCAGGGAGGAAAATGTCTCCCATAAGCCAATATTCACTGACTCCTTGAGTTTTAGCATCTGCAATCACTGCTTCTAGTGCCGTTGCATTGCCATGAATATCTGATAAAATTGCGATTTTATGGTTCATGATACTCTCCTTCTGTTTGGTAATCTACACTCTCTTCTGCCACTTGAGCCAACTCCACTTCTTCCTGAGGGTTCAACTTTCTCTTCACAGTTTCTGCGACTGCCCTTGGCACACCAACTTCGACAATCTCATCCACACTGGCTTCCTTGATTTTAGTCAGAGACTTGAAATGCTTCATGAGATTCTGCTTGCGTTTAGGTCCTAGACCGTCAATCCCATCCAATTGTGATGAAAAAGAATTTTTGGAGCGCAGTTGCCGGTGGAAGGTGATGGCAAAGCGATGCACCTCATCTTGGATGCGTTGGAGGAGGAAAAATTCCTGAGAATTTCGTGATAACTCCACCACCTCAAGCGGATCTCCAAAGAGCAGTTCATGGGTTTGGTGCTTATCATTTTTTTGCAGCCCAGCAATGGGAATGTCCAAGCCCAGCTCCTCTTGAATAACTTGCTTTGCGATATTGACTTGACCTTGTCCCCCATCGATGACAATCAAATCTGGAGGAGTCAAACCATCACGTTGAACTCGGCCATAACGTCTGCGAATGACTTCTCTCATGCTAGCATAGTCATCTGGTCCAACAACCGTTTTTATCTTGTACTTTCGGTAATCCTTCTTACTTGGTTTGCCATTAACAAAGACCACCATAGCTGAAACAGGACTGGTTCCCATGATATTGGAGTTGTCGAAGGACTCGATGCGGACTGGGGTCGGGATTTGGAGCAAGCGACCCAGATTTTCAATAGCTCCTTGGGTCTTTTCGACAGATTTTTCTAGCAGATTAAACTTCTGCTCCAGACTAACACGGGCATTTTTTATGGCTAGATTGACCAGTTGTTTTTTCTCTCCACGCTGGGGTTTGAGAATCTTGGTATCCACCAAGGCCTTGACAGCTTCTTCATCAATATCCTGCGGAATCAATACCTCATTGGGAACCAGGTGGGATTTTTCTTGATAGAATTGTCCTACATAGGTCAAAAAGTCCTCGTCCGGATCGTTGTAGTAAGGGAAGAGATTGACATCCCGCTCAATGAGCTTGCCTTGACGGACAAAGAAAACCTGAACACACATCCAGCCCTTATCCACATAGTAGCCAAAGACGTCGCGATTTTGCAAATCTTTCGCCATAACCCGTTGCTTGGTCCGAAGTGTTCCAATGGCCTGAATCAGGTCACGGTATTCCGCTGCCCGTTCAAACTCCATACTTTGAGCAGACATTGCCATCTTTCCTTTGAGGTCATCGATGATTTTGTCATCCTGTCCTTTTAGAAAATCAGAAACCTCCTGAGCCATGGACTTGAAATAGGCCTCATCCTTCTTACATATGGTGTGGGCCATACATTGGCCGATATGATAGTAAAAACAAACCTTAGACGGTGGATTGGTACACTTACGAAAAGGGAAAATCCGATCCAGTAGTCGCTTGATTTCATTAGCCGCTCCCACATCGGGATAAGGGCCAAAATAAAGACCACCGTCCTTTTTAACCTGACGGGTAATAATCAAACGAGGATAACGCTCATTGGTGATTTTGATGAAGGGATAAGACTTGTCATCCTTGAGCATGATATTGTACTTGGGCTTGTTTTCCTTGATAAGGTTGATTTCCAGCAGAAGCGCCTCAATATTGGACTCAGTGACGATAAATTCAAAATCCACAATCTCAGATACCAGAGCCTCCGTCTTGGTATCGTGACTGCCACGGAAGTAGGACCGCACGCGATTGCGTAGATTTTTAGCCTTTCCTACATAAATAATGGTGCCATTTTTATCCTTGTGAATGTAACAACCAGGGCTGGTCGGCAAGAGCTCTAGTTTTGATTTGATCAAGTTATTCATAGTTCCATTATAGCAAAAAGCCTGTAACAGGACGAACAAAAAGCCCCACCGATCACTTGATGGAGGAGCTTTGATTTTTTTCAGATTGCACCGACTTCATCTAATCGCTACTGGTATAGAGTTCTTGAACAGCTTTCACATCCTGAGGCTGAATCCCATAGTAGGAGCCGGCAGGCTGCATAACAGAAGTCTCGTTGGTATGATCCAATCCGATAGCATGCCCCAGCTCGTGCTCCGCCGTATGCACGATCCGTTCATAAGAATAACCATAACTTGGATTGGATAGATAATAATGATTCAGGCGAACCGTTACAGATATAAACTGATTGGTCAACAGATTGGTTTGACTCTCGGCTTGGCCAGCTACGGCTGTCGATCCATCATTCATTTCACTTGCCACAATATCTGCTTGGCTTGAATCCGCTACCACCTCAAAGGTAAAGGCTCCCGTTTGATTCCAGTTTTTAATCGCTTCTGCATAGGCAGCTTGGAAGGTCTCATCCATCCGAGAATCAATATAGATACGGGCTGAAGCCTGAGCCCACTTGCCTTCAGCATGTTGGTGACTGTCATTCTGAGACAAAACTTCCAAAGTTCCCGTTTCCTGCCATTGATTCCAGCCGCCTTGACCAATCTGGCTCATTTTTTCAACCTGATTGACCGCAGAATGAAAATCACCTGTCAGATACCATAGCACTCCAAAAGCAAGGAGAAGGATGATGATCAAGGTCCAGACCAGACGCCAAAAGAAACGCCAAATTCCCAAAAGAAATCGGAGAAATAATCGAATAATCCAGAACATGACACTCCACCTTTCATAAAAATAAGAATCTATCTTAAAATCGATGGTCTCCCATAATCAAGATAGATTCTCTATTTTACTCAAAAAAACTGAAAAAAACCTAAAACTAAGATAAGCGCTCTTCCAAAACAAAGTTAATTGGTAGAGTAGCTAAAAAACGCTCCAATTGTTTTTCCCAGTAGTACCACTCATGAGTGCCAGCACTATGACTATAGGTCACTTCAAAACCAAGCTTTTTGAGGTTTTTTACAGCGAGCTTATTGGCTGAGTAGAGATAGTCTTGTTCGCCACACCAAGCCCAAAGTTTGGTTTTTTTATCCGATTTCGTAGCAATACTTTCAAGCGAATGAGGGCTAGCTGTCCAGTCTTTGATTTCTCCAAAAACTCCTCGCCAGTAGGCAAGAGAGCCCAAATCCTGACTTTCAGGAGAAAATTCCTGAAAACTGAGTGCACCAGAAAAACTAGCCGCATGAGAAAAACGATTGGTTGCGAGAGCCAGCTTGAAGGAACCATAGCCTCCCATGGAGAGACCCGCAATGAAGGTCTTTTCTCGCTTGCTGGTCATATTGGGGAAGAAACGTTTCATAACCTGAGGCAACTCTTCTGCTAGAGCAGTAAAGTAGTCAAAACCATACTGGGTATCTGTGTACCAACCATTACTAGTATTGGGCATGATAACAATAAGATTGGTTCCCCGCAACAAGCGCTCGACATTGGTACGCTTGAGCCAGCTATTCTGATTTCCTGACATTCCATGCAAAAGATAAAGAACAGGAATATCTGTGCACTCTGGTTCTGTTACCCGACTGGCATCAGGATAGAGTACGGTAACGCCCCACTCCATATCCAAAACTTCAGAGTAATACTCGATATTCATAACTGCCATGGTTTTCTCCTTTATACTATTCTATAAGAAAAAGCCGAAATTCGACTTTTTCTGTAGGTATGTTGCTTATTATTTTGCTTCCATCACGACTGGCAAGATTGCTGGACGACGCTTGGTTTGATCAAAGAGATACTTGGCCAAGCCATCACGGACCTTCCCTTTGAGATCAGCCCAGTCAAAATCATCACCTTGGAGATAGTCTTCCACAATTTGGTTGATCAGTTCTGAACTTTCACGGAGAATGTCACGGCTCTTCTTGAGATAAACAAATCCGCGCGTGTGAACTCGCGCCTTAGCGATGATTTTTTTCTCACGTCTATTTACGGTAATGGCAACGATGAAAATCCCGTCCTCTGACAAGACTTTACGGTCGCGAAGAACGACATTCCCAACATCTCCGATAGCATTTCCGTCAATCAAGACATCACCTGCAGAAACTCCGCCAGCAGGAACAAAGTCCCCGTGTTCGTAGGACATGGTTGTTCCCTTTTTAGGGATAAAAATACGCTCTGGCAACATCCCAACTGCCATGGCAGCCTTGGCATGCGCATCCAACTCACGGTATTCCCCTTGGATAGGGAAGAGATACTTGGGTTGCAAGAGATTAATCATCAACTGAAGATCACGCGCATTCCCGTGTCCAGATACTCGCAAACTTTGGGTAATGAGTTTCACTACACCACCAGCTTGGTAGATCATATTTTCCACACGTGCCATAACAGCTTCTTTGGCGATAGATGGAGTCGTTACGATATAGACCAAGTCCCCATCTTTGATTTCCACATAACGGTGGCGTCCGATAGACATCTTGCGAAGTCCATTAATAGGCTCACCCATACGACCAGTCTCAAGGATAATCAACTCATGGTCTTCAAATCGAGACATTTCTTTGGGTTTAATCAAGAGACTTTCGTTTGCTAGAGACAATTTTTTGAGACGAATCGCTGTGCGGACGATATTTTCAACATCAAATCCAGTCAAAACAACTCGACGACCTGTGTCCGCTGCAGCATCAAAGACCTGCTGGATACGAGAGAGGTTGCTGGCAACAGCCGCAACGATGATTCGACCTTCCCAGTCTGCAATGGTTTGGGTAATTTCCTCTCCAACTTCACTCTCACTCGCTACTTGGATATTGCTGTCCGCATTAGCCGAGTCACTGAGAAGAGCCAAGACACCCTCACGACCAATCTCGGCCAAGCGACCAAAATCAGTCGCATAGGATTCACTAGCAGTCTGGTCAAACTTGAAGTCACCTGTGTAAACAATGCTCCCTTTTGGAGTTTTCAAGACGACTCCCAAACTTTCTGGGATGGAGTGAGTTGTACGGAAGAAGGAAACTACAGTTCCTCCAAAGTCAATCTCCGTATCCTCATCAATCACATGGAAGTCATTGAATTTCTTAACAGCATCATTTCCTTTGACAAAGAGTTTTGCCAACTCGATGGTCAACTCAGAGCCAAACACAGGCACCTTAGCCTCTGCCAAAAGGTAAGGCAGAGCTCCAATGGCATCCGCATGTCCGTGGGTTAAGAAGACCCCAGCGATACGATCGCTATTTTCAAAAAGATAATCCATATTTGGAATGACGACGTCGACCCCAAGCTGTTCATTTTCAGGGTATTTAAGCCCCGCATCCAAAACAAAAATAGATCCATCGATCTCTGCAATGTACATATTTTTCCCGTTTTCACGCACACCACCAAGTGTTGTTAAACTGATATTACTCATTTTCCCTCCGAAACCTTAGTTTATCTTGATTATAGGGTAGGTTCACCCTCTTATTCTAAAAGTTCTAAAACTCTCAGCCGAATCTTTTCCTACCATTATACCATTTTTTTGATGATTTTCAAAATGAAGATTTGTTTTCAAAAAAGAGCTGGTTCCCCAACTCTTTCCTATCTTCTAGTTTTCTGCCATTAAGAAATCATATATTTCTTGCACGGTACCTAGTGCCATGATTTCTTGATTTTTGACGGTTTGTTTGAGATTTTGGTAAATCTGACTTTCTCCTATCTCCCGCTTCGGCGCTTCTTTATTGACTGTCATGACACCATCTTTGATCGTCACAAAGCCAAGTTCCTCAAATACTTGAATCATCTTGACCAATAAGATTTGTTGGATATTGAGATAGGCTGCTAAGTCTTTAAGCTTATAGCGAATATCAAACTCTGGGAACTGGTAAATGGTCTTGTACAATTTAGCAAACTGTTCTCTGGTCCCATAACCTGTTAGATAGTAGGCCTTGTCAATGTCGTTCTTGAAATAGACTGCAGAGAAATTTTGTTCCTGAAAAATGGTCTTCAGCTGAGTAATATCTTCAGGAATGGTTTTCACAACAACAGCATCACTGGTTGCTAATTCTGGTAATTCTCCAGCAAAGTCCAAGACTGGAACCCCTTCTGGCAAGGCTGTATTCTTCCCACGAATGTTAAAGAGTTGAACACCCTCCACACGCGCATCCACCATCATCAACTGGAGGGCAGTTTGCCCATTCCATTGGTTGACAGACAGGGTAACTGCCAATTCTAGATTCTTGGTTTGAGCAAATTCCGTTACCAATCTGCCTTGACCGAAGGCTACCACTTCAAAACTCGCTTCTCCCTTAGAAATTTTCAGCTTGAGATGGGCATTGCCCGCCCCCATACTGCGAGCACTCTCGACATTGAAATCCCTGATGTAAAAAACAGGTTTCTGATTGTCCATTCCAAAAGGTGCCAAACGTTCAAAACTTTTGACCGTTTCTAAGCTAAGTGTCTCTAAATCCAACTCCTCATCTAGATTTAACTTGTTCTTACCACTAGCATCTGCACCTTTTTCACGGATATAGTCCTCCAAGACCTGAGATAAATCTGAAAGTTTCTCCACTTCTAGCGTCATACCCGCCGCACCAGCATGGCCTCCAAAGGCGATGAAGAGATCCCGATGGGGATCCAAGGCTTCAAAAATATCGACCGCTTCCACACTACGAGCACTCCCCTTGGCACGACCGTCTTCGATATTAAGAACAATAACTGTTTGCCCCAATTCTTCCAGCAAGCGCCCAGCCACGATTCCTAGAACCCCAGGATTCCAACCTTCCTTGGCTAAGACCTGGACCTTCTTTTCAGGATCCACCATGGTCTTGGCTTCTTCATAGATAGATTGTACGATTTCCTTACGCTCTTCGTTTTTCTGGTGAATCATAAGGGCAATCTCATGCGCTTCCTCATCATCAAATCCGGTCAGCAAATCAATGGCTGGATTAGGATCATCCAAGCGCCCCAAAGCATTCAGGCGAGGTGCCAATTGGAAACCAACCGTTTCTTCTGTCACTTCGTTGGCAGCAATCCCAGCCATGTCCAGCATTTCTTGCAAACCTATGCGTTGAGTATGCCCCAACATTTCCAGACCATATTGAACCAAGATACGGTTTTCATCCGTCAGACTCACCATATCGGCAATGGTTCCGATGGCAACCAAATCAAGCAACTCCACTTGTACTTCTTCTAAAAGAGCGCAAGCCAGCTTGAAAGCCACTCCGCAACCAGCCAACTGTTTGAAAGGATAGTCCGCATCTGGATGCTCGGGATGAACAATCGCATAAGCATCTGGCAAGGTTTCAGGCATGGAGTGGTGGTCGGTCACAATAACATCCACTCCCATAGACTGGGCAAAATCAATGGCTTCGTGACCCGCAACTCCATTGTCCACCGTCACAATCAAGGAAATCCCCTCTTGCTCGATAAAGTACTTATAAACACTGGCATTAGGTCCATAACCGTCGGTAAAACGATTGGGCAGGTAAACACGGCACTCAGCGCCAAGCTGTTCCAAACTTTCCTTAACAATAGAAGCTGAAGTCATTCCATCCGCATCGTAGTCTCCATAGATGAGAATGTTTTCCCCTTCTTCAATGGCCTGACGAATCCGTGCCACTGCCTTATCCATATCATGGAGCAGATAGGGATCATGTAAGTCCTCTAAAGAAGGTTCTAAAAATTTTTTCAGACTTTCTTCATCCTGAATCCCTCTTTCAAATAATAACCGAGCCACTTCAGGACCCAGTCCAGCCTTCTTGGCTATCTTTGTAAAATCCGCATCTTCTACCTGCGGGGCAAACTGCCATTCATAAGTAGGAGTTATCAAAAAAACATCCACTCTTTCTAAGAATTCTATCGTTTCATTATAACATGATTTAGGCATTTTCTCTATCCAGATTGCTTTTTTATAAAATTTTAGTGAATTTTTTTCAGATATGATTTGACAAGGCAAATCTTTTGTTGTAAAATCGTGTTATAAAATCTAACACAAAGGAGATCTCTCATGGCTTTAGTAGAATTTAAACACGTCGAAAAATATTACGGAGACTACCACGCACTCCGCGACATCAATCTCCGTTTTGAAAAAGGACAAGTCGTTGTCCTGCTTGGACCTTCTGGTTCTGGAAAATCCACTCTTATCCGTACGATTAATGGTTTGGAGGCTGTTGACAAAGGAAATCTCCTAGTCAATGGACACCAAGTAGCAGGTGCTAGCCAGAAAGATTTGGTGCCTCTTCGTAAGGAAGTCGGTATGGTTTTCCAGCATTTTAACCTTTACCCACACAAAACTGTGTTAGAAAACGTAACACTAGCACCCGTAAAAGTTCTAGGAATTGATAAAAAAGAAGCTGAAAAAACAGCCCAAAAATATCTGGAATTTGTAAATATGTGGGACAAGAAAGATTCCTATCCAGCCATGCTATCTGGTGGACAAAAACAGCGGATCGCCATCGCTCGTGGTCTTGCCATGCATCCGGAGCTACTTCTCTTTGATGAGCCAACATCTGCCCTTGACCCTGAGACTATCGGTGATGTACTAGCAGTTATGCAAAAACTGGCACATGACGGGATGAATATGATCATCGTTACACACGAAATGGGATTTGCTCGAGAGGTTGCGGACCGCATCATCTTTATGGCTGACGGAGAAGTTTTGGTGGATACGACAGATGTCGATGACTTTTTCGACAATCCAAGCGAACCTCGTGCCCAACAATTCCTCAGCAAAATTATCAACCACGAAAGTGACAAAGTCAAATAAGGAGGCACCTATGAAAAAGAAACCCTTTTTATTAGTTTTATTGATGAGTCTTATCAGCCTTAGCCTAGCTACGCCAGTTCAGGCCGACACTAGTGTCGCAGATATTCAAAAGAGAGGCGAGCTAGTTGTCGGTGTGAAACAAGACGTTCCCAATTTTGGCTACAAGGATCCCAAGACAGGGACTTATTCTGGTATCGAAACTGACCTTGCCAAGATGATTGCAGATGAGCTCAAGGTCAAGGTTCGCTACGTTCCTGTTACCGCTCAAACCCGTGGCCCTCTTCTTGACAATGAACAGGTCGATTTGGATATCGCGACATTTACCATCACAGAAGAACGTAAAAAACTCTACAACTTCACCAGTCCCTACTATACGGACGCTTCTGGTTTTTTGGTCAATAAATCTGCCAACATCAAAAGCCTTGAAGACCTAAATGGCAAAACCATCGGGGTTGCCCAAGGCTCTATCACCCAACGCTTAATTACCGAACTGGGTAAAAAGAAGGGTCTGAAGTTTAAATTCGTCGAACTTGGTTCCTACCCAGAATTGATTACTTCCCTTCACGCTCACCGTATCGATGCCTTTTCCGTGGACCGCTCTATCCTATCTGGCTACACCAGTAAACGAACAGAGCTCCTAGATGATAGTTTCAAACCATCTGACTACGGTATTGTTACCAAGAAATCAAACACTGACCTCAACGATTATCTTGATAACTTGGTCACTAAATGGAGCAAGGACGGTAGTCTGCAGAAACTTTATGACCGTTACAAGCTCAAACCATCTAGCCATACTGCAGATTAAGGAGGACACCCCATGACAGATTTATCATCTTGGACAGCCTATTTTCAGGATTTTGGACAATTTTTCAATGGTTTCCTCTTCACCCTTGCCCTAGCGATTGGATCCTTTATCCTAGCTATGGTCTTAGGAATCATCTTTGGAGTCCTATCAACTAGCAAACATCAAATTTTAAGAATTTTGGCTCGTATCTTTGTCGAATTTTACCAAAACACCCCCCTCTTGGTACAGTTTGTCATCGTTTTTTATGGTCTACCTCTTATCAGTGATCACACCATCATGATTTCGATTTATTGGACAGCTGTTCTCTGCGTCGGACTTTATCACGGTGCCTATATTGCTGAGGTTATTCGTTCAGGGATTCAGTCCATCCCTAATGGTCAGATGGAAGCTGCCTTATCACAAGGTTTCACCTATATCAGTGCCATGCGCTTGATTATCTTGCCTCAGGCCTTCCGTATCATTCTCCCTCCTTTGACCAACCAAATCGTTAACCTTATCAAGAATACTTCAACCGTTGCTATCATCTCTGGGGTGGACTTGATGTTTGTGACTAAGTCTTGGTCGGCTCTCAACGGAAACTATATCCCAGCCTTTTTAGGCGCTGCTCTTCTCTACTTTGCTCTATGCTTCCCTGTTGCCCAGTTTGGTCGCAAGATGGAGCAAGCCAACAAAAAAGCCTATTCACTTTAGGAGGTTACTATGGAATCTATTTTAGAAGTTTTGACCCCAGATAACCTAATCTTTATCTTTAAAGGATTTGGCTTGACCCTCTATATTTCTCTAATTGCCATCGTCCTCTCTACCCTGATCGGGACGGTACTTGCAGTTATGCGAAATGGGAAAAATCCTGTCTTGCGAATCATCTCCAGCATTTACATCGAATTTGTGCGTAATGTTCCCAACCTTCTCTGGATTTTCACTATTTTTTTGGTATTCAAGATGAAGTCGACACCAGCTGGCATTACCGCCTTCACCCTCTTTACGTCAGCAGCCTTGGCTGAGATTATCCGAGGTGGCCTCAATGCCGTAGACAAGGGACAATACGAAGCAGGAATGTCGCAAGGATTCACCTCTGCGCAAATTCTCTACTACATCATTCTCCCACAAGCAATCCGCAAAATGCTGCCAGCTATCATTTCTCAGTTTGTAACCGTGATTAAGGATACCAGCCTTCTCTACTCTGTTATCGCCCTACAAGAACTCTTTGGCGCCAGCCAAATTCTCATGGGTCGTTATTTCGAACCAGAGCAGGTCTTTAGCCTTTACATCCTGATTGCCCTCATCTACTTCAGCTTTAACCTAGTAATTTCAAGCCTGTCCCGTATGCTAGCCAAACGGTGGCAACAAGCAGCAGAATAAAGAAACAGCTCTCCATGTATGGAGAGCTGATTTTTTGATTACCATAGAACACCTCTATAGGAGAAAATCAGAGCTAAAATTAATAAAATATAGAAGGCGATAAAAAGCCATCTCATCTTCACACATAGAGCAATATATTCTCTGATAAAGGCCGATGGGATATAGTAGGCGGCTGTACGGCAACCAAGGCCATCTCCCTTCATCCCAATACGGCGAGCATAGGTACTGGTACGAAAAACATGGTAATCATTGGTCACAAAGAGAAAACGTGGACTGGTCACCAGCTTCTCTCCCATTTCTTTTGAGAAGAGAAGATTCTCATAGGTCGTCGTTGAGTCTTCCTCTAGGAGAATCGCTTCTCTCGGAATATCTGTCTCTTCCAACAAATAATTACAAATCGCCTGAGCTTCGGATATCTTTTCATCTCCACCTTGACCACCACTCGCGATGATTTTAACATTGGGATTACGAGACTGGCGATAGGCTTCTACTGCCTTATCAATGCGACTCTTTAGTAAGGGAGTCACTTTTTCTCCATTCAACAAGCCTGCTCCGTGAATGATGATAAAATCATAATATTTTTTCTTAGGAATAAAAAGATACAGGATAGAATAAAGCAGAAATCCTGCAAAGGCAAAACCAAAAATCAAATACGAATAAATCAAAAAGAAAAAGATAATATTCACTAGATGATTGGTGTAGAACAAGCCCTTGGTATCGCTCACTCGAATCGCCATGATCACAAAAAAGAATAGAATCACGCACCCTAATCCTAGAGACAAATAATTTGCCTTGGAACGTCCTTCTCGTTTCAGTAGAATGACACCATTATAGATTAAAAAGATGCCACTCAGAAAAATCAGCAAGGGGAGTATAATAAAGGCAAATACATAAAAAGCTAACTGAACATTCTCATACCCATTTTTATAAAAAAGGTAGGATAGATAAATATAACTTGAAATAAGGGATAATAAAAATAACACTGGATTCCACAAACTTCTATTATCCTTCAAAAATGACACTATAAAGGCTAATACAATTCCTATAACGAGATACATTTCTTCCTCCTTTTATAAGTACATTTTATCATAATTATCCATATAGAAAAAGAGGACTCTAGCCCTCTTACTTTGTCATTTTATCCTGAGCATCTTCCACAACCTGAGCCAGACTCATCTGACGAAGCTGGTTTTCCATCGCTAGTTGGATATCCAGCAATTTTTGATCCAAGACTTCATGAATGTGTGCCCCTACTGGACAGTTGGGGTTGGGATTGTCATGAAAACTAAAGAGTTCACCTGATTTTCCTAAACATTCAACAGCCTGATAAACATCAAAAAGGCTGATATCTTGGAGGTCTTTGATAATCTCGGTACCGCCCGTCCCACGCGCAACTGATATCAGCTCAGCTTTTTTGAGTTGGGACAAGATTTTGCGAATAATGACTGGATTGACTCCAACGCTGGCTGCGAGAAAATCACTGGTCACTTTGCTCTCTTGACTCTTGATGGCAATAATGATTAACATATGAGTCGCAATCGTAAATCGACTTGAAATTTGCATCTTCTTCTCCTTTCACATCCTATCTGATACCCATTATACCCTTTTATGTTGTAATGTCAATCGTTACCACTATCCAGCCACGCATCCAACTCAGCATCATGCCCTTGTTCTTGGGCGATTTCAGACAGAAGCCTATGATTATGAGTGTGGTGAATTCCATTTATCAAACTTTCATAGTAAATCTGGAAATAGGGGAGCTTTAAGTCCCTAGCCAGTTGCAATTCGGCTTCTACATCATAATCCACTCGACGAAAATCAACATCAGACAAACCTGCTTCATCAAACTCTAAAATCATATACTGAGCACGCAGATCCTTACGCAACCCTGCATCTAAAAAGAAGGGTTGCCCAATCGAACCTGGATTGAGAATCAACTGTCCATCACTTCCATAACGAAGCAACTGTTGGTGGATATGACCATATACTGCGATGGAGGCGTGTGGATTCGTCACTAATCTATCAAAATCTTCTTGTTTTCCCGTATGAATCAACTCCCTACCCCAGTTTTTATCAGGGAGATGGTGAGTGATTCCTACCGTCAAATCACCAAACTGACGATGAACTTGCATGGGTTGATTGTGGAGGTCTTCGATTTCTTTAGGGCTAATTTCTTCTAAGATGTACTGACTTTGGCGCAGGAGATAACGATGACTCGCTTTTGTAGGTTCTAGCTTACGATGCAAGCCTCGCCAGAGACTATTCTCCCAATTTCCCAGCACTCTTGCAGTGATGGGCAAGCTAGCTAAGAGATTCAAAATCCTTCTACGCCCCGTTCCCGGCATAAGAATATCCCCCAAAAGCCAGTACTCATCTACCTTTGCCTTTTCAGCATCAGCCAGTACAGCCTCCAAGGCTGTCGTATTCCCATGTATATCTGAAAGAACTGCTATTTTCGTCATTCTTTCTCCTCATTTCCTCTTACTTCTTCTGTTAGTATTATAGCAGAAAACACTCCAAAAAATCACTATCACTGCTTACCTGATCAACTTGTAAGAGCTTCCAAATCGTGCTATAATATAGGTAGAGAACTCCCCTTCATTTAGGATCATGTGGTCTTCAACATCTCTCTATTTTTGCAGATTGGAGGACTATTGCCATGCGGAACTATCTTAAGTATATCCCATACTACCTTGTCATTTTCTTCTTTTACTGGCCTTTCTATGAGTTGCTTTTACTGCTGATATCTGACCCTTATACGCTGAAAGGACTTTACATTTATAACATCATCCTCTTTTCACCTTTGGCAACCTTCATCGTGTCCCTTCTTTATAGCTACCGTTTCCAATTCTCACTGTGGTGGCTGATCGGTATTGGTCTGCTCTATTGCTTTACCATCATCACTTTTGGTGAGTTCATTCTCGTTTATTTCCTAGCTTATGAACTCTTTACCCTACTTGGTATGGCTTCAGGGAAAGGTCTTAGTCATCTTACAAACAAGCAGAAAAGTAAAAAAATAGGATAAAAGCCTTGAAAAATCTCGCAATCATGCTATAATAATCCATAGAGACAAGTCACTTAGTCCCTTTCTACTAGAGAGTGCGTGGTTGCTGGAAACGCATAGAAAGCCTAAACTGATACTACTCTACTGACTTTTATGCAAACATAAAACGGTGGCCACGTTAAAGCCAATCAGAGGTGTCCCTCTTTTTGAGGAACATAAATGAAGGTGGAACCACGTTGCGACGTCCTTTTGAGGATGTCGTTTTTCTTTTGTTAGAAGGAGGGAGAATGGTACTTTATATGATTGGCGGATCGCCTTGTAGTGGGAAGTCAACAATTGCTTCACTTCTTGCTAGACAGTATCAGCTGCTTCATATCAAACTGGATGATTTGGTAGACGAGATGATGAGTCAAGCAAGTGCAGACTCACAGCCAATTTGCCTTCTTAGACAGGACAGAAATCCGGAACAAATCTGGATGAGAAATCCAGAAGAGATGGCAGATGAAGAATGGCGCTTTTATGAAGAGATTTTTCCTTATGTAAAATCTTACTTGATAAAAAATCAAGATAGGCCTCTCTTGGTGGAGGGAGCAGGACTTTTGCCTCACTTGGTAAAGGAGCTTGAATGCCCAGTGCCCTCTTATCTATGCTTGACTCCGACAGCTGATTTTCAGAAAAAGCATTATAGACAGAGAGAATGGGTTCCTTATGTCTTAGAGGGTACAACCAACCCTGAACAAGCTTTTGAAAACTGGATGCAACGAGACATTCTTTTTGCTCAAATGGTTCGTAAGGAAGCGGTGTTATTAGGCTATCCTAACCTCATAACAGATGGCAGTCAATCAGAGAATCAAACTGCGGAAGAGGTTGCTCGGCTCTTAAAATTGTCCAACAAAAATATAATAAATATTTAAGGAGAAAACCATGATTAAGATTACTTTCCCAGATGGCGCTGTTCGTGAATTCGAATCTGGCGTTACTACTTTTGAAATTGCGCAAAGTATCAGCAATTCCCTAGCTAAAAAAGCTCTCGCTGGTAAATTTAACGGCAAACTCATCGACACGACTCGTGCGATTACTGAAGATGGAAGCATCGAAATCGTGACACCTGATCACGAAGATGCCCTTCCAATCTTGCGCCACTCAGCTGCTCACTTGTTTGCCCAAGCAGCTCGTCGCCTTTTCCCAGATATTCACTTGGGAGTTGGGCCAGCTATCGAAGATGGTTTCTACTACGATACCGACAATACTGCTGGTCAAATCTCCAATGAAGACCTACCTCGTATCGAAGAAGAAATGCAAAAAATCGTTAAAGAAAACTTCCCTTCTATTCGTGAAGAAGTGACTAAAGATGAAGCGCGTGAAATCTTCAAAAACGACCCTTACAAGTTGGAATTGATTGAAGAACACTCTGAGGACGAAGGTGGTTTGACCATCTACCGTCAGGGTGAATACGTGGACCTCTGTCGTGGCCCGCACGTCCCATCAACAGGTCGTATCCAAATCTTCCACCTGCTCAACGTAGCTGGTGCCTACTGGCGTGGAAATAGCGACAACGCAATGATGCAACGAATCTACGGTACAGCTTGGTTTGACAAGAAAGACTTGAAGAACTACCTTCAAATGCTTGAAGAAGCCAAGGAACGTGACCACCGTAAACTCGGTAAAGAGCTTGACCTCTTCATGATTTCACAAGAAGTCGGACAAGGTTTACCATTCTGGTTACCAAACGGTGCCACTATCCGTCGTGAATTGGAACGCTACATTGTCGACAAGGAAATCTCTGCAGGCTACCAACATGTTTACACTCCACCAATTGCCTCAGTGGAACTCTATAAAACTTCTGGTCACTGGGATCACTACCGTGAAGATATGTTCCCAACTATGGACATGGGGGACGGTGAAGAGTTTGTCCTCCGCCCAATGAACTGTCCTCACCATATCGAAGTTTATAAACACCATGTACACTCATACCGTGAATTACCAATCCGTATCGCTGAGATTGGCATGATGCACCGATATGAAAAATCTGGCGCCCTTACAGGCCTTCAACGTGTACGTGAAATGTCCCTAAATGATGGTCATACTTTTGTGGCTCCAGAACAAATTGAGGAAGAATTCAAGAAAATTCTTCAATTGATTATCGACGTGTATGAAGACTTTAATTTGACAGATTACCGTTTCCGCTTGTCTTATCGTGACCCAGAAGATAAACACAAATACTTTGACAACGATGAGATGTGGGAAAATGCACAACGCATGTTGAAAGCAGCTATGGATGATATGGAACTGGACTACTTTGAAGCTGAAGGTGAAGCAGCCTTCTACGGACCAAAATTGGATATCCAAGTGAAAACTGCCCTCGGTAAAGAAGAAACCCTTTCTACTATCCAGCTTGACTTCTTGCTTCCAGAACGCTTCGACCTCAAATATGTTGGAGCAGATGGTGAGGAACACCGTCCAGTTATGATCCACCGTGGAGTTATCTCAACTATGGAACGCTTCACAGCTATCTTGATTGAGAACTACAAGGGTGCCTTCCCAACATGGCTTGCACCACATCAAGTGACCCTTATCCCAGTATCTAACGAAAAACATGTGGACTACGCTTGGAAAGTAGCCAAGAAACTCCGTGACTGTGGTGTCCGTGCAGATGTAGATGAACGCAATGAAAAAATGCAGTTCAAGATCCGTGCTTCACAAACAAGCAAGATTCCTTACCAATTGATCGTTGGGGACAAGGAAATGGAAGACGGAACAGTCAACGTTCGTCGCTATGGCCAAAAAGAAACACAAACTGTCTCAGTTGATGACTTTGTTCAAGCTATCCTAGCTGATATCGCCAACAAATCACGCGTTGAGAAATAAGAGATAAAACCTGGGATAAAATCCTAGCTACCTAAAAAGCAACAACTGAAACAGCTGTTGCTTTTTTATATTTTATTTAACCTGAGCTTATAGTGATCTGTCAAACCACCTCAAATGATATCCTCATCAACAATCCATTTTATCCACTAACTTTTGGATATAGGATACCCTCCCAAGATTTGGTTTCATGAGTTGGATAAGGTCAATATCCTCAATCCTTGTCTGCTTCATTTTCTTTTACGAGATCTTTTTGTGAATCTTTTTCAGAGAGTTTTTGATCGATATACTTGTTAATAGTTTCATAAAATTCCTTGGTCGTCTCACTGTCTAATTTTGTCGAATTATGGACTTGATTGACTTTCAATTGAACAGATTGAATACCGTAAGAGGCTTGTTTTTGATGAATCGTTTCTAATTCTTCTTCTGAAATCGGATCTCCAACAACCGTCAAGACCAATTCATTGTCCCTTGACTTGTAGACTTGATTAATGACCGTATAATTGGCGAACTCTTTTCCTACAAACTGTTTGATTCCTTCTTTTCGCGCTTGGTCTATCGTCAGAGTGACTGCTGAATAGCTGGCCGGAAGAATCAATAATACAATCAAGGATATCAACCCAATTCTCATTTTAATGTTTAACTCTTTAAATGAACTTAAGGGAGATTTTCTCATCAAAATTCTTGTTCCAACAATGTTTGTTAGCATGATAAAGACACAGTTGATCAAGAAAAGATAAAGAGCTCCAAATAAAAATCGTACATTTCCATTAGCTAAACCATAGCCTGCAGTACAGATAGGTGGCATCAGAGCTGTTGCAATGGCTACTCCTGGCACGATATTATTTGCTTCTTTTTTCCTTGAACCAATTACACCTGCTATCCCACCAGCAATAGCAATGAGAACATCCCAAATGGTTGGAGAGGTTCGTGCAATCAATTCGCTACTTGCATAAGATAAGGGAGAAATCCAGAAATACAGAGTCGAGACAAGCAAACTGACCAATACTTGAGTAAATAAAACCTTTAGAGATTGTTTGATTAAACGCGTATCAAAAATAGCTAAACCAAATCCCAGTCCAACAATTGGTGTCATAAGAGGGGAAATCAGCATGGCTCCAATAATGACAGCTGTTGAATTCATATTTAGTCCGATAGAGGCAATAAAAATCGCACACATCAAAATCACTGTATCTCTTAATCGAACATGAAGATCATCATATAATTTCTCACGGTATTCACGTGTTGAATAGTTTCCGGTCATCGGTTACTCCTTTTATTTCATATAATCTTATTTCTGCATGGATGATGGTAGAAGGACTTCTGTCCAATCTTACGTATTTTTAATCCTCGCCTGTTATTCTTTTGAAAATTATCCTTTAAGTATCCGTCAGTCCATCCTTAACATTATATCAAAAATTTTACAGTCTTTCTCTGAAGAAATCTATCAATTTAATAGATATGTAAAGCAAGAAATTTTAGATTCCTTATCCGAAGAATAAAAAACGTTTTGAGTTGAAAAGTATTAAACTTTTTCACACATCTCCTCTTTCTCATTTTTAAATTTTATCAGAAATATTACTGTTATATCGTACAGTTATCTTACATTTAAAATAGTAATCTTACATTTTTGTGAGGAAACCATATTTCTACTAGATAAAACAATTTACTAGAATATATAGTTAAAGATAAAAAAGCCCAGTTGTTTTATCCTGGGCTCTTATCCACTCTTCTCACTCAAGGACTAGATTCACTTGAGCAAACTGAATCCGCACTGTCGTTCCTTTCCCGACCTCAGACTCGATACGAATTTGATGGCCAAGTTCTTCAGAGATTTTCTTGGATAGGTAGAGTCCAAGCCCAGATGACTGCTGGGTTAAACGCCCATTGTAGCCTGAAAAGCCACGTTCAAAGACTCGGAGTACATCACTGTTTTTAATACCGATTCCCGTATCCTTGATACAGAGCTCTTGATTCTCCATATAGATTTCCAAACCACCTTCCTTGGTGTATTTAAGGCTGTTTGAAAGGATTTGTTCAATGACTACTAACAACCATTTCTTATCGGTCACGATTGTTTGATCAAGGTCATGCAGATTGACAGTCAAACCTTTTTGAATAAAGAAAAGTGCGTACTTGCGAACCATCTCCTTGACCAAGTCCTCCACTTGGACCTGTTCAAATACCAAGTCATCGTGAAAACTCTCTAAACGTAAGTACTGCAAAACCAGATTGGTATAGGAGTCAATCTTGAAAATTTCCTGTTCCAGTTGCTGCTTGACCTCACGATCAGAGACTTCTGCTACTAAAAGGCGACTAGCAGCAATGGGCGTCTTAATCTGATGGACCCACAAAGTATAGTAATCAAGCAAATCCGTCAGCTTGCTTTGGGCTTCCGACTTCTTTTGATACAATTCAGACTCCCGCTCTTCGAGTTTCTCTGCCAACGCACATTCCAGAGGAGACTTGGGATTTCTCTCAGCATAGAGAACTGCCTGTCGGTAAACCTGAGCTTCTGCAAACATGTCCCAAGCCAAAAATAAGAAAGTCAAAAAACTACTGAGCAGCAAAAAATAAAGAAAATAAGATCCTAGACTAGCAAACAGAAATTGAAAGAGAAGGATAAGAAACCCTAGAGAAAAAATATAGGCAAAAATGCGACTGCGAGAGCGCAGATAGGCTAAAAAAAATGGTTTCCAATCAAGCATGTTTCAGTCCGTATCCTATCCCTTTCTTGGTTTCGATAAAGCCAGCTAATCCTTGTTCCTCAAGCTTTTTGCGCAAACGAGCAACATTGACAGACAGGGTATTGTCGTCGATAAAAAAGTCGCTGTTCCAGAGTTCCCGCATCAGGTCATCACGCGCCACGATATTGCCAGCATGCTCAAACAAGACTCGCAAAATTTGAAATTCATTCTTAGTTAAGCTCAGGACTTCACCCTGATAGTGCAGGTCCATAGACTTGGTATTGAGGATAACACCTGCATACTCTAGCAAACTTTCATCTCGTCCAAACTCATAGGAACGGCGCAGTAATCCCTGAACCTTAGCCAAAAGAACCTGCTGGTCAAAAGGCTTGGTCACAAAGTCATCCGCCCCCATATTGATCGCCATGACAATATCCATAGCCTGATCTCTCGAAGACAGAAACATGATCGGTACCTTGGAAATCTTGCGAATCTCCTGGCACCAGTGATAACCATTAAACAGAGGCAGACCAATATCCATGAGGACCAGATGAGGTTCCGACTGGACAAATAAACTCAACACTTGCATAAAGTCTTCTACCAAAACGACCTCAAAGCCCCACTCTGAGAGCAGTTTCCCCACTTGTTGCCGAATGACTTGGTCATCTTCTACTAGTAAAATCTTGTGCATGCGCTCCTCCTTTACTCTTGTTCAAAATATCAAATACCTTAATAAAAAATCTATGGATTAGTATCCCTACTGTTTATCAACCTATTTTTCAAATCCAAATTCGGAAACGAAAGCTAAATAGAGAACAACCCCACTGATATCATACCTTATTTTTAACTATAGTTCCAGCCTTATCCTATTTTTCCCTTTTTGTACTCATTTAGCCAATATTTCTTTTACCCATCTGATAGTCTTAAAAATTAACCATCTAGTTGGAGTAAACGCCTTATAAGCTTATGTTACTCCTCTGTTCATAAAAGTAATCACTTTAAACAACTAGATCTAGCTTTCTTATTGACAGACCAGTTAGGATTTGTTAGAATATGAATGAATGAACGAATAAATTTATTCATTCATTAAATAAAGGAGGTTAAATCATATTGGACAAAAAACAATCTTTAAAGACAGCAGCCTATGAAGTTTTTTCGAAAAAAGGTTACAAGGCAACAGGTATTTCAGAAATTGCTAGGCAAGCTGGTGTTGCAGTTGGTTCTTTTTATAACTATTACGAGAGTAAAGAAGCCATTTTTCTAGACATCTATATAGATGAAAACAACCGTGTTCGCCAAGCTATGATCGAAGAACTGGATTGGGAAATTGACATGATCGACCTCATTGGTCAACTATTTGCTCAGTCCAGAACTCTCGTTTCTTCCAATAAAATCCTTGCAGAATGGTACAATCCTGCCATCGCAGATGAGTTGCACAGCTACTATTCCTCGGAAGAAGGCAAAGTCGCGAATCCTTTTCATCAGTTTCTAGTTAAAACTTTTACAAATCGTATGCAGGCTGAAGGGTACTCGCCAGAAAAGATTCAAGATATTTTACAGGTTTATAATCTGTTTTACTATATGGATATGCATATCACGGAAAAAGATTTTCCAGATATTGGCAAAACTGTCGAAATACTTGCAACCAACTTCATTAAAGGAGTTCTAAAATAAAGAATGGATTTCTTTATTTTTTGGAAAAATATGAATGAATTTGTTTTTAGTTCATTCATAAAATTGAGAACAGGAGTCATAAAAAATGAAAAGAGGTAAAAAAATGTTTATTATCATTCTATCAACACTTGGATTACTAGCCCTTATAACTTGGGGTGGCATCGCCTATCTTGGACGAAGTCAGACATTATCAATAAAATCCATCGAAAACCCCGACGGAGATCTGTATTTAATTCATATCACAAAGCCGAGTCATCAAACCTGGAAAGCGGGGGCTTATGCTAAGTTTACACTCCCGGATACGTCGTCCGCTTCTAGGAAAAACGAAGCTAAGGGTGAGCAGACCAGTCGATGGCTAACTATTGCCTCCACACCTGATGAAGATGAAATCCTCATTTTAACGCATAATAGTGGTAGCCACTTTAAGGAAACTTTGACACATTTACCGGCTGGCAGTGAGATTGAGATGAGTTGGTTGGATTCCTCTTTAACCATTAAAGATACGAATCAGCCACTAGTTTGCTTTGCATCTGATGTTGGTATTTCTGCTCTACGTCCCCTTATCAAAGAATCGGCTGGTAAATGTCCGATTGTTTTCAACCATTTTGACAAAGGAGTTACTATTTTCGATAATGAGATGAAGGAACTGGCTCAAAAGACATCAAATTTTACTTATAAAACTAGCGATGATTCTTCTCAAAGTCAAGAATTTTTAAAACGTGCTATTGATGAATACGGCAATCAAGCCAGCTATCTCATCACAGGTCAGCCTGATGATGTAAATGAGATGAAGAATTTTTTAAAGGAAAATGGGATTGATAGCAAAAACATACAAGTAAGCTCGTTTAGAGGTTTGAAATAAAAGCAATCTGTCTTCTGTATATCTGAATCAATCCCTAACTACTAGGTCATTATGCAGAGCGACTAAACAAGCCTACTAGCTAATTCTATGTAAATGTGGTAGGATAAACATAGAGAAAGGAGTTTTTATGGCCAATATTTTTGACTACTTGAATGATGTAGCATACGATTCCTTTTATGACCTTCCCGTGAACGAGTTAGATATTCTTGCCTTGACTGAATTAACCTATCTTCCTTTTGATGATTTAGTCGCTCAAGAACCAAAGCGTCTCATAGATCTAGCACCTCAAATCCCTAGAGAAACGACTATGCTGACCAATAAGAACCGCCTCCAGTTGTTGGATCAACTCTCTCAACACAAACGGTTTAAAAATTGCAAGCTCTCAAACTTTATCAATGATATCGATCCTGAATTGCAAAAACAGTTTGCAGCTATGACTTATCGTATCAGTCTCGATACTTATTTACTTGTTTTTCGTGGGACGGATGACAGTATCATCGGTTGGAAAGAAGATTTCCACATGACCTATATGAAAGAAATTCCAGCTCAAAAACACGCCCTTCAGTATTTACAGGACTTTTTTGCTCAACATCCTAACCAAAAGGTTATCCTAGCAGGACACTCAAAAGGGGGCAATTTAGCTGTCTATGCTGCTAGTCAACTCGACCCACTTTTACAAAAAAACATTGTCGCCGTCTATACTTTTGATGCGCCTGGTCTTCACAAGGAACTGACCGAAACAGCTAGCTATCAAAACATGATGGAAAGAACAAAAGTATTTGTCCCACAAGGTTCTATCATCGGAATGATGCTGGAAATCCCTGATAAGAAAATAGTCGTTCGAAGCACTGCCCTAGGTGGTCTTGCCCAGCACGACACCTTTAGTTGGCAAGTTGAAGACAAACACTTTGTCCAACTGGATGAGACCAATAGTGATAGTCAGCAAATCGATACTACTTTCAAGGAATGGGTTGAGACGGTCCCTGATACGGAACTGGAGCTCTACTTCGACCTCTTTTTTGGAATCATTCTTGATGCAGGCATCTCCTCTATCAACGATCTTTCTTCCTTCAAGGTCATTGAACACATTCACCATCTCTTTGTCCAAGCTCAAACCCTCACTCCCGAAGAAAGAGAAACCATGGGACGCCTAACCCAACTCTTGATCGACACCCGCTACCAAGCTTGGAAAAATCGTTAAGGTAGGAAAAATACCTTCTGATAGCCTAAGCCCTCTCTTCTGTGTTATACTGATATCAGTACATTCTTTGAGATTGGAGCCATTATGAAAATCCATAAAACCGTGAATCCCGTTGCCTATGAAAACACCTATTACCTAGAAGGAGACCAACACTTGATTGTGGTTGACCCTGGTAGCCATTGGGAAGCTATCCGCAAGACCATCGAGAAAATCAACAAACCAGTCTGTGCGATTCTCCTGACCCACACCCACTATGACCATATTATGACTCTTGACTTAGTCAGAGATACTTTTGGAAATTCACCAGTCTACGTCGCAGAAAGTGAAGCCAGCTGGCTTTACACTCCAGTCGACAATCTCTCTGGCCTCCCACGACACGACGATATGGAGGATGTCGTCTGCAAACCAGCTGAGCATACCTATGTCTTTCATGAGGAATACCAGATCGAAGAATTCCGTTTTACAGTATTGCCAACACCTGGTCACTCTATCGGTGGTGTTTCTATAGTCTTTCCTGACGCCCATCTAGTCTTGACCGGAGATGCTCTTTTCCGCGAAACCATCGGACGGACAGACCTTCCTACAGGTAGCATGGAACAACTTCTCCATAGTGTCCAGACTCAACTCTTCACTCTTCCTAACTACGATGTCTATCCAGGGCATGGTCCAGCTACAACCATCGCTCACGAAAAGACCTTTAATCCCTTTTTCTAGCAAGCAAAAAACCAAGGATTTTCTCCTTGGTTTTTGTCTTACCAAATAATCACACGATCCTCGGGTGCACGCCACATGCCATCGCCTTCTTTGACATCATAAGTTGTAAAGAAGTCATCGAAGTTTGGTACTTGGACATTGACACGGAGTTTGGCAGGCGCGTGCACATCAACACTAGCCATGAGTTTCATCAACTCCGGACGACCTTTCATACGCCAGATACGAGCAAAGTTGTGGAAGAATTCTTCAGCAGAGAAGTCTGGTTCTCTCTTGGCAGCTTCAAGGGCTGCAGCAATCCCTCCCAAGTCCGCAACGTTTTCTGATACGGTTAGTTTCCCGTTGATCCTTGCGCCGTAAGATTCTTGGCCATCAAACTGGTCAATGACCTTTTGTGTTTTTTCTTTAAAGGCAGCATAGTCGCTTTCTGTCCACCAATCCTTGAGGCTACCATTTTCATCAAAGGAAGCGCCATTTGTATCAAAGGCATGAGAAATCTCGTGGGCAATAACCGCACCAATTCCACCGTAGTTGGCTGAGGACGACTGATGCAAGTCATAGAATGGAGCCTGTAAAATAGCCGCTGGGAAGACAATCAAGTTCTTCTGAGGATTATAGTAGGCATTAACCATGTGAGCAGGCATGCCCCACTCCTTGTAGTCAACCGGTTGGTTCCACTTGCTCCAGCTGTGCTTGATTTCCACACGCGCAAAGGCTAGGGCATTCTCAAAGAGACTGGCAGTTTCGTCCACTACTTTGTCCTTATAGCGTTCTGGCAATTCCTCTGGATAACCGATATAAGGCTTGATGACATTGAGTTTGACAATGGCCTTGTCACGCGTTTCAGGTGTGAGCCAATCGTTTTTAGCCAAGCGTTCCTTATAAACGTCAATCATGGTCGCTACTTTTTTCTCTACGTCTGCCTTAGCTTCTGGAGAGAATTTTTCATGCGCATACCAGAGACCCAGAGCCTGCTTAAAAGGACCTTGGGCCAAGTGATAAGCCGCCTTGACCTTGTCCTGAGCTTCTGGCACACCTGAAAGAGCACGACCATAAGCACCTGACAAGATACGAATCTCGTCTGTGAGATAGCTTGTTGAGAGATTGACCACACCCAAAATCAAGGTTGCTTTGAGTAGAGGCCACGCTTCTTCACTATAGAATTGATCTGCTGCTTGCCAGAAACGTTCCTCATCTACGATAATCTTGTCAGGCACTTGCCCAAGAACAGCTTGGAAGAAGTCATCTAGAGGTAGGGCAGGGGCGAATTTCTTGAAATCTTCATAAGCATATGGATGGTAGAGTTTGGCATATTCTGAACTTTCTTCGTTAGAAAGCACCACAGCTGCAATACGACGGTCCAATTCCAATCGTTTCTCTAGTAAGTCTGCAATTTCCTCATCTGAAAAATCATAGGCTTTGAGAAGTTTCGTAGTACTTTCCTTCCAAAGAGTCAAGAGTTCCTCACGTTGAGGATGGTCTTCAGCATAGTAAGTCGTATCTGGCAAAATCGTCCCTGGTGCACTGGCCCAGAGAACATTGGTTCTGGCATCCATAAAGTCTGGTGATACACCAAATGGAAGGAAGTTTGGCTTACCAGCTAGTTCAAATTCTGCCAGTTTGCTGGTAAAATCTGCAAAGCTCTCCAAATCTTGGTATTCCTTGAGTAGAGGAAGGACAGCCTTGATCCCATCTGCTTCTCTCTTATCAAAATCACGTACCATGCGATGGTACTTAACAAAGTTGGCTAGGATAGTATCCTCTGGAACCTCTTCACCTGCCAACCACTTGTCCGTAGTTGCTAGCATCAACTCTTCAATTTCCTCGTCAAGGTCAATAAAACCACCTGTTCGTGATTTATCAGCTGGAATCACAGCTGTTTTTTCCCATTCGCCATTGATTGCATCATAAAAATCGTCTTGATAACGTGTCATCTTGTTCTCGCTTTCATATTTTCACTTATTCCTAGCTTAGCAAAAAAATCTAGGGAATGCAATCAAAAATAAATTTCTTGTATCTTTCATTTTATTGTTATTTTATTAAAAATTAACTTGACTTAATTTTTTTTTTAATGTATATTAAAAGGCAGGAGGAAAACAACTGTATGATACGTATCGAAAACCTCAGTGTCTCCTACAAAGAAACGTTGGCACTAAAGGATATTTCACTAGTGCTCCAAGGACCGACGATTACCGGAATTATTGGTCCAAACGGTGCTGGAAAATCAACTTTATTAAAAGGTATGTTGGGAATTATCCCACATGAAGGTCAGGCCTTTCTCGACGACAAAGAAGTCAAGAAATCTTTACATCGAGTTGCCTATGTCGAGCAAAAAATCCATATCGACTACAATTTCCCTATCAAGGTCAAGGAATGTGTCTCACTGGGACTCTATCCATCTATCCCGCTTTTTCACACTTTAAAGGCCAGCCACTGGAAAAAAGTGGCGGAGGCACTTGAAATCGTTGGACTTTCAGACTATGCTGATCGCCAAATCAGCCAGCTCTCAGGTGGTCAATTTCAACGTGTGTTGATTGCCCGCTGTTTAGTGCAGGAAGCTGACTACATCTTTCTAGATGAGCCATTTGTCGGGATTGATTCGGTTAGTGAAGAGATTATCATGAACACACTGAGAGACCTTAAAAAAGCTGGGAAAACAGTTCTCATTGTCCATCATGACCTCAGCAAAGTCCCCCATTATTTCGATCAAGTTTTGCTTCTCAATCGAGAATTAATAGACCTTGGTCCGACTAAAGAAACCTTTACCGAAGCCAATCTTAAGAAGGCCTACGGTAGCAAACTCTTTTTCAATGGAGGTGACCTATGATAGCAGAATTTATCGATGGATTGCAACATTTCCATTTCCTACAAAACGCCTTGATAACAGCTATAGTCATCGGAGTGGTTGCTGGAGCCGTGGGATGTTTTATCATCCTACGTGGGATGTCTCTCATGGGAGATGCTATCTCTCATGCAGTTTTGCCCGGCGTAGCCCTTTCCTTTATCCTGGGAATTGATTTCTTTATTGGAGCTATCATCTTTGGTTTGATGGCTTCCATCATCATTACCTACATCAAGGGAAACTCTATCATCAAGAGTGACACTGCCATTGGTATTACCTTTTCATCTTTCTTAGCCCTAGGTGTCATCTTGATTAGTGTTGCCAAGAGTTCGACAGACCTCTTCCATATCCTTTTCGGGAATATCCTCGCTGTCCAAGACATGGACATGTGGATTACTATTGGTGTGGGCGCAGTCATTCTTTTGATTATCGGGATTTTCTTTAAACAACTATTGATTACATCCTTTGACGAGCTCCTGGCTAAAGCCATGGGAATGCCCGTTAATTTCTACCACTATCTGCTCATGGTGCTCTTGACCCTTGTGTCAGTCACTTCCATGCAAAGTGTTGGAACCATTCTTATCGTGGCCATGTTGATCACCCCAGCTGCGACGGCTTACCTTTATGCTAATAGCCTAAAGTGCATGATTTTTCTTTCATCAGGCCTAGGGGCTCTGGCTTCTGTTGTAGGGCTCTTTATCGGCTATAGTTTCAATCTCGCAGCAGGATCCAGCATCGTGCTCACATCCGCCAGCTTCTTTCTAATCAGTTTCTTTATCTCTCCTAAGCAACGATACTTGAAACTGAAAAACAAAAAAATCATTAAATAACGGGGAAACCCTTCTGGAGGAATCTAATGAAAAAATTAGGTACTTTGCTTGTTCTTTTTCTTTCTATCATTGGATTAGCTGCCTGTGCTAGCGGGAAAAAAGATACAGCATCTACAAACCAAAAACTAAAGGTTGTAGCGACTAACTCAATCATCGCTGATATTACCAAAAATATCGCTGGTGACAAGATTGATCTTCACAGTATCGTTCCTGTTGGTCAAGATCCACACGAATACGAACCACTTCCTGAAGACGTTAAGAAAACTTCTCAAGCTGATTTGATTTTCTATAACGGTATCAACCTTGAAACTGGTGGCAATGCTTGGTTTACAAAATTGGTCGAAAATGCCAAGAAAACTGAAAACAAAGACTACTTTGCAGTCAGCGAAGGCGTTGATGTTATCTACCTTGAAGGCCAAAACGAGAAAGGCAAAGAAGACCCACACGCTTGGCTCAACCTTGAAAATGGGATGATTTATGCTAAAAATATCGCTAAACAGCTGATCGCTAAGGATCCTAGCAACAAGGAATTCTACGAAAAAAATCTCAAAGACTATACTGAAAAACTAGACAAACTAGACAAGGAAGCCAAAGAGAAATTTAACAATATCCCTGCTGAAAAGAAACTCATCGTAACCAGCGAAGGATGCTTCAAATACTTCTCTAAAGCCTACGGTGTCCCAAGTGCCTACATCTGGGAAATCAACACGGAAGAAGAAGGTACACCTGACCAAATCAAGACCTTGGTTGAAAAACTTCGCCAAACAAAAGTTCCATCACTCTTTGTTGAATCAAGTGTCGATGACCGTCCAATGAAGACTGTTTCACAAGACACAAATATCCCAATCTACGCACAAATCTTTACTGACTCAATCGCTGAAGAAGGTAAAGAAGGTGACAGCTACTACAACATGATGAAATACAACCTTGATAAGATTGCTGAAGGTTTGTCTAAGTAATCTAGCCATTCAACTATCTTATCCTAGATTATAAACTTGCTTTATCGTTCTTTTTGTTTCTGCTTTGATAGCTCAATCATTATACATGTAAACGAGATCAAATTTTAACAGATATTTCTTTCCGTAGTGGTATCCTAGATAAGAACTCTGTACTTATCTAGGACGAAATTTTTGAGACGTTAGGCTCAAAAATTAGGGATGAAATTCCGAAGGAAGTTGCTTCCGTCCGCACTACTTAAAAGAAATATCATAATAAAACTAAAATTTAAAAAACGTCGTTCTCACATGAACTGGCGTTTTTTTTGTTTTCATTTTCCAGTCAAATCATTGGAAAAATCTGATAATTCTCGGTAGAATAAAAGAAAAAAGAATGGAGTAGTTTATGACCACTTTTCTCGGAAATCCTGTAACCTTTACAGGTAAACAACTGCAAGTCGGAGACAAGGCACTTGACTTTTCTCTCACTACAACAGATCTCTCTAAAAAAACGCTAGCCGACTTTGACGGAAAGAAAAAAGTCTTGAGTGTTGTCCCTTCTATCGATACTGGCATCTGCTCAACGCAAACACGTCGATTCAACCAAGAACTAGCCAACCTTGACAACACCGTCGTTCTTACTGTTTCTATGGACCTACCTTTTGCCCAAGGACGCTGGTGTGGAGCTGAGGGTCTTGACAATGCCATCATGCTTTCAGACTACTTCGACCATTCTTTCGGACGTGACTATGCCCTCTTGATCAACGAATGGCATCTCCTTGCACGTGCCGTCTTTGTTCTCGATACTGACAACGTCATCCGTTACGTAGAATACGTTGACAACATTAACACGGAACCAGACTTTGAAGCTGCCATTGCTGCAGTGAAAGAACTGGACTAAAATCAAAGCCATTATGGCAGAAGGCTAGAGAAATCTAGCTTTTTTTGATATACTAGATGGAGAGAAAAGACAAGAGGGAACGAATGACGCCAAATAAAGAAGACTACCTAAAATGTATTTATGAAATCGGTACGGAAATGCAAAAAATCACCAATAAAGAAATTGCTGCCCGTATGCAGGTCTCTCCACCTGCTGTAACAGAGATGATCAAACGCATGAAAAGTGAAAATCTCATCCTCAAGGACAAGGAGAACGGCTATCTATTGACAGATATTGGCCTCAAACTGGTCTCTGAGCTCTATCGTAAACACCGGTTGATTGAAGTCTTTCTAGTTCACCATCTGGACTATACTAGCGATCAGATCCACGAAGAAGCTGAGGTCCTAGAGCACACTGTCTCTGACCTCTTTGTGGAGAGATTGGATAAACTGCTTGGCTTCCCTCAAACCTGTCCCCACGGTGGAACCATCCCAGCCAAGGGAGAGCTCTTGGTTGAGATCAACAACCTACCACTAGCAGAGACCAAGGAAGCTGGAACCTACCTCCTGACTCGGGTTCATGATAGCTTTGATCTGCTCAAATACTTAGAAAAGCATGAAATTCATATCGGTGACCAACTCCAAGTCAAACAGTTTGATAATTTTTCCAATACTTTTACACTGGTCAACAAGGGTGAAGACCTCCAAGTTGGTATCGATATCGCCAAACAACTCTATGTCGAAAAAATCAGTTAACCCCTTATTCCTGAAAGAAGTTCCTTTCAGGAATTTTTTATTATTTTAGTTGTAAGTCCCATTCGTTTGGTGTAAAATGAAGATAGATAAAAGAGGGAGGTCTTCCTATGAAAAAGCTCTTTAGACTACACTTCACAGCCATTGCACTCAGCGATTTGCTACTGTTGGTAACTTTCAGACCCCGATACGAACTTTCTTTGGAGAGAGGCCTGATTTTTTGCTTCATTTTCATCCTTGCTCAGGGACTACTGCTGTCTCGCTTGGTCTTCCGACTCAAAAAACATTTCTCAGAGATTTATCCTCAGATGAACAAAAAAATTCGCCTTTACTACTTAGAGATTCTCTCCGTTGATCTTCTATTATTTGTCTTTTTAGCCATCACTGGCCCTCAATATTTCTACTCTCTTACTCCAGTCTTTACTTCCTGTCATTCTACTTTTTATTATATAATGGCTAGCCACATAAGAGAAAACTATCCAGACTTTTACGACAAACATATCTCTTTCTGGGAGTGTCTATAAACAAAAACCAAGCCAGCTGGGCTTGGTTTTCTTATCTATTTTTAGTATCAAGGATAATGGTGACTGGTCCGTCATTGACCAGCTCAACCTGCATATCTGCTCCAAAGATGCCTGTCTGAACGGGCACTTCCTGAGCTAGCTTTTGGTTGAAAGTGTCATAGAAGGCAGTTGCCATATCCGGCTTGGCTGCACCTGTAAAGGCTGGACGATTGCCTTTCTTAGTGTCCGCAAAGAGGGTAAACTGAGAAATAGAAAGAATTGCGCCCTCAATATCCTTAACAGACAGATTCATCTTGCCTTCTGCATCAGAAAAAATTCGCATGTTGACGAGCTTTCGGACAGCATAGTCCAGATCTTCCTCTTGGTCCTCTGGTCCTACTCCGACCAACAATAAGAGCCCCTGATTGATTTTTCCCTGAACCTGACCTTCAATACTCACTTGAGCTTTCTTAACTCGTTGAACGACGATTTTCATAAAAATCCTTTCTAGATCTTAGCCATTGGTCCGTTTGACAGAGTAGACCTCTGGCACACTCTTAATCTTATCCACGACTGTGGTCAGTGTAGAGAGGTTGGAAATACCAAAGGAGACATGGATATTGGCAAATTTCATATCCTTGGTTGGTTGGGCGTTAACGGTTGAGATATTCTTAGTTGTATTGGAAAGAACTTGCAGAACATCATTTAAGAGACCTGTACGGTTGAGGCCGTAGATATCGATGTGGGCAATATATTCCTTGCTTGAGAATTGATCTTCCCATTCCACATCAAGGAGACGTTGCTCGTAGTTTTCTTGGGCGCGAAGGTTCATACAGTCCACACGGTGAATGGCTACACCACGACCCTTGGTAATATAGCCAACAATGTCATCACCAGGAACGGGATTACAACACTTGGCAATCCGAACTAGGAGACCTGAGGCGCCTTCAATCACCACCCCACCCTCATGCTTGACCTTGAGGGTTTCTTTGTTTTCAACCTTAACCTCGCCACCTTTGACAAGCTCTTCTGCCTCAGCCCTAGCTTTGGCACGTTCCTCCTCACGGCGTTCCTTTTCAGTCAGACGGTTAAAGACGGTAATAGCACTGATTTCTCCAAAACCGATAGCAGCAAAGAGGGAGTCTTCTGTCTTGTAGCTGGTCTTTTGAAGGACTTGGTCCATGTGCCGCTTGTCCATATACTTATTAGCTACATAGCCATTCTCTTGGAGTTGATTAATCAGCAGTTCGCGTCCCTTATTAACAGACAATTCCTTGTCTTGATTTTTAAAGAACTGACGAATCTTGTTGCGTGCCTTGCTGGTCTTAACCATGTTGAGCCAGTCACGACTCGGGCCAAAAGAGTTGGGGTTGGTTACAATTTCGACCTGATCCCCAGTTTTAAGCTTGGTTGTCAGAGGAACCATACGGCCATTGACCTTAGCACCAGTTGCTTTTTCACCGACCTTCGTATGGATTTCATAGGCAAAGTCGATCGGACCTGAATCTTTTGGAAGGGAGCGAACTGCACCATCTGGGGTAAAGACGTAAATCTCCTCCGCCAGATACTCTTCCTTAACAGACTCGACAAATTCCTTGGCATCGTCAGCCTGGTCTTGTAATTCCATCATTTCCTTGATCCAGTTCATACCAATCGCAGACTCTTTGCTGTTGACCTGCCCTTTGATTCCTTTCTTATAGGCCCAGTGAGCTGCTACCCCGTACTCAGCCACCTCGTGCATTTCCTTGGTACGAATCTGGAATTCAATCGGCCCTTTTGGTCCATAGACAGTCGTATGGATAGACTGGTATCCATTGGCCTTACGATTGGCGATATAGTCTTTGAAGCGACCTGGCATAGGTTTCCAAAGTTCATGCACATAACCCAGCATGGCGTAAACATCACTCTGGGTATCTAAGATACAGCGAATGGCAATCAGGTCATAGATTTCCTCGAAGCGTTTCTTCTTATCCTGCATCTTGCGATAGATAGAGTAGATATGCTTGGGACGGCCATAGATTTTCCCTTTTAGATTGCGTTCGGAAGTGTAGTCCTCTAACTTTGTCACGACTTCATCGACCAAAGCCTCTCGCTCTCTGCGTTTTTCCTTCATCATGTGAGTGATCTTGTAAAACTCAGTTGGATTGAGATAGCGGAAGGACAAGTCTTCTAACTCCCACTTGACGCTAGAAATACCCAGACGATGAGCAAGTGGTGCATAGATTTCCATAGTTTCTCTTGAAATGCGTTCCTGCTTGTCTTTTCGTAGGTGGTTAAGCGTTCTCATGTTATGCAAGCGGTCAGATAGTTTAACCAAGATAACGCGGATATCCTCAGACATGGCCATGAGCATCTTGCGGTGGTTTTCCGCTAATTGCTCCTCAATCGATTTGTACTCAACCTTACCAAGCTTGGTCACCCCATCAACGATAATCCGAACATCATGACCAAACTCCCGCTCCAAATCATCCAGTGTCGCCTCTGTGTCCTCAACCACGTCATGCAAAAAACCACAGGCAACAGTTACAGCATCCAGCTTGAGCTTAGCCAGAATCCCTGCCACCTGAATGGGATGAATAATATAGGGCTCGCCAGATTTACGGTATTGACCACTATGGCATTCAACTGCGTAATTCAAGGCTTTATGTACAAATGCAACATCTTCTTTCGATAAATATTTTTGCGTTAAAGCGACAACCTCATCGCCCGACAAATTCACTTCTTTCGGCATCTATTTTCTCCAATTCTTCCTACCATTTTATCACTTTTTTAAGAATATTAAAACTAGAAAAGCCTGTTTTCATGCCTAGCCTAAGCAATTAAAAGAAAAACACTGCAAGAGAGACTCTGCAGTGCTTTGTTATTTTATTTATCTTAGTAAACTGTTTTTTCAGTTTCTACATCGAAGAAGTGTGCTTTGTTCAAGTCGAATCCAAGTTCAACCGTTGCACCTGTTTGCAAGTAGTCACGAGCATCCACTTTTGCAACAAATTCATCTTTACCAACTTGGCAGTAAAGGTGAGATTCTGAACCAAGCAATTCTGATACTGAAATAGTAGCTTTGACAACTGATTCTGGGAATGTTTCAAGGAAAGCAGGTTCTGCATTCACATCTTCTGGACGAATACCGAAGATCAATTCTTTTCCTTCGTAGCCTTTTTCACGAAGAACTTTCAAAGCACCTTCTGGAACTTTCAAGCGGAAACCGTCAGAAACAATTTCGCTACCAACCAATTTCACGTTGATGAAGTTCATAGCTGGGCTTCCGATGAATCCTGCAACGAACTTGTTAACTGGGTTTTTGTAAACTTCTTGAGGTGTACCGATTTGTTCAACACGTCCGATAGTACCTGTACCAGCAGGGTTCTTAGTTGCTGACATGATAACGATACGGTCAGCAAGAGTCATTGCTTCTGTTTGGTCGTGAGTTACGTAGATAGTTGTAGCTCCGATACGGCGGTGGATTTTCGCAATTTCAGCACGCATAGATACACGAAGTTTGGCATCCAAGTTTGACAAAGGTTCGTCCATCAAGAATACTTTTGCATCACGGACGATGGCACGACCCATGGCAACACGTTGACGTTGACCACCTGAAAGGTCAGCAGGTTTACGATCCAAGAATTCTTTCAAACCAAGGATTGCTGCTGCTTCTTGCACACGTTTATCGATGTCTTCCTTGCTGTATTTACGCAATTTCAAACCGAAAGCCATGTTGTCATACACAGTCATGTGTGGATAAAGAGCGTAGTTTTGGAATACCATAGCGATGTCACGGTCTTTTGGAGCTACGTCATTGACAACCACGCCATCGATAGATGCAGTACCTTCTGTGATGTCTTCAAGACCAGCAATCATACGAAGAGTTGTTGATTTACCACATCCTGAAGGACCTACGAAAACGATAAATTCTTTGTCTTTGATGTCCAAGTTGAAGTCTTCAACTGAGTAGTGTTCGCTGTTTGGATATTTTTTGTAGATGTTTTTAAGATTTAATTCTACCATCGAGGTGAACTCCTTCTGTCTTTTGATAGTTTTATTATAGATGAAAACGCTTTACATTTCTATGGCAAGGTGACCAAAAAAATTAAAAAGTTCTGTGCAACTTGCACAAAACTTTAGAGAATATCTGGTAAAATCAACTGATAACACAAGGTGAGATCCGTCAACTCCTTCAACTGAAGTCCTGTCAATTCTTCCCATTTGTCAATCTTGTATTGAAGAGAATTGCGATGCAGATATAGTTGCTGGGCTGTTTTAGTTAAGACAGCACTATTTTCCCAAAGGGAGAGAATGATTTCCTGAATCTGATCCTGATCCAAGATCATCTGGTGCAGGCATTCTTTAATGACCCTCAGGTCCACTAGTCTTTCTCCCATACTCCAAAGATAGAGCTGTGAAAAAGCATGAACACCTTGGTGACCCTGACGCCACCAAGTCTTAAACAAGTCTCGCTCTGCTTTGATCAAGTCTGATAGGGCTTGAGGGCCTGTCTGAAACCACACCTGCCCCAACATGATAGACAGACGAAGACCAAAGTCATACTCAACTGCTTCAATCGTATCAGATAAAATTGATCGTACAGAGGTGTACTTATCTTGTTGAAGCACGAAAACATAATCCTGAGCCCCGACCTGTAGCACTGTTTGGCAGTTGGGAAAAAGAGTCCGCATCATGTCTAGCCAAGAGGATAGATTTTCCTGTTGGAAATAGGAAAGATGGCAATAAGCCAGCTGAATCTTTTTGAAAGCTTGCGGTGCCTGCCCCTTCCCCTCAATCAGATAGGGATACCAAGGATTGAGTGAACGAGCCTGCTCCTGCTGAGTCAAAAGGGCAACCAGCTGCTTTTCACGCTCGCTGAGCCCAGCTTCCTCCAGTAAAATCCACTGCTGAGAGGCTAAAGGGAGAGTGAGATAGCCTGGTTTCTCTACTGGCTGATCTGAAATCTGAGCCTCAGGAAACCAGTCCTGTAGTTCTTTTGCAATCATATCCTAGCCCTCCACTTTTTGGATGCACCAAGCAATTATGGTCTCTAGACGCTCCACATTTTCAGTCAGATGGAGATAGCCCATCACTGCTTCAAAACCTGTAGACATGCGGTAAGTCACCACATCCGCATTTTTAGCCTTTGTATGACTATTGGTATTGCGACCTCGTTTGTAGATTTCTTCTTCTTTTTCCGTCAGGACTTGCTCCTCCAACATGAGGGCAATCAAGTGAGCTTGAGCCTTGGCAGATACATACTTAGTCGCCTCTTGGTGGAGTTTATTGGGCTTGGTCATGCCTTTAAGGATGAGATGGCGACGGATATACATGGAATAAACTGCATCTCCCTCAAAAGCTAGCGCAATCCCGTTAATGAGATTGACATCAATCACGAGTCCACCTCACTCCATCCTTGGTGTCAAGGAGCTTAATTCCTTGAGCCGCCAATTGGTCACGGATTTGGTCTGCTGTCGCAAAGTCACGATTAGCACGCGCTTCTTGGCGCTTTTGAATCAAGGCTTCAATGTCTGCATCCAAAACTTCCTCAACAAAGACAATCCCAAAGACCTCTAACATGGCCGCAAGAGCTTGCTTAACATTTGCATCATAGTTGCCAGAGTTGATCCACTTGGCCATTTCAAAGACAACTGTGATACCGTTGGCAGAGTTGAAATCCTCATCCATAGCAACTACAAACTTATCTTTAAAGGCTTGTAATTCTTGGGTATCCACCGTTCCTGTAAATAGTTGCTCATAAGTATTCTTTAGATACTTGAGATTGGTCTCGGCATCCCGCACTGCTTTTTCCGTAAAGTTGATAGGTTTACGGTAGTGTTGAGTCGCAAAAAAGAAACGAAGCACTTGCCCATCAATGGTCTTAAGGGCATCGTGTACAGTTATAAAGTTGCCCAAGGACTTAGACATCTTGACATTGTCGATGTTGACAAAACCATTGTGCATCCAGTAGTTGGCGAAAGTCTTGCCTGTTTTTGCTTCTGACTGGGCAATTTCATTGGTATGGTGAGGAAACTCAAGGTCGGCTCCACCACCGTGGATATCAATGGTATCACCTAGAATCTCTGTTGACATGACTGAACACTCGATATGCCAGCCCGGACGACCAGGTCCCCAAGGACTGTCCCAAGAAATCTCGCCTGGCTTGGCAGCTTTCCAAAGGGCAAAGTCTACAGGATTTTCCTTGCGAGCCGTTTCTTCATCGGTACGACCTGAAGCACCCAGCTCCAAATCTTCCAAGGTTTTATTGGCCAACTTAGCATAGTTGTGAGATTTTTCCACGCGGAAATAGACATCCCCCTGGCTCTCATAGGCATAACCTTTTTCAATCAAGTCTTCCACAAAACGAATGATGTCAGCCATAAACTCCACTACACGCGGATGGCGAGTCGCAGGCTTGACACCCAAGGCAGTCACGTCCTCACGAAAGGCCGCGATATACTTGTCCGCAATCTCCTGAGGCGTGATGCCTTCTTCCCTTGCGCGATTGATAATCTTATCATCCACATCCGTGAAATTGGAAATATAGGCAACTTCGTAGCCACGGTATTCAAAGTAGCGACGAATGGTATCAAAGGCTACTGTTGAGCGGGCATTGCCGACATGGATATAGTTGTATACAGTTGGCCCACAAACATACATCTTGACCTTGCCGTCCTCGATTGGGACAAATTCTCGCAAATCACGAGACATGGTGTCGTAAATTTTAATCATGCGGTCCACTCCCTTCTCTATTTCTGACTTTTTCGGCTGAAAACCAGCTCTGCAAAAGGGCCAAATTGTCTGAGGCTATCCAGTTGGTAAAAGCGCTGCCCTTCCTCTTGGGTAAAGAGGGAAACCCCCTTTCCTAGGATAAGGGGCGCTATCTGAATAATGAGGTGGTCGAAAAGATCCGCATCCAAGAGCGGTCCTACCAAGGAATTACCACCAACCACAAAGACATTTTTACCTTTGTCAATCTGGTGAACAAAGTCCACCACATCCCCAGCTACTGGCTGATAATTGCTGACAGGCAGGTGCCTATCATGCGTAAAGACATAGTTTTCCGTAGCTTGATAAAAACTTTCTACATCTTGCAAATCTTGGATTTCCTCAAAGGTCCGCTTGCCCATGATGGTGATATCCATTTGCCTGTAAAAGTCATCATAGCCTGTATCCTCTACAGAACCAAGCTGATGCAGCCAGTCTATCCTGTGCTGGCTGTCTGCCAAGTAGCCATCCATGGTGATACAGCCGTAAAAATATACTGCCATTCTTGTAGTTACCTTTCTAGTTCCTTTGCTATTGTCAAAGCGATAGTGAAAAAAGTCATGGCATCAGCTGTCCGCTCTTCTTGGCGGGCATCCCAGGTTCGGTTATGATGATCCACATAGTCAGCTGTGTAGAAGAACTGATAGACCTTGGTCTTGCGAAATTGACTCCAAGCCATGATAGCTGAAGCTTCCATGTCCACCACTTGGGCTACAGCAGCCAAGCGACGCTTGACCTTATCAGGCGTTTCTCGATAAAAGGCATCAGTCATCCAAGACTTGGTGCGGATATGCTCAATGCAAGATTTGTTCAAAGCTTCTTCCATGGTTAAGAGCAAAGTTTCGTCATAAGCTATCTCATCACTTGCAGGAGCGTAATGGTAACTTGTACCTTCATCACGTAGAGCTGAACTTGGTAGGATAATCTTATCTGCCTGAATAGACTGATCTAGAACTCCGCAAGAACCCAAAATAATAAAGTTCTTAAATCCTCTTGCTTTGAGTTCTTCTAAGAGTCCAACAACCATCGGGGCTCCAATCGTAGCTATAGCAACGGCTACCTTACTCCCATCTTTTTCATAGATATACCATGGAAGTTTGCCATTTAGATTGGTTAAATATCCACCTTCGTAAACATTTTCAAACTGCTTTACTCGTTCAACGATTTCTCCATTAAAAGATAAAATAATTGTGTCACAGATTTCTCCACCACCACGAATACTTCGATCAGTTGGTTCGATAACAGCAGGTACATTTTCGAATTCTTCTAATAGCATTTTTCTATTCTTTCTCATTCAGATAAACTACCTGAGTCTGTTTGACAAAGCCAATTTTTTCATACAAGCGCTTGGCACCTACATTGCTATCTTCCACAGCAATCTGAAATTCCTTATCATTTTGCTCAATTAGTTGGTTGACAAGGGATTTTGCTAAATAGCTTCCATAGCCTTTTCCACGTTCAGGTTCCGATATTGCTAAACCGTAGAAGTAATTCGTATCGCTCGATAAATCAATGGTGCAAGTTCCAATGACCTGACCGTTTTTTAATAAAATATATAGGCGACTTTCTGGATCTTTCAGAGCTTCAGCGACATATCTATCCACAACTTCTCTCGATTCATGTTCCTCTGAAAATACCTGAAATTTCAACTGACTAATTTGATCTTGATACGAACTATCTGCTAACAAAACTTCAAGATTGGAAAGCTTTTCTAACAGATAAGGCCTTCTATCCTTACCTAACCAAGTTTCTGTATCCTCGTCCTCGACCAATCCCCAGTTGCTGACAAAATCAGGATAACGGTCTAGAAAAATACGTTCTGTCTGAAAAGTGACTGACCGAATGGGGAAAGAAGCCGTTTCTTTCTCAAAACTAGTAAACAATGCACGCGCAATCCCCTGACGGCGATGATCTGGATGAACCAGTATCGTCACTTCCACATCTTGGTCATCTGCATAGACAGTTAATAAACCAAGAAGTTCGCCTTTTTCATAATAAAGGAAAAAGGCGGGCATGTTTGGGTCAAAATTAAGCATGTTAGAAAGATAGGGATCACGATAGGTAGCGTCATAGGCTTGGCAACAGTTAATTAGTTTTTTCGCCTCAGATAACTCCTCTTGGCTTAACTTGTTTCTTGCTTGAATCATATGGCTATCCTCTACAAACCAGACGATCTGTGGCTGGCTTCACGGGCATGCTCTAGCTTGTCTAGATAGTATTTCCGTTTCTCCTCTACCTCGTGAATGGTCGGCTCATCCTTCTGTCCATGAACTCGGACAATTTTAGCAGGAATTCCGACAACTGTCACATCACTAGGAACATCTGCCACAACAACTGCTGCTGCACCGACTTTGGCATTTTCACCGATTTCCACCGGTCCGATAACTTGGGCATGAGCCGATATGAGAGCTCCCTTACGAACGGTCGGATGGCGTTTGCCACAGTCTTTCCCTGTTCCCCCAAGAGTCACCCCATGATAGAGAAGAACTCCCTTCTCAACAATCGCTGTCTCTCCAATCACCAAGCCAGAACCATGGTCGATAAAGACACCTGAGTCTATCTGGGCACCCGGATGAATCTCAATCTGGGTCCAAAAGCGCCAAAACTGACTGTGCATACGAGCCAGGAGTTTGAAGCCATGATTCCAGAGAAAATGCGAGAGACGGTGGGCAGCCAAGGCCTTGACACCTGGATAGGTCAGTAGAACCTCCAAACTGTTGCGTGCCGCTGGATCATTTTCTTTTACAATATCAATGGTTTCGCGCCACCATCCCATACATTTCTCCTTTTCTTATTCTGAATCTTTTGGTGTTTCTGTAAATTCTTTCTTAGGTTTGTGGTCCTTGTGATGACGTGGACGGTGAGGTCGCTCAGATTTTTCGCCTTTTTCATCATGCTCAGGTTTTGGCGGACGAGGAAGAAGCGCCTTCATAGAGGCATCGATACGGCCTTTTTCATCAATCTTGATAACCTTAACATCGACTTCATCACCGATAGCTACCAAGTCCTCGACACGGTTGGTACGAGTCCAAGCCATTTCAGAAATGTGCACAAGTGCATCTGTCTTATCAAAGAGGTTGACAAAGGCACCAAATTTCTCGATACGAACAACCTTAGCATGGTAAACTTCATCAACTTTGGCTTCACGAACCAAGCCAGCAATGATTTCTTTGGTACGGTTAATGGCATCTTGGTCGCTAGAGTAGATGGACACATTACCTTCTTCGTCAATATCGATTTTAACGCCTGTTTCAGCGATAATCTTGTCGATAGTTTCTCCACCTTTACCGATGACAATCTTAATCTTGTCCACATCAATCTTGATGGTATCAATTTTCGGTGCAGTTGGAGCCAATTCTGGACGAACTTCTGGAATGGTTGCTTCAATCACATCAAGGATTTCAAAACGGGCTTTCTTGGCTTGGGCAAGAGCTTCTGTCAAGATTTCTGCAGTAATCCCTTGGATCTTGATATCCATTTGAAGGGCTGTAATCCCGTCACGAGTACCAGCAACCTTAAAGTCCATGTCTCCAAAGTGGTCTTCCAAACCTTGGATATCTGTCAATACTGTGTAGTTGTTTCCATCTGAGATAAGTCCCATAGCAATACCAGCTACTGGCGCCTTGATTGGCACACCACCAGCCATAAGGGCAAGCGTTCCCGCACAGATAGAGGCTTGAGATGAAGAACCGTTTGATTCCAAGACTTCTGCTACCAAACGGATAGCGTATGGGAATTCTTCCAAACTTGGCAAGACTTGAGCAAGGGCACGCTCACCGAGAGCACCGTGACCAATTTCACGACGACCTGGTGCACCGTAACGACCCGTTTCCCCTACAGAGTATTGAGGGAAGTTGTAGTGGTGCATAAAGCGTTTCTTGTACTCTGGATCCAAACCATCAATGATTTGAGTTTCACCCATTGGGGCCAAGGTCAAGACTGAAAGAGCCTGAGTTTGTCCACGAGTAAAGAGACCGGAACCGTGCACACGAGGAAGGAAGTCAACCTGCGCATCTAAAGGACGGATTTCATCGACCTTACGACCGTCAGGACGAACCTTGTCTTCTGTGATCAAACGGCGCACTTCAGCGTGTTCCATTTGTTCCAAAATTTCAGCCACATCACGCATGATACGGTCACATTCTTCGTGGTCTGCATATTTTTCTTCGTAAACTGCGGTTACGTGGTCTTTGACTGCTTGAGTTGCAGCTTCACGAGCCAATTTTTCTTCTACTTGAACCGCTTTTTGGAGGTCGCTGTTGTAGGCTGCGATGATTTCAGCCTGCAAGTCAGCATCCACATGAAGCAGTTCCACTTCTGCTTTTTCTTTACCGACAGCAGCAACGATTTCATCTTGGAAGGCAATCAATTCTTTAACGGCTTCATGTCCTTTAAGAAGGGCTTCCAACATGATTTCTTCTGACAATTCTTTGGCACCAGACTCTACCATGTTGATGGCGTGCTTGGTACCAGCTACTGTCAATTCAAGAAGAGATTGCTCTGCTTGTTCTTGAGTAGGGTTGATGATGATTTGACCATCGACATAGCCCACTTGTACCCCAGCGATTGGTCCGTCAAATGGAATATCTGAGATAGACAATGCCAAAGATGAACCGAACATGGCTGCCATTGGTGCAGAGGCATTTTCATCATAAGAAAGCACAGTGTTGATCACTTGCACTTCATTACGGAAACCTTCCGCAAACATAGGACGAATTGGACGGTCAATCAAACGCGCTGTCAAAGTTGCATCAGTTGAAGGACGTCCTTCACGTTTCATAAAGCCACCAGGAAACTTCCCAGCCGCATACATTTTTTCTTCGTAGTTTACTTGAAGTGGGAAGAAATCCCCAGTTGCCATCTTCTTAGACATAACGGCAGCAGTCAAGACAGTTGACTCACCGTAACGCACGACAACAGAGCCATTTGCTTGCTTAGCAACCTGGCCAGTCTCTACAACCAACTCACGACCCGCAAAAGTCGTTTGAAACACTTGTTTTGTCATTAAAATCCCCTTTGGATTGATGAAATTATACGCCTTGCCTACAAAGATCAAGATATTTTGGACGGTTCGGCTTGCCGAACATTTCTGTAGAAAAATAGGAAGGTGACGCCGCACTCGATGAGTGCTAGGAAGCTTATCTTTTTTCCTAAGAAATGAGGCCAAAATTCAATTAAGTATCTTTTTGATCTTTCCCTGAAATAGTGCGGACGGGAGGTAAAATTATCCAGTGGGTGATTTTAGAAATCCAGTGGAATTTCATCCCTAATTTTTGAGCCAAATGTCTCAAAAATCCCGTCTTAGATAATAACATTGTTATCATCTAAGATACCACTATAGCGTGAAATATCTTTTAATACTCACTTCGTTCGTATTTTTTATAGACACCTATTATCAGGTTTTAATAAAAAACTTCTATAACTTCAATACCCTCATCTTTGTATCAAGTACGTACAGAGTCTATTTTATCATATTTTTCTTAAAAAGTGCGGGCTTTTCTATTAAAAAGGAACCATCCCCCTCGCTTGAGAAGAATGGTTTGCTTTTTATTACCCTAAAGACTGATGATTAAACAAGGCATTGGTTGCTTGGTGGATGTATTTCGCTGTTTCAGCATTGTTCATGGTGTAGAGATGCACACCTGCGACATCCTGAGTGACCAAGTCCACGATTTGATCCACTGCGTAGGCAAGTCCTGCTGCTCTGAGCGACTCAGGGTCATGCTCATACTTGTCTAAGATGGCCTTAAATTTACGTGGAAGGTGGATATTCTCACACGTTTTCAAGAGACGAAGCGCTTGGTTACGGTTAAGAATAGGCATGATTCCCGCATGAATGGGAACATCAATACCTGCCAAGGTACACTTATCTTGGAAATCATAGAAACGCTCATTATCAAAGAAAAGTTGAGTTACGAGACTTGAGCAACCTGCATCCACTTTCTTCTTGAGATTTTGAATATCTGAGATTTGGTTTGGTGAGTCTGGGTGCCCTTCTGGATAGCAAGCTCCTACAATATCAAAATGCGGCGCTTGTTCCTTGATGAACTCAATCAAGTCCGTTGCGTAGTGGAAATCCTTTTGCGGTTCCACATCAGGAATGATGTCCCCACGTAGAGCCAAGATTTTTCGCACACCAACCTTGTCCAAGTCCGCAAGTGTCTCTGCAACCTTCTCCTTGGTCAGATAGATAGCTGGCAAGTGGGCAATAGTTGGAATCGCCAAGTCATTCTGGATAAAGTCAGCCAAACGAACCGTTGTTTCCTTGATATTAAATTTATTATTGCTGGCAGTCACACTGATAAAGTGCGGTGTCAACTCCCGCATATCCTGCAAGGCTGAAATAATTTTATCATTACCCACTGCTGGGTTTGGAGGGAACACTTCAAATGAAAGTGACGGCGTTTGGCGTGACATAGTCATTATCCTTTTCTTTTTGATTTCATTATTGCTGAGCCAGCTAGGGCCAAGCTGTTCCTTGATCAGTCAGGGTCAAGAGAGAAATCGAATCTTACAATTTCTCACGCGCAGCTTTAGCTGCTTCAACAAGGCGGATCAAGCTTTCTTTTGTTTCTGGGATACCACGTGTTTTCAAACCACAGTCAGGGTTAATCCAAACTTTCTTGCTTGGTACTTTGGCAAGGATGGCTTCGATGGTGTGGTCGATTTCGCCTTCGTTTGGCACACGAGGTGAGTGGATATCGTAAACCCCAGGTCCCACTTCTGTTTGGAAGTTTTTCGCTTTTAGTTCATCCAAGATTTCAAGGTTTGAACGGCTGGCTTCAAAGGAAATAACGTCCGCATCCATGTTGTCGATAGCTGGGATGATATCTGTAAATTCTGAGTAACACATGTGAGTGTGGATTTGTGTGTCTGGCGCTACTGTTGAGTGTACCAAGCGAAAGGCTGGAATAGCCCAGTCAAGGTAGTCTTCGTACCAGTCGCTACGACGGAGTGGCAATTTCTCACGAAGAGCAGCCTCGTCGATTTGAATGATTTTCACACCTGCAGCTTCAAGGTCAAGAACTTCATCCTTGATGGCAAGAGCGATTTGAAGAGTTGAGTCCTTGATAGAGATGTCTTCACGTGGGAATGACCAGTTAAGGATGGTAACCGGTCCAGTCAACATACCTTTGACAGGTTTGTCAGTACGGCTTTGAGCGTAGCTAGACCATTTGACAGTGATTGGGTTGAGACGAGTCACATCACCCCAGATGATTGGTGGTTTCACCCCACGCATACCGTATGATTGTACCCAACCATTCTTAGAGAAGAGGTAGCCAGAAAGGTTTTGACCGAAGTACTCAACCATGTCGTTACGCTCGAACTCACCATGTACCAGTACGTCAAATCCTACTTCTTCTTGCCATTTGATCCATTCGTCGATAGTTTCAGCAAGAAATGCATCGTATTCTTCTTGTGACAGTTCACCCTTACGGTAAGCCAAACGTTTGGCACGAACTTCCTTAGTTTGAGGGAATGAACCGATAGTTGTTGTTGGAAGGGCTGGAAGTTTGAAGGTTTCTTCTTGGATCGCTTCACGTTCTGCAAAGGCTGGTAAACGAGTGTAGTCTGCATCTGTCAATCCAGCGATACGCGCACGAAGTTCAGCATTTTCACCCACACGCTCAGTCGCAAAGAGAGCTTTGTTAGCAGCAAGAGCTTCTGCACCTTGACCGTTGCGAATAGCATCCAAGTCACGAATTTCATCTAATTTTTCAACTGCGAAAGCAAAGTGGTTCAAGATAGCTGGTTCAAATTCTTCGTTAGCAGTTGTAAATGGCACATGAAGAAGTGAGCATGAGCTTGTCAATACGATGTTTTCAGCTGGAATTTGCTCAAGAATAGCCAAGCTCTTTTCGTAGTTGTTACGCCAAATGTTTTTACCATTGACAATACCTGCATAAAGAGTCTTGTCAGCTGGGAAGCCACCTTTAACGAGTTCAAGAGTTTTCTTACCTTCAACGAAGTCCAAACCGATGGCATCTACTGGCAAGTTCACAAGGTCAGAGTAGACGTCACGCACATCACCGAAGTATGTTTGAAGCAAGACTTCAAGACCTTTTTTATCAGCCAAGAGTTTATTGTAGAGGTTCAAGAAGAGAGCTTTTTCTTCAGCTGTCAAGTCTTTGACAAGAGCCGCTTCGTCGAGTTGGATGCGAGTCGCACCAAGTTCCGCCAATTTAGCAAAAACTTCTTGGTAAGCAGCTACTAAGCTGTCTACGAAGTCTTCTGCTTTCACGCCTTCTTCAAAGTCTGATAATTGAAGGAAAGTGAATGGACCTACAAGAACTGGACGAGTGTTCAATCCAAGTTCTTTTGCTTCTTGAAACTCATCAAAGATCTTGTGACCTGCAAGTTTAACTTGAGTGTCTTTTTCAAATTTAGGAACGATGTAGTGGTAGTTGGTGTTGAACCATTTCTTCATTGGAAGGGCACGAACATCCCCTTTTTCTCCTTGGTAACCACGACCCAAAGCAAAGTAACGCTCAAGGTCAGACAAGTCCAAGTTTTGAACGGATGCAGGTACCACGTTGAAAAGGAAAGCTGCATCTAAGAAGTTGTCATAGTGAGAAAAGTCATTTGATGGAATTTCAGTGATGCCCTTTTCTTTGACAATGTTCCAGTGTTTAGCACGCAATTCTTTAGCCGTAGCCAAGAGTTCTTTTTCTGAGATTTCTTTTCTAAAGTATTTTTCAGTTGTAAATTTTAATTCGCGGAATTCACCCAAACGAGGGAAACCGATGATCGTAGTTGACATGATGTGTCCTCCAAAATTTGTTGTTGAAACTATCTTAACAGAAAAGAAACTGTCTGTATAATTGTAAATAATTAGGCTTTGATATAGTTTGAAACTATATCACTTTTTTGAACAAAAGAAAAAGACTTGAGACCAGTGTCTCAAATCCTTTGTATAGCTTGTTTAGTGGCTGTATTTTAGTTAGAATGCTCAAACGAGCTATTGATGATTCTCATCAGTGACTATGACTTGCTATTAGAAAAGACTATAGGTCTATCCCCTTCTCTCGGAGATTTGCCAGACACTCCTCATAGTATCTTGCATCATGTTCGCTATAGATAGGATTCCCCAACTTTTCCTCAGGCAAGTCTTCATAAGCTGGACAAATTTTACCTCGGTAGTTTTTATCCAGCCACTCTGGACTGACCTTATAGCCTCGGTTAGCCATCTCCTTCATGATCAAGTCATGGTAGGCATAGAGACGATAGGGCGAATGGGTAAAGACATAGTCCACTGTCGCATGCTTTCTACCCCAGCCATTGCCACGCAGGGCGCAACACTCCCGATGTTGCCCCAAAAGTTGAGGACGGGGAAGGTGTGAAATCAAAGCCTCATGCCAAAGTCTCATGGGCGTCTCCTTTCAGTAAAGTCGAATGTTGCAAGTAGGTATTGGGATAGCGATCCAGCAAGTCTCGAGTCTTAGCGATCAAGTCTTTCTTAGAAGTTTGACCAAAGCGGTAGCGATCCAGCAAGAGCATATAGTCCTTGCACTCAACATCTGTCGCTTTCTTTTTGAAATAGCCCCAAATATGCTGAAAGGCATTGCAAACCTGACCCCTGTGTTCTGGGATTTGACAGGCACGGTCGATTAGTTCTTGAACATGACTTACCTCCACCACTTCATTCTTGAGATATTGGCGAATCTCATTGTAAATATTGCTGGAATGGCTCAAAACAAGGTATTTATTTCTAGCCCAGAGTTGTTGACACTGGGATTTTTGATTAGTTTGTTCCATGTTTCTCTTTACTTTCTATCAGTTTCCAGGAAATATGGAAACAAAATTGTATCTTGGTCTTATTTCAAAAAATAAGCGAATTATGAGCGAATAAAGAAGCTATCATTACTAACTGTATGGAACATTTTCATCTTCTACAAATTTCCATAGATTCAAGAAACAAAGTAATAATTTTCTTTTAATTCACGAAAACGGTCAAAACTGAGAATACCCTCATTTTGTAGTCTGCCTAAAACGACGCTAGGATGAATATCTATCTCCTCTGCAAAACGTATGATATCCGACTTATCAAAGTTTCCTTTTTCAACAAAAGCCTGATAGTCTTCTGATCTTATTAAAAGATCTTTTGCAAACTGATCTGCCTCTTCCTCAGAAAGTCGGTAGGATTCGCTATTTCCATCATCAGATGAAAAATCATTCTCCAGAATATGTCCTATCTCATGGAAAAGTGAGAACCAGAAAATATCTGATGCTTTGTTTCGATCCGTGAGTAAAAGCAAGGCACTGCCATTACTGAATTTTTTAGTTGCTCCATTCAGATTGGCATTTGGCAAAGCAGGTAGACCGACTAAAACAACACCACAATCAAGTAAGATATCGTACAAGCGCTGTGGAAAGATTTCTGGGTCCTGTCTGGTCAACTCTCTCAAGGCAGGCAAGCTTTTCTCTAACTTTCTGCGATTGAGCTTGATAGTTGTTGTATCACGTGCTTTTTTAGATGCCAACTCCAGCATGATATTGGAGTTGACTATACTTTTAGTCGTAAACTCACGCGTATTCCGATAGCTGACTAGATGGTTAAACGATGTAAGGTTTTCTAGACTTGCCACACCTAAAATCTTGCGAAGCTCGACAATCTTTTCCTTCAAACTATAGCGTTTTTCTGGAACGTAGCCTTTTTCCTTAAAATACTTGAAATCAATCATCTCACCGATTTCTTTCTCGCTACCTTCTTCAAGCTCTCTTTCCTCTGCGATCTCAGCCACTTTTACATCATAAGCATTTTGAAGATTGAGCCAAGTTTGCATGGAAACTCCGCTTAGCTTGGCTAACTTATGAGCCGTTTCTTTACTAATGGACTCCTCAGCATTGACGATCTTGCTGACAGTCTTTGCTGAAACTCCCAAACGCTCCGCAAATTCTTTCTGCGTTACGTTATAATCTTCAATCAACTCTTCAACATACTGACCTGGATGAAAAGCAATCAGGTCTTTGTATTCAACAATTTTATTACTCATAGTGATTGCTGACCTCCTCTATTTTTAGGATTTCGATTTCAATAGGATTTGGAAACACCTTTTCTAGGTCCTCCTCACGAAAACCGACAATCAACCGATAGGAACTTTTCCGACCATCTATATCCAAAGCAAACTGTCCCTGTCTCTTTCCCTTGAGTTGGTGAAAGTGGTACTTAGGAAAAGCTGTCACACTAGCCAAAGAATCTGCCACTTCCAAAAAGTTAATCAGCTGATGCAACTTTACAGCAACCTTATCCGAAAAATCCTTTTTCGCCTGTCTTAGCTCTGTGCACTGCTTTTTAACAGTTTTGTTTGTATAGATAAGCTTCATAAGTCCCTTTCTGTCAAATTAAATTACCTTTTTGGTAATTTAATTATAACATAAATAAAAAATAAAAGCCAGCCAAAGGTTGATTTGGCTGGGATTAATTTGATAGAAAACCACTGCTAATATCGATTTAAAAATCAATCAAAATACGGAAGTTCGATCTGGTTATTGAGAATTTTTTCTACAATTTGGTTATTTAGTAAAGCCACAAATATTCTAATCTGGTTTCCTGAGACGGTAAGTTTATCATTTTCATATTTTGGAATGTCTTCCAAAGTATATTTGTTATTTTCATCTTCAACATGATCTTGCAAACTATTTATAGCCAACAATAATTTCTCACCCGTTATTTGATTAATCATTTTATTACCATGACCACTATAAAATGATAGTGATTTCGATAAAGCCTCATTATCAGTAACAACATTCATTATTGAATCAATATTATCAATTTGAACTTCAATTTTATCAGTTGTTAACAAAAATTTATTTTGATCACTGCTGTTAAATCGATTTAAAACTTTTTTAGCATAGTCATTTATATGAGCATAGAGTTGAAATTGTTTATCAACTTTAAAAGTATCATAAACATTTATTGAAAAAGTAGTATCATTTTCTTTAGAAATCATACAAATAAAACTTGACATAGGTAATTCTATGCTATCTTTAATTTCATGAGTAATCATATCAATTCCATTATTAACACCAGTTCGTTTTTTAAAACCTAAAAATAATTTATCTTTCACCAATAATTTATTTAAATTTAAAGGCGTAATTAAAATGATTTCTTCTTTATCCTTCAAAAAATAGTATAAAACAAGATTTGGTTTGAATCCATTTTGAGAATTTGAAAACTCAATATCATCAATACTCTTCAATCTGCTTTCTGGCTCTGAGTAATCAATATCAAAAAAATCAATCAGCTTATAATAAGGACTTCCTGCAGTCAATTTTTCAATTGAAAAGCTCTTTGGATTATCAAAAATTCCTAAATCACTTATCTCTTTTAATTTATCATTATTTGGAAATTCTATATTCTTCTGTATATTCTCTAATTCATTATCTGCAGTATTTAAATACTTCACAACAATTTCATCTTCTTTTACTTGAGCTAAAACAACTCTTTTTAACACTTTACTCATCTCCAATTTCCTCACCGACAATACCTAGATTACTATCTGTAACTGTTCCTAAATAAACAAAATTTATATTTTTACCTAATAATTTTTTTAAATCTTGTTTTTGAATAAATAGTAGTAAATCTTGATTACCTTTCTTTCCTACAATCAACGAATAGCCAAAGACCATTAGGGGGACATTAACAAACAGTTCATTTGAGTTCCAGAAAAAATAACCTAAAATTATTTGAATCAGTAACACCCCAACAATTCCTGTTATAGGAGCTTCAGGAACTGAAATTGTTGTAACTACTGGTAATAAAACTCCTAAAATAAATTCCCTACTTCCATTATTATAGGAGTATCCTAACCGACCCTCTTCTGAGTTAATTCTCAAATAGCTCCTGCTCTCTGAAATCTTACGCTTTACATAGAATAATGAACTTAATGAGCATAAAGATAATATAATTAGAAAAATGAAGGCTATCTTTTTTGTAGTTACCAACATTTGAAAATCGGGAAATATTTTTCCATTTGTCTCTACATATTGAACATACATAATTATAATAAGAAATAAATAGCTTAATAAAAACGATGAGATAAAGTATGCTAATTTAAACTTTTTGCTAACATTATCATTAAACATTTAAACTACCTCCTATTATTCCTACTCCACCTTCACCTGTCCATTCATCAGCATTGGCAAGAGCCAATCGCGCAGTTGGGTGAGTTCTTGGTTTTGTTTTTGAACATTTTTCATTTGTTCAAGTAAGTTATCAATGATTGAATTAAATTTCAACAGAACATTTTGGGGAGGAAGTGAAATAACCATATCAGTAAGAACTGATTGAGAAATGTTTTTCATGATAGTCCCTGCTGATTGATTTTTTAATACTTCTTCAACATTTTTTAAGTAGCAGAAAATCAAATTTTTATAAATCAAATCATTAACTTCTGATGCAATAATAAATCCAGAATATACAGTTTTTGCTTCAAGTTCTGACACTAAGCGTGTAGCTCCTGGGATACCACTTCTTGTGATTAAAATCATTCTCTCATTAACAATAAAATTTGTTGATTTATCATTCTCTAAAAATATTTCATCTAAGTCTGCTTGGTTGATAAATATTGTTGATGATGAGATATTTCTAACATTAATGATTTTAACCTTTTCACTTCCACTAGAAATTTTTTCATAGTTAATACCATTTTTAAATTGTGCCAAATCCCCCAACTTCTCCACTCCCCACCCTTCTGGGATTTCGCGTTTGAGTTCTGGGTGATAGACCATCTTTTCGCCTGATGATTTATAGGGTTTGCCATTCTGGTCTGGGAAATCAAACTGGACAAACCAGTAGTCATAGAGGGTCTTAGCCATGGCTTCCAACTCTTGGTTGATTTGGTTGTTGGTTTGGATTTTTTTGTCTAAAGCACCCAAAATATCTGTTATTTGATTTTGTTGTTGGATTGAAGGAACATTCGGTATCTTAGTATCTCTTAAATTATCGTTATATAATCTTTTTATGGTACTTCCATTTGTGGTAATAAAAGGATTTGTCTGTAAAAAATAATAAAGAAACTGATTTGTTACCTTTGATTCATCATTTTCTATCCATACTATATTGGAATCCTGAAAATAAGAATCTTCTCCATCAAATATTACTGTTTTCCCAATTGTTCCAGCAGCAGAAATTAAAATATCACCTTTTTTAGGATATGAATATTTTTCTTTGTATTCACGATAAATCTTTTCATCAATATAGACTGTCGGAGTAGCACCGAACGTTGAGATTTTATAAAAAGGGATTCCTGAAAATTCATTTGTCTGAGATTTCAATATTCTCTTACACATTGAAATTTTTCCAATCTCCCCTAGCCTTATACTACTCATACTTGATCCCCTTCATCTGCTCTTCAATCTCCTGCTCCAGTGCATGCGATTGCTGGAAGAGGTCTGAGAGTTTGTTTTGAAAGGCGGTCATCTTGGCTTCAAACTCTTCTGCTGTGATATCTACATAGTCGATCTTGATGTCAAAGTATTGACCTGCGCTGAGAGAGTAGTTTTTCTCCTTGATATCCTCATAAGAGACCGTGACAGAAAAGTCTTCGACGGCTTCTTTCTTGATAAAGGTCTCGACGACTTTCTGCTCTTCCTCAGGAGAGAGCACGGTCTTTTGGTTCTTGCCCTCCTTGACCTTGGTTCCGAGGCTTGAGGCATCGATGAGGACGACATCTCCCTTGTTTTTCTTATCGATAAATAGGATGGAAACGTTGGTACCTGTTGTCGCAAAGATATTAGACGGCATAGAAACGACACCTGCCAGCATTTGATTGTCCACCAGGTGTTGGCGGATAGTCTTGTCAATCCCTGACTGGGCAGTGATAAAACCTGTCGGCAAGACAACAGCTGCCTGACCATCTGGTTTCAGGGAGTAGATGATATGCTGGACAAATAGCTCATAGATCGCCATCTTGTCCTTAGACTTGGCTGGAACCTTTGGCACCCCTGCAAAGAAACGCTCACTGGCTTCTGGCAAGGTCTCCACTTGGTCACGCCACTCTGAAAAGTCCAGCTTGAAAGGAGGGTTAGACACGATATAGTCCATTTTTTCAGGATGACGATTGGCGATGATAGTATTTCCCTGTACGATATTATGAATGGAGTGCTGTAGTCCATTCAAGATCAGATTGAGACGGAGGAGATTGGATGACTTTTGCGAGATATCCTGACTATAAACAGTGGTCTTATTCACACCGATACGACTAGCCAGATTCATCAGCAAGGTTCCAGAACCAGCAGATGGGTCATAGATGCGCACGTTTGATGGCTGGTCATTTCCTACCAAGATATCCGCGATAATCTTAGCTACAGAGTGAGGCGTATAGTACTCGGCATACTTGCCACCTCCATCTTTATTGTAGTCCTTGATCATATACTCAAAGAGAGTCGAGAAAAAGTCGAAGCCTTGTGAAAAGATATCTTCGTCAAACTTGACACGAGCAAGGAGATTGATGATAGATTTTGCCACTTCGTTGCGCTTACTGCTATCTGATATGGTATCTGTAATCAAACGCTCATCAAAGAGACGAATAGATATGTCGCCGTCTGTATGCACAGAGAAGATATCGTTATTGTCAATGGCTATCTGGTTGAGGGTATTTTCAAAAGTTTCGTAGAAAGTCGGCTCATTTTGCTGACGGTGGAGGGTTTCGATCAACTGGTCTGGCTTGAGCCAAGCGGTGCTGGTACCGATATCCTCCAAGAGCCAGTCGTAGTCTTCCTCACTCATAGCCAACAAGTTTTCATAGGTGTTGGACTCATCTAGGATCTTGGCTTGATACAAAAACTTGTCATTTAAAAATTTGTAGAGGAAGGACTGGGTGAGGAGTTTGTACTCACCCGCTTCTCCTCCTAGTCCCGCGTGGGTAAAGACAGCTTTCAAATCATCTACCAAGTCTTTGACTTGGGCTTTGTATGTTTCATTCATTAGTGTTGGTATTCCTCTTCATATCCTTCAAATAGTGACTCGACGATATAATTAAAATCCTCTCTTGTCAAACTACTTGCAGATTCGTTAGTTTTCATTTCAATCCGAGCTTCTTCTCGAATCATTTTCTTGAGAAAGTCCTCGTTATCGAGTACTCCTTGATTTTGACCGATTTTACGGTCTAGTCTGACTTTAGAACCCTTGATGACATGGTAAATAGCAGGAAAATCACTGACCATAGTCGAGTTGGTCACGTGCTTGTAGGAACGAGCTGCCATCTCATCTCCGTTAAAGTTCATGGTTAGGCGTCTCATACGAGTATGATAGTCCTCCACAGACTTAAAGAGTTCTTCATAGTCTTTTTGCGTTTCCTTGATATTTTCCATGGTAAAGCCTTCTTGGCCATGGATCAAGTGTTTCTTCATGATGCGCTGGAATTCCTCATAGAGGGAGACCCACTCAGGATCCTTTTCATCACGTTGTTTTTTAATCCCACCTGCCACTCGACGTTTCAAATCTTCCAGGTCATTGGCTGCTAGACGAAGTTCTTCTTCTGCAATCTTGACAAAGCTGAAGCTGGTCTCAGACATAGCCAAGTTTAAAAGGGTTCGGCTTGAAAACTCATCTGGTTTGTCAATCAAGGACAAGGTTAGTAAGCGTCTGGAGAGGATATTGAGCAGAGTTGCGATCTGAGCAATATCAATCTGTTGGAGCAGATGTTCATAGCCTAATAAACGAGCGATATTGTAGTACTGCTTGATAGACTCTAGGGCTTTACGAAGGTCATTTAACTCCTTTCTATCCTTAATATCATTGATAACTTGAGAAAAAAACTCTAGATTAGAGGTTGGATAGTCCATGAGAATGCGCTCTGTCTTGCTGAGTTCCTGAGAAATTTCCTCAGCTGGCACAAATAGAGAACCAAAGACATCTTCCCCATTTTCTCCAGTCAGAGTAATGTCGTATTCTTGATTTAACTCCTCTAGATAGGCGCGGTTGGTCTTGTCGAACTCCTTTGAGATGTCTGCAAAGTCAATAACATAACCAAAGATATAGTCCTTGTATGGACGATTGACACGAGTCAAGGTCTGAAGGAGATTGTGGGCCTTGATCTTGCGCCCTAGATAGAGGCGCTTGAGACGAGGGGCATCAAAACCTGTCAGGAGCATGGAGTATACGATGATCAGATCAATCTTACCTTCCTTATAGGCATCTACCTTGTCCTTCTTCTCTTCCTTGTCTCCCTCATCATGGAGGATAAGAGCGGAGGTCAAGTTGGTTGTTCCAGCTTTGCGTCGTTCTACTAACTGCTTTTCAAGCTGACGAGCCTGCTTGGAAGAATCACAGACAATCATGCCCCCGATGGTCTGGTCATCAAAGACCAAATCACGCGCTCGATTAAAATCTTCAATGATAAAATCAAGCATGGGCTCTACATAATGAGGATGAGCAAAGATATCTTCCTTGGACAGATCGCCTCGTTGAATTTCTTCATTGATAGATCTGAGATTATCTTTATAAGAAGTCTCAATATCTTCTCGCATCAGGCGTAGGGTAAAGCCGTCATCAATGGACTGGTTGTAGTAGTATTTATGGATGTAGTCTCCAAAAATATCTCGCGTCGTCGCATGACTTTCCTTAGTCTTGCCATCTTTCTTATAGGTGATGAGGGGCGTTCCCGTCAAAGCAATCTTGATAGCATTGGTATCTGCATGATAGAGATTTGGCAGGTAGGAGCCTCGTTCATTGTATGAACGGTGGGCTTCATCAATAAAGTAGATATTTTGACGATTGAGGTCATAGCCCGAGCGGTCAGTCAGGTCTGAATCATCCTTAAACTTCTGGATATTAACCACAGCTACGTCATAGCCGTCTTGTTTTTGATTCAGTTCTTGTGGGTTATTGATGCGCTTAACCTTGAGTCCTCGTTTGGTGAATTCCTTAAAGGCCTGGTCAGCTAGGTCTAAACGGTCCACGACAAAGTAAAACTGAGGTACAATCCCTTGTTTTGAAAAATAATGAGTTAAATAGCGGATATTGAAATATGCCAAGGCAGTCTTACCTGAACCTTGTGTATGCCAGATAACCCCTTTCTTGATACCTTTTGCAATTGTTTCTTCGATAGCACGTGTTGCAAAATACTGAGGATAGCGCATGACGTGCTTTTGCAATTGCATCTGCCCGTCCTTGCTTTCTTCTTCGACATAGACCAGACCAAAACGAAGCATAAAGAGCAGACGTTCCTTCTGGTACAAAGAAGACAGAAAGGCATTGCAAGGTGTATCAGGGTTTAGGTTTGTTGTAAACTCTGGCTGAGATTTGAGGGCAAAGCGCTTCATATCTTCTAGGACAAAGTCGATTTGGTCCTCGGTTAGCATGGCAAGGGAATGAAGGAAATCTTCTTCTCTTTCTTCCTTGAAAGCATTAAATTTTGTTTTTGAATAGGCATTTGAACCATAGTAAGAACCTTGCTTCTGTTGCCCCTGTCCGCTGATGTAGGACAAGTTATCAGAAAGGGCAATGAGCTGGGTAATGTTGTTAAAACGACGGAATTTACGGTTTTCAAATCGGTATCTGGTTCTGTCCTGCTCTGACTGGATGCCTGTCTTACCATCTCGGATAGCATTGGGCTGTTTAACTTCGATATAAGAAAGGGGCAGGCCATTGATAAAGATGACAATATCTGGACGGAACTCATCCTGACCATTTTGACAGGTTACTTCAAGTGCCAGATGGAAGGTGTTTGCTTCTGGGTGTTCCCAATCAATATATACGGTATTTTCCTGACCTTGTATTCGTTTAAAGAAAGAACGTCCCAGATCATTTTGGTCTAGTTCCAACTTGATATTAGCCAGTTCTCTCTCAAAGTCATCCTCTGTCAAGTAGTTGTTAAATTTTAAAAATTGCTCCTTAAAAACAGATACAAGAATATTGGTATCTGGATCTCTTTCTATCATTTCTTTGCTGTTTCGAGGCAGATAAGTATAACCCAGGCGCATGAGATGCAAGGCCGCTGGGATCTGAACTCTCGTTAATTCAGAAAAATCTTTTCTTTTTGCCATAAAAAACCTTCCTTTGTTGTTAGAACAGGCTATTTTGTTATCTATTTTACTTTAGCTGTTCCAACCGTGCTATGTCCCTATTTACCCTTTTCTTACAGGTTCACTATCCTCATTATTATATCATATTCCCTTCAAAAAACCTTATGCTCACCAAACTTCACCCCAATAATCTAAATAGTTTTTCTTCCCAAAATATGGTATAGTAGTATCATACTATCTATGAGGAGTTTACATGTCACAGGATAAGCAAATGAAAGCTGTTTCTCCCCTTCTGCAGCAAGTCATCAATATCTCATCTATCGTCGGGGGAGTCGGCACCTTGATTTTCTGTATTTGGGCCTATCAGGCAGGAGTGTTACAATCCAAGGAAACCCTATCGACCTTTATCCAGCAAGCTGGGGTTTGGGGACCGCCACTCTTTATCTTTTTACAGATCCTACAAACCGTTGTTCCGATCATTCCGGGAGCTTTGACCTCAGTGGCTGGGGTCTTTATTTACGGTCACATCATCGGAACCATCTATAACTATATCGGCATCGTGATTGGCTGTGCCATTATCTTTTACCTTGTGCGCCTCTACGGAGCTGCCTTTGTCCAGTCCGTCGTCAGCAAGCGCACCTATGATAAGTACATCGGTTGGCTCGATAAGGGCAATCGCTTCGATCGTTTCTTTATCTTTATGATGATCTGGCCAGTTAGCCCAGCTGATTTTCTCTGCATGCTGGCAGCACTGACCAAGATGACCTTCAAGCGCTATATGATTATTATCATTTTGACCAAACCCTTTACCCTAGTGGTTTATACTTATGGTTTGACCTATATTATTGATTTCTTCTGGCAGATGTTTTGAGAATAGAAAAATCCGTTTGGAAAACCAAACGGATGTTTTGTTTGTTTTATTTTGCGACACTCTTAGCAAGGACAAAGTTCCCAAGTGTGGCGGAACCATTGCCTGCGACTGCTGGAGTCACGATGTAGTCACGCACGTCTGGTACTGGTAGATAGCCGTTGAGAAGAGCTGTGAATTTTTCACGCACACGGTCCAGCATGTGTTGTTGGGCCATGACTCCACCACCAAAGACGATGACATCTGGTCGGAAAGTCACTGTCGCGTTGACAGCAGCTTGAGCGATATAGTAGGCTTGGACGTCCCAGACAGAGTTGTTGAGTTCGATGTTTTCACCTCTAATACCTGTACGAGCTTCCAAACTTGGACCAGCAGCAAAGCCTTCCAAACAGCCCTTGTGGAAAGGACAAACACCGTTAAACTCTTTCTCCTCGTCCATTGGGTGTTTGGCTACATAGTAGTGCCCCATCTCAGGATGACCTACACCACCGATAAACTCACCACGTTGGATAACACCTGCACCGATTCCTGTACCGATTGTGTAGTAGACCAAGTTCTCGATACGGCCGCCAGCATTGTTACGGGCAACGACTTCACCATAGGCAGAGCTGTTTACGTCTGTGGTGAAATACATGGGCACATTAAGGGCACGACGAAGGGCACCAAGCAAGTCGACATTTGCCCAGTGAGGTTTTGGAGTAGTGGTGATAAAACCGTAAGTTTTAGAATTTTTGTCGATATCAATAGGACCAAATGAACCGATGGCAAGTCCTGCAAGGTTATCGAATTTTGAGAAGAACTCAATGGTTTTATCGATAGTCTCGATAGGAGTTGTTGTAGGAAATTGTGTTTTCTCTACAATGTTAAAATTTTCATCTCCGACAGCACAGACAAACTTTGTACCGCCTGCTTCTAAGCTTCCGTATAATTTTGTCATGATAAACCTCTTATCTTTGTTTTCTCTATTATATCACATTTTGAAGAGCTACATTTCTCTATATTTTAGATTTTCCTCTGTAAATCTTACCATCTAACAAAAACGAACAAACCTGACATTTGTTCGTTTTGTTTTTGGATTTGATTCTTGAAGAGGATTAGGCTTTCACTTCGATGATCGCGTCGCCCTTGACAACTGAACCACTTGCGACTGGTGTCACAGAAGCATAGTCTGCCGTGTTGGTTACGATAACCATTGTTGTGTCGTCAAGACCTGCAGCAGCGATTTTGTTTGAGTCAAAGGTTCCGAGAATGTCACCAGCTTTGACCTTGTCGCCTTGAGCAACTTTTGCTTCAAAGCCTTCACCGTTCATAGACACAGTGTCAATACCAACGTGGATCAAGATTTCAGCTCCCTTGGCTGTCTTCAAACCAAAGGCGTGACCTGTTGGAAATGCGATAGATACTTCTGCATCAGCTGGTGCGTAAACCACGCCTTGGCTTGGTTTTACAGCGATCCCTTGTCCCATTGCACCACTTGAAAAGACTGGGTCATTCACATCAGCAAGCGCTACGACATCACCAACGATAGGAGTTTGGATTGTTTCGTTTTTGTTAGTTACAGATTCTTCAGATACTGACGCTTCAGCTGTTGCTTCAACCTTAGTTTCAGCTACACTTGCAGCCGCTACTGTTGCGGCCTCATCAGCAAATACACCTGCCGCTTTTGTTTTACCATAGAAATAAGTCAAAGCAAAGGCTGCAGCAAAGGAAATGAGTTCTGCAATCACATACATAGGGATTGATCCTGCCTTAATGGAAAGGAATCCGATAAAGCCAGCTGCTCCCAAAGAAACTGCAATGACATGAGTTAATCCTGCCACAAAGGCACCAACTGCTGAACCAGCAAGAGCACAGAAGAATGGGAATTTGTATTTCAAGTTTACCCCAAAGAGAGCAGGCTCAGTGATACCAAGGAAGGCTGAAACAGCTGCTGAACCTGACAAGCCTTTAGTTTTAGCATTTTTAGTCAAGAAGTAGATAGCAAGTGTGGCTGCACCTTGTGCCACGTTTGCCATTGAGGCAACAACAAAGATATAGTCACCAAATCCAGTACCGTTATTATTGTAAGCTGATAGCAACTGTGTTTCAATCGCAGGGAATGATTGGTGAAGACCAGTCATAACGATCAATGAGTAGGTTCCACCAAAGAGACCCATACCAAAGGCACCTGTAGTATTGTATAGCCATACAATCGCATTGGTAATCGCATCAGATACTACCAACATCACAGGACCGATAACTGTAAAAGTTAGGAATCCTGTAATCATAACAGACAAAAGCGGTGTGAAAGTAAAGTCAACTGCAGATGGCAATTTCTTGTGGAAGAATTTTTCCAGAGTCGCCAATAACCAGACAGCCACAAGAACTGGAATAACTTGGTAAGCATAGTTTGTTTGTGTAACATGGTAACCTAAAATATCCCAAAAAGCTTCTTTACCACCCAAATCTGGAGTGGTCATGATCATACCAATAGCTGCACCAAGGAATTGGTTTGCTCCAAAGCGTTTAGCTGCTGAAATACCTACCAAAACAGGCAAGAACATAAATGGAGCTGCAGACATCAATTGAACCATAGCTGAGAAGCCTTTGATTGCAGGGTACATATCTTCAATTGATTGAGGTCCAAACAAATCTGGCGATGTCAAGAAGTTACGCAATGCCATCAAAAGACCACCTGCAACCAGAGCAGGAATGATTGGAACAAAGATATCTGACAAGAGCTTAATCAAATCCATCAAAGGATTGAACTTTTTATCTTTATTAGCAATCTCTTTCAAATCATCTGTTGAAGCTTCTTTCAAACCTGTTTTTTTGATGATTTCTGCGTAGACAAAGTTAACGTCACCGGGACCAATAATAATTTGATATTGTCCGTTTGTGCTAAATGTACCTTTCACATCAGCATTATTATCTAAAGCTGCTTGATTCACTTTTGATTCGTCTTTTAATACAAGACGAAGACGAGTGGCACAATGCGCTGCAGCTACTAGATTATCTTTTCCAACAGCCTCTATGACCTCGGAAGCTACTTTATTATAATCCATAGCAATAATCTCCTTATATAAAATTTTGTAAAGTGTTTGAAAGCGATTTTATCCGCCCTACGACTATTATTTTATCATGTTTCTAAAATATGTCAAGCGTTTTGCAGAAATTTTTATTTTCTTTCTCTTGCTTAGGATCGTTTATGGTAGTTTTTGAGTGGGTTCTGTCATTTTCTCATAAAAATATCCTTATATTAGAGGGTTCAAAGCTTTTATTTTTCATTTTTTTTCATCTTTTCGTGAAAATCAGCTGAATTTTTTCTTTTATTTTATGATAATCGTTTGACATTTTTTTGCTATTTTTTAACATAAAAGACTTGCTTTTTTGGCCGAAAACGTTTACTATTAAGATAGTAGAACTTTAGGAGGAAAGATAAAATGGAATGGACAACAGAGCGTCGCTACAGACGCTATGAAGATTGGACAGATAATGAAATCAAGCAAATCAAGGAAAAGATGGCACAATCTCCATGGCATACTCATTACCATGCCGAGCCTAAAATGGGGCTTCTCAATGATCCGAATGGATTTTCTTACTTTGATGGCAAATGGATTCTCTTTTACCAGAATTTCCCCTTTGGTGCAGCTCATGGTTTGAAGTCTTGGGTGCAGCTTGAAAGTGATGATCTGGTGCACTTTACAGAAACTGGAGTCAAAATTTTGCCAGATACTCCATTAGATAGCCACGGTGCCTACTCTGGATCCGCCATGCAGTTTGGCGATCAGTTGTTCCTATTCTATACAGGGAATGTCCGTGATGAAAACTGGATTCGTCACCCATACCAGGTTGGTGCTCTTTTGGGAAAAGATGGTAAGATTACCAAGATTGATAAGATCTTGATTGACCAACCAGCAGACTCTACCGACCACTTCCGTGACCCGCAAATTTTTAACTTCAAGGGCCAATACTATGCTATCGTGGGTGGTCAGGACTTGGAGAAAAAAGGCTTTGTTCGTCTCTACAAGGCTATTGATAATGACTACACCAACTGGCAGGAGATTGGTGACCTAGACTTTGCTAACGACCGTACTGCCTATATGATGGAATGTCCAAATCTGGTCTTTATCGGTGAACAACCTGTCCTTCTCTACTGCCCACAGGGATTGGACAAACAAGTTCTGGATTATGACAATATCTATCCAAACATGTACAAAATCGGGGCATCCTTTGATCCTGAAAAGGCGCAAATGGCAGATGTGTCACCCCTTCACAACCTAGACTACGGTTTTGAAGCCTATGCGACTCAAGCCTTTAACGCTCCAGACGGACGTGCTCTGGCAGTTAGCTGGCTTGGGCTACCAGATGTAGCCTACCCATCTGATCGTTTTGACCACCAAGGAACTTTCTCATTGGTCAAGGAACTCACTATCAAAGATGGCAAACTCTACCAATACCCTGTCGCAGCTATCAAGGACCTTCGTGTCTTTGAAGAACCCTTTTCAAATCGTGCTCAAACGAATAACAGCTATGAACTGGAGCTCAACTTGGAAGCCAATAGCCAGAGCGAGATTGTCTTACTTGCTGATAAAGAAGGAAAAGGACTTTCAATCAACTTTGACCTTGCAAATGGTCAAGTGACAGTGGATCGTAGCCAAGCTGGTGAACAGTATGCCCAAGAATTTGGTACGACTCGTTCTTGCCCAATCGACAAGCAAGCTACTACTGCTAACATCTTCATCGACAACTCAGTCTTTGAAATTTTCATCAACAAAGGAGAAAAAGTATTTTCTGGTCGCGTCTTTCCGCGTGCAGACCAAAATGGTATCCTGATCAAGTCTGGAAAGCCAACCGGAACCTACTATGAATTAGATTATGGTCGCAAAACTGACTGATGTCGCCAAACTTGCTGGCGTCAGCCCCACTACCGTTTCACGGGTTATCAATAAAAAAGGTTATCTGTCTGAAAAAACCATTCTCAAGGTCAATGAAGCCATGCGAGAACTAGGCTACAAGCCCAATAATCTGGCTCGAAGTCTCCAAGGAAAATCTGCCAAGTTGATTGGACTCATTTTCCCAAACATTAGTCATGTCTTTTATGCTGAGTTGATTGACAAGCTGGAACACCAGCTCTTCAAGAATGGCTACAAGACCATCATCTGTAACAGCGAACACGATTCTGAAAAAGAACGTGAGTACATTGAAATGCTGGAGGCCAATCAGGTGGACGGTATCATTTCTGGAAGTCACAACTTGGGAATCGAAGACTACAATCGTGTGACAGCCCCAATCATTTCCTTTGACCGAAACTTGTCTCCAGACATTCCTGTTGTCTCCTCTGACAACTACGGTGGCGGGGTTCTCGCTGCCCAAACCTTGGTCAAGACCGGTGCCCAGTCTATCATCATGATTACAGGGAACGACAATTCCAACTCGCCTACTGGACTGCGTCATGCTGGCTTTGCCTCTGTTCTCCCAAAAGCTCCTATTATCAATGTTTCGAGTGACTTTTCTCCCGTCAGAAAGGAAATGGAAATCAAGAATATCTTGACCCATCAGAAACCAGATGCTATCTTTGCTTCAGATGATCTGACAGCTATCCTAGTTATCAAAATCGCCCAGGAACTGGGAATCTCTGTTCCTGAAGAGCTCAAAGTCATCGGCTATGACGGGACTTACTTTATCGAGAACTACTATCCTCACCTGACAACGATTAAGCAACCTATGAAAGAGATTGCCCAACTCACTGTTGATCTCCTCTTGCAAAAGATCGAAGGCAAGGAAGTTGCGACAACTGGTTACTTCTTACCAGTCACCCTATTGTCTGGAAAAAGTATATAAGTACAAAAAACTCAGACTGATTCGTCTGAGTTTTTTATGTTCTGAAGTTTTCTAGATAGCGCTGGGCTGTCTCTAAGTTAAAGGTTTTCTCTGCGATAAGGCGCTCAACGAGGGGAGCAACTTCAGATTCACTAGCACCAGCTAGGAGAGCTAAGGATTTGGCCTGCAACTTCATGTGGCCTTGCTGGATGCCCGTACTCACCAAGGCTTTGAGGGCCGCAAAGTTTTGTGCCAGTTCGATAGAAACGATAATTTGAGCTAAGGATTTTAGTCTCGTTTTTCCAATCAAAAAATGTTGAGCATTTAGTTCTGAAACTCTCTAAGACAACAGATGCAAGACAAATTTTCTTATACTCTGCTACAAGTTTTTTACCCAACTGATGTTATTGTTACCAAATGTCTCCATGATGACTTCATTCGATTTACTTGTCTTTTCCTTTGTTATGTAAGATATCTTCATTGACACAAAATATGCTTTTTTCCTATAAAAAACACTCCTATCTCTAATTTACCAGTTTTCAATAGGGATATTTTCTTATATCTCATTTTATGTAGTCAATCCCCCGCGTGTGCGGGAAAAACTCACCTTGCCATAAGCATGGGTAAGCATGCTCCCGGGATCACCCCCGCGTGTGCGGGAAAAACCAACACGACTGAGGCAGAAACTCTGTACTCTGTAGGATCACCCCCGCGTATGCGGGAAAAACCAAGGTTTCTATTTCAACGGTCAGAAGCGAATGGGATCAATCCCACGTCTGCGGGAAAAACTAAAGGCTGGGTTAAAAATCGTGAAACATGGTAGGAGCACCCCCGCTTCTGCGGGAAAAACTTGTTTCATCAATTTTAGTGCCAGCAACAGTGAGGATCACCCCGCATATGCGGGAAAAACATTCTCCTTTTTTATTGTTTATTTTGAATCAAGGGATCACCCCCGCTTCTGCGGGAAAAACTTGAAGGAATTGAACTTGCAACCTAAAGGTGTGGGATCACCCCCGCTTCTGCGGGAAAAACAACTCAAATTGTAACTACATATTATAGATTCTGGGATCACCCCCGCATGTGCGGGAAAAACCGGTACATCTTATGCTCCTCAACGAAAACCTTAGGATCACCCCCGCGTGTGCGGGAAAAACGCTTCCTGAGCAAGCCAACTACTTGCACCAGCGGGATCACCCCCGTATGTGCGGGAAAAGCTTACGAGCGACTACAAAGCCCTCAGTCGGATCAGGATCACCCCCGCGAGTGCGGGAAAAACTATCCACGACTGTCGAAGTAGAACCATGATTTGGGATCACCCCCGCGAGTGCGGGAAAAACCGAACGTACTACGCTTTTGTGTTTGATGCTGTAGGATCACCCCCGCGAGTGCGGGAAAAACTTCGGGGTATGGTAACATTTGATGAAATGATTAGGATCACCCCCGCGAGTGCGGGAAAAACTGTCGCATGACTGGTATGATGTCGTAGGTTTTAGGATCACCCCCGCGAGTGCGGGAAAAACCAATTAGCATGTGCTGATATAAAATCTACGATTGGGATCACCCCCGCGAGTGCGGGAAAAACGTTCTGAAAAGCCAACCAGCACCACGTTTCTTAGGATCACCCCCGCGAGTGCGGGAAAAACTTTAAATTCAACGTTACCATCTTTGTCCTTTTGGGATCACCCCCGCGAGTGCGGGAAAAACCCCCACTTTTATGTAAGTGGTTCAGCCAATCCAGGATCACCCCCGCGAGTGCGGGAAAAACTAAATACTACTTTGCCCATTGATAAGTTGCTCAAGGATCACCCCCGCGAGTGCGGGAAAAACTGAAATTTCTATGTCAGAAACATCTGGTAGGGGGGATCACCCCCGCGAGTGCGGGAAAAACGGCATTTGCACTAGCTTTGCCAATTCTCGCCTAGGATCACCCCCGCGAGTGCGGGAAAAACGCCAGAGTGATGTGCCTGTCCAGATGTTTGATAGGATCACCCCCGCGAGTGCGGGAAAAACGGCTATCTTGGCGCGTGGGATCTTTGCAATGTAGGATCACCCCCGCGAGTGCGGGAAAAACGTAACGGGCAATGTTACGGGCTAGTCGCCTTGTAGGATCACCCCCGCGAGTGCGGGAAAAACATAGAGCGTATTGTCTTCGGTGTCTTCGGGACAGGATCACCCCCGCGAGTGCGGGAAAAACAACGTTTAGAACCCCACTAGCTCCCTCAGTCCAGGATCACCCCCGCGAGTGCGGGAAAAACACTAAAAGATCCCATTGAAATCGCTAATCCCGATTGATTCTATCCAAAAATTTATTCACTTTTGTTGATAACTGATAGATTAACTTAGCGTCCGGTAAAGCTCTATGAGGAACTACCTCTTCAATTCCATATTCCTTAAGAGCTGTCTGTAATTGATAGTTAGCCAGAAATAGTTTTTCACTCTTGACAAATTTCTTTAAATCATGAGTTTTATTTGATAATAAAGGCAAGCCCAACTTGTTAAGCTCATTGTTAATAAACTTAACATCAAAATTGATACCATAGCCAACTAAAGCTGATTCACCTATAAAAAGCAAAAAATCGGAAAGTACTTCTTTTAAATTTCGACCATTTTGTTCTAATAGAGCCTGAGAAATTCCCGTTAATTTAGAAATCTTCGTAGGCAAGATTCCGTCATGTTTGATAAGAGCATTAAACTCTTCTGTAGTGGATGGAGTAACCTTAAGTGCCCCAATTTCTATAATGGTATGTTCATTCTCATCTAAACCATCCGTCTCAATATCAATCACAATATAGGAACTCTGTGGTTTTGAAGAAACTTCTGAATGACGGCCAAAACGCTTGATCCGTCTAAACTTAGCAGCATCACTGTATCCAAAACTGGATATTTTCCCATCGCTGTCTGTTTGGCTAGGTAATAGAATTAATGGGATTCCATCATAGTCTAGTACACTCCGCTGAGCATTTACGGTATCAAATTGATAGCCAATTTCATTTCTAAAGGCGTAACTAATTGTAGCCTCACCTTTTCCAACATTCGCCTTAATACGATCCCATAACTTTTCACGAACCCTAGTATTGATATTTCCAACGTAAACCCCTGTAGCAATTTCTTGCATCCACTTGGTTAAATCCCCTTTTAAAGACGGCGGAACATTTTTTAAAGTTAAAACAGTCAGTGGCATATTATAAATTCTCCGTATAACTAACTCCATGTTTAACAAGTTTATCCTTATCATCCCATAAAGAAAGCGTATCAATCACTAACTCTTCTTCATCATCTATTTCAAATAGATATTGAATGTCAGTAACTATCCGAGCCATTAACTTGCCATCTACGAAGGAATCTCTTGTTTTCAATCGAGCAACCTTACCAATATCATCATCCTCAGTATAGTTAGCTGCAATTTCAAAAGCTAAGGGAATAGTCAATTCAGCTTTATATAAGTCCGCAATATCATAAATAAAGGATAAATCATGGCCGGTATGTACAAAACCAAGACCTGGAGAAACACCTAGCGCTACCACTATACTGTACACCAAACCGTAAAGTGCTACATTAGCTGCGGATAGCGCCTGATTCACTACCGTCCCTCCTTCAAAATCATCGGGTCTGTAGTCCCTTTTATCCCAAGGAACCTTGAATTTTTCAGATTGCATCCTATATGCTTTTCTCACCCTAGCTCCTTCACGACCCCGTAGTTGCTGCATTGTTAATGTGGTGACATCTTCACCAGGAAATCGCATTTGATACATTTTACGGGCAACAGCTAAACGCGACCGAGAATTTGAAACCAGCTTAGCCTGTCTCTCTAAGAATTTTGTTGAATGTGCTAAGGATCTTCCATGAGCATACTGACGAACACCTCGCTCACCAACCCAAACCATACTGGTTCCAGCATCTCCTATCAACTCTACAGCACGATGGCTAATATCAGTACCCGGTCCTAACAATAATACACCAATCATAGCAACAGGTATTCTAACTGTTCCGTTGCTATCAAGCACTGTAATAGCGCTATCCACACGATTTATCTTTGCGTGTTCTACGTAAATAAAACTGACACGATCGCTTATTTTAGGAAGTTCTCGCAGAGATGTTTTCTTCGTTCCACTTTTTTTTACCATGATTCATTTCCCAATGGAATAACGGTCATTAAACCAAAACCGTATGCTTTTTTCTTTCCCATTCCTTCAGTCAAAAGCTTCTTAAAAAGATCTGCATCACTAACTGTTAAGATCCCTTCATAAACAACCTTTATCAATCGGATAGGTTTAACAGCTTTTTTAAACACCTCATAACCACGTTCAACGATTGAAAAATCTTCTTTTATCAGTGAAAATCCATTTTTGTCAGAGCGGTCTATTAGATAATTCATCTGATATTCACTCGTAACATGAGGTTTTACAATACCTCTTTTAAGATTATCTGGTGATACTAAGGAAATAACTGGATTAAGCACCACTCGAAATTTCATTCGGCTACCAGTATAGATATTATCTAAAAATTGTTGATAATCCTTAGTTTGAGCACTACCAGAAACCCCGTATTTTTCTAATCGTTGTAAATCAGGTTTATTTTCACTAACAATAATCAGGTAATCTTTATCTTGGATACGATCTATACGCCATAATTTCCTTGTTCGAATAGATTGTTCCATTTCTTCTGGAAAACTCTCTTCTACCCAAGCATGGTAAGCGCCTATATGTGTTAAGCGCCTAATCTTTCGGCGATTGGTCCGATCAATTTCTACTCTTGAGATATACATACCATCAATCTCCTATACTCTTAAAAACATCATGTGCCGTATTTTTATCTCGAAACGAATTCCGAACTTGAACCAGTTCTCTAGTTTCATACCTATAGCCAAACCTTCTCCCCTTTTGTGAAAAAGACTTGACAACATCTTGTCTCAGTTGATAAATACCTCTATCGGTTAAATGTCTATCAGAATAGATTTCTAAAGTTACGGCATCCATAAGCTTTCTCTTCATAAACCATGGTGAAGCTTGCCACTCAAGAGTTCTCAAACTTTCAACTGCTCCAATATCAGTCTCACCTAAGATAAAATCTGCAGTCAACGGCAGAGCCCTTCTTCCCATAAATGGTTGAAAATAGGGATTTCTCAAAGCTTGTAAAATCATTTCCAAAAACTGCTCATTATTATGAGAAAGAGCCACTACAAAAACAGCATCTTCTAAATAATAACGATTCGTGACATAATTTCGTTCAAACTTTCCTTTTTCTGTATACTTTTGTGCAATATGAAAATCTCTGAGTAAATTTCCTTGTTGATCCACTCGAACTGCAAAATCCAGCTCGTTTAACCGAGTAATTTTTTCATCATCGTCTCGACGATGTCCTAGACTTGAAGCAATCAACCCAATAACAGAACTCTTAGAAGGATAAAAATCCGTATGTCTTGTTTCGAAATGTGAACTTGTCCCCCAAGATTGCAAAGGGCCAGCAAATTTCAACAAAATAGTCTTCATGCCATTCACCTATTTTTTGAGGACTTGTCCTAAGGTTTCCGAAAAATCTTTTAATAATTCTGAAACTGAATATTTTTCCTCACCTATTTGTTTTAAACTCTCATTCTCATCCAAAGTCACATAGAAAGTCAAAAGTGGTTTATTCACGAATTTTTCAACTCTTGTATACTCTTTAGACAGTTTTTCAATAGATTTTGCCACATAACCATCTGTTGATTTAACTGGTTCTTCAAAAGCACTGACAAGATTAACAGGACGATCATCACGCAAAGAAACGATTAGAGCCTGCGGTAAAGTTTGATTGGCAAAGGTATTCACTTTTCCTGTTGGGAGTGAATTTGCAAATGCTTCGATGAATAAATTCAAACTGTTCTTTAAGGATTTCTCATCCTCTAGTTGTTTTGATAATTCATGAATCGCAACATTGGCATAACGATAGAGCGTAGAAGAGTTAAATTCGATGGTTCCCAGCATACCTGCACCTGCATTATCCTCTGGAGCTAAATCATCAATAGCAGTAAAGAAATCAAATTCAGTTTGTACAGCATGTGTTGAAATAGCATGGGCAACTTGAGAGGAAGCATCCTCGTTTAGAGTTGGATCTTCAGCTACCATTCGACCGAACATAGCAACATCAATGGCTGGATTTGAGTTAGCTAGTTTTTGAAGTTCTTTTTTATCAGTCAGATTTTCATAGGCCGCTTGAGCTAATTTCTCAGCTTGTCTATCCCCCATAAAGTAAAGCGCCTTGACTTCACCTTTTTTCTTAATTCCAGTAGCTATCAAGACTGTATCTGCTTTGGTTAGTGCATCTTCAAAACTGATAGAATTATCTAGTTCTACAATTTTACCTGCAACATATCTTACAATGTCTTTTGTTCGGACACCGACATTAGACTGTTCTCCATAAGTATTAAAATAGTCTCTTATAGCTCTCTTCCAAGCTTGAGAACTCACGCGCGATCTTTTTACACCCCCGTACTGAGCGGTCTTTGGGCTACCTGTATCATCTCTATTCATATTTGAAGGTGGCAAGGTTTGTATAGCATGAATATCTAAAAATAAGCGTTGGTTAGTTGTCATTGTGTTTTTCTCCTTTGATTTGTTTATAATATGATCTTGCCCAATTTAGGCGAAGATTTTCTTGTACATTTTTTAAAAACCAATACAAGTCCTCAGCTAACTTAGCATAATCAACCTTTGTAGCAGGAGACTTTGTTTTGAGTAACATCATCATGTGGCGTAAATGGTAGATCAACTCTTCAAAAGTTGATGATGTAATCATAACATTGAACCTTCTGTCAATGGCTGTCGTATCATCTCCTTTTCGAAGTTGACTAAGAGCAGAACCGATATTTTGATAAGTATCGGGCTCATCTAACATCACACCAGTTGAAGTTCCCTGTTGATGTAAGGCGTAAAATTGGATAGCTGTATAAATTGCTAACTCCTCATAGCTAGGCTGCTGGTATGGATTAACAAACTCCTCTGGTAAATGCTCAAATAAAATCGGCCAGATATCTGTTGCATCGCTCAAGGGTTTACCCAACGTTTTTCTAATTTTTGCCAGTGCAGCTTTACTCGATGGTGACTCCAACTCATAACTCAATTGTCTAATAATTCTTTTTGTGACAGAACCAACTGTCTGTTTGGATTGTTCCAACATACACACCTCCTATTTTAATTGTTGATGAAGCAAATATTCAAATGAATTATAGGCAGTTGCAATATTTTTTATTCGACCATCTTTTTCAATACCGAGGTAGTCCCTCGTTCCTCCTTGACCTAAGATGCTCTTTGCTTCAGCTTTAACCATTTTTTTCAGTAAGTCTCTCCATTCTTTGATTTTAGGATCCTTTTCATCATCTGGTAGGATACTGGATAACCATTCACGAAAAGGGTGATCGATTTTGAAATAGAGCATTTCAACCATCTGATTAGTATAATTGTTGTTTGAGATATTCCTGATTTCTTTTAGATCCTCTATATAGCGTTTATATACTTTAGAAATGACAGCTTTTGTTTCTTCCACCACCTCATTAATACGTGGTACCCAACCACTCTCATTAAAATCAGCCAAAACTAAATCATTGATAAGTATAGAGTCAATAACTTCATCAGTTGGAACCCTTGAACGAGGATCCCCATCGTCCTGCATACTAATGGAAATAATATTAAATAATCTATTTCCTATTGTGTCACCTATATCTCCTAGCCAATCAATAATTCCCGGTCTTCTAAAGTGCCCTGTTCTATCTTCTACTGCTAGCAAACCAAAAGACCGCCACAACGATTGATTCAAGAGATGTTTCCTAGGAGTATAGCTATCTTTATTTTCTCCTGTAGTATTATACTTCCATGTTGTCATTGGCTCTAAAAAATTGTCCTGATGATTGATATCGGGTAATTTTACAATCTCAAAAAAGAAAGGCTTATTTAAATCATATTCTGGATCAATATAAATCCCTCTGCTCCAAATCGTATACAGATTAGCTAAATTTGTACATTCACTACCAAACAAATAGCGATCAATATTATCAGAACTAGCAAATTCCCAACAGGGACATTGAATACTTTCTAAATTACCATAGTCATAGAATGGCAAGATACAATTTAGTAACAGCGTTTCAAATAAAGAAGTTCCCTGTATAAAAACTGCACCGATATCAAACAACCAGCCTTTTGAGGCTTTATATTTTTCTTTTCCAAAAATAACTTTATCGGATAATCCTGAGTACCCTTGAAAAGTTAAAAGCCATCGTGTAAGTTCGGAAGGAGTCAGTTGTTCTTTATTTTTACTATTCTTTGGAGAAAATAAGGCTAACTTATTCCCACTCTCTGAAATCGTTCTATTGATATTTTTCCCAGAGATACTGCTTGCTTTTACTTTACTAATTTTGTCTGCTGCAATATCCTCTTTTCTAACTTGAAAAAATGGATATTCCTCATCAAATAAGTAAAAGCGATCCCGCCATTTTTCTAGGTAATGACTAACAATGTCTGGGAACTTACCACTTTCCCAAAGATCTATCCATGTATCATATAAATCATCCTGATAGTCAGCAATATCAGATTCTTCCACAGGCTCAATTTGTTTAAACCGCTCATCTACTGCCAGATACTCATAGACATTACCATCTGCATCAAAGCGTGAAAAGACAGTATGTAACACAGCCAGCAAAACTCGCAGCACAGCAAAATCTTGCGTTTTTGTATCTCCTGCTAAATCTTTGTACTGATGAGCATTTATAAACAATTCCTGCAAGGAAACTTCTTTTGTTGTTCCTTTTTCATCATAAACGACAGAAATCCAGGGTTCATCTAGCAAATTAAATCGACTCATTCTTATTCAACCTCTCCGTTGTAATTCCATATTTTTTATCATATAAGAGTTTAAACCCATTGAGAATAAACTCATTGTTTTCATCAAAAACAATCCCGAGAGCTCCTTTTAACCACGATGAATTTCGCCATTGACTTAAATAGCTGTTGTTATACCTTTCAAGCTCTTCAATAGTTTGATCGATATTATAGCCCTTGGATAAACTCATCGGAAGTTGTAAAGTATTTTGTGCTACTTTTTTAGCGACCGAAGGATCATCAATATTCTGAGATATATCTTGATTTTCAATAAATAAGCTATAGCCATCAGACATTTTCTTTAAAGCAATCACTTCAATTGTATCTTCAATATCACGAACCTGGGCATTAGATTTTTCTTCACTATCGTTTGGATGCAGGTTCTTCAACCAGCCAATCAAACTATTGTTTCTATGTCTCGATATTTTTAAGATAGGATCATCGATACGATATGTTCTTGCCCTTGTTTCCTTATTTTTAATCGTGACATCATGCTCCGTCTTAGCATCTAAATATTTTTGCTGAAATTCCTGACTTGAAAACTCAATTGTAAAATCTGAACTATAAACTTTCTGGACTAATGGTGAAATATCATCTGGTAATCTCATGATATCTGGTAAAAAGTGCTGAGTTCTGGCCAACAGATAATCACTATAAACAAAACTACTTCCTTCTTCAAAAACCAACTCTTCGGAAGTTCCTAAAATGTAAAACCTAGCTATTTCATGCTTTTGAGGCCGCTCTATTTGGTGTCGATGAAGTCGTCCAATACGTTGTATTAGCAAGTCCATAGGCGCCAGATCACTTATCATCACATCGAAATCAATATCCAAGGATTGCTCAATCACCTGAGTTCCAATGATAACTTTCTTATGTGGACGTTCTACATTTTTTCCGATTTGTTGTAATAATTCTTTCTCTTTTTGGATTCTTTCGGTCGCAATAAAACTAGAATGAAGCAATTCCACCATATCATCTCCAAAAATTTCCGAAAAGTTTCTTGCCAACTCTTGGGATCTTCTCACTGTATTAACAATAATTCCAACTACGCCACCGCCCTCAAGGCCATCTTTAACGGTTTCCAATAACTGCTCTTCTTGTAAACGAATGATGTGAATGTCTTTTATGTTTTGCTTATTGAATGTTGTAACTTGATGAATCTCTGAGCCATCATTATAAGTGATTAAAGGATAAGCGTCTGTCTCTAATTGGTCCGTATTTTCAATATCTCGCCATTTAATCCCCATCCCAGCCATATAGCTTTTAAGTATATTTTCTCTTTGTTGAGAAGGTAATGTCGCTGACAAAATGACTACTGGAACGCCATAGGCTCCCATCCATTTTATCGCCTCCATCAAATATTGACTCATATAAGCATCATAGGCGTGAACTTCATCAATAATAACAACCTTTTTACTAAAACCTAGATGACGTAAAGCTAAATGTTTTTGTTTCAATGCTAACATTAAGAACTGGTCAACAGTCCCCACTACAAAATCATCTAAAGCCGAAGTCTTTCTCCCAGAAAACCATTCATTAATGATAACACTACCATTTTCTACATCGTCAAAATTAAATGTACTAGCTTTAAGTTTTAAAAAATCTTCATTCAGAGCTGCTTTCCCGTGTACCAACTGAATAGATAGTATGTCTTCAGAATCATCTTTTAAACTTTCAACCCATTTTTCAATACGATTAAAAATCCCATTCGATGTCGCTTGAGTTGGTAAACCAAAAAAAAGACCGCTTCTTCCCGTCTTAGTAGCTAACTGCTCTGCTGTAATCAATGAAGCTTCTGTCTTCCCTAACCCCATTGGTGCTTCTAGAACTACAATCCCAGGTTTAGATATTTGAGCAGTAACATGAGATAAGATTGATTGAACATTATTAGGTTCAAATCCAAATCTTTCCTTATAGAGACTATCTGGTTTTGAGATATATTTAGCTTGCCACAAACTAGTTTTTTTCCACCTTTCAAACCCATCTTGAAGGCGTCTTGACTTATCTACCACCTCTTTTTCATTGACACTCAATAAAGGAAAGTAGTGCTCATTACTAGCAATCCAGTCAGCCATAATCAGCAATCCTGATAAGATAACTTGAGCTGGCTGTTTAATTTTAGGAAGCTCTCTCACAGAGTCAAACCCCAACTCATCTATAGCACAGTTGAAGATTTCTTTTTGAACCAAATCCCAGTTCTTATGGATAGCACTCTCCTTACTTTCATTTTGAAAATAGTTTGAAAGATAGCTCCCTTGATTTTTTACATCCTCGATCGTATCAATCGGTCGTCCATGGTGTCCACCAATAATAGTCGAAATATCCTCTTGAACACCATAACTAGAAAGCAAATATTGACCTGCAAGGCTATGATGGCTCTTTTTCGGTGATGATAGTTGAAGTGAACTAATTTTAGTAAATCCTGACTGCTCCAATTTTTCTAATAGTTGAATATCCAAATCATCTGAATTAGCAAATCCTCTTTGAGTTTGAAAGGCTGGAGTTGCTTTCCCGATATCATGAACAGCAGCTAAAAATTGTGCAACTCGTTTCCCTAAATCTCCATCATATGTTACTGAATCCAGAGAATCCTCAATCAGTTTTTTTTGTCCCTCACTTAACCAATGCTCCCAGAGAAGTCCAGTTATATTTTTTGTGTCTTCTAGATGCTGAGACAAGGGTAACCAAAAAAATCTACCATTTTCTTCCTTTTTCTTAGCCCAAAGCGTATCGGACTTTTTCTTAAACATGATTCATCCCCTCTACATCCCATTCTATATACTTCCATTTTATACCTAAAAGTTTTAAAAGACAACAACAAACATGGAAGGGGTTACAAAAAGATGCTATTTTCTAAAGTAGTGTAAACATAAGAATGGGGAAATCATTTTTAGAGGAGTTTTAAAACATTACTAGAATGCTCTTTATTACTATAAAACCATTCACCATATAATTGCTTCACTTCCATACCCTAAAGTAAGAAATGGATGATTTTTCCCTTGAATTAACTGCAAAGGATTGTATTGTTGAAAAACGACTATATTAGTTATGAGGCATAATAACAAGGAAAGTAATAATCATAATGGGTACATTCTCTGTGATACAATTATCAAAAAAGAGAGAATAATGTAATCCTCTCTTGTTCATCGTTATATGTGAGACTTTTCAATTGACAATAAACTTGTTTTCCTTATGTTTCATTTTTTGAGACTAATACCACGGTTTCAACTGGTTAAGACCGCAAAACTTTTAAAAATTGCTGGGCTGTCTCTAAGTTAAAGGTTTTATCTGCGATGAGGCGCTCAACTAGGGGAGCAACTTCAGACTCACTAGCACCAGCTAGGAGAGCTAGGGATTTGGCCTGCAACTTCATGTGACCTTGCTGGATGCCCGTACTGACCAAAGCTTTCAGAGCCGCAAAGTTTTGTGCTAGTCCGATAGACACGATAATTTGAGCTAATTCTTTGGCAGAAGGATTTCCCAGTAGTTCGTGACTAAGAGCTACTCGGGGATTGAGACCGATAGAGCCACCCTTGGTCGCTACAGGCATAGGTAGGGTCATCTCACCAACCAATTCTTCTCTTTCCATGTCCAGCTTCCATTGACTAAGACCTCGATAGCGTCCATCTCGACTGGCAAAGGCATGAGCCCCTGCTTCGATGGCACGCCAATCATTACCCGTGGCGATTAAAATAGCATCGATACCATTAAAAATCCCTTTATTGTGAGTAGCCGCTCGGTAAGGATCAGCCTGCGCAAACTGGCTGGCCAAAGCTATCTTCTCTGCAATTTCTCTGGCTTCATCCTTTTGTCGACTCAAGTAACGAAAGGCAATTCGACAGCTGGCAGTCACCAGAGAATCTGTTGCGTAATTGGATAGGATTCCCATGAGACTCTGTCCCTGACTGAGTTCTTCTAAGACTGGCTTCAAGGCTTCAAGCATGGTATTGAGCATATTGGCCCCCATGGCTTCCTGAGTATCGATATGGAGATAGACGACGAGAAAGTCTGTTTCTCCCTTGATCTGCTCTACATGCAAATCACGCGCCCCACCTCCTCGTTTAACGATAGAAGGATAGGCTTGATTGGCAAGTTCCAAGAGTTCGGCTTTCTTACTGGCAATCTTCACTTGCGCTTGTTCAGGATCAGCAACTTGATAAAGGGCTACCTGACCAATCATCTGGCGCTGATGAACCTGAGCAGTAAAACCGCCTGCTCGCTTGATGATTTTGCTGGCATAGCTAGCCGCTGCAACCACTGAGGGTTCTTCTGTCACATAAGGAACTGTATAATCCTGACCATTCACCAAAAGTTCTGGAATGATGGAATAAGGCAGAGAAAAAGTTCCTACCACATTCTCACTCAGCTGGTCTGCGACAGACAAGCTGACTTGTTCATCCTGCTCCAGACTGGTTTGCTTTTCAGGACTAAGGAGCGCCTGAGCTCGCAACAACTCAAGGCGCTCATGGTATGATTTTTTAGAAAATCCATTCCAACTTATCTTCATTATTTTTCAACCTTGCTATAACGGCGTTGGTGGTCGACAATCTCCACCAAGGCATAGTCTTGATTCTCAAAACCTGCAAATTGGGCTGAACCAGATTCATCCAACTGCACCTCTTCAAAGAAGACTTTTTCATAGTCTGCAACGGATAGGACTGTCCGTTGCTTGAGTTTGCTCAAGCGCTCTTTGTCGAGATAGGCCTCATAGCCTTCAACCAATTCACCACTAAAGAACTCTGAAACAGCTCCACTTCCGTAACTGTAAAGGGCAATTTTATCGCCAGCCTTCAAATTCTCTGCATTTTCCAAAAGGGAAAGGAGGCCGAGGAAGAGGGAACCTGTATAGATATTCCCAATCATCTGACTATAGAGAATTGATTTGTCAAAGTTTTCTTGCAAACTATCCTGTTTTTCTTGAGATAAGGTCTTGTCCATCATCTTGCGCAAGCCTTTTAGGGCCAGCTTAGGATAAGGCAAGTGAAAACAGATGGCTGCAAAGTCACCCATGGTCCAATCGTAGCGCTTCTTGTATTCGTCCCAAGTCGTTGTTAGACTGTCCAGATACTGCTGGGTTGAATAAACACCATTGACATAAGGGGTGCTTGAATAATTTGGTCGCCAGAAATCCATGATGTCTCGAGTTTGAGCAACATTATCATTGTTAAAGGCCATGGTACGCGGATTTTGCGTAATCAACATCGCCACACTCCCAGCTCCCTGAGTTGGTTCACCTGGAGTCCCTACACCATACTTGGCAATATCGCTGGCGATGACCAAGATCTTAGACTCTGGAGAATTTTCCACATGCAACTTGGCATAATGGAGGGCAGCTGTTGCTCCATAACAGGCTTCTTTGATTTCAAAGCTACGAGCGAAAGGCTGGATACCTAATAGGCCGTGAACAAAAACCGCTGCTGCCTTACTCTGGTCAACCCCTGACTCGGTCGCCACAATAACCATGTCGATTTCTTCTTTTTCCTTATCTGTGAGGATAGAGTTGCTTGCACTGGCAGCTAATGTGACAACATCCTCAGTCAATGGTGCAATGCTAATTTCGTTTAATAAGAGACCCTTACTATATTTATCCGGATCAACTCCTCTTGCTTCTGCTAGGTCTTGTAATTTCAAGACATATTGACTGGTCGCAAAACCAATCTTATCAATACCGATTGTCATATTTACCTCTGTTTTTTCATTCATTGTAAAAAATCGTTCTATTCTATTTTATCACAAATAGGAACAAATGAGAGAAAAAAGACTTGATTCACCAAATCAAGCCTTTTCTTTGACAGCCTTAGGAGGAGATTCCTCGCTGTTTTCGGATATAGTAATAAAGTTTTAAAATCACCGTTCCACTCGCCATCCCGATAGAAATAACGAGAGCCAACATAACCACTAAAGTTGCACTGGCAAGGGCATGGCTGTAATCGCCTGTCACAAAGAAGGCAGTCGTCCGATAGGAAAGATAACCTGGTACCAGGGGGGCAAGAATAGCCAAGACAAAAACCACTGCTGGTGTCTTATAGATGATACTTAAAATCTGGCTGATACAAGAACCTACCACCGCCGCGATAAAGGTCGCAACAATAACATTGGTCGGTTCTTTGAGCACGAGATAGAGGAGCCAGACACCCATTCCCAGAACACCACCAGGTAGGAGCATAGAGCGTTGAACATTCAGTACGATTAGAAAGGTGATAATGGCGAGTAAACTCGCCACTGCTTGGAGTAAAATACTTGTTAGAGTCATCTTATGTCATCAAAACCAGGGCGACAGAAGTGCCGGCCCCTAAAGCGAGGGTAATGAGCAAAGATTCAAACATCTTGCTCATACCAGAGTTGATATGATTGGTCATGATATCCCGTACCGCATTTGTCAGAGCAATCCCTGGAACAAAGGGCATGACCGCTCCTGCTATAATCAGGTCTGCCGTCGAAGGAAAGCCTGTATAGCGGGCCCAGAACTGGGCGATCAATCCGAAAACAAAGGCACCCGCAAAGGCCGTTACAAAAGGAATGCGGACAAACTTCTCGACGTAGAGAGAGAAGGCAAATCCAAATAAAGTTGCAATAGCTGCACCAAAAGCGTCATAAACATTGCCCCCAAACATAATCGAGAAGAAAGGGGCACTGAGGGTCGCTGCTACAGTCACTTGGAACTTTGTATAAGGAAGGGCTTGATTACCAATTTCTTTGAGCTTTTTAAAGGCTGTCGAGAGATCAATCTGCCCGCCCACAAGCTCCCGTGATACTTGGTTGACATCGCAAACTTTTTCAATGTTATAAGAGGATGAGGTCACCCGTTTCATCCGAGAAATATTGGTATTTTCAATAGAAAAGAAAATAGCAGCGGGCATGGCAAGCACATTACAGTCCATAATCCCTTGTGAATGGGCAATACGAATCATGGTATCCTCAACCCGATGAATCTCCGAACCACTTTTCAAGAGAATGGTTCCAGCTAACATAATTACATCAATGACGGCATTCAACTCTCTTGATTCGTCCATTTTCTCCTCCTTTTTTCTACTCCCTATATTTTATCACAAAATCTTGTTAAAAAAAATCTTTGTCATGATTTCATGACAAAGATTGGGTTAATTTCGTTCATTGCTTGACGTTCTACTGCCATCTGAAGAATCCGTTGTAGAGTTGCTACCTTGATTGTTACTCTGAGAAGGCGTCGTGTCTGTTCCTGGATTTCTGTGTTGAGACGAACTTGAGGAAGAAGGAAGTGGTTTTGGTTTATAAATCGAAATCTTAACACGTGTTTTATTGAGATCTACCTTTTCTCCAGGTTTAGGGTCCTGACTAACAACGGTTCCTGCAGTAGTTCCTTCAGGAGCAGTCGATACTTCCACAACTTCGATATTGGCCTCTTTTACACCAACAATTTGAATCAAATTATTTTTCGTAAATTCGAGACTGGAGCCAATGTAACTTGGCATGGAAACGCTGGTTACTTTCTTAGCGACTGTCAAAACAATACTGGTTGCCTTGGTCAAATCATACGTACTTCCTGCAGCTGGGGTTTGTCTAATAACTGTGCCCGGATCGCTCTCACTTGTTTCTTCTTCCTCAATTTTGATAAGATTTTCCGGAACCTTTTTCTCTTTGAGCTCTGCGACAACATCTGAAGACCTGCGTCCTACATAGTTACTTAGTTGAAAGGATTGCTTGCCTGATGATACAATCAAGTTGACCTTGGTCCCTTCTTTTCGACCGCCGCCAGCTTCTGGATCGGTTCGAATAACGCGTCCTTCCGCTACTGTATCACTAGCTTCCGATTTCTCTTCACCAGCTTCAAACTTGGCCTTTTTAAGGGCTTCTTTTGCCTCTGCTACTGTCTGTCCCGATACATTTGGAATAGCAATAGTCGCTGGAGTTCGGGAGAAGATCCAAATCAAAGAGGCTGCAACTAGCAAGGCACTGGCTAGTAAAATCATGTAGCGAGCTTTAAACTTCCGTTTTTTCGCTGGTTTTGGTACAGGTGCTTCATCTACCACCTGCTGAGTCTGCTGTTTTGATTGAGGTCGATCTAATTGTGGCTTAGCCTTCGGAATAGAAGTCAGAGTGCTTTGTGGAACCTTAGGCAAGGTCTTGGTATCAACCTTGCTTGCCTCATCGAAGACTAGCTTTGGTTCTCTCCTACGATTGTGAGACAAACAACTCGACAAGTCTACATACATTTCCGAAACAGACTGATAGCGATCCGTCAATTTCTTAGCTGTTGCCTTGATAACGACATTTTCCAAAGCTTGCGGTACTGCTGGATTCTCAGCAATAACAGATGGGAGTGGTTTTTGGAAATGCTGGAGGGCAATAGTCACGGCACTATCCCCATCATAAGGGATATGTCCAGTCAACATTTCATAGAAAATAATCCCCATAGCATAGATGTCACTCTGCACAGTTGCCTTGGAACCACGGGCCTGCTCAGGTGAGAGATAGTGGACTGAACCGAGCATGGAGTTGGTCTGTGTCAGACTGGTCTCTGCAAAAGCCACGGCAATCCCAAAGTCTGTAACTTTGGCAGTTCCATCTGGTGTCAAGAGGATATTTTGAGGTTTCAAATCTCGGTGGATAATCCCTCTCGTATGCGCCAGACGCATCGCCAAGAGAATCTGTCCCATAATACGGACGGCTTCTTCATTTGAGAGAGGGGAGTGTTCTTTGATATAACGTTTGAGGTCAAGCCCTGCCACATACTCCATAGCTAGATACTGCTGACCGTCTTCCTCACCGATATCTGTTATTCGAACGATATGGGGATGATCCAGATCCGCCATGGCTCTCGCTTCACGTTGAAAACGTGCCACAGCAATCGGATCTGTCTGATAGTTAGTCCTCAGGACCTTAACCGCCACTTCTTCCCCGTCTAGGATCAAATCCTTGGCCAAGTAAACATCCGCCATGCCTCCTCGACCAATCTGTTTGACAATTCGATATCGTCCGGCAAAAATCTTGCCGATCTGGATCATTCTACTTCCTCCTCATTCATGTGAACAAGGGCAACCGTGATATTGTCTAAACCACCTGCATTGTTGGCAAAACGAATCAAAGTTGCCGCCTTGTCTGCCAAGGAAATATCACTCGTTACAATATCGTAGATATCGCTTCCTGAGATCATATTGGTCAAGCCGTCACTGTTGAGCAAGAGGTAGTCTCCTGGCTCTAGGCTAACCATGCCAAAATCTGGTTGAATTTCATCTTTTTGCCCAATGGATTGGGTAATGATATTTTTCTGCGGATGAACTTCTGCCTCCTCTGGAGTTAGCTGACCAGCCTTTAGCAGAGCATTAACCAAAGAATGATCACTTGTGAGCTGGCGATAATCTTCACCACGGATCAAACCGATACGAGAATCACCAATATGGGCATAAATAGCTTGATTTCCAATAATGGCTACTGCTTCAAGCGTTGTTCCCATCCCCTTATAGGCTTCGTCTTTCCCCATCTGATGAATTTTTTGATTTTCAAGTTCCAGATAGTGGGCAAACCATTCACGGATCTCATTGACGGTGTCGATTTGGGTATCAACCCAAGCCACGCCCAGATCTGTCACCGCCATCTCACTAGCGATATTGCCTGCACGGTGTCCTCCCATCCCATCAGCCAAGAGGATCATGGTGCGTCCTGCTCGGTTGACAAAGTGATTGACATAGTCTTGGTTATTTGTTCGTTTCTGACCAACATCTGTTAATAATGCTATTTCCATTGTGTCAGTTCCTTCCTAATCAGATATCTTGCGGAATTGGCTGATAAAGAATCCATCACTTCCGTACAATTCAGGAGTGATCAAGATACAGCCGTCCTTCAAAATATCCTTGCATTCATGTTCTAGTTTAACCTGCTCAAACTCGGGGTGACTTTCTAAAAATGCCTCAACGACGTGAAAGTTCTCCTCTGAGACGATAGTGCAGGTACTATACGTTATTATACCACCTTTTCGTAAGGTTTGACAAACACTACCTAGTATTTCTAGCTGAATTTGCTGTAATGATGCGAAATCCGCCGTTTCTTTATTGTATTTGATATCTGGTTTGCGGCGCAAAAGACCAATTCCAGAACAAGGAGCATCTACTAAAATCTTGTCAAAAGAGTCTTTTTCAAAAAACTCATGCACTTTTCTGGCATCCAATTTTTTCGTTTGCACTCTATCCGCCACACCCAGACGTTGGGCATTTTCTTGGATCAAGTCCAACTTGTGATCATAAAGATCCAAAGCCGTCACCTTACCGGATGTGAGGTAAGAAGCTATATGGGCTGTTTTTCCACCCGGAGCCGCACAGGCATCTAGAACCTGCTCATCGCCTTGCAGATCAAGAGTGGGAGCAACCAGTTGACTGGACTCGTCTTGGATGGTAATGGCTCCCTCTGAAAACAAATCATGTCCCGCAAAGTGTCCCTGCTCCTTGACCAAACCAGAAGCGGCCAAAGGTGAATCACTCGCCTCTAACACGGCCTTGATTTCCTCTTTTCGGCTCAAGTCGGTCACTCGGATGCTGGCTTTGTTACGCACCAATAGGCTGTCAAAGATGGCTTGGGCTCGCTCTTCGCCATATTCTTCCTTGAGCTTAGACACCAACCAGACTGGGAGAGAATAAGCAATGGAATCACGCTTGTTTTTGCGTTTGATAGTTGCAATATCTGGCCACCCTTCTCGCAAGATACGACGAAGGACAGCATTGACCAATTTTTCACTGCCTTTTTTACGAGCTTTTGCCAATTCTACCGCTTCATTTACGACGGCATGATCAGGTACCTTGTCTAGGTACTGGAGTTGGTAGGCGCTCATAAGAAGCAGGATATAGAGCCAGTTATCTAGCTTGTCTCGGTCTTCTATAAAGTGGGACAAGTACCATTCTAAGGTGAGTTTGCGGGCTACCGTTCCGTAGACAATCTCTGTCACCAAGCCCTTGTCTGAAGCTAAAAGTTTGCACCCCTTGAGATATTTGTTTAAGGCAATATTCGAATAGGCTTGATTAACAAAAACATCCTCTAACACTGTTAGAGCTAGATTTCTAGCCGTTTCTACTTTAGTCACCAAATCGTTCTCCTACAGTCAAAGTCCGTCCAACACCGTTGAGGAAGGAAGCAATATCCATCTTAGGCTTGCCTGCTGGCTGCACTTGTTTGAGAGATAGAGCTCCTTCAGCCGTTGCGACGATCAATTCTTTCTTGCCAATAGAGAGGAGCTCACCTGGATTTCCCTGACCTTCTACTGGTAGGGCTTCATAAATCTTAAAGCGGTCGCCTTTGAGAAAAGTATGGGCAACTGGCCATGGGTTCATTCCACGGATTTGGTTGAAGAGTTGGCGATTGGTCTTGGTCCAGTCCAGCTTTTCTTCCTCTGGCTTGATATTTGGCGAGAAAGTGACCTGACTTGGATCCTGAGGCACAGGTTTGATCTCCCCAGCAATATAGGCAGGTAAGGTATCCAAAAGCAAATCACGACCAACGATCGCCAATTTTTCAAACAAGGTACCAACATTGTCCTCATCTGTGATGGGAATACTGCGACGGGAAATCATATCTCCTGCATCCATTTCCTTGACCATTTCCATAATAGTCACACCAGCTTCCTCATCCCCTTGAATCAAGGCATAATGAATGGGGGCGCCACCACGGTGTTTGGGGAGAAGGGAAGCGTGAACGTTGACCGCAAAATCCATGCTATCAAGAAGTTTACTTGGGAGAAACTGCCCAAAAGCAGCGGTCACAATCCCATCCGCTCCTAAATTCATAATAGCTTCCAGCTCTGGGCTTCCAGATAATTTTTCAGGTTGGTAGATAGGGAGACCCGCTTCTTTGGCGGCCTGCTTGACTGGAGTTTCTTGGATAACTTTTTTACGGCCGACAGCGCGGTCTGGCTGGGTCACAACAGCTAGGATCTCGTAACGATCATCTGATAACAACCCCTTCAAAACTGTTGCTGAAAAGTCGGGAGTCCCCATAAAGATTAGTTTTGTCATTTCTTCTCCTTCTTATAAAAATTGCTGCGGTTCATGATCAATGCTGAGACGAAGCTCGCTATTTTCACGTTCTTGAGTCAAGGCCAAAACCTGATTGAGGGTTGGACCCAGCTCATCTTCTAAACGGTATTTAATCAAAATCTGGTAATGATAAAGGTTGTGGGTACGGGCAATGGGTTTTGGCGTTGGTCCAAGGATTTTACTAGTTTCCGATAAACCTGAGCGCAAAATTCCCATGACCTCATAGGCACGTTTGACAACCTCTTCTTCTTTCTTGTGAGAGAGGGTAATCCCAATAGTGAAATAATAAGGCGGATAACCGAGTTGGCGCCTGATGCCCATTTCATAGGCATAAAAACCTTCATAGTCCTGATCTTTTGCAAATCGAATGGCATAGTGCTCAGGATTGTAAGACTGGATCAAGACCTGACCTGCTTTCTCCGCTCGACCTGCACGGCCAGCCACCTGGGTCAAGAGTTGGAAGGTTCTCTCAGAAGAACGGAAATCAGGCAAATTCAAGGCCGTATCCGCATTAAGAACTCCGACTAGGGTCACATTGGGAAAATCCAAGCCCTTGGCAATCATCTGAGTTCCCAGCAAGATATCCGCTTCCCCTCGCCCAAACTGGTCAAGAAGAGCTTGGTGACTGCCTTTTCTACGGGTCGTATCCACATCCATCCGCAGAATGCGAGCCTGAGGAAAGAGTTCTGCTAGCTCATCATATGCTTTCTGAGTCCCTGTCCCGTAGTAACGAATACTGCTGCTCTGACAGTTGGGACAGACATGAGGAATTCCCTTAGAAAAGCCACAGTAATGGCAATTCATGGTCTTTGTATCCATATGGAGAGTCAGAGAAATATCACAGTTGGGACAAGTATCCACAGTCCCACACTCCCTACACATAACAAAGCTAGAATAGCCCCGACGGTTGAGCATGAGGACTGCCTGCTCTTTTTTATCCAGTCGGTCTTGGATAGCTTCTAGCAAAGGAGGGGTGAAGTTTGATGTCTCATTTTGTCCGATATAGTCCCGAAAGTCAATCACTTGAACCTCTGGAATCGTAGCCATAGGATTGGCTCGTTGGGTTAGACGTAAGTGGTGGTAGACACCTTTTCCAGCCCTCGCACGGCTTTCTAAGCTCGGTGTGGCAGACCCAAGTACGAGAGCTGCTTGATTGTACTGGGCCCGTAGAATGGCGACCTCTCTAGCATGATAACGCGGATTGCTGTCTTGCTTGTAACTGGCTTCATGTTCTTCATCAATAATCATGACACCCAGATTTTTCAGAGGAGCAAAGATGGCCGATCTGGCCCCAACCACAACTTGAGCATCTCCACGCTCAACCTTGCGCCATTCATCGTACTTCTCACCATTAGACAAGCCTGAATGAAGGATGGCCACTTTCTCGCCGAAACGAGAAATAAAGCGCTCGGTCATCTGAGGTGTCAGAGAAATCTCAGGTACCAGCAAAATGGCTGTCTTGCCCTTGTCCAAGGTTCCTTGGATAATCTGCAAATAAACCTCTGTTTTCCCACTTCCTGTAATCCCTTGAAGGAGGAAAGGAGGTTGCTGACTGCCAATAGCACTGATAACAGCATCGCGAGCTTGTCTTTGCTCTGGGTTCAGCTCCAAAGGTCTACTTACTTCAATGCCTTCGAAATAAGCAGCTGAACGTTGCACTTCCTTTTGAACTAGGGTTAGCGCTCCTTGATCCACAAAAAAGTTGACTTGCTCCCTCGAATAAGACTCTAGCAAGCTAGCCAGAGGAGCACTTTCCGCATGAGCAAGCAGATAGTCTCTCAGCTCTGCCTTTTTCTTAGCACGCGCAGAAATCTCAATACCTTCCAACTGTTCAACATGGACCTCATACCAAGACTGGGTCTTGACCTTCTTTTGATCGACAGCCTGGTACTCTAAGCGGAGCAGACCTTTTCTGGTCAAGCGCATCATTTCTGCCTGCTTGGCTAAATCTAGAGAAGAAAAGGCTAGCGAATCTTCAGAACCAAACAAGCGCTCTCTGTCTGCCTGACTTAGGCCTTCTAAAGGATAGAGAATCTTATCATAACTGGAGTTTAAAAATCCTGGAAGCATGGCTTTTAGGATGGAGATTTTGTAAGAAAAGACAGACTTACGTAGCTCCTCAGCTAGCCAGAGTTGCTCCTGAGTCAAGACGGGAGAAAAGTCCAGCACTTCTGCAATCTCTTTCAAGTCCTGATCTGCCATCTCTTCATCCGACTGGGACTCCAAGCCTAGCACAATCCCTTGGATCAAACGATTGCCTTTACCAAAAGGAACGTGAACCCGCATACCGACTTCTAGCATGTCTACAAATTCCTCAGGGACCTTGTAGCTATAGGGCTGGTCCGTCTGCATCAGGGGAACATCCACTATAATCTTTGCGATAGCCATCTTCTCACCTCCTCCTTGTCAGTAAATTCTTGCAATAGAAAAAATAAGATTGAGTCCCCCCAACCTTAAATTTTTTCACCATCTTCTTTTTCTTTAGCAATTTGCTCTTTGATTTTCTTTTCTTCTTCTTCTCTGCGGCGTTTTTCTTCTTCGATACGGAGACGAACCGCTTCACGTTTTCCTTCTGGATCTGGGTGAATGGTTACATTTCCAGACTCGATTTCTTCCAAAGCGCGAAGAGTTGATTTTTCAGACTTAAACTCTTGAGTTGCTGGCGCACCTGCTTCTAGTTCGTGGGCACGCTTTGCTTCCAAGATTACGAGTGAATATTTTGATGGTACCTTGTCGAGCAAGGTATCAATAGAGGGTTTTAACATCATTTGCTTGTACCTGTTTCCTATAGTTTATCGAGTAGTTGGAGATTTTGGCAACATCTCCTGGTAGTGACCAATGACACGGTCCACACGGAAGTGTTCTGCTTCGATCACACGCTTGACACGTTCAGCGGCGAGGGGCACCTGATCGTTGACAATGGCATAATCATACTCACGCATGAGGGCAATTTCTTCCTTGGCTTTTTCGATTCGTTGGGCAATCACTTCAGCGCTATCTGTTCCACGACCTACCAAACGATCTTGTAATTCATCCAAATCTGGTGGTGTTAGGAAGATAAAGACAGCATCTGGAACCTTTTTCTTAACCTGAAGAGCTCCCTGCACTTCAATCTCCAGAAAGACATCGATTCCCTTATCTAGGGTTTCGTTGACATAGGTCAGAGGAGTTCCATAGTAGTTACCGACATATTCTGCATATTCCAACATCTGACCTTGACGGATCAGCTCTTCAAACTCTTCACGAGTACGGAAGAAATAGTCCACTCCGTCCACTTCACCAGGACGTTGCGCACGCGTCGTCATCGATACAGAGTATTGAAATTGATTCTCAGAATTCTCAAAAATCTCTCTTCTAACCGTCCCTTTCCCAACTCCTGAAGGACCAGAAAAAACGATTAGCAAGCCTCGGTCTGCCATTATGTCTCCTTTAGTTAGTCTGTGAAATAAAGTAAAATTTCTCTCGGATACTGATGATAGCGTCAGTTATCCTTCTACAGTCTTTCTATCTAGTGTAACAAAAAAGCAGTAATATTTCAACTGCTCTTTCTTATTTATTTAGCATAATCTACTGCACGAAGTTCGCGGATCACGGTTACCTTGATATTTCCTGGGTAATCGAGATTGTTTTCAATTTTCTCACGAACTTTGTGAGCCAAGATTGTGACTTTGTCGTCTTTGATTTGTCCTGGATTTACCATGATACGGATTTCACGTCCTGCTTGAAGGGCAAAGCTATTTTGCACTCCTTCAAAGCCATTGGCGATTTCTTCCAAATCATGGAGACGTTTGATGTAGCTTTCAAGAGATTCACTACGAGCACCTGGACGCGCTGCACTCAAGGCATCTGCTGCAGCAACAATTACTGCAATGACACTTTCGGCTTCGACATCCCCGTGGTGGCTAGCAATCGTATTCACCACAACTGGGTGTTCCTTGTACTTACGAGCCAACTCTGTACCAATCTCAACGTGGCTACCTTCAACCTCGCGGTCAATAGCTTTCCCTATGTCATGAAGGAATCCAGCACGACGGGCAAGAGCTGCATTTTCACCAAGTTCACTGGCGATGATACCAGATAACTTAGCAACCTCAATCGAATGACGCAAGACATTTTGTCCATAAGAAGTACGGAACTGCAAGCGTCCCATGATCTTCATCAAGTCTGGATGAAGGTTTGGCGCACCAATCTCATAGGCAGCAGCCTCACCGTATTCACGGATCTTATTGTCAATCTCCTGACGGTTTTTCTCCACCAACTCCTCGATACGAGCTGGGTGGATACGTCCATCCTTGAGCAACATTTCCATGGTCATACGAGCAATTTCACGACGAATCGGATCAAATCCTGACAAGGTTACCACTTCTGGTGTGTCGTCGATGATAACATCTACCCCTGTCAAACTTTCAAAGGTACGAATATTGCGTCCTTCACGACCGATAATGCGTCCCTTCATGGTATCGTCTGGTAGATGAACTGTAGAGTTTGTTGACTCCGCTACATACTCACCAGCGATACGCTGCATAGCCTGAGCCAAGATATCTTTCGCAATCTTGTCTGAACGCTCCTTCACTTCTTGCTCAGCCTCGCGAATGCGGCTAGCAATTTCCTTGGTCAAGTTTTCCTCTGTCTGAGCCAAGATAATATCTCGAGCCTCAGTTTGAGAAAGGGAGCCGATACGTTCAAGTTCAGCTTCTTTTTGTCTTTCGACTTCCTCTAATTGCTCTTCACGTGCATCAAGGTTTTTTGCTCTATCAGAAATACTTTGTTCTTTTTGTTCAAGTGTTTTTTCTTTGTTCGTCAAATTGTCGTCTTTGCGGTCAAGGCTCGTAGCTCTCTCCGTCAAACGACTTTCAATTTGCTTGAGCTCCTGACGTTCTGACTTAAATTCAGCGTCCACTTCTTCACGGTATTTTCTGGCTTCCTCTTTGGCCTCCAATAGTGCTTCTTTTTTAAGAGACTTGCTTTCGCTCTTGGCTTCATTTAGCAATAAATCCGCTTCGCGCTCAGCTTGTCCTCGTAAATTAGTTGCTTCTTGTTCAGCATTTAGAAGCATCAACTCTGCAGCCTCTTGAGATGATTTCATCTTAGCTGAGATGCTGACATATCCAATGACTAAACCAATGATGACGGCAAAAACAACAATCGCAATTGTCATGATTTCCATGTTTTTACCTCAATTTATTTGTTTATCCGAATGACATACATTCTTTAATATTCTATCATAAAAAAACAATTTTCACAAACCCAAATTGAAGAGTTTTGTGTGAATTTTGGACAAAAAGATTTCTAGTTCAGCTATCACTTAATACTAATTTATCTATTGGAATTTGATTAATTGTAATTTGCCCTTTTGATTCCAAAGGTAGATATTTTTTTATAAAGTTTTGATATTCTGGATCTTCTAATCTCTCTATGTTATTAATTCGATAATCATCTTTTATATTCTTGTCTAAAACATCATAGTATATTTCAACTAGACGCTCCTCTATTTCATAACTAGAATGATTATAGTTACTATAAAATACCTTCTTAGTTTTTTTTGATAAAAATAAATTTCTTAGCCCTATCTTCCATAAACACGATAAAAGTTGAGAAAGATAGGCCTTTTTCTTATTACATAATTTTCCATCTACGTTCGAAAAACCATATGAAATTGCTATAAGATCCTCAATATTAAAATCTACAATCTTTGCTAACATTTCAAAATGAAAATATCCGTCAAACTCAAATAACTTGTCATACTTATCTATCCCATTAAGATACATATAACATTCAAAAAAGAATACTATCAGTTTCTTCCCAACCATTCATCCAATTGATAATGTAGTCTGCTTTCTTCTTATTATTAGTTATATTTGAAAGTTCTTCTAATGACTTCTGGAACTCTCTTAAACTTGGTTTTTTTATTCCTGAATTATTATTTTTATCTTGTACAACTCTTTCATCTATATCTACATAATAAATTTTAAAAATGAATGATAGAATAAGCCCAAGGTAATCATTCTTCAACTTACTTTTTTCCAAAATGTTATTTATGACCACTTCTGTAGATACCATTTGATATTGATTTAGCTTAAATTTATTATCAATTAGATTTTTCTTTGTTGATTTTATTTCCTCACTATTTAAAATTACAATAATTTTAAATCTTTTATTCTCAGAAAGATAGTCAATATAACCCAATAAATCATTATAATCTGAAGGGTTATCTGATGTTTCTGCATACGAAACCCGTTCAAAATCATCAAAAATAATGATAGAATCTCGCTTCATCAAATCCGTTCCAACTGTTTTAAAGAACCATTTAAAAACTCCTCCAACAAGTGGAATAAAGTCCAAATTTCCAAGTATGGATTGTTTTTCTATTTCATTGATCAATATTTTCTCGGCTTGCTCTCTTGTTTTTATCCCAAAGCAGGAAATATAGTAGATTTCTTTCTTCTTGTAAATTTGATTTTCAAAAAACGTCTTTATAAAAAATGTTTTCCCACTTCCCCAAGAACCATCCAACCAGAAGACATTATGAATAGAATCTGAACTATTTAAAAACTCCACCAGATGAGTTTGATAAGGATAGTCATCCAAGTCATATTCTGGAAATAGCTCTGGGTCCAGTTTCTTATAATTAACTTTTTTAAAAATTATGTCTAAAAACCAGAATAGTATTGTTGGTATAGTCAGTGCTAACAATATTATTACACGATTCACATACAAAATCGAAATAATATCTTTTAAAAAATTATAATTAGATACAAATTTATAGATAGGTAAAACAAAGCGTTTAAATTGTTCAATCTCAAGTGCAAGATACAGTACCCACATACTAGCTATAAATATTTTGTACCACTCAACAACTCTAACATTACTACTCCATGATGGCCTTTTCAATAAATATTTCAATGGCTTGAAATTCAGAAAAAAATTAAGAATCCTCGTCATTATATTTTTCATATATACCCCTTTTAATCTATATTATCATGATTATACCACAAAATAAGAGTCATAAAGCGGATTCAAGGGACAAGAATCTAGTTATTATACTAAAAATTTTCACTGATTTTTTAACTTAGGAAGTCTATCATTTTCCAAAGACTTTATCTTCAATTTGCTATCTAAAATTTCTAAAATAAAAAAGCCCACTTTTCAGTAGACTTAGTAATGATCTTTGAAGGACAAGAAAGCCACGCTATCCCCATCTATCATATAAATCAAGCGATTTTCTGCATCAATGCGCCGTGACCAGGCTCCTTGATAGTCATATTTGAGTGGCTCTGGTTTCCCCATTCCTACAAAAGGATCGCGTTGAATATCTTTGATTAATTTATTGATTCTTTTTAGTGTTTTCTTATCTTGGTTTTGCCAATAGCAATAATCCGCCCAGGAATCTTCTGTAAATTTGAGCAGCATTTCTCACTCCTCAATCACATGTACCTGAGTGCCTCCAGCACGAACTTGAGCCATTCCTCGCAAGACCTTGTCAGAAAGTTCCTTGTTCTGAGCGATTCTCAGGGTTTCTTGAATACTGTCCCATTCGCTCTTTGAAAGAACTACAATGTCCTCATCTGGATTTTTATTAACCACCGTCAAAGGTTCAAATTCATCGTTTACCTTTTTCATGTAGTCTTTTAAATGATTTCGAAATGTTGAGTAAAGAACTGCTTCCATAACCATACCTCGTTTTACCTCTTTTCCACTATTATACACAAAAAGAAAGAAATTGTCAGGAACTTGTACAAGATTTTTCTTTTCTATCTATTTATTCGAAAATCTTCTAAAAAAGCCTACCTTTCAGTAGACTTAGTTTGTTTCTATTCTAATGGGCACTCTGCCGAAATTCTGCTCTGCGATACTTGGCTGTCCTAGTTGGTAAATCTGGTCTGCTTTTTGGGTCATGGCATCCCAAGGTTCTTTGCCAATTCGGCTGACTAGAGAGACCTGCCCTTTCAGAGACTTGAGGTGTTGCCTGCCTTTTTCGGTAAAACCGAGAACATGAATACCTTCTGGCAGATCACTTTCTCTAGCCTGCACCAAGATATAGGTCAAGAGGCGTCTGACACGCGCCTTGGTGTAACGTTTGGTCGCAACCGCCTCGACCAATTCTTCCACAGACTGGGCTGTTTTGATAGCTTCCTTGATACGCACTGCCATTTCTTGATTGACCTGATAGATGGTGGTTAGGTCTGGATTTGAAAAGATTTGATAGCGGAGTAAGGGATAATAGTCATTCCAGCTCACCTTACTGGACCGCTCAAAGAGGGCAACAGAAGGCATAAAGCGTTCTAAGAAATCTTGGTCCCTCTGGTGCTGACGGAGGGCTGTCGCCGAGGAAAAGTCCGCGTCTTTGTCCACAGAATGGTAACCTGCGCCTTGACGTTTAATTGGATGAAGCTTGATGTTTCGTCCTGCAACTGCCTTAGCATAGGCCAAAGCAAGGACATGATTGGGCGTATCACCCGAAAAATCAAGACCTGCAAATTCCTTCCACATGGCTTGGGTTTTCTGAGGATAGGAGAGAGAATCAGGCAGATTATCCACAAATTTCTCCATCTCAGCACCTTGCTCTGTGAATAAGTCAGTGATTTTTTGATAATCCAGAACTTCTTCTGTTCCAAAAGCCAGCCTATCAATGCCCAACCGAGCCAAGATATCCACAGCTCCTTGACCAAAGAAATCTGCTGCCTGAACACTGACTGAAAAGGGCAATTCCACTACCAGATCCGCTCCATTTTCCAGTGCCATCTGAGCCCGTGTCCACTTGTCCACGATAGCAGGTTCTCCACGCTGCATGAAATTCCCTGACATGGCAACGATTTTCAGCCCCTTCGCCTGATCAAGCAGGTATTTGTGCCCATTATGAAAAGGATTGAACTCCGCGATAATACCTGTGATGGTCATGATGTTCTCCTACTTCTGCGCGACAAAAAACCAACGGGTGCTAGTTTCTGTCGGCTCCTTGTCCTCAAAGTCCGCATAGAGTTTGAAGGACTTGAATCCAGCCTGTTCCAGCAAAATATCATAGGTCAAGACTTCGTATGTACGCTCCTCGTGTACCTCATCGTGGCGACTAAAGGAACCATCGGCCTCCTTGATAAAGAAAGTCAACTCATGCACGATAGAGTGAGGTGCTGCGTCCTCATAGGTATCCCAGAGCATGGCGAAGTCTTCTGCATTTTCATGGTAGGAATAGCCTGGAAAAACTTCATCTGTCTGGTAGGTCGAATGCACATCAAAGATAAATACACCATCTTCGTTGAGGACATTATATACTTCCTTAAAGACGTCTCCTACCTCCACCTCATCCTGCATGTAGCAGATAGAGTCAGAGTAGCAAGTCACAAAATCATATTTACCAGCCTTGGACAAATTCAACATATTGCCTTCAATAAAATCAATCTTTTGCTTAGCTGATGTCGCTCTCTTTTCAGCAATTTTCAGCATATCCGCGCTCAAGTCAAGTCCTGTCACATCAAAACCAGCCTGAGAAAAGCGGACAGACTGGATACCTGTTCCACAAGCCAATTCCAAAAGCTTCTTTCTCTCCTTGGTCTTAGGCAAATTACGAAGCGAAAAATCCGTCCATTTATCGTATAAACTATCATCCATCACAGCATCGTAAACAGCCGCAAAGGTTTCATATGTCGCCATAATTAATATACAAAGAGCGTTAAAAGCTAAGAGAAAATAGGAAACTTTCTGCCGTATCATCAGATACAAGGGAAGGTTATCTTTTTCTCACAGCTTTTAGCTCGTGTTCAGTTTCAACATCAACCAAACACGGCGCCCTTTACCTTTCTATCAATTTTCTTCTAAAATAAGCAAAGAAACCCAGTTGACTGCAACTGAGTTCATCTACTAGGCCAAGGCTTCTGAAATATCTACAGAAACAGCCTCATGCCATAGTTTTTCAAGGTTATAGTGGGCACGCATTTCTTCTGAGAAGATATGCACAACGACACCGCCGAGGTCCAGCAAGACCCAGCCTCCAGCTGCATCGCCTTCAACATGGCTACCTTTAAAGCCAGCTTCAGCTACTTTTTCACGGATATTATCAGCGATAGCGTCCAACTGACGGCTATTCATCGAGCTAGTGATGACAAAGTAGTCCGTCACGCTGGTCAAATCTTGTACGTCAAGTGCGAGGATATCTTCCGCGCGTTTCTCATCAGCCGCTTTCACGACTAGTTCTAGTAATTCTTTTTCGTTCATTTAGTCCTCTTTCAAATAGTGCACAAAGGCGTTATAGGTTTCAAGGGTTTGGGGATAGATGGGGAATCCCTGATGAGCTAAATGCTCCACAGTTCGTGCCGTTTCGTAGGCCACTGCCTTATTGAGCGATAAACTTGCAATCTCACGCGCCACATCCACTCCCGGAAATGCTCGGTTATGCTCGATATAGTCTGCGACATAGATAACCTTGTCTAGGTCGCTCATCTGGTCAGCCCCGACCGTATGGATTTCAATAGCCCGCAGGATCTCAGAATCTTTCAAATTCAAATCTTCCTGAATCTTGTAGATGCCAACCATGCCATGCCAGACATTATTGCCCCAGTTTTTGAGGTCAGGGTCTAGCTGGTAACGGTCAATCAAATCCAGAAATTCCTGATCTGACAACTTTTTAGCATAATCATGAAGAAGGCCTGCTAGACCAGCTTTCTCGGCATCGACTCCGAATCGCTTCGCTAGCTCTATAGCTGCACGCTCCACACCTAGACAGTGGGTTAAGCGTTTTTCAGGTAGAAGCTCTGCCATTTTTTCCAACAAAGCCTCACGGGAGCAGTTGATATAGTCTTGATAGGCCATCAGTAAAGCCCCTCCTTCTCAATGTAGTCAAGCACTGGCTGAGGTAGGAGAAAGTTGGGTTTCCGACCTTGGGCAATGAAGTCACGCACCATGCTGGACGAGATGTCCATGAGAGGCACATCCACCCAGATAACTGGATAGGAAGTCCCTGCCTTGTAGCGTGGGCGCTGAACTCCAACAAACTGAACCATGTCAACCAGTTCATCAATTCGGTACCACTTGGGCAGATAGTCCACCATATCAGCTCCGATGATGAAGTAATAATCCGTATCTGGATGTTGCTCTGTCAAAATCTTCATGGTGTCGTAGGTGTAAGAAATACCCTTGCGCTCTAGCTCAATAGTTTCAATGGCTAGTCCTTCAATCCCCTCAATCGCCAACTCAAGCATCTTGAGACGGTGGTGTTCAGGGATGGTTTCTTTTTTATCTACGTGAGGGGGTTGGTATTCAGGCATGAGCAGGACCTGGTCCAGTCCTAACTGTTGTCGTACTTGGTCCGCCACAACAAGATGGGCATGGTGAACGGGGTTAAAATTCCCCCCTAAAATCCCAACTTGTTTGCGTTTTTTCTCCTTGATTTCTGGCTCCAACTCTACCTTGGTAAAGGGAGTCAATAATTCGATTGCCATAGGCTAGTCTCCTTTAATTCTCTGTAAAAACAGTTTCTTGGAGTTTCGGTCTTAGATTTCTTTGACTTTCTTGGAAATCTTGCGGTTTTCTTTCTTGCTGGATTGTTTAAATAAGATCAAGATGCGTCCGATTTTTTGGACTGTATCCACACCGATTTCTTCTTCCAAAATTTCAGCTACTTCGTGGATGTTTTCATCTGTGTTTTGTAAGAGAGTAACCTTGATCAATTCACGCGCGTCAAGAGCTTGACGGACGCTGGTCTTGATTTGGTCGTTGAGACCATTTTTTCCAATTTGAATGATGGGTTTGAGGGTGTGTGCCTGGCTGTTGAGGAAGGCACGTTGTTTTGATGTTAATGACATAATCTTTCTTCCTTGTTTTTTGATAGTTATTTTAGGTGGTGAGGGACGGTCGGAACTAATTTTCCAAAGATCTCATCTTTGCAAAATGGATTTCCTGACCTCACAATTGAGCCTAGGTCTCAATTGTGCCCCTTGCCAATCAAGAGATTGGCAATCACACCGCGGCAATAACTATCTTTTTATGAGCTCACTTTGTTCGCTCAGTGATTTTATTTTAAATTATTGCTTTTCGTGTGACGACGGCGACGCCTTCTGGTGCCCAGACGGCGACTTTGGCAGTGCCTGTTACTCGGATCCAGCCTAGTCCTGAGATGACTAGGTCAGTCTTGTCCTTGATATTAAATACATGCTGGACTAGTTTTGGAAAATCTTCTTTTTCCTTACTATTTGGTGGTGTGAGGAGAGTTCCGAGGTGCTTGTCGTAAAAGGCAGTTGCTCCTTCTAGCTTGGTACGGTGGAGTTTGAGTTCATTGTCAAAGAAAGCAGTAAATCCTTGCTTTTCACCTGCAATGAAGTCAAAGCGTCCTAAACCACCTAGAAACAGGGTTTGTTCAGGGTTAAGTTGATAGGTTTTGGGCTTGATTTCCTTTTTAGGACTGACATACTTGAGGTTTTTAGCCGTCAAGTAGTGGGCCATCTGGTGGCGATGGATAATCCCCGGCGTATCATAGATATAAGATCCGTCGTCAAGCGGAATCTCAATCTTGTCCAAGGTTGTCCCTGGGAAACGCGAAGTCGTGATGACATTCTGATCACCCGTTATTTCTTGGATAATAGCGTTGATAAGGGTTGACTTTCCAACGTTGGTCACCCCAACTACGTATACATCACGGCCCTTGCGGTAGTGTTCAATCTTGTCAATGACTTCCTTGATGGCATGTTTATTTTGCGCCGAAGTTAGGACGACATCGACAGGACGAAGTCCTTCTTCGTGGGCACGTTCCATGAGCCACTGGCTAATCTTGCCAGCCTTTACGGACTTAGGTAGAATATCTTTTTTATTTCCAACCAAGAGGACATCATTGCCCGACACAAAACGTGGCAAACCTGGGATGACAGAGCCATTAAAGTCAAAGATATCAATGACATTGACCACCAAGGCATCACTGTCTCCCACCTCGTGCAAGAGCTTGAGGAAGTCATCGTCTGTCAACTGAACATCTGTAATTTCATTGTAATGGCGGAGACGGAAACAGCGTTGGCAATAAACTTCACCAGTCTCCAAACCTTTTTCAAGTGCTGACTGGGGTGTAAATCCAAAACCAGCCTTATCTGTCGTCTGAATGGTTGCTCCACAACCAATACAGAGAATTTCTTCCATAGTTAAATTCCTTTTTTATATGTAATTGGTCCGTACTTTTCCGTTATTTTTCGCATGACACGGCGCTCGCGAGCTCGGTTAATCTGTGTTTTGATCGAGTCGTGTTGGACCAAGGGTTTGACCAAGATTGAGCGAATTCCTGCACGATGCGCTGCACGAATATCCGTCATGAGTTGGTCGCCGACCATGACCACTTCATTTTTCTCATAGTGGAATTCCTTCATGGCACGGTAAATCCCAAAGGTGAAGGGCTTCAAGGCCCAATAAACGTAGTCAATCCCAAACTTTTCAACTGCTCGTTGAACCCGTTTTTTGGTATTATTTGAGACCACGATGACACGAATACCTGCGTCACGAAGGTCATGTAGCCATTGCTTCATCTCTGGCGTTCCATCAGGGTTATTCCAAGCAATGAGGGTATTGTCCAAATCGACCAAAACAGCCTTGATTCCCTGCGCCTGCAGGCTTGGGACTGTCAGATCATAGACTGCTTCCACAGCAAAATCTGGCATATAGTTTTCAATTGCCATTCTGGCTCCTTTTCTTTTTAATTTCTAGCAATTTTCTTTAAACATTGGGCTAAGACTGCCCATAAAATTAGACTAGCTATCAAAATATAAATCCAAGCATTCGGTTCATCTGTAAACGGTAAAGGGACATTCATTCCGAAGAATCCTGTAATAACCGCAAGGATAGCCAGCAAGACTGAGATAATTGTCAAAGTTGTCAAATTATCATTCAAATTATTATTTAGGATGTTGTTGTAAGAGGCTGAGAGTTGTTGCAAAACTTGAGAAATCAAGTCTGTCATCGAAACCAACTGATGGGCTTCAATCATGGCATCGTCAAACTGCTCTCTTTCTACCTCATTAAGATTGCGATAAAGAGCATGCCCTTGGATGTGTTCCAAGAGGAGACGATTTTGTTTGGCAGCAGCTGTCAAGTAAACCATACCAGTTTCCAAGTCAGAGAGGGCAAAAAGATTTTTTTTAGTTGTTTTTTGACGAAGAAGTGCACTGATTTCATCCTTACTTTTATCCATCTCTTCAATAACTGGATAATAAGCATTGCTAATAATCTCTAAACTGGCAAAAAGAAATTTGTAGATTGAAATAATTTCATGGCTTTCAAGATAGGTCGCCATGCGTTTAATCACATAAGTATTCTTGTGATTGCTGATAGTGATCAACCGTTGTTTTTCAACGATAAAGGTCATCGGAATCGCTTCATAGTATTCCTTGTCTTTTTCTAAATCAAGAACATTATAAATGAAGGTTACCGTCCCCGTTTCACGGTTATAATCCATGTGGGCTCGTTCATTTCTATCTAGAGCATACTCAATGGTTTCCTTGTCCAATCCATAGACGTCAGAAAGATCTTCCATGTTTTTAATCTTGTCCACATCAAGGTCTATCCAGGTACAATCATGACCTAGTTTTTTCTCTACAAATAGCATACTCTCTCCTTTGCCAAACTCTTTCTATTGTACCACAAATCTGCCAAAATAGCAGACTTACTCTGGGCGGGAAAAGTTGCTGACAACAGTGATATTTCGGTTGGGAACAAAGTGAAGAGCTTGGTCATCGCTGCGAAGTTGGGTCGTACGGATTCCTACACTGACAACCTTGCCAGATACGGTAATCGGTCCATTTGTGAGAACCACTTCGTCGCCCACATCGATCTGGCGTTCAAAGAGGATGAAAAAGCCATTGATGACATCAGATAGAAAACCTTGTGCTCCCATACCGATAGCCACTCCAGCAATCCCTGCCCCAGCAAGGAGGCTGGAAACTGGCAAACCTAAAATGGACAAGATACAGTAGATTAAAAAGAAATAAAGGCTATAGTTAAAGATATTCTCAAGCAAACGAGAAATGGTTTTTTGTCTGCCAGCATCTCGATTGGAAAATTTAAGTGAGGGCTTGACAATCTTTCGTACAGTCGCGTGAAGCATCTTTTTAGCTATATAAAATAGCAGAAACAAAATCAAAAGAGAAATCAGTTTGGTCAAGAGATTCTCTAATAGACTTGTTACATCCAATTTATCAAGATAACGTTGAAAAAATTCTTGCATACAAAACTCCTTTCTAGTATTATACCACAAATCATCCCGTTCAATTCCCTCATAAATATTCCAATATTCCCCCAAACTCAAATAAAAAGACTTGCCTCAACGGCATATTTATACTATAATCATAAACAATACATTTTGAAGGAGACTATTATGAAAAGAATTATTCGAGCCTGGAACAAGGCCAGCCTCATCAAACGTATCCTAATCGGCATGCTTCTTGGAGCCTCTCTAGGGCTACTTTTTCCTAGTCTGTCAGGGCTCGGCATTCTCGGTGACCTATTCGTTGGGGGTCTGAAAGCCATCGCTCCTGTCTTGGTCTTTACCCTCGTCGCAAATGCCCTCTCACAACATCAAAAAGGGCAAGATACCAATATGAAGACCGTTATTTTTCTCTATCTACTCGGTACCTTTGCAGCTGCCTTGATTGCCGTACTGGCTAGTTTTCTCTTCCCCGTCCAGATTACTCTCAGCAGTGCGAGCACAGAGATTGCCCCACCAGATGGCATCGGTCAAGTTCTCAGCAACCTCCTACTGAATCTCGTGGACAATCCCCTCAATGCCATCGTCCAAGCTAATTATATCGGGATCCTATCCTGGGCTGTTGTCTTTGGACTTGCTATGAGAGAAGCTAGCAAAAACAGCAAGGAATTGCTCAAAACCATGGCTGGTGTAACTTCCAAGATTGTGGAGTGGATTATCAATTTGGCACCTTTCGGAATTATGGGCTTGGTCTTCAAGACCATCTCTGATAAAGGAATTACCAGCCTTGCTAACTACGGAATTTTGCTAGGGCTCTTGATTGCAACTATGGCTTTTGTGGCCCTTTTCATCAATCCCCTCATTGCCTTTTTCTTTATGAGAAAAAATCCTTATCCCCTTGTTTTTAAATGTTTGCGTGTCAGTGGAATTACAGCTTTCTTTACTCGTAGTTCTGCCGCTAATATCCCTGTCAACATGAAACTCTGCCAAGATCTAGGACTCAATCCAGATACCTACTCTGTTTCTATCCCCCTTGGCTCCACTATTAACATGGCTGGCGCTGCCGTAACCATTAACATTCTGACTCTAGCTGCAGTCAATACGCTAGGAATCTCTGTCGACTTTGGTACAGCTTTTGTGCTCAGTGTAGTGGCTGCTATTTCTGCCTGCGGAGCTTCTGGAATCGCTGGTGGATCACTCCTCCTCATTCCCGTCGCTTGTAGTCTCTTTGGGATTTCAAATGACGTTGCTATGCAGGTAGTCGGAGTTGGTTTTGTCATCGGTGTCGTCCAAGACTCCTGTGAAACTGCCCTGAACTCTTCTACCGACGTTCTCTTTACAGCAGTGGCTGAGTACGCGTCGGCACGTAAAAAATAGATTTTTTAAGACAAGTCTTCCAAGTCTTGTCTTTTATACTCTTATTCTAGTATTATAGGAAATTCTCATGTCTATCACCCAACGTACGACAAAACTGATCTTAGCGACCTGCCTCGCTTGTTTTCTAGCTTATTTTTTAGATTTATCATCAGCGGTTTCAGCTGGAATTATCTCCCTCTTAAGCCTATCCGACACGCGCAGAAGCACACTGAAATTGGCACGTAACCGCCTCTTTTCCATGCTCCTAGCGCTCGCTATCGGTGTTCTAGCCTTTCAGCTGACAGGCTTTCACATCTGGAGCCTAGGCCTCTATCTGGCTCTCTATGTCCCTCTTGCTTACAAAATGGGCTGGGAAATCGGCATCACCCCTAGCAGTGTCTTGGTCAGTCATCTTTTGGTACAAGAGTCTACCTCTCCAGAGCTCTTGCTTAATGAAGTGTTCCTCTTTCTCATCGGGACAAGCTTTGCTCTATTGGTCAATCTTTATATGCCCTCTCGTGAGAAAGCCATCCAAAGCTACCACCTTCAGGTCGAAGAAAAGTTAAAAGATATCCTCCTTCGCTTTAAGTACTATCTGTCAAGGGGAGACGGACGCAATCAAGCCCAACTCGTTGACGAATTAGACAGCCTCCTCGATGAAGCCCTCAAGCTGGTCTATTTGGATCACTCAAATCACCTCTTTCACCAGACGGACTACCATATCCACTACTTTGAGATGAGGCAACAGCAAAGTCGTATCCTGCGAAATATGGCCCAGCAGATCAATACCTGTCACCTAGCTGCTAGTGAGAGCTTGATCTTGGCCCAACTCTTTTCTAAGATTGCTACCCAGCTAAGCCAAACCAATCCTGCTCATGACTTACTTGATGACATCGAACGCTATCTGCAAGTCTTCCGCAATCGGAGTCTCCCTAAAACACGTGAGGAGTTTGAGACCCGTGCCACCCTCCTGCAGCTACTACGCGAAGCCGAAACCTTCATTCAGGTCAAGGTCGATTTTTATCAGAAATATGGAAACTAGAAAAACCTCAGAAGAATTCATGTAACATGATTTCTCTGAGGTTTTTAATTTACCTTTGACTTCAATTACCTTCACTAGGAAAAGTCCACGAATCGATATTATTCGCGGACTTTTCCTAGTGAAGCGTTTAGGTAAGCAGATTTTTACACTACGACACGAAGTTTGGCAAATCGATTATATTTGCCAAACGTAGTTAGTAAGGCAGTTAGCTAGACCACTCACTACCCGTTACGACGTAAAGTTTTACGAATCGATATTATTCGTAAAACTTTACTAGTGGAGCGCCTAGCCAAGTTCCATAGAACTTGGCGTTAGTTACTTAGATTGTTACACAATCATCAAAATTCAGTTTCCTACGACACGAAGAGGCGAAAACGATTATTTTTCGCCGATGAGTTAGTAAGGCAGTTAGCTAGTTCGCCAAATAGCGACTAGCGTCCAACAATTAGGAACTTTAGTTCCAATTGTTGGTGCTGAGTTACATCTTCTCTTCCAACTCTACATCTGGGTACTTATCCGCAAACCAGCGGAGGGCAAAGTCGTTTTCAAAGAGGAAGACAGGTTGGTCGAAGCGATCCTTGGCCAAGATGTTTCGACTTGAAGACATGCGTTCGTCTAGGTCCTCTGGCTTGATCCAACGGACTGTCTTTTTACCCATTGGAGTCATAACAACTTCAGCGTTATACTCGCCTTCCATGCGGTGCTTGAAGACTTCAAACTGGAGTTGTCCGACTGCGCCTAGCATGTACTCGCCTGTTTGGTAATTCTTATAAAGCTGGATGGCTCCTTCTTGTACCAACTGCTCCATGCCCTTGTGGAAGGATTTTTGTTTCATGACATTCTTAGGCGAAACCTTCATAAAAATCTCTGGAGTAAAGGTTGGCAGTGGTTCAAATTCAAACTTGTTTTTTCCAACCGTCAAGGTATCCCCAACCTGATAAGTACCTGTATCGTAAACCCCGATGATATCTCCAGCTACGGCATTGGTGACATTCTCACGACTTTCCGCCATAAACTGAGTAACATTAGACAGCTTGGCACCCTTACCAGTACGAGGCAGGTTGACACTCATACCACGTTCAAATTCACCCGAAACGATACGGACAAAGGCGATGCGGTCGCGGTGACGAGGGTCCATGTTGGCTTGAATTTTAAAGACAAAGCCTGAGAAATCCTTGTCGTAAGGATCCACAATTTCACCGTCTATTTTCTTGTGTCCATGTGGCTCTGGCGCAAACTTGAGGAAAGTCTCAAGGAAGGTCTGCACACCAAAGTTAGTGAGAGCTGACCCAAAGAATACCGGAGTCAAATCACCTGCAAGAATGGCTTCCTCTGAGAATTCATTTCCTGCTTCATTTAAAAGTTCAATATCATCTTTGACTTGCTCATAGAAAGGATTGCTCACAAAAAGTTTGTCGCCATCTTCTAGGCTGGCAAAACGTTCATCCCCTTTATAGAGTTCCAAGCGTTGATTATAGAGGTCATAGAGACCTTCAAAGGCTTTCCCCATCCCGATTGGCCAGTTCATCGGATAACTCGCAATACCTAGAACTTCTTCTAGTTCTTGCAAGAGGTCCAGTGGCTCACGACCATCACGGTCCAACTTGTTCATAAAGGTAAAGACTGGAATGCCACGGTGTTTAACAACTTCAAACAATTTCTTGGTTTGGGCCTCGATACCCTTGGCAGAATCCACCACCATGACCGCAGCATCCACCGCCATCAAGGTACGATAGGTATCTTCTGAGAAGTCCTCGTGTCCTGGTGTGTCTAGGATATTGACACGTTTGCCGTCGTAGTCAAATTGCATCACAGATGAAGTTACCGAAATCCCACGTTGTTTCTCAATATCCATCCAGTCAGACTTGGCAAAAGTCCCTGTCTTCTTCCCTTTTACAGTACCAGCCTCACGAATCTCGCCCCCAAAGTAGAGCAACTGCTCAGTGATGGTTGTTTTCCCCGCGTCCGGGTGGGAAATGATGGCAAAGGTACGGCGTTTCTTAATTTCTTCTTGAATAGTCATATCTTCTCTCTCTTTTTTTAGGATAATAGTGAATGCTATATTTTATTTTATATTTTTACATCGGAATATTCCAATCCTTTCAACTCTCCATTATATCGGATTTTGGGGAGTTTTTCAATTGCTCATCTGATGAAAAGGCAAGCTAGAGCACAGATTGCGCCTGATTTCTCTTTTTCCACCGTTTCTTGAACAAGATATCAAAGAGAAGCAAAGCTAGAGAAAGAATAACCGACACAAGGAGGTACTTTATCCATAGAGGAGCATTCGGGATAAACGGTGTATCTCTTAAGAGGCCATAATTTCCACCAGTCACCTGATTAACCCCAACTAGAAAGAGATTGAGAACAAAGGTGTAGGCTACTATCATATATTTCTTGAGCAGGCTCTTGTCATAGTGATTCATCAAGTAGACCAAGGAATTGACCAAAAGGGCATAGTGCCCAATCAAAAATGAAAAACTAGTGATATGGGGGAAGTCATAGGGGTCAAAAACCGGATAAACCAAGGCAAAGACCGCTCCACTTACTCCTAAGAGGGCAAAATATTGCTTGCTCCGCCATTTATCTGGTAAGAAAACCACTGCAAACATAGCCAAACGGCAATGATAAAATGGAAGGCTATTAGAAAATGGAATCTCCAAACCAACATACCAGCTATATAGGGCTAGCAACTGGAGGATCTGAATCCCCTTAAACAAGCGGACAAATTTCGGATTCTTGTGATAAGCAAGTGCTCCATAAATACAAAGTACTAAGAGAAACATCATAACCCCATACCAAAAGAGTGAAATGGGAGGAGGAACCGTTTGAAATCTGGTGATAAATTGATGGAACATATTTCTATCCTAACTCTTATTTTTTCTATTCTCTAGTTTAACCATTATAGCGAATTAAAAGCGATTTTTCAATTTCTATTTCTTTTTAGTTCGGCTCCCTTATTTATAGGAAAATATGGTAAAATAGAACAGACTAAAAATCATCATTTCACGAAAGGATGCAAGATGAAAATTACGCAAGAAGAGGTAACACACGTTGCCAATCTTTCAAAATTAAAATTCTCTGAAGAAGAAACTGCCGCCTTTGCGACAACCTTGTCTAAGATTGTTGACATGGTTGAATTGCTAAGCGAAGTCGACACAACTGGTGTCGCACCTACTACAACCATGGCTGACCGTAAGACCGTACTCCGCCCTGATGTGGCCGAAGAAGGAACAGACCGTGATTGCTTGTTTAAAAACGTACCTGAAAAAGATAACTACTATATCAAGGTACCAGCTATCCTAGATGATGGAGGAGATGCCTAATGACTTTTAATAACAAAACCATTGAAGACTTGCACAACCTCCTTGTCTCTAAGGAAATTTCTGCAACTGAATTGACACAAGCAACGCTTGAAGATATCAAATCTCGCGAGACGGCTATCAATGCTTTTATTACCATCGCTGAAGAGCAAGCCCTCGCTCAAGCTAAGGCTATTGATGAAGCTGGAATTGATGTGGATAATGTCCTTTCAGGAATTCCGCTGGCCGTTAAAGATAATATCTCTACAGATGGTATCCTGACAACTGCAGCCTCAAAAATGCTCTACAACTACGAGCCTATCTTTGATGCGACAGCCGTTTCCAATGCCAAAACTAAAGGTATGATTGTTGTTGGGAAAACTAACATGGACGAATTTGCCATGGGTGGATCAGGTGAAACTTCTCACTATGGTGCCACTAAAAATGCTTGGGACCACAGCAAGGTTCCTGGTGGTTCATCAAGTGGTTCTGCCGCAGCTGTAGCCTCAGGACAAGTCCGCTTGTCACTTGGTTCTGATACTGGTGGTTCTATCCGCCAACCTGCTGCCTTCAACGGGATTGTTGGTCTCAAACCAACCTACGGAACGGTTTCACGTTTCGGTCTCATTGCTTTCGGTAGCTCACTAGACCAGATCGGACCTTTTGCACCAACTGTTAAGGAGAATGCCCTCTTGCTCAACGCTATTGCCAGCGAAGATGCAAAAGACTCTACTTCTGCTCCTGTCCGCATTGCCGACTTTACTTCCAAAATCGGTCAAGACATCAAGGGCATGAAAATCGCTTTGCCTAAAGAATACCTTGGTGAAGGAATTGACCCAGAGGTTAAGGAAACAATCTTGAACGCGGCCAAACACTTCGAGAAACTTGGCGCTATTGTCGAAGAAGTCAGCCTTCCCCACTCTAAATACGGTGTTGCCGTTTACTACATCATTGCTTCATCAGAAGCTTCATCAAACTTGCAACGCTTTGACGGTATCCGTTACGGCTACCGCGCAGAGGATGCAAGCAACCTTGATGAAATCTATGTAAACAGCCGCAGTCAAGGTTTCGGTGAAGAAGTGAAACGTCGTATCATGCTAGGTACTTTCAGTCTTTCATCAGGTTACTACGATGCCTACTACAAGAAGGCTGGACAAGTCCGTACCCTCATCATCCAAGATTTTGAAAAAGTCTTTGCGGATTACGACTTGATTTTGGGACCAACTGCTCCAAGCGTTGCCTATGATTTGGACTCCCTCAACCATGACCCCGTTGCCATGTACTTGGCTGACCTTTTGACCATCCCAGTCAACTTGGCAGGTCTTCCAGGGATTTCGATTCCTGCTGGATTTTCTCAAGGTCTACCTGTCGGTCTCCAATTGATTGGTCCTAAATACTCTGAGGAGACCATTTACCAAGCTGCCGCTGCTTTTGAAGCAACAACAGACTACCACAAACAACAACCCGTGATTTTTGGAGGTGACAACTAATGAACTTTGAAACAGTTATTGGACTTGAAGTCCACGTAGAGCTCAACACCAATTCAAAAATCTTCTCACCAACTTCTGCCCACTTCGGAAATGACCAAAACGCCAACACCAACGTGATTGACTGGTCTTTCCCAGGAGTTCTGCCAGTTCTCAATAAAGGTGTTGTTGATGCCGGTATCAAAGCTGCTCTTGCCCTCAACATGGACATCCACAAGCACATGCACTTTGACCGCAAGAACTACTTCTATCCTGATAATCCAAAAGCCTACCAAATTTCCCAGTTTGATGAGCCAATCGGTTATAACGGCTGGATTGAAGTGGAGCTAGAAGACGGTACGACCAAGAAAATCGGTATCGAACGTGCCCACCTAGAAGAAGACGCTGGTAAAAACACCCACGGTACAGATGGCTACTCTTATGTTGACCTCAACCGCCAGGGAGTTCCCTTGATTGAGATTGTATCTGAGGCCGATATGCGTTCACCTGAAGAAGCCTACGCTTATCTGACAGCCCTCAAGGAAGTCATCCAGTACGCTGGTATATCTGACGTTAAGATGGAAGAAGGTTCCATGCGTGTGGATGCCAATATCTCTCTTCGTCCTTATGGTCAAGAGAAATTCGGTACCAAGACTGAGTTGAAAAACCTCAATTCCTTCTCAAACGTTCGCAAGGGTCTCGAATACGAAGTCCAACGTCAAGCTGAAATCCTTCGCTCAGGTGGCCAAATCCGCCAAGAAACACGCCGTTACGATGAAACTAACAAAGCAACCATCCTCATGCGTGTCAAGGAAGGAGCTGCAGACTACCGCTACTTCCCAGAACCAGACCTACCCCTCTTTGAAATCTCAGATGAGTGGATCGGAGAAATGCGTACAGAGTTGCCAGAGTTTCCAAAGGAACGCCGTGCGCGCTACGTATCTGACCTTGGCTTGTCAGACTACGATGCTAGCCAGTTGACTGCAAACAAAGTCACTTCTGACTTCTTTGAAAAAGCTGTTGCCCTCGGTGGTGATGCCAAACAAGTCTCTAACTGGCTCCAAGGTGAAGTCGCTCAATTCTTGAACGCAGAAGGCAAAACTCTCGAACAAATCGAATTGACACCAGAAAACTTGGTTGAAATGATTGCCATCATCGAAGACGGCACTATCTCATCTAAGATTGCCAAAAAAGTCTTTGTCCACCTGGCTAAAAATGGTGGTGGCGCGCGTGAATACGTGGAAAAAGCAGGCTTGGTGCAAATCTCTGATCCAGATGTTCTGATTCCAATCATCCACCAAGTCTTTGCGGATAACGAAGCTGCCGTTGCCGACTTCAAGTCAGGCAAACGCAACGCAGACAAGGCCTTCACAGGATTCCTTATGAAGGCAACCAAAGGCCAAGCCAACCCACAAGTTGCCCTTAAACTGCTTACACAGGAATTGGCCAAGTTGAAAGAAAACTAGATAGAAAAAAACCAGCCCTAAGGTTGGTTTTTTCTTCTCTACCAACTCCCAATAACTATTTTGGCTTTATTTCCAGAGTATTTTATGGTAAAATGAAGAGTAATAATATTTATTAAAGAGGTAAAAACATGATTGAAGCAAGTAAATTAAAAGCTGGTATGACATTTGAAACTGCAGACGGAAAATTGATCCGCGTTTTGGAAGCTAGCCACCACAAACCAGGTAAAGGAAACACGATTATGCGTATGAAATTGCGTGATGTCCGTACTGGTTCTACATTTGACACAAGCTACCGTCCAGAGGAAAAATTTGAACAAGCCATCATCGAGACTGTTCCAGCTCAATACTTGTACAAAATGGATGACACAGCCTACTTCATGAATACAGAAACTTACGACCAATACGAAATCCCTGTAGTCAACGTTGAAAACGAATTGCTTTACATCCTTGAAAACTCAGAAGTGAAAATCCAATTCTACGGAACTGAAGTGATCGGTGTTACGGTTCCTACTACTGTCGAATTGACAGTTGCAGAAACTCAACCGTCTATCAAAGGCGCTACTGTAACAGGTTCTGGTAAGCCTGCAACTATGGAAACTGGACTTGTCGTAAACGTTCCAGACTTCATCGAGGCAGGGCAAAAGCTCGTTATCAACACTGCAGAAGGAACTTACGTTTCTCGTGCCTAATCTCTAGAAAGAGGTCATTCTATGGGAATTGAAGAACAACTAGGCGAAATCGTTATCGCCCCACGTGTACTTGAAAAAATCATTGCTATCGCAACAGCTAAAGTTGACGGTGTCCACTCTTTTTCAAACAAATCAGTATCTGACACCCTTTCAAAACTTTCTCTTGGTCGCGGTGTTTATCTACGAAATGTTGATGAAAAACTAACAGTGGACATCTACCTCTATCTTGAGTACGGGGTAAAGGTACCAAAAGTCGCTATGGCTATTCAAAAAGCTGTCAAAGATGCTGTTTACAATATGGCTGATGTGGAATTAGATATTGTTAATATCCATGTTACAGGTATCGTTCCAGATAAAACACCAAAACCTGACTTGAAAGACTTGTTTGATGAGGACTTCCTCAATGACTAGTCCACTATTAGAATCTAGACGTGAGCTCCGTAAATGCGCTTTTCAAGCTCTTATGAGTCTTGAGTTTAGTACAGATACCCAAACTGCTTGTCGTTTCGCCTACACACACGATCGGGAAGATTCGGATGTGCAACTTCCAGCCTTTTTGACAGAGCTCGTTTCTGGTGTTCAGGCTAAAAAGGAAGAACTAGACAAGCAAATCACACAGCATTTAAAAGCAGGTTGGACCATTGAACGTTTAACGCTCGTGGAGAGAAACCTCCTTCGCTTGGGAGTCTTTGAAATCACTTCATTTGACACCCCTCAGCTAGTTGCTGTTAATGAAGCTATCGAGCTTGCAAAGAACTTCTCAGATCAAAAGTCTGCCCGTTTTATCAATGGACTGCTCAGCCAGTTTGTAACAGAAGAACAGTGAATAGAAAAAGTGTTTGATATTTGTCAAACACTTTTTTCGTTGCCTTCCACTATCTAAAAAAGTGGTAATAGACATAATTATAAACAAAAATCCAGATGGGTTTTGCATAAATGAGAAAGTTGAAAAAACTATGGCACAGGATTGTGATTTTTAGATTCTTTGTCCAACGGTAGACTAGGGCAAAGAAAAGACCTGAAAAACTATAAACCATCAAACTGATGGGACCGCGATGGGACAATACCAAATGACTGAGCCCAAATATAAGAGATGATAAGATGACATCCAAATAGTATTTGGATTTAGGGAAGAAAGTATTCATAAAATAGCCTCTATGAACTACCTCCTCCAATATAGGCCCCAAAATGACAATTGAAAGAAATGAGAAGCAAGTCGTTAAAATAGTAGATTCCCCACTGAAGGATAGGACTGAAAGAAGGTCTTCAAAGATATAGTGATTATTAATGAAGCGACTAAACTGTAAGTAAAAAGCACTTAACAACTGACGGACAAAATAAGCAGCCACTAGACTAACTACAAGGTAACAGAATCTGGATTTCTTCGAGCCCTTTTTCTCAAAAATATAGAGTATTTTTTTCTTTTTAAGCCAATAGATAAATAGTCCTAAAAGAGATAATTGCTCTACTGCTACAATAATAGAATAGCCATCCATACCCCAGACAAACATCTTAGCCAGATAAAGACTACTGAAATCTAGTAGATAAATTGAGTAATGTATAGGTTCCCAAATGACCTAGTTTTTTCATACTTACTCCTAAAAATCCTTGTTGACTTTTTTTAACAGTATACATATTTTTTTGATTATTTTAGCATTTATTTCTTCAACAGTCAATTGTTAATCCTGAAATGTATTTTATAGAATCCAAAAAGCTAGAACCATTTCTTAGCTCTAGCTTTCTTTTTAATATTTTCTAAAGCGTTGGTAACGTTCTTCGAGGAGCTGTTCCAAGGCTAAGCCTCCCAAGCGGTCAAGCTCTGCACGCAATTCATTTTTTACACGAGCTTGCAGTTCCTTACTGGAAAGCCCTGCTTCTGAGATTACCTTGTCAACGATACCCATTTCGAGGAGTTCGTGAGAAGTGATTTTCATCAACTCTGCCGCTTCCATAGCACGACTTCCATCCTTCCATAGGATAGAGGCAAAGCCTTCTGGACTGAGCACGGCATAGATCGAATTTTCCAGCATCCAGACGCGGTCAGCAACGGCTAGTGCTAGGGCACCTCCAGACCCTCCTTCACCGATAATAATGGCGATGATTGGAACCTTGAGGTCGCTCATTTCCATCAGGTTTCGAGCGATTGCTTCCCCTTGTCCACGTTCCTCAGCTCCAACACCTGGGTAAGCTCCCGCCGTATTGATAAAGGTCACAACTGGACGACCAAACTTTTCTGCCTGTTTCATCAAGCGAAGAGCCTTGCGATAGCCTTCTGGATGGGGTTGCCCAAAATTTCGTTTGAGGTTATCATGAAGACTCTTCCCCTTTTGGATACCGACGACTGTTACTGCTTGGTCACCTAACCAGCCAATTCCGCCAATGACCGCACCATCATCTCTGAAAGAGCGGTCTCCATGCAATTCGATAAATTCATCGAAGATGCCATTGGCAAAATCAAGGGCGGTCAAGCGACTTTGCTCGCGTGCCTCTCTGACTATTTTTGCAATATTCATCCGCGACTTCCTCCATGCAATCTCACTAATTTAGCAATTGTTTCTGGTAGTTCTCTACGTTTGACAATTGCATCAACAAATCCATGTTCAAGCAAAAATTCTGCTTTTTGGAAATCATCTGGCAAGGTCTCACGAACTGTATTTTCGATAACACGACGTCCTGCAAAACCAACCAAACTTTGGGGCTCTGCTAGAATAATGTCGCCTTCCATAGCAAAAGAAGCTGTCACACCACCTGTTGTCGGATCCGTCAAAATCGTCAGGTAAAAAAGTCCTGCCTTGGAATGACCTTGAACTGCTGCAGAAATCTTAGCCATCTGCATCAAGCTCATAATCCCTTCTTGCATACGAGCACCGCCAGAAGCCGTAAAAAGTACAACTGGCAACTTTTCAACTGTCGCATATTCAAACAAGCGCGTGATTTTTTCACCCACAACGGTTCCCATCGACGCCATGATAAAGTTGGAATCCATGATCCCAAGGGCAACTTTTTGCCCCATGATGCTAGCTGTGCCAGTCAGGACAGCTTCATCCAGTCCAGTTTTTTCACGCATGCTAGCCAGTTTTTTCTGGTAACCAGGAAAGTTCAAGTGATCTTGAGTTTCAATACCTGTAAACATCTCCACAAAGCTGTCAGAATCAATTGTCAGAGCCAAGCGCTCTTGGGCTGAAATACGGAAAGTATAGCTACAATAGGGACAAATGCGCTCACTCCCAAGGTCCTTTTGGTAAATGGTGTGTTTACATCCGGGACACTTGGAGAAGAGTTCATCAGGAACCTCAGGCTTAGCTTGCGGTTTCTCCTTTACGGAACGATTAGGATTGATCCGAATATACTTATCTTTTTTACTAAATAGAGCCATAAATCCCCCTTTTAGTTCTCATACTCTTTGAAAGTCTATTCTTTTTCTTGATATTGTGGCAAGAAAGTTTCCATCAGGAAGGAAGTATCGTAGTCACCAGCAATAACACGACGGTCTGAAATCAGATCCAATTGGAAATCTGCATTGGTTTGTACTCCTTCAATCTCAAGCTCATATAGTGCTCGTTGCATCTTCATAAGAGCGTCAAAACGATTCTCCCCATGAACAATGATTTTGGCAATCATACTATCATAGTAAGGAGGAATGGTATAGCCTGGATAAACTGCTGAGTCCACGCGCAAGCCAACTCCACCACTTGGTAGATAGAGATTGGTAATTTTACCTGGGCTTGGAGCAAAGTTAAATGCTGGATTTTCTGCATTGATCCTGCACTCGATAGCATGACCTCGTAGGACGATATCTTCTTGTTTGAAAGGTAAAGGTTGCCCGGCTGCAATGCGAATCTGTTCCTTCACGATATCAACACCTGAAACAAACTCTGTGACTGGGTGCTCCACTTGCACACGAGTATTCATTTCCATGAAGTAGAAATTGCCACTCGCTTCATCGAGAAGAAATTCAATCGTCCCTGCATTTTCATAGCCAACAGACTCTGCTGCACGAACGGCTGCAGCACCAATTTCATTACGAAGTGTTTTGCCAATCGCAATGGACGGACTTTCTTCTAAGACCTTTTGGTTATTCCGTTGAAGTGAACAATCCCGTTCACCAAGATGGACAACATGACCCTCTTGGTCCGCAAGGATCTGAACTTCGATATGACGAGCTGGATAAATCACACGCTCAAGATACATAGCGCCATTTCCAAAGTTGGCCTTGGCTTCACTGGATGCTGTCTCAAAAGCTGCGACCAAGTCTTCTGCCTTTTCAACCTTACGAATTCCTTTTCCACCACCGCCTGCCGATGCCTTTAGCATGACTGGATAGCCAATTTTTTCTGCAACCGCAAGTGCCTCTTCAGCCGTGTGAACTTCACCATCAGATCCTGGGATAACTGGAACTCCAGCCTTGATCATTTGCTCACGCGCATTGATCTTATCTCCCATGGTATCCATTACAGCCCCAGAAGGACCGATAAACTTAATCCCCACTTCATCACACATCGTGGCAAACTTGGAGTTTTCGCTAAGAAAACCAAAACCTGGGTGGATGGCTTCTGCTTCTGTCAAGACTGCAGCAGATAAAATAGCGTTGATATTGAGATAAGATTCTGTCGCCTTACCAGGTCCGATACAGATAGCTTCATCCGCTATGAGTGTGTGAAGAGCTTCCTTATCAGCAGTTGAATAAACTGCTACGGTTGCAATGCCCAATTCACGCGCAGCTCGAATAATGCGAACCGCAATCTCACCACGGTTGGCAATCAAAATTTTACGAAACATGGAGAACCTCCTTAGTTTCCAATTGCAAAGGTAAGAGTACCACTCGCTGCAAGCTTACCATCTACTTCAGCCTTTGCTTCAACCACGGCAATCGTACCACGACGTTTAACAAAAGTAGCCGTCATAACTAATTGGTCACCTGGTACAACTTGCTTCTTGAACTTAACCTTGTCCATGCCAGCGTAGAAGACCAGTTTCCCTTTATTTTCAGGTTTGGACAATTCCAAGACACCCGCGGTCTGGGCCAATGCTTCCATGATAAGAACACCTGGCATGACTGGGTATTGTGGAAAATGACCATTGAAGAAAGGTTCGTTGATGGTCACATTTTTAATGGCAACAATAGTATCCTCGCTCACTTCCAAGACACGATCCACTAGGAGCATGGGGTAGCGATGAGGTAGAGCTTCTTTGATTCCTTGAATATCGATCATTTGATACGTACCAATCCTTTACCGAACTCAACCATTTCTTCATTTGAAACGAGAATTTCTGTCACCACACCATCCTTAGGTGCAGGAATCTCATTCATGACCTTCATGGCTTCGATGATCACCAAAGTCTGGCCTTTTTTAACACTGTCTCCAACTGTGACGAAGGCAGGTTTATCTGGTCCAGCAGCCAAGTAAGCCACCCCTACAAGTGGGCTCTCAACAACATCACCCTCCGGAGCAACCGTCGTTTCAGCTGGTACTGGAGCTTCTTCCACTGCACTCTCTACTGGAGTTGAAGGGGTAGAAACTACTGTACTTGCCGCTACTGCAGTTGGTGCTGGAACAACTTGAGCTGGAGCTTCAGAAGCCATTCTTGCTTCATTCTTACTGAACTGCAATTCGTCCGCTCCGTTTTTATAAGAAAATTCTCTCAAACTTGATTGGTCAAATTGAGCCATCAAGTCCTTGATCTCATTTAAATTCATAATTATTTATTCTCCCAACGTTTGAAAGCAAGAACCGCATTGTGTCCACCAAAACCAAAAGTATTTGAAATAGCATAAGGGATTTCTTGCTCCAAGCCTTGTCCATAAACGACATTCGCTTCGATATAGTCTGACAACTCGCTTGTTCCAGCTGTTTTTGGCACAAAGTTATGGCGCATTGCTTCGATTGTAGCGATTGCTTCTACCGCTCCTGCAGCTCCAAGCAAGTGTCCTGTAAATGACTTGGTGGAAGATACAGGTACTTCTTTACCAAGAACAGCTACGATCGCACCACTTTCACCTTTTTCATTAGCAGGAGTTGAAGTTCCGTGAGCATTGACATAAGCCACTTGCTCTGGAGAAATCTCTGCCTCTTCCAAAGCCAACTTAATTGCCTTGATGGCACCTTGACCTTCTGGATGTGGAGAAGTCATGTGGTAGGCATCACAAGTATTGCCGTAGCCAACTACTTCAGCCAAGATCGTTGCTCCACGTTTTTCAGCATGTTCAAGGCTTTCAAGCACCAACATACCAGAACCTTCTCCCATGACAAAACCATTACGGTCTTTATCAAATGGAATAGAAGCACGAGTTGGATCTTCTGTCGTAGAAAGAGCTGTCAGAGCTTGGAAACCAGCAATGGCAAATGGAGTGATAGAAGCTTCTGATCCGCCAACTAACATGACATCTTGGAAGCCAAACTTGATAGAGCGGAAAGCATCTCCAATGGCATCATTTGATGAGGCACAAGCTGTATTGATTGATTTACAGATACCGTTTGCTCCGAAGCGCATAGCAACATTTCCTGAAGCCATATTTGGCAAAGCTTTTGGAAGAGTCATTGGCTTAACGCGTTTTGGACCTTTCTCATGCAATCGAATGACTTGATCTTCGATTTCCTTGATACCACCGATACCAGAAGCAACGATGACACCAAAACGGTCTTTATCGATTGCTTCTACATCAAGATTGGCATTTGTCACCGCTTCTTGAGCTGCATACAAGGCATACAAAGAATAGTTGTCAAAACGGTTAGTATCTTTTTTGACAAAGTATTTATCAAATGGGAAATCTTGAACTTCTGCCGCATTGTGCACAGCAAAATCGCTGTGGTCAAACTTAGTGATTTCTCCAATTCCAATCTTCCCAGTTTGCAAACTGTTCCAAAATTCTTCTGGAGTATTTCCGATAGGAGAGGTCAATCCGTAACCTGTTACTACAACTCGATTTAGTTTCATCTGTCTTACCTATATCTTTCCTTATTTTTTACATGCTAAGTCCGCCATCAACAGCGAGAACTTGTCCAGTCAAATAATCCTGTCCAGCCAGGAACACTGTAGCATCTGCAATATGTTCTGCTTGACCGAAATGTTTCATTGGGATTTGGGCCAATGTCGCTTCCTTGACCTTATCAGACAAAACAGCAGTCATATCTGACTCGATCATCCCTGGTGCAAGAGCATTTACGCGCACATTACGATTGGCAACTTCACGTGCAACTGACTTGGTAAAACCAATCAAACCTGCTTTAGAAGCTGCATAGTTAGCTTGTCCGATATTTCCCATCAAACCGACCACACTAGACATGTTGATAATCGCACCTTCACGTGCCTTGATCATCTGTTTCAAGACTGCTTGCGTCATGTTGAAGGCACCTGTCAAATTGATCTTAATCACTTTTTCAAAGTCTTCTTCGGTCATCTTGAGCATAAGCGTATCTTGAGTGATCCCAGCATTATTGACTAAGACATCGACAGAACCGAGTTCTGCAATCGCTTGATCTATCATACGCTTGGCATCTGCAAAGTCTGAAACATCACCTGATATCGGTACTACTTTGACACCGTAGTTTGAAAACTCAGCCAGCAATTCTTCTGAGATTGCTCCGCGGCTATTCAAGACTACATTCGCACCTAGTTTAGCAAATTTGTGAGCAATGGCAAGTCCGATACCACGACTTGAACCTGTTACAAAGACATTTTTGTTTGTAAGTTGCATTCTATTTCTCCTGTTTCCTGTTGTATTTTGTGGGAGAAGGGATCATTAGTTTCCTAACAAAGCATCCAAGCTTGCTTGGTCTTCAACGTTAGCTAGCTGAGCTGTTTTATCGATTTTTTTGACAAAGCCTGATAGGACTTTTCCAGGGCCGATTTCAATAAAATTGGTCACACCAGCATCCTGCATCACAGCAATACTTTCATAAAAACGAACAGGTTCTTTCACCTGACGCGTCAAAAGCTCTTGGATTCGATCTTTTTCCATAACAGCAGCTTCCGTATTGCCGACTAGTGGGCAAGTAAAATCAGAGAAACTCACTCCATCAAGAGCTTCAGCTAGTTGCTGACTGGCTGGCTCAAGAAGGGCTGTATGGAAAGGACCCGACACATTTAGGGGGATCAATCGTTTAGCTCCTGCTTCCTGCAAGAGTTCAACTGCGCGGTCAACTGCAACCACCTCACCACCGATGACGATTTGGCTTGGGGTGTTGTAGTTGGCTGGAGTCACTACTCCAACTTTAGAGGCTGTTTCACAAGCTTCCTCAATCACTTCAACTGGAGTATTAAGAACGGCAACCATCTTTCCAGAGCCTGCAGGTGCAGCCTCTTCCATATAAGCACCACGCTTAGCAACCAAGGCAACTGCATCTTCAAAGTCCAAGGCACCACTTGCTACAAGAGCAGAATATTCTCCGAGAGACAATCCTGCTACCATATCTGGCTGGTAGCCCTTTTCTTTCAATAGTCGGTAAATAGCAACAGAAGTCGCTAAAATAGCTGGTTGCGTATAGCGAGTCTGGTTTAACTTAGTTTCTTCCTTATCAATCAAGTCACGAAGGTCATAACCCAAAACCTGACTGGCTTGGTCAATTGTTTCCTTGACGATAGGGTAGCTATCATAGAGATCACGTCCCATCCCTAGATACTGAGCACCTTGACCCGCAAATAGAAAGGCTGTTTTAGTCATTTCTTACAACTCCTGCCCAACGAGAGGCTTCTTCTTGAATTTTTTTGGCTGCGCCATAGTATAGATCTTTTAGAATTTCTTCGACGGTTTCCTCTTTAGAAACCAAACCAGCGATCTGACCTGCCATGACAGATCCACCTTCTACATCTCCATGAACAACGGCTTTAGCAAGAGCACCAGCTCCCATTTGTTCAAAGATTTCTAAATCTGGATTTTCTTGTTTAAAGGCATCTTTTTCAGCCTGCTCAAAGTCACGTGTCAACTGGTTTTTAATAGCACGAACAGCATGTCCAAAGTGTTGAGCGGAAATTGTCGTATCGATATCACGCGCTTTTAAGATTTTTTCTTTATATTTTGGATGGGCATTAGATTCCTTAGCTACTACGAAACGTGTACCAACTTGAACGGCCTCAGCACCAAGCATAAAGCCTGCAGCGACACCTTCACCGTCCGCAATTCCTCCAGCTGCGATAACTGGAATTGAAACAGCTGCAGCAACTTGGCGAACCAGGGTCATAGTTGTTAATTTACCAATGTGTCCACCGGCTTCCATTCCCTCTGCAATAACTGCATCTGCACCGATTTTTTCCATGCGTTTTGCCAAAGCAACACTTGGAACAACAGGAATAACTGTAATTCCTGCATCATGGAAACGAGCCATGTATTTACTTGGATTTCCTGCACCAGTTGTAACCACCTTGACCCCTTCTTCAATCACGAGATCAACGATGTCTTCTACAAATGGAGACAGGAGCATAATGTTAACACCAAAAGGTTTATCCGTAAGTGATTTGATTTTATCGATATTAGCCTTTACGACCTCTTTAGGTGCATTCCCACCACCGATGATCCCTAGACCACCAGCTTTAGAAACAGCTCCGGCCAAGTCGCCATCAGCAACCCATGCCATTCCTCCTTGGAAGATAGGATAATCAATGTTCAATAATTCTGTAATACGTGTTTTCATAGTGCCTCCATCAGTCCTTGCTTACGTAATAGTTCGATTGGTGTATTATTTGAGTTTCAAACTATTACCTAAACAAGAGGGAGTGGGTTTCCCCAACTCCTTCTATATCTTATTCGTTTTTATTTTGTTTTCTCTTCAACGTAGGCAACCAAGTCACCAACTGTTTTCAAGTTATCTTCTGCTTCAATTTGGATGTCAAAAGCATCTTCGATTTCAGAGATTACTTGGAACAAGTCCAAAGAATCTGCATCCAAATCATCAAAAGTAGATTCAAGTGTTACTTCTGATGCATCTTTCCCAAGTTCTTCAACGATAATTTCTTGTACTTTTTCAAATACTGCCATGATAGGACTCCTTTAAAATATAAAAATTTATAACAATGTGTTTATCACATGATTACCTAGATTGTAAGAATGAGCGTGCCCCAGGTCAAGCCTCCACCGAAGCCTGATAGGAGAATCGTCTGGCTGCCATCTAAACGAATCTTGCCATTCTCCACACACTCTGAGAGCAAAATCGGGATACTTGCTGCACTGGTATTTCCATACTCCATCATATTGGCAGGAAGCTTGTCTCGGTCTACACCGATTTTCTTAGCCATCTTATCCAAAATGCGGATATTTGCCTGATGAAGCAAGAGATAATCCAATTCCGATGCTGCGATTGGACCATTTTCAATGGTTTCTTTGATCGATCTAGCAACATCTCGATTTGCAAAATCAAAAACTGCTCGTCCATCCATCTTCAAAAAAGCAGGAACTGCTTCTTGATCTGAGAAAGGAGAAGCCAAAGCCGTTTGACCATAGGTCAAACACTCGCTCCGAGAGCCATCTGTATAGAGACTTTCCACAAGGAAGTGCCGTGTTTCGCTCGCTTCCAAGAGAACCCCACCAGCACCATCCCCAAAGAGAACGGCTGTCGAACGATCTGACCAATCAACTGCCTTGGATAAGGTCTCAGCCCCGATAACAATCCCTTTTTTGAACTGTCCAGATGTCAGAAACTTCTCAGCAGTTGAAAGTGCAAAGATAAAACCACTGCAGGCAGCTGTAAGATCAAAAGCAAAGGCTCTGTCAGCACCAATATTGGCCTGAACTCGCGCTGCCGTAGAGGGCATCATTGAGTCAGGTGTAATTGTCGCTACAATGATAAAATCAATCTGCTCAGCTTCTATGCTCGCCTTAGCCAGTAAGCTCTTGGCTACTTCTGTCGCCAAATCACTCGTTGACTCCGTTTTTGAAATATGTCTCTGTTTAATTCCTGTACGACTTGAAATCCACTCATCGCTTGTATCCATGATTTGAGCCAAGTCTTGATTGGTGACCACTTGCTCGGGTACATAATGAGCAACCTGGCTTATTTTAGCAAAAGCCATTATTTCAAATCCTCCAAAAATTGGTAAAGGTTAGTCAAGCCCTTGCCCATAACCTCCATTTCCTCAGGACTCATCCCGTCGATAATTTTTTCGACCATAGCCTTGTGGAAACGTTTATGAAGGCGGTGAACTAAACGACCTTTCTTTGTCAAATGTAGATAGACCACACGACGGTCTTGGTCAGAACGGATACGTTCAATATAACCCTTTCTTTCTAGGTTATTCAAGCTCGTCGTAACTGTCCCTAAGGTTACCATCAGTTCTTTGGAAACCTTACTAGGAGTCACCTCAGGGAATTTTCCAATCACATCGATTGTGTGCATTTCTTTGATGGAGATGTCTTTGAATCGACTACCTCGCAAGCTAACCTCCTCAATCACAAGGACATTATTAAAAATGGATGTTAAATAATCATTTACTCGTTGGTAGTCCAAACTTTTCCCCTCCTCTTCAAAAAAACTTTTACAATCAAAACATTTGATATAGAAAGTATAACAGACTTCAAAGTTTTGTGCAAGTATTTTTTTACTTTCCTGAAAATTTTGGTCGTCTTCTTTCTGAATGAGCCCGAACTCCTTCTTTGAAATCTTCGGTTTGAGCCAAGGATTCTTGCAACTTCAACTCCAATTTAGCATAATCTTGCCAATCCTTAAATTGACTTTCCCAAACCAGCTTTTTAATCGCTGCATAGGAATTAGCTGAACCACGTCTGAGTTTTTTTAGAACTTGGTCTCGTGTTTTTTCCAGCTTATCTGCCTCACAGACTCGATAAACCACGCCCCACTCCAGAGCTTTTTCCGCTGTCAAGGCTTCTCCTGTCATGGCAAGCTGGGCTGCTCTTGTCACTCCTATACTACGACTTAGGAGATGAATACCTCCTGCATCGGGAGCCAAGCCAACCCCGACAAAGGCCTGAATGAACTTGGCCTTATCTGTTGCTATACAGAAATCAACCGCTACTGCCATATTTGCCGCAGCTCCTGCAACGGCTCCATCTACCTCCATCAAAACAGGTTTGGGTATTTGCTTGATCTTAAAGGAAATTATATTGACCAACTCTGCGATTTTTGTCAGTGAAGGAATATCATCCTCATCCACCGCCCGCTTCATCTCGACCAGGTCTCCCCCCACTGAAAAGACCTTCCCATTAGCATTTATCAAGATATACTGTACAGCTTGTTCCTGCTCTGCCAAGGTCAAAGCTTCTAAGATTTCCTCACACATTGGGATGTGGAAACCATTTGCCACTTCAGGACGATTCAGAGTAATAATAGCTAGATCATCTACGATCTGGTATAGGATATGATTCATAGCTTCTCCTTTTGTATGAACATAAAATTATTTTATTATCAAAGTATACTTTTTTTTGGATAAAGAGGCAAGAAAAAACCAATCGAAAGTGTCTCAGCCGATTATTTCACCTTCGTTTATGAATTTGAGAAAAATTGACTTTCTTACTTTTAATCTTTTATCGATTCCCAGAATAAATTAACATTTACTTCTATTAAAATAGGAAGATGTTTTCTTCATTGAAAAAAGCCCCTCTTTCTGCTATAATCGTATAAAATACTTACTTGAGGAGTCCCTATGAAGGTTGTAAAGTTTGGTGGAAGCTCTCTTGCCTCTGCTAGTCAGTTAGAAAAAGTTTTAAACATCGTTAAAAGCGATAAAGAGCGCCGTTTTGTGGTTGTTTCTGCACCGGGTAAACGCAATGCTGAGGATACCAAGGTTACAGATGCCTTGATCAAATACTATCGTGACCATGTGGCTGGCAATGACATCAGCACTAGCCAAAATTGGATTATCGACCGCTATGCAGCTATGGTGAGCGAACTAGGCTTAAAACCAACTGTTTTAGAAAAAATTTCTAAAAGTATCCGTACTCTAGCGACTCTTCCTATTGAAGATAATGACTTTCTCTATGACACTTTCCTAGCGGCTGGAGAAAACAACAACGCCAAACTTATCGCGGCCTACTTTAACCAAAATGGCATCGATGCGCGCTATGTTCACCCTAGAGAAGCGGGAATTATCGTGACAAGCGAACCTGGAAATGCTCGCATCATTCCATCTAGTTATGACAAGATTGAAGGCTTGGCTGACAGCAATGAGGTCCTTGTTATTCCTGGTTTCTTTGGGGTTACTAAGGAAGATCAAATTTGTACCTTCTCACGTGGTGGATCCGACATAACAGGTTCCATTATCGCTGCGGGTGTCAAAGCTGATCTCTACGAAAACTTTACGGATGTTGATGGTATCTTTGCTGCCCATCCTGGTATCATTCACCAACCGCACTCTATCCCTGAATTGACCTACCGTGAGATGCGGGAATTGGCCTATGCAGGTTTCTCAGTCCTTCACGATGAAGCCCTGCTCCCTGCCTACCGTGGGAAAATTCCTCTGGTTATCAAAAATACCAATAACCCTGACCATCCGGGCACTCGTATCGTTCTAAAACACAGTAGTGATAAATTCCCAGTTGTGGGAATTGCTGGTGACTCAGGCTTTGTCAGCATCAACATGTCGAAATACCTCATGAACCGCGAGGTCGGATTTGGTCGCAAGGTTCTGCAAATCCTTGAAGACCTCAACATCGGTTGGGAACATATGCCAACTGGTATCGACGATCTTTCAATCATTCTCCGTTCTCGCGAACTAACTCCTATCAAGGAAGAAGAAATCCTGCGTCAGTTGGTTCAAAAGGCTGAAGTAGACCATGCAGAAATTGAACATGACCTTTCGATCATTATGATTGTCGGAGAAAAAATGAAGAGTCATATCGGAGTAACTGCTACTGCGACACGAGCTCTATCTGAAAACAAGATTAACATCCAAATGATGTCACAAGGCTCTAATGAAGTTTCTATTATGTTTGTTGTCAATAAAGACCAAGAAAAAGCAGCTATCAAGGCTCTCTACCATGCCTTTTTCGGTGAAAGTAAGGAAGATTAATCATGGCCCAATCTCTCAATAAAGTCATTGACCTCCAAACCACTGGAACATCTTATCTCTCTATCTCTGGAAAAGTTGGAAAATTTCTAGTCGGGGATCAAGCCTTGGAGTTTTATCCTGATGTCAATGTCGAACAATATATCCAAATCCCTTGGTCTAGCGTCAATCAAATCGGAGCCAACGTAAGTGGACGAAAAATCAGCCGTCACTTTGAAGTCTTCACCGATCAAGGTAAATTCCTCTTTGCCTCAAAAGACTCTGGGGCTATCCTCAAAATCGCTCGGGAAAAATTAGGAAACGAAAAGGTTGTCAAACTTCCTACGCTAATCCAGACCATTGGACAAAAACTGAAGAATCTATTTGCAAAAAAGTAGAAACTTTAGTATAATCATAGCAACGGATAAGTAGGTTATCCTCTTCTTTCAGAAAGTCTGCGGTTGCTGCGAGCAGATAGAGGAGATAAGTGAAATTCTACCGTTGCTTACAACAAAATACACAATCAAGTGCACACCTGTGAAGTTGGATGGAACCGTGGCCCTGCCACTCCAACGCTTTGTTAGGTGTGCTTTTTTCATAAAGGAGTTCTTATGTTAGATATCAAACGTATTCGTACAGACTTTGATGCCGTCGCTGAAAAATTGGCTACACGTGGTGTAGATGCTGCTATCCTTAACGAGATGAAAGAAATCGACGCTAAACGTCGTGATATCTTGGTCAAGGTTGAAAATCTCAAGGCAGAACGCAACACTGTTTCTGCTGAGATTGCCCAAGCCAAGCGCAACAAGGAAAATGCCGATGACAAAATTGCTGCTATGCAAACCCTATCTGCTGAAGTAAAAGCCTTGGATACTGAATTAGCGGAAATCGATGCTAAGTTGACAGAATTCACCACTACTCTTCCAAACATCCCAGCTGACAGCGTTCCTGTTGGTGCTGACGAAGATGACAATGTGGAAGTTCGCCGTTGGGGTACTCCACGCGAGTTTGACTTCGAGCCAAAAGCTCACTGGGACCTTGGTGAAGACCTTGGAATCCTTGACTGGGAACGTGGTGGTAAAGTGACTGGAGCTCGTTTCCTCTTCTATAAAGGTCTTGGCGCTCGTTTGGAACGTGCTATCTACAACTTTATGTTGGATGAACATGGCAAGGAAGGCTATACCGAAGTCATCACACCTTACATGGTTAACCACGACTCTATGTTTGGTACTGGTCAATATCCAAAATTCAAGGAAGATACTTTTGAACTCAGCGATACTAACTTTGTATTGATTCCAACAGCTGAGGTGCCTCTTACAAACTACTACCGTGATGAAATCCTCGATGGCAAGGATCTTCCAATCTACTTTACGGCTATGAGTCCATCATTCCGTTCTGAAGCGGGTTCTGCTGGTCGTGATACACGTGGCTTGATCCGTTTGCACCAATTCCACAAGGTTGAAATGGTCAAATTTGCCAAACCAGAAGAATCATATGAAGAATTAGAAAAAATGACAGCCAACGCTGAAAATATTCTTCAAAAGCTTAATCTTCCATACCGTGTGGTCGCGCTCTCTACTGGAGATATGGGCTTCTCAGCTGCCAAGACTTACGATTTGGAAGTTTGGATTCCAGCACAAAATACCTACCGTGAAATCTCAAGCTGTTCAAATACAGAAGATTTCCAAGCTCGTCGTGCTCAAATCCGTTACCGTGATGAAGCCGATGGCAAGGTTAAACTCCTTCACACCTTGAACGGTTCTGGACTTGCAGTTGGACGTACGGTGGCTGCTATTCTTGAAAACTACCAAAATGCAGATGGTTCTGTAACTATTCCAGAAGCACTTCGTCCATACATGGGTGGAGCTGAAGTTATCAAACCATAAAAAATAAGGCCTAGCTAGATAATAGCTAGACCTTTTTTCGTAACCAAATCAGATAACCACTCAAGACAAAGAGTAAAATAGTGAGGCATATAACCGTTTCAGCAAACACCAGATAATCCAGAAATGGAAGTTTCAAAATTCCCTGAGCCATCTTGAGCGAGGTAGCTGTGATAATGGTTGGGAAGGTGAGGGCTGAGAAGGCTGGTTGAAAGCCTTGTTTTAAAATATTAGGCAAGCGAGTCAAAACGAAGAAAAAGAAAGATTGAGACGCCAAAATCATGACGATTAAGAGCCATGTTGGCAAGCTTGCCCCTCCAACTCGAACTAGTGAGGCCAAGAGTAGGGAAAAGGGAGCACAATAGATTCCTTCCTGTCCAAGCAAGGCTACTGGGAGTGGAGTTTTCTTTAAATCCCTATAAATAAGGGGATAAAGATAGAAAGTCAAGACAAAACCAAAACTCAAGGTCGTATTGGCAATTTCAACGATGCCTACCAGAGGATAGGTCAAGGCAGCTACTGCTATCCCCACATAGAGCACCGTCCAGCTAGGAGTCGCATTGACTCTCTTGCCTGGACAGGCAAATTTAATGGTAAAGTAAGTGATTAAAGCGAGGTCCAAGAGAAAGGAAAACCACCAGAGCCCTTGTGATATCAAAGGAAGATGAGGGAACAAACGAAAGACATAGGTCGATAAAATCATCCCCGCCATAGGAAAGGTAGCTATACCAGATAAAAGAGGGGGCTTGGTCAATTCTTTCTTGGTTTCTTCCCAATTAAAAAGATGAAGAATCAGAAAGAAAATCCATAAGACCAATCCAGTCAAACTAAATAGGTGCGAAAGAACAGGCCAAGTATCCGCAATCAAGTTTCCTGCACCTGCCAAACCTAACAAACAACCAGAAAATACCAAGGGGAGTTTTTTCATGGCAACCTCCGTTAATCATATTATTATCAGTATAGCATAAAAGCCTTTAAAATAGCATAGAAAAATGAAGACTGGATAAATCAGCCTTCATTTTATTTATGATTCGAACTAGGCATAAGGTTGCAATTCTGGATTAATGGGCGTATTGGCTAGGTTGTTGGCATAGTTGCAAAGGCTGGCTAAGCTGACACCGAGAACCACGTCCAAGGCATTTTGTTGTGTATAGCCGGCTTCTAAGAATTCAGCCAAGGCTTCATCTCCTACACGACCCTTGGTATTGATGACCGCCAAGGTAAACTTAGCTAGAGTATCTAGTTTTGGATCTGTCTCGATTGGAGTACGGTTGCGGAGGGCTTGGAGAAGATCATCATTCATCTGGATTTGTTTGATCGAAAAGGCGGTGTGACCTGCAACGCAGAAAGCACAACCATTAGTTACAGCTGCCGTGATTTGCACCACTTCCCTCTCAACTGGGGTTAGGCTATTGCGGCGGTTGATGGCTCCGACAGTTCGATAGGCTTCTAGGGCGGTAGGAGCATTGGCCAAGAGACCGATCAGATTGGGAATATAGCCATTGTTATCTTTTTGTACTGTTTCCAGAACTTCTTTCACTTCTGCTGGTGCTGATTCTACTGTATGGATGGTAAATCTTGTCATAAGAAACCTCTTTTCATTTTATTGACATTTAGTCTATCATAGAATTTCTTCTTTGGATAATATATATTTTCAATTGCCATGATAGGAAATGTTTATGAAATGAAAAAATCACACTAAAAGTGTGATTGGATTAGTTCTTAAAATACTTCTTAGTCTCAGCAACAACTACTGGCGACAAAACCAAAAGAGCAATCAAGTTAGGCAAGGCCATCAAGGCATTGACGATATCTGCAATAATCCAGACCATGTCCAACTCGATAAAACCTCCCAACAAGACCATGAGTACAAAGACCACTCGATAAAGCCAGATAAAACGAACGCCAAAGAGAAACTCGAAACAGCGCTCTCCGTAGTAATTCCAGCCGAGAATTGTCGTAAAGGCAAAGAGGACCAGAAATATGGTCAAAAGAGCAGGCCCAAAATGTGAAAAAACTGTTGAAAAGGCTGACTGAGTAAGCGCTACTCCGTTCAAATCACCACTCCAAACACCAGTTACCAAGATGGTCAAACCTGTCAGAGTACAGATAATGAGGGTGTCAATAAAGGTTCCTGTCATGGAAATCAAGCCTTGCTCAACAGGCTCATTTGTCTTAGCCGCAGCAGCTGCAATCGGAGCTGAACCAAGACCAGATTCGTTAGAAAAGACTCCTCTCGCCACACCATTTTGAATCGCAGTACGGATAGTCGCACCAGCAAATCCTCCTACTGCAGCTACAGGGCTGAAAGCAGAGGTAAAGATTAGGGCAAGAGTGGCTGGAATTTTCTCGATATTAAAGAGAATAACTGTAAGAGTTCCCAAAATATAGACAATAGCCATAAAAGGAACAACTGCTGTTGAAACCTTGGAAATGGATTTGAGGCCACCAAAGACTGCAATCGCTACAAAAACAGACAAAACGAGAGCTGTGATAGCTGGTTCAACTTGAGCTGTATTTTGAATGGATTCTGTAATCGAATTGACTTGGGTGAAGGTACCAATCCCTAGAAGAGCTACCAATACACCCGCTAGGGCAAAGAAGATAGCAAGGGGGCGCCACTTTTCCCCCATTCCCAAAAGGATGTAGTGCATGGGCCCTCCAGCTACAGCGCCGTTTGCATCCTTGCTACGGTATTTGATAGCCAGTAAACCTTCTGCATACTTGGTTGCCATCCCAAAGAAGGCAGCCATCCACATCCAAAAGAGAGCGCCTGGTCCCCCAACCTTAATGGCTGTCGCGACCCCGATGATATTTCCCGTACCAACAGTGGCTGCTAGAGCCGTACAGAGAGCAGCAAAGCTCGACACATCACCGTGCCCCTTATCCTTGGTAAAGATCAACTGAAAGGCCTTAGGAAGACGAGCCACCTGCAAAAGGCTTAGTCGGATGGTCAAATAGATACCCGTTCCGACCAATAAGATCAAGAGGGGAGGCCCCCAAACGAAAGCATCAAGCGCTTTTAGCAATTCTAACATATCCTACTCCTATCCTTCAACCCCAAAAGAAAGAGCACATGCAAGATACATGTACTCTGGAATGCTTAGATAAATGCCTAAAAGCGGTCTATCTTAGCTCTGTCCTTTTACCTGAGAGTTTGAGCAGTTGCCTGCCTTGCCCCTTCGGTGCCTTTACGGTCTCTCCAGAGTTCCGTCCATTTACAGTCATGGAAAACAAACTTTTCTCCATTTCTATTAAACTTCATTCGGTGTTGGTATTTTATTTTTTATTATTTTATAAGAAAAGTTAGCTTTTGTCAATATATTTTTTGAAAAAGATGGATTTTCACTTCTTTTTCAAATAAAGAGAAGCACTCTTTTTCTAACCTTTAAAGGTCACAATGGTTGCGCCACTGCCTCCAGCATTCTGTGGGGCATAGCCAAAACTCTTGACATGCTTGTTTCTTTGTAGGTATTTGGTGACGCCCTCACGGATGACTCCCGTTCCGATACCATGGATGATATCGACTTGCGCCATGTTATTGAGCAGGGCTTGGTCGATAAAGGCGTCCAGCTCATTCATAGCCTCTTCGTACCGTTTGCCTCGGAGATCCAGTCTTGCTTGCGGGCCACGGCCAGAAGCACGTTTCACGACATTAACTTGTTTTTTCTTGACTGGGGCTTCTTGTTGGGCCTGAACAAGGTCAAATTCTTTCTCTTCCAAGGTCATCTTGATCAAACCGACTTGGGCTTCCCAACGGCCGTCCTTAAGCTGATTGGTCAAGGTTCCACGTTGGCCATAACTGAGAACCACGATATCATCTCCAACCTTTGGAGCTCGTTTTTTCTTGGCTTTTTGAAGGACCTTGTTTTTAGACAAGTCGACTTTTTCAGGGGCCAGTTTTTTCAGCTCAGCCTTGGCTTCAATGATTTCATGGGGCTTGAGCTGAGACTTACTGTGAAGATTTTTCAGTATCTGATCACTCTCACTTAGCGCTAGTTCCACAATTTCAGCAGCTTGTTCACGCGCCTTGTTGAGCTCAGTTTCCTTTTCACGATTTAGTTCATTGTAGAGTTTTTTGAGCGCTCGGTTCATCTTAAGGTTTTCTTGCTCCACCTCACGGATATTGTCCAAGCGTTTACGACTTTCCAGTGTTTGCTCTTCCAATTGTTCAATGATGCGGTTGACATCATTATCTTGGTTGACCTGCTGACTGGCATCCCCGACGATGACATCTGACAGTCCTAGGCGTTTGGCAATTTCAAAGGCATTACTTCGACCAGGAACTCCCTGCATGAAGCAATAGGTCGGACGCAAGCTGGCTGTATCAAACTCCATGCTGGCATTTTGCACAAAGGCTGTCTCGATACCATAAGCCTTGAGTTCTGGATAGTGGGTCGTCGCCATAGTCTTGACCTGACGTAAACGAAGATCCTCCAAAATGGCCATGGCAAGGGCTGCTCCTTCCTGCGGATCGGTACCTGCGCCAAGCTCATCTAGTAATAAAAGTGAGTGTTGGTTGACCTTGCCCAGAATATCTACGATATTGGTCATGTGACTGGAGAAGGTAGACAAGCTTTGCTCGATAGACTGCTCATCCCCAATATCTGCGAAGATTTCTTCGAAAATACCGACACGGCTTCCCTTGTCTGCTAAAATGGGCAAGCCTGACTGGGCCATAAGTTGAGTCAAGCCCAAGGTTTTGAGCATGATGGTCTTCCCACCCGTATTGGGACCTGTAATGACAATGGCCGTTAATTCCTTACCGAAGTGTACATCGTTTGCGACTGCATTTTTAACCAAAGGATGGCGAACATGAAGGAGTTGAATTTCTTGATTCTCTGAAAGTTGAGGAACGACTGCTTGTCTTTCTTGAATGAAACGCACCTTGGCACGAATCAGATCCAGATGGCCGATAATCCAAGCGTCATTAGCAATCTCTGCCGCATGAGGGCGGACGCGTTCTGAGAGCTCCTGTAGGATACGAATCATCTCATAGCGTTCGTCTGCTCGCAAACTAGCGATTTCTTCGCTCAGTTTCACGACCTCACGTGGCTCGATATAGACCGTGTTTCCGCTGGCAGAGATGTCATGAACAACACCCGCAATCTTGTTACGATAGGTGTTCTTGACAGGTAAAACCTGACGGCCATTTCTGCTAGCAATGATTCCTTCGGTCAACATCTGCGCTTTTTGTTTAAGTAAGTCTTGCAAGACATCTCGAACTTGACTCTCGCTATCATGGATTTTCCGACGGATACGTGCTAATTCTTCGCTGGCGAAATTTTCGATAAAACCTGCGTCATTTAGGGCTTGGAGACTCCCTTGCAAGTGTGGAAAATCATGCAGTTTTTCAAACCATCTCGCCAACTGTTCCAAGCGTACGTTTTCGAGATTGGCATAAAAACTTTGCAACTCTCTGCTAGCAAGCAAGACCCGTTTGAGGAGTAGGAACTCCTCGATATTGAGATCCGCCCCCATCTCCAGACGCTTGCAGACAGCTGAGATTTCACGTGTCGCTAGGATGGTAAAGTGAGGCTGTTCCACAAATAGGGCTTGCATTTCCTCCATCTCTGTAAAGGCTTGTTTAATCTTATCCGCTTTGGCAGTTGGAGCCAAGCCTTTTAACTCCTCTAGCCCTTGTTCTGTCAAGATATGAGGTTCAAACAAGGCTTTTATTTTATTAAATTCTAAGGTTTCTAGTATTTTTGTATTCATATTCTTTCCTTGTGTATTTGTTTACAAGATTGTAGTGCCTAGAGATTTTTGGCCTTTACTTAAGCCTAGTCGTCCAATCTGTAAACAAAGGGCTAGGAAAACTCCCGCCCTTTTTATCCGATTAAATTTGTCACCCAGAGTTGTTTGATAAAGTTTGTCGTAAAAGGGACACTTTGGATGATATGCTTGGCTACTACGCTCTTTTCAAGGGGATTTTGCACAGCTGGCATAGGCACAGTTGCAAGAATGGTTAGAGCCATTTGCAAGGCAAATAAGGTTACCAATAGCGACAATAGGCCTGCTCCGATACGGAACCATTTGACATCGAGCTTTTTAGTTGGAATCAAGTGTAGGAACAAACCGATAAAACGTCCGATACTGTAACAAATTCCGAAAACTAGAAGGTAGGCGAGACCCGCATAAAAGACCTTGTCTAGCTGAAAAAGCTGGTCTGAAGGGAAGAAAAAGGTGCCCTGTCCTTCCTGAGGATTGGCATAAGGGACAAGCAAGTGGAAGTGATCTCCCAGTGATTTATAAAACTGTCCAGCAACAAAGGCTGAAATCACTGCCACGAGAAAATAATAAACTTGCAGCACCAAACCTCTACGGTAGCCGATGTAAAAGCCCCAAGCAAGAACCAGCAAGAGAAGGATTGAAATCATAGGGAATCCTCAATCTTGCTCTGCTCTTGCTTAACAGCCACTAACTTATTTCGAAGGTCTTTAAGCTCCTGCTCCTTATCGTCAAACTCAATCTCACGACTAAGCTGCGTCGATAGGCTGTTAATCGCTAAAAGAAGGGCAATCGTTTCATCATCTGCCCCAGGCATTTGGTCTTTAATTGCTTGGTATTTTTCAGTCGCAACCTTGGCAATTTCCTCCATAAAGAGGTTTTCATGCTCGGTTGTCAAGGTTAATGTCTTTTTCCCGAATGTAAACTTATATCGATTTAGATTTGCCATAAAATTCACCTCACGATATTATACCAAATTTCGCTAATTTTGTCAGTTTTTACCAATTCCCTTGCTTTTATGGTACAATAGAGACTATGGCAAGTATCACACTCACACCAAGTGAACAAGAAATTCAGAGCTTTTTAAGTCAGTATCAGAAGGCTCTCAGTCCTAGTAACAATCCCTATATCCGCTACTTTTTGCGCCTGCCTCAAGCAACGATTTCCATCTATACTTCTGGAAAAGTCCTCCTGCAAGGCGAAGCTGCTGAGCAGTACGCCAGTTTCTTTGGCTACCAAGTTCAACAAGAAAAGAGCGGACAAGATTTTCCTATGATTGGGACTGACGAGGTGGGAAATGGTTCCTACTTTGGTGGGCTAGCTGTCGTGGCTTCCTTCGTGATACCAGACCAGCATGACTTCTTGCTAAAACTCGGAGTGGGAGATTCAAAGACCCTGACAGACCAAAAGATTCGTCAGATCGCCCCTATCCTCAAGGAAAAGATCCAGCATCAAGCACTGCTTCTCTCACCGAGCAAGTATAATGAAGTTATCGGAGAGCGTTACAATGCCGTTTCTGTAAAGGTTGCCCTTCACAATCAGGCTATCTTTCTTCTTCTCCAAAAAGGAGTCCAGCCAGAAAAAATCGTGATTGATGCTTTTACAAGTCCTAAAAACTATGACAAATACTTGACGCAAGAAGCCAACCGTTTCCCAAACAAGATTAGCTTGGAAGAAAAAGCCGAGGGAAAATACATGGCTGTTGCGGTTAGCTCCGTCATCGCGCGTGATCTCTTCCTCGAAAACTTGGAAAATCTCGGACGAGAACTAGGCTATCAACTGCCAAGTGGCGCTGGAACTGCATCTGATAAGGTTGCTAGCAAAATCCTTCAAGCCTATGGTATGAAAGGGCTCAACTTCTGTGCCAAACTACATTTTAAAAATACTGAAAAAGCTAAAGCACTGCTAGAAAGGTAAGTTATGAATTATTTTAAAACATTTCTAAAAGAGTGGGGACTTTCGTTCCTTATCGTTATAGTAGTTGGTCTCAGTCGCCTCTTTCTCTGGACCAATGTCCGCGTGGAAGGACACTCTATGGATCCGACCCTAGCTGATGGAGAGATTCTCTTTGTCGTCAAACACCTCCCTATTAACCGCTTTGATATTGTAGTTGCCCATGAGGATGATGGAAATAAAGACATCGTTAAACGCGTCATTGGCATGCCTGGTGATACCATTCGCTACGAAAACGACAAGCTCTTTATCAACAATCAAGAAACCGATGAACCTTACCTAGCAGACTACCTCCAACAGTTTAAAAATGATAAACTACAAAGCGCCTATTCAGGGAAAGGCTTTGAAGGGGATAAGGGTGTTTATTTTAGAAGTCTAGCTCAGAAGGCTCAGGCCTTTACTGTCGATGTAAATTTCAACACCAGCTTCAGCTTTACAGTACCTGAAGGTGAGTACCTCCTCCTTGGAGATGACCGTTTGGTTTCTAGCGACAGTCGCCATGTTGGAACCTTTAAGGCCAGTCAAATCAAAGGGGAAGCCAAATTCCGTTTCTGGCCACTCAACCGTATCGGAATCTTTTAAAACCAGCAACCAGATGCTGTGATAGTCTTTTTGAGTTAGCCTTTTAGGATTAGATTGCAACTTGGCGATATCTTGTACCAAGCCCCAAATCCAAGGAAAGCCTAACTGAGAGCTCTATCCCAGCTCTTTTTCTATCAAAAAGGAAACCTATGGAAGTTTATTTTTCAGGCACCATTGAACGCATTATTTTTGAAAATGTCAGTAATTTTTATCGCATCCTCCTCCTAGATATCCAAGATACCAATGCGGAGGACTTTGATGATTTTGAAATCATCGTTACAGGAACCATGGCGGATGTGATTGAGGGCGAAGACTACACTTTTTGGGGGCAAATCGTTCAGCACTCCAAGTATGGTGAACAGCTACAAATCAGTCGTTACGAGCGAGCAAAACCCACTAGCAAGGGCTTGGTCAAGTATTTTTCCAGCAGTCATTTTAAGGGAATCGGTCTCAAAACTGCCCAGAAAATCGTTGATACCTATGGCGAAAATACCATAGACGAAATTCTGGAGCATCCTGAAAAGCTGGAAAGCATTGCTGGACTCTCTGCCAAAAACCGTGAGGCTTTTGTCTCTACCCTCCGTCTCAACTATGGGACAGAAATGGTCTTGGCAAAACTTGCCAACTACGGCATTCCTAATAAACTAGCCTTTCAGATTCAAGACTTTTACAAGGAAGAAACGCTGGATATTGTCGAAAACTATCCCTATCAACTGGTTGAAGATATCAAGGGCTTGGGCTTTACCATTGCTGACCAATTAGCCGCCGAACTAGGCATCGAAAGCCAAGCTCCCGAGCGCTTTCGTGCAGGTCTTGTCCACAGTCTCTTTCAAGGTTGTATGGATACGGGTGATACCTATATGGAAGCCCGTGATTTGCTGGAGCAGACCCTGACCCTCCTCGAGTCTTCCCGTCCCGTGGAACTGGATCCCAGCCAAGTTGCTCAAGAACTTTCCTACCTAATTGAAGAAGACAAGGTTCAGCAGATTGACACTAAAATCTTTGATAATAGCCTCTTTTTCGCTGAAGAAGGCATCCGCAGTCACTTGGTTCGTATCCTTGAAAAAGGAAAGAAAAAGAACTATGATTTAGAAATCATTCAAAAGCATATCGCTAGTGTTGAGGAAGAACTGGGTATCCAATACGATAGCATCCAAAAACAGGCTATCTGTGATGCCATCCAGAACAAGGTCTTTATTCTAACAGGTGGACCTGGTACTGGTAAGACGACTGTTATCAATGGGATTATCGCTGTCTATGCCATCTTAGAAGGACTTGACCTCAGGAAAAAAAGCAACCTGCCCATTCTTCTTGCTGCACCAACTGGTCGAGCAGCTCGTCGCATGAATGAATTAACAGGCTTGCCTAGCGCGACCATACACCGCCACTTGGGAATGACGGGTGACGATGATACCAGCCATCTGGAAGATTATCTTGATGCCGATTTTGTCATTGTAGATGAGTTTTCCATGGTGGATACTTGGCTAGCCAACGAACTTTTCTCCAACATCTCCTCAAACAGTAAAATCCTCATCGTGGGTGATAGCGACCAGCTACCTTCTGTCAGTCCTGGACAAGTCCTAGCTGACCTTCTCCAGATACCTCTGATTCCGCAGACTCGCTTGGAAAAGATTTATCGTCAGAGTGAGGAATCAACTATCGTCACCTTGGCTAGCCAGATTCGACAAGGCATCTTGCCAGCAGACTTCACTCAGAAAAAGGCAGACCGCTCCTACTTTGAAATCATGAGTAGCCATATCCCTGCAACCATTGAGAAAATTCTTGGCGCCGCCCTCAGAAGTGGCATCCCAGCTCGCGATATTCAAGTTCTGGCGCCTATGTATCGAGGAACTGCTGGTATTGATGCCATCAACCAACTCATGCAAGATCTGCTCAATCCTCCACAAAAAGACCAAGTGAGCTTTGAAGCAACTCAGTGTCACTATCGAACTAGAGACAAGGTCATTCACCTAGTCAACGACGCTGAAGTCAATGTCTTTAATGGAGACCTAGGCTACATCACAGATTTGATTTCTGGAAAATACACCGAGTCCAAACAAGACGAGATCATGATTAATTTTGATGGCAATGAGGTCATCTATCCACGAAACGAGTGGTACAAGATTCGACTGGCCTATGCCATGAGTATCCACAAGTCGCAGGGAAGTGAGTTTCCCGTTGTCATCCTACCCATCACCAGTGCTAGCAAGCGCATGTTGGAACGCAATCTCATCTATACGGCTATTACACGGGCTAAGAGCAAGCTCATCCTACTAGGTGAATTACAGGCCTTTGACTATGCAGTCAAACATATCGGAACTGCCCGTAAGACCTATCTGATTGAACGCTTTAAAGATCTGGTCGATTCGATCGACCAAACCAGCCCAGCTCCTAGCGAAACAACAAATCAAGAGGATTCTCCTCTATCCTACATTCTCACTGAGGAAAACTGGTCTAGTATCCCAGCCATGATTGGGATTACAGACGCAGATCTCAAAGAGATTTTTGGAAAATAGACCATCAGAAAACCCACCAAATCAGGTGGGCTTTTTATCTTTTAAGATTATTTTACTGTTGCTGTGCTTGTGATCAATTCAACAGCTTTTTTGATTGCGATATCGTGTTTCAACATATCAGCTGAAAGCAAGTTTTGAACTTGTGCCACTTCCATGTTGTAATCTGCAGCCAATTGCTCGATTTCTTTTTGGATTTCTTCTTCAGAAGCGTCAAATCCTTCAGCCTTGGCAACTGCTTCGATTACAAGGTTAGTCTTAGTACGTGACTCAGCTTCTGCTTCGTATTGTTTGTGAAGGTCTTCTTGAGTAGTTCCAGTGATTTGGAAGTACATGTCAGGGTTGATACCTTGACGTTGCAAGTTTCCAAGGAATTCGTTTACTGAGCGGTGAACTTCTTCGTGGATCATTTCTTCTGGAAGTTCTACGATTTCAGCGTTTTCTACAGCTTTATCGATTGCTGCACCTTCTACTGCATCTTTGTATGCTTCTTCTTTAGCAGCAGCCAATTCCTTGCGGTATTTTTCTTTCAGTTCAGCAAGTGTTTCCACTTCTTCGTCGATATCTTTTGCAAGTTCATCGTCAAGAGCTGGAACTTCTTTAGCTTTGACTTCGTGGATAGTTGTTACGAATTTAGCTTCTTTACCTGCAAGGTCTTCTGCTTGGTAATCTTCTGGGAATGTTACGATAACATCAACAGTTTCGCCAGCTGAGTGTCCAACCAATTGGTCTTCGAAACCAGGGATGAATTGACCTGAACCAAGTCCAAGTGAGAAGTTTTCACCTTTTCCGCCATCAAATTCAACACCGTCGATAGAACCAACGAAGTCAATGACAACAGTGTCACCATTTTCAGCAGCAGCTTCCTTGATAACCAATTCAGCCAAGTTGTTGCGTTCACGTTCGATACGTTCTTCAACGTCAGCGTCTGTTACTTCTTTTTCTACATCTACTGATACTTCAAGGTTTTTGTAGTCACCCAATTTTACTTCAGGTTTTGTCACGACTTCAGCTGTGATAACCCAGTCTTGACCTTTTTCCATTGAAGTCACGTCAATTTTTGGTTGCGCAACCACTTCAAGACCAGCTTCTTTTACAGCTGCTTCATAAGCGTTTGGCAAAAGAGCGTTCAAAACATCTTGGTAAAGTGTTTCTTCACCAAATTTTTTGTCGAAGATAGGACGTGGAAGGTGACCTTTACGGAAACCTGGAACGTTAAGAGTTTTCTTTACTGAGTTGAAGACACGGTCCAATTCTGGTTTGATTTGGTCTTGAGAGATAGTGAAAGTCAAGACACCACGGTTTGTTTCTTTGTTTTCAAATGATACAGACATTCTGTCATTTCTCCTTAAAATTTTTTAAATACAGTCTATTATAACATAAACAGGCGACTTTTTTCAAGTCATGAACGCGCTTTTCAATGATGCTAAAGGTACTTGCTGGCTTCCTGGATACTGAGTTCAGCCATTCTTTCCTTGTTTTTTTCGATGAAGCTTGCTACCCAGTCTGGATTGGTTTTGGAGTAGTCTCTTAGAGCCCAGCCAATGGCTTTATTGATAAAAAATTCGGTCTGGTCCAGATTATTGAGTAGGATCTTTTCCATTAGTTGAACATCCGTTTTTTCTTTTCTTAGGAGCTGGTGGTCAATAGCAACGCGTCTCAGCCAGATATTGTCTGATAGACTCCATTGGAGAATTCTTTCTTCAAGTTCTGGCTTGTCATATACCAAACTTCCTACTACTCGATCTAGGATGTCCACCGTATCCCACCAGGACTTGGTCACGACCAGACGCTCAAGCTTAGGCAAATCCTCCTTCGTTAGATAAGACTGCATAGCTTTCAAATAGTTGGCAGCCACATATTGGTATTCTCTAGGCTCCTTTTTCCAGCAAGTGTCTACAAAATCCCAATCGATGATCTTTGTTTTTTTCTCACTTGGAAAATACTTTTTATAGAGTGCATTTCTTTCAGGACCTGCAACGCCTAGAAAGGGAAATTGATGGCGCATATAGGCTTCCATGGGAGTGGCTTTTTCTGGATTTTTTGCCGCATCCAACTCCATAAGTAAATCTGCAAGACTCATCTAAAAGTCCTCCTGCCTCATCAAGTGGTGCTTAAAGGCATAGACTGCAGCCTGGGTGCGATCGCTGACCTCAAGCTTGGCTAGGATATTGGACACATGAGTCTTGACCGTCTTGAGAGAGATGAAGAGTTCATCTGCGATGCGCTGATTTTCATAGCCCTTGGCGATGAGTTGGAGCACGTCTCGTTCACGCGCAGTCAAATCCTCATGAAGCTCCATATGATTGCGGTGGTATTCGACCTTCTTGCTGACCTCTTGCTCAATAGCCAGCTCTCCAGCGGTAACCTTACGAACAGCGTGGAGCAGTTCGTCTGCACTTGAAGTCTTGAGCATATAGCCCCTAGCCCCAGCATTTAAGACAGGCATGATTTTTTCATTGTCTAGGTAAGAGGTCACAATCAAAATCTTGGCTTCAGGCCATTCTTTGAGGATAGCCAAGGTTGCATCAATCCCATTCATCTCAGGCATGACGATATCCATGACAATGACATCTGGGCGCAATTCCAAGGCCAAGGAAATCCCTTGAACACCGTTGGCCGCCTCGCCCACAACTTCTACATCGTCTTGGAGGTCAAAGTAGCTTTTCAAGCCCAATCGGACCATTTCATGGTCATCTACCAGTAAAATTTTCATCTATACTCCTTTATGATTCCTTGTCTAGCAGGGGAATACGGATATCGACCGCCAGTCCTTGCTTAGGTGCCGTCAAGAGTTGAACAGTCCCTGCCATATCCTCGACCCGCTCCTTAATATTTCTCAGTCCATAACTCAAGTCGTCTAAGCTCCCTAACTGGAAACCAATCCCATTGTCCACCACCTTTAGCTGCAATTCAACATCTGTCTGATAGAGATAGACATCCAAACAAGATGCCTGGGCATGGCGGAGGGTATTACTGAACAACTCCTGCAGAATACGGAAGATATGCTCCTCGATTTTCTTAGGCAATTTCGTCACATTTTGCTTGAGACTTACCTTGAGTTCACTTTTGTCCTCAAGCTCTTTTAAGAGGATTTGAATTCCCTCAATCAGACTCTTCTGCTCCAGCTCAACTGGTCGCAAATGCAAGAGCAAAACCCGCAAATCCTTCTGGGCTGTTTCTAATATGGCTGCGACACTTTGCAACTGGGTCTGCATCTTTTCTCTATCAAGCTTCAAGGCCTGCTGACTGACACCTGATAAAATCATATGGGCCGCAAACAACTCCTGACTAACCGTATCATGTAAGTCACGTGCTATTCGCTTCCGTTCTTTCTCGATGATTGCTTCTTCCTTGACTAGGCTTTGATTTTCAGCCTTTTGAACAGCTTCTGTCAAGAGATTGAGCTTGCCAGATAAGAACTTGAAACTCGCATCCAAGTCTGGATCTGCAAAAGAAACTACTTCTTTCCCTGCTAATAAGCGCTTGAGATTGACCTGCATTTTTCTGCGAGAAATTTCTTCCATCACGCGCCAAAAGAGGACAAAAAAGAAGGTCACGGAAAGGCTAAATACCAAAATTAAGAAGATTAACTTTTCTGTTTTCTCAATATCTTGTAGCAAATAGGACAAATCAAGATTTAAAATGTCAAGTAGACTATTGGTCAAAAAGAGGATAAAGAGGAGAGAAGTCAGGCCGATTAACAGATACGATTGCTTTTTCATCCTCTGACCACCTCCACATCTCCAATCATACTGGTTAGGAAAATTTTGACGCTCTTGTTACTCTTGAGGTAGTCCCTGGTTTCCTGATGATAGTGTTCATTACGAAGGGCTCGCTTGGGTTGATGGAGGAAAGATAAATCTCCATAGAGACAGTTGACACTGAGACTGATTTCCACATCTACAGGCACGATAATCCTAGTCGTCCCAACCATCTTACGGAGAATGATGACATTGTCATGATTGGTTAGGATAACTCTTTCTAAATGAATGGTGTCCTTACCCATGAGGCGAAAGAGATTAATATCGTCAAACTGACAGGTCTGGTGACTAGAGAAATGATGGAGATTGCCAAACCAAGGATTCCGTTCATTTTTAACCGTCACCACCTCTTCAAAGACCAAGTCGGTCTCCTCTCTTTCTTGATTCATCATCGGATAGAGAAGAAAGAGGCTGTATATGACCGCTACAAAGATCGCTAGAATCACAAAGGGATTGAGCATGACGATGAAAAAGAAAAGAATAGTCGCTACAAGGAGGAAAACGTTATTTCCCTCCTTGCCTGTATAATAGCGTAGCAGGAGCAAAAAGAGGAATAGAATCAGCAGAAAACGCGAAAAATGCTCTGATACCATCAAAATCAGAGCTCCTGTCAACAGACAAGCTTCTATAAACAAAAAGATTTGAAATTTTTTCATAGCTGTATCCTCTCTTTTCTATTTTATCACAATTCAAAAAAGTTACCTCAGTCTGAGGATGGAAAAAAGCGGTTGACAAAGAGATACAAAAAAGGTCGGGATTCTTGTCCCGACCTCTCTACATCTGATCTTTAGCTTCTTTGAGTTTTCCATATAGAATGTAGTCTACTTTTTGCAGATCAGCTATGGTGGCACAATTAAGGGCGCACATGATCAAACGTAGATCTTCTTTCCAGCCTTGGATGATGCTAATCACTTCCTCGACTGAGTAGGTTTCAACCAACTCCAGAACGGTTCGTGACAATCCCACAGCCTTGGCTCCAAAGACCAAGCTCTTAATCATATCAAGCGGGTTCCGAACACCTCCACTGGCCAAGAGTTCGACCTTATCTTTCCAGTCTTGGGCGTTGATAAGGGCTTGCATAGTAGACTGCCCCCATTGATTAAGGTAATCACGCTGACCACTGCGACGGTTTTCGATATAGGCAAAGCTGGTTCCACCACGACCTGATAGGTCAAAGATTCGAACACCCAGTTCATAGGCTCTCTCGATGGTCTTAGCATCCAGGCCAAAACCGACTTCTTTTAAAACAAGAGGAACAGGGATGCGCTTACTGTAATCTGCTAGATGCGATTGCCAGCTTCTGAACGCTCTTTCTCCTTCGGGCATGAGTAATTCTTGCATGACATTGACATGCACTTGTAAAAGGAGAGGATTCATCGCTTGCACAGTTTGTAGTCCCAACTCAACAGATTTGTCCAATCCAATATTGGTCCCAAGGAGGAGATTTGGATGGCTAGATTTGACAGAAAAAGAGGCATCTGTTGGATCTTTGAGGGCTGCGCTATAAGAACCCGTCACAAACAAAATCCCACAGGTTTCTGCTACCTGAGCTAGCTTTTGATTGATTTCTTTTCCCTTATCGCTTCCACCCGTCATGGCATTGATATAAAAAGGAAAGTCCCACTTGCGCCCTGCAAATTCTGTAGACAAATCAATCTCATCTAGGTCATAGAGCGGTAGCGAGGAGTGGATTAACTCGACCTCATCAAAGCTATTATAAGAACTTCTCTGCTCAAGGGCATAGCGGATATGCTCATCCTTACGATTTGTCGTCATGTCCTATCCTTTCTTGATATAAGAGCTCAATCCCCAGATTGGCCCAACAGTTTTTTAGGGTTTCAGTTGATTGCTCATCAAAACTCAAGGCAATGCCACAGTCGCCACCACCAGCGCCACTGCTCTTGGCAGCGGCTTGCAAACCTTGACTGGCCATTTTTAACTCTCTAAGCGAAGGCGTGTAAATATCTGTGCTCAAGCCTTCTAAAAGTTGGCTGGCTGTTTCCACCTGCTCGATAATTTTTTCTGACTTCCCCTGCTCCAAGGCTTCTACCAAAGTAACCACTGTTTCTTTTGAGGAAGTTAAAAAATTCTGGTCTATATTTTGTTTGATTTGATGGACCATATCACTAGACACAGCTACTTCCTTGGTCCATCCCACTAGGAAATCACATTCTAGGGCTGGTGGCACTTGTGAGATAGAAAAGCCCCAATCACGCTCCAAAACTGTAGCCAAGTTTTCTTCTTCCAACCAAGCAGCCACCTTCTGGCGATCAAATGACTGGTAGAGAACCAAATCCTCTGCCACGATACAGGCAAGGTCTCCCATGGAACCATTGTCTCCTCTCTTGAGCAAGACAGCACTGGCTAACTTGAACAATAGACCCTGATCAATCGAAAAATCATACAGAGCCAGCAGAGCCTTGACAACCAAGACAACAACGCTACCGCTAGAGCCTAGACCAAACTTTTTCCCTTCTCGTTCCATTTTGCCACGGATTTCCAAAGAAAAAGGTCGCAAGGTCTGACCACGATCAGCGAGGAAGTCATTCATCAAAGCAATTGTTTCTTGAATCAAGCTGTAGGCAGGATTTGGCGTCAAGTCCACTGCGAAATCAAACATATCTGAATAGATACGGTAACTATCAGAAAAGGCAATCTCAGCCTTCATATAGATAGGAATGGCCTTTATCAAGGCCAACTGTCCTGGTTCTAAAATAGCATATTCACCTGCCCAATAGAGTTTTCCGCAAGTTTTAACAGCAATCATCTTGACTCAAATCCTTTGTTTTTGACACAATCAAGCGATAGCGTTGACCGAAGATTTCTGAGAGGTGTTCCAAGTCTTTCTCTAGACAAAGAACCTTGATATTGGGACCAGCATCCATGGTAAAGTAGCAGGCTTCCCCTTGCTTGCGGAGCTGGCGAACAAAATCCATGGCATCATAAGTCGCATCCGTTAGATAAGAAAAGGCTGGCGATGCTGTTTTCGTCGTAGCGTGCATAGCAAGGGCATTTTTCTCCGTTAATTCCCCAACCTTGGCAAAGTCATTTTCTTTGAGATAAACCAGCATCTCCTGATAGTCTTTTTCAGACTGACGCACCCAGTCATCAAAGGTCGTCGAGGTTTCCACACAGAGTTTCATCCCATCACGGCTAGAGATTGGTTTTTTCTTGTCTTCTAGCACCAACATAATCATAGCTAGTTTCAAGTCAGTCTCTACAGGGTAAATTTCCCCACTATCCTTATCCCAGGCACCTAGTGGTCCATAAAAACTACGAGAGGAAGAACCTGAGGCAAACTTAGCCTCCTGCGCCAACTGACTTCGATCCAAACCAAGCTGGAAATAAGCATTGCAAGCCTTGACCAAGGCGGACAAACCACTGGAACTTGAGGACAAACCCGCTGCGGTCGGCATGTTGTTTTGGGTATCGATACGAACAAAGCCCTCACCTGCTGGACGGTAGCGGTCAATGATCTTGCTCATCTTGGCATGCTCCGCCTCATTTTGGAGGTGACCATTGATATAGAAGGCATCAGCCGTCGCATGGGCTGGTAGAGGAGATAAGGTCGTCTCTGTGTACATGTTTTCCAAAGTCAGAGAGATGCTGCTAGTAGCAGGAACCATCTCTTTTTCTTTTTTCTTTCCCCAATATTTGATAATGGCAATATTTGCGTAGGAACATACTGTTACAGGCTTTCGATCCATGTCTGAACAGCTCCTTTCTCTTCTAATCGTTTTGCTAGTTCTTCTGCTTGGTCCAGATTGGCTACCAAGGCTATGATACAACCTCCTAGCCCACCACCACTCATCTTGGCGCCCAGAGCACCGTCGCTCAGAGCCGTTTCAACGAGGGAATCTGCCTCAGGGCTACTAACACCAATTTCTTTCAGATGTAAATGCGCCTGACTGAAGATTTGTCCCAGTTTTTCAGCATCTTTTTGTCTAATCGCATCTTCTGCCTGCTTGGTCAATTCTCCCAAGGCATGCAAAAACGGTAGGGCATCCTTCCCCTTGCTTTGAACCACTTGGATGGCTTCACGAGTGTGACCATACACGCCCGTATCTGCAATGACCAAATAGGCGGATAGTTCCATCTTAAGCTCTGTAAATCCAACGTTTTTAATAAAGCGAATAGGTTGATCACTGAGACAGGTCTTGGCATCCAAACCACTCGGATTCATATGGGCAATCATCTCAGCCCGATTGACCAAGATCTCCAAAACATCATGAGGCAGTTCAGCTTGATAGTAGTCAAAAACAGCTCGAATGGCTGCTATGCTGATAGCTGCTGACGAACCCATCCCTCGTTTTTCAGGGATAGCCGAGTCAATCTGACAACGAATACAAGCATCCTTGATATTTAGATGCTCAAGCGAAGCGTACACTGCCATAGACAAGGTATCCTCCTCATAAAGACGCCATGGACTTTCAGCTGGGACCACCTTACAAGTCACCTCCACCTCTAAGAGAGGCAGGGAAATGGCAGGGTAACCGTAAACAACAGCGTGCTCTCCTATTAAAATAATCTTACTATGTGCCTGACCGACACCAACTTCTTTTGTCATTTTTTCCTTTTACTAGACGAAAAGACCGTCTCATACTCAATGAAAATCAAAAAGCAAACTAGGAAGCTAGCCGCAGGCTGTACTTGAGTACGGTAAGGCGACGCTGACGTGGTTTGAATTTGATTTTCGAAGAGTATTATTTTTTCATACAAGTATTTATTCTCTCCTATCTATTTTATTATATTTTCACAAAAAAAGCGATTGTTTCCCTCACAATCGTCTCTTTCATTATTGAACCCATTCGCCATTATAGTTGACGTAGTAGCCATCTACAGCGGTATTCACTGCTAAGGCACCTGAGTTATAGGCGTAGTACCATTTCCCTCCGACCTGGAACCAGCCTGTTTTCATATCACCATTACTTGCATGTAGGTAATACCAAGTTGAACCGTCTTGATACCAGCCAGTTGCCATAACTCCTGATGAACGGAGGTAGTACCACTTATTACCGACATAAGCCCAACCTGTCTTCATATCTCCATTTTGAGCATCTAGATAATACCAAGTTGAACCGTCTTGATACCAGCCAGTCGCCATAGCTCCTGATGAACGAAGGTAGTACCACTTGTTGCCAAGTTGTTTCCAACCCCTTTGCATTGCAGCGGTTGTTGGATCTAGATAATACCATGGAGCAGCTTTTAGCTTATCTTCATCATATGTAAGAGGAAAATCCTTAACCCAACCACGTGCTAGCTCCCCAACAGTCAATCTGTTGATGCGAGAATCAAAGCCACCATCCTTCAGTAAATAATACCAGTGCCCCTCATCATAAACCCAACCAGTTTTTAAGGTGTGATAGCTACGCTGATCTTCAAAATAATAGACTCGTTTCTCTGCTGGACTATCATATTGTTCCCCATGATGCTTGTTGACATTTGTAGCTGTTTTTGCTTCTAAGACTTGCTTGCCAACAAACTCTTGTAGTACCCCATCTTGACCAAAGTAAAACCAATCTGGTCTAAGAGCAATCTCTTGCCTTGGAGAAGGACCAATCGTAACTCCTTTGTGTGGAGCAGGTATATATTGCCAGCCGACAACCATCTCTCCATTTAGAGGATCAAAATAATAGTACTTACCATCAATCACTCGCCAGTAGGTTTCTTTGAGTTCCCCCTTCTTGTAGTAGGTTCTACCATTTTCTTGGACAAATTGCCAGCCTTCTGAATCAGCATCATCCGCCAATACTACACTTGTCGCTAGCAAACCAAAGAAAAAGACTGCTAATGCAATTTGCATCAATTTTTTTATTGTTTTCATTAGACGTATCCTCCATAACTGATTGTAGCAAAGACCTGACTGCATGTCAATATATAGAAATCCCTCAAAAAAAGCAGTTCACAACTGCAACTGCTTTTCTATTCTTGCATGGTGTAACCAACACCACGCACGGTTTTAATGTAGCTTTTTTGACCTTTTACATCAAGCTTGCTACGTAGATAACGGATATAAACATCCACGATATTAGTCTCTGTCGCACTTTCGTACTTCCAAACACTTTCCAATAACTGCTCACGAGTCAAGACTTTCTTGCTTCCCATGAGAGTAGCCAAGAGGTCATACTCACGGCGCGTCAGAGCAATCATCTCCTCGCCACGATAAACGGTATGATGTTCTACATCCATACGTAGGTTGCGGTAAGATGTTGGAACCTTCATCTGACTACAGTGTTGGTCAATGAAGTCCCGACCTCGAAAAATCGCTGAAATACGAGCCACCAGATTATCAATAATCACTGGCTTATAGATGTAAGAAACGGCGAAGCGCTGGATTGTCTCAATCTGGTCTTGCAATTCTTCGCGATGGTCCAAGACCATGATCACTGAGGCTGGTTTAGTCCGACTCAGCTTGTCTGCAAAATCCTGGGCTGTCATATCCCCCAGATGAGCATTCAGTAAAATCAAGTCATAGTCCGTCTGGAGAGCCATGGAGAGGGCTTTTTGCCCTTCATCTACCAGATCAACACGGTATTGCTCTTTTTGGAGTTCCAGACTGAGAAAATGAGCGAGATTTCGTTCTTTCTCAAGTAATAAAATCCGTTTCCCCATGGCAGACCTACTTATTTTTCGTCATACCAAGAGTAGTGGAATGTTCCTTCTTTGTCTTTACGTTGGTAAGTGTGGGCACCAAAGTAGTCACGTTGTGCTTGGATCAAGTTAGCTGGGAGGTCAGCTGAACGGTAGCTATCAAAGTAAGTAATGGCTGCTGAGAAAGTTGGCACTGGCACACCAGCTTGAACCGCAAGAGCTACGATATCACGCACTGCTTGTTGGTACTGAGCAGTGACATCCAAGAAGTATTCATCCAAGAGAAGGTTGGCAAGATCTGCATCACGGTTGTAAGCATCAGTGATCTTCTGCAAGAAACGTGAACGGATGATACAACCATCACGCCAGATAGAGGCGATGTCCGCAAATGGCAAGTTCCAGTTGTTTTCTTTAGAAGCCACACGCAATTGCGCAAAACCTTGTGCGTATGAGATAATTTTTGAGAAGTAAAGGGCTTGACGGATCTTTTCAATCAACTCAGCCTTGTCTCCTTCAAACTTGAAGGCAGCTGGTTTTGGAAGCACCTTGCTAGCATGTACACGCTCTTCTTTATAAGTAGAGATATAGCGGGCAAATACGGATTCAGTGATGAGTGACAATGGTACACCAAGATCAAGTGATGATTGACTAGTCCATTTACCAGTTCCCTTGTTGCCTGCAGCATCAAGGATGTAGTCTACGATTGGTCCATCTTGGCCTTCATCGTCTTTACGGCTCAAGATATCAGCTGTGATTTCGATTAGGTAGCTGTCCAATTCACCCTTATTCCACTCAGTAAAGATTTCAGCCATGTCTTCTGCAGAAAGACCGAGCAAGTGTTGCATGAGATCATAGCTTTCTGCGATCAATTGCATGTCACCATACTCGATACCGTTGTGGACCATTTTTACATAGTGACCAGCCCCATCAGGACCGATATATGTCACACATGGTTTGCCATCTTCTGGTGCTTTAGCTGAGATTTCTTCGAGAACATCAGCAACCAATTCGTAAGCTTCTTTTTGTCCACCAGGCATGATAGAAGGACCTTCAAGGGCACCTTTTTCACCACCAGAAACCCCTGTACCGATAAAGTTGATACCAGAGTTTGCCAATTCTTCATTACGACGGATAGTATCTTTGTAGAAAGTATTTCCTCCGTCAATCAAGATATCACCCTTATCAAGGTGTGGAAGAAGGGCTTGGATAGTAGCATCTGTACCAGGTCCAGCTTGAACCATGAGCATGATACGACGAGGTTTTTCGATAGATTGAACGAAAGACTCTACATCGTAGCTTGGTACAAAGTTCTTTTCTGGATGGCAAGCAATCACGTCTTCTGTTTTTTCTTTGCTACGGTTGTAAATGGCAACTGTATAACCACGAGATTCGATATTTAGGGCAAGGTTACGACCCATTACGGCCATACCTACGACACCAAAGTTAGCTTTTGTCATGTGACACTCCTCTTGTTTAATATGTTTTATTTTATCATTTTTACCTATGAAAGGAAAGAATTTTGTAACGGACTCCTAGTAGTCCAAGTCATCTGCGTGACCAGCTCCATTACCAACAAAGTATCCAGTCTTACAGTTGAGGGTGAAGAGATAGGTTCCATCTGGTTTGTAGAGGTTGTAATAACCATTTCCGTTTACGATATTGACACGTTCTAGGATATATTGATTGCCAGTGATATAGCCACGAGCACGTGATGTTGCTAGGATTTGTTCCAAAACACCATCAGCAAAATTCCAGGCAGGGTTGTTGCTATCGTCTACAGCGGATTGGTTGTACGGTACACGACTAGCACTTCTTTGAAGATTGACACCATCGCTAGACAAACCTCCACTTTCTGGTCTGCTGGCAGGTGCTGAACTTGATGAAGCAGACGAACTGCTCGTACTGCTATCAGTCGTTGTACTTGAACTTTCCTGACTACTGCTACTTGAACTTGAACTAGAGGCGCTTGTTTGCTGGCTCTTACCAAGGCTAATGGCCTTATCTAACAGTTTATCTAGCTCTGTATTTCCTGTTTTAATTTCTGTAAATTTAGCATCTGCCTTGACCTTTGCATTAGTATCCAAGACACCGTCAGTAATTGCTGGAGTTTCAAACTGATTATTCACTTCTTGCACAGCCTTGATTTGAGCTTCTAAACTATCATACTTAGACTTGGCCAGAGTGTGCTCTCGGCTACCTTCGAGTTTATCTAGTTGAGCCTTGAGTCGGTCCAACTTGTCAAACCGACTATTTTTCAAAGCCGTTTTATTAGCATCTGTATAAAAAGCATCGTAGAGGGCATTAAACTCTTGTAGGGCTGTTTGTGTTTCTTGATTACTAGAAGAAGACTGGGAAGACTGGATGGCTTGGTTGGAGCGATTTACTTGACGATAGATATAGTAACTACCTGCCAAGATAAGGGCTGCTGCCAAGGCTGAACCGATAACAAACACGCGCTTCTTTTTAGAATTAGAAACTGTTTCTGGTTCTGCCTGAGCTGAGCGTGAAAGTAGAGCTGTCTCTTCCTCTTCTTTCTCATCAGCAATCTCTGCTGGCTCTTGCTTTTCCAACACAAGCGGTTCCAAGTCTTGATTTTCCTCTCCCAAAGGAGGCAAAATCACATCCGAGCTTGTAGTTTCAGCTGAGTCTGATACCGTTTCTTCTGAAACTGTCTCGGGCTCCTCTACGATTGGTGCCGACTCTTCAGTGATTTCTGGAACTTCCTGTGTCAATTCTTCTTGAGCCTGAGCTTCCTGCAGTTCTTCTTTTTTAAATTGACGTGTTTCAAACTTATCGGCTTCGATTTCCTCGCGGTGCTGTTTGATGTATTTATCCAAGATATTGTCTTCAGGCAATACTCCAGCCTCAACCTCTTCATTCTTACGAATTGCTTGACCAACAGTCAAATCTTTTGCTTCGTCAAAGTCGAATTGTGGCTCTTGCTGTTCTTTTTTATGACGATCATGTCTTTCCTTGCTCATGAGTTTACCTTTCTATTTTATCTCTTGGCGTTTCACACGCTGACCAAAGTATTGATACAAATCCACTTTCAAGGTCCCGTTATAGAGTTTTCGTTTTTTATCTGCTGGACTTCCGTACTTACTTTCAAAAGCTTCGTCACTCGTCAGGATAAACTTACTCCAGGTTTTCAGTGGTGCAAAGACCTGTCCCATCTCAGCATAAAGTTTCGTAACTCCTACATCATCGGACAAGCGCTCCCCATATGGTGGATTGGAAATGATGACACCATTTATCTTGTCTGAACGCAAGTCCTGTACCCGCATTTGCTTAAAGGTGATATCACCTGCCACGCCTGCTGCTTGAGCATTGGCCTTAGCAATCTCAACCATCCGAGCATCAATATCACAGCCCATAATATCCAGCTCAAGTTCACGATCGATTTTCTTAGCAGCCTCTGTGCGAACTTCCTGGATTAACCGATCGCTGACCCAGTTCCATTCCTCAAAAGCAAAGGAACGGCGAAGCCCAGGGGCCATCTTTTTAGCTATCATAGCCGCCTCAATACAGAAAGTTCCTGAACCACAGGTCGGATCAATCAAAGGCTTGTCTGGATACCAGTTAGAGAGTTGTAAAATGGCTGCTGCCATATTCTCCTTGATAGGTGCTCCACCCTTTTCCGTACGATAACCACGCTTAAAGAGGCTAGAACCTGTCGTGTCAATCATGACAGTCGCCATATCTTTAAGGATGGACACCTCTATCTTAAACTCGGGACCAGTTTCCATCAAGGGAACCCCTTCTGGACGGGCATAGTGCTTTTGCAGTTTCTTCACAACAGCCTTCTTGGAAATCGCCTGAACACTAGGCTCATTATGAAGTTTAGACTTGACACATTTGGCCTTTGAGATAGGGAACCGCGCTCCAAGTGGGAGATAGTTTTCCCAATCTAGGGCAAAAACTCCTTGAAAGAGCTCTTCGAAGGTCTTTGCAGGAAAGCTTCCCACTACAATCTTGATGCGATCGGCCGCCCGAAGCCAAAGATTGGTCTCGATGATTGCCTTCACATCTCCTTGAAAACGGACACGGCCATTTTCAACCTGGCAGTCATAACCGAGCTCTCGCACCTCGCGTCCAACAACAGCCTCAAGACCCGCTGCAGCAGTTGCGATTAAATTAAATTCTTTTTTCATTTTACAGTCTTGCAAGACCTTTCTTTTGTTCACTTTAAAAAATGAGGTTGAGAAAGATTTCTCAGCCCCAACCTATATGCAATTTTCTATAAGCCATGTTTTGTTCCAGAAGTGACTAGGACCACTTCCTTCGATAATCATCTGTCTACTGCTAACAGCCTATAACCGATAGCAGTCAGAGTACTACGTTCGTTTCCGTGCACTCCATGCCCCGACCAAAATTTGGGTTGCTAGCTTGAGGGGTTTACCGCGTTCCACTCTCTCTGTTTCCAGAGAGACTCCGTCACTGTGGCACTTTCAAGCCTACTCTGACCTATCCGAAGACTTAGCCATTTCGACTGCCGTAACGATTTCTCGTCCCTAGGCTTATGGTTTCGCCTAGCACAAACACTACAGGCATCACAGCCTGTGCTAGCATGGACTTTCCTCATGAGAAGTCTCGCTTCTCACGCGATTATCCAAAAATTGCATCTAATAGACACCTGATTATAACTCAGAATTGTCTACGATTTGCTTACCGAATACTTCTTTTTCAAGTCGATTCAATCGTTTCAAAATATCAAAATTTGTCATTGGAGTAGAACTTGTTACTTCGATAGAACTTTGTTGAGTAGAACTTGCCTGTGGCTTGTTAGACAATTCCTCCTTCAAATCGGCAATCTCCTGACGAAGAGATTTGACCAAAGCTGCGTAAGTCTCATAATCCTTGATCACATCATCTAGGAACTCGTCTACCTCTGCCTTACTATATCCGCGAACTTCACGTCCAAACTCTTGTTCAAAAATATCTTTTGCTGAAAAAATAATACTTGCCATTTCTCTCTCCATTCTTGATTGCTATTCTTATTATATAAAAAAAGACAAACAAAAATCAAGGTCAAAGCCTCATTTTTCGGAAAAATTTTCCACTATTTCGTTCAGATCCTCAAATGTTAATCTTTTTGTAACATAGCCTTCTTGATTTTTCATCATCTGGTAAAAATACTGTAACTTGGTTTCATTTTCTTCGTCATAAAAGAGATAGCACCCTTCCGTATTTTCCAGCAGAAATTTCTGATAATCGCGTAATTGTCCCTTGTGCTCATACTGTAGATAGGCGTATTTGACAAAATCAACCTGCTTGAACTCACTGAGTTTGATTTGATTGGCCTCATTCCAGTTACTACCATGGGTTTCAAAGGCAAAAATGGTCGCCAGCTGAAATCCATAGTCTGCTTTCATATCCTGTGCCACTTCCAGCACCCAGTACTCAAAGCCCAGAGTCCCTGTAAAAACAAGCCAGGTCACCCCTTCTTCTGCTAGACGTTCTAGGTCTCTCCGAATAGCTGTCTTGATAATATCAACGCGAATATCCTTGTCATTAAAAAGACCAAGGTCGAAGGCTGAATAGCCTAAAATCAAGGCTGTTGTCATTTTTAACCCTTTCTTTGTAAATTTATGATATAATAAAGTGATGTTATTGTACCAATAAGGAGAATTATGGTCAACTATCCACATAAACTTTCATCACAGAAGAGACAAGCACCCCCGTCACAAACTAAAAATTTCGCAAATCGGGGAATGTCTTTTGAAAAGATGATCAACGCTACGAACGACTACTATTTGTCACATGGGTTAGCAGTGATTCACAAGAAACCGACACCCATCCAAATCGTACGTGTCGACTATCCCCAAAGAAGTCGAGCCAAGATCGTTGAAGCCTACTTTAGACAAGCCTCAACTACTGACTATTCAGGGGTTTATGATGGATACTACATCGACTTTGAAGCAAAGGAAACCAGGCAAAAACATGCGATTCCGATGAAGAATTTCCATCTTCACCAGATCCAGCATATGGAACAAGTTCTTGCCCAGCAAGGAATCTGCTTTGTCCTCCTTCACTTTTCTTCTCAGCAAGAAACCTACTTATTGCCGGCCATTGATTTGATTCGTTTCTATCATCAAGATAGAGGACAAAAGTCAATGCCACTTGGATATATTCGAGAAAATGGATATAGGATTGAGCCTGGTGCCTTTCCACAGATTCCCTATCTCGAAGTTATCAAAGAACATTTACTAGGTGGTAAAATAAGATGAACAAACAAACTTTCCTGCGAATAGTTAAGTATGTCAGTATCTGCCTCTTAACTGTATTTATCGCAGCTATTATGCTAGGTGGAGGCCTCTTTCTCTACTATGTAAGCAAGGCTCCAGCCCTATCCGAAAGCAAATTAGTCGCTACAACGTCTAGTAAGATCTATGACAGCAAAAATGAACTTATCGCTGATCTGGGTTCTGAGCGCCGTGTCAATGCACAGGCTAATGAAATCCCTACGGAACTGGTCAATGCAATTGTCTCTATTGAAGATCATCGTTTCTTCAGTCACCGAGGAGTAGATACGATTCGTATCCTAGGCGCCACTCTACGAAATCTTCGTGGTGGCGGAGGACTCCAAGGTGCTTCAACTTTGACACAGCAGTTGATTAAATTAACCTATTTCTCAACGTCAACATCTGACCAGACACTTTCACGTAAGGCACAGGAAGCTTGGCTAGCCGTTCAGCTAGAACAAAAAGCGACCAAACAAGAGATCTTGACCTACTACATCAACAAGGTCTATATGTCCAACGGTAACTACGGAATGCAGACAGCTGCTCAAAGTTACTATGGCAAAGACCTCAAAGATTTGAGTATTCCTCAATTGGCCCTCCTTGCCGGAATGCCTCAGGCTCCAAACCAGTATGATCCATACTCGCATCCGGAAGCCGCCCAAGAACGACGCAATCTCGTCCTTTCTGAGATGAAGGGACAAGGTTACATTACAGCCGAACAATACGAAAAAGCGATTAATACTCCCATTACAGATGGACTTCAAAGCCTAAAATCGGCTAACAGTTATCCTCCATACATGGATAATTACCTCAAAGAGGTGATTGACCAAGTTGAACAGGAAACAGGTTACAACCTTTTAACTACGGGTATGGAAGTCTACACAAACGTTGATTCTAAGGTCCAACAACGTCTCTGGGATATTTACAATACGGACGAGTATGTCAACTATCCAGATGATGAGTTACAGGTGGCCTCTACTATCGTTGATGTCACAAACGGGAAAGTCATTGCCCAATTAGGTGCTCGCCACCAATCAAGTAATGTTTCCTTTGGAATAAACCAGGCTGTAGAAACTAACCGTGACTGGGGTTCTACCATGAAGCCTATTACAGACTATGCTCCTGCTTTGGAATACGGCGTTTATGACTCAACTGCTTCAATTGTTCACGATAATCCTTATAATTACCCTGGAACCTCTACCCCTGTCTATAACTGGGATAAGAGTTACTTTGGAAACATAACACTCCAGTATGCTCTCCAGCAATCACGGAATGTGCCGGCTGTAGAAACGCTAGAGAAAGTAGGACTTGATCGTGCCAAGACGTTTCTAAATGGACTCGGTATTGACTACCCAAGCATACACTATGCTAATGCTATTTCAAGTAATACAACTGAATCTGACAAAAAGTATGGAGCAAGCAGCGAAAAGATGGCTGCTGCTTACGCGGCTTTTGCTAACGGTGGTATCTACCGCAAACCGATGTATATCAACAAAATTGTCTTCAGTGATGGTAGTTCAAAAGAGTTTTCTGATTCAGGAACACGCGCTATGAAAGAAACAACTGCCTACATGATGACAGAGATGATGAAAACAGTTCTGACCTACGGAACAGGACGTGGAGCCTACCTTTCATGGCTACCACAAGCTGGTAAGACTGGAACATCAAACTATACAGATGATGAAATCGAGAAATACATCAAGAACTCTGGTTATGTAGCTCCTGACGAAATGTTTGTTGGCTATACTCGTAAATATTCAATGGCTGTCTGGACCGGTTACTCTAACCGACTTACTCCTATCGTGGGTGATGGCTTCTACGTTGCAGCTAAGGTCTACCGTTCTATGATGACCTACCTCTCAACAGATGACCATCCAGGGGATTGGACCATGCCTGAAGGCCTTTACAGAAGCGGAGAATTTGTCTTTAAGAATGGAGCACGCAATACGTGGACCCCTTCATCTTCTACCCAACAAAGTTCTACATCTGAAAGTTCTAGCTCAACATCTGAGAGTTCTAGTACACAAGCAAGTACAACAACTCCAAACACAAGTCAAACGCAGACGATTCCTCAACAATCAGGAACTGCACCTGCTGAGCAAAATCAACCAAGTCAATCGCAACAATAAGTAAAATCCTGAGAAGTAAAATTCTCAGGATTTTTATTCTTTATAGCACACTAGTTTATCCCAACAGCACCATAACTTTTTTAATAGTTTCTCTAACTATTATAGAGGTTATAGAGCTCGCTTTTCACTTCCTCTCAATACTAAAATGTGTCAAAAACAAAGGTAATCAAAAGCTATTCCTTTTTCCCTTTTGCGATAAAAATAGCAGATAGGGCTAGACTTACGCCTGCTAGGAAGAGAGCTGTGTCAGATTTGCTTTCACCTGTTGCCGGAAGCTCCTTCTGATCATCATGTTTAACTTCTGGAGTCTTAGTATCAGCGAGTGGACTTAAGTTCAATTTGTACTCTGGTTTTTCAACTGTCGGTGCTGGTTGGTCTCCGGCTGTTCCAAGCGGACCTGTGTACTCTGGTACTTCATGTACTGCTGCTTCTACCGCGTTCACACCACCTGTAAACTCTAGTTTCTCAACTATCGGTGCTGGCTGATCTCCTGCTGTACCAAGCGGACCTGTGTACTCTGGTACTTCATGTACTGCTGCTTCTACCGCGTTCACACCACCTGTAAACTCTAGTTTCTCAACTGTCGGTGCTGGTTGGTCTCCTGCTGTACCAAATGGACCTGTGTACTCCGGTACTTCATGTACTGCTGCTTCTACCGCGTTCACACCACCTGTAAACTCTAGTTTCTCAACTGTCGGTGCTGGCTGATCTCCTGCTGTACCAAGTGAACCTGTGTACTCTGGTACTTCATGCACTGCTGCCTCAGCCGCATTGACACCACCTGTGAATTCAGGAACCTCCAGAACTGGTGGTTGTTCTTCACCCTTACTTGATTGAACCGATTCTTCTGTTAATTCTTGATGGAAGCTTGCCAATTCATAAAACTCAGCCTTGCCACCTTCCCAGACTAATTTGACGTCTAGAAGAGAGCCACCATTTCGGATAGCGAAGGTTTGGAGACTAGATGTAATGGCACCGAGGTCTGTCCAACTGTCTTGACCATCCTTGAGTGTTCTAGCAAGAATGCGTGCTTTCGCTCCTTCAGGAAGACTAGAGACAAGACGAAGATGGTTGGCATTAGTTGGCTCAGACAAGTGATACACCAACTCTCCCTTGTCTTTTTCAGACTTATAGCTGGTCAAGACTTTGCCGTCTACAAGATTGTTGTAGAGGTTGCCTTGGCTTTCTCCACCGTTTCCTTCTACTGTTGGATCATTGATTGGTTTGACAAATTCACCATCGTTGATGACCAATTCTGTAAAGCCTACAAAACGAGCATCATAGTCTGCAGTATAGAGAACACGGAGATAGTTAGCTTTGACTAGTGTCGTCAATTCACCTTCGATGTAACGATTTCCTGGCATCTTAGAATCATGTGTCCAACCATCTGTCAATGAATCATCGTGTTGGCTATTGGCCACACCATCTCCTACTGTCACGACATCTGTCCAAGTTTTACCGTCTTGGCTGACTTGGATCTTACCATCACGAAGGTAGTTTTGAGTTCCGTCTTGGATGTAGGCTCTAATCTTCTTGATAGTGCGTTCGCTACCAAGTTTCAAGGTCACGTGGCCATCTTTATGGGCATAGTCTGAAAACTCAACGAAGTTGTTGTAAACACCGTCAAACAATTGATCTAGATTGTTCAGTTTACGAACATCATTGCTGCCGTATGCTGGGTGAATTCCCATTGAAGTTGATTCCAATTTTGTTGGTTGCACTTCTTTAGTCGTCACAAGAAGAGAAGTGGCTGTCACAGCTTGTTCCTGATCTGTTTTGTTGACCAGACGCACATAACGTACTAAGTGGGTTGCCACAGATCTATCAGTCAACTGGCTAGCTGGCGTCCATTCTTGCGCATTTGCAGAGTACTCAAGGCTAAGAGCAGGGTTGGCCTGACCTTGGAGCTGGATGCTCTTGACCTGATGGATACGGTCAAGCTTCATACCTAGATAGCTATTCGCAGGGAGTTTGGTTCCAGCTGGAATTTGAAGCTCGTAACGTCCTAAACTATCCACTACTGGCGTTTCCTTCAAGGCATCGACGTTGGTGTCCGTTAACTCACTGCTTCCAGAGCGTGTCTCAACAGAGAAGTCTTGGATACGCCACCAGAGGTCAAGAGCCTTGGTATTGCGCACTCGAATGTATCGAGCATTGATAGCTCTGGTCACTTCCTTGGTTTGTTCTCCTGATAGGCGATCCAACTCTTGCCATGCAGTTCCATCTGTAGAGTACTCAAGTACACCTGCTGCAAGTTTATCACCCGTTCCTTGGCGAAGTCGAACTTTAGTGACTGACTTGACTTCACCGAGGTCAAGCTGTGCCCAGGCATCTACTGGAGTTGTATTGCTACCGTCAGCATTTGCCATCATGGCTTCTGTATTGTCCTTGCCATCAGTGATTTGACGAGCTGAGGTATTTAGTTTATAAACTAAGTTTGAGCTAAGACTAACTGTCGTTGCTTGTTGGCTACGAGCTTTTTCAACTGGCCGGTTGACTGCAATTTCCTGAACTGCAAACCAAGTATTTTCACGATCTGCTGTCGCAATCATGCGAACTGCCTTGGCCTTGATATTGAGATTTTCAAACTTAAGAAGGGATTCATTTCCGACATAGCTTGGCTCTTTCAAGGTTACCCAGTTGTCATTTTCATCTTGATACTGTACTTCTGCCTTACTAAAGGTATCACGTGGATTTGCCTGCGTTCCCATAGCAAAAGTCAAAGTTTGAATCGCTACCGGCTTGTTGAACTTCATACCAATATAATCACCTGTCTTGATGCTGTTTGGTGATTTAATAATCGCATGGGTTGCCAAGTCGCCATCCGTTACTTCTGCCAAACCACCTTCTACACCTGTTCGATTGGTGATAAAGGTGCTGATGATTTGATCTGGATGCAAGACTTTTTGAACTTCAGACGCCAGAACTTCTTTCAGGGATAGGATAAATGGACGAATATGTTGAACACCCAATTCAGCCTTTTCCATATGGTCTACATAATGGAAGGTATGAGTTTGAGACTGTTCGTAGAACTTCAAGCCTTTATAGTAGCTGTCCCAAAGTTTGGCTGCATCGTTTGTAGCCATGGCTTCAGTTCCTGTAAGGAAGGCATCGAGAGCATTCATTTGATCGATTGCATTATCCAACCAATAGTGAATTTGCGCAACCATTTTTTTATCGCCTGATGCTTTATAGAGTTCAGCAGCTTCTTTAATCTTGGCAAATTCAGCTCGCAAGGCTGCACGCTCGGCAGTCACATCCTGACCTGCTTTGAGCTTGGTCATGAAGTCTGTTAATTTTGGAGCCAAGTCTACCGATTCTTCTAGTTTGACGACACGATTATCCATGTTTTGGTTAATCATGTGCTTACCAAGTTCGCGGAAGGCTGCTGATACCTTGCTATCTTCAAAATGACCATTTTCTACAAAGTTGAAGGCAATATCATTGATTTTCTTAGCTTCTTCTTCTGATTTCCACTGTTTCCATGAGTATTGAGCTCCTGAAAAGAGGGCAATCTTAGATGGTTCAGACTGTTGCATTGGGTTCAACATGATACCAGATAGCAAGCTAGGATCTACATTCGGATGAAGGAATTTCTCTCCACCACCTAAAATCAAGTGTTGTTTAGAGTTGTCTGTCACCGGCCAGTTCACCCAAAGTGATACTGGACGATAAGTCTTCCCACCTGCAGTTAGATTCTTCTTAAGTGTTGAGAGGAAGCTTTCAGAGACTTCACCCCAAATCTTACCACCAGTCAAGGTCATGGATGTTGAACTTGGGAGATTTTCATTCAGAGACTTCAACTCATCCTCACGTCCATTGCCCCAATACTGACCAGGAACAAAGATCATTTCTTTGCGAAGACCACTGTAGGTTCCCTGCATTTCTGTCAACCAATTGGTCATATCTCGCATCAAGCGGTTGTAGCTATTGTAGCCTCCGACTGGGCTTGGCGCATCATCTGCTAGAATACCAAACTCACGGACACCCACTTTCATCAACTGGGTAAATTTGGCTTTGATGGTAGCCAGGTCTTCTTGGTAGTCCGCTTCATTTCCAAAGCGGATACGGTTGTTCATGAATGGATGGATGGTCCATACATAACGAGTTTTGTTTTGATTTCCGACGCGAGCGAGTTCTCGGATTTCAGCTAGTTTTTCTTCTGGATAGAGTTCACGCCATTTCTTGTTGTGGTATGGATCATCTTTTGGTGCAAAGAAGTATTGAGTCAATTTCAAATCGCCACCAAATCGCATCAATTCTGCACGATCTGCATTTGACCATGGGTTTCCATAGTAACCTTCGATGAAACCACGGTTCTTGATTTCAGCGTAATCTTCCACCGTCACATTGCGAAGAACTGGAACTTGACTTTCCTTGAGCATATGTTTCAAGGTTGTCAAGCCATAGAAGACCGCATCTGTATCTTTCCCGACGATAGAAATCGAGTTATCCTTAATGGTCAAGGCATAGGCATCAATCTTGTCAAAGAGACCTGCTGAAACGTTGGACAAGTTTTGTTCTGCTTGTGAACCTTGTCCATGCACTCCAAGATAGATATTGGTTGCACCTGCAACTGCAGATTTACCAGTTGTATAAGATACTTGATTATCCTGCAAGACACTCTTCAAGCGATTGCGAGTATAGATATCGAGTTGATCCCCCATAACCAGATTGACTTGCTTACGAAGAGCCGTAACACCTTCGCCATAGGTCACTTTTTGTGGAGTTGGGAAGATCTTGTACTCTTTCTTAAGATAGTCATTGCTCTTGCTAGCAGCTGCAATGCTGTCTTCGCTAGCTGGTTTGCTTGCAGTGAACTGATCTGCCAATTCAACTGTTCCATCGCCGGTTTGGTCTACTTCTGGTTTGTTAGGAGTAGATGGTGGTTGAGGCTGACTTGGTTCAGGTGTTTCTTGTCCTTCTTTGGCAGGTTTCAATAGATGAACTTCAGCTGCACTTGCAAAACCACCAACGCCTTCCAATACTTTCAACTCAATCTTGTTGGTATCTACCGCCGCAAAGTTGACTGTTTTTTCTTGGGCGTTGTTGTCCCAGCTTCCTTCTGAAACCTTGACCATTTGGCCATCTTTTTGTGCGTAGATTTCGTAGCGCGTCACGACACCATTTCCACCACCTGGGCGTGGAAGATAAGTCAAGCCATTGACTTTTTCTGCTTCTTTCAAGGTCATAGTAAGGGTGTATGGCGCAGTGTCACCAGTCCATTTAGTATGCCAGAAGGTATTTGGATCATTGTCAAAAGCCTTTTCAACAGCTCCTTCAGTCGCGTTTCCTGGAAGTTGCTGACTGCTTGCGGTTGCAGTAAACTTATCATTTGAAATCAAACGAGGATTTACAAATGGTTTGTCTGACAACTCTGCACTATGCAAGATTCCTTTGAAACCACCGATTCTTTCAAGCGGTAGTACCAAGCTATTGTGGGCAAAGCGAGGGTGGGCTGGATTTGCAATACGCTCAATCTTTTCACCATCCACATAAACTTCCGTTAATTGTGGTTTGGTTACGATGGAGATTTGATAACGTTTGTTCTTTTCAAGTTTTTTCTTGAACTGGATATGGAACTGTTCAAATTGATAAGCAAGGTAGCCGTCTTTATCAGCTAGATAGATACGGTTGTCTCCACTTGTTGAGAAGGTTTGTTCACCGTCACCAGTGACAGTCACATCAAACTTCAAGACATGACTTGGACCAACATCACCAACCAAGCCTTCGATGCTGCTGTCTTTCTCAAATGCCAATCCTTGCTCGCTTGTCTTCACCTTCTTACTTGCATAGTTCTTCACTGTTTCAGGATTGATAGTAAACAAATCACTTTGATCAATCGCTCTATCAGGATTTGACTGTGGTGCATAAGGGCTAGTTGGTAGGGTACGTTCTGCAAAGGTCGCAGCTGCACGATCAGATCCCCAAGTACGTTCTGCAGTAGTTTGCATGCTCTTGAAGAAGCGTTTAAAGATATCATAAGAGGTCAAACCGGTCTCATGAAGGTCGATATTGTCATTCCAAACTGCGTGCCCGCCACCAATAATGCTTGGATGAGAAGCTGCTAGAAGCGGACCTCCACCTGTTCTGAAATCATTCGGTGTCCAGCTATTGTACTGACGTTCGTAGTTAGCATAGTCTCCATAAGCTGCTTGACTATTGCTTCCACTTGGTACACTATAGGTAGGCACATCCGTGATGTTGATAATCTTGGCTCCCTGAGCAATGGCTTCATGAGGTCGTTGCCAATGAATACTCCAAATATCAACTTCTACTCCGTTCCAATCAACAGGAGTGTTCCCACGTTTCGCACTGAGCGAGCCCCAGATACGAGGTGTATAGCCTTTAGACTTGATATATTGGATCAAGTCATTGACATAGCGACGGTAGCTTTCTCTGCTGCCATAGTATTCATCCGTTCCGATATGAACAGTGGATACACCATGCAAAGGAGCATCTGGTCCATCTAGGAGTTTGTCATAGACGGATTTGACAAATTTAAGAGTTTCTTCATACTTAGTATCCAAGTCTAGCATGGCAACTCGTTCGACATTGTGCTTGCCCGCGTAATCGCTCAAACTACCTTGATACATGAGGTCTGGACGAACTTTAACAAATGAAAGTGCGTGTCCTGGTGTATCAATTTCTGGTACTAGGTTGATATGAAGAGCCTTGGCCAATTTAATCAGATTTTGCATTTCTTCCTTGGTATAATGCTCATCTGATGTCAATTTCTGCCCATTCTTACCGACAATATCTGTCTCTAAACGGAAACCAGTCTTGGCATGTTCAAGTACATACTTGAGTTGTTCTTCTGGAGTTAAATTCTTACCTACCAAGTGTTCCTTGAGGAAGATATAGTTATCATTAAGGTGCAACTGCAAGTCGTTCATCTTGTAGTAGGCCATGTTGAGCATGATGTCTACAAGGGTGTCATAAGGGATAAATTTACGACCTGTGTCCAGCATAAAGCCACGGTGGCTGAAACTTGGGAAATCGCGAATTTCGCCATTTTGTAGGTCTGTTTCTCCCATTTGAAGAAGAGTACGAGTTGCGTAAAACGCTCCTGTGTTCGTTGCAGCTTCGATGGTAATCACATCATCTTGGATAGTGATGCCGTAGCCTTCTTTACCATAGCCCTTATTTTCAACCTTTTTAAACTCGATTCGTTTTTGAGCCTGTTTGTCACCTGTTGCAAGTTCCAATCCACGGCTTGCAAGGTCTGTCTGGTAGAAGCTTGCAGCCTGATCAAAGCCTGAATCTCCTGTCGCAAGAACTGTATCTGAAGTGATAGAAGATTGACCTTCTTTTCCATACCATTGTTGAACAGCTGGTGCTACTTTTGGTTTTACACCCACACCCTCGTCCTGATGTAGCCCCTTGATGACTACTTCAAATTCCTTAGTGAAAGTATGGCTGTCTTTGATTTGTTGCACCATAACCTTAACGCGTTGATCTGTCAGAGGTTTATGGATACGATTTTGAAGGTCAATTACACCTTGTTTATTGCTTCCGATGAGGCTGACTTCCCCTGGTAGACTAGGCAAGACAAGAGACTGTCCATCTTCTGCTACTATTAGTTCTGTTACTTGGCGGATATCCGTTACCTTGCTTGTATCAGGAATATTTGAATAGGCTCGAATTTCTTGGATTCCAACGTTTCTCCAGTTCATGGTTCCCGCTTGGTAATCATTGACCTCAAGTTTGAGATACTTAGCTTTGATACTGTCAGCTAGGTCTACTTTATCGTCTAAAACTGGATCTCCAGTCTTGGTATGAGCTAGTTTCCATTGTTTTTCTCCATTAGCGCCCACGTCTTCTTGACCTGCATAGTAGAGACTCCAAGATTTGATATTGGGGTCATTTTGCCCATTACGAAGACGACGATCCCAGTCAATTTCAACATGTTTAATCAAGGTAGTCTTTGGCAGAGTTAGTTCAAAAGTTGGTTTTGGTACATCTTTGTCTGTGGCCCAACGAGTATTGTCATCTCCGTCGATAGCCTTATCTGCAGTAAAGTTGGTACCAGTCTCATGGTTGCTTGCCTGAGCAGTAGCACCTTCGAGATGATTCACATCTTCTCTATCTTCTATTTGCTTTTCAGCTGGTTTTGGTGCAGGTGTAGCAGTTTCAGCTGGTTTATTGTCAGGTTTTGCTATCTCTGCTGGCTTTGGAACTACAGGACTTGTCTCAGTTTTTGCCTCTTTGCTTGATGGAGGATTGGTTCCTTTGTCAGTCGCTGGAGTCTCCCCATGACTTGCTTCTGTTGCAGATTCTGCATCCGCCTTTTCAAGCGCAGCGGCTAAATCATCAGGTAACTTATCCAGTGCTTGAACATGGGTGATGCTTCCCTCTGATTCTGAAGGTGTTGCTGTTTCTGCTGCCTGAACCATATTGGCTCCAAAGATACTAGCACCAATCATGACTGAAGCTGCACCAATTGCAAATTTGCGGATACTATAGTGACAGCGTTTCTCAAAAAAGTGTTTGGCCATATTTCTCCTATTTCCTTTCATACGCTTATACTAGTAAGCGTTATCATTTCTCCTTTTAAAAAGGAGAGAACCAAGAGGTCCTCTCCGGGTGTTTGATTCATTTTCCGACTCTGATTTCTATAGAGTTCGAGTCATTTATCCAAACAAGGTAAGTATAGTATAGAATAGAATATCTATTCTTTTTTACTTTTAGCGGCATAGAGGGCTGCTGACAATGCTAGGCTGATTCCTGCTAGGAAGAGGGCTGTATCAGACTGGTCTTCTCCTGTTTCTGGGAGTGTCTTTTTGCTTTCTTCATTTTTCAGAGTATCTTTGATTTCTGATGTCTTTGTATCAGCTAGTGGAGCTGGTGTCAACTTATACTCTGGTTTCTCAACAGTTGGTGCTGGTTCATCACCTGCTGTACCTAGTGGGCCTGTGTACTCTGATTTTTCATGTAGGGCTGGCTCAACTCCATTAACACCACCAGTGTATTCTGGCAATTCGTGTACCAAGGCTTCAACTGCATTGACTCCTCCCATGAACTCAGGTAGGTCATGTACAGCTGCTTCAACCGCATTAACGCCGCCCTTGAACTCAGGGACTTCATGTACAGCTGCTTCTACTGCATTGACGCCTCCCATGAACTTAGGGACTTCATGTACAGCTGCTTCAACCTCATTAACTCCGCCCTTGAACTCAGGGACTTCATGTACAGCTGCTTCAACCGCATTAACTCCGCCCTTGAACTCAAGGACTTCATGTACAGCTGCTTCTGCTGCATTGACGCCACCTTTGAACTCAGGTACAGCAAAAACTGGTGGTTGTTCTTCACCCTTGCTACTTGTTGGAGCGTCTGGTTTCGTAGCAGAATCTTTTAATTGATTGAGATAATCTGCAAAGTATTTCACCATTCTTTCCGTCAAGAGATGGTTATCCGTCGCATATTTCATGCTCGCCTGAACTCCAGCCACTTCCTCTTGATTTTCTTTGTCTGTCAATTTTTGAGCCTTAGCTAAAGCTGCTTCATATCCTGACAAGTCAAGCGGTGTCTCTGCTACCTGTGGACGGGTAAAGATGAGTTCCGCTGCAGATTGGTATTTATCTCCACCGTCTCCGTAAGTCTTTGTTCCCGTAAGGACGATTTTCTTAGCCTTGATTGTCTTACCAAAGTTAATGTCTTTTGGCTTATTGTTATCAGGCCAGTCCGTTGCAGTAAAAGTGTGCTCCTTGCCAGACTCATCTGTTACAACCAGTTTCACATCTCTCAAGTTACCGTTTGAACCTGAACCACGTGGTACATAACGAAGTCCTGTAATTTCAGTAGGCTCTTTCAAGACCATAGTTGCAGGCTTGCCTACATCTCCTCCATCCCAAGATGTATGCCATAGGCTAGATGCATTACCATCAAAGGCATTTTCCAAGCCTTCACCAGCTTGAGCAGGCGCATCCAAACTTTCAAAGTCTTCTGCTACCAAGGCTGTTTTCTTTTGAACCAAAGCATTCTTCAAAGCTTCAATCTTGGCAATCTCTGCACGTGCTTCTTCAACACTGATATCATCATCGGCCTGACTAAGGTTAAAGACCGCCTCCTTCAAAGCATCCATAGACTCTTTGGTGTAGTTAGTCATGGCTACAGTTGGCAAGTAGTTCTTCAGAGCATTTTCTGTCAACATCTTACCTGTTAGGGTAATTTCTTCGATTTGAAGATTGTCCATCATGAAGTCGTTATAACCACGGAAGTTGGCATTTCCACCAGAATCACCACGAGTATTGCTTGCATTTCCAGTTGAATAGATACCTACCCAAGTATCGCCTGTTTCTGCACCTGTCACGAGGAAGGTTGCCCTCTTGGCTTTCTTAGAATCCGTCCAGGTATTTGGCAACTCATGCATTTCCAAGTTGCTTGCTTTCGTACCACGGCTGCCAGATTGGAATTCTCCCTTACCAACTACAAAGGCGTAGGTATTGTCAGAACCTGCTTCGTATTCAAAGGTTACACGGTAGGTCTTACCAGCTTCAAAGCGGAAGTTTTGTGGGATAGTTTGGTAAACCAAGTTACGACGGCTAACCAGTCCATTGGTCTTGAGTGACCAATTTCCATCGATAACATCATCAACTTTCTTGCCGTTCCAACCACGCTGTGTATATGGATCATGCTTTTCAGACAAGTGAGTGCGGTTGTCTTCAACACCTTCGACACCGCCCACTACGAATGGGAAGATACCCTGAGCAACATTTTCAAAGTCTTGTTTGAAGGTGCCTTTACCTGTATCATGGTTTTCTCCGTACATGCTTGAATTATTTTCAAAGGTACGAATTTCATCAAAGTAAGTTGCTTCATCACCAGCTTCGCGACTCAAAGTAAGAGTAACATTTGATACGTCAGATCCAGTTGTAAAGAAAGCGTACATGTTTTGGAAGTAACTTGTATTGTCAACTGTCGCATTGTCACGACGTGTATTGTGAGCGTAGGCCTTAACATAGTTGAGAGCGAGAGACTTATTGGTATAAGTAGTCACTTCTTTTTCACCAGTGTTTACAGTGATGCTCGCCTTGGCATTACTACGATTATCGACACCTACATAAACGGCATACTTGGTATTTGGTTTCAAACCAGTTAATTTCTGAGTGAGACTAACTTTTTCTTTGTTTCCTTGAATACGAAGCATATCGTTTGCCCCTTGAGACTTGACAATTTCTGCCTTAGAAGCATCGCCCGAAATATTCCAATGCTTCAAGGTTCCGCTATTAAATCCTTGGTCATAGATGTGCATGCCTTCGCTCCATGACATTTCAGGATTGCTTTGTTTCGAACGGTAAAGTACGTATGGTTGATTAGCTAGAAGGTCTAGGCTAATCTTACCATCTGTTACAGTGAGTTCCTGCTCTTCTGTCTTACCTTGGTCAGTTAGCTTGTAAAGGTAAACCTTGCTCTTTGCCCAATCGCTCGGAAGGGTCCAAGTTGTTGCACCAGCCTGCGTATTGAAGTAGTACATTTTTTCCTTATCAGTAGGAAGTTTCTTACCATTCGCATCCCAGTTCCAAGGAGTCAAGTAAGCTGAACCATCTTGGATCACACGTCCGTTGAGAGTTACTGTACGTTCACGGTATTGTGGGCTATTGACATCATTTGACTTACGAGTCACAACCACTTTATTCTTGTCAGCATCTACCAATTCCACTCGCATTTCTGGAGTCCATTTATAGGTACTACCATTATCGGTCATGGTTACTGGCGTACCATTTTCCCATTTACTTACAGTGAAGTGTTGGAAGTACTTAGTCATGACATCATGGGTAAACAAGTTGGTTACATAGCCATTGTAGTCGCTTCGTCCTTGCCATCCTTCAAAGTCCTTCATGCTATAGCCACCTAGAAGTGGGTAGTCTGCAGCACCTCCGTAACTTCTGTAGTCCCCTACCCAAGCATCTTTTTGGTGGTTACGGATAAAGCGCGTGATGGCACTGTTGATACCTTTATTGGTGTAGCCACCGTAGGTCAAGTCAGCTGCCCAGTGATGGAAGGTAGAGTCGTACTCACCACCATGGCCCCACTCAATCGCAAAGCGCCAGCCTTGTTTGTTAATCTCTTTAGCGAGAACGTGAGTAGCCCAGGCACCGTTGTCACCTGATTGGCCATTTCCCCAAACGTCCACATAGATAAAGTCGAGACCTTCACCAAGTTTATTCTTCAAATCTTCCCAACGTGCCAAACGACCATGAGCCAAGTCATAAGCTGCATCAATGTTGATACCTTGGTCTAGCCAGTTCCAACCATAACTATAGCTACCATCTGGATTCTTGCGAAGAATTTTTTCATTGAAGTATTTAGACTCTGGATAGGTTTCAGAAGCGTTAACGTGAATACCAAGATAAGCTCCGTACTTCTTAGCCTTCTCAATCAGGGTCTTGAAATCTTCGACACCACCGATACGTTTACCAATATCAGCATAGTTCAAATGACCAGAGTCATGTCCCTCACTACCATATCCTTTAAGGAGAACACCTTGTCCAAGACCATCTGTATGGAGATTAATCTTCTTGATACCATCTAGAGTCATGAGGAATGGGTTTTGTGCTTGAGAACCAAAGTTCATCGCGATACGATAAGCTGTGATATCCTTGACTTTTTCCCAACCTTGAGGGTTGTTCATGATGCTACGATAAGCAATGGCTCCATCCTGCCAATCGACTTTGTTATCCGCATTGGCATCTTCAGTGATAACAACTTTAGCACTTGGAAGTTCCTTGGTGTATTCTGGGAAGACAATGCCCTTATAAGCTTTTTCCCATTGCCATTCAGAACTATGAATTCCTACATAGTTGGCATTTCCGACTGTTTCTTTGTAAGCTGTTAAGCGAGTCCAGTCATAAGAACCACCACCGTAGCTGTTTTGAGAGTTGCTCCAGACCCCTGCAGCAAGCTTATCTGTAGAAACAAATCCATACATGTAACCCTTAGCCAAATCCTTCATTGGATTGGTTACATCAATATGATCATCCCCGCTGACATGGGTATTGTTTGACATGGTTGCCCCATCAAACTTAGCACCAGCTTGGTCACTTGAAACAGATACCAAAGCATTGCCAAGGAAACTAATAGAAGAAAGCAGTTTTCTTTCATCATCAATCTTTTGACCTGGAGTGACTTGATTATGGTTGACAATCTTGGTCACATCAAAGTGCAACTGATTGTCCACAACTTGCAAACGAACTGTCATTTCCGCATTGATAAGATTAGCATCATCGCGAAGCTTCATCAAGTACTCTGCTGTTGTCTCATTGATTTTTTTGTAGGTAACTTCAGGTGTGACTTCGTGTTTGTTGATAAATACTTTATTGAATTGTTGGACTTGTCCTGGCAAGGTATGCCCGTTCAAACTGTATTCTTTAATACGTGGGAAGGCTTGGTCAATCACTGCTTTGAGGACCTTAGACTGAATAGTGTCATAAGTCACCTTGCTATCATCAACTTCAGGACCTGTTTCTTTTTCAGCAGGGGTATCCTCTGTTTTTACCCCCTCTTGGTTATCCGTCTTAACACTAACAACTGTTCGCTCATCACCATAGGAGCCCGCCTTGAGAAGAATTTTCTTCTCATTTTTAAGATGGTCATTGACCGCAGCTGGTAGAGTTACTGTATCAAAGAGCTTCACATCATTATTCGTTGCATTGAGCTGACCATCTGACTTGAGAGTGATAGAAAGACGGTTTACAGAACCTGATTCTGGTGCTGCTACACGGTTGCCCTTATACCAGGTGCTATCGGTTGGAGATTTATACTCCCAGAACCAGCCGTCCTTGTCATAACCAACAAAAACATTGTTCTTGGTGTCTTTAAATTTCAAGAAGACACCAAAGCGTGATTTGCCCTTTTCAGAATCATCTTTGAAGGTTAGATCAACAGTCGCATTTCCATTAGCATCAACGGTCAATCCTTGTTTTTCAAACAAGGCTGGTTTATCGCCATTGTCGTTCTGTGCAGTTGAGGATAGTTGGTTGTAGCGGACACCTTTTTCTTCTCGGATAGTGACTGTTCCCTGTTGTTCTTTTTTCTCTACCGTTTGCCATTCAGCTGTCACTTTTTCAGGTGTTTCAGGTTTAGCAGCTGGTTTGTCCTCTTTTGGTTTGTCTTCAGCTGGTTTTTCTTTCTCTTCCAAGTCTGCTGGTTTGACACTTGAAATTCCCTTCATGTGATCTTGGATCCATTTCAATTGAGCAGGTGAGAAGAGAATACCACCACTACGTTGGCCAACAACTCCATTTTGATGAACACCGACGAGTTTTCCTTCTGTATCAAAGATACCACCACCGCTAGCACCTGGATGGCTACCTTGATAACCGATCCCTTTTACGCCCTCACCGTAGGATTCGACTAATTCAACAGTTGTATTGAGGACTGGTGATAATTTTCCAGTTGGGTAGCCAAAGACATGCAATTTATCTCCAACCTTTTTCACTGCAGGTTTTTCAGTCACTTCTGCTGGAGCATTTTCCAGAACTGTTCGCAATCGAACAAGAGCCAAATCATTCTTGTAGCCTTTTAGGAAACCTTCACGATCCCAGTGAATAATGTCTTTTTTACTAAATTTAACATCTGGTAGTCCTGGATAGGAAATACTGTAGATATCCCCTTCACCATTATCATTGTCAACGACCTTGCGATTATTCCCATCTGGAACGTCTTTTATAAAGTTATGTGAAACAGTTAAAACAAGATTTTCGCCAATGACAATCCCACTACCTTCACCTGATGGTGTCTTGATTTTGACAGTTGCTCCGTAGTTTAATTCACCATTCTTTGTTTTAGCTACATCTTCTGGAACGAGATTCTCAGTATCCTTAGCTAATTGATCCTTGTCAACTTCTTTCCCTTTATCTTCAGCCTTATCTAATTTGCCCTCTAAGCCTTCTGGTAACTTATCTGAACCAGATGATTTTTCTTTTTCAAGTGCTAATAGTTCTTCTTCTGTCTTAGGTCCATCTGTAACTTCTGGAGACCCTTGGTCTTCTCCCACCTTAGGCGCTTCAAAATCATGCCCATCATTCTCTTTTGCTGTTGCAAGAGCAGTAGCTAAATCCGCTGGTAAATTCGCTGTGGAGCCAGACTGCACGCTATCTGCAAGAACCGGACTTGTCCCAAAGAATGCAGCTCCAATCATAACAGAAGCAACACCTAATGAAAATTTTCGAATGCTATATTTACAACGTTTTTCAAATAATCCTTTATTCATAAATTCCTAAATCCTTTCATTTTTGAGTAAGCGTTTACATTTCTTTTTTAAAAAATACTCCTTCCTCTGAAAGTGCAATGCTTAACCATGATAAATAAAAAATAATTGTGCTTTTAATATAACAAATAATAGCTAAGAAAGCAATAGGAAACAAGTAAAATTAAGGAAAATTTTCTCTATTCTGACAAAAAGAGGCTCCAAATTTTGAACTGTACCCCAAAAGTTAGACAGAAAAAAATCTAACTTTTGGGGATCAGTACATCTAGAATCTTTCTTTACAAATGTAAAAAAGGATTCAGCATTCAAGAGAAATACTAAATCCTTTCTTATATTTTGCAACAGTTATTTCACATGTTTTGCGAGATCTTCTTGGGCCTTTTTATTAGACTCTTCTTTTTCTTTCAACCATTTTTCTTGGGCTTTTTGATATTCTTCTGTTGTTACTGGCTTATCTTGTAAATCTAGGTATTTATACAAGAGGGCTTCGCTCGTACCCTTGTTACCTGAGTAAGCAAACGGAAGAGTAAATGGCACCATCTTAGACAACATTGGACGACCAGTTTTAGAAGTTGTTGGGATGAGCAAGGCACTGTCGGTCAACCAAGCTTGGGCAGCAGCATATTTTTCATAACGTTTTGAGATATTAGAAACTTCTTCTCCTGCTTCGACAACCATTTTCTCGTAATCTTCCAAACCAACCTGCTTAGCCGCAGCATTATTGGTTCCAGAGTCAAATCCTAGGTAAGTCTTCGTATTTTCTCCGACAGATGGCTTGATGATATCAAGGTAGGTAGATGGGTCCGCAAAGTCTGGAGACCAACCAACGTTATCTGAGATATCCCAGTCCTCACCAGCAGCAGTCTCGGCAAAGTAAGTGATGTTCAATACATCATCTTTTTGAAGTTGTTGGATATCCACAACTACATTATCTGTTCCCAAAGTTGCTTCAAGTGACTGTTTCAAAGATTGCACACGTTGAACTTTTGTTGTATTTGTTTGGTCCACAGGCATATCCAAGTGGATTGGGAATTTCACACCTTCTGCTTGAAGAGCTGTCTTAGCCTTGGCGAATTCTGCTTTGGCCTTATCTGCGTTATAGAGTCCATCTTGGGCATCAGCTAAATTTACATCCTTCCACTCGTCTCCATAAGTCACCAATTTTTCTTTGACCAACTCACCAAAGTTTTTGCCATCTGCTTGCACAAATGTAGGTGGGACAAACAAGTTACGAAGCAGTTTAGTCGCACCACTTGCACCGTTTACTTGGGAGGCATAGGCAGTTCTATCAAAACCAAAAGCAAGAGCTTGACGGAAATCTTTGTTTAGAAGAGCTTTCTTGGTTGATGTTTTTTCTTCATCCGTTGTCTTAGAAGTATACTTATAAGACTGGCGATCAATATTCGTACCTACTAAATAAGTAGTCGAATCCTGTTGAGTATAAACGATGTTATCTTTAAATGATTTCTCAATCTCTGGGTAGCTAGCGCTTGTTGGGAAGAGACGTGCCATAGTAAAGCTTCCATCCTTGAAGGCTTCAGCTGGTTTGTTGGTATCTTGACCATCCCAGAATGATAATTTAACCTTATCGATATGGACATTGTCCTTATCCCAGTAGTTAGGATTTTTCGCAAATTCAACAGAAGATTTGGCTACAATTGATTTGAGTAAGAATGGTCCATTATAGAGAATACTACTAGGATCTGTCCCTTTGGCAAAATCATCCCCTTTAGAGTTCAAAAACTCTTCGTTAACTGGAGCCATTACCCCCATTGTTGTCTTAGAATTCCAGAAGCTTTCTGGTTTGTTCAAAGTGTACTGAACTGTCTGATCATCCAGAGCCTTAATTCCTACTTGTGAGAAATCTTTGATTTCCCCTTTTACATAGGCGTCCAATCCTTTGATTGATTCTTGAACTAAATAAAGACCATCAGATTTTTTATCAGCAGCATATTTAAGTCCTGTTACAAAGTCTTGAGCTTTGACTGCCGCGTATTCTTCACCTTCAGAAGTATACCATTTTGCATCCTTACGGATAGTATAAGTGTAAGTCAATCCATCCTTGGATACAGACCAATCCTCAGCCATAGACGGCACAAAGTTCCCGTAGCGATCATTTTCTAGCAAACCATCAACCACGTTACTGGTAATATCTGCTGTCGCAGCCTTACCAGTTGTCAAATAGTTCAGGTTATCAGGGTCTGTTTCATAAATGTATGAGAATGTCTTCTCTCCTTTAGCGCTCGAACCTGATCCAGAACATGCAGCTAAAGTAGTCGCCGCAAATAATGTCACGCCCGCAAGGGCAAATAGTTTTGAACTTTTCATCATTTTCTCCTTTAAAACTTTCTCTCCATTATAGACTCTTTTCAAAAAGATGTCAACAGAATTTTCAGAATTTTTGTGTTAATTTGGTATATTCTGAAAAAACAAAAAGGAGAAGACAGTGATTGTCCTCTCCAGATGTTAGCTGGCAAAGAGCCACATTATAAAGCCAAAATAATTTATTTTAATTTAATATACTTCTGTGGTAATAAAACAATATTCAAAAATGGAATTTTTTTCAATATATAAGTTGCTAGTATGGATAAATACCAGCCTAAGACAATCCCAACAACAACGTGAAGAAAAACTGAGTTTATTCCCACTTTCAACATTAGAATCCGAATCATGCTACAAATTGGTGCATGAAGAATATAGATACCTAAACTATCTTTCCCGTATTTAGTGAAATATAGGAAAGTTTTAGGAAAATTTTTCTCCATTTTAGGAAAAATCACAAAAGCAGCTAATACACAGACAATAAAAGCAATCCCCCACAAACCTGGGTTACTATAGCTTACATAATCCTTCTTAGACCCTACTTCATAAAACAAGAACCAAGCGAACATATAAATAAAATCAAATAGCACAAAGAAAAAAAGAAATTTTTTCAAATTAATTTTATTAAAATAAATTTCACTCAACACACTACCAAGAAAGAAGCAAATCCCCCAAACCAGCGTTCTCTGAATAATATAAATATCTGTTTGAACAAATAGGGTTAAACAATAAGCAAAAATACTTATCAAAAGTAAAATTCTACGATTTTTGATAAAAATAGATACTAATCCATAGATTATCAAAATCGACCAGAGTATATATAAATACCACGAAACCCCAAGAGGATCTTTATAGATATTTAGCAAATCAGATATGGTTGTAGGAACACGAACAGATGCCCCTGCAACTTTTTGAAGACCAAAGTGAATGATCGAATAGAAAATATATGGCAGACCAAAAACAATTGTCTTCTTTTTAGCATATTGCCAGAACTCTTTCAAATCAGATATGGGTTTGAAAAAGTATCCTGATAAGGCAAAAAATACTGGTATATGAAATATGTAGACTTGTGCTACCAACAATGATAGTATGTTGTTTGCTGTGAGAAATTTTTCCGATTGATACAGTCCAAGCAACACATGTCCTACTAAGACTAAAAATATGGAAAAGCCTTTTCCAAAATCTATCCAATTGATTCTACTTTTTGTCATATCCTAACTCTTTCTCCACAACTTCAAGCGCTCGTTCAATCACCACATGCATATCGTAATATTTATAATCTGCTAAGCGCCCACAAAAGATAACTTTATCATTCTGCGCTGCTTCCTCTTGATACTTAGCAAACATAGCATTATTTTTCTCATCGTTGATCGGATAGTAGGGCTCATCCCCACGTTTCCAATCAGCCGGATATTCACGCGTGATAACTGTCTTTGGTTGCGTTCCATATTCGAAATGCTTGTGTTCGATGATACGAGTATAAGGAATCTCACGCTCTGTATAGTTCACTACAGCATTTCCTTGATAATTTTCCTCGTCTAAGGTTTCATGTTCAAAACGAAGGCTACGGTATTCTAACTCTCCGTGTTTGTAGTCAAAATATTGGTCGATCATTCCTGTAAAGACAACTTTGTTAGCAGATGCTTCCAACTCTTCACGGTGAGCAAAGAAATCAACACCAAGCTCAACTTCAACGTCTTTAAGCATATTTTCGATAATCACATTATAACCACCAATAGGAATTCCTTGGTAACGGTCGTTAAAATAGTTATTATCAAATGTTAGACGAACTGGAAGGCGTTTAATGATAAATGGAGGAAGTTCCGTTGCTGAGCGCCCCCACTGCTTTTCAGTATAGCCCTTGATCAACTTTTCATAGATATCCGGACCAATCAACTTGATAGCTTGTTCTTCCAGATTTTTCGGCTCAACATCCTTCATATGAGCCGTTTGCTCAGCAATCTTATTCTTCACTTCTTGTGGAGTTTTTGTGCCCCACATAGCATAGAAGGTATTCATATTGAAAGGAAGATTATAAAGACTTCCTTTGTAGTTTGCGACAGGTGAGTTGATATAGTTGTTAAATTCAGCGAATTGATTGACATAATCCCAAACTTTTTTATTAGACGTATGGAAGATATGGGCACCATATTTATGGACATTGATACCTTCTACATTTTCACAGTAGATGTTCCCTCCAATGTGATCGCGTTTATCAATCACTTTTACTTTTTTTCCACATTTTGTAGCTTCGTGAGCAAAAATAGCTCCAGACAAACCAGCTCCAACGATTAAATAGTCGTACATATTAAATCTCCTATTTATAATTTAACGATTCGATTGAAATAAGGAATTTTCATTAACATTCCAACAATAATAAAACTAACACTTAAAGTAAATATAGCAAAAAGTAAATATGATCCTACGAAACCAAAACCAAATAGTTTTTCCCATACCTTCATAATATATGTGTGTATTATAAAAACTCCCATAGTTTGATTAGAAAGGGAAACGATACATCCGCTCCGTTTTTCATTTAAAGTAAGCGTGAGTATAGTTAGAAAAATTCCCAAGCTTACAACTTTTACAAATAAAATATCATAAAAATATTCAGCAAAAAGATTATGGTATGCAGTCTTCGCTATGAAAAATAATATTAAAGGCGAAATCAAGAATAAAAGTACTACAACTACTTTCATCCATCTCTTAAACCTATTTTTGATAATATCTATATCAAAGTGAGCTATAAAACCACCTAAAAGATAATAGAAAAGCCAAGTCCATAATCTAAAGGTTTGTAGAACATATGTTTGAATTGGCATTTCAAGTACAATATTGGTCAACTCAAAAATCAGACCAATAACTACCAATAAAGATATACTGTATAAATAACTTCTTTTTGAATTTAGAATTTTTTTCAAAATCGGCAAACATATATAAATGATCATTAAGGCTCCGAAAAACCAAAACTGAAAAAAATAACCTTTTTGTATTAAAGAACCTACAATTTTTTTAATTAAGTTCTCTGTAAAGTCTCTTTTAAACAGCCAGACGATAAAGGTCCATGACGACACTGTTATTAGAATCCATTTTACTTTCTGCAGTATGTAAGAATAGGTAATCTCTCTCTTTCCTAACAATAAATAACCATTGACCATAAAAAATAGAGGGATAGAATAGGTTCCTAAGTAATATAAATATGTCAAAAGATTCCATGAACCTGTCTCTTTAAACCCACCCATCGTTGTATGAAGTAGAACAACTCCAACACATGCAAGTACTTTTAATAGATCTAAATTAATATTTCGATATTTGCGCATTCTAATTTTTCCTAATCATTTGTTTTAATTCTGTCACATCTACCACTTTCAGAGATAGAATCAAAAAAAGGTAAATGATTCCACCAAGCACCACAAACACTAAAACATTTATGGTTGGTGAAAACTGTATAAATGTTTTTGAGCCAAGCAAAATACCATACATGATAGCTGATGCTAGAATAATTTTTGTCATAGATCCAATGATTGAAACTTCCTTTAAGTATTTACGAGTAAAGAACAATTGAATTGCCCATACTAGCGCTTCTGTTAAAACAGAGACAATAGCTGCTCCGATATAACCAAGTTTAGGAAGGAATAGCAGGTTCAAACCTACACTGATAATTGCGGGAGCTGTTGTTGAAACCATAAATTCCTTATTTTTACTGTGTGGAATCAAAATTTGAATTCCCATAATATTGGTCCAACCGATAAAGAACATGCGGAAAATCATAATGGCAATTGCATAACGTGCATCTTGAAAGTCTTGCCCAAGGAAAAATTGAACAAAATCATCATTGACAATTAACATTCCGGATATAATAGGAAAAATAACTAAATTATAAATCAAGAAAGCCATCTCATGCATCTTATTGACTGCTCTATGATCTCCTGTTGCCAATAAGTTAGCTACTCGAGGCAACATAACACTTCCTAATGATGTTACCAAGGTTAATAGAATATTCACCAATTTAAGCGCCTGATCATAGATCCCTACATCATTTGTAGAAGCTAGGGCTCCTAGCATGGTACGATCTAAGGTAACATACAAAGAAATAGCTACTTGAGGAAGAAACAATAATATAACGGGTTTCAAATGATGCTTAGCATATTCTAAATCAAAATGAGGTCTACCAATAAACTCACGAGCAGGCAACCACATACTTAGCTGCCCCAAGAGTTCAAATATGGTTAGCAAAAAGACATAGAGGTACAGGTCATCCGCAGATTTGACAAAGAGGAAGATAGAGATTACACCAACGAGTTTGACTGTGATATTTCGAACAGTAATCTTTCGAAAATCCTCTAGCCCTTGAAAAAGCCAGGATATATCTAATCCTTTAGAAACCAAAGCCAAGCCTAGAATGTAGGCTACTGGATTTTGCATAAAGGGAAGAGTTAGACAAAGAAGACCATACAAGGTTAGAGAAAGGACTGTTGCACCTAATTGCAGAGAGTAGATTCCCCAAAAGTTTTTTTCAATTTCCTTGCGATGCCCTGAAATGACCTTGGTCCCATAGTTAGCAACCCCTAGCGTTGCTAAGAGGATAAAATAAGTAACGATGGAGTTAAAATAACCATATGTCCCTAGATCATTCGAAGAAAAGACCCGTGTCACATAGGGAGTCGTAATAATCGGAAGTATAATTACCAACAATTGATAAGAAAGATTGTAGGCGTAGTTTTTTAGTACTTTCATACCTGCACTCTCCTCTTGAACACAGTCTGAAACGTTATATTTAATTCATCCATGAATTTCCTCAGAAGAAATTGATGCTTTATTTCGCTCCCTGGCATATTTCATCAAAATCCCTTCTCTTGAAATTCTTTTTCTAGACTATTTGCTTTTCTTTTAACTAGATTTTTAATAACAATGTTAAAAAGATACTTTGTTTTATAATTGATGTAAAGTAAATTAGAAGTCTTTGTATCCGTTTCAAATTTGAATTTGAAACCATTTTTTTCTGCATACGAAAACAGGTTATATACTTTTTCAAGCTCATTATTCATAACATACAACATGTTTTGCATATTAACCAGATACTGCAAAGAGTCACTGACAACCTTCTCTAATTCCGTATTTTTTACATGGATTTCTTTATATAAGTCTAAGATTCTTTTAGTTACTCTCTCATGGTGATCGGCTCTCTTTTTCATCACAGCAATATTCATACTCTGATCAGCTCTACCCAAGAAGTACTGATAAATATCCAACTTATAATAAATGTAATTTTCTACAAATTGAAGTGGGAGCATTGTATACTCTTGGTCGACATAAAATGTATTTTCACTAATCGTAATAGCATTATCCTTCAAGATACTTGTTTTATAGACCAGAGCATGCATAGGTGTCCACTTAGTAGGGATACCTCTCGTCTCTTGATTTGGGAACAGATAAGAAGAGAACTCCTTAAGCACCGTACTATTATTATATACATGCTGCTCTGTATAGTCAGAAATAACTAAATCAGTGTTAATCTCTCTTAATTTATCCAATAAGCTTTCAAATTCTGGAACATTGATCCAATCATCCCCATCAATGACTTTAAAATATTTTCCATTTGCTTCTTTAATCCCACGATTAATTGTTGAGCCATGGCCTCCATTTTCTTTTGTGATAATTCTTAAATCTAAATTGCTGCCTTCCATTAAATTCTCAACAACTTGTACAGAATTATCAGTACTTCCATCATTAATGATTAACACTTCAAAATCACTGTAATAGTCAGGATTTACAGCTTTAAATGATTCTATACATTTACCAATATAGTTTTCAATATTATAGGTTGGCACAGTAATCGTCAGTATTTTGTTAGACATTTTTTCCCCCTGATACTTCTTCTATCAAATCTATCCACTGATGTATAATTCGGTCTTTATTAAATTTTTCCATGTTATCTTTGGCATGAGATGAAAAACGATTTCTTAGCTCCTTACCATTCATTAGTTCTAATAATCTATTAGACATCTCTTCTACATCATAACAATCGATCAGATAACCATTAACCCTATCTTCAACAATCTCATTAGGTCCTGTCGGACAACTGAAACTAACAATAGGAAGATTGTATTGCTGAGCTTCTAACAATACCAAGGGTAAACCCTCGTAACGAGAAGTCATGACGTAAATCCCTTTATCCCCATATATTAGATCCTGATTTTTTTCTAGTCCTTTAATGAACAATTTATCCTGCAAATCGTTTTCCTTGATTAGTTCCCGGATTTTGTCTACTTCATCTTGATTGCCAGAACCGTAGATTTCCCAAGTCCATTCAGACCTTTTAGCTAACACTTTTTTCGCGACTTGAACAAGATAATCATATCCTTTTTGATAATCAAAACGACCAACTGTTACAATCTTAGTTGACTCATCGTTATAAGTCACATTAGATAGATCATCTTCTTTCCAATTATAAATATAAGCAGTCTTTGTCTCAGAAATACCGTATTGTTTTATGTAATTTCTACGATCTTCTTGCGTGAGAGTAATAATCTTATTTGCAAATTTTGCCCCAACATATCTTTGGAACTTCTTAACTTTAGTATCAATATCAACTATTGAGTTTGTGTGGTCACAAGAAATAAATTTTGTTTTTAAACCAAGAGTACTTACTACACCTACTGTATTCATACTCATTCCGATACCAAAAACAATATCGATACCTTGCTCTGTCAAATAACTCCTTAGTAACATAACAGCGGAAAGAAAATTCTTACCCATAGAAATTTTTTTATGTGATAAATTTCTATATTTAACTGAATCTTTTACTGGAAAAAAATTTGTTTCTGTGGAAATCATGGATAGTAAATGCACTTCATACATTTCTGATAGTTCATTCGAAAGGCTGGTTGCTACTTTCAGGCCTCCATCCGTTCTATCAATACTCCATTTCACAATACATATTTTTTTTGACAATTTTTATCCTACCCTTCACTCTGCACCGCCTACTGATATAAGTTCTATATTATGTGCTACTCTATCTTCTACTGGTGGTAATTTCATGTAATCACCGTAGATTTCGCTTAAATATTCCTTGTACTTTGTCGGACAGTTTATCATCGTATCATCAAAAATAAGAGAAACAGGTTCTTTAAAATACTCTCTCGGAACTATTTCCCTCTCCCTATATCTACCTAGAACATTCCCAACGTAACGAGAAGTTTTAAAATCATATTTCTGAATAAGTTTATGCAGACTCTTTACTAAGACATCTTTTGGAAGTAGCTTTTGGATTCTTAGCGTTTTAGATATTTTAACTATAAGATTCTCTACGGTTCCGCGATCTTTGTCTTCAAGCTGGTCCAAAACTGATATTTTACAAAGCATTCTTTGAAACAACACTCTAGAACTATGTAATTTAGCTGCAAAACTCCCCTTTTCTGGATAACCATCTAGAGGAAAAATATCGATAAAGACATTGCTTTCCAAATTTGCAAATTTAACAATCACATTTTTATCGACCAATTGAGTTATATCGAGATTTAGAGGATTATTGACTATCTTTAAATAGCTTGGTAATAAACGTGGAGCTACTTTTTTAAACTTTTCATAATCTTCCCTCGGCATGCCAATATCAATATCATCATCCCAAGGGATAAATCCTTTGTGACGTACTGCTCCAAGCAATGTTCCCCCTAGAGCATAGTAGGTCAAATTATTTTCTTCACAAATATTAATAAATTCTTTCAAGATAGACAGAATCTTGTTTTGAATAATTTTGATATCCGACATACTTTTCTCCTCTGTAAAAACGATACAATTCGATATATAATAGTACTCCTGTTCAGTATTCTCTTAAATCTGTAGCTGACTAATACTACTTAATTTCCCATTATATTATTTTTTCAAACGAATCATTCTCTAACATTTAATCTCTTTCGCTGGAAGATTGATAATCAGAATATATTAAACTTCCTATCAAAATCCAAAATATATTGTACTGAAGGTACAAATTCAAATCATCAATTATTGAATGGAAACTCATCAATATCAAAATAAAAGTAAGAACCCATTGACGTCTCTTAATAACTTTAAACAAAGTTAAGGTTAACAGTATAATCATCAATACTAGGATTAGCAAACCGTATTTTTGTAAAATTTGCATATACAAATTATCCACATATAGATACGTCTGATAAATTTTTACTCCCTCTGTAGTGAGACCATTCCCAGTCCATTCAACTTGTCGGCCAAACAAACCAAAGCCATATAGCTGCAGAGATTTATTCGTCAAATATATACGATTACCTAACATGTAGTTTAATTCATAAAGAAAATTATTAACAAAAACATTAGTTGAATTGAGATAAGTAAATGAAATCCAAAAACTCACTAGTGCATTTACAATAAAGGTAAATTTAAAAATACTAAACATACGTCCTAATTTAGAGAAAAGATCAGGAAACCACTTTATTAATAAATTGCAAATCAACAGTATACAGGAACTATAAAATGTCAAACGAGAATCAGTCTGTTCATATACCCAATAAACAGATAAAGCTAGCAAGAACAACTGCCAATAATAGATTCTATTTTGCTTTAAATAAAATACAATAGCAACTACATTCATTAGCAGAGCCGACGGAAATAAAGCATATCTAAAGCCCAAATAGTTACGGACTCTCCCAGAAATCTCTAAATAATTAGGTATAACTCCCAATTTAGCACTTATTATAACAAACAATAACAAGCATACACTTGTCACTAAAGCAATTTTCGCTACATTTTTAAACGGAATATCACGTAAAGCATAAATAAACAATATACCTACTGCGATATTAGAATTGATAGTGCCCATTTCCCCTATAATAAAGTAAAGTAAAATTGTAGCAAATAATCCAATGAGTGTTTTGTAATCATACTTTCTTTTAAATGACTCTTTTGTAAACAAAAGAAAGAGTAAAGTAGCTACCACTATTTTATAAACTTCTTTAGGTAAATATTGAGCATAAAAAGTCACACTTAATATTGAAATAATTAAAAATATCCCTAACGCAACAAGAGCTAAAATTTCTGGCAAATACTTTATTTTTACTATTAATTTCATTCTTATTGTTCATCCCTATCTAAAAACTCTGACCATACTTCTTTCCAAAAAATTTTGCCATTAAGAAGGATTTCCCTTTTTCAAACAAATCCACCTTTTCCATATACATAAATGGAAGCTCTTTTGGCTTAATGTCCTTATGTTTCAACCACACATTAAATAATAATTCACTAACACGACCGAATAGCCTAGCTTCAAACGGTGTTAACTGGGATACATCTATTTGCTCATACATCTTGTCTAAAATAGGAAATAACCAAGAAAAATACTGATTTGCCAAATCTTTTTTCATAATAAACATATTGAACATGTAACCACTACGTTGCTTCATGACCTTATCAAAGGCCGTTAAATATTCTGGGCTTAACTCTTTAATTACATCACGAGAAATATGAAGATGATTTCCATCCAAGGTGTGAGCATAGTGAGAATAGAGTGTTTCAATATAATATCGCCTCTTCTTAGGAACCAGAACATCATTTGTCAAAAGAAGATTATCTAAATCATCTCGAGATAAAATAACTTCATCCATACTGATATAATCTGAATATCTTTGTGATCTTTTGGTAAAATAACGGCGATAGTGTACCAAACCTAGATAATCACAGTCTAAGTTCTTCCACGCCCAGTAAAGTCCTGTTAATTCACAATAATATGGATTTAAAGATGAAATATTATCACCAGTATTATCTCCAATAAAACCGATATCTGATTTTCCTTCTCTCCCAACATGTATTGGAAGATAAAGAGTATTATCGTGAGGCATTCTAGCCTTCTTGTGTGTTGCTACAATGACTTTTACATCTATCAATCTACTTCGCTCCATCTCTCATAAATACAACTTTAACTGTCTTCAATAAAATTTCAATGTCTTTCCAGATTGTCCAACCGTCTATATAGGCCACATCTAATTTGACAACCTCATCGAAATTCTTGATCTCACTTCGTCCGCTAATCTGCCATAACCCTGTTATACCAGGTTTAAAACTTAGACGACGTTTTTGTTCTGGGGTATAGTGCTCATATTCATCCACTGTTGGTGGTCGTGTACCAACCAAACTCATATCTCCCTTTAGAACATTATAAAACTGTGGCAGCTCGTCCAAGCTAGTCTTCCGTATAAAGCGACCAATTTTCGTGATACGTGGGTCATCATCCACCTTAAACATTCCACCCTGCATGGTATTTTGTTCCATGAGTTCTCTTTTTTTCGCCTCGGCATCTACACACATAGAGCGAAACTTGTAAAAAGTGAAGTGGCGCCCATTTTTTCCTATACGCGTCTGAGCAAAAATAGCAGAGCCCCCATCCTTTCGAATCAAAGGAACCAGTACAACACTGACTAGACCACATAGTATCAGCCCTACCAATGCACCCACGATATCAATAATCCGCTTAGCAATCACGTGGCTCGTCTTATAAAATGTTGTAGAAAAAGTCACAACGTTTAATCCTGCCATCTCACGAATTTGCTTGTTACGTGCCAAACTACGATCAAAAGCATTTAGATTGACTGTTACATCAATTCCCATCGTTTCAAACTGAGAGACAAGCTCTCCAATATTGTATTTTTCACTCGGAAGATTGATAAAGACTTCATCGACTACCTCATGAGTCGCAAAGTCTACTATCTCCTCCTCTGCTACTACCTTTAAAGAATTATGCTGAAAGTCTGGTTTATCTAAGACACTGACGGCTACCAACTCCCCAACAACCTCATTTGATTCTATTAATCTATCCAGTACCTTTTCGACACGAGAAGTTGCTGTAAGTAGGAGAATCTTCTTACTTCCTTTAAAATTGGGATAAGCTCGCTTCCAATACCACTTGATAAATAGGTTTAGCACATAGACTAAAAGAGCATGTAATGTGAGGAAGTAAATCATGCCTCGTCTGGAAATACTAAATCGATCTTCTAAGAAAAAATTAGAAATACTAATCGCTAGCGCAAAGAATAGGATATACTTCAATGTCTGGACAAGTTCAATCAAATATCCCCTTTTAAAGAAATCTTGTCCATAATCACTGATATAAAAGACAAAATAATGGAGGATATAAAGTGCAATAGCTGTTGTTGAAACAATCTCCGTTTCCCTCACAGCGCTAAGCAGATAAGTCAATAAAATAACAAGAAAACTCTGGATTATGGCCAATGAAGGCTTTACTACTTTTCCATTCATCTCTATCCCCCAACCTATTTTTTATTTTTTTCCGTAATCTCCATAATTTCCATAAGAACCGTATTTGTCCACTGAAGTATCGAATCTATTCAACACAACTCCTAAAAACGGCTTCCCAGTTTGTTCCAACTGTTCCTTCGCTTTTTGAATATCCCGTCGATTTGTTTTACCTGCTGCTGTCACTAAAATAGAGGCATCGCATTTTCGCGTAATGATAGCCGCATCAATCACAACACCGACAGGAGCAGTATCTACAATGATATAGTCAAAATATTTACGCAAGGTTTCAAGCATTGTACTGAAATTCTTACTTTGAAGAAGAGCTGTCGGATTTGGTGACACAGAGCCAGCCTGAATGACAAAGAGATTTTCGATATTGGTATCACAAAGCCCCTGTGACAGGTCTGTAGTCCCTGATAAAAATTCTGTCAGACCTGTAATTTTATCCCTTGCTTTAAAGACACCTGACATAACAGAATTGCGAATATCTCCATCAATCAGCAGCGTTTTGTAACCTGCACGCGCAAAAGCCCAAGCGATATTGGTGGAAGTCGTTGATTTTCCTTCTCCTGATTTCACAGAAGTGATAGAAAATACTTTCAAATCATCTCCACTTAACTGTAGGTTCGTGCACAAAGCATTATAATACTCCTCTGCCTTTTTTACAAGATCCAATTTTGCCTGTGAGATTTCTAACGTTGGCATAACTTCCTCCTATTTCATTTTGTCCAAATCTGGAACGACCCCTAGAAGTGGAATTTGCAGTACATCTTCGACATCTTCAGGACGTTTCACACGGGTGTCGAGCAACTCAATCAAAAGAACAGCAATTACTGTTACGACTGCTCCTCCAAGAAAACCTAACAAGGAATTGCGTTGAACATTTGGAGATGAGGGAGTCGTAGCTGGTCGCGCTTCTTCAAGTGTCGTTACATCAGATACTCGCGTTACAGCGATAATCTTTTCTGCAGCAACTTCTCGTAGAGAATTAGCGATGCGACTGGCTTCCTCTGGTTGTTTATCCTTGACAGAGATTGAGACGATACGAGTGTCAGCTGGTACAGTCACTTGAACTTTACTAGCTAACGTTTTTGATGGCATATCCAATTTCAAATTTGTCGCTACTTTTTCCAATACATCCTGCGAAAGGATAATTTCACGGTAGTCTTTTACCAGATAAGATCCTGCCTGCAAGTCCTGATTTGTCAGCCCCGGCTTGTCTCCTTGATTACGGTTGACTACGTAAATACGCGTGGTACTCGTATATTCTGGCTTAACAATAAGAGTGCTATATGCAAAAGCTCCCGCACCTGTCACAAGTGCCACTAATAAAATCATTAGCTTGCGTTTCCACAAGGTTTTAAGTAATTGAAATACATCGATTTCTATCGTGTTTTGTTCTTTCATCATTTCTCCTAAATTAGTTGATCCATTATAATTTTTCGAGGGTTGTCTATAAAAAGTTCCTGAGCCTTCGCTTCTCCGTATTTTTGGGAAACAAGGTCATATGCTTCTGCCATATGAGGAGGTCTACCGTCTAGATTGTGCATATCACTTGCAATGACATGAACCAAATCCTGCTCTAAAAAATACTGAGCTCTTTTTTTCATGAATTTATAACGTTCTCCAAAAAGTTTGGGTTTGAGGACATGTGAACTATTTACTTGCGTGTAACAGCCCATATCGATCAGTTCTCGAACGCGTTTTTCATTATTTTCAAGAGCATCATAGCGCTCAATGTGGGCAATGACTGGAGTAATTCCCAACATCAAGATCTTGCTCAAGGCACTATGAATATCGCGATAAGGGGTGTTCATACTAAACTCTATCAAGGCATAACGACTATCATTAAGAGTTGGAACCCGCTTTTTTTCCAGCTTATCCAGAACATCTGGTGTGTAGTAAATTTCAGCCCCATAAGCAATGACCAAGTCACTCGCCACTTCCTTAGCTATTTCCCGAACCTGTAGAAAGTTTTCTGCTATCTTCTCTTCCGGAGTTTCAAACATGCCCTTGCGACGATGAGAGGTAGAGACAATGGTTCGCACCCCCTGCCTGTAGGCTTCTGTCAAGAGAGCCTTGCTTTCCTCTCTTGACTTGGGGCCATCATCTACATCAAAGACAATGTGCGAATGAATATCAATCATTTCATTTTCCCTCCAACACGTCTTGAATAGCAGCTTTGACAGATGCAAGGCTACTGTCGTCAATTTCCATCATGTAAAGGTTACTATCTGGCATCGCATAGGAAGGAAGATCCATCCGTCCTGTACCTTTCAAGTCTTGCGAATTCACTTTGTAAGTTCCACCACTTTCTAACTGAGCATTGACCAAATTCATCATGGTCTCAAGTGGCATATTTGTTTGGATAGAATCTTGCAAGCTATCAATGATCGTACTATAATTTTTCAGTGCTTCGGTTGACGTTAATTTTTGAAGGATAGCCACAATCACCTTTTGTTGATTGCGCCCGCGATCACGATCGCCATCTGCTAGGGAGTAGCGCTCACGAACAAAACCGAGAGCCTGTTCTGAATCAAGATGAACATTGCCTGCAGGGTAATACTTTCCATTCGTATGGGCAGTAAATTCTTGATCATTATAAACATCAATTCCACCCAACAAATCAATCAATTTCAAAAACGAAGTGAAGTTCAATCGCACATAGTAATTGATATCCACTCCATAGAGATTTTCTAAGGTGTGAATGGACGAATCAACTCCATAAATGCCCGCATGAGTCAATTTATCTTTTTGATTATTTCCACCATCTGCGATTGGTACATAGGCATCACGCGGCGTTGTAGTCAAGAGGATTTTCTTGGTATCTCGATTGACAGTCATCAGGATATTGACGTCTGAACGCGACACCGAACTAATAGGACCATAGGTGTCAATTCCACTAACATAGATATTGAAAGACTGACTCTTTGAAGTTTTAGGAGCTTCTACTTTTTTGGTGAATCCCTTGGTATAAATCTTTTTAATCTTTGACGCGTAGTCTGGATACTCTGACTCGATGATATTTTCAAAGACACTATTTAAGACAATGGCTTTGGTATCTCCTGCAATCAGACTCTTGTAAGCCGCCAAGTAAGACGAACTCTGGTCGACCGTCAAATCGGTATTCTGACTTGATTTGATATCAGCTAGTAGTTTTTGGATGTTTTCATTATCAGTCCCAGTCGGTGCTGTCACACTCGTCAGTTGCGTAACATTCCCAATCTCACTATCTGCTAAAACAGCGACACTGATCGAATATTCTGAGTAATTAGAAGTCGCATTTAAACGATTGGTCAGTCCAACAAACTGCTGTACTGCAAAGAGCGACACAGAGCTGACAAGGATAGAGAACACCAACAGAAAAATAGTAAATTTTTCAGCTTTTTTATAGATAATCAAGAGTAGCCCTACTAAGGCAACTAGTAGGACTAACGCAGTTGCCGCTAGATTAAGATATCTAAAAGCAAGGATATGGTATTTAAAAATCAAAAACAATAAAAAGCCAGCCAACAATAGATAAACAGCTAACAAGGCTATGTTAACGCTTCGCTTTACTCTCCCCGAGCGAGATCTCTTTGAACGTTTCGTCATGACACTCCCCTATACTATAATAATTAAAGTAATTATATCACAAAAGTAAGGTAAATTCCATTTATTCCCACAATTCTCAGCGTTTTCATTCATTTTTTCTTAGCTATATTTCGAAGTGACCGTTTTCATTATTTAGGGGCTTGAGCAAACAAAAATAAGGTCCCTTGCAAGAGACCTTATTTCAACTTTTTATTTGATATGATTTTCAAATTCTTTTTGACTTTGTTCGATGGCTTTTTTTCTTTCTTCTTCCCACTTAGTCTTGGCTTCATCAAATTGTTTCTTGGTAACAGGATCTTTTTGTAGTCTCATGTACTTGTAGTTGTTTCCATCACCTTTTATTCCCACTAGAGAGTAGGCACGTGTGAATGGAGTTACTTTGGTTACAGAGGCTGTACCACCATTTGACATAGCAGACATGACTAGAGAATTGTCAATCATCCAAGCTTGAGCTTCAGCGTATTTTTCATAACGCTTAGCGACGTCTTGATTCTCAGCATCTGCTTCTTTTAGAAGTTTTGTATAGGTATCTAATCCTAGACTCTTGATCAATTCTTGATCTTCCTTAGCATCTAGACCGAAAATTTTGAGATAAAAACCATCTTCGGCATTAAATGGATCCAGATAAGTTGACGGATCTTGATAATCACCAACCCAGCCATCAAAGTTCAAATCGTAATCACGAGCTGCTGGATTTGGTGCTAGGAAAGCGACATTCCCAAAGTCATCCGTTGAAAGCTGTTGAACATCAATGACGATATTCTCAGAACCTAATACTGTTTCAAGTGTCTGTTTAAGTGAATTCATACCCGAAACCGCATTTTTATTGGTTTGATCAACTGGGACATCCAAATGGATCGGGAAGGTAACCCCTTGGGCTTCCAATTCCTTTTTAGCTTCCGCAAATTTTGCTTGGGCCTTTTCCTTGTTGAAGTAACCGTCTTGGGCATCCGCCAAGTTGATTCCTGACCACTCAGTTCCGTAGTTCACAAGCTTTGAAGCTGTTACTTCTCCAAAGGTCTTATCTCCCACCTGGACAAAAGTAGGGGGAACAAGGGTATTTCGAAGGGTCTTACTTGCCGCTTCTTGACCGTTAGATTGGGCAGAGTAGGTCGTACGATCGATGGCAAAGTTCAAGGCCTGACGGAAATTCTTATTTAAAATCGCTGTTTGAGTTGAGTTCTTTTGTTGATCTGATGTTTTTGCAGTATGGTTATAGGCTTTACGGTTAACGTTAAAGTTGAAGTACCAAGAAGTCTTGTCTTGTAAGCTATAAACGATATTGTCTTGGTATTTTTCTTTCGTCTTGGCATAGCTCGAGCTATTTGGATAGACTCCCGCAAGCGTATAGGCGCCACTTTCAAAGTTTCGAATGGTCATCTCCTGATCAGAGCCATCAAAATATGCTAATTTAACTTTCTCAATAGTTACCTTGTCATGATCATAGTAGTTAGGATTCTTCACATACTCGATGGAAGATTTTGATGTGAAATCTTTTAACAAGTAAGGCCCATTGTAAAGAATGCTATTTGGCGTCAAGGTTCCAAATTCTTTGTCCTTTGACTTCAAGAACTCTTCGTTAGCTGGGAAAAGGATACTGTTAGTTGTCTTTGAGTTCCAGTAGGGCTCTGGTCGAGTCAAAGTGTACTCAACCGTATAGTCATCCAAGGCTTTCACACCAACTGTTGTGAAGTCATTGGTCGCACCTGTCACATAGTCATTCAATCCCTTGATAGAGTTTTGGATGAGATCCATGGCTTGCCCCTTGTTGTCCGCAGCATACTTAATCCCAGTGACAAAGTCTTGGGCTTTAACTGGAGCGTACTCTTCTCCATCAGCAGTATACCACTTGGCATCTTTTCTGAGTTTATAGGTATAGGTCAAACTATCTGCCGAAACTGACCAGTCTTCAGCTAGAGCTGGCGTTAGATTTCCATAGCTATCATTTTCTAGCAAACCATCCACAAGATTAGTAATCACGGAAGTGTTATCTGCATAATAGTCTAAAAGATAGTTAAATGTCGTTGGATTCGCACTAAATGTTGATGAGAAAGTGCTTGTATCAGTATTTGACTGTCCACAAGCTGTCAGTAAAATCCCTGTAGCTAGGACAAGACCCGTTCCGATGAGTCTTTTTTTCATGTTCATCCTTTACTCCTTTATGTCACTTTTTATAACATAACCATATTTTATCAAATTTATCCTAAATTGTAAAGTTCCTAGTTTTACGACGACTGATGTCTCAAAACCAGAAAAAGGAAGTACAGATTTTCTGCAACTTCCTTTTCTTTTATAGACTATTTAACGTGTTTTTCTAGCTCTTTTTGGTATTTGGCATTTGTTTCAATCTTTTCTTTCTGCCATTTCTTGAGAGCTTCTTCGTATTCTTTTGTAGTCACGACATCATTTTGCAATTCCAAACCTTTGAACACAAATGGATCTCCCTTAATTCCGACTTGAGAGTATGCTTTTGTGAATGGTACAGTACGGCTAACAGTTGGAGAACCACCTGAAGAGGCAACTGGGATCAAGAGCGAGCTATCAGATACCCAAGCTTGAGCTTTAGCATATTTCTCATAACGCTTATTGAGATCGCTTGTTTCAGCTGCGGCATCATCCAAGAGTTTCTTGTATTTGTCTAGACCAACTTGAGCCATCACTTCTGGATCTTTTCCGCGAGTGATACCCAAGTGTTTAAGGGCAGAGCCCTTCTTAGCATCAAGAATGTTTAGGTAGGTAGCTGGGTCTTGATAGTCTGGTCCCCAACCAGTTCCATTCAGGTCATAGTCTTTTTGTGCTGGAACCTTAGCTTGAGAAGTAATGCTCATTTTCTCATTATCGGTCATTTGAAGGACATCGACAATGACATTCTCCGTACCAAGTGTTGATTCGATAGACTGCTTGAGTGAGTTAGTTTGTTGAACAGCAATGACATCGGTCTGTTCAACTGGAACATCCAAACGGATTGGGAAGGTCACACCCTTAGCCTGCAATTCTTCCTTAGCTTTAGCAAAGGCTGCCTTGGCTTTTTCAGGACTGTAAAGCGTATCCTTACCATCTGTAAGGGCTACATCTTTCCATTGGTCTCCATAAGAAACCAACTCTGCCTGTGCCAACTCTCCAAATGTCTTTTCACCTACTTGAACGTAGTCATGAGGAACTAGACTATTACGGATAATTTTGTCCGCACCTTCTTCACCATTCAACTGAGCCGTATAAGCGTGACGATCAAGGGCAAAGTTCAAGGCCTGACGGAAGTTCTTGTTGAGAAGAGCTTCTTTTGTTGATGTTTTTTGAGCCTCGTCGGTTTTGGCTGTTTTATTGTAAGACTGGCGGTTTACGTTAACAGTGAGGTAGTAGCTTGTAGCTTCTTGTGGACTGTAGACAATCTTATCTCCGTACTCTTTCTTAGTTGACTCAAAGTTTGAGCTTGTTGGGAAGAGACGAGCTGTTGTATAGGCACCTTGTGTAAAGCTACGAATCAAGGATTCTTGGTCGGAACCATCATAGAAGGTTAGCTTGATGTTGTCAATCTTAACATTGTCCTTGTCCCAATAGTTTGGATTCTTTTCATACTCGATGACTGATTTTGAAGTCAATGATTTCAAAAGATAAGGGCCGTTATAAAGAATACTTGATGGTGTTGGTGCACCGTAGTCGCTCCCTTTAGAATTCAAGAATTCTTCATTAACTGGAAGCATGGTAGCAGTTGTAACTTTAGAGTTCCAGAAACTTTCTGGTTTGTTGAGCGTATATTCAACCGTGTAATCGTCAACAGCTTTCACTCCTACAGTAGAAAAGTCATTGCTTTCACCACTGATGTAGGCAGCCAAACCTTTGATAGAATCTTGAAGAAGAGAGAGGCCGTCTGATTTGCCATCAGCTGCGTGTTTCAGACCAGTAACAAAGTCCTGAGCCTTGACTTCAGCATACTCTTCCCCCTCAGAAGTATACCATTTGACTCCCTTACGAAGTTTGTAGGTATAGGTCAAGCCATCTTTAGAAACGGACCAGTCTTCTGCAAGTGATGGAATTAAATTTCCATACTTATCATTTTCCAAAAGGCCATCGACAACGTTGGCTATAACGTCAGAAGTTGAGCTCTTGCTCGTCACGCTGTAGTCCAAAGATGATGGATCCATAGCATAGACATAAGAAAATGTCTTGGGAGCATCAGCCTTTTTTTCGCTTTGCCCACAAGCGGTTAACAGAAGGGCCGCACTCAAGACAGCACCTGCTCCTAAGAGCCACTTTTTCGATCTCATAAGTAATCTCCTTTAAGATAGTGTTTCCACCATTATACCCTATTTTTTCATAAAAGCAAGGACTTTTGGATGATTTTTTAGAAAATTCTAACAAATATTTTTTTAAGATTTTTCTACACAATTTTTAGTAAAAAACCTCAAGCTTCAAAAGCTTGAGGTTTGCTCATTTTAGTCAGTCATTTCCACACAGAAGGCATCCCATGGAGCCAAGACCTGTTTCTCAAGTGCTTCTTTAGCCGCGGTGTTTTCAATCAAGACAGATTTAACTTTTCCTTCTATTGAAAAGTTTTGTTTTTCATTGGACAAATTAGCCACAACTAGGAAGCGGCGATCGCCGTCCTTACGGATATAGGCAAAGACCTTATCAGCCGTATCAAGCAATTCAAAATCAGCTCGAATCAGCCAACTATTCTCCTTACGGATTTGAACGAGTTTTTGATAAGTATAGAAAATAGAATCTGGATTTGCCAGAGCTTCTTGAACGTTGATTTTTTCGTAGTTTGGATTAACTGCCAACCAAGGTTTACCTGTTGAGAAGCCAGCATTTTTGCTTTCATCCCATTGCATCGGAGTGCGGGCATTGTCCCGACCAATGACACGGATGCTGTCCATAATCTCCTCTAGCGAAACGCCTTTTTCAAGAGCCTCACGCGCATAGTTGAGGGATTCAATATCTTCTACTTGATCCAGTGTTTCAAACGGATAGTTTGTCATCCCAATCTCCTCACCCTGGTAGATATAAGGTGTCCCTCTCATGAGATGAAGCAGGATTGCAAAGGCTTTAGCAGATTTTTCACGGTATTCTTGGTCATTTCCCCAGATAGAGACAATACGAGGGAGGTCATGATTGTTCCAGAAGAGGGAATTCCATCCGTCTTCAACTCCTAACTCTGTCTGCCATTTGTTGAAAATTTCTTTCAACTTACTGATATTCAGTTCTTTTTGATAGTGCCATTTAGGTTGCCCTTCCTGATACTGAAGACAGATGTGCTCAAACTGGAAGACCATAGACAATTCTTGGCCCTTTGGATCAGAGTAAAGCTTGGCAATTTCTGGCGTCGCCCCCCAAGTCTCTCCTACTGTCAAGAGATCTTTATCCCCAAAGGTCGCTTGGTTCATCTCCTTGAGATAGGGATGAAGCATAGGCCCGTTATTGACTACTTTCTCATCAGGAATCTTACCAATCATATCAATGACATCCATACGGAAACCGCCAATCCCTTTATCAATCCAGAAGTTCATCATCTCATAAATTTTCTGGCGGAGTTTTTCATTTTCCCAGTTGAGATCGGGCTGTTTCTTACTGAAAAAGTGAAGATAGTATTGACCTGACTTTTCATCGTATTCCCAAGCAGACCCACTAAAGATAGAGTCTAGATTGTTAGGCTCATTCCGCCAGATATAGTAGTCTCGCTCGGGGCTGTCAGGGTTTTCACAGGCCTCGACAAACCAAGCATGCTCATCCGAGGTATGATTGACCACCAAGTCCATGATGATACGGATATCATGCTTCTTAGCTTCTGCGATCAGTTCATCCATATCCTCCATAGTTCCAAAAATAGCCGCAATCGCTTGATAATCAGCAATATCATAGCCATTATCATCCATAGGGCTGTCATAAACGGGTGAAAGCCAAATCGCTGTAATCCCTAGCTTGGCTAGATAGTCTAACTTACTCGTAATTCCTGGCAAATCGCCAATTCCATCTCCATTACTATCCATAAAGCTCTTAGGATAGACTTGATAGACTACGGCATTGTGCCACCATTTTTCTTGCATCTGTTTACCTCAATATTTTAATAATCTATAATCTATGATAGCGCTTTTTAAAACTTTGTGCAAGCGTTCGCCTAATCTTTTTGATTTCTTTTTTAGCTCCGTAGTTTCCTAATTCCCATTTTTTTTATATAATAGAGGTCAGAGGTAAAAAAATGAAAAAACAAGCTTTTAGTTCTGAACAATATTTAAATCTACAGCGCGACCACATTTTGGAGCGCATTAACCAATTTGACGGCAAGCTTTACCTAGAGTTTGGTGGCAAAATGTTAGAAGATTTCCACGCTGCTCGTGTATTGCCTGGCTATGAACCTGACAACAAAATCAAGCTCTTGCAGGAGTTGAAGGAGCAAGTTGAGGTTGTGATTGCTATTAACGCTAGTAATATCGAGCATTCCAAAGCACGTGGCGACCTAGGCATTTCTTATGACCAAGAAGTTCTTCGTTTGATTGATAAATTTAATGAACTGGGAATCTTTGTCGGCTCTGTTGTCATTACACAATACGCAGGTCAACCCGCTGCAGATGCCTTCCGTAACCAGCTCGAGAAAAACGGAATTGATTCTTATCTTCATTATCCAATCAAAGGATATCCAACGGATATGGATCACATTATTTCACCTGAGGGAATGGGGAAAAACGACTACATCAAAACCAGTCGCAACTTAATTGTCGTAACCGCTCCTGGACCTGGTTCTGGAAAATTGGCAACTTGTATGTCCAATATGTACCACGACCAAATCAACGGTATCAAATCTGGTTACGCTAAGTTTGAAACCTTCCCAGTCTGGAACCTTCCCCTTCATCATCCAGTTAACTTGGCCTACGAGGCTGCTACAGCAGACCTAGATGATGTCAACATGATTGACCCCTTCCATCTCCAAACCTACGGAGAAACCACAGTCAACTACAACCGTGATATCGAAATTTTCCCAGTGCTCAAGCGCATGTTAGAGCGCATTCTCGGTGAGTCTCCATACGCTTCGCCGACAGATATGGGTGTCAACATGGTTGGTTTTGCTATTACTGATAATGAGGCTGCTATCGAAGCTTCTAAACAAGAAATCATCCGCCGTTACTATCAAACCGTTCTTGATTTCAAAGCCGAAAAAGTTGGGGAATCTGCTGTCAAGAAAATCGAGTTGCTCATGAACGACCTCGGCATCACACCTGCAGACCGTAAAGTTGCTGTCGCCGCTCGTCAAAAAGCAGAAGAAACTGGCGGTCCTGCCCTAGCTCTCGAATTGCCATCAGGCGACATTGTCACTGGTAAAAACTCCGAACTCTTTGGTCCTACAGCGGCTGCCTTGATCAACGCCATCAAGAAATCTGCTAACATCGCTAAAGAAGTGAAATTGATTGAACCTGAAGTCGTCAAACCAATCCAAGGCCTTAAAATCAATCATCTCGGTAGCCGTAATCCGCGCCTGCATTCAAATGAAATTCTCATTGCCCTTGCCATTACAGCCATGGAAAATCCTGATGCTGCGCGCGCAATGAAAGAACTTGGTAACCTCAAAGGAAGCGAAGCCCACTCAACCATCATCTTGACCGATGAAGACAAGAACGTCCTTCGTAAACTCGGTATCAACGTGACCTTTGACCCTTACTACCAATACGATCGCTTGTATCGCAAGTAAATAAACGAGGCTGGATAAAACTCAATTTGGGTAAAAATCCAGTAAATCTTTACATGATAAAAGATAAAACGCATAATATCAAGGCTTTTGAACACTTGATATTATGCGTTTTTATGATTTTTTCATCCTCATTTATTTCAATGAAATTGCCAACTCAACACAGGCTCCTCCTTGGTCTGGATTGAGCAGGGTCAGACGACCACCATGCAAGAGAGCGACCTGCTTAGAAAAGGCTAAGCCGATACCATGATGGGGATTAGCTGAATTGCGGCTTTGGTCACTCTGGTAAAAGAGCTGTTCCGCTCCCAGCAGCATCTCCTTTGAAAATGCAGGGCCGTTGTTCCAGATAGCAAAAACCAACTGATCCTGCTGCACTGATACCGTCAGCTTCACTTCCTTTTGATCCGGGTCAGCATGTTCAAGCGCATTCAGTAAAATATTGATCAAAGCTCGCTTGAGATAGTCCAAATGAACTGACAAAATCAGACCAGGCTCACAATCTTCTTGGAGAGAAAAACGATAGCTTTCCTGTTTGCTGAACAGTGCCCAATCGTCCTGGAGATCAGCCAAAAAGTCCTCTAAGGAAAGCTGACTGAACTGATTAGAATCAATCTGAAAAGTCTTAGCGTAATCAATCAAAGAGCCACAATACTCTTCCATCTTGTGACTGGCCTGCAAAATCTCAGCAGCATAGTCTGCCTGCGGCTGGCTCAACTGCGCCAACTCCAAGAGCTCAGCATTCCCCTTAATCACAGTTAGGGGCGTCTTCAAATCGTGCGATGTCGCTGATAGCTGTAAAATCAACTCCTGATTATGCCGCTGCTCTTTTTCTAGAAGACGAGCATTTTCTTGGTGGCTGCTTCGTAAATCGCTGTAGACTTCTAGCATCTCCTCAATCCGAAAAAGCTGACTTTGATTTTCTTCTAAAAGCTTCTCGCTCTTTAGCATTTTTATTTCCCTGTCGATTTTTCGGAGCAATTTCAAAATATGATAAAAAGTAATCAGCAGTAAGCTCCCTGCCCAAAAGAACAAGGTGAAAAGGACATAATCGCTGCCTTGTGTAAATTCATAGCCGATAAGCACAAAAATCAAAACATGAAAAAAGACGATTTTTAAACTGGTTGTCCAGACTAGGCTTTTGAAATTTCGGGTTCTAATTGCCATCTATAGCCTACTCCTCTCACTGTTGCGATTGCTTGCAGCCCTTCTTGTTTGCATTTTTGGCGAATCTGATATACATATTCTGAGATGGAGCGAAGCTGTGTTTCTGAACTTTCTGGGTAAAGTAAGGTATGCAGGCGTTCAGCTGAAAAGGTCTGCTTGGGATTGCTAGCTAGTAAATGCAGCAATTTAAACTCTCGCTCTGAAAATTTCAAGACTTTACCAAAACAGGCCACTTCATAGCGCTCTGGATAAAATTGGCAAGAAGCAACTTCAGAATAGCGCTCCTCCCGTCTTTCCTCCCGCCGAATATGCGCTCTGACACGCGCCAGCAATTCTTTGGTTCCAAAAGGTTTGACAATATAGTCATCTGCTCCGCGAAAGAGCCCTTCCACCTTGTCCGCCTCCAACTCCTTAGCCGTCAGAAATATGATTGGGCAAGAAAGATGAGGACGAATGTAGGAACACAGCTCAAAACCATTAACAGGCTCCATCATCACATCCAGCAGAATCAAGTCATATCCGACAAAATGTGTCAGCTCTAGCTCTTCTATCCAATCAAGCGTCGTCACATCATAAGCATCGAGCTCTAGGACGTTTTTCACCAGTTTCAAAATGCTCCGGTCGTCATCAACCACCAAAATACGATACTGTCTCATATTTTCCATTATAGCATACCTCTAGCGAACATCTTGTTTCAAGGTTAAGAATATAGCAGAGCTCCAAACCAAAGCTAACCAGAACAGCTGTATTCCCAACCCTGATAAATCTATTGAATGCTGAAGCCCTTCATAGTCAAAAAGATTTAGCGTAGCCAGATCGGGCAGGTATTTTGCTTCCTGGATAAAAGTTGCCAATAAACGGCTGAGTCCAATCAGGAGAGGAAAGAGCACCGACATCGGCACAACCCAAGATTGAAATAGCAAAGCGAGGCCCGCAGTTAAAAAAGCCAGAAAAATATTGCTGAGAAGACCAAAAGAGCTGTAATAGAAGAATTTCCCCAGTAAGGACCAGCTAAAGTCTAGGTCAAAACGAGCCAGCATAACAAGGAAACAGCTGCCTATCATGACACTGTAGAGAAACAAGAGCAGCAAGGTCAGAAAAAGGAATTTCCCAGCCAACCAAGCCTTTCTATTTGATACGGTTAGAAAATTCGTTCGCATCCCAGACTTGACAAACTCTTGGGCAAAATAGAGAGAAGTGAAGATGACGATGACAGGCTGCGCCAGATAGAGGGCATGCAAAACCTCGCTCAGAGCCTTCGTCTGACCAACTGCTGTCTGACTGTAGTCAAGATTCATCAGAAAAAATGGAACAGCTACCATAGCCACCAAGGCTGCACCAAGAGCGAGATAGTAAGAACGGAACTTAATCCATTCACTTCTAAGCAGAGCTTTTATCATCAGTAGCGCCCTCCTAAATCCGTCTTCAAAAAGCGCAGAGAAGTCATGCCGCCGATGATTAGTATCCATGCGCCAAGTATCAACAGCCCTTGCAAGGGATTGTTGACATATTGGGAAGTTGGCGTTGCAGTAAACAACTCTCCTGCTGGCTGTGGCAAATAAGCTCCCCAACTCGTGTGAGATGCCAGGTAGTTTCCTAGATTATAGATCTGTGGCACGAGAAAAAGCAGAGGAACTAACATGGTCCGAGCCAATAAACCTAACAAAAACGAAAGAATTCCCAATAGGGTTAGAGATAAGGTTTTCCACAAAATCAGACTCCAAGCAGCCTGATTGAGCAGAATCGGATTAAGCCCTTCCTTTCCTAAAGCCAGATGCATGACCATATAACTAAAGTAAATCGATAAAAAGCTAGTGGTAAGAGAAAAGCAAGCAAAGGTCATGAGTTTTCCGACAAGCAGCTTCAGGCGGTTATTACAGGATAAAAGACTGGTTCTCAAGCTATGAGACTGAAATTCCATAGCCCCCAAAATTCCAGCTAAGATGACCAAAACCATGCCCGCCATAGAAGCCCCATTGAGGCCTAGATACTCCAGTGGGTCAATGGCTTCTGCGAGGCCGGGAACAGTCTCAGGTGTGGCATCCAAGCCGACAGATAAATACTGTCGACCCTCCAGCCAGGATACGGCAGGCACCAAGAGTAGGATGAATGCCATACTCACTCTGAAAGCCTTGGTTGAGCGGATTTTCAACCATTCTGAATGCAATAAGGACATCGTTTCTTTCATCTTAAACCTCCTCTGTCAAATCAAAGAAGAGATCTTCTAGACTGTCTGAATCTTGCAGTACCTCTTCCAATTGTCCCTGCTCAATAATTCGCCCATGATGAATCAAGACTACATCATCTGTCACCATTTGCACCTCTGATAGGATATGAGAAGATAGAAGTACCGTTTTCCCTAAATCAGCCTGCTGACGGATGAACTTTCTAAACCACTTAATCCCACTTGGATCCAGTCCATTAGTCGGCTCATCTAATATAAGAAACTGAGGATCACCCAGCAAAGCTGCAGCCAAACCCAAGCGCTGACCTTCCCCCAGAGACAGGCTTGATAAGAGGTCCTTTCTCTTATGAGCAATTCCAGTCATCTCCAAAACCTCATCAATCCGAGGCTTGGGAATAGCATTGCTCGCCGCAATAATTCGCAGGTGATCATAGACCTTACGATTTGGCAAACCGCCAATGCCATCAAAGGCTGCACCTACCGTTCTGAGTGGATAGGTCATTGACTGATAGGTTTGTCCATCAAAAGTCGCAGTCCCTGCTGTCGCCCGATCTAATCCCAAGAGAATCCTCAAGGTCGAACTTTTCCCTGCACCATTTGGGCCTAGAAAAGCTGTAATCCGACCGCTTCTAGCTGTAAAAGAAATATCTTCTAAAATCTGCTTGCTGCCATGCTTTTTGCAGACTCCTTCTATTTTCACCATATGTTCCATACTGAACTCCTTTATCTTTATTTTCTCCAGTATACCCAATCTAGTTCAGAATTAGTTCAGAGATTAAGCAGAAATTCTAAAAGTTGATCCCACCTTTCAAAAGTCGCTCTAACTTCATTAGAAAGAACTCAGTTTTTCTTTTCCTTTACCCCATTCTTTCTTTATAATTCTGCGAGTTTTGTATGGAGACTTTGTTATACCAAAAAGTCATTTATTAAACTCCATCAAGAGCAGGCTTTATGATATAATGAAAGAAGAAAACTGAAAGGAACGACCATGTCAAAAGAAGTTATTGTTGAAAGTTTTGAACTTGACCACACCATTGTCAAAGCACCCTATGTTCGCTTGATTGGGGAAGAAACAGGGCCAAAGGGAGATGTCATCTCCAACTTTGATATTCGCTTGGTGCAACCAAATGAAGACTCTATCCCTACCGCTGGCCTTCACACTATCGAACACCTCTTAGCCAAACTCATCCGTTCCCGCATTGACGGTATGATTGACTGTTCACCCTTTGGCTGCCGGACAGGCTTCCACATGATTATGTGGGGTCACCATACCAGTGCTGAAATCGCGGCTGTTATCAAGGATTCGCTCAAAGAAATTGCTGAAACCACTACTTGGGAAGATGTCCCAGGGACAAGCATCGAATCTTGCGGAAACTACAAGGACCACAGCCTCTTTTCTGCTAAAGAATGGGCGAAACTCATCTTGGAACAAGGAATCTCAGATGATGCCTTTGAGCGCCATATCATCTAAACACAAAAAGGAACCAGCTTTTTAGCTAGTTCCTTATTTTTTCTCAAAATCTTAAGTTAGGCTTTTTCACGAATGACCAAGACGCCATCTTCCATATCTGCTTCCAGATGTTTGGCATCTAGATGATCCAAATGGAAGTCCGTCACCTTATCACGGATTTGTTGTTCAACTACACGACGGAGAGGACGAACACCCATGACTTCGTCATAACCTTCTTCTGTGATAAAGTCCTTAGCTGCTTGGCTGACCTCCAAATCAATGTCTTTCTTAGCCAAGGTTTGGTTGACCTCAGCCAACATCAAGTCCACAATCTTAGAAAGATCTTCCTTAGTTAAGTGTGAGAACTCGATAACAGCGTTAAAGCGGTTAAGGAACTCTGGACGGAAGAATGGTTTCAAACGATCCATCAATTCTGGTTTATCCGCATCTTCTGTCAAGTTGGCTTCATAGCCAAATCCAGCGTTTGATGTCGCGATAATGACAGTGTTCTTGAAGTTCACTGTATTTCCTTGACCATCAGTTAAACGACCATCATCTAGGACTTGGAGGAGAAGGGTGATTACTTGAGGATCAGCCTTTTCAATTTCGTCCAAGAGAATGATAGAGTATGGATTGCGACGAACACGTTCTGTCAAGGTATTGCTGTTGTCATCATATCCTACATAACCGGCTGTTGTACCGATCAGCTTAGATACAGCTGTGCGGTCACTGTATTCAGACATATCCAAGCGGATGATCGCATCCTTGGTTCCAAACATATCCAGTGCCAATTGCTTAGCAAGTTCTGTCTTACCAACTCCAGTAGGCCCTACAAATAGGAAGCTACCGATTGGGCGATTGCCTTCATCAAAACCAGCACGGTTACGACGGATAGCACGAGCTACAGCTTCAACCGCCTTATCTTGGCCGATTACCTTGTGTTCCAAGCGATGGGCCATATCTTTTAGGCGTTCGATATCAGATGCCCCCATTTGAGACACTGGGATACCAGTCATACGCTCTACGGACTCGGCCACATCATTGACAGTGGCAGTCACTTTCATGTCTTCTGTGTGGTTTTCGACTTTTTTCTCTAATTCTGCAATGCGTGTTTTAGCATTGAGAGCTGCTTCAAAATCTTCTGCCTCCACTGCCTTTTCTTGCTTGTCTTTTTCTGCCTCAATCTCCCGTTCAACAGCATGCACATCTGTTACAGGATGTTGAGCTGCCAAGTGAGCTGCCGTTACATCGACAAGGTCGATAGCCTTATCAGGCAAACTACGTTGAGGAATGTATTGGATCGAATAATCCACTGCTGCTTTCAAGACCTCGTCTGGCAAGATGACATTGTGGTGTTGTTGATAGAGATCACGGATTCCTTGAAGGATTTTGAAAGTATCTTCAGCCGAAGGAGCATTGACCTTGACTTCGTTGAAACGACGAGCAAGAGCTGCATTCTTCAAGATAGTGTTGCGGTATTCATCCTGAGTTGTCGCTCCAATAACGGTCAACTCACCACGGGAAAGAGCTGGCTTGAGAATATCTGCGAGCCCCTTAGAGCCACTATCACCACCAGTGCTACCAGCACCAAGAATTTGGTGAATTTCATCAAAGAAGAGGATAATATTTCCTGCTTCTTTCACTTCGTTGACTAGATTTTGCACATTTTCTTCAAAGCTACCACGGTATTGAGTACCAGCCTCGAGACCTGAGATATCAATGGAAATGATTTCCTTGTTCTTAATAGCAGCTGGAACATCTCCGTTCACAATGGCTTGCGCTAGGCCTTCGACAACTGCTGTCTTACCAACACCTGCATCTCCTACTAGAACAGGATTGTTCTTGGTACGACGTGAGAGGATTTCAGATGTTTCTTGAATTTCCTTGTTTCGTCCGATTACAGGATCCAACTTGCCCTCACGAGCTTCCGCTGTCAAGTTACGGCCCAGTTTAGCAAGGACGCCGTCTTGTTTCATACCTGAAGCATGTTGTTGCATTTGCGCATCAGATTCTGCATTTCCTGGTAATTTCCCAGTTGCACGATACTGAACAAATTCCTCAGGTGTCACTTCTCGTCCATTAATCAAGTAGCGACGGTTTTCAGAACTGTACCCTCGCATACCACCCATCAATTGATTAAATAAATCATCCATGTTGTTAAAGTTATTAAAGTTGTTGTTCATATTTTTTACCTCATTTATTGTTTATGATTTGCGATCTCTGATATTGACTATCTTTGACCTTTGTTTTAAAAAATTTAGACTAGCTATCTGACTACTCTACGTATAATTTCTGGTTTTTCTTTTTTAAATAAGCCTTTTATCATCTTCTTTTCAAAGTCTGTTAGATTAAACATAGGCCTCACCCCTTTCTCGGGATTCTATACCTCATTCTCAAAGACTAATTCGTTGAAAATGAGCCTTTTAAGGAATTCATTTTCCTTATGTTTCTACTATATCACATTGGTCAGTAAAAGTCAATAACTTTTTGACCAAATTTGACTAATTTTTTTAAAATTTTTCAAGGACGCAAAAAGCCAGTCATATCGACTGGCCTTCTTATTATTCTAATTGAATATTAGCTCAATGCATCATCCATTGAAAGAACTTCGTGGAAGACACGTTGTGTCAATTCAGTTTTTTGTTCTGGTGTGAGGTATTTAGTGTTTACACAGTATCCAGAGATACGTACGATAACGTCTTCACCTGACATGATCTTTTCGTAAACATCGTTCAAGTCCATAACGTTCAAGTTAACGTGTTGTCCACCATTTTCGAAGTAACCATCAAGGATTGTTACCAAGTTATCAACTTGTTCGTCACGAGTCTTACCAAGAGCACGTGGTGATACTTGAGTTGTCAATGAGATACCGTCAGCCGCATAACTAAAGTCAAGACTCGCAAGTGAGTTCAAGTTTTGCAACCATCCACCTTTAGCTTTGTTAGATGGGTTAGCACCTGGTGAGAAGAATTCAAGTTTAGACAAGTTCACAGAACCATCTTCGTTGAGGTATACACCTTTGTGGACTGGTGAGTTACCAGTTTGTTTAGAGTAAGCAACGTTAGATGTGATTGTCAAAAGTGATACTGTAGCTTCTGCGTCTTTGTATAGTTTGTGGCTACGTAGACGAGTTGTATAAGCTTCGATCAACCATTCTGCCAATTCGTTTGAACGTGGGTCATCTTCACCCCAACGTGGGTATTCACCGATTGTTTCGTAATCGTAGATGTAGCCATTTTCGTCACGGATTGGTTTAACTGTAGCGTACTTGATAGCTGACAATGTATCAACTGTATTCGCAAATCCACAGATACCGAATCCCATGTTAGCGCGTTGTTTAGTTGGCAAGAAGGCCATTTGAACAGCTTCGTAGTTGTACTTGTCAGTCATGTAGTGGATGATGTTCAAAGCATCTACGTAAGTGTCAGTCAACCAGTCAAGAGATTTTTCGAAGTTGGCTTTAACTGATTCAAATTCGAGAACTTCGTCACGGATTGGTTCGATGTCAAATACTTTGTAGTCTTTGTGAACATCGTCGTAACCACCATTCAAACCAGTAAGAAGGGCTTTCAACACGTTTACGCGAGCACCGAAGTACTGGATGTTGTGGCGTTGTTCTTCGTTTTCTGGGTCAAGTGGTGACACACAGCATGAGATACAGCTCATCTCTCCGTATCCGTCTTTAGCCATTGTAGTTACACCTTCGTATTGGATAGAAGAGTGTTTGTGGCTCATATGCATACAGTAGCGACGGAAGTTGTATGGCAATTTGTCAGTCCAAAGAACTGTCAAGTTTGGCTCTGGAGAGTTACCGATGTTATCAAGAGTGTTCAAGAAACGATAGTCCATCTTAGTAACACGGTGACGACCGTCGTTACCCATACCAGCCATAGAAGTTGTGATGAAGGTTGGGTCACCTGAGTATAATTGGTCATATGCTTTTGTACGAGCAAATTTAACTGTACGAAGTTTCATAACGAAATCATCAACGAATTCTTGGATTTCTGATTCAGTAAATGTACCACGAGCAAGGTCACGTTCTGCAAAGATGTCCAACACGATTGGCACACGACCTAGAGATGTAGCAGCACCGTTGATTACACGGCAGACAGCCATGAAGGCGATATTAACCCATTGGATTGCTTCTTTAACGTTCATCGCTGGTTTGCGAACATCAACTCCGTAAAGATCACCCAAGCGAACAACTTGTTGCAATGCTTGGTATTGAAGGTTGATTTCTTCACGAAGACGGATTGTTTCTTCATCAATTTCTTCGACCGAGTTCCAGTCGTTTACTTTTTCTTGCATCAAGTAGTCTGCACCATAAAGAGCAAGACGTGCGTAAACACCGATGATACGTCCACGTGAGTATGCATCTGGAAGACCAGTTACAGTGTGAGCGTGGCGAGCACGACGGATGTTTGAAGTGTAGGCACGGAAGATACCGTCGTTCACTGTTGTTACGTATTTAGTGAAGATTTCGTGAACAGCTGGATCTGGTTCGTATCCATTTTCTTTCAAAGTAGTTTCAGCCATACGGATACCACCTTTTGGCATGAAGTTCAATTTGAAGAGTTCATCATTTTGGATACCGAAGATCACTTCGTTTTCTTTGTCGATAAATCCAGCAGGAATATCAGCAATAGATGTTGGACGAGTGTCCATTGGGAAACGAGTTTCTTCGTAGTGAGCCTTAGTTTCTTCTACAATCTTTTTGATGTGAAGTGAACGTTCTGTTGGTCCAGCAAGGAAACTTTCATCACCATCATAAGGTGTGTAGTTAGCTTGAACGAAGCGAGAAACGCTTGCTTTTTCTTTCCAATCTACGCCTTTGAAGCCTTCCCAAGCTTTGTCAAAAATGTCTTGTGCTTCAACAACTGTCTTAACAACCATGTTAATGTCCTCATTTTTCTTTCTAGCAACAGCCATCTGTTACAATCATGAGTCAAGTATACCATACAGTAACCGATTTCAACAAGCGAAAAAAGCCTTTTTTATTACTTTCTTTTCTAATACAGTCTGTTATTTAACACGATCTGTATTATATATTTGAAAGTAGGATTATCCTTTTCCATTTTTTCAGAAAAAAGAGTATAATGAATAGAAAACGACACTAGAAAGGAAACCAAATGCTCATATTTCCATTGATTAATGATTTGTCCAGAAAAATCATCCATATCGACATGGATGCCTTTTTTGCTGCGGTGGAAATAAGAGACAATCCTAAGTTAAAAGGAAAGCCTGTCATCATTGGGAGCGACCCTAGACAAACAGGCGGACGGGGAGTTGTTTCCACTTGTAGCTACGAGGCACGAGCCTTTGGTATTCACTCTGCCATGAGTTCTAAAGAAGCTTATGAGCGTTGTCCCCAAGCCGTTTTTATCTCCGGAAATTATGAAAAGTATAAGGCAGTGGGTCTTCAGATTCGAGCTATTTTTAAACGTTATACTGATTTGATTGAACCTATGAGTATTGACGAAGCCTACTTGGATGTAACTGAAAACAAACTCGGTATCAAGTCAGCAGTTAAAATAGCTCGCCTCATTCAACAAGATATCTGGCAGGAACTGCACCTGACTGCTTCTGCTGGCGTTTCCTACAATAAATTTCTAGCTAAAATGGCCAGCGATTACCAAAAGCCACATGGTTTGACAGTGTTTCTACCTGACCAAGCCCAAGAATTTCTTAAACAGATGGATATTGCCAAATTCCATGGTGTAGGTAAGAAAACAGTGGAAAGACTTCATAAAATGGGCATTTATACTGGCGCAGACTTACTCAACGTTTCTGAAGTTACTTTAATCGATCGCTTTGGCAGACTCGGTTTTGATCTTTATCGAAAAGCTCGGGGTATTCACAATTCTCCAGTCAAGTCCGATCGCATTCGTAAGTCCATCGGCAAGGAGAAAACCTATGGTAAGATTCTCCAAGATGAAGAGGACATCAAAAAAGAGCTAACTCTTCTCTCTGAAAAGGTAGCTCTCAATCTCAGCCAACAAGACAAAACTGGAAAAATCATTATCCTAAAGATTCGTTATACTGACTTCTCCACTCTGACTAGACGAAAAAGCCTCCCACAAGCTACACAGGATGCTAGTCAGATTTCTCAAACTGCCCTTCAACTCTACGAAGAAGTAGCTGAAAAAGAAAAAGGCATTCGTTTGCTAGGAGTCACAGTAACAGGATTTTAAAAAGCTTGAAGGAAGATTCCCTCAAGCTTTTTCTTATACAAATAAACGCACAAAACTATAAAGCAACAAAACACTACCAAGTACAATACGGTATTTTCCAAAGAGTGTAAAGTCGTGCTTCTTCACATAGCTGGTCAAGAAACGAATAGCAACCATGCTGACCGCAAAGGCTACTCCCATGGCTACAAGAAGTAAGAATAGTTGACCAAAACTCAAAAGCTGACCTGCCTTAACAAATTTGAAAATCTTTAAAGCACTAGCTCCGAACATAACGGGAATCCCGAGGTAAAAGGTAAACTCCGTTACAACAGAACGACTCGTTCCATTCAACAAACCACCGACGATAGTGGCACCTGAACGACTTGTTCCTGGGAAAAGGGCAAGGACTTGGAAGAGTCCGATGTAAAGGGCTGTTTTATAAGGCAACTTGTCTAACTCAGTTACTGTTGGTTCAATGGCCTGCGCCTTATTTCGTTTTTCAAGATAGATAAAGGCAACCCCATAGATAATCAGCATGATAGCAACCGAAACCATGTTATGGAAATTGGCATCAAACCAATCATCCAGTTTAAAGACCAATAGCAAAGGCAAGGTCGCAACGAGAACTTTTGACCACAATTGCCAAGTTCGACGAACTTCGGCCTTGTTTTTACCAGGTTTGAAGGGATTGAGCTTGTTAAAGTAAATGACCATAACCGCTAAAATAGCACCGAGCTGAATGACAACATTAAACATGGACATGAAGGCTTCATTTTGGTCCTTGTATTGTACAAATTCTTCAACCAAGATCAAGTGTCCAGTACTTGATATAGGCAACCATTCTGTAATTCCTTCAACAATCCCGAAGAAGATGGATTTTAAAATTTCAATAAGATACATAGATTACTCCTTTTTCTGTCCTCTATTATAGCATAATTTCGGATGTTGCGATAGATTTTTTCTAGAAGGCGCCGATGCTTCCACCACCTCCGCCTCCTGAGAATCCTCCACCAGAACTTCCACTTCCAGAAGATACGGAGTAGCTACTTGCTGTGTTTGCAATACTAGCATAGTGACTCATTTGAGCAGTTGAATGATAAAACATACTGTGCCAGCCATAAGCTACGTAAAGATTGATATCTGGGTTCTCAACTTGAATCTGATAAGATTTCATCAAATGACTCACCTTGTCCGCATAACCAAATAAAGTAGCATAGACAAGGAGACGATTCCAAAGAACAATACTCTCTAATTCTGCCTTATCTAGATGAGCGATATCGCGAAGCATGTTTTCAAAACTAGTCCAAAGATAGTATGCTTCTAGTCCTTCCTCATTTAAAACACCATCACGAGTATCAAATCGGGTCGTCCAATAATAGACGGCAACTAACATCAAGCTCACAAACCCAAGGATAGGAAGTGGCAGAGAAAGGTACCCGTGAGCATCCAAACTATACAAGAACCAGCCAAAACCAACAAAAGCAGGTAGAAGCGTAGAGACGCCTATCATCAATCGCAAGATTTTTTCTCCATTACTCAGTGGACGATAATAATCTGGAAGGTGCAAAGAGGAAACCCGTTTTCTCACCCCATCCTGCATCTGCTTCAGAGCTTGCTCGAAAGACGACTTAAGCTTACGTCCCGTTTCCTGAATCCGTTTTTCATCAGCTGCTTTTGCACCTTGGTAAAGACTAGTTGACACTTGGTAATCTGCAAACAAATCTGAAACAAGCACTTCTTCTCTTCCTGAAAAGGCTAAATTAAGGCAATCTTTTTCAAAACTTGCCAATCCTTTTTCTTTTACGACTTTTAAACGGACCTCATCTCCATTTGAGATGATTGAAACATTTCCACGGTCAATCACATCCAATAAAGTTGCCTGAACGAGTTGATCAAAGGTGAACTTCCCGCCTCCCTTGGTCAAGGGACTGACTTCCTCTAAAGAAGTGGAGTAAACAGCTTCCGATAAAACCATCGGTTCTAAGTCCATTGGCGGTTCATAGAGACGGTGATTTTTAGCATATTTCTTCGATGGAGAGGTTTTTCTTCTGTAAATGCAGTAGAAAATAACACTAAAGACTAAGGAAAGCGAGAGTAGCAAAGGGATGATCCACATAACCAGAGCTTTGCTCTGAGCTTTTTCAGCAGTAATGGATTCCTCAATTTTTTCAAATTCTGCTAAACGATTGCCTTTCAATCCCTGATCCAAAGCTGTTTCGAAATCTTTTCTAGGCCAATAGGCATGCAATTCAACCCCACGCTGACGAGGTAGGTTCTGTAAATGAACACGATAATCACCATCTATCTTTTCTACCTTGCCCTCTGTAAAGAGTTTCCCTGTATGAAAGAACAATTTTTCTGCTCCATTAAAGCCCGTTACTCGAAACTCAAAATTTTCGATAGGTTCTGAACTATCCGTCAGGGGCTGCCAATTAAGTTCCGCGATATCATCATATAGAAATAGGAGATTTTTTAGTTGCCATGTGATTACCACTTCAACGGTATCCCCCTCTTGGCCTGGATTATACACTTTTACAGTATAACCTTCCGATTCTTCTATCACTTCACTATTGACATTCTCAATGGCACTAGCATTTTTCCATACCTGAATCTTCGGACTGGAATCTATTTCAAAGCCCTTTGGCATCTTACCAGCACGGCCAAGTCCTACTAGTTGTCCATTAAAGTCTTCATCAAAATGATAGACTACTTTCTCCCTATATTCTGCCGTATTATCTGCATGAATATACAAATCACCTTGATAAGAGCGAATCTTGAAATCAACCGCAAAAACAGAGAGTGGTAAAATACAAAACAAGCTAAATAAAAGCAAGAAAAAAGTCTTTTTCACAACACAATCCCCCTTTTTATCTTTGCTATCATTATATCATTTTTTATAAGTAAAGGCTTACTTGTATTGAAAATCTCACTATTTTTCGATACAATAGAGAGAAGTCATTTTTAGACTAGAAATAGGAGAAAACATGAAAAAATTATGCTTATCTATCCTTGCTAGCCTAGCCCTTACACTGGGACTAGTTAGCCAGGTCCAAGCTGACGAATATTTACGCATCGGGATGGAGGCAGCTTACGCCCCTTTCAACTGGACCCAAGACGACGATAGTAACGGCGCCGTCAAAATCGACGGTACCAACCAATATGCCAATGGCTACGATGTCCAAATCGCTAAAAAGATTGCCAAAGACCTAGGCAAGGAACCTTTAGTCGTTAAAACCAAGTGGGAAGGACTTGTTCCAGCCCTTACTTCTGGCAAAATCGATATGATCATTGCAGGTATGAGCCCAACGGCTGAACGTAAACAAGAAATTGCCTTTTCAAGCAGTTACTATACTAGTGAACCTGTTCTATTGGTCAAGAAGGACTCTGTCTATGCCAATGCCAAATCTTTAAACGACTTTAGCGGAGCAAAAATCACGTCTCAACAAGGCGTTTACCTTTATGACTTGATTTCCCAAATCCCTGGTGCCAAGAAAGAAACAGCCATGGGGGATTTTGCTCAGATGCGCCAAGCACTTGAAGCAGGTGTCATTGACGCCTATGTTTCAGAACGCCCTGAAGCCCTGACCGCTGAATCTGCCAACTCCAAATTCAAGATGATCCAACTTGACAAGGGCTTTGAAACCGGAGAAGAAGACACTGCTATTGCAATTGGTCTTCGCAAGGACGATAGTCGCATCAGCCAAATCAATGCCAGCATCGAAACCATTTCTAAGGACGAACAAGTAGCTCTCATGGATCGGATGATTAAAGAGCAACCAGTGGAGGCGACAACAACAGAGGAAGAAAGTAGTTTCTTTAGCCAAGTCGCTAAAATTCTTTCTGAAAACTGGCAACAACTCTTGCGTGGTGCTGGTATCACACTCTTGATCTCCATTATCGGGACCATCGCAGGGCTTATTATCGGGCTTGCAATCGGAGTCTTCCGTACTGCTCCACTATCTGAAAACAAGGCCATCTATGGCTTGCAAAAACTACTTGGCTGGATCCTCAATGTCTATATTGAAATTTTCCGTGGTACACCAATGATTGTTCAATCTATGGTTATCTACTATGGTACAGCACAAGCCTTTGGAATCAATCTCGATCGCACACTTGCAGCCATCTTCATCGTTTCAATCAACACTGGTGCCTATATGACAGAAATCGTCCGTGGAGGTATCCTAGCAGTTGATAAGGGACAGTTTGAAGCCGCAACTGCTCTTGGTATGACCCATAATCAGACAATGCGTAAGGTTGTCCTACCTCAGGTCGTTCGCAATATCCTGCCTGCAACTGGTAATGAGTTTGTCATCAATATCAAGGATACGTCTGTACTGAATGTTATCTCTGTTGTGGAACTCTACTTCTCTGGAAATACCGTGGCAACTCAAACTTATCAATACTTCCAGACATTTACAATCATCGCCGTGATTTACTTTGTCCTCACCTTCACAGTGACCCGTATTCTACGCTTCATCGAAAGACGCATGGACATGGATACCTACACTACAGGTGCTAATCAAATGCAAACGGAGGACTTGAAATAATGAATCAACCCATTCTTGAAATTAAACACCTCAAAAAATCCTATGGACAAAACGAAGTCTTAAAAGACATCTCTCTATCAGTCCACAAAGGAGAGGTTATCTCCATCATCGGGAGCTCAGGAAGCGGAAAATCAACCTTCCTACGTTCTATCAACCTACTTGAAACACCTACTGAGGGGGAAATTCTCTACCGAGGAGAAAACGTCCTTGCAAAAGGCTATGACCTTACTCACTATCGTGAAAAACTCGGTATGGTTTTTCAATCCTTCAACCTCTTTGAAAACCTCGATGTTCTCGAAAATACTATTGTCGCCCAAACGACTGTCCTCAAACGAGAACGCTCTGAAGCTGAAAAAATTGCCAAAGAAAATCTTGAAAAAGTTGGCATGGGGGAACGCTATTGGCAAGCCAAACCGAAACAACTCTCTGGGGGCCAGAAGCAACGTGTAGCCATCGCCCGCGCCCTCTCCATGAATCCTGATGCCATCCTCTTTGACGAACCAACATCTGCTCTGGATCCAGAAATGGTCGGTGAAGTCCTTAAAATCATGCAAGACCTGGCTCAGGAAGGATTGACCATGATTGTCGTAACCCACGAAATGGAGTTCGCCCGCGATGTCTCTCACCGTGTCATCTTTATGGATAAGGGCGTCATTGCTGAAGAAGGCAAGCCAGAAGACCTCTTCACGAACCCTAAAGAAGACCGGACAAAAGAGTTTCTTCAACGTTATCTCAAATAACAAACAAAGACTGCATAAAATTATGTAGTCTTTTTACTAACCCTTTGCAAAACAAAAGGCAGATCCATTTTAAGAATCTGCCTGTAAGCCTAGTTCAATCTTCAAATTTTTCATGATTCTTGTCATAAAAATCAATCAAACCTAGGGCTGTTTCAAATGAAATATTTTTCACTTTTGCACGACCTTGTGCCAAAGCAATAATTGACATTTCACGTGCATTTGTTTCCTTAGAGATACGGTAACCTGTGATTTTCTTATCACGAACCCAGCCAACAACTGATTCTACTTTTTCAAAGTTTGATTTAGCCATGTTCTTCTCCTATTTTGTTCTTTACGATACTGAAATATATCCATTCTTTAGGATTATCCACAAAAAAACATCTACTTATTGAAAACAAATAATAAATTGTTATTACTTAGCTTTTAAAGCTGATAATATGCTTGTTCGTATATCTTCAACTCCATCAGGATTTGCTGGTAGGAAGATAGTGTTATTGCCCTTATTGTCTGCGAAATTATTCAAAGTATCCAAATACTGATTTGTTAATAGAATGGACATAATCTGGGCTTCCGTGAGTTCAACATTGGCTCCTTTTAATTCTTGAATAGAATCAGCAAGTCCGTCAACAATAGCCTTACGCTGTTCTGCAATCCCTACCCCGTGTAGGCGATCTTTTTCTGCCTCTGCTTCTGCTGCGGTCACAATCTTAATCTTATCTGCTTCTGCAAGTTCTTGCGCAGCAACTCTCTTACGTTGGGCAGCATTGATTTCGTTCATTGATTGTTTTACTTCGGCGTCAGGCTCAACCTTCGTAATCAGTGTTTTGACGATGATATACCCATATGTAGACATTTCTTCTGCTACTTGTTTTTGAACTTCTAATGCAATTTCATCTTTTTTCTCAAATAGTTCATCCAAGGTCAATTTCGGTACAGACGAACGCAAGGCATCCTCGATATAGGATTTGATTTGAGCTTCTGGTCTCATTAATTTATAGTAAGCATCTGTGACATTGTTCTCATTCACTCGATACTGAGTCGCCACATTCATGGTCACAAATACATTATCTTGTGTTTTTGTTTCCACGACGATCTCACTTTGCAATAGACGCAACTGCACCCTGGCTGCAATTCTATCAATTCCAAAAGGTGCTCGTACATGAATACCACTATTACTCAACTTTTGGTATTTACCAAAACGCTCGATAATAGCGACAGACTGTTGTCGTACCACATACACAGAGCTGACAATAATCGCTGATGCAATCAGCACTAGAATAAAGAGAACAAGTAAAACATGTAAAACCATGGGAATCTCCCCCTTTCGTCACCATCATTATAGCATCATTATAGGAAATTGGCAAATAATATGATAGCAAATTTATTTTAGACTAGCATATTATATAAAGTCTCATTTCCGTTCAGATTGATATAAGACGGGTCGAACTTTTCCATCCGATGAATCAAGCCAGCATAATCATGCTTATCAGCGAGAGCAATCCCAATCAAGACCGGCCCTGTCCCCTTGCTGGCCCGTTTGATATACTCAAAACGAGTGATGTCATCATACGGTCCCAAGATGTCATTTACAAACTCACGAAGAGCCCCTGGACGTTGTGGGAAATTAACTACAAAGTAATGCTTGATGCCATCGTAAATCAAGGCACGTTCTTCCATTTCTGGCATGCGGTTGATATCGTTATTTCCCCCAGAAATGATGCAGCAAATTGTCTTGCCTTTGATATAGTCTGATAGGACTTCCAAGGCTGCAATGCTGGCCGCTCCAGCAGGTTCAGCGACAATTCCTTGCTTAGAATAAAGATCAATCAAGGTCTCAGAAATCAAGCCTTCATCCACTCCAATAAGAGTTTCAACATTCTTACGAGTTGCTTCATAGGTCAACTGCCCAACTTTCTGCACAGCTATTCCATCAGCAAATTTGTCAATTTCTTTGAGTTTAACTGGTCCTCCAGCTTCAAAGGCTGCCTTCATCGAACGGGCACCATTGGCTTCTACACCAATTACTTCGATAGCGGGATTTGTTTCTTTGATGTAAGTTGAAACCCCTGCAATCAGTCCGCCACCACCTACCGGCACTAGTACTGTATCAAAATCAATAGACTCTTTACGGGCTTCTTCAAGAATTTCATAGGCTACAGTCCCTTGACCAGCTTGAACATGGATATCATCAAAAGGATCGATAAAGGTTCTATTTTCTGAAACAGTGAATTCTTGGGCCGCCTTAGCCGAAGCGTCAAAAGTATCTCCGACCAACTTGATGGTCACGAAATCTCCACCAAAAAAGCGAACCTGTCCAATCTTTTGTTGAGGTGTTGTAATAGGCATAAAGATTGTTGCAGGAATCTTCATCTCATTACAAGTATAGGCAACACCCTGAGCGTGATTCCCCGCTGATGCACAGACCACACCACGCTCACGTTCTTCTCTTGTCAATTGTGAAATAGCGTAATAAGCTCCACGAATTTTAAAAGAACGAACTCGTTGCGCATTTTCCTTTTTCAGATAGATCTTAGCTCCATACTTTTCTGATAAATAATGATCATATTCCAGTGGTGTATTGACTACTACACCACTTAAAACTTTGTGGGCTTTCACCACATCTTTTGCACTTAGCATGTCTCCTCCTCAAATACTTTACAAGGTAAAAAGCGAGTTAGGTACCCCCCAACTCGCCTTCTGTTTTTATTCTAAGAATTAGTTATAGATTTTGAAAGCATCGTCGTCGTTTTTACCAACGAATGGCATTGCTTTACGCAGTTCAGCACCAACTTTTTCAATTTCAAGGTTAGCTGCTTGTTCACGGTAAGCAGTAAGTTTTGGACGACCAGCCTTGTAGTCATTTACAAAGTCATTTGCAAATTTACCATTTTGGATGTCTGCCAAAACAGCTTTCATGTTTTCTTTAACTTGCTCAGTAATCACACGTGGACCTGATACATAGTCACCGTATTCAGCAGTGTTTGAAATAGATTGACGCATTTTCTTGAATCCACCTTCATAGATCAAGTCAACGATCAATTTCATTTCATGAAGAACTTCAAAATAAGCCAATTCTGGGGCATAGCCTGCTTCTGTCAAGACTTCAAAACCTGCTTCGATAAGGGCAGTCAAACCACCACAAAGTACAGCTTGTTCACCAAACAAATCTTCTTCTGTTTCTTCTTTGTAAGTTGTTTCAAGCAAACCTACACGAGCTGCTCCAACCCCTTTACACCAGTCCATGGCAATATTTTTCGCATTCCCTGTAGCGTCTTGGTAAACTGCATAAAGAGCTGGAACACCAAAACCTTCTTCGTAAGTACGACGTACCAAGTGACCTGGTCCTTTAGGAGCACACATGAAGACATCTACATCTGCAGGAACTTTGATAAATTCAAAGTGGATGTTGAAACCATGGGCAAATCCAACTGCATTTCCAGCTTCCAAGTTTGGAGCGATTTCTGCTTCGTACAATTCTTGTTGGATTTCGTCTGGTGCCAAAATCATGATGACATCAGCCAATTTAGTCGCTTCTGCTACTGTGTAAGTGTCAAATCCATCTTCTTTTGCTTTGTCAAAAGATTTACCTGAACGCACACCGATGATGACATCACGACCTGAATCACGCAAGTTTTGCGCATGCGCATGTCCTTGTGAACCATAACCTATTACGGCGATTTTTTTACCGTCAAGCGCTGCTACTTTAACATCTTTTTCGTATTCCATTTGAACTGCCATAGTTTTTCTCTCTTTTCTATTATTTATTGCCTTTTAGGCTGGTTTAACAAATTTAAGTTATTTTTTTATACTCAATGAAAATCAAAGAGCATTAGTCGCGGGTAAATCCAGTTGCACCTGTTCGAGCAATATTTCTAATTCCATAAGGACGGATTACTCGCAAGAGTGCCTCACTCTTTTCAGCATTCCCAGTCATCTGGATCGTAATCGAGCTTGGAGCCACATCCACCACCGTTGCACGGAAAGGTTGAATAATAGCCAAGATTTCTGCACGCTTTTCAGCAGGTGCAGACACCTTCACCAAGATAACTTCTCTTTCCAAGTGTGGTTTATCTGTAATATCCCGAATGCGAATCACATCGATCTGACGGTTGAGTTGCTTGATGATTTGCTCGACCTCATCATGTGAAGCCACATCAATAATGATGGTAATCCTTGATACATCAGGATTCTCTGTCGCACCAACTGAGATACTCTCAATGTTGACTTGACGACGTGAAAGGACACCTGTAAAGCGATTGAGGACTCCTGAACGATTTTGTAGTTTTGCTGTTAACATTCTACGCATGGAACTTCACCCCCAACATCTCATGATTGCTCTTACCGGCTGGTACCATTGGCAAAACCTGCTCCTTACGGGAAATATCCACCTCGATAAACATCGGCACATCCTCCAGAATGACTTCTAAATCCTTCTCTATCGTCTCTGGATTATCAAATTTATAGTTTTTGATACCGTAGGCCTGTGCCATCAGCTGGAAGTCAGGGAGAGTGTCAAAGACTGACTCTGAAGTTCTACCGTCATAGAAGGATTCTTGCCACTGACGAACCATTCCTAGGGAGTGGTTATTCAGCATCACGACCTTAATGGGTACCTTGTAGATATTTAGGATGGCTAGTTCTTGGTTGGTCATTTGGAAGCCACCGTCACCGACAAAAAGAACTACTTCTTTTTCTGGATTGGCAATCTTAGCTCCGATTGCTGCAGGAACACCGAATCCCATGGTACCCAAACCACCTGAAGTGACTAATTGACGTTCATTTTGATATGGGTAATACTGGGCTGTCCACATTTGATGTTGACCAACGTCAGTAACGACAATAGCATCCCCATTCGTCAACTCACCGATGCGTTCAATGACTGCCTGCGGTTGAACCACACGTTCTTTCTTATCATAAGAACGAACGCGGTTCTTGTCCTTGGTGACTTTGTCAATCCACTTTTCAGTATTGTTATGAACAGTTGGTTCTGCCAGTAGCATCTGTAAGGCTTTCTTAGCGTCCCCAACCACTGGAATATCTGCACTGATAATCTTACCAATCTCTGCTGGATCAATATCGATATGAGCAACCTTGGCATTTTTAGCAAAAGTCTTAGGATTTCCAGTCAGGCGGTCATCGAAACGGCAACCAATACTAATCATAAAGTCCGCTTCGGTCATGGCAATGTTGGCTGCGAAAGAACCGTGCATACCTCCCATACCAAGGAAGAGTGGATGGCTAGTTGCAATAGTACCTTGACCCAAAAGACTGGTCACAACTGGAATTTGATAGCGTTCAGCAAATTCATTCAATTCTTTTGAAGCTTCTGCATAGCTGATACCACCACCTGCCAACAAAACAGGTTTCTTAGCCTTAGACAATTGTTTCAAGATTTTCTTGATTTGCATGTCGTTCGGTTCGATCGTAGGTTGATAACTCGGTAAATGCACTTCTGGTGAATAGATGAAGTCTGTCTCTAAGGCGGATACATCCTTAGGCAAGTCAATCACGACTGGACCTGGACGACCTGTGGTCGCGATATGGACAGCTTCCGTAATGATACGAGGAATATCAGCTGTCTCACGGACTTGGTAATTGTACTTGGTAATGGGCATGGTAATACCGACAATATCCGCCTCCTGAAAGGCATCCTTCCCAATTCCCGCTCGAGCAACCTGACCTGTAAAGACCAAAAGGGGAACGCTATCGCTCATGGCATCCGCAATCCCTGTAATGGCATTTGTTGCTCCTGGTCCGCTAGTGACGACGGCAACACCCAACTTTCCAGTTGATTTGGCATAGCCTTCAGCTTCGTGCAAGCATCCTTGCTCATGGCGACCTAGAATGTGGCGAATGCCTTTGAAATTATAAATCGCATCATATAAAGGCAAGACAGCCCCACCAGGATAACCAAATATGGTATCAATTCCTAAATCACGGAGTGTTTCCAAAACTAGGTCCGACCCCGTCTTAGGAGCGTCTAAACTGATTTTCTCCATTGTTCCCCTTTCTCTTCTCTTAAAAATAGCTTGTTACTATCATACCATTTTTTCAAAAATTTTCAAGACAAAAGAAACAATTTTCTGAATTTTCTATCTAAGCGTGTTTTTATGAATGTTTTTCCTATTTTTATAAATATGAATAGGGAATTGAACGATCTTATTACTTCCAAATTTAATTTAGAGTATATTTTTCTAATCTTCTTTGATATAGAACATAAAAAAGGAAGCCACCAAGTGACTTCCTTCTAGAGCGAGGACTGATTAGTCTTCACCTTTGTTTTTCTTAATGATTTCTTCTTGTACTGACTTAGGTACATCTTCGTAGTGGTCAAATACCATCATGAAAGTACCACGTCCTTGAGATGCTGAACGAAGAACAGTTGCGTAACCGAACATTTCAGCAAGTGGAACGTAAGCACGAACGATTTGGCTGTTACCGTGTGCTTCCATACCATCAACACGTCCACGACGAGCAGTTACGTGACCCATAACATCACCAAGGTTTTCTTCAGGAACAGTGATGGTTACAAGCATCATTGGCTCAAGGATAGCTGGTTGTGCTGATTTAGCAGCTTCTTTAAGGGCAAGTGAAGCCGCGATCTTGAAGGCAGTTTCAGATGAGTCGACATCGTGGTATGAACCATCGTAAAGCTTAGCTTTAACGTCAACCATTGGGTAACCTGCAAGAACACCGTTAGCCATAGATTCTACCAAACCTTTTTCAACCGCTGGGATAAATTCACGAGGAACCACACCACCGACGATTGCGTTCTCGAATTCGAATCCTTTACCTTCTTCGTTTGGACTAAACTCAATCCATACATCACCGAATTGACCTTTACCACCAGACTGACGTTTGAAGAATCCACGTGCTTGAGTAGAAGCGCGGAATGTTTCACGGTAAGATACTTGAGGAGCACCTACGTTCGCTTCAACTTTGAACTCACGACGCATACGGTCAACAAGGACGTCAAGGTGAAGTTCACCCATACCTGAGATAACTGTTTCACCAGTTTCAACGTTTGTTTCAACGCGGAATGTTGGATCTTCTTCCGCCAATTTTTGAAGGGCAATACCCATCTTATCTTGGTCAGCTTTAGATTTTGGCTCAACCATCAACTGGATAACTGGTTCTGGAACGTGGATTGACTCAAGGATGATTTTAGCTTTTTCATCTGTCAATGAATCACCAGTAGTTGTATCCTTCAAACCAATAGCAGCTGCAATATCACCAGCATAAACGGTTTCGATTTCTTGACGACTATTGGCATGCAATTGCACAAGACGTCCGATACGTTCACGTTTACCTTTAGAAGTGTTCATTACGTAAGAACCTGATTGAAGCACACCTGAGTAAACACGGAAGAATGTCAAGCGGCCTACAAATGGGTCTGTTGCAATCTTGAAGGCAAGAGCTGCGAATGGCTCTTCGTCAGATGCTGGACGAGTTTCTTCTTCGTCTGTATCTGGGTTGATACCTTTGATTGCTGGGATGTCAAGTGGGCTTGGAAGGTAGTCGATAACCGCATCAAGCATCAATTGAACACCTTTGTTCTTGAAGGCAGAACCACACAATACTGGGAAGAATTCAACGTTGATAGTCGCTTTACGGATACCAGCTTTCAATTCTTCGTTAGTGATTTCTTCACCTTCGAGGTATTTCATCATCAAGTCTTCGTCAGTTTCAGCAACTGCTTCGATCAATTTTTCACGGTATTCTTGAGCTTGGTCAAGGTATTCAGCTGGAATATCTTCTTCAAGGATATCTGTACCAAGGTCGTTAGTATAGATTTCAGCTTTCATCTTGATCAAGTCGATGATACCACGGAAGTCATCTTCAGCACCGATTGGCAATTGGATTGGGTGTGCGTTTGCTTGAAGACGGTCGTGAAGTGTGCTTACAGAGTAAAGGAAGTCAGCACCGATTTTGTCCATTTTGTTGGCAAATACGATACGTGGAACTCCGTACTCAGTTGCTTGACGCCAAACTGTTTCAGTTTGAGGCTCAACACCTGATTGTGAGTCAAGAACGGTAACCGCACCATCCAATACACGAAGAGAACGTTGTACTTCGATTGTGAAGTCCACGTGTCCTGGTGTGTCGATGATGTTTACGCGGTGATTGTTCCATTGAGCTGTTGTCGCAGCAGATGTGATAGTGATACCACGTTCTTGCTCTTGCTCCATCCAGTCCATTTGTGACGCACCTTCGTGAGTTTCACCGATTTTGTGGATTTTACCAGTGTAGTAAAGAATACGCTCAGTAGTTGTTGTTTTACCGGCATCGACGTGAGCCATGATACCGATATTACGAGTTTTTTCAAGTGAAAATTCGCGTGCCATGAGGTTTGTTTCTCCTATTTATTTTAATTTCTATTCTATTATAACACGATTTTAATAAAAACGGATAGGCAGGACCTACCCGTTCTCAATGTTTATCTTGTTTTTGTTGGTTTCAACTTGTATACAAGTTGAATTGAACTCGGGCTAGAGTTAGCTAGCTGAGTTGAACTCAATTGAACTCGGGCTAAAGTTAATTAGCCAATTTGAGCCGGAACGGGATGCTGTATGAAAAAGATAAACTTCCTTGTATTCGTCGAATACTGCGTCAGTTTCCTATTTTCACCTTGCATCCTTACCGTTCCTAGCATCATGATTTTACCAACGGAAGTGTGCGAAGGCACGGTTAGCTTCAGCCATACGGTGAGTGTCTTCACGTTTCTTAACTGCTGCACCTGTGTTGTTCGCAGCATCCAAGATTTCTTTTGCAAGACGGTCTTGCATTGTGTGTTCACCACGAAGGCGAGCGATGGTTACCAACCAACGAAGTCCAAGTGTTGTACGACGTTCTGGACGAACTTCAACTGGGACTTGGTAGTTAGATCCACCAACACGACGTGCACGTACTTCAAGTACAGGCATGATGTTTTCCATAGCTGTTTCAAATACTTCAAGTGCATCGTTACCAGTAGCTTCTTTGATTTGCTCAAAAGCACCGTAAACGATTGAAGCAGCTGTACCACGTTTACCGTCAAGCATAACGCGGTTGATAAGACGAGTAACTAGTTGTGAATTGTAAAGCGGATCTGGCAATACATCACGTTTTGGAGCTCTATTTTTACGACTCATTTCTCTTTATCCCCTTTCCTTATGCTTTTGGACGTTTAGTACCGTATTTAGAACGGCCTTGTTTACGATCGTTAACACCTGCAGTATCAAGTGCACCACGGACGATATGGTAACGTACCCCCGGAAGGTCTTTTACACGTCCACCACGAAGAAGCACCACGCTGTGCTCTTGCAAGTTGTGTCCGATACCTGGGATGTAGGCAGTAACTTCGATAAGGTTGCTCAAACGTACACGAGCGAATTTACGAAGGGCAGAGTTAGGTTTTTTAGGTGTCATTGTTCCCACACGAGTTGCAACACCACGTTTTTGTGGTGAAGAAACGTTTGTTTGAACTTTTTTATGACTGTTGTAACCAACGTTCAAAGCTGGTGATTTAGATTTTTCTACTTTTGATTTACGCGGTTTGCGAACCAATTGGTTAATTGTAGGCATCTACATTCTCCTGTGTTTTTTTATTTTTGGTGATGATACACTTGGTGACAGCTACCATCTGTGTGTACTTTTGCAACATTTGTCAGCACGTCCCTGTACACTTTTGAGAGACCAAAAGTAAAAAGTACCGTCTATTATTGTAACACAATTTTTCCTTCATTGTCAAGATATTTTTCATTTTTATTCTGATCTTTTAACTCTTTGACACTAGCTTTCACCGCTTTTCTAAACCAGAAAAGGAGGCGATTTACCTCCTCCTTTCTAGTATGGATTTCCTTTGATTCAAGTTATCGTTTCGGAATTTTTTAACCCTTCTTATCAAAGCCAACCAGATTCTTTTGCAATGTTGGCTACCTCTGTTCGATTACCAGCATCTAGTTTCGAAAGAATATTGGTGACATAGTTTCGGACGGTTCCATTTGATAGATAAAGCTGATCTGCGATCTCTTGGTTAGACAAACCCTGAGCAATTCCCTTTAAGACAGCAATCTCTTGCTCTGTTAACGGGTTAGGATGCGTCATCACCACTTCCATCAATTCAGGTGAATACTCCTTGCGTCCTTCGAGAACAGTATGCAAGGTTTGCATGAGATCTGCAATGCTCCTTTCTTTCAAGACATATGCATCTACTCCAGCCTTGATTGCACGTTCAAAATAGCCAGGGCGCTTGAAGGTCGTCACGACGACTACCTTAGTTTCTAGCTTTTGTACTCGTATCCACTCCAAGACTTCAAGGCCAGTCTTAACAGGCATTTCTACGTCAAGAATTGCGATATCTACTGTCTCTTTTTCTAAAAGTTGGATTGCTTCTTGGCCATCCTTGGCTTGTATGACGGACTCCACATCTGGTTGAAAGGTAAGCAACTGGCACATAGCATCTCGCAACATACTTTGATCTTCTGCAACAAGTAGTTTCATCTTAGTTTCTCTCCTTATAAGCTAGTCGAACCTGCACTTCCGTCGGATGTTTCTGACTGATTACCTTTACTTCTCCTGAAAATGGAAGGACACGATCGCGGACTGTATGAAGTTCATCCCCTTTTAGAGAAGCAAAGCCACAGCCATCATCTCTCACTGTTAGAATGAGTTCCTTCTCAGTTCGTTCTAATTTTAAGTAGGCTTTGGATGCTTTGGCATGTTTGATGATGTTGGTCACTAACTCAAGCAAAATCATGGAGGCCGTTGATTCTAATTCCTGAGTTAGGCTAGCTGTATCTAGTTGGTGATTGATTTCTGTTTCAATTCCTGCAATTTCCAGCATTTTTTTAACAGTCGTAAATTCAGAAGCAAGGGTTCTGGTTTTAAGATTTTCGATAATTGTACGAACTTCATTCATGGATTCTTTACTGATCTGATGAATTTCTTTTAATTCTTTTTCCACTTGAGGATAGGCCTGCATTTGGAGAAGCTGGAGTGCAAGGTCCGTCTTCACACTCAGCATGGCAAAAGTATGGCCTAGACTGTCATGAAGATCCTGGCCGATACGACTGCGTTCGTTTTCAGCCAAGAAAAGATTGAGCTTGGCATTTTGTTTCATCTTTTCTTCTTTTATGTCCTCCGACAATCGAATTCGATAAAGACCAAAGGTCATTGCATCGGAAAAGATAAAGGTCACCAAGAAAAAGAGTAGCTGCCAGGGACTAACATGATTGACCATATAGATTCCGGTCAGAATAAATGGTTGCAGGACAATAAAACTGACAAAACGCCAAGAGTGAAAAGAAATCTCATCCAGCTCATAAATAAGGAGATTGGATAAATAAAAGATAAACCATGTGAAACCTGAACTTAGCCAAACAGATGTATAAAAAATGTAGACAAGCATGGACCACCATGCTAGCCACTGCACGGTGCGATTCTGACTGATTAAAACCGAATAGAAGGCAAGTACAAATAGTAGGGTCCATAGCAAGGTTAAAAGCGGGTAATCTCCAACGATGACACCCGCTATAGGAAAGATGATAAACACTATTGAAATATGAAACATATAATGAATGTTTTTAAATTTTTCCAACATAGATTTATTTTACCTCAATCCGTTTTTTCAGTTGAATGACCAATACACCAAAGAAAACTGTATAACCTAGTACAACCAAGGCAGAAAGAATACTAAATTCATGGTGTTCCAAATAAGTAGAGACGACCTGCATCAGTTGATAGGTTGGAGTCAGCTTTCCAATAGATTGGAGCCATTCTGGGAAGGAATCCAAGGGGAACCACAGTCCACCTAGGACAGCCAAAGCAATATAGGCAATATTTCCAACAACCGTCATCAGTTGAGCACTGGGTAGCAAGCTCACCAAGACACCCATACTGATAAAGACCACGCTTCCGACCAGTAACATAACTCCGATCACCAACCAATCAAGCCAAGGCAGAGTCACTCCACGGACAAAATGACCAACCGAAAAGACAACAATAATTGATAACAAGAAAGTCAGTAGGGTGCTGAACAGTTTTGATACATAATATTCTACCATAGATACAGGAGAATGTTGAATCAATTTTTGCCAGTTGTTTGTCTTATCAGACTCGAGTGTGCTAGGGATACTGAAAAAAGCACTTGACATGATACTAAAGAGCGTCATGGCAAAGAGATAGGCTTGAAGAGCAATTTCTGGAATGTCTGATCCTGACATCATACCAGAGAAAATAAGGTAAAACACACTTGGAAGTCCGATGGATAGCAAGTAGTAGATGGCTTGCCGTTTCATCAGAATGATTTCTACTTTCATGAGACTTGTCATATTTTTCATCGTCAATCTCCTTTAGTCTTGAGTCGTTTCGAAGATACTGTCTAAGAGAGTTCGATTGCGAACTTCAATTTCTTCGATCATGCAGCCCTGTTCTTGCAAGACTTTCCATACCTGGCTGGCTTCTTTGGTTGTGAAGGAAAGAGCATTTTGCTTGATTTCAAGCTCTTGAACCTGGTCCAAAGTGCTGATAACTTCCTGATAAGTTAGAGGCACGGTAAAGTGTTTTTCCTGTTCTTCACCACGCATGGCATAAGGCGTCGTATCGCGAATCAATTCTCCCTTATGGAGCACCAAAATGCGGTCAGCCGTATGTTCTACCTCTTCGATATAGTGAGAAGAATAGACAATAGTGACACCATTTTTCTTTAATCGATTAACAATTTCCCAAAAATGCTGACGTGTCGACGTATCCATGGCAGCAGTTGGCTCGTCTAAAAATAGAATTTTCGGACGACCTATTAAAGCCAACACGAAAGAGAACAAACGTTTTTGCCCACCAGACAACTTGCCCGCTAGCTGATTTTTCTGCTTGTCTGAGAATCTCAGCAAGTCATCAATTTCTTTATCTGAAAGACTGTCGGGATAAAGTGACTTGAAAAATGATAGAAGTTCTTTCACTTTCAAGCTTTGAACAACTGCATTTTCTTGAGGTAAGACAGAAACAAGCTGTTTTAATCGAGGATCTGTTGGCGCAAAGCCTTGAATGGCGACCTGACCTGAGCTCACGAACTTGTCGCCCAAGAGGCAATCAATCAAGGTTGTTTTTCCTGCTCCGTTAGGCCCGATCAAGGCGACACATTCACCATCGTTGATTTCAAAAGAGATGTTCCGCAAGATCTCCTTGTCTTTTATTTTCTTACTCAATTTCTCAACTTTAATCACAGTCATGAGATTCTCCTTTCAACCACTTCATTCCCATAGGGAAAACAATGAAAATCATAAATCCAAAACCCCAAGCACCACGAATAAATTGGCGAAACAAGGTTTGGTCAAACCAACCAGTAAACATTTCCACTAACCATACCAAGAGTGACAGGCCGATAAAGAAATAGATGATTGCTTTTTTCATTCCTCAAACTCCTTTTTCACATCTCTGACCAATTTCAAACCTTCTCTGACAAGCCAAGACATCATTCCAAAGCCAGCAAAGAGCTCCCAAGGAAAATGGTAGAAACCCTCGTCCAATCCTGAAAACATGAGATAGGTCATCACTCCTGCTGCTACTAAACTCACTGCGACAATCATTTTATTTTTCATTTTTTCTTCCTCCAGTTTCTACTTCAATTATAATCTTTTGAAGTTAGCAGAGCTAGATGCTTCTGTCACTAGGAAATATGACAAATGTCATAAAAAAAGAAAGTTGAACAATCAACTTTCTTTTTAATCTATTAAATTTTTATTCCACACTGAAAATATATGGATATACAGGTTGTTGACCTTGGTGAATCTCAACTTCAACATCTTCAAATTCTTCTGCGATTTCTTGGGCGATTTGGTTAGCCAATTCTTCGCTTCCGTCTTCGCCGACATAGAAAGTCACGATTTCACTGTCTTCGTCTAGCATGTGCTTCAAAGTTTCAGTCAAGGTTTGGTGCATGTCAGGGTTTGACACAAGGATTTTGCCATCTACCATACCAAGATTGTCATTTTCATGAATTTCCAAGCCATCGATAGTTGTGTCGCGAACGGCAGTAGTTACACTTCCGCTGATGACATCACCGAGGGCTGCAGTCATACGTTCTTTGTTTTCTTCGATTGATTTGCTTGGGTCAAAGGCAAGCAGACTCGTCAATCCTTGAGGAAGAGTACGAGCTTCTACCACAACAGCTGGTTGATCTAACACCTCTGCGGCAGATTGAGCTGCCATGAAGATATTTTTGTTGTTTGGCAAGAAGATGATGTTGCGAGCATTGACTTGCTCAACAGCCTTGATAAAGTCCTCTGTCGAAGGATTCATGGTTTGTCCACCTTCAATGACATAATCCACACCTTGGGCACGGAAGATATCTGCCAATCCTTGACCTGCTACGACTGCGATAAGAGCATATTCCTTTTCTTCAGCTGGCTTGCTGACTTGAGCTTCTTTTTCTACTTGTGCTTCGTGTTGGTTGCGCATGTTGTCCACTTTGACCTTGACCAAGCTACCATATTTAAGTCCCTCTTGCATAACAAGACCTGGATCTTCTGTATGGACGTGAACTTTGACGATTTCATCATCGTTGACAACAAGTAGAGAATCCCCAAGGTCATTCAAGTAGTTACGGAATTCATCATAGTCAAAATCTTTGGCATAAGTTGGGCCTTGTTTAAGGGCAACCATGATTTCCGTACAGTAACCGAAGGTAATATCCTCAGTTGCCACATGCCCTGCTACAGACTTATGGTGCTCTGCATTGATCATTTCACCCATATTAGCTGGAGTTGCTACAAAGTCCTCAGACGCACTGTATTCACCAGTGAGTGCTGACAGGAAACCTTCGTAGATGAAGACCAAGCCTTGACCACCAGAGTCCACGACACCAACCTCTTTCAAGACTGGGAGCATATCAGGAGTCTTAGCCAGAGCTCTCTTAGCACCTTCTAAGGCTGCACGCATGACCTCGACAGCATCATCTGTCTCCTCAGCTTTTTTCTTAGCCCCAATGGCCGCACCACGAGAAACTGTCAAAATAGTTCCTTCGACTGGTTTCATAACTGCTTTATAAGCTACTTCGACACCAGATTGGAAAGCAAGGGCCAAATCTTGACCTGTTAACTCGTCTTTATCTTTGATAGCTTGAGAGAAGCCACGGAAAAGTTGAGACGTGATAACTCCTGAGTTTCCACGCGCACCCATCAAGAGCCCCTTAGCAAGAATACTCGCCACTTCTCCGACTGTAGAAGCTGGCTTGTCTGCTACTTCTTTGGCACCATTCTCGATGGTCATCCCCATGTTTGTCCCAGTATCTCCATCTGGAACTGGAAAGACGTTTAATGAATTGACATATTCAGCTTGCTTATTCAAACGAGTTGATGCAGCCTGCACCATTTCTTGAAATAAGCTGGTAGTAATTTTTGACACGATTATTCTCCTACAACTTTGATATTTTGAATGTAGACATTCACAGTCTGAGCAGTGATGCCTAGTTGGTTTTCCAAACTAAAACGAACACGCTCTTGGATGTTTTTTGAGACTTCACTAATCTTTGTTCCGTAGCTCAACACGGTATAAACATCAACTGCAATACTGCCATCTTCGGCGGCCTTCACGACAACACCTTTTGCATAATTTTCCTTACCAAGAAGGGCTTGGAAATTATCTTTGAGGGTATTTTTGCTAGCCATACCGACCACACCAAAAATCTCAGTTGCTGCACCACCTACAACGGTTGCAATCACTTCATCTGTCAGTTCGATTTGACCATCTTTTGTATTAATTTTTACAGTCATTTTTTTTACCTCAACTAGTTGATACTTTATTTTATCATATTTCATCCCAAGTGTAAAAGCAGAATGCTGTATTGGTAGATATTTACTCTATTTTTCAAATGGTTTTATCTCTAGAGCAAAAGAAAAAGACCAGTTAGGTCTTTTCATTTTTATTAAACGCGTTCAACTTTACCTGATTTCAAAGCACGAGCTGAAGCCCAAACTTTTTTAGGTTTACCATCGATAAGAACAGTAACTTTTTGAAGGTTTGGTTTTACGGCACGTTTTGTTTGGTTCATCGCGTGTGAACGGTTGTTTCCTGATACAGTCTTACGACCTGTAAAGTAACATACTTTAGCCATTGTATTTTCCTCCTATTAGATCTAATATAGCGGATGTGCTAGCACCACATACTGTACTATGTTATCACACTTTCTTGAATTTATCAAGAGAATTAAAAGATTTTTTTATTTGACGTAGACAACGCCAAGTTTACCAAAGGCGACTTCCCCACGGATAATCAAGGTTTTGTTTGTTGGTGCTACAGGAGCATCTGCCTTAGCTGCACCAAAGGATGTTTCCACTTTCAAATCGACACGCCAGTGTTGTGGAACATAGACAGTTGCATTACCAAAAGCCACTTCGATATTCAAAGTCGCAAAATCACCTAACATCTCTGCATTGTCATAGTAAATTTTTGCGTCTCCAAAAGCGACTTCCACCTGATCGTCTACAAGTTCTTGATCTTGTTTATAGAAGGTTCCACTACCAAAAGTGACTTCCTTATCCGTGATGACTGTTCGCTCACCGTTGTACCACCATTTTTTACCATACCAAAACTTACTTGAGTGAGTGAGATAGCCGACTCCTAGCACTGCTAGAATACTAGCCCAAAACAAAGACTGGTTTGGGATTGGTAAAATGTTATAAAAATGATTCGCAATCATTAAGGCTACTAGAGCGGTAAAAACTGCCGATGTCAGGTGACGACGAAGTAAAGCTTCAACTGATTGGTAGGCAAAAAAGGCGATACCTAGTAAAGGCCACATCTTGCCATCCAAAGAAGGAATTCCAAAATTCCCTTGCAGCAAGATCCAAGCTGCTAAAACCAATAAAACAATACCAAATGCTTTCTTTTTCATGTTTTTCACCTCATGTTTCTTAGATTTTCTTTTAGGAGGGATTGGTAATGTCGCGAGACATGAACCTCCTTGTGTGTCTGATAAAAGGAAATAGTGCCCGTTCCTGAAAAGGACTTATCCACTGAGTAAATCTGACGGATGTTTGCGATAGTTGACTTGGACACTCGACTAAAATAGCGAGGCAAGATGGACTCCAACTCATAAAGTTTGAGACGAACTTCATAGGCTTCCTTCTGGTTATGAGCGTAGATCTTGCTCCCTTCTGTTTCAAAGAAGAGAATTTCTGACAAGTCTAGATAATATTCACCTGTCCCCTTGTAAAAAGTCAACCTCGGAGCCTTTGACTCTTGCAAGAGCCGTTGCAAATCTGCAATTTCATCTGTCAAAGTGGGTGTCTTGATGACAATTTCAGTCTCCTCTAAATTGCCGTCAATCTCAATTCGTAACTTCATCACATCTCCTTTCTGACTCTACTATATCAAAGCTAAGTTAGGAATACAAGGGCAAAAAAGCAAGTGGTCAATTTGAAGCAGTAAGTGGTTGTAGGACTAGCTTAACTTACATGTCAGAATAGGAAGAAAAGGAATCCCCACACCAGACCACAAGCATAGCCAACCAAGACATCCTTGGGATAATGAACACCCCCTAAAACCCTCACCAACCCCAACAAAGCTGAAAAGAGCAAGCATGCCAATCCAACAGGTAGACTAGCATGTATACAGGCCATGGAGATGATGGTTGCCGAAAAAACATGGCGACTAGGCATCGACTGTCCCGAACTATCCTTGTCAAGCAAGGGACTGATGTTCCAAGTTTCGTAGGGGCGTGAGTGATTGATTTTCTTACGAAAAAGGGACAAAATTACAAAACCTGTGGCGGGGACAAGCAAATAAACCACAACTCGCTTCCCCAGCCCTAGCTGCATGTAAGTGGTGACTAGCAAGGTCAGATAGACCATAGGCATGGCGACTGTCATCAAACGATTGAAACTGCGTAGTAGAAATAAAAGGGTGGGACGACTGATTAGTCTGGAGCTGATATTTCGATACCATTCTTGATAATTTTTCATTTATAATTCTCATTCATTACCTTGTTTTTGTCTACTGGTGAGACATTTATCTTCTAGTATAGTGCAGAAAAAGAAGGCCGTCAAGCCTTCTTTTGATTTATTCTTCTGCTTCGTCTTCTGTAAACTGACTATTGTACAAGTCAGCGTAGAAGCCACCTTGCGCCATCAGTTCCTCGTGATTGCCTTGCTCGATGATATTCCCATCTTTCATAACCAAGATCAAATCTGCATTACGGATAGTTGACAAGCGGTGGGCAATGACAAAGGAAGTTCTTCCTTCCATCAAACGGTCCATGGCTTTTTGGATCAATTCCTCTGTCCGTGTGTCGACTGAGGATGTCGCCTCATCCAAAATCAAGAGCGGTGCGTCCTTGAGCAGGGCACGAGCAATGGTTAAGAGTTGTTTTTGTCCGACAGACAAGGTCACTGTATCGTCCAAGACGGTGTCGTAACCCTCTGGTAAGGTCATGATAAAGTGGTGGATTCCTACAGCCTTACTAGCTTCCATCATTCGCTCATCGCTGATACCTGTCTGATTATAGATCAGATTCTCTCGAATCGTTCCTTCAAAGAGCCAGGTATCCTGCAAGACCATTGAAAAAGCATCATGCACTTCCGAACGCTTCATGTCCTTAGTATCCACGCCATCGATACGGATATTTCCCTTATCAATCTCATAAAATTTCATCAAAAGATTGACAATAGTTGTCTTACCAGCTCCAGTCGGTCCGACAATAGCGACCTTTTGACCTGCACGAGCTGTCGCTGAGAAATCATGGATGATGGTGCGTTCTGGTGTATAACCAAAGGATACGCGATCAAAGACCACTTCTCCTCTCATGCCAGTCAATTGTCTTTCTTTATGAGATTCATCTTCCATTTCCTCTTCACCTAGAAACTCAAAGACACGCGTCATAGCTGCACTGGCTTGTTGCAAGCTCGTAATCCCTTGGGCAATTTGTGATAAGGGTTGTGAGAAGGTACGAACATAAACCATAAAGGCTACGATAATCCCGATACTGATATGCCCCTCTAGCGCTAAAGCAGCACCAACGACGATAACCAAAACATAACTAAAGTTTCCTACAAAGAACATGGCTGGCATCATAATACCAGAGATAAACTGAGATTTCCAGATACTGTCGTGCAAGTTTTGGTTTAAACCTGCGAATGTTTCTTTCGTGGCATCAACGGCATTATAGCTAGTCACCACATTATGACCAGAGTACATCTCTTCCACATAACCATTGACGGCTGCGAGGTTATTTTGTTGGGCTTTAAAGTAACCTTGTGACTTAGCCATAATGACAGAAACGGCCACAAATCCTAGCAAGGTTGAGACAACCGTTACTAGCGCCAAAATCCAGTTCATCCCAAACATGGTGATCAAAACAGCAATCAACAAGAAGCTAGCTGAAAGCACTGTCCCTAGACTTTGGTTGAGAGACTGCGCTGCTGTATCCACGTCATTGGTCACGCGCGAAAGGGTATCCCCTTGCGAATGACGGTCAAAATAGCCCAGTGGCAAGCGATTGATCTTCTCAGCAATAGCTGTCCGCAAACGTTTGGAGAAATGCTGAATGCTCGTTGAAAAGATATAAGCCTGTGTATAGTTAAGAATAATACCAATCACATACAAGATGACCAACAATCCAGCAATACTTGACACAGCTCCCAAGTCGATTCCTGTCATCAAGCCATCTGAAATCAAGTTGGTAATTTCCTTAATCTTAGTCGGTCCATAAACCGTGATGATACTAGAACATACAGCTGCGATAACCGCTACGAGTAGGGGAAGTTGGAGACCTGCTCGAAAAGGTCTAGAGTGTTTCCAAAAGGACGTTTTCTTATTTTCCATGTTCCAATTCCTCCTTCGATAGTTGTGAGTAGGCAATTTCTTGGTAGACTTCGTTGGTAGCTAGAAGTTCCTTGTGGGTGCCTTGTCCCACGACTTTACCTTGATCCAAAACCAAGATCAGGTCGGTATCCATGATGGTAGAAATCCGCTGCGCTACGATGAGCTTGGTCATGGATTTTGTTTTCTCAGCTAGCTCTTGGCGTAGGACACGATCTGTCTTGTAGTCCAAGGCTGAGAAAGAGTCATCGAAGATGAGAATCTCTGGTTTACGAGCCAAGGCGCGGGCGATAGCCAAGCGTTGTCTTTGACCTCCTGAGAAATTGGTCCCACCTTGGGCTACTTCAGAGGCTAGACCTGCTTCCTTATCCTCGATAAAGTTCTTAGATTGAGCCAATTCCAAAGCTTGCCACATGGCAGGTTCACTGAGAGGACTTTCTTGACTCTTACCAAAGTCTAAGTTTCCCTTAACATCTCCAGAAAAGAGCACCGCTTTTTGTGGAATATAGCCGACCTTATTACGCAGCTCTTCCAAGTTGTAATCTTGTACATCGACACCATCTACTAGGATTTGACCAGATGAGACATCATAAAAACGAGGTATTAGGTTGACTAGTGTAGATTTCCCAGATCCAGTTGATCCGATAAAAGCAACTGTTTGACCTGCTTCGGCTTTAAAAGTAACATGTTCCACAACTGCTTCTGAGTTTTGAGAGTAGCGGAAGGTTACGTCACGGAATTCCACTTGTCCTTGAACTGAAGGATCTGCAGCCTGTGCTTGACTCGGATTCTCAATAGAAGGATGCAAATCCAAAACTTGGTTGATACGTCCTGCGGAAACCAAGGTACGAGGAAGAACGATAAAGAGTGCACCCATGAGTAGGAATCCCATCACGACCTGCATGGCATAAGACATGAAGACCACCATATCACTAAAGAGTGGCAAACGGTTGGTCAAACTAGCATCGTTGATCAGATAGGCTCCAATCCAGTAAATAGCTAAGGTCAAACCGCTGGAAATCGCCATCATAATAGGATTCATAATCGCCATCAAACGGTTGACAAAAAGGTTGAGACGAGTCACCTCATCATTAGCTTCTTCAAATTTTTGATTCTGATAATCCTCAGCATTATAAGCACGAACAACCCGAATCCCAGTCAAACTTTCGCGAGTGATACTATTGAGTTTATCTGTTAATTTTTGGATGACAGATTGTTTTGGAAAGGCTAGAGTCATGAGAACAGTGGTCATCAAGACATTGACAATGACGGCCACCACTACTGCCCAGAGCCAGTATTCCGACTTCCCAAGGATTTTTCCAATGGCCCAGATGGCCATGATAGGCCCACGAGTCACTACCTGTAAGCCCATAGTAAAGAGCATCTGAACCTGCGTAATATCATTGGTCGTTCGAGTCAAAAGACTGGGGATTGAAAAACGTTTGATTTCCGTTTGCGAAAAATCTAGAACACGATTAAAAATATCTCTTCGCAAGTGAGTTGTGTAAGATGCTGCAACACGAGAAGCAAAAAAGCCAACTGTTACAGAAGACAGAAAGGCTAGGAGAGATAAGCCCATCATCTTGGCAGCAGGAGACCATAGTTGTCCTAACTCCGTACCCGGTGTTCCAATCAATTCTGTTATTTCTGAAATATAGGTCGGCACTTCTAACTCGAGATAGACCGAGAAACAAGTGAAAAGAACAGTGAGTAGGATCATCCCCCACTCTTTTCCTGTAATACGTTTAGCAAGTTTCTTCATTCTCTCCTCCTATTCTTTCTACATTAGCCTGTAGTTGTCCGAGAACTTCTTCAAAAATGGCTAGCTTTTCCTTTGAAATTCCTTCCAGTAGGCTACTGGCAATCCGATCAAAAAGCGCCTTAACTTCTTGCATCTGAGATCGTGATTTATCGGTCAAACGAACAAGTTTTGCTCGCTTATCACTTGGACTGGCCTCTAACTCGACCAGACCATTTTGTACCATACGCTTGACCAAGTTGCTAGCAACTGACTTGGTGATATTGAGTTCTTGTTCAATATCCTTGATAAGCGTTAATTCTTGATCATGCTCACGACGATCTAAAAATCGCAGGACCTGCCCTTGCGGTCCCCCCATAAATTCAATACCACAACGTTTGGCTTCTTTCTGCAACATCAGGTGGATCTGATACCCAAAACGTTTAAAAACCAACAACGATTTGTCCATGATTGCTCCCTTCTCATGATTTTATATAGTTCTCTGGAGAACTAATTAGTTTTCATGAGAACTATTTTACCACTTGCACAAAATATGTCAAGAAAAAAGTTTCCTTGAGAACTATCTTGGTCTGAATTGACATTAGTAGCTATTTTCTCTATAATAAGCACTAACTACTGTGGATTAATATCCATTCACACAAGGAAGGGAGAGAGCTTTCAAATGAAACCAGAGGAACAGAAAGTTTTAGGGATTTTGGCAACCATTTTTGGAGCCATCGCACTTTTAGGATCTTGGATTCCATTTAGTAATTATCTATCATTTTTCATCGCTATTGTCGCTTTAATCCTAGGGATTATCGGCCTTGTCGTCAACCTCAAAAAACGAAAAACAATGGCCATTATCGGAACGGCTCTGTCAATTTCTTCTATTGTACTATTCTTTACAACCCAGATACTGTACGCTAATATCTACAAAGATTTTGCCAGGGAATTTAACCGCTCTTACAGAGAGGCGAGTGCCTCCATTGACCGCGAAGAGGAAGGCGACTTGACAGATGATAGCAGCGATTTCTTCCCTGAAGAGGAGGAAGAGGATTCCTTCACTTGGACCCAAAAAGAGTTCGACGCCTTAATCGAAGGTGACCTTGACAACAAAGGAAAAGGTGGCACCAACTACAAGGATATCATCAAAAAACACGGACTACCAGATTCCGAATTTGATTCAATCATTGAGGGCTACGACACCAAGAGAATTACCTATATTGGCATTGATGATAAAATCAAGACCGTTACTCTGACCTTTGTAAAACAGGATAATGGTCAACTCTTACTAGTTCATAAAATAGCTGTAGGCCTAGGAGAAAGACAGCAGCAAAGAGATTCTGGAACCAGAGTCTAAGTTCCAATATAAAAAGCGAACAGCTAGTAGGTCTGTTCGCTTTTATATTAGAATCCATCTACATTGGTATAGATCTTTTGTACATCTTCGTCGTCTTCAAGGACGCTGTAAAGTTTTTCAAAGGTTTCAAGGTCATCCCCTGACAATTCAACTTCTGACTGAGGAATCATTTCCAATTCGGTAACTTGGAATTCTTGGATACCTGACTCACGAAGGGCAACGATAGCCTTATGAAGGTCAGTTGGAGCTGTGTAAACAGTGATTGTTCCATCTTCTGCTTCTACATCATCCACATCCACATCTGCTTCGAGCAAGAGTTCAAAGATGGCATCCGCATCTTCACCAGCAAATACGATAACCCCCTTGTTGTCAAAGAGATAAGAAACTGAACCTGAAGCTCCCATGTTTCCACCATTTTTACCAAAGGCTGCACGGACATTGGCTGCTGTACGGTTGACGTTTGAAGTCAGAGTATCAACGATCAACATAGAACCATTTGGTCCAAATCCTTCGTAACGTCCTTCTGTAAAGGTTTCGTCTGTGTTTCCTTTTGCTTTATCAATCGCTTTATCGATAACGTGTTTTGGCACTTGGGCTTGTTTGGCACGGTCGATAACGAATTTCAAAGCTGTGTTTGATTCTGGATCTGGATCACCTTTTTTAGCTGCTACATAGATTTCTACACCAAATTTTGCATATACTTTAGAGTTAGCTCCATCTTTAGCCGTTTTCTTAGCTACGATATTGGCCCATTTACGTCCCATTAGGAATCTCCTTTTTTCACATTTTAATCTTTCTTATTATAACACAAGTCCATCTGATTTTCACTAGAGGAAATGGATTTTCTTTCGTAAATCCAGCTAGAATTATCCTTTAGCTGCCAAGATTTCCTTACCTTCTTTTATCAAGGGGTGACGGAAAAGCGAGAAGTAAAGTTGGATGGTCATGGCAAGCCAGATAAGAGGTTCGCAAAGGATAACTCCCTTATAGCCTGCCCAAGGGATAATCAAAACCACAAAAGCAATTTTACCGATTAGTTCGATAAAACTAGATACCAGAGGCAGGATTTTTTGTCCCAAGCCCTGCAAGCAATTCCGATAAATTAGCAAGAGACTCAAAATCGGATAAAAGGCTGAACTGATCTGCAAGTAGAGGCTACCATTTTCTACTAAGTAACTATCCGTCGAACTGGCCAAGAAGGAAACCAAGGTCGAACTAGCAAAAAAGAGAAAGATACAGACAAAGCCTGCCCAGGACATGCTCAGGCGACTGCCGATTCGAAGACCTTGAACAATGCGGTCTGATCGCTTAGCGCCGAGATTCTGAGAGGCAAAGGTCGTCATAGCAGAAGAAATAGCCGTCATCGGAAGCAGAGCAAAGGCCATAATCCGTCGAGCTGCTGTTTGTGCACTGATAATCACGGCTCCAAAAGTATTGACAGAAGACTGTAAAATCACACTACCAATAGACACAATTGAACTCATTAAGCCCATAGCCAAACCTTGCTCCAAGAGATCCGCGTACAGACCCTTGTCCCATTTGAAATGTTTGAACTGTGGCAAGAGTTCTGGAACGCTCTTGCGAATATAATAAAAGCAAAGAACCGCTGATAATCCTTGTGAGATAATAGTAGCAAGTCCCGCAGATTGAACTCCCAGTTGTAGTTGCGTAATAAAATACAAATCGAGAAGCACATTGACCAGAGCAGAAAAAATCAAAAAGCCAAGCGCAGCCAGACTGTCACCAATAGACCGCAACAAGCCTGCAAAGAGATTATAGGCGAAGCTGACGCCTACACAGGTCACAATCATGGAAATATATTGATAGGACTGGGGAAGGATTTCCGCCGGAGTATCTAAGTATTGCAAGAGTGGATACAGGCCGACAAATCCCATCAGCATAACTAAAATACTTAGAAGCCCTCCTAAAATCCAGGTTGCAGCTACCGCTTCTTTGATTTTGGTAAAATTACGAGCCCCATAATAGCGAGCAATGACAATCCCCATGCCATTTCCAACACCAAGCGTAAAGCCTATAATCAAGTCAAAAATGGCTGTCGTCGCTCCTACTGCTGCCAAGGATTCTTGGCCAAGGAAACGCCCAACAATCAAGACGTCAGCTGTATTATAAAGCTGTTGAAAGATATTAGACAGCAAGATTGGATAGGCAAAGCTTAAAAGCGAAGGAAGGATTGGACCATTGACCAAATCCACTTTTCTTTTCTTATTCATAAGCCTATTATATCAACTTTCTGGAGGAGCGACAAGGATTGCTTGGTTTTCTTGAAATCAATTGCCTACCGAGAGACAATTTGCTATAATCAAGAAAAGGAGGTCATTTATGAGTTTGACCAGTCAATTAATAACCGATGTATTTCCCGATCTTGAAAAAGTTGAAAAATTAAATATTGAAGCCTTCCCCGAAGAGGAACGCGTTCCTTTATCCGAATTTTTACGCTATCAAGACCGAGACGATGCCCACTTTTTCGCCTTTTATAACCAAGAAGAGTTTGTTGGATTTGCTTTTTCTATTTCCAATCCAAAAGCTTTTTATATCAGTTTTTTTGCTATCATGCCTCACTTGCGAAGCCACGGGTACGGAAAGGAAATCATCGAAAAACTGACTGATTTTTACCAGCGAACCATGTTGCTGGAAGTCGAGCGATTAGATGAAGAATGCGATAACTTGGAACAGAGAAAAGCTCGTATGGACTTCTATCGACAAAATGGCTTTAAAACAGCCAATGCCTTCTTAGAGTACGAAGGTTTAAGTTTTGAAATCCTCTATCGTGGCGACCACTTTGACGAAGAAGCCTATCGTGACATCTTCCAGAAATTGCAAGATGAACATTACTTTGACTTTCATATCGAGCATCGTCGTTTCAGTGACCATTAGTTTTTTCATCCTAAATGAACATAAAAAGTAGCAGCTAGGAACTGCTACTTTTTATGTTATTCTTCAATTTCGATTCCAAGATCATCGCCAAGGTCAAGTGTTACTTCTTGGTTAGAAGTCGTCTCTGCTACTGGACTAACATCTGAGGTTTCTTCATCTTCAATCAAGCCATAATGAACACGGACTTGGTGGTCAATGGCATCAAAGATTTCCGGATGATCTGCCAAGTATTTCTTAGCATTTTCAGATCCTTGCCCGATTTTTTCACCCTTGTAAGAATACCATGCTCCGGCTTTTTGGATGATATCCAGGTCACTTGCAATCTTCAAGAGCTCACCAGTCTTAGAAATTCCTTCTCCGTACATGATTTCAACAAAGGCTTCCTTAAATGGTGGAGCCACCTTGTTTTTCACGACCTTGATCTTGGTTTCCTTACCGACATTGGTATCTTTTTGGTCACCAGTTCCCTTGATTTGTGTGCTTCCACGAACATCCAAACGGACTGAAGCATAGAATTTCAGAGCACGTCCACCGGGAGTTGTTTCTGGATTTCCAAACATCACCCCAACTTTTTCACGTAATTGGTTGATAAAGATAGCAATTGTTTTTGTCTTATTGATAGAAGCACCAAGTTTACGCATGGCCTGGCTCATCATACGAGCTTGAAGACCTACGTGGCTGTCTCCGATATCACCATCGATTTCTGCACGAGGCACAAGGGCCGCAACTGAGTCGATAACGACGAGGTCAACCGCACCTGAGTCGATCAATTTCCCTGCAATTTCAAGACCTTGCTCCCCTGAGTCTGGTTGTGACAAGAGCAATTCGTCAATGTTCACACCAAGTGCTGCTGCATAGGCTGGATCAAGGGCATGCTCCGCATCGATAAAGGCTGCGATACCGCCTTCCTTCTGCGCTTGCGCGACAGCGTGAAGGGCAACTGTTGTCTTACCAGATGACTCTGGTCCATAGATTTCGATGATACGTCCCTTAGGATAACCACCTGATCCAAGCGCAATATCAAGCGCCAAAGATCCTGAACTCATCACTTGAACTTTTTGTTCTGCGCGTTCACCCAAACGCATGATTGATCCCTTACCGAAATCTTTCTCAATCAATTTAAGAGCATCGTTCAAGGCTTTTTCACGATCAGCTCCAAATTTTTTACCGATTTCATCTAATTTTTTTGTTGGTTTTTTCGCCATTCTATTCTCCTATATTCTACTGATCCTTAGATCTTTCTACTATTATATCAAAAGTTAGTCACTTAATAAAGCCTTGCGAACTAGGTTAAAGGCATGCATAACCGCAATCTGACGCACATCTGCTCGGCTTCGTCCTGCGATATTAGCCTTGATAACCTCTGTCCCTTTTGCATGCGCCAAGCCGATAAAGACCGTCCCAGCTGGATGCCCCTCTAGGCTATCTGGTCCAGCCACACCCGTCAAACTGACTCCATAATCAGACTGAGTCTTGAGGCGTGCCTGCTCCGCCATTTTTCGAGCCGTAAACTCTGAAACGACACCATATTTTTTCAGCTCTTGCTCGGAAATATCCAGCATCTTGGACTTTTCTTCTAGGCTGTAGGTAACAAACCCTCCATTAAAGATAGCTGAAACACCTGAAAAATCTGCTAAAGTAGCCTGAAAGAGACCTGCCGTCAAGCTCTCTGCTGCAGTGATGGTCTTTCCGCACTTTTTCAACTCCTCCACGACTACACTTGCTAGACTGGTTTCTTCCCCATATCCATAACAGATGTCTCGCAGAGAAATTCCTTCAAAAGTCTGACGATCCAAAATTTGATCCTCCAAGATGTCCAAGGCTTGATCAGCCTTTTCTTGACTGACTGCTTTTGTGGACAAGCGCAAGGTCACCTCTCCTGTTTTGGCATAGGGAGCCAAGGTCGGATCCGTTTGCTGATCAATCAAATCCGCCAAAATAGTCACCAACTGGCTTTCACCAATCCCAAAGAAACGGAGTACTCGTGAATAGAGCTTAGCACCAGTCGTTAACTTGGGTAAGAGCTGATTTAAGACCATGGGTTTCAACTCACTAGGAGGTCCTGGAAGGACTACGTAGGTCACACCATCCACTTCCGACACCCCTCCGACAGCTAAACCTGTCTCATTTGGTAATGGAGTTGCTCCTTCCACAATTTGAGCTTGCCTCTCATTATTTGGAGTTCGCGCATAGTCTGGCCTTTGAGCAAAAAAGTGATCAAGTTTCTCCTGAGCTTGAGGATCAAATACCAAGGCTTTTCCCAAAAATTTTGCCAGCGTTTGTTTGGTTAAATCATCCTCAGTTGGCCCTAAGCCCCCTGTCAAAATGACTAGACTGCTACGCGAGCTCGCAATTTCTAGCAAGGACATAAGACGCGCTTCATTATCTCCCACAGCCGTTTGGAAGTAGACATCTACCCCGATTTCTGCTAGCTTTTCAGATAAGAACCGGGCGTTGGTATTGACGATTTGCCCTGTCAAAATTTCCGTTCCTACAGCAATAATTTCTGCTTTCATCTTTCCTCCTACCTATCTATTCGGATTCTTTTTGAAAAAATCGCAGGAAATTCCCACGATTTGATTCTTCATTTTATTCGGATTCTTCGCCTAAAGTATTTGTTGAAGGCGCTCTTCGACCATAAAGACTCTCATACAGAACAGCGTTAGTCTCCAACTCTGTCACATCTTCTCTCCCTAGGGAACGACGCAAGAGATTTTGCATTTCCAGCATATGCTCCGTCGTCACGATTTGATAAGAGATACCCTGCAATTCTTCACCTTCACCACGAAGTTGATGAGTTTCGATGTTTTTAAAGGAATCTTGGTAACCAAGTAGTTGTGGAATACTAGAGGCAGACAAATCAACATTCGTCTGCATATTATCACTAAGCGCTTTTAAGATAGCTTGATAATGACTGATACTATTCAAACTCAAGACTTTTTCTACGATTTTTTGAATGACTTCACGTTGACGTTTTTGACGACCATAGTCTCCTTCAGGGTCTTGATAACGCATCCGTGAATACACCAGGGCTTCCTCACCATTCAAAGTTTGTTCTCCAACACCAATGGAAATCTTATTAAACTCCTCCTGGTCAGCAATCGAAATCGGGAAACCGAGTGTATTGTTGACTGTGATGCCCCCAACTGCATCAACTAGCTGTTGGAGTCCTTGCATGTTGACCATCACATAACGATCGATATGGATGTTCATCATTTTTTGAATGGTTGAAATAGCCAACTCTGCACCACCATTTGCATAAGCCGCATTGAGTTTAGCTTCCTGAATTTGACCATTTCCAAGATCAATCTTGGTCAAAATATCCCGCTCTAAGCTCATCATGGTTGTTTTCTTGGTTTTTGGATTGACTGTCAAAAGAATCATAGAATCACTATTCCCCGCCCAAGGGTCTGTACGTTCTACATTTCCCGTATCCACCCCCATCAAGAGAATGGTCAAAGGCTCAGTCGCTTCGATAACGTTGGTTTCTTCACCAATCTTTTTATAAGTCTTTTCACTCAAGGTTGCTGTTCCTTGTTGGAAAATGGTGTAGCCGTAAATCCCTACACCTACCACTGTTACTGCTAGAAAAGCTAGTAGCATTCCGATTATTTTTTTTACCATCTTATCACTTATCTATCAGTCTACCCATCAGGCAAACGTCTAAAAATTTCCCTTCTTCTAAATAGGCTCCTCTTTCTTGTAAGCCTTCTGTAACAAATCCAAATTTTGAATAGAGGTGGATAGCTGCCTCGTTGCGCTTTTGTACACTGAGCTGCAAACGACGCAGAACTCCACTGGTTTTAGCCCACTCAATTCCCTCTTCAAGGAGTATGCTTCCTAAGCCATGATTCCAAAACTTCCTTTGGATGACCAAAAAGATATCCCCGATGTGACGAATCCGTATACGTTGCTCTGCCGTGATGTTCAAAACACCTGCAATTTCATCATTCAGGAGGGCTAGGAGAGTGATTTGGTTATCTGAAGTCGCTTGCTTTTCAATAAAAAGCGCCATTTCAGATTCTGTCATCAGGATACCATTTTCATCCAGACTGGTGAAATCTGTCTCCTGTCCAACTAAATCCAAAAATGCAACCAAAGCAGCTGCATCCTGAGCTTCAGCCTCACGAATACAAAGTTCATACTCCATCACGAAGCTCCTTGATTAGTTGTTCAGCCCGAGAACCATGAGCTGTAAATTGAAGGCAACGACCCTCAGCTTCTTTCAAAATTTCCAACTCTAAGTAAGAATCTGGTAAATCCTCACCCAAAAGATGTCCCCACTCGATAACGGTCACACCACCACCAAAGAGAAACTCATCCAAGTCAATGGAATCAGCATCCCCCTCAATCCGATAGACATCCAAGTGGTAGAGCGGAAGGCGACCCTCATACTCTCTCACGATAGTGTAAGTTGGACTTTTGATCATCTGACGAATACCCAATCCCTTGGCAAGACCCTTGGTAAAGGTTGTTTTACCAGCGCCCAGTTCTCCAGACAGGATCAAAACATCGTTTTTTTGGAGCAAGGTTCCTAGGCGTTCTCCCAGATTGATCAGCTCTTCTTCATTTTTTGTGTACATATTACTATTATACCAAAAAGTTTTCTTTTATGTAAATTTTCTTTACAAACTTACTATAACAACTTTGGTAAAATAAGGGATTTTTATTGATCAAAAAGTGTTTTTAAAAGAATATACACATAGCACTGACAAGTAAAATATCTCGGATCACATGACCGTAAAAGGAAAATTCTCTTCTCATGGATTTTGGAAATAAAAACCGAGCAAAAATGAAGCCCAAACCGACATAAAAGACAATGGATAAAACTGTCATTGGATTTCTCAAAAAGAGCAAGGTCGCCAGAACTGTCAGGACAACTGTTTTTTTCTTATTGAGAGTTGCTCCCAAATCTCGGCTGTATTTTTCAAACGGCAAAAAGACAAGTAAATCAATGCCAAACAAGAAAAAGAAGGAGGGCAAGAAAAGGTCTACCAACTCTTGCTGAAAAGCTGTCTGTGTCAAAATAGTCTCCGACAACACCAGACAGACACCGACTAGGTTTAAGACCAACAAAGTACTATAAAATAGTTTCACTTTTTTCTGACTGTTTATGATGCTATGAACATCCTGATTTTGGGTATAAAAGAAATTCATTCCCGCGCACAGACCTGATGCCAATACGATAAACACTAGAAAATAAGCGCTTGACTGCTTTAAGGTTAAGATGGCTCCCTTCCACAGCAAGCAACTACTCAGACTAATCTGGATCAAAGCCAGTAACAATAAGATGCGAATTGATTTTATCATTTTCAGTCCCCCTTCGTATACATGATTATACTCTGCAAGAAAGATAAAATCCCTCCCCTCTTCTCAAGTGTCCTATTTTAACGCTCAACTGACAAAAATGGAAAATTATTGGTGAGGATTATTTTTAAGTTCTGACAGACCTCTATCCGATATTTTTTTACTTTTTGAGAATGAACTAAAAAATGGTTAAAGCGATTTGAGAGATATTATGTCGTGCTCACCTAACCCCAATAGATAGAAGAGTAAAACAAAAGAGAACCCGAAGGCCCTCTTATTTGCTTTTTATTCTACTGTTTCTTCAACTTGGATTTCCACAGCTTCCTCTACTGGAGCATTTTCTGTCTCTTCTTGTTCTGGAGCCAGATAGGCTGCTTCATTGATTGCTTGTGGTTCAAGGTTACGGTAACGAGCCATACCAGTACCTGCTGGGATGATCTTACCGATGATAACATTTTCCTTGAGTCCAAGGAGATGGTCCTTCTTACCACGGATAGCCGCATCTGTAAGGACACGAGTTGTTTCCTGGAAGGAAGCCGCTGACAAGAAACTGTTGGTTTCAAGTGAGGCTTTGGTAATCCCCATAAGGACTGGACGACCAGTCGCTGGAACTCCACCTGCGATAAGAACATCTTTGTTGGCATCTGTAAAGTCGTTGATATCCATGAGGGTACCCATGAGGAGGTCTGTGTCCCCTGGATCCATGACACGGACTTTACGGATCATTTGACGAACCATTACCTCGATGTGCTTGTCACCGATTTCTACCCCTTGGCTACGGTAAACCTTTTGTACTTCACCGAGAAGGTAAGTTTCAACTGACAAGACATCACGAACTGCAAGGAGACGTTTTGGTTGGATAGAACCTTCTGTCAATGCTGCACCGCGAGAGACTTGGTCTCCAACTTCGACACGCATACGTGCTGTAAATGGAACGACATATTCACCTTCACCAGTTTCACCCTTAACAAAAACTTTCTTAGTACGAGTTGAAGCGTCTTCTTCGATGGCTGTAACCTCACCCTTGACCTCAGTGATGACCGCTTCCCCTTTCGGATTGCGGGCTTCAAAGATTTCTTGGACACGAGGAAGACCCTGAGTGATATCGGTATTTGAGGCAACCCCACCCGTGTGGAAGGTACGCATGGTAAGCTGTGTACCAGGTTCCCCGATAGATTGGGCAGCGATTGTACCAACTGCTTCCCCAACTTCAACCGCATCACCAGTCGCCAAGTTGATACCGTAACAGTGACGGCAGACACCATGACGAGTGTTACATGTAAATACGGAACGGATAGTGACTTCTTCCACACCAGCATTGACAATTTCACGCGCCTTGTCTTCTGTGATTAACTCATTTGGACCAATGATCACTGCGCCAGTTTCTGGGTGTTTAACAGTTTTCTTAGTATAACGACCGTTGAGACGTTCTTCGAGTGACTCGATCATCTCTTTTCCTTCTGCGATAGAACGGATCAAGAGACCACGGTCTGTTCCACAGTCGTCCTCACGGATGATAACGTCTTGGGCAACGTCAACCAAACGACGAGTAAGATAACCTGAGTCGGCTGTCTTAAGAGCCGTATCGGTCATACCTTTACGCGCACCGTGAGTTGAGAAGAACATTTCGAGTACTGACAAACCTTCGCGGAAGTTTGAAAGGATTGGCAATTCCATGATACGTCCGTTCGGAGCAGCCATCAGACCACGCATACCGGCAAGCTGTGAGAAGTTTGAGATGTTACCACGGGCTCCAGAGTCCATCATCATAACGATTGGGTTCTTCGGATCTTGGTTGGCAACCAAACGTTTCTCCAATTTTTCACGAGCTGCACGCCATTCAGCGGTAACTGCATTGTAGCGCTCGTCGTCTGTGATCATACCACGACGGAATTGTTTGGTGATTTGTTCTACACGTTTGTGTGACTCTTCAATGATTTCAGCCTTGTCCTCAACCACTGGGATATCGGCAATACCCACTGTCAATCCTGCAAGAGTTGAGTGGTGGTAACCGAGGTTCTTCATACGGTCAAGTAGGGCAGAAGTTTCTGTCGTACGGAAACGTTTGAAGATTTCAGCGATGATATTTCCAAGGTTTTTCTTCTTGAATGGGGGGTTAAGTTCAAGATTGCGAATAGCTTCCTTGATATCTCCACCTAGTGGCAAGAAGTACTTAGCTGGAACACCTTCTGTTAAGTTAGCATTGGTTGGTTCTTGCAAGTATGGTAGACCCTCTGGCATGATGTCGTTGAAGAGGATTTTACCAACTGTTGTAAGCAAGACTTTATGTTTTTGCTCTTCTGTCCAAGGCTTGTTGAGACTGTCTGTTGCGATACCAACACGTGAGTGGAGGTGAACATAACCATTACGGTAAGCCATAACCGCTTCGTCACGGTCTTTGAAGACCATTCCTTCACCTTCACGACCAGCTTCTTCCATGGTCAAGTAGTAGTTACCCAAAACCATGTCCTGAGATGGAGTAACAACTGGTTTCCCATCTTTCGGGTTCAAGATATGCTCAGCAGCTAGCATGAGGATACGAGCTTCCGCTTGGGCTTCTTCTGAAAGCGGTACGTGGATGGCCATTTGGTCCCCGTCAAAGTCGGCATTGTAGGCTTCACAGACAAGCGGGTGCAAGCGAAGGGCCTTACCATCAATCAAGACTGGCTCGAAGGCTTGGATCCCCAAACGGTGAAGGGTCGGTGCGCGGTTCAAAAGTACTGGGTGTTCTTTGATTACTTCTTCGAGGATATCCCAGATGCGTTCATCTCCACGTTCAACCAAGCGTTTAGCCGCTTTAACGTTTTGCACGATGTCCCGGGCAACGATTTCACGCATAACGAATGGTTTAAAGAGCTCAATAGCCATTTCACGTGGTACACCACATTGGTACATCTTAAGAGTTGGACCAACGGCGATAACGGAACGTCCTGAGAAGTCAACACGTTTACCGAGCAAGTTTTGACGGAAGCGTCCTTGTTTACCTTTGAGCATGTGGCTCAATGATTTGAGTGGACGGCTACCTGGTCCTGTAATCGGACGACCACGACGACCATTGTCAATTAAAGCGTCAACCGCTTCTTGAAGCATACGCTTCTCATTTTGAACGATGATGCCTGGTGCATTCAACTCAAGCAAACGAGCCAAACGGTTGTTACGGTTGATAACACGACGATAAAGGTCGTTCAAGTCAGATGAGGCAAAACGGCCACCATCCAACTGCAACATTGGACGAAGATCTGGTGGAATAACCGGAAGGATGTTGAGAATCATCCATTCAGGCTTGTTTCCAGACTTGTAAAAGGCATCCAAAACATCCAAACGACGGATGGCTTTGACACGTTTTTGTCCAGTAGCTGTTTTCAACTCTTCTTTGAGTTCAGCAATTTCTTTTTCAAGATCTACTTGTTTCAAGAGGTCTTGGATAGCTTCGGCACCCATCTTGGCAACAAATGATCCATAACCATACTCACGCAAGCGCTCACGGTATTCGCGCTCTGTCATGATAGATTTGTGCTCAAGTGGAGTATCCTTAGGATCAATCACCACATAAGCTGCAAAGTAGATAACTTCCTCGAGGGCACGAGGACTCATATCAAGGGTCAAGCCCATACGGCTTGGAATCCCCTTGAAATACCAGATGTGTGATACAGGAGCTTTCAACTCGATGTGCCCCATACGCTCACGACGAACTTTTGTACGCGTTACTTCAACCCCACAGCGGTCACAAACAATCCCTCTGTAACGAATGCGTTTGTACTTACCACAAGCACATTCCCAGTCCTTTGTAGGACCGAAGATGACTTCGTCAAAGAGTCCTTCACGTTCTGGTTTCAAGGTACGGTAATTGATTGTTTCAGGTTTTTTGACTTCTCCATAAGACCATGAACGGACTTTGCTTGGAGAAGCTAGGGTGATTTGCATACTTTTAAAACGATTTACATCAACCACTATTTCTTCCCTTTCTATTCTAAGTGAACTGCTTATTCTTGGTCAGCAGCTTCTTCTGTTGCTTCCGCTTTTGCAGTTTCTTCAGCTTCAAATGCTGCTTTTGCATCTTGGGCTGCTTTTTCGCGGGCTTTTTCAAGGTCATCTACGTGGATGACATCTTCGTCCATTCCTTCATCCAAGTCACGAAGTTCCACTTCTTGATCATCTTCGTCAAGGACACGCATGTCAAGACCAAGAGACTGCAATTCTTTTACAAGAACTCGGAAGGATTCTGGGACACCTGGTTTTGGAATTGGTTTTCCTTTTGTGATAGCTTCATAAGCTTTCAAACGTCCGTTGATATCGTCAGACTTGTAAGTCAAGATTTCTTGAAGGACATTTGACGCACCGTAGGCTTCAAGAGCCCAAACTTCCATCTCACCGAAACGTTGTCCACCAAACTGAGCTTTACCTCCGAGTGGTTGTTGGGTAACGGTTGAGTATGGTCCGACTGAACGCGCGTGCAATTTATCGTCAACCATGTGGTGGAGTTTGATCATGTACATGACTCCGACAGAAACACGGTTATCAAACGGTTCACCAGTACGTCCATCGTAAAGGATTGTTTTGGCATCGCTATCCATACCTGCTTCTTTGACAGTTGACCAAAGGTCTTCAGAACTTGCTCCGTCAAAGACTGGTGTCGCGATGTGGATACCAAGGGTACGAGCAGCCATACCAAGGTGGAGCTCCATAACCTGACCGATATTCATACGTGATGGCACCCCAAGTGGGTTCAACATGATATCGACTGGAGTTCCGTCTGGAAGGTAAGGCATGTCTTCTACAGGAACGATACGAGAGACAACCCCTTTGTTTCCGTGACGTCCGGCCATCTTATCTCCGACCTTGATCTTACGTTTTTGAGCGATGTAGACGCGAACCAGCATATTCACACCAGATTGCAACTCATCCCCATTTGCACGAGTAAAGATTTTGACATCACGAACGACACCATCAGCACCGTGAGGTACACGAAGAGAAGTATCACGAACTTCACGAGACTTGTCTCCAAAGATAGCGTGCAAGAGACGTTCTTCAGCTGAAAGGTCTTTCTCACCCTTAGGTGTTACTTTACCTACAAGAATGTCACCTTCTTTAACCTCAGCACCGATACGGATAATACCCATTTCGTCAAGGTCTTTAAGGGCATCTTCACCAACGTTTGGAATTTCACGAGTGATTTCTTCAGGCCCAAGCTTTGTATCGCGTGTTTCTGATTCGTATTCCTCGAGGTGGACAGATGTGTAGACATCGTCTTTCACCAAGCGTTCGCTCATGATAACGGCATCCTCGAAGTTGTAACCTTCCCAAGTCATATAGGCAACAATTGGGTTTTGTCCAAGCGCCATTTCCCCTTTTTCCATAGAAGGTCCATCAGCGATGAAATCACCTTTTTCAACGACATCACCAACTTTAACAAGCGTACGTTGGTTGTAGGCAGTACCTGAGTTTGAACGACGGAATTTTTGGATGTGATAAACGTCCAATGAACCATCTTCACGACGAACTTCTACCTTGTCAGCATCTGCGTAGGTAACTTTACCGTCATACTGAGCAATCACAGCAGCTCCTGAATCGTGGGCTGCTTGGTATTCCATACCAGTGCCAACGTAAGGTGCTTTTGGATCAATCAATGGCACAGCCTGACGTTGCATGTTGGCACCCATGAGGGCACGGTTGGAGTCATCGTTTTCCAAGAATGGAATACACGCAGTCGCAACGGCAACTACCTGTTTTGGTGACACGTCCATGTAGTCAACAACATTAGCAGGATACTCTTGGTTGACCCCTTGGTGACGTCCCATGACAACTTTCTCAGCAAAAGTACCATCTTCGTTCAGACGTGAGTTGGCCTGTGCTACAGTAAATTCATCTTCTTCATCGGCTGTCAACCAAACGATTTCGTTGGTCACAACACCTGTTTCACGGTCAACCTTACGGTATGGTGTTTGAACAAAGCCATACTTGTTCAAGTGTCCGTATGATGACAAGTTATTAATCAAACCGATGTTTGGTCCTTCAGGTGTCTCGATTGGACACATACGACCATAGTGAGTGTAGTGCACGTCACGGACTTCATATCCAGCACGGTCACGTGTCAAACCACCAGGTCCTAAGGCTGACAAACGGCGTTTGTGAGACAACTCAGAAAGCGGATTGTGTTGGTCCATGAACTGTGACAACTGTGATGAACCAAAGAATTCTTTGACTGCAGCTGTTACAGGACGGATGTTAATGATTTGTTGCGGTGTCAAAACTTCATTGTCCTGAACAGACATACGCTCACGGACGTTACGTTCCATACGAGAAAGTCCAAGACGAACTTGATTAGCAAGCAATTCACCAACTGCACGGATACGACGGTTTCCAAGGTGGTCGATATCATCCACACGTCCGATACCTTCAGCCAAGTTGAGGAAGTAGCTCATCTCAGCAAGGATATCTGCAGGAGTGACGATACGAACCTTGTCGTCTGGATTGGCATTCCCGATGATGGTTACAACACGGTCTGGATCCGTTGGTGCAACAACCTTGAATTTTTGAAGAACAACTGGCTCAGTCACAACAGCTGCATCATTTGGAATGTAGACAATCTTGTTCAAGTCGCCATCCAAGTGGTGCTCGATGCTTTCAATCACGCTACGAGTCATAACGGTTCCAGCTTCTACCAAGATTTCACCCGTTTCAGGATCTACCAATGGCTCAGCGATGGTTTGGTTGAGCAAGCGTGTTTTAATGTTCAATTTTTTATTAATCTTGTAACGACCAACGGCTGCCAAATCGTAGCGACGTGGGTCAAAGAAACGAGCCACAAGCAAGCTACGTGAGCTTTCAGCCGTCTTAGGCTCACCTGGACGAAGGCGTTCGTAGATTTCCTTCAAGGCTTCGTCTGTACGAGAGTCCATTGGGTTCTTGTGGATATCTTTTTCGACGGTATTGCGAACCAATTCGCTGTCACCAAAGATATCAAAGATCTCATCATCACCTGAGAAACCAAGCGCACGAACCAAGGTCGTAAATGGAATTTTACGAGTACGGTCAATACGAGTGTAGGCGATATCTTTTGAGTCGCTTTCGAGTTCCAACCAAGCTCCACGGTTAGGGATAACAGTTGAACCGTAGCCCACTTTACCGTTTTTATCTACTTTGTCGTTAAAGTAAACACCTGGTGAGCGGACCAACTGAGATACGATGATACGTTCACCACCATTGATGATGAAAGTACCCATTTCTGTCATGATTGGGAAATCACCAAAGAAAACTTCTTGGGTCTTGATTTCGCCTGTTTCTTTATTGATCAAGCGGAAGGTTACAAAAATGGGTGCTGAGTAGCTAGCATCATGGATACGAGCTTCTTCTAGCGTGTATTTTGGTTCCTTGATCTCATAGCCAACAAACTCCAACTCCATAGTGTCTGTGAAGTTTGAAATTGGCAATACATCTTCAAACACTTCCTTAAGACCATGGTCTAGGAAATCTTTGAATGAGTCAGTTTGAATTTCAATCAAATTTGGTAAGTCAAGAACTTCTTTGATTCTTGAAAAACTACGACGGGTACGATGTTTCCCGTATTGAACGTCATGTCCTGCCAAGATGATTCTCCTTTGTAAATAAAGTTCCAAGCCTGCTTCATCAGGCTATTGATTATCGTCAAATGGTTGTAAAACCCCTATCACCATGTCCTTCTGATGAATTTTCAGAATCTTTAAATCTTTATTACAAGAGCCCAAAAACCTGAAAAAAAGCACAAAAAGAGCAGCTAAATCCGACTTTTTCAGGAGATTTAACTGCTGTGAGTCTTGTCTGGACAATATTTCAGACAAAACCTACGACAAATGATTACTCTTATTATACCTTATTGGACAAGATTTTTCAAGGTTTTTTACTATTTTTCAAACAATCTTTTCCTATAAAATAGTTTAAAATTTCAAAGGAATGAAGCATAAAATTTTCTTTTAAAAAATAGGAAAACGCTTGCACTAATCTTTACCTCATGCTATACTGATAGGGAACAACTACATAAGGAGAATTGTGATGAAAAAGATCCCATCTCAAACTGAGAAAAAAATGATTTACGGTATTCGTTCCTTGAAAAATGGAACAGGTTCTGTCCTTATCGGTGCTAGCATTGTCCTATTTTCTACTGCAATGCCAACCATTTCAGCTAACGAAAACCTCCCTCAAGCTCAGGAAAATACTAGTGCTGTGACCAAGGCTCCTACCGAGACCAAAGCAAGTCAAACACAAGAGCAAAGCCCTATTTCTGAGCAAAACAATGCAAACGCTTCCCTTGATGCTAAAAAGGAAGCCCCAGCAACTGAAACTGCTCCAGGAGCTGAAACACCTAAAAGAGAAGAAGCTACTACAAGCCAGCCTAACAGCAAGAAAGAGAAAGTAGATACTCGCACTTCGACGCCAAATTCTGATCAAAAACCTCAAGCAGACACTAGTTCTGAAGAACCAATCGAAGACAACTACTTCCGCATCCATGTGAAAAAACTCCCTGAAGAAAACAAGGATTCTCAAGGCCTTTGGACTTGGGACGATGTTGAAAAACCTTCTGAAAACTGGCCCAATGGAGCAAAATCCTTCAAGGATGCTAAGAAAGATGACTATGGCTATTACCTAGACGTCAAACTCAAAAATGAGCAAGCCAAGAAAGTCAGCTTCCTCATCAATAATTCCAAAGGGGATAACCTGACAGGGGACCGTTCGGTAGAGCGCCTCTCTCCCAAAATGAACGAGGCTTGGCTAGATGAAAACTACAAGGTATACAACTACCGTCCTCAACCAGCAGGAACTGTCCGTGTCAACTACTACCGCACGGATGGCAACTATGACAAGAAATCTCTCTGGTATTGGGGCGATGTCAAAAACCCAAGCAGTGGAGAATGGCCTGACGGTACTGACTTTACGGCAACTGGAAAATACGGCCGTTACATTGATATCCCACTCAATGAAGCTGCAAGAGAACTTGGATTTTTATTACTAGACGAAAGTAAGAAAGGCGATGATGTGAAAATCAGAAAAGAAGATTATAAATTCACAGATCTAAAAAATCACAGTCAGATCTTCCTCAAGGATGATGACGAAACCATCTACACCAACCCCTACTATGTGCACGATATCCGCATGACTGGTGCCCAACACGTGGCTAAATCTCGTATCGAAAGCAGTTTTTCTACCCTCGTTGGAGCTAAGAAAAACGATATCCTCAAACACTCCAGCATCACTGATTACCAAGGGAATAAAGTAGCTATCACAGACGTGGAAGTGGATGAGGCAGGTAAAAAAGTGACCTATATCGGCGACTTCTCTGACACTCAACACCCTTACACTGTCAGCTACAATTCAGACCGCTTTACCACACGTTCAAGCTGGCGCCTCAAGGATGAGTCCTACAGATACGACGGCCCTCTCGGTGCAACCCTAAAAGAAGATGGCAAACGGGTCGACCTCACCCTCTGGTCTCCAAGTGCTGATAAGGTTTCCGTTGTCGTCTACGACAAGAAAGACCCTGAAAAAGTAGTCGGAACTGTCGCCCTTGAAAAAGGAGAAAAAGGAACCTGGAAACAAACTCTGGATGCAAACTCTGGTCTCGGTATCAGCAACTACACTGGCTACTACTACCACTACCAAATCGAGCGCCAAGGTAAAACCGTTCTCGTTCTTGACCCTTATGCCAAATCGTTAGCAGCTTGGAACAGCGACCTTGCAAAAACAGACGCTGCCCATAAAGTTGCTAAAGCTGCCTTTGTCGATCCAAGCAAACTAGGCCCACAAGACTTGACCTACGGTAAGATTCGCAACTTCAAATCGCGCGAAGATGCTGTCATCTATGAAGCCCATGTTCGTGACTTCACCTCAGATCCTGCAATCGCAAAAGACTTGACCAAGCCATTTGGTACCTTTGAAGCCTTTATCGAAAAACTAGACTATCTTAAAGATTTGGGTGTTACCCACATCCAACTTCTTCCCGTCTTGTCCTACTACTTTGTCAATGAATTGAAGAACCAAGAACGCTTGTCTGCTTATGCTTCAAGCAACAGCAACTACAACTGGGGATATGACCCTCAAAACTACTTCTCTTTGACTGGTATGTACTCTAGCAATCCTAAGGATCCAGAAAAACGAATCGCAGAATTCAAAAACCTCATCAACGAGATTCATAAACGTGGCATGGGGGCTATCTTGGATGTGGTCTACAACCATACTGCTAATCTCGATATCTTTGAAGACCTAGAGCCAAACTACTATCACTTTATGGACGCAGACGGAACTCCTCGTACTAACTTTGGAGGCGGTCGTTTGGGAACAACCCACTACATGTCTAAACGTGTCTTGGTAGACTCCATCAAGTATCTGGTTGAAACTTACAAAGTGGATGGTTTCCGTTTCGATATGATGGGAGATCATGATGCAGCTTCTATTGAAGAAGCTTACAAGGCTGCACGCGCCCTTAATCCAAATCTAATCATGTTAGGCGAAGGTTGGAAGACCTATGCTGGTGATGAAAATATGCCAACCCAACCTGCTGACCAGTCTTGGATGAAGAAAACCGATACTGTCGCTGTCTTTTCAGATGACATCCGTAACAACCTCAAGTCTGGTTATCCAAACGAAGGCCAACCTGCCTTTATCACAGGTGGAAAACGTGATATCAATACCATCTTTAAAAATCTCATTGCTCAACCAACTAACTTTGAAGCAGACAGTCCTGGAGATGTTATCCAGTATATCGCGGCCCATGATAACTTGACCCTCTTTGATATCATCGCTCAGTCTATCAAAAAAGACCCAAGCAAGGCGGAAAACTACGCTGAAATCCATCGTCGTTTGCGACTTGGAAATCTCATGGTCTTGACTGCTCAAGGAACACCGTTTATCCACTCTGGTCAGGAATATGGACGTACTAAACAATTCCTTGATCCAGCCTATAAGACTCCTGTTCCTGAAGATAAGGTTCCAAACAAGTCTCACTTGTTGCGTGACAAGGACGGCAAGCCATTTGTCTATCCTTACTTTATCCATGACTCTTACGACTCTAGTGATGCTATCAACAAGTTTGATTGGACTAAGGCTACAGATGGAAAAGCTTTCCCTGAAAATGTCAAGAGCCGTAACTATATGAAAGGGTTGATTGCCCTTCGTCAATCTACAGATGCCTTCCGACTCAAGAGTCTTCAAGATATCAAAGACCGTGTCCACCTCATCACTGTGCCAGGTCAAAATGGTGTTGAAAAAGAAGATGTGGTCATCGGCTACCAAATCACAGCTCCAAACGGCGATGTCTACGCTGTCTTTGTCAATGCGGATGATAAGGCTCGCGAATTTACTCTAGGAACTGCCTTTGCTCACTTGAGAAAGGCTGAAGTCCTGGCAGATGAAAATCAAGCAGGACCAGTAGGAATCGCTAAACCTCAAGGTCTTCAATGGACTGAAAAAGGGTTGCAATTGAACGCTCTTACTGCCGTTGTTCTCCGCTTGTCTCAAGGTGGTGCCATCGTCGCCCCAGCTGTGGAAGAAAAGCCAGAATTTGACCTTTCTAGCTTGGAAACCCAACAAGACCAAGCCCAAAACCTAGCAGCAAATCCTGAAACTCAAGAAACTGCTGCAGAGACTCTTTCTCACAAAGTCCTTCCAAACACAGGTACTGAGAACAAATCCCTTCTTGCCCTTGCTGGATTCAGCATCCTTGCCCTTCTCGGACTTGGATGGTTGATGAAAAACAAGAAAGAGAACTAATACTCAATGAAAATCAAAGAGTATACTAGGAAGCTAGCCGCAGGCTACTCAAAACACTGTTTTGAAATTGTGGATAGAACTGATATGGTTTAAAGAGATTTTCGAAGAATATAACCTAGCCCTCCTATAGAAAAACACCCCATGATTAGAAGACTCTTCTAGCCAATGGGGTGTTGTTTGCAGGCTCTACAATATTTGTAGTGGGTAAATCCCCTATAGATATTATGGAGCCTATTTTATTGTAGAAAAAAGTCCCAAAAGATCTATAATGAAAAGCGACCAAACCATCATTAGAAAGAATCGCCCTGTTGTAAAGTGAAGTGCAACACAAAAGACCTGTTCATCTGATATACTAGAGTTGTGAAAAACAGTATAAAGGAAGATGAACATGTCCACAAACTATTCTACCACAAATCAATCATACAAACACTTATCTGAAGCTGAGCGAGGAAATTGAAGCTTATTTAAGCGTAGGACTCAAACCTGCTGAGATTGCTCGTAGACTGGGGAGAAATCGCTCTACTATTACTCGTGAAATTAATCGTGGTTCCATAACACAAGTGAAAAAAGTAAATGGGCAGAAGTTCTATTACCAACACTATTATGCGGATGCTGCCCATAACCGTTATCGTCACGCTAGACAAGCCAGCTATTATCTAAAACTGGATTGTGTATCGGTTGACTTTCTGAGAGAATTTACAGAAGTAATGAGAGAGAAACCAAGGGTGAATAGCGTGGATACCTTTGTTCATACCTATAGACTCCAACATATAGATGCGGTTGTTCCTTCAACCAAGACGCTCTATAACTATATCCATCAAGGATTGTTAGAGATTAAGGTCATTGATTTGCCAAGAGCAGTGCGGATCCGTAAGAAATTTAACAAGCGTCCCTCTGCCAGGAAACATCTAGGAAAGTCAATTTAAGAAAGACCAGAAGAGATCAATAATCGCTCCCGTTTTGAAGATTGGGAAATCGATTCTGTTCTGGGTGGAAAGACAGTAGGAGAACCTTCGATTCTGACCTTGGTAGAACGACAAACACGCTATGCTGTCACAAAGAAACTCGTCGAAAAGAAAGCAGAGTATGACAATCAAGCAGTCTTAGAGTGTATGAAACTTTATCCCATTAAGTCCATAACTGCAGATAATGGAAAAGAATTTTCATCATTGAGTAAGATAGAGGGATTAGATGTTTATTTTGCACATGCCTATTCATCTTATGAACGAGGTACAAATGAGAATTTCAATGGATTATTAAGAGAGTTCATTCCAAAGGGATCCTCACTAAAAGAACTAAAGCCGACACTTTAAGAGGACTATACAAAGGCTATCAATGAAAGACCTAGACGAATCCATGGCTATCAGTCCGCAAAAAAGCTGTTTGAGCTAACTCAAACAGCCTGAAAGATCCTCACTTAAGCATCTTAGTCAATAAATCGAATCGGGAAGACAGGATTCGAACCTGCGACACCTTGGTCCCAAACCAAGTACTCTACCAAGCTGAGCTACTTCCCGAGTTAAATAGAAAAAATGCACCCTAGAGGAGTCGAACCTCTAACCGCCTGATTCGTAGTCAGGTACTCTATCCAGTTGAGCTAAGGGTGCCCATTATTATATGCCGAGGACCGGGATCGAACCGGTACGATCGTTTCCAATCGCAGGATTTTAAGTCCTGTGCGTCTGCCAGTTCCGCCACCCCGGCCTCTCTAAGCGAACGACGGGATTCGAACCCGCGACCCCCACCTTGGCAAGGTGGTGTTCTACCACTGAACTACGTTCGCATCGACCTCTTCTAGTTTTAATGCCGGCTACATGACTTGAACACGCGACCCTCTGATTACAAATCAGATGCTCTACCAACTGAGCTAAGCCGGCTGATTCCTATTATGCGGGTTAAGGGACTTGAACCCCCACGCCGTTAAGCGCCAGATCCTAAATCTGGTGCGTCTGCCAATTCCGCCAAACCCGCTAATATGACCCGTACTGGGCTCGAACCAGTGACCCATTGATTAAAAGTCAATTGCTCTACCAACTGAGCTAACGAGTCTAAAATAACTTCCGTTATCTTACGGTCCCGACGGGAATCGAACCCGCGATCTTCGCCGTGACAGGGCGACGTGATAACCGCTACACTACGGGACCTATGGGAGTTAACGGGATCGAACCGCTGACCCTCTGCTTGTAAGGCAGATGCTCTCCCAGCTGAGCTAAACTCCCAAAAAGGAAGTCTCTAAACTTCCTATTCTGCTAAGCGACTTCCATATCTCACAGGGGGCAACCCCCAACTACTTCCGGCGTTCTAGGGCTTAACTGCTGTGTTCGGCATGGGTACAGGTGTATCTCCTAGGCTATCGTCACTTAACTCTGAGTAATACCTACTCAAAATTGAATATCTATCAAATTACAAGTAAACCTCGCGCTTCGTATCCTCAGTTACTTTGGATAAGTCCTCGAGCTATTAGTATTAGTCCGCTACATGTGTCGCCACACTTCCACTTCTAACCTATCTACCTGATCATCTCTCAGGGCTCTTACTGATATAAAATCATGGGAAATCTCATCTTGAGGTGGGTTTCACACTTAGATGCTTTCAGCGTTTATCCCGTCCCTACATAGCTACCCAGCGATGCCTTTGGCAAGACAACTGGTACACCAGCGGTAAGTCCACTCTGGTCCTCTCGTACTAGGAGCAGATCCTCTCAAATTTCCTACGCCCGCGACGGATAGGGACCGAACTGTCTCACGACGTTCTGAACCCAGCTCGCGTGCCGCTTTAATGGGCGAACAGCCCAACCCTTGGGACCGACTACAGCCCCAGGATGCGACGAGCCGACATCGAGGTGCCAAACCTCCCCGTCGATGTGAACTCTTGGGGGAGATAAGCCTGTTATCCCCAGGGTAGCTTTTATCCGTTGAGCGATGGCCCTTCCATACGGAACCACCGGATCACTAAGCCCGACTTTCGTCCCTGCTCGAGTTGTAGCTCTCGCAGTCAAGCTCCCTTATACCTTTACACTCTGCGAATGATTTCCAACCATTCTGAGGGAACCTTTGGGCGCCTCCGTTACCTTTTAGGAGGCGACCGCCCCAGTCAAACTGCCCGTCAGACACTGTCTCCGATAGGGATAACCTATCTGGGTTAGAGTGGCCATAACACAAGGGTAGTATCCCAACAACGTCTCCTTCGAAACTGGCGTCCCGAAATCATAGACTCCTACCTATCCTGTACATGTGGTACAGACACTCAATATCAAACTGCAGTAAAGCTCCATGGGGTCTTTCCGTCCTGTCGCGGGTAACCTGCATCTTCACAGGTACTAAAATTTCACCGAGTCTCTCGTTGAGACAGTGCCCAAATCATTACGCCTTTCGTGCGGGTCGGAACTTACCCGACAAGGAATTTCGCTACCTTAGGACCGTTATAGTTACGGCCGCCGTTTACTGGGGCTTCAATTCATACCTTCGGATTACTCCTAAGCACTCCTCTTAACCTTCCAGCACCGGGCAGGCGTCACCCCCTATACATCATCTTACGATTTAGCAGAGAGCTGTGTTTTTGATAAACAGTTGCTTGGGCCTATTCACTGCGGCTGACATAAGTCAGCACCCCTTCTCCCGAAGTTACGGGGTCATTTTGCCGAGTTCCTTAACGAGAGTTCTCTCGCTCACCTGAGGCTACTCGCCTCGACTACCTGTGTCGGTTTGCGGTACGGGTAGAGTATGTTTAAACGCTAGAAGCTTTTCTTGGCAGTGTGACGTCACTAACTTCGCTACTAAACTTCGCTCCCCATCACAGCTCAATGTTACAGATATAAGCATTTGACTCATATCACACCTCACTGCTTAGACAGACTCTTCCAATCGTCTGCTTTAGTTAGCCTACTGCGTCCCTCCATCACTACATACTCTAGTACAGGAATATCAACCTGTTGTCCATCGGATACACCTTTCGGTCTCTCCTTAGGTCCCGACTAACCCAGGGCGGACGAGCCTTCCCCTGGAAACCTTAGTCTTACGGTGGACAGGATTCTCACCTGTCTTTCGCTACTCATACCGGCATTCTCACTTCTATGCGTTCCAGCACTCCTCACGGTATACCTTCATCACACATAGAACGCTCTCCTACCATACCTATAAAGGTATCCACAGCTTCGGTAAATTGTTTTAGCCCCGGTACATTTTCGGCGCAGGGTCACTCGACTAGTGAGCTATTACGCACTCTTTGAATGAATAGCTGCTTCTAAGCTAACATCCTAGTTGTCTGTGCAACCCCACATCCTTTTCCACTTAACAATTATTTTGGGACCTTAGCTGGTGGTCTGGGCTGTTTCCCTTTCGACTACGGATCTTAGCACTCGCAGTCTGACTGCCGACCATAATTCTTTGGCATTCGGAGTTTATCTGAGATTGGTAATCCGGGATGGACCCCTCACCCAAACAGTGCTCTACCTCCAAGAATCTCAATGTCGACGCTAGCCCTAAAGCTATTTCGGAGAGAACCAGCTATCTCCAAGTTCGTTTGGAATTTCTCCGCTACCCACAAGTCATCCAAGCACTTTTCAACGTGCCCTGGTTCGGTCCTCCAGTGCGTCTTACCGCACCTTCAACCTGCTCATGGGTAGGTCACATGGTTTCGGGTCTACGTCATGATACTAAGTCGCCCTATTCAGACTCGGTTTCCCTACGGCTCCGTCTCTTCAACTTAACCTCGCATCATAACGTAACTCGCCGGTTCATTCTACAAAAGGCACGCTCTCACCCATTAACGGGCTCGAACTTGTTGTAGGCACACGGTTTCAGGTTCTATTTCACTCCCCTCCCGGGGTGCTTTTCACCTTTCCCTCACGGTACTGGTTCACTATCGGTCACTAGGGAGTATTTAGGGTTGGGAGATGGTCCTCCCAGATTCCGACGGGATTTCACGTGTCCCGCCGTACTCAGGATACTGCTAGGTACAAAGACTATTTTAAATACGAGGCTATTACTCTCTTTGGCTGATCTTCCCAAATCATTCTTCTATAATCTTTGAGTCCACATTGCAGTCCTACAACCCCGAAGAGTAAACTCTTCGGTTTGCCCTCCTGCCGTTTCGCTCGCCGCTACTAAGGCAATCGCTTTTGCTTTCTCTTCCTGCAGCTACTTAGATGTTTCAGTTCACTGCGTCTTCCTCCTCACATCCTTAACAGATGTAGGTAACAGGTAGTACCTGTTGGGTTCCCCCATTCGGAAATCCCTGGATCATCGCTTACTTACAGCTACCCAAGGCATATCGTCGTTTGTCACGTCCTTCTTCGGCTCCTAGTGCCAAGGCATCCACCGTGCGCCCTTATTAACTTAACCTTATTAACCTAATTTTTTCAAAAATTAGAAAACTCATTAAATACTTACAGCGTTTCGGTTTATTTTCTTGTTACTATTTGATATAGATATTCAATTTTCAATGTGCATTACTTGGTGATCTCTCACCAATGGAGCCTAGCGGGATCGAACCGCTGACCTCCTGCGTGCAAAGCAGGCGCTCTCCCAGCTGAGCTAAGGCCCCACAAGACCTCTCAAGACTAAACAAGACCAATGTGCAGTTCCTTATCCTTAGAAAGGAGGTGATCCAGCCGCACCTTCCGATACGGCTACCTTGTTACGACTTCACCCCAATCATCTATCCCACCTTAGGCGGCTGGCTCCTAAAAGGTTACCTCACCGACTTCGGGTGTTACAAACTCTCGTGGTGTGACGGGCGGTGTGTACAAGGCCCGGGAACGTATTCACCGCGGCGTGCTGATCCGCGATTACTAGCGATTCCGACTTCATGTAGGCGAGTTGCAGCCTACAATCCGAACTGAGATTGGCTTTAAGAGATTAGCTTGCCGTCACCGGCTTGCGACTCGTTGTACCAACCATTGTAGCACGTGTGTAGCCCAGGTCATAAGGGGCATGATGATTTGACGTCATCCCCACCTTCCTCCGGTTTATTACCGGCAGTCTCGCTAGAGTGCCCAACTGAATGATGGCAACTAACAATAGGGGTTGCGCTCGTTGCGGGACTTAACCCAACATCTCACGACACGAGCTGACGACAACCATGCACCACCTGTCACCTCTGTCCCGAAGGAAAACTCTATCTCTAGAGCGGTCAGAGGGATGTCAAGACCTGGTAAGGTTCTTCGCGTTGCTTCGAATTAAACCACATGCTCCACCGCTTGTGCGGGCCCCCGTCAATTCCTTTGAGTTTCAACCTTGCGGTCGTACTCCCCAGGCGGAGTGCTTAATGCGTTAGCTGCGGCACTAAACCCCGGAAAGGGTCTAACACCTAGCACTCATCGTTTACGGCGTGGACTACCAGGGTATCTAATCCTGTTTGCTCCCCACGCTTTCGAGCCTCAGCGTCAGTTACAAGCCAGAGAGCCGCTTTCGCCACCGGTGTTCCTCCATATATCTACGCATTTCACCGCTACACATGGAATTCCACTCTCCCCTCTTGCACTCAAGTTAAACAGTTTCCAAAGCGTACTATGGTTAAGCCACAGCCTTTAACTTCAGACTTATCTAACCGCCTGCGCTCGCTTTACGCCCAATAAATCCGGACAACGCTCGGGACCTACGTATTACCGCGGCTGCTGGCACGTAGTTAGCCGTCCCTTTCTGGTAAGATACCGTCACAGTGTGAACTTTCCACTCTCACACTCGTTCTTCTCTTACAACAGAGCTTTACGATCCGAAAACCTTCTTCACTCACGCGGCGTTGCTCGGTCAGACTTCCGTCCATTGCCGAAGATTCCCTACTGCTGCCTCCCGTAGGAGTCTGGGCCGTGTCTCAGTCCCAGTGTGGCCGATCACCCTCTCAGGTCGGCTATGTATCGTCGCCTTGGTGAGCCGTTACCCCACCAACTAGCTAATACAACGCAGGTCCATCTGGTAGTGGTGCAGTTGCACCTTTTAACATCTTACCATGCAGTAAAATGTCTTATGCGGTATTAGCTATCGTTTCCAATAGTTATCCCCCGCTACCAGGCAGGTTACCTACGCGTTACTCACCCGTTCGCAACTCATCCGCTCGGTGCAAGCACCAAGCTTCAGCGTTCTACTTGCATGTATTAGGCACGCCGCCAGCGTTCGTCCTGAGCCAGGATCAAACTCTCATTAAAAGTTTGAGTTCTCACTCATTTCTGTCACTGACAGATTTATTGTTTTTTTTCATTGTTCAGTACTACAACCTTAGTTGTAGTGCCCTGCACATTGGTTCGTCTTGTTCAGTTTTCAAAGGTCTTTGTCACTCTTTCTCTCAAGCGACAACTATATTAGTATATCACAGCTGTTGACCTCTGTCAACACTTTTTTGAAACTTTTTTTACTTTTTTCGTCCCTGCGATACACCCATAGTCCGTACGGGATTCGAACCCGTGTTACCGCCGTGAAAAGGCGGTGTCTTAACCCCTTGACCAACGGACCTTGAGCTTTTCAACTCTTTCTATTATACCTACTTTTTCCCCTTTGTCAAGGGATTCTTTTGACTATTTTTACCTAAAATCACTGAATACGATACTTAATTCTCTCAGAAGGGATTTTCTACCTTTGAAACATTCTCCTCCCATTAGACGGTCAAGTTGTTCTTGTTTTTCTTTACTCTGACTTGCTCTGTAATTCTTTAGAAGCTCATGAAAGAGATAATAATCATCCAGTCTGAGTCCTTTTTCTCCTAGGCGATGACTGATTTCGCTTACCTCTTCATAGGGTTCCTTATCGAAACGGCGCTTGTGACTTTCCTGTTTGCGGATGTAGTCCAAGATACGATTTCGGAATTTGGTTTTAAAGCAGACATATAGTTGATGGCGCTCACCCTCTAGTAACTCTGGATGGTGGTCCACTAGCTCATACAGGCACATCATCCCCTCCTGATCCCAGTCCTCTTTCTCCCACAGATGTAAATGGTATTCTTTGCGGCACTTGTTTACAATCCCCTTACTTTCTTCATATAACTCTTTCAGATTCATAGACCTCTCCTTTCTGCCTTTAGTTTAGCAGAAAGAACCTAGTCTTTGATCTTCTTCTCCTCTTCTGTATTTCTCGTTGCCTCAACTGCATACAAAAAGAGAGGCATGGCCTCTCTGTGGTTATAATTCTGCAATTTGGTTTAGGTTTACTTCTGCAATCGTATCATTACCAAACATAGAGATAATCATCTTCACTTTGTTGTTATCAATTTCAGTAATTTTACCTGTGTAATCTGCAAAAGCGCCATCAATAATTCGGACTGTCTGGCCAACTTCAACGTCAATATCGAACTCTTGAACAGTTTGTCCCATTGAAACCAGAATATCACGGATTTCTTGTTCCAATAGTGGAGTTGGTTTTGATCTGTTACCGTGTGAACCGACGAATCCTGTTACGTTAGGTGTGTTTCGAACAACGAACCACGCTTCATCTGTCATGACCATTTCTACAAGGACATAACCCGGAAAGCGATTCTCTTCAATTTCTTTTTTCTTTCCATTTTTCTCAACTTGCACGGTTTGTGTTGGAATCTCAACTCGTAGAATATTATCCAACATGTTATACGTTTGTGCACGTTGCAATAGATTTTCTTTTACCTTATTTTCATAGCCAGAATAAGTTTGTAGAACAAACCATCCCTTGTCAAAACTATCCATGATATTTCCTTTCATACACATATAGAAGAAAGCTAGCAGAAGTTTTCCGCTTTTCTTCTAAAAAATGTTAATAAATCGAATCAAACCTGAAACAATCAACTGGTCAAAAATGTAAATGATGACCACAAAGAAGGCTGTGTATTCCATAATAGAGCGAAAATCTCTCCAGCTTTCTTTGCGAGTCGGCCATGTTGTTTCCTTAAGAAGTTTGAAGATATCCTTAATAAAACCCATCATTCTCTCCTATCTCGTCTCTCTATGTGTCGTATATTTTCCACAATGTTTACAAAATTTATTTACTTCTAGTCGTGTTGGCTTGGGGTTCCCACTAATTTTGATTGAGTAATTTCTTGAACCGCAAACTGCACAAGCTAGGCTTGCTTTTTTTAGTGCCATAACGCCTCCATCTTATCTATTATAACAAGAAACCTAGGCTTTGACAAGCCTCTTAACGAAAGAGATTGACGAAAGAGTCCCAGATTGTCTGGGCTTTTTCTTTTATCTTGGCATCCGAAATCGTACGCCCCGCTTCGTCTACAAGATTTTGAGCACGACTACGAATATCTTCTAGCAGATCCTTGGACTGGTTCGTCTCATTTTCAACGACCTGCTTTTTCGCATTTTCTGGTTCAATCCCATTTTGTTTATAAGCATTCTCAACTGTAAAAGTGCTACCTGGAGTGTATGGCAAAATGGTATTAGCCATACTTCTAAAGACATGGGCTGCTCCATTTGATGTCGAACCTGCCAGATAATGGTTTTCATCCGTCGTCGGGAAACCGAGCCAGTGGGTAATTACCACATCTGGAGTATAGCCAATCACCCACTGGTCACTAGTATATACTGAATTAAAAGCAGCCTCAGTAGTACCTGTCTTTCCAGCCATAACATAATCTGTTGGCGACGAACTAATTCCTGTACCATTGGTAAATGTTCCTAGCATCATGCTGGTCATTTTATCGGCTACCGACTTATCAATCACTCGTTTTTGGGAATTTTTATGACTCTTGATGACCTGGCCACTGGCATTTTCAATACGAGTGATAAAATGCGCTTCAGGCATCAGACCTTCATTAGCAAAGGTTGCATAGGCTTGCGCCATCTGGAGGGGATTCGTCTCTACGCCTCCACCGAGAGCGACTCCAAGAACTCGATCAACATTTTCCATATTCAGGCCAAATCTCTCCCCAGCGTCAAAAGCTTTGTCAATACCTAATGCATTTACAGTCGCAACTGCCGGTAAATTGAGTGATTCAGCCAAAGCCTGATACATAGGTACTTCTGGAGATGTCTTAATGCCCGCATAATTGTCCACTTGATAACTGTTGTACTGCATCGTATGATTATCCAGTTGCTTGTTCAAAGCCCATCCTGCTTCCACAGCTGGAGTGTAAACGACCAAAGGCTTAATCGTCGAGCCTGGACTGCGTTTAGACTGAGTTGCATAGTTAAAATTACGGAAGCCTGATTTGTCATCACCAGCTACGCGACCGACAACTCCACGTACTCCACCTGTTTTAGGCTCTAGAGCAACACTACCTGATTCCGCATGCGTTCCGTCTTCTGCCGTTGGAAATAGCGCAGTGTTTTCGTAAATAACCTGCATGTTGGCTTGGTAGTTCTGATCAAGTTGCGTATAGATTCGATAGCCATTGTTGACAATCTCTTCTTCTGTCAGATTATACTTGGAAACTGCTTCGTTGACAACTGCGTCAAAATAGGATGGGTAACGATAATCAGAAATCTTACCTTCATACTTATCTTGCAATTGAGAAGCCATATCTACTCCAGCTGCTTCAGTTTCTTGATTTTTATCAATATAGCCTGCCGCAACCATATTTTGTAGCACCGTATCCCTGCGGTTGGTCGAATCTTCAATGGAATTTAAAGGATTATACAACTCTGGCCCCTTGAGCATCCCAGCTAGAGTGGCTGCCTGATCAAGCGTTAATTGTGAAGCCGATACACCGAAATATTTCTTACTTGCATCTTCAACACCCCACACCCCATTTCCAAAGTAGGCGTTATTGAGATACATAGTAAGGATTTGCTCCTTGCTGTATTTCTTTGTCAACTCTAAGGCAAGGAAAAACTCCTTGGCCTTTCGTTCAACAGTTTGGTCCTGAGACAGATAGGCATTTTTTGCCAACTGTTGAGTGATGGTAGATCCACCTCCAGAACGACCTGCTGTGACGATAGCTAGAAAGAAACGACCGTAGTTAATCCCATCATTTTTATAGAAGGAACGGTCCTCTGTCGCGACGACAGCATTCTGCAAGTCTTTGCTGATATCTGTCAGCTCAACATAGGTTCCCTTTTGACCTGACAGGGCTCCTGCCTCTTTTTCTTCACGGTCAAAAATCAGAGTTCGCGTTTTCAAGGCATTTTGCAAATCATTGACATTGGTAGACTTGGCTATTGCAAATAGGTAGGTTCCTACTAACAAACCAGCACTTAACCCTAAAATGATGACGATCTTTGTCAGATGATAACGACGCCAAAATTTCCGAATTGGGCCTACTTGGGACAATTTTTTTCTATCGCTCCGTGAACGACGCATGCTAGTCGAATCAGGCTCCGCCGATTCACTCGTTTCTTTTTTAAAGAGAGAAAGAAACTTCTCAAATAATTTATCTAATTTCATGCGTTTATTTTATCATCTTCACCATAGGAACTCAAGAATTTAGCTACTCCCTATCCAAATAGGGCTTTTTTTGTTACAATATCTATATGCAATTCACATTTACATTACCCGAATCCTTGCCTCAAATGACGGTCAAACAATTCCTAGAGGAGCAACTCCTCATTCCTAGAAAGATTCGCCATTTTTTGAGAATAAAGAAGAACATCTTAATTAACCACGAAGAAGTTCACTGGAACGAGATGGTGAAGCCAGGGGATATTTGTCAATTGACTTTTGGCGAGGAAGATTATCCCACAAAGGAAATCCTTTGGGGCAATCCAGATTTCGTTCAAGAGATTTACCAAGACCAACATCTCATCGTTGTTAACAAACCCGAAGGCATGAAAACACACGGTAATCAACCAGATGAAATTGCCCTACTCAACCATGTCTCTGCCTACGTTGGTCACACTTGCTATGTTGTTCATCGTCTGGATATGGAAACAAGCGGTTTAGTGCTTTTTGCCAAAAATCCTTTTATCCTTCCTATTCTCAATCGTTTGTTGGAGAAAAAGGAAATCGCTCGTGAGTACTGGGCACTCGTAGAGGGGCAAGTAGGGAATAAAGAACTTATCTTCCGAGACAAAATTGGTCGTGATCGACACGATCGCAGAAAACGGGTAGTGGATCCTAAAAATGGTCAACATGCTGAAACTCATATCAGTCGATTAAAACAATTCCCAAATAAGACCTCCCTCGTGCGTTGCAAGCTAAAGACCGGTCGAACACATCAAATCCGTGTTCACCTTTCTCACCATAAGCACCCTATCCTAGGCGATCCTCTCTATAATAGTAAATCAAAGACAAGTCGGCTTATGCTCCACGCATTTCGACTTTCCTTTACCCATCCGCTTACTTTAGAGAAATTAAGCTTCACTGCTCTTTCTGATACATTTGAGAGAGAATTAAAAAAGAATGGATGACCGCTAAATCATCCATTTTGTTTTATCTAAAAATAGAAAAAGCAAGACCAACAGGTCTTGCTTTTATCAACTCATGAATTATTTAGCGATTTTCGCGAAGTATTCAAGAGTACGAACAAGTTGTGCAGTGTATGACATTTCGTTGTCGTACCATGATACAACTTTAACCAATTGTTTACCGTCAACATCAAGAACTTTAGTTTGAGTTGCGTCAAACAATGAACCGTAAGACATACCTACGATATCTGAAGATACGATTGGATCTTCTGTGTAACCGTATGATTCGTTTGAAGCTGCTTTCATAGCTGCGTTCACTTCATCAACAGTAACGTTCTTTTCAAGAACTGCTACCAATTCAGTAACTGATCCAGTTGGAGTTGGAACGCGTTGTGCAGATCCATCAAGTTTACCGTTCAATTCTGGGATTACAAGACCGATAGCTTTAGCAGCACCAGTTGAGTTAGGAACGATGTTTGCAGCACCAGCGCGAGCACGGCGAAGGTCACCACCACGGTGTGGTCCGTCAAGGATCATTTGGTCACCAGTGTAAGCGTGGATAGTAGTCATCAATCCTTCTACAACACCGAAGTTGTCTTGAAGAGCTTTAGCCATTGGAGCCAAGCAGTTTGTAGTACATGAAGCACCTGAGATAACTGTTTCAGTACCGTCAAGAACGTCGTGGTTAGTGTTAAATACAACTGTTTTAACGTCGTTTCCACCAGGAGCAGTGATAACAACTTTTTTAGCTCCACCAGCGTGCAAGTGTTTTTCAGCAGCTGCTTTCTTAGCGAAGAAACCAGTAGCTTCAAGAACGATTTCTACACCGTCGTTAGCCCAGTCGATTTGTTCTGGATCACGTTCTGCAGAAACTTTAACGAATTTACCGTTAACTTCGAATCCACCTTCTTTAACTTCTACAGTACCGTCGAAACGACCTTGAGTTGTGTCGTATTTCAACAAGTGTGCAAGCATAACTGGATCTGTAAGGTCGTTGATGCGAGTAACTTCAACACCTTCTACGTTTTGGATACGGCGGAAAGCAAGACGACCGATACGTCCGAAACCGTTAATACCAACTTTAACTACCATTAGTGATTTCCTCCTTATGAAAATCCTGAAAATTTTATTGTGAAAAGAGTAACTTGAATCACTACAAATCACCTTTCAACATTATTATTATATAACTATTTAAGTAGAATTGCAAGTACGGGCGTTGTTTTTTGCCTATACCTTGCTTATTTTTCTTTCTACTTTGAAACCTACTCTGCTGTCTTTCTTTGTCTACATAATCATTTCCCACTTTTCTTTTTCAAATGAAAAACGAAAATAGAAAATAGAAAACTATTTTCAATACTCCAGTTTCACAAAAAAGAGACAGGATTTCTCCTGCCTCTAGGCTGATAAACGATTATTTACGACGTCCTGGACGTTCTGCATAACCATAGTAAGCATCTGCCATGATTTCTTCCATGTCAGCTACCATTGGCAAGCGAGGGTTTGCAGGTGAACATTGGTCTTCATAAGCAAGCAAGGCAATTTCATGCAAGCTGTCTTTCCAAGCTTTTTCATCGATTCCAAAGCCTTTGAAGTTCATTGTGATTCCGACTGCTTCACCAAGATCGTAAACTGCTTTGGCATAAGCTTCAACCGCTTCTTCTGGAGTTGAGTGAGGCAAGCCAAGCATTTTCGCGATGTCTTGGAATTTCTCATCAGCTTTCCAGTAGTTGTACTTAGGCCATGTAGTTGTCTTAGATGGACGAGTACCGTTGTAACGGATAACGTATGGAAGCAAGATAGCATTTGTACGTCCGTGAACAGTATGGTGAACACCACCAATCTTGTGAGCCATTGAGTGGCTCATACCAAGGAAGGCATTGGCGAAGGCCATACCAGCCATTGTAGACGCATTATGCATTTTTTCACGTGCTTCTGGGTCAGCTGTCTTAACTGATTTTTCCAACCATTCAAAGACAAGTTTGATTGTTTGAAGCGCAATACCGTCTGTGTAGTCGTTGGCAAAGTTTGAAGTATAAGCTTCAGTCGCGTGAGTCAAGACGTCCATACCAGTGTCAGCTGCGATGAAGTCTGGAACTGATTCAACCAAAGCAGGGTCAACAATCGCAATAGTTGGTGTCAATGAGTAGTCAGCCAATGGGTATTTGCGGTTGTTTTTCTTATCAGAGATAACGGCAAATGGTGTTACTTCTGAACCTGTACCAGAAGTTGTTGGAATACCGATGTACTTCGCTTTCTTACCAAGTGATGGGAAGCGGAAGGCACGTTTACGGATATCCATGAATTTTTGAACCAAGTCACGGAAGTCGATTTCTGGTTGTTCGTAGAAGAGCCACATAACTTTCGCAGCGTCCATTGGAGAACCACCACCAAGAGCGATAATTGTATCTGGTTCAAATGCTTTCATCACTTCAGCACCACGTTCTACAGTTGTGATGTCTGGATCTGGTTCAACATCTGAGAAGACTTGAATAGTTACACGGTTGCTGCGTTTGTTCAATTGGTCAATAATGCGTTGAACAAAGCCAAGTTTTTCGATGGATTTGTCTGTAACAATCATAACGCGTTCAATATCTTCACATGTTTGAAGGTATTGGATAGAATTGCGTTCGAAGTAAATTTTTGAAGGAACTTTAAACCATTGCATATTATTTCTACGTTTCCCTACTTTCTTGATGTTTAGAAGGTTGATAGCGCTCACGTTATCACCAACTGAGTTGTGTCCGTATGAACCACATCCAAGTGTCAATGATGGGATGAAGGCATTGTATACGTCACCGATACCACCGAAAGTAGATGGAGAGTTCCAGATAATACGCATTGCTTTGATTTCTGTACCAAAGCGTTTAGCAAGAGCTTCGTCTTTTGTGTGGATAGCCGCTGAGTGACCAAGTCCGTTAAACTCAACCATTTGGCGAGCTTTTTTAAGACCGTCTTCTGTATCTTCAGCTTTTAGGACAGCGATGACTGGTGACAATTTTTCACGAGTCAATGGTTCTTTTGGTCCTACTTCTGCACATTCTGCAGCCAAGATGTTTGTTCCTTCTGGAACGCTAAATCCTGCTTGTTCTGCAATCCATGCAGCTGGTTTACCAACGATGTTTGCATTTAGTTTAGCGCCTGCACAGTTCTTGCTGTTTGCTTTAACGCCGAAACAGAATTCTTCAAGAAGTGCTTTTTCTTTTTTGTTTACAAAGTAAGTGTGGTATGATTTGAATTCTGCTACAAATTCGTCATACACTTCTTTATCAATGATAACCGCTTGTTCTGACGCACAGACCATACCATTATCAAATGATTTAGACATCACGATGTCATGAGCAGCTTGACGAAGGTCAGCTGATTTTTCTACATAAGCAGGAACGTTTCCGGCACCTACCCCAAGGGCTGGTTTCCCACATGAGTAAGCAGCCTTAACCATTGCATTACCACCAGTTGCAAGGATAGTTGCAATACCTTCGTGGTTCATAAGGGCGCCTGTAGCTTCCATAGATGGCTCTGTAATCCATTGAACACAGTTTTCAGGAGCTCCAGCTGCGATTGCCGCATCACGAACGATTTGCGCTGCGTGAGCAGAAGATTCTTGAGCTGATGGGTGGAAGGCAAACACGATTGGGTTACGTGTTTTCAAAGCAATCAAGGATTTGAAAATTGCTGTTGAAGTAGGGTTAGTTGTTGGAGTGACACCACAGACTACTCCGACAGGCTCTGCAATCTTAGTCAAGCCAGTAACAGGGTCATCTTCGATAACACCGACAGTTTTAACACCACGCATGTTATTGACAACATGTTCACAGGCAAAAAGGTTTTTTGTCGCCTTGTCTTCAAATACACCACGACCAGTTTCTTCAACTGCGTGTTGAGCAAGGATACCATGTGCATCAAGAGCCGCCACTGATGCTTTCGCTACGATATAATCAACCTGTTCTTGGTTTAACTTACGCATTTCATCAAGCGCAACCAAAGCTTTTTGCACTAGCCCGTCTACATGTTTTTCAGCAGCGAGTTGTTTTTGCTCAGGTGTTACAGTTTTTTTATCAGCCATTATAGTCCTCCAATGGTTTTTTGCTGAAAGGTTAGACGAAGACGTTTAACCTTTGTTAATTTTTTCACAAGTTTATTATAACTCTTTTTTTAGACTTTGTAAACAGTTTCATGTAGGTTTCACAAAGAAATTTTATTCATTTGTGAAATGTTTTTCAATATTGCAGTGCTACGGGATTTTACTCGATTGATTGTGAAATTGCGATGAAATTTTTTTTATTTCACAAAGTTTTTCTAGTTGATAGTTATTTACCGAATTCAAGCATAGAAAACGTTTTCTTTCCGGTTTTAAAAAATAGTCTCCTAACTTAGAGACTATTGTTTCTGTTGGAAAACACCTTGTTTAAAGCTTCCTTCATAGACAACTTCTTGCTCGGTCGTCAATTTTCCTTGACCTTCGGCCTGACCATTTACAAAATCGCCTTCGTATTTCCAGCCAGATTTGGACTGGAAGGTTCCTTTACCATTGAAAGCTCCATTATTGAACTCACCTGTGTATTGGTCACCATTTTCAAAGGTCATGGTCCCCTGACCATTCATCTTTCCTCTTACCAAGGTTCCATCATAAACAAGCGCACCATTATCAAGTGTCAGCACACCCTTTTTGGGTGTGTTTAGTAGAAAAACCGAAAGAGCACAGAGTACCATTACGACTACTGCAATTAGCTCTAACCTAGGGCGAGTCAGATAGACACGATACTTTTCGTAAAAATTCTTAAGATTTTCCATCTTCACTCTCCTTTTCTAAACGTTCTAGCCAGCTTTGACATCCACTTGTGATGCGAACATAGGTTTCCTCAAAATCTCCTGTATACCATGGATCTGGAACACTTTCAGACGCAAAAGCGTAAATCTTGTGCTCTTGTTCTTGAGGACACATTTGACGCAAATCTGAAACGTTTGAAGCATCCATACCGATAATATAATCAAACGACTCAAAGTCTTCTCTGCCAATCTGAAGCGATGTTTTGTCTTTGTCATAAGGAATCTGATACTGCTGGAAAATCCCTTGCGTTCCCTTATGAATCGGATTGCCGTGTTCCCAAGACGAAGTTGCACGACTCTCAATTTGGTAATCACTCGTCATGGACTTCATCACAAACTCTGCCATAGGGCTGCGACAGATATTTCCTAAGCACACAAATACTATTTTTTTCATCCCTTTTCCTCTCATCTCATAGAAAAACGGGAGTAATAGGATCCCGTTTTATTCTTCGATTGCTCCACTTTCGTCGATAACTGCTCCTTCTGGTGTCACAGCTTCTTTGAGTGGCAACACTGTCTTGATAGCAGCTAATTCAAAAGTCAAATAAACACCATCTACGTCTAGTACGATTGTGCGTTTCTCAGTATCGACTTCATCCACTGTTCCGTAGAGTCCACCGATTGTGATCACTTCATAGCCTTTTTGAAGCTTGTTCAAGCTTTCCATGCGCTTTTGAGCTTGTTTCTTTTGAGAACGTTGCATAAAGAACATCAAGGCAAACATACCTACAAGCATGATAAAAAAAGTAATATTTGGATCCATTGTTTTCTCCTTTGTATTTTACATAGGACTACTATATCAAATTTCAACTACTTTTACAAGGTTGTGCCTTGTTTTTATGCCAATTAAAAAATCAGAGTTTTCACTCTGATTTCTGCGATTATTTCAAGTTTTGAACTACTTTGACTAGATTTTCCACAGTAAATCCACACTCTGCCAGTACTTTTGGTGCTGGGGCAGATGCTCCAAAGGTATCAATACCAAGAACTGCACCATCAAGACCAACATATTTGTACCAGTTTTGAGTTGCTCCCATTTCGACTGCAACACGGCGACGAACTGCATTTGGAAGGATTTCTTCCTTGTAAGCTGCATCTTGTGCGTCAAAGACATCTGTAGATGGGCAGCTAACCACGCGCACCTTGCCACCTTGACTTGCCAATTCTTTAGCAGCTGCTACTGCTAGGTTAACTTCTGAACCAGTCGCAATCAATATGGTATCAAAGTCTGCTGCATTTTCATAGACAACATAGGCACCTTTTGCAACCTTGTCAAAGTCCGTTCCTTCTTCGACTGTCAAGTTTTGACGTGTCAAAACAAGGGCAGTTGGGGTTTTCTCACTTTTCACAGCTAGGTACCAAGCTGCTTGAGTTTCCCGCGCATCTGCTGGACGGAAAACATTCAGATTTGGCATGGCACGAAGACCTGCCAAGTGTTCGATTGGCTCGTGAGTTGGACCATCTTCACCAACTGCGATTGAATCGTGAGTAAAGACATAAGTCACAGGAAGTCCTTGCAAGGCCGACAAACGGACTGCTGCTTTCACATAGTCAGAGAAGACAAAGAAAGTACCACCGTATACACGAAGTCCACGATGAAGTGCCATCCCGTTCAAGATCGTTCCCATTGCAAATTCGCGGACACCAAACTGAATGTTGCGGTTCAAGCGATTGGCGTCATCTTGAAGTCCATCAGTCTTGATATAAGTCATGTTTGAGTGAGCGAGGTCAGCTGATCCACCTAGGAAAGTTGGCAACTTAGCTGCGATAACATTCAAAGCATCTTGGCTTGAATTACGAGTTGCTTGAGAGAAGCCATTTTCTAATACTGGGAAGTCTGCTGGAGTTACCTCAACTGGGTCGCGCCCGTCAATGATTGCTTCAACTTCTGCTGCAAGTTCTGGATATGCTTCTTTGTAGGCTTCAACTACTTTTGTCCAAGCTTCATAAGCTGATGCGCCACGATCTGCAACATTTTCTTTGAAATCTGCATAAACTTCAGCTGGGATTTCAAATGGTTCATAGTCCCAACCAAGAGCTTGACGAGTAGCCGCTGTTTCATCAGCTCCGAGTGGTGCGCCATGTACAGCATTTGTTCCCTGTTTGTTTGGAGAACCGTATCCAATCACGGTCTTCACTTCAATCAAAGATGGTTTGCCTGAAGCTTTAGCTGTTTCGATAGCAGCATGGATTGCTTCCAAGTCTGTTCCATCTTCAATTAAGGCTGTATGCCAACCATAAGCATTGTAACGGTCACGAACGCTTTCAGTGAAGGAATCCTTTGTCTCACCATCCAAGTTGATGTCATTTGAATCATAAAGGACAACCAACTTGTCAAGTTTTTGCAAACCTGCGTATGAAGCCGCCTCACTTGAGACACCTTCCATCAAGTCTCCATCTCCACAGATGACATAAGTATAATGATCAAAGATATTGTAGCCTTCGCGATTGTATTTTGCTGCTAGGAAACGTTCTGCCTGAGCAAAACCAGTAGCAGTTGAAATCCCTTGACCTAGAGGACCAGTTGTAGCGTCAACCCCTGCTGTATGGCCAAATTCTGGGTGGCCTGGCGTTTTGGAACCCCATTGACGGAAGTTCTTAACCTCATCCATGCTAACATCTTCAAAACCAGAAAGGTGAAGAAGGGCATAAAGCAACATAGAGCCATGACCTGCTGAGAGGATAAAGCGATCACGGTTAATCCAGTTTGGTTGAGCTGGATTGATACGGAGTTCCTTCGTAAATAGGCTATAAGCCATCGGAGCCGCCCCCATAACCACTCCTGGATGGCCTGAGTTAGCTTTGTTGATAGCGTCAATTCCTAGGAAACGAATTGCATTAACAGATAGATTTGACATAGAATTCCTTTCTATTTGAGGTGATTATTGAATCACACATTCTATTTTACTATTATATGAAAAAATACATAGAATAGCAATCAAACAACTTAACATAAAACGACTCACCTAATCCTTCTAGATCCTTGTCGCTTCATAGTAAGGCAGCAAGCATTCATAGACTTCTTCTAATTTTTCTAAAATCGCTTCCAATGTTTGATTTTCAATAAAAGAAACATCCGACTTGACCAGAACTTTACGGATTTCCTGATTGCGCACCTTCTCGCGTAAGAGAAGGCGATTTTCTTCATTAGCTTCTACCTTTTGACTTTGACCATCGATGTATGCTAGATAATAGATCCCTTCTACTGGTGGAATATCTAAAATCTTAGCTTGTTTGCTCAGTGTCTGCTCATCTTTCTTGCGCTCGATGAAACTGACTTCTAAGGAAATCCCAAAATCTGAGGGTTCCCCATACAAACGCAGCGCCAACATGGGTTCTGTTACCTGCCCCTCTCTCTGCAAATAGGTCCAGAAATGCGGTCGCAAGCGCTGAGCTTGATTCATCCACTGACTGGTCTGTTGCAGTTGCCATTCTGGATGCTTTTCTTGGAAGGCCTTGGCTAAGTTCGTAAAAGCCTTGCGAGCCTCCTGCCCTTTGTGGCGCAATTCCAGCATCTTTTCTCGCTCATCTCCAGCCTTATCTGGATTACGGTACTGGATTCCCGCATAAGATAGATAGTTCTTGATTGCTTCCATCATCTGTTTCTTCTCCCTTTTCTAACAAAAAATCAGGACAAGCCTGATTTTGTTTATTCCGTATCTACGACAACATAGCGATTTGGCTCATCGCCCTCAGAATAGCTAGTCACGCCATCCATGCGTGAAATAATGCGATGGATAATCTTGCGTTCGCTATTAGACATTGGATCTGTTTGTTGGCTACGACCCTCCTCCAAAACGCGATTCGCCAATTTTTGAGCGTAGGTTTGCAACACTTCTGCACGATGTTCAACGTAATCATTGACGTTGATTGTAATATAAAAAGTTCTTGAATAACGATTGTAGAGGTAGTTTTGCGCCAAAAGCTGAAGTGCTTTCAATACTTTTCCGTGGTAGCCGATAATACGACCTGGTTCATTTGTGTCAATTTGAAGATTGATGGTGCGGCGATTGTAGTCGCTTGAAATCGTCCCTTCAACATCCATATCGTCCACAATGGTTTGAACATAGTTAACCACTTGAGTTGCTACTTGTTCGATGTCATAACTCGGCTCCACCTTCAAACCTAGATCTTCCAAAGACTGGCTTTCTACCGATTCTGACATAGATGCAAATTCTTCACACTCTGCTGGGTCTTCCACTCCAGCATCTCCTGTCTGCAATCCATTTAAAATCGCGATGTGACCTGTTTCTTCTAAAATCGTGCTAGCATGTTTCTCATTTTTCAAGATTTCAGCCTTGATTTCATCAGAAACACCCTGACCTTCCTCTTCTATTTTTTTGATCGCCTCAACAACATGACCAAGATCAACTGTCGCCTCTGTTACTGTCTTAACAGGTTCGTTTTGTTCATTGATCTCTTTCGGAACACCTTTTACAGCTTGTTGATTGGCCTTAATCACAGTCGTCTCACTAATCGCCTCAATATCAACTTGAGCTGGTTTTTTCCCAAATAAGCCTAAAAAACCTTTCTTCTCTTTGGACACGACCTTGATGTGAGTCTTCATTCTCGGAATACCTAACTCTTTCAATCCTTTCTGGATTGCTTCTTCAACAGTTGAACCTGTAAATAATACCATTATCAGATTCCTCCTTATTATTTCGTTTTCTGAGCCTTTTTCTTGGCTTTTCTTTTTCTATTTTCCAAATCTTTTTTAGCTTGTACTTCCGCCTCACGCGCTGCAATAATCTTAAAAGGATTATTTAAGAAGTAGGTTTGCAAAACTTGATAAGCATTGGATACTGCCCAGTACAAGGCTACGCCACTAGGTGAAGAGATGGCAAAGATAAAGATCAGTACAGGCATCCCGTACATCATCCCTGTCATAGCTCCACTTCTTTCAGGTAAAGCCTTATTCGATAACCAACTACTTAAGAAGGTAAAGACTGCCGCCAAAATCGGAAGGATAAAGCTTGTGTCTACTCCCCCAAGGTTCACCCACAAAAAATGCCCTGTTTTCAAAAAGTCTACTCGAGTCAAGGCTTGGAAGAGAGCCAAGAGAACCGGCATTTGAATCAAAATCGGCCAGAGAGAAGAAGAGTGTTTGACCCCTAATTCTTTATAGACCTTCCGCATCTCCTGATCCAGCTTGGTTCTACTTTCCATATCACGACCTGGATATTGTTCTTGCAGAGCCTTGATGCGTGGTTGAGCCTCTTGCATTTTTCTAGAGGCCACCATCTGAGTCTGAAAGACTGGCAATAGAATCGTACGAATCAGGATCGTAAAGAGGATAATCCCCACTCCGATACTAACGTCAAAGGACAAGAAGCGGATGATTTCAGCAAAAAAATAGACAAATTTACTCCATATATCTGTAGAATCTGCTGCAACATCGCTTGTCCCACAGGCTGTCATGACAAATAAGGACAAGCCCAGCAAACTAGTCAACTGTAGTTTCTTTTTCACTCCTAATTCCTTCCCGGTAAATCTTTGATAACTTTAATACGTGGAGTAGATTTTTCTCCATTTCTGCATAATCCAAGCCTTCAACCCCTTTTCGAGCAATCACGACAAAATCAACGTTATCAGCTAACTGCTCCCTTACACTTAGCAAAATGTGTCGAATCCGTCTTTTAATTTGATTTCTAGTGACTGCATTCCCTAATTTCTTACTGACGGACAGGCCTACTCGAAAATGACTTTTCTGATTTTCCAATTGGTAGACAACAAATTTACGATTAGCAAAACTTGTTCCATCCATGAAAATAGCCTTAAAATCTTTCTCTCTTTTTACACGAAAGCTTTTCTTCAAAACTCCACTCCATCTATTAAATTACTACTATTATACCATAAATTTCAAAAAAGCCAATAATGACAAGGTTTTAGACTGTTTTAACAACAAAAAGTTGGGAAAATTTATCTCCCAACTCCTTTTTATTGTATCTTATCTTGTAATTTTATTCAGTTCATCTTACTTTTTCAAGCGTTCAACATCACGAGCGATAACCAATTCTTCATCAGTTGGGATAACCAAGACACGAACTTTAGCAGCTTCTGTTGAGATATCACCTGTCGCTCCAAAGACATTCTTTTCAGGATCCACATCACAGCCAAACCAAGAAATGCCTTCAATAACCATCTGACGAATCGTTACAGAATTTTCTCCAATTCCAGCTGTAAAGATAATGGCATCTGCACCGTTCAAAACTGCCAAATACTGACCAATATACTTTTGGATACGATCCACAAAAATCTCATTTGCCAGCTGCGCTTTCTCATCACCCGCACGCATAGCTTCGTGAATATCACGCATATCGCTTGATCTCTCAGAAACACCCAAAAGTCCTGACTCACGATTGAGAATTCGACTGATATCCTCTGGTGTATTAAAGTCATCTGTATGTTGCATTAAATAGGGGATAATTGCCGGATCAATATCACCTGTACGAGTCCCCATCATAATACCACCAAGTGGAGTGAAGCCCATGGATGTATCAACAGACTGACCGCCTTTGACAGCTGTAATAGAAGCACCATTACCAATATGGCAGGTAATCAATTTCAACTCTTCTAGGGGGCGACCTAAAATTTTCGCTGCTTCTCCTGCTACAAACTGATGACTTGTCCCGTGGGCTCCATACTTACGAACTTTATTTTCAGTATAGTATTTGTTTGGAAGAGGGTAACGATAAGCTTTCTCTGGCATTGTTGTATGGAATGATGTATCAAAAACAACAACGCTGGTAATATCTGGAAGCAATTCCTTAAATGCGCGAATTCCTGCTGCGTTGGCTGGATTGTGAAGAGGAGCTAAAAGTCCCAACTCTTCAACCTTTTCCAAAACATCTCCCTCTACCAAGGTTGACTCTTTGAAATATTCACCACCAGCCACAACACGGTGCCCAACACCAGTTATTTCATCATAACCTTTGATGATGTCAAAACGAATCAGATCATCTAATAAAATTTTAACAGCTTGTGTGTGATCTTCAATATCAAGAATTTGTTGTTCAGAACGGCCGTCGAATTTTACAGTTGAGATAGAGTCCTTCAAGCCAATACGTTCAATCAAGCCTTTCGCTAATACTATTTCTTCTGGCATTTGGTAAAGTTGCCATTTCAAACTCGAGCTTCCTGCATTGATTGCAATTGTTTTAGTCATAACATGATACCTCTTTTAAGCGTTTTCAACTATTATAACAAAATTTACCTTACATTTCAGTACCTTTGCTCCATTTTTGAAAATTTTCTTTGAATTTCATTAATGCAGCTGGATCTTGCAGACTGGTCAAAGGATAGACAAAGGGTTCTATTTCCTTGTCTCTTTTCTTCTGTAAGACAAAAATACTTTTAGCTTGGCTTGCAGTTGAGAAAATATCCTCTGGCAGAGCGATGATAGCAGCCAGACTCACTTCGTCTTTGAGCCAACCTTTTAACAAATCACTTTGAGGACTGGTCAACAAGTCGCTCGGAGCTAAAAAAATAGCATAGCCATCTGACTTGAGATACTTGAGACCTTGCTCCATCAGCAAATGATGGGCATAGGTATGTTCTTGGCTAGAAGCCACTTGATAGCGTGAAGCGATGGCATCGTCTGGGTAATAGCCGACAGGCAAGTCGCTAATGACCACATCGCTTTCTTTAAGCATTTGCGGACGAACGGCATCACCCTGAACAAAACCAGCCTGCAAACCAATCACATCTGCCATACTAGCCGCCAAATCAATCAGCAAGTCATCCACTTCAATTCCCAAGTAATCTACTTTTTTAGCAAGAGATATCAAGAAAGTAGCACCCAGAATTCCCATTCCAGAACCCATTTCGAGGATGCTAATTTCCTCTTGTTCAAACAACTCTTCCACAACAAGTACCAAGAGGAGGGCAATGGCATCCGGCGTAAACTGGTGATTGGCCTGTAAAGGCTCAGTTTGTCCTGCCTTCATCAAGAGAAACTGATAGGTCTTGAGCCACTCTTCCTTGCGAAGCGCTAAGCGTTTAAGAGCTTGATTGTTCTCCTTTACCTGCTCTAGCTTGGTCTCACCATCCAGGTAGATACTATTTTGCTCTACCAAGGCATCATAAAAGTTGGTCACCAGATCACTCTGGATGACTTGGACATTCTCTAATAAATACGTATAAGCTTGTTCTATTTTTTCAAAATTCATATTCCTATCTTATCAAAATTCCCCTATTTTTTCCATCTGAAGAGAAAAAACCACTGCTTTAGTGAGCGAGTGATTTTTGGGCTACAGTCAAAAAGAGCTCTGCGTAATTTCCTTGAAATAGGTCTTCAGCGCTATAGAGAATCTGACTATGCACAGATGAAAAACCATGCTCAATTAGCTGTTTTTCCAACTCAGCTAAATCAAAACCATGGTGGTTGGTATCTGTCTTGACAAAATCAGCAATGAGGACCTGTCCATTCTCCCTAAGATGATGGTGAAACATGGCAAGAGTCGCATCTAGATCAGGCATATGATGAAGAACCCGACTGACAATAATCAGGTCAAATTGTTGCTCCAAGGGATTTGCCAGTAAATCTTGCTCCAAAAACTGGATATTCTTGATGTCTTGCTGATTTGCTTTCAAACGGGCTTGCTCCAGCATTTTCTCCGAAATGTCCACAAGGGTAACCGACCTGGCCTGCTTGGCTAGAGGCAAGGCTAATAGGCCTGTCCCACCACCGAAATCCAGTATTTCCTTGTCTGATAGAAGAGCAATCTGTTTTTCAACTGCTTGACAAACCAAGTTTGCAAGAAAGATGTTTTTGGGCGAATCAAAGGTTTCTGCTTTGTGATTAAAATCGTGTTTCATGCTTTTAGTTTAACACAAAGAAGTTGAATTGCCTAGGAATTGCCTTTCTTATCTGCCTTATGGTCTGTTTCTTTCTGATTGGTTTGTTGACTTGAGTTGGTAGATAATTGTTCCTTAGGGTCCGTTTTCTTTTCCTTGGGTTTCATCGAAGGAAAGAGAAATTCATAGTTGCTCCTATTCATTCGAACACTTGTTGCAAAACCTGTTTTGGTATTTTGATAAGTGACTTTTCCTAGGTTAAAGACTCGTTCCCCACTTTCTTGCTCAGCCTTATCTTTGCTTCGTTTGGCCATGGCAAAAGCGACCAACTTTTCTTTGTTTAGGGTAAAGCCTTTGTGATGGGCAACTTGACGATTCAAATAAAACTGTAGCAAAAGGCTAAAAATGGCTGCCATGGTGACTGCATATAAAAGAACACCTGCCTTAACTTTTTGCTTTTTCCACACGATAGATGAACTCCCTTTCTAAGCCTTTTTGAAATTGGAAACGAAAACGAATCAGTTGATTTTCCTCTGTGATCTGAGCTGATTTGAGGCCATAAACCATTGGCTGGTAACCTCGACCACTGCTATCGGTTTTCCGAAAATCATCTGATTTGGACTTACCCATAGCGATATCCTTGCCGTCTTGTTTCAGATAGAGGTGATTGTCCTCCACCTTTTTAAACTGCGAACGCTCTAACTCAGCCTCTAGCTGGTCCACAAATAAGAGCCACTCCTTTTGCTCGCTTTGTTGCTGGTAGCGCACTTCTGAAATAAGGAGCTGACTCATGGCTTGAAAGAGAAGCAAACCACCGCTAATGACGATAAGGGCAAGCAGAGATTCTAAAAGAGTAAAAGCTCTTACCTTACTGCTCTTTAAGATCCAACATTTTCTCTGACCCATGGTAGACCTCCAATCCTTTTTCGCTAGCAAAGACCTGAATCTCCACTCCATTGACTTTCACTTGATTTTGCCCCGTCTGCAAGGCCATCTTGGCTACTCGTAGAACTTCCTCTTTTTGCAAGATTTCCGCCTCTAACCGTCGATTTTGTTGGATTTGCCCCAAAAGGAGAGTCGCAATGCTGGCAAAGATAGCCAGAGCGACTACTGCTTCTAGTAAAATCACTGCCTTAATTTTTTGTTTCCTTAATGCGTTTAATTTTTCCATTTCCTAGATATAATTGATAGCGAATCGCTCCTTTGATGGTTTGAAATTCAACCTTAGCCAGGGACGAATTGCCCCCAGCCCGGTCAAAGTGAATCGTCTGTCCTGATGGTGCTTGAATCCCTTTGGGAACGATCAATTTTTGACTGCCATTGCTAATGGTCTGTCCGTCTAAGCTTAAACTTGTCTTTTGCTGACTAGCTACGCTACGTTTTTGGGTCTCCCGATAGAGTTCTTCAAACTCCATAAAGAAAATCTGCTCCTCTACCGCTGCAAAACTGGACTGGACTGAACCTGATAAAGCCAAAGCAATGATACTCACAAGTCCCAAAACCAATAGACTTTCAAACATGGTAAAGGCCTTAATCTGCAACAGTTTGACTTGTTTTTTGTTTATCATGGTATTCTTTATAGGCTTTAGCTTGCTCAGCAGTGATACGCCCGTCTGCTTGTAATTTGCTGAGGCTGACATCATCATTTTTATCCAAACGATAGAGTTCTGCCTGACTTTCCACGACCTTGACAACAGCAGCTTTTCCTTTGTCATCTACGGCATCCTTTTGCTTGGTCAAGTTGGGCACAAAGAGCAAGAGAAGAACACTGATGATTAACAGGACCACTAACATCTCTACCAAAGTAAAAGCTTGAACCTTGGCTTTTTTTAAATTTGTCATGAGTTTTTTCATTTTAAAAATTTACCTCCATATTTTGATACATGGGCATGAGCATTGCCGCATAAAGTAAAACGATAATTAGGGCCACAAAGATAAAAACCAGTGGCTGCACCAGATTCATGGTGCGGTTGACTCGGGTAAAAAAGGCTTCCCAAGTTTTTTCAGCATAGATTTCCAACTCACTCCCCAGCTTGGATTTGACTTCCCCATACTCAATGATGAGACTCAACTCCTTTTTAAAGAAGGGATAGGTCGCTATGGTTTGAGAAAATTCACGGCCATTTTGTAGGGCTTGAGCCAGATCTTGACCGATTTCTTTAAAGAGTTGGGAACCTTGTTCCTTCATGATTTGAAAAATCTGCGTCAGCTCCATTCCCTGTGAAATCATATTGCCCCATTCACGCGCGTAATAGGCCGTCAGATAGGTCTGGACAAAGATTCCCAGAAAGGGAAACCGTGCCATCATCGAAAAGACGCGCATTTTGGAACTTCTTTTGTAGAAAGTAAGGGCTAAAAGGGCAAGTATGGAAACAAACCCTACCATGCCTAGAAAAATTTGTGGCAGATTGCCGATGATTTGGGTAGCAATATTGCTACTGTCCAGTTGAGGCAGCAAATAATTCCTCAACCCCAGCATGATTAGCAGGAGAAATCCCAGCAAAATCAGGGGATAAGTCGCCACTTCGATTAATTTTTTCTTGACCTTAGCCAGATTGTCTAGATACTCTTCTATCTTTCCCAAACTAAGATGGAGATTCCCGTGCACCTCAGCTAGGGATAGCTGGGTCACAATGGCACTTGAAAAGCCCAAACTGTCCATCATTTCCGAGAAGGATTTTCCCTGAGACAAGCCTTGGTGCATCTGGGCCACATAGTTCTTTTCCAGCAGAGCACTTCTGCCCAAGAAAGAAATAATTTCCACCAAATGAAAGCCACTGGAGAAGAGATTGTTAAACAGGGTGATGATTTTCTTTTGCTTAGCTGTAGCTAATTTTTTCCGTTTCAGCCTGAAGACTTGTGATATGTCCATCTTTAAGAAGCTGGTCAATCTGCTCATTCCAGCTAGTTGGCTGGTGTTCTTGATAGTCTTTGTTTGCAAAGTCAACGATTCCTCCTCCCCCGATTAATCTCTGGTAGCAGACTCCTTGCAGGACAACTGCTAGTTCCTCCTCCGTCACACCCAACTCCAGAAGGCGTTCATAAACACCTCGGATACTCTTGGCATGAATGGTTGAAAAGACCGTCGCCCCTGTCAAACTGGCTCTAACTACTGCTCGCGCTGTCTCGCTATCCCGAATTTCACCGATAATCAAGAGATCAGGACGATGCCGGAGAGACAGTTTGATCAGATTTTCATAGCTCAAGCCAATCGCCTCATTCAACTGCAATTGCAACATCTCTTCTTGCTTGATCTCGACAGGGTCTTCGATGGACATAACCTGCTGTCCCTTAAAAAGGGATTTGGCCAATTCGTGCATCAGCGTCGTCTTGCCACTTCCGACTGGACCTGCAAATAGATAGAGTCCTCTTTGCCTGTACTGCTTGCCCAGTTCTCCAATATCCTGAAACCAGAAATGCAGATCCTGCTCCTCATCGTGTAACAAACGAATGACCAAACTCTCATGTCCCCGATAATCTCCCACGGTGGACAAACGCAGTGAAGAAACCTTTTCGTCATACTGATAATCACAAGAACCCAGCTGACTGCGACGCTTTTCTCCTACATTCATCCCAGCCACAAACTTGAAATGACTAATCACAGCAGCTAAAACATTAAACTCATAGGAGTCAACTAAACACCTCTCATCACCAATTCGCATATGAAGTTCATAAGTAGCTTCCTTGGGAATGAAATAGATATCCTGAGCTCCTTTTTTCTTAGCAGTAGCAATAATTTTCTGTGCAATTTCTTGTACCATACCGCCCTCCTTATCTAACTATTCGCAAAAAAATAAAAAAAGCAACTTAAAAAGTTACTTTTTATCTCCATTTCATACGGCAAGAACGGTGTTTTTCTTGACCTGTTTGTTTTTCATAACCTGGACGTAGCTTTTCATCGGGGATGACTTGCTCATCCTGTAAAAGTGCCAAAGAATGGTACTGCTGCAAATACTCATCGCACTCATCACACCAGCGTTGGTCAGCAGGATCCCAAAAAATAGTCATCAAATCGCTCCGACTCTTATAAAGAGGATTCTTCTTTTCCAGCTCAAACCAGCATGATTTATAATATTTTAGAGCATCATAATACTTGTCAAAAGATTGACTCATGATGACATCTTCTTCCCAACCTTCTATGAACCACCACGGTTCAAAATCCCCATACATTTCTATAACACGATACATTTTCACTACTTCCTTTGTACCGTATATTATAACGAATTTTCTAGAACAATGAAAGGATTTTGCTTCATTATAGAACAATCCTCTAGCTTTCTGAAGATATCTATGAATAGAAAAGCAAAGGCTGAGTCATCACAGCCTCTGCTTTTTATTATGCTTGATAACGTTTCACACCATCTAGGTAGGTTGCTACCAATTCCAAATCTTTATCTAGTACGATAAAGTCAGCGTCGTAACCTTCACGGATTTGACCACAGACATCATCGATGTGAACAGATTTAGCTGGGTTGAGGCTCGCCATCATGACCGCTTCATGTGGATTCGCAATTCCCCATTCGACCACATTCTTCAAACCATCTTTGAGTTTGAGGATAGAACCTGCCAAGTTTCCAGTAGATTTGAGGCGAGCAGTTCCATTTGCAACGACAACTGGGAATTCTCCCAACATGTAGTCGCCGTCTTCCAAGCCACCAGCTGTCATACAGTCTGTGATGAGAGCAATATTTTCTGTTCCTTTTTGTTTGAGCAAAATATCACAGGCCTTTGGATCCACGTGGTGGCCATCACAAATCAATTCTGCGTAAGTATGTGGCAACTCATACATGGCACCAACCATACCGAGCTCACGGTGAGTCAACCCACGCATGCCATTGTAGGCATGCACCCAAACACTTGCTCCAGCGTCGACTGCTTTTTTAGCTTCATCAAAAGTCGCATTTGAGTGCCCAAGAGCCACCGTCACTCCTTCACCCGTAATCGTACGAACAAAGTCTTCTACACCTTCACGCTCTGGCGCAAGGGCAATTTTATTAAGCAAGCCATTTGCTGCTTTTTGCCAAGCACGAAACTCATCCATACGAGGATCTTTCATGTAGGCAGGGTTTTGAGCTCCCTTGTATTTCTCTGTGAAATAAGGCCCTTCAAAATAGATTCCCCGAATCTTAGCTCCACTTGCTTCCTGATAACGAGCACCGATATTTTCTGTTACCGCAAGCAATTGCTCATAAGATGAGGTCAAAGTTGTTGGCAAGAAACTCGTTACTCCCATGCTGAGGAGCCCTTCACTCATAGTATGAAGGGTGCCTTCGATATTATTATCCATGACATCCACACCGCCAAATCCATGAATGTGCGTATCCACAAGCCCTGGCGCAATGCTGTATCCTGTATAGTCAATGACGTCAGCGCCTTCAGGAATCTCTTCTACATGCTTTCCAAACTTACCATCCACAAGTTCCAAGTAGCCGCCACGACGAACTCCGTGTGGGTAGAAAAACTGATCCGCTTTAATATAATTAGGCATAATGATAACCTCCTTGATAGATTGTTTCTAGAATTTATTATGTCAATTACATTATAAACCTTTCTTTTTCATTTGTAAATGGTATAGACCTCTTTTCTGGAGATATTTTAAAAGAGCTGGATATCTCCAACTCTTTGATTTTATTTTGATTTCACAGGCTGTTCTTGAGCGGCCTTAACAGCAGCTGCAATTGTTTCTGCGTATAACTTAGCACCTTCTTCAATCATGTTGCTATCATTTCCAAAGTGGACTTGGTCGGTTCCAGCCCAGATTTCAGGGTGCTCCTTAGCAACCTTATTCCAGTCGGCGATGCTCACGTAAGGATTCTTTTCAGCTAATTCCCGTGCATAAGCCGCATACTGCTCAACTGATTTGTAAGTCTCCTTGCTCTTGTCACCTTCATAAGGAGTTACAAGAATCAGATGGTGGCCTTTGGGGAGGTTTTTAACTATCGTATCTAAGTCATCTTTGTAATTCTCTGGTCCGTTTACACCCGTTGCAATGACAACTGTTTTTAGAAGTACCTTGTTCTGGCTGTTATTGAGCATGATGTCATTGGCTTGCTTGGTCGTCCGACTAACCTGAGCGTTGATATTTGCTTCAGGAAGGGCCTCTTGTAAGGCTGTATTAGCACGCAAGGCTACCGAATCTCCAATCAGACTCGTTCCCTCAGAAATTCCAAGTCGGCTAGCCTCTGCTTGCTCAGCAAGAGTTTTTGTTTGTCCTATATTGGTCTGTGCTTGCTTGAAACCATTGACCATCAAGTCTGTCTCAAAAGCTCCAACTTGGGGAGCCACAGTTATGATAACCAAGGTAATCAAAGTAAGAATGGAAACACCACTAGCACTAATCGGTTTAATATGAGGTAGTCGACTAATCTTCCGTATTAAAGGATTGGTCTTACCGGCAATCAATGGCTCAATAATATAGAAGGATAGGATAGCAAAGAAATAAGAAAAGATGATTGTCAGAATAACAGCAGGCAGATTACTCATCAACTGAGAAAAGATAATATAAAAAGGCCAGTGGAAGAGATAAACCGCGTAGCTAGTATCCGCTAAAAATGTAATTATCCGAGGTTCTTGTATCTCAGGCGTTTTCTCATGCAAGACACGCGCAGCAAAAATCATGGTCACTGCCGCTAAACTTGCTAGCAAGAAGCCAAATAAGTACGCAAACAGGTAGGTGAACTTGACAAAGAAAGTCAAGAGCACTAGCACCAAAAGCCCCGCAGTAAACACCAATAGATTCTGACGAAGATTCCACGTCCGATCAAATTGCTTTACTAAATCGCTCGTCTGACGAACACCCACAACTGTCGCCAAAATGCTTCCTAAAAAGAAGGGATAGACATGAGTCAAACTTGAAAAGTAGACAGATGAATAGGAACTAGCCATTAGACTACCAATAAACATGGAGAAAAAGCTAATGATAAAAGCTCCAGCAGAAAGGAGAAAGACCATCCCTCTCAACTGACTACTAGATTTTGATCGTTTAGATAAGAACCAGACAGCCAATCCCCAAAGGATGTAGTAGTGAACCTCAACAGCCAAACTCCAATTATGAACAAAGAGGTGGGGAATGAACTGAGATTCGTAACTTCCCCCTGTTAACATTTCATAGAAGTTGGTCATAAAACCGAGAACTCCAGCAATCTGACCACCAATTCCAGCAACATAGTCTTGACGAACCAAGAAAGTAAAAGGCATGGTCACTAAAACCATCAGCACCACAGGTGGCACGATACGATAAAACCGTCTCTTAAAAAAGCCCAGCAAATCAATCTGACGTGCCTTCCCAAATTCTTCTAAAAGGAGGGAAGTGATCAAAAATCCTGAAAAAGTAAAAAAGACATCTACCCCAAAGAATCCTCCAGGAAAGATCGTTTGAAAGAAGTGGTACAAAAGCACCAAAAGTAAACCTGTAATCCTAATCAAGGAAAACCATTTAATACGCATACGAGTCTATTCTCCATTAAATTAGGAAGTAAAACACCACCTAATTTCCATTCCATTATACTCCCTATTCTATCAAAAAAAGAAGAAAAATCCTACGAGAAAACGTAGGATTTTTAGCTTATATCAATTCCGTTTTAGAAATTACGTCCTGACTTGTTGTAGCCATATTTTTCCACAAAATACTCACGAAATTCCAAGAGATTGTCATCCATGATGGCTTGACGGACCTGCTTCATCAGATTGAGCAAGAAGTAGAGATTGTGGTAGCTAGTCAAGCGGATACCGAAGGTTTCGTCAGCCTTGAGCAAGTGGCGAAGGTAGGCGCGTGTATAGTTCTTACATGTGTAGCAATCACACTCAGGATCCAGTGGCGTAAAGTCCTCAGCGAACTGGGCATTCTTGACAACCAAACGACCTTGGCTGGTCATACAAGTCCCGTTACGAGCGATACGAGTTGGCAAGACACAGTCAAACATATCCACCCCACGAATGACCCCATCAATCAAGCTATCTGGGGCTCCCACTCCCATCAAATAGCGAGGTTTGTTTTCAGGAAGGAGTTGAGTTGTGAAGTCCAAGACTGCATTCATCTCTTCATGGGTTTCTCCAACGGCTAGTCCACCGATAGAGTACCCTGGAAAGTCCATGCTAACAAGATCATGAGCTGACTGACGACGAAGGTCTTCAAATCCTGCCCCCTGCACAATCCCAAACAAGCCTTGGTCATGTGGACGACGGTGAGCCTTCAAACCACGCTCAGCCCAACGGCTAGTACGTTCAATTGATTTCTTAACGTAGTCGTAAGGTTGGTAAAACTGAGGACATTCGTCAAAGGACATCATGATGTCTGAACCTAGATTATTCTGAATAGAAATGGCCTTTTCTGGTGATAGGAACATCTTGGAACCATTGAGATGGTTTTTAAAGGTTACTCCTTCTTCTGTGATATTTCTGCTATCTGCTAGGGAATAAACCTGAAAACCACCACTATCCGTCAAGATTGGCTGGTCCCAGTTCATGAACTTGTGGAGCCCTCCTGCGCGTGCGATGAGTTCGTCTCCTGGACGGAGCCACAGATGATAAGTATTAGACAGGATAATCCCTGAACCCATCTCCTTCAACTCCTCTGGTGACTGTGTCTTGACAGTAGCTTGGGTCCCAACTGGCATAAACATAGGCGTTGGGAAGGTACCATGGGGAGTGATGATTTCTCCCAAACGAGCTCCTGTGTGTTTTTCTTTCTTAATCAAACGGTATTTGATTGGTGAATCTGACATTTTTTCCTCCGAAGCTGGGAAAAACAGTCCCAGTTCATACTTTGTGCCCAAAGGCATACTGTATGATTTTATCAAAAAAAGCTGGAACTGTCACGAACTATGGTATAATGAGAGAATGAAATACCCAAAAATTGATTTAAAAAACATCCGTCTGCAGACTAGGCAATTTCAGGCTGAAAATCCCCGCCTCTTTCTTGTCTATCTCCTTCCTAGTATGCTGGTCATCTTATCAGGCTTTCTCAACCCCTTGGCTCGTCTCCAAGAAAGTGTTTTAGAGCAATCCTTTTTCAGCATGCTGGCGCAAGTGCTCCAAACCTATCTCTTCCCACTAGTGGTTTCTTTTGTGAGCACGATTTTTCTAGCAGGTGCTGCTTTTGCGACACTCCGACTCTTCAAGGATCCTGATACGGAACTCTCAGTAAAATCAAGCCTGACCCTCTTTGCTGAAGAGCGCTTCTCACAAACCTTTCTAACCCTGCTCCTCAAACGTTTCTATCTTTTTTTATGGAGTATTCCAAACTTAGTAGGCGTTTATTTTCTCTTTTATAGCAATCTCTTGGCTCGGAGATTTGTCGCCTTACATCCTGAATTTCCAAAACTAAACCTCTCATCAGTTGAAACGGAGCAGTTCCTTATGACCTTTGGACTCTACTTTTTCGCGAGTCTCATCTTGATGATTGTAGGCAATCTCCTCTACGTACCGCAACATTATGCCTACTCGCAGGTAGAATTCCTCCTCTGCGACACTCTGGATTTAGGACAGGCTAAACCAAGCCAAATCCTTAAAACCAGCCGTTTCTTGATGAAGGGTTATAAATTCCAGCGTTTTGTCCTCGACTTACAACTACTCCCTTGGTACTTCCTCAACTGGATCACCTTTGGAATTGCTAGCTTTTCACTCCTTCCCTATATCCAAAACAATCACATCTTCTTTTACAGAGCCCTACTAGCCCGTAAACGTCGAAATGGATAAGAGCATACAAAAACCAGCGTCCTGAAAGACGCTGGTTTTCTTATTTCAAAAGTAAAATACTCAGCAGAGTCAAAATAGCGGGTCCACCTTGCTTCAGAATAATCTTCTTGTCTGCTGTCAGAGAACCGTAGGTCGCTGCACCAAGCACAAATAAAACAAAGATGCTCACAATTTCCAAACTTTGCGAAAAATAAATCCCATACAAGAGAAAGACACCCAGCAAAGCATTATAAATCCCTTGATTTTTAAATAGTGAGGTGACAGAGGGTCGAGTCAACTCTTCCTTGTCCATATTAAAGACTCGGCTGGTTGCATCTGATTGGGTTGCCATACTCTCCAAATAAAAGATATAAAAATGTTCGAGGGCAACAAGGGTTGCTAAAATAGTAGTAATGATTGACATCGTTTTCTCCTTAAAATTCTATTTTTTCTAGACCTGACACTAGTTTCGTCAGTAAAGTTGTTAGCTCTTTCTGCTCGGTTGTCGATAAGATGCTCTCCATCTGTTCCTTCACTCGCAAATGATGTTTAGGCGGACTGACTAAGAGTTGATTCTTGGCTTCTTGGGTTAATTCAACTAAGACTTCTCGTTGATTGGCCGGATTACGCTTGCGACTGACATAGCCCTCTGACTCTAGTATCTTAAAATGACGGGTCAAGGCCGCCTGGTCGATTTGCAACTTCTCCTGAACGGCAATCTGGTTGCAGGGTGACTGCTGCAGTAAAAACTGCAAGATTTGATAGCGGGTCAAACTAATTCCCAATTGTTTCTCAAAAAGTTGAGTGATCATCTGATCTGTTAAATGGAGCTGGTACAGTAAGTCGTTAATTTTTTTCATTTCTACCTCCTTGCGTAAACTTGATTTATCAACTATTGACTTATCAAGTATATTACAGAAAGATTAAAAACGCAACTATTTTGCTTACTCACGAAAAATAGCCTCTTGGTTTCAACCCCAAAAGGCTATTATTTCTATGTTCTAGATAAAATCCAGCACTAACCTACCAAATCTGCTCGAAGGATTTCTCCCTCTTTATCAATGACAACTTCGATGGCATGGCCTGCAAAAATTTCCTCGCTATCATCATAGTAGAGGGTCAATTCCCCGTCTTCGTTGATCGATAGTTCACTCAAGGAAAGAGAGTTGGTAAAATACTCTTCTGTTAACTCCACATCATTTTCATCTGAATCTATCCAGTCTTGAGCTGTTTCCCACAGTTCTTTGACAATATAGTCTTTAATCCGAGTATCTTGAACTTGGAAAGTTCCCATAAATTTCTTTAGATCATCAAAAGAACTTGGAGGGAGACTTTCATCTGCACTCGCAGCAAAGATAGCATGAATCTTACCACCCTCGTAAGTGATAAATCCTTCAAACCAAGAATAGGCTCTGTTTAAGGTGAATTCGCCAATATCGTCTTGAATGATGACCGGTTTTTGATAGGTTTCAATCAAGGTCTCTAACCTAGAGTCTGAGGATTGGTCATCTAGGTATTCCAGCAAGTGGTAGCAGTTATTAGCTACTTCTGACATATATGGCTCTAACTCCATGAAGGGGCGTTTTTGACATTTGATATGATGAATTTTGTAGGGTTCAAAACTAAAGCCCCATCTCTTTTCTTCAAATTCCTCAGGAGTCAATACCCATTCCAAACGTCCCTCACGTTCAGAGAATTCCTGGGTTGCAACATTGACACTAGCATTAAAATGAACGGACGGCATTTTACAACCATCTTTTAAAGAAGCGGCCCCAGTTACGTTTTGGAGGGTAAAAATCAAGAATTCGACAATTTCACCACAAAATTCCTCTTCAAAATCATCTCTTGTTTTCTCAAATGGAGTTTTTAATCGATTTGTCATTCACTTCATCCTTTCTCTCTATGCTTAAAAGCGTTAGTATAGTTTTGTATTCGCTTACATTTTAACATGTTTTAGATTTTATTTCACTTATTAATACTATTTTACACAAAAAGAAGCTACACTTTTAAATGTATAGCTTCTTATTATTCTTAATTCATAGATACGTGAACGTGGTCATAGTGGTTTTCAGTTACGCTACCACGGTCTGGCATTAGATTCCACGTGTAGGCTGGTCCATATTTACTATCATATGGAGCGTAGAAACGTTGTTTCCAGATGATATAGTTGATACCACGGCTAGCCATATTTTGGACTGCATATTCTGCAATTTGATCTCCGAGTGCTGAACTCACTGGAACCATAAAGTCGATGGCCAAACCTTTACCATGGTCCCCACTGTCACCAGGACGGTAGCCACTAAAAGATGTAATCCCAAACAAGTTGGCGATTTCTTCTTTAAAGGCTGCCGTTTGTGGTTGAAGACCAGCATTCTCAGACTTAGCTACAGCAAGTCCTGCATAGTCAGGAGCCGCTGGAGCTGAATAAGTTCTTGAAGGAGTTTGGCTTTGCTCTGCTTGATAAGTCGAAGTTGCAGTGTCAGAAGTTGCTGTTGATGCTGCTATTTCTTCTGTTGCACTTGTTCCTCTTGTATCAGCAGGCGTTTCTGTTGCTGGAGTCGTTTCAGCTGTTTCTTCAGCTACAGGTGTTTCTGTAGATAGTGTCTCTTCAACAACTGTCGCTGTCTCAGAAACTTCTGAACTTGGTGCTACTTCTGCTGTTTTTGCAGTCTCTGTTGCAGTTGGAGCTCCCTCAATTGGTTGAGAAAGGTCTTCTACTTGAACTGTTTGTTCATCGACTGTCACTTGATTGGTCGTCAAATCAGCTGTCGCAGTCGTCACTTCTTCACTAGCATCTGCTTGAGGAGTTTGGATTTCAACTTCCGTTACTTCTTCTGCCTCATTGACAGTTGTAGTGAGGACAGTATCTGGGAAAATCAAGTCCATATTGGTGATTTTGTTCAAATTAGCAAGAACCGTCACGTCTACTCCCAAAGCTTCTGCAATGGTGCTCAAAGTATCACCATACTGTACTGTATAGCTTGTTTTGTTGTCCGTTTTAGTCAAATCGTTTTTGATTTGCTCAACGGTACGTGCTGTCCATGCAATTTCTTCCGCTTGAGTTGCCAATGCTGGCGCAAAAGACAAGGCTACTGTTGAGGCTAAAATAATTCTTTTCTTCATTCTTTCCTATTCCTTTCAAATAAATACCTGTCTATCATATCACAAAAAAAGCAGAAAAAAAGCCCTCTCGGGCCTATTTAATAGAACTGTCTATTCCTTGTAACAAACTAGATCAGTTGAAATAGTTTGTTAGGTTTCTGTTACGCAGCTGACACAATTTTTTATTCCCCAGCTTCAAAAATGTAGGGAATATCTGCCAATGCTTGAATCCTCTGATTCCCTTCATAAGACGACTCTAAAAAGTTAATGCTTTGAATTCCGCTATTCTGGGCAAATTCCACATCCAAAGTCCGGTCCCCTATATAATAGGTGTTCTCAGGATTCAGCTGATACTTGTCTAGAAGATATATAGCCGCTTCTGGACTGGGCTTGCGCGCAAAACCACTCTGATTAGTTAAAATTTCTGTGAAATAACATTCCAAACCCAAGTCTCTTAGAATGGTAAAGGCATTGTCTCCTTTATGGGTATAAACAAACTGCAGAATCCCTGCTTCATCTGTCCAAGCCAACACTTCACGCGCACCTGGCATCAAAACTACCTGGGCATTCTTCTCAGCCAGACTCTGGGCACGCACCTGATTGAGCACTTCCGCATCCAGTTTTCGCTCTGCTGCCACCTGCTCCAGCAAATCCTGCACCGAATACTGGAGGATAAACTCTCTCACTTTCTCCTTGTCATAAGTAATAGAAAACTGACCAAAGGTTTCCTCAATCCCTGACAAAATCGCTTCGTAAGAGTCCAATAAGGTTCCATCTAAATCCCAAATAAAGACTGTTTTTTGCATTTCCTATCCTTTCAAGCTCATATAACTTTGGTAACGGTAGCGTAGAAATAACCATCGAAAACCATTGTCCAACAACGTTCCAGCCCAAATACCAGGTAAGCCCCAACCAAGAACAATCCCCATCAGATAGGCTGTCCCAATGCGGATACACCACATCCCGATACTTGTAGCATAAAAGGGGAGGCGAGCATTTCCCAAGCCCTGCCAAACCGCCGTATAAATAACTGTCCCTGTTGTCATAGGAGTTCCTAGTAGGGAAAAGAGCGTCACGAGGACACTGGCCTCAACCGCTACAGGATCGGTCGTATAGAGATGAGTCAGTGGTATTCCCAAGGCATAGATGCTGAGTGTCAAGGCCAACATAAGGACGAAAGAAAGCCAAAAGGTTTGTTTGCTTACCTCGTCTACTCTTTTCCAGTCATTCTCTCCAACTGCTCGAGCCACCTGCATGACCGTTGCCGTAGCGACGCCAAAGGCAGGCATGTAGTTAAACTGGGTCAAGACTTCTCCGACTGCATTTCCAGCTACTGCCTCCGTCCCAAAAGAAACAACTAAGGCAATGATAACGACATCTCCAGCTCTCATCATAAGGCGCTCTCCAGCTGCTGGTATAGCCAAAGTCAACAAATCCTTATCTAGACCAAAAGACGGCTTCTCACAAGGCAGTTTTAATTGCGACCATAAAATCACAAGACCAACCAAGCGAGACAGAATAGTCCCCCATGCAACACCAGCTATCCCCATATCAAGAACAAAAATAGCTAGACTTGAAAAGAGAATATTCAAGGCATTGGATAAAAAACTAACATAGAGGGGTAGACGTGGATTATGCGTTGCACGAATCAAAGCCCCTAAACTGGTCATCAACCCCAAAAGAACAATCGAACCACCCACTAAAGAAAGGTAGAGTCCACCACTCTCGGCCACATCCTGCTCAGTTCCCAAGAGCCCTATCATCTCTTGCCCAGCAAAGATGGCTAAGGCGCCTAAAAGTGCACTCAGAAATAGGGTTATCTTGAGAGCCTCTGTCACGTTATAAGACAACTTGGACTGATCTTTCTGCCCCAAACTTTTTGAAATAACACTGGAAATAGCAGCTCCCAGCGCAATAAAAATAGCTTGATAAATCGTGATAATATTGCTAGCCACTGAAACACCCGAAATAGCGATCAAGCCCAAGTGGGCGACCAAATAACTGTCCACCATCCCCATGAGCATCTGCAAAAAGTTTTCGCCCATAGCTGGCAAGGCTATGTTGAGAATGTCTTTATTTCTCTTAAACAATCTGTCCTCCTGATGAAAAGAAACTCAGTTGGTTTCCCAACCGAGTTCACTTCCTCTGTCTTAAAGTCCTAGATAAGCCTCAACCGCTACTTGCATGTCAGCCGCTGCCACTGTTGTCTTGTGACGAACTGGAGCCGTTTCAAGGCCATCCACTGCTGGTGGCACTGCCACTCCTGAAATGTCATGTAATTGAGCCAAGGCTTCAAAGTCAGTCAAGCCTGCTTTTCCTGTTACAGCTTCTACTGCAACCACTGGGAACTTGTATGGACTAGCTGTTGAAGCAATCACGGTCTTTGTTACATCGCCAGTAGCCGCTTGGTATTTTTTATAAACTGCTGAGGCAACCGCCGTATGAGGGTCCTCGATATAAGAATCTGACTCATAAACACGCTTGATTTCTGCTGCCGTTTCTTCCTCCGTCGCATACTCAGCTGCAAAGAGGTCCAGGATCTCTGCATCAAAATCAGTCAACTCATATTGTCCTCGCGTGTTCAAGGCATTCATAAGTTCAGCTGTCTTTTCAGCATTATTTCCCAAAAGATGGAAAATCAAGCGCTCCAAGTTTGAGGATACAAGGATATCCATAGATGGGCTAGTAGTTACCTTAAACTCACGTTTCTTGTCATAGACACGTGTTTTAAAGAAGTCTGTCAAGACATTATTGTCATTTGAAGCACAGATCAATTTGCCGACTGGTAGGCCGATTTGTTTCGCATAAAAGGCAGCCAAGATATTACCGAAGTTTCCAGTTGGTACTGTGAAGTTGACTTTTTCACCAGCCACAATCTCACCAGTCTTGACCAACTGCGCATAAGCATAGACATAATAAACAACCTGTGGTACCAAACGACCAATGTTCATAGAGTTAGCTGACGAAAACTGTAGCTTATTAGCAAGCAACTTTTCACGAAGTTCCACATCGTTAAACATGTGCTTCACATTTGTTTGCGCATCGTCAAAGTTACCGTCTATAGCGATAACATGAGTGTTATCACCAGTCTGAGTAGTCATTTGCAACTCTTGTACCTTGCTGACACCATCCTTTGGATAAAAGACGATAATCTCAGTGCCAGGAACATCTGCAAAGCCTGCCATAGCCGCTTTCCCAGTATCACCAGATGTCGCTGTCAAAATGACAATCTTGTTCTCCAAACCATGCTTTTTAGCGGCCGTCGTCATAAAGTATGGCAAGATAGACAAGGCCATATCCTTAAAGGCAATAGTTGACCCGTGGAAAAGTTCCAAGTTGTATTGACCATCAAGCTTGACCAAAGGGGTAATAGCTGGAGTATCAAATTTACTGTCGTAGGCATTGGTGATACAGTGGTCCAACTCTTCGGAAGTAAAGTCATCCAAGAAGGCTGACAAAACCAGCTTAGCCACTTCCTGATAAGAAGCATCTTTTAATGTGCTAAAATCCAAATCGACCTTTGGATAAGTAACTGGGGTAAAGAGACCGCCGTCCGTCGCCAAACCTTGCAAAATAGCTTGGCTAGCAGTTACTCTATTATTCGCATCACGCGTTGATTGATAAACTAATGTCATAATCTCTATCCTTTATCTATAGTCCATTCCATTATATCATGATTTTTCAGAAAATTCTCCCTTTATAAGAGAAATTATAGGCCCAATTCTTCTTTCAAAGACTGTAAATAGGTCATTTCTTGCTTACCTCTCTTATCCAAACCTTCCTCAGCTAGAAGGAGTAAGACTTTTGAAAACTCGACAATTGCAGTTTCTTCCTCATCTGTGAGCCTTTTCTTAGAAAATTGTCGCCTCAATGACTTATAATCACGACCAAATGTGGTAAAAAATGGTGCAGATTGCAAGTAAGCTTCTAACTTGTCTAAATTGAGCAACAAACCCAAATGAAAAGCCGTCGCAGAAAAGGTACGATTCAAGGGTTGCGTACAGACACTACGAAACTCAATAGTACCTCGAGTTGTCAAATCTTGGTACTGGTAACTACGGTGTGTCTGAAAGTCCTTTTCCTGAGGATAAAGAAGAATCTCTTTTCCATCAAGGGCGAAGGCGTGAATTTCTGGAGTTCCTAAGTAATCTTTTGCTCGAATTGGATAAAAATAATAGGTTTCGCCATCACGTTCCGCAGTAAAGATTGCAGAATGATCTAGATAATCAAAAAAATCATTATCGTCTTTGAAGAGTCTGGCATTGACACCTACATTTTCAGGATAAATCCCGTGCATGGACTCTTCCCAAAAAATATCCCTTGAAATCTTAGTATCCCAATCTTCTCCTGAAAACTCAGAATTGGCAAACAAATAAGCTTTTGCAGCTTCGATCTGAGTAAATGCGTTGATAACACGCAAATAGTTAGACTTTGAAACATCTAATTGAACTTGGCTTCCACAGATAAAAGCACCGTATTGCGGGTAATCATGTAAATCTGACCCTAGAACAGTTCTACTCAACTTCAAATAGTTCATTAACATTTGATAGCGTGCATAAGCAACCGGTTGATTCTCATTCTTCTCCCAGTATGGATGGATTCCAGAGCCAACTATGGCATGATTTACTTCCCCAAGTTTTTTCTGAATCAAATCCATGTAGTCTCTAAAACGCTCTTCAACCTCTTGGATGGATTTAGCCCTACCAAAGGCAAACTCGATAGTTGTATAGGAGACTTCAAACAAGATAGTATCCTGACTTACAGGATCTAGCAACTGAATTGGATTCCCAAAGTCATCTACTTTTTCGATACTAAAATCCAGAACGGATGGTAAATACCGAAAGAGATCCTTTACAACTTCACTATCTGTAGCTTTACCCTCTAAATTTACAATAGGATATTCTAACTCAATTCCCACAAATAAATCAGGCTTCTCTTTTATATTTTCTAAGTAGCGCTTCTTAAGCAAGTCAACAGAACGAGACATCAAACACCAACACTTTCATAATCAAAATAAATTGTGAATAAGTAATATTATACCAAAAAACAAGCCAAAAAATGAGAATATCACACAAAAATAATTATTGAACCATTATCACAACTTAAAATAGATAGAATTCAGAAGGAAATAAAAAAACAAGGCTCGAAAACCTTGTCTTTATTACTATACCGGCGGCCGGGGTCGAACCGGCACGTCCTTGCGGACACTGGATTTTGAGTCCAGCGCGTCTGCCAATTCCGCCACGCCGGCAAATAGTAACTGGGGTAGCTGGATTCGAACCAACGCATGAGGGAGTCAAAGTCCCTTGCCTTACCGCTTGGCTATACCCCAATAATATAAAATAGGCGAGTGATGGGGATCGAACCCACGCATGCCAGAGCCACAATCTGGTGTGTTAACCACTTCACCACACCCGCCATCATCTTATTAACACGGGCAGTAGGAATTGAACCCACACTGAAGGTTTTGGAGACCTTAGTTCTACCTTTAAACTATGCCCGTATCTATGGAAGGGGAGGGATTCGAACCCCCGAACCCGAAGGAGCGGATTTACAGTCCGCCGCGTTTAGCCTCTTCGCTACCCTTCCAGATTATCTACAAAATATGGCGCGAGACGGAATCGAACCGCCGACACATGGAGCTTCAATCCATTGCTCTACCAACTGAGCTACCGAGCCAAATTGCGGGAGCAGGATTTGAACCTACGACCTTCGGGTTATGAGCCCGACGAGCTACCGAGCTGCTCCATCCCGCGTTAATAATAAAAAGGAGGATGTGGGATTCGAACCCACGCACGCTTTTACACGCCTGACGGTTTTCAAGACCGTTCCCTTCAGCCAGACTTGGGTAATCCTCCAAAAATAGTCCGTACGGGATTCGAACCCGTGTTACCGCCGTGAAAAGGCGGTGTCTTAACCCCTTGACCAACGGACCATATTCCTAAATGGGCACGAGTGGACTCGAACCACCGACCTCACGCTTATCAGGCGTGCGCTCTAACCACCTGAGCTACGCGCCCAAGTTAAAAAACTTGGTATTGAACAAAGTTCAAAGCGGGTGACGAGAATCGAACTCGCGACAACAGCTTGGAAGGCTGTAGTTTTACCACTAAACTACACCCGCTAAAATGGGAGTTAACGGGATCGAACCGCTGACCCTCTGCTTGTAAGGCAGATGCTCTCCCAGCTGAGCTAAACTCCCAAAAAGGAAGTCTCTAAACTTCCTATTCTGCTAAGCGACTTCCATATCTCACAGGGGGCAACCCCCAACTACTTCCGGCGTTCTAGGGCTTAACTGCTGTGTTCGGCATGGGTACAGGTGTATCTCCTAGGCTATCGTCACTTAACTCTGAGTAATACCTACTCAAAATTGAATATCTATCAAATTACAAGTAAACCTCGCGCTTCGTATCCTCAGTTACTTTGGATAAGTCCTCGAGCTATTAGTATTAGTCCGCTACATGTGTCGCCACACTTCCACTTCTAACCTATCTACCTGATCATCTCTCAGGGCTCTTACTGATATAAAATCATGGGAAATCTCATCTTGAGGTGGGTTTCACACTTAGATGCTTTCAGCGTTTATCCCGTCCCTACATAGCTACCCAGCGATGCCTTTGGCAAGACAACTGGTACACCAGCGGTAAGTCCACTCTGGTCCTCTCGTACTAGGAGCAGATCCTCTCAAATTTCCTACGCCCGCGACGGATAGGGACCGAACTGTCTCACGACGTTCTGAACCCAGCTCGCGTGCCGCTTTAATGGGCGAACAGCCCAACCCTTGGGACCGACTACAGCCCCAGGATGCGACGAGCCGACATCGAGGTGCCAAACCTCCCCGTCGATGTGAACTCTTGGGGGAGATAAGCCTGTTATCCCCAGGGTAGCTTTTATCCGTTGAGCGATGGCCCTTCCATACGGAACCACCGGATCACTAAGCCCGACTTTCGTCCCTGCTCGAGTTGTAGCTCTCGCAGTCAAGCTCCCTTATACCTTTACACTCTGCGAATGATTTCCAACCATTCTGAGGGAACCTTTGGGCGCCTCCGTTACCTTTTAGGAGGCGACCGCCCCAGTCAAACTGCCCGTCAGACACTGTCTCCGATAGGGATAACCTATCTGGGTTAGAGTGGCCATAACACAAGGGTAGTATCCCAACAACGTCTCCTTCGAAACTGGCGTCCCGAAATCATAGACTCCTACCTATCCTGTACATGTGGTACAGACACTCAATATCAAACTGCAGTAAAGCTCCATGGGGTCTTTCCGTCCTGTCGCGGGTAACCTGCATCTTCACAGGTACTAAAATTTCACCGAGTCTCTCGTTGAGACAGTGCCCAAATCATTACGCCTTTCGTGCGGGTCGGAACTTACCCGACAAGGAATTTCGCTACCTTAGGACCGTTATAGTTACGGCCGCCGTTTACTGGGGCTTCAATTCATACCTTCGGATTACTCCTAAGCACTCCTCTTAACCTTCCAGCACCGGGCAGGCGTCACCCCCTATACATCATCTTACGATTTAGCAGAGAGCTGTGTTTTTGATAAACAGTTGCTTGGGCCTATTCACTGCGGCTGACATAAGTCAGCACCCCTTCTCCCGAAGTTACGGGGTCATTTTGCCGAGTTCCTTAACGAGAGTTCTCTCGCTCACCTGAGGCTACTCGCCTCGACTACCTGTGTCGGTTTGCGGTACGGGTAGAGTATGTTTAAACGCTAGAAGCTTTTCTTGGCAGTGTGACGTCACTAACTTCGCTACTAAACTTCGCTCCCCATCACAGCTCAATGTTACAGATATAAGCATTTGACTCATATCACACCTCACTGCTTAGACAGACTCTTCCAATCGTCTGCTTTAGTTAGCCTACTGCGTCCCTCCATCACTACATACTCTAGTACAGGAATATCAACCTGTTGTCCATCGGATACACCTTTCGGTCTCTCCTTAGGTCCCGACTAACCCAGGGCGGACGAGCCTTCCCCTGGAAACCTTAGTCTTACGGTGGACAGGATTCTCACCTGTCTTTCGCTACTCATACCGGCATTCTCACTTCTATGCGTTCCAGCACTCCTCACGGTATACCTTCATCACACATAGAACGCTCTCCTACCATACCTATAAAGGTATCCACAGCTTCGGTAAATTGTTTTAGCCCCGGTACATTTTCGGCGCAGGGTCACTCGACTAGTGAGCTATTACGCACTCTTTGAATGAATAGCTGCTTCTAAGCTAACATCCTAGTTGTCTGTGCAACCCCACATCCTTTTCCACTTAACAATTATTTTGGGACCTTAGCTGGTGGTCTGGGCTGTTTCCCTTTCGACTACGGATCTTAGCACTCGCAGTCTGACTGCCGACCATAATTCTTTGGCATTCGGAGTTTATCTGAGATTGGTAATCCGGGATGGACCCCTCACCCAAACAGTGCTCTACCTCCAAGAATCTCAATGTCGACGCTAGCCCTAAAGCTATTTCGGAGAGAACCAGCTATCTCCAAGTTCGTTTGGAATTTCTCCGCTACCCACAAGTCATCCAAGCACTTTTCAACGTGCCCTGGTTCGGTCCTCCAGTGCGTCTTACCGCACCTTCAACCTGCTCATGGGTAGGTCACATGGTTTCGGGTCTACGTCATGATACTAAGTCGCCCTATTCAGACTCGGTTTCCCTACGGCTCCGTCTCTTCAACTTAACCTCGCATCATAACGTAACTCGCCGGTTCATTCTACAAAAGGCACGCTCTCACCCATTAACGGGCTCGAACTTGTTGTAGGCACACGGTTTCAGGTTCTATTTCACTCCCCTCCCGGGGTGCTTTTCACCTTTCCCTCACGGTACTGGTTCACTATCGGTCACTAGGGAGTATTTAGGGTTGGGAGATGGTCCTCCCAGATTCCGACGGGATTTCACGTGTCCCGCCGTACTCAGGATACTGCTAGGTACAAAGACTATTTTAAATACGAGGCTATTACTCTCTTTGGCTGATCTTCCCAAATCATTCTTCTATAATCTTTGAGTCCACATTGCAGTCCTACAACCCCGAAGAGTAAACTCTTCGGTTTGCCCTCCTGCCGTTTCGCTCGCCGCTACTAAGGCAATCGCTTTTGCTTTCTCTTCCTGCAGCTACTTAGATGTTTCAGTTCACTGCGTCTTCCTCCTCACATCCTTAACAGATGTAGGTAACAGGTAGTACCTGTTGGGTTCCCCCATTCGGAAATCCCTGGATCATCGCTTACTTACAGCTACCCAAGGCATATCGTCGTTTGTCACGTCCTTCTTCGGCTCCTAGTGCCAAGGCATCCACCGTGCGCCCTTATTAACTTAACCTTATTAACCTAATTTTTTCAAAAATTAGAAAACTCATTAAATACTTACAGCGTTTCGGTTTATTTTCTTGTTACTATTTGATATAGATATTCAATTTTCAATGTGCATTACTTGGTGATCTCTCACCAATGGAGCCTAGCGGGATCGAACCGCTGACCTCCTGCGTGCAAAGCAGGCGCTCTCCCAGCTGAGCTAAGGCCCCACAAGACCTCTCAAGACTAAACAAGACCAATGTGCAGTTCCTTATCCTTAGAAAGGAGGTGATCCAGCCGCACCTTCCGATACGGCTACCTTGTTACGACTTCACCCCAATCATCTATCCCACCTTAGGCGGCTGGCTCCTAAAAGGTTACCTCACCGACTTCGGGTGTTACAAACTCTCGTGGTGTGACGGGCGGTGTGTACAAGGCCCGGGAACGTATTCACCGCGGCGTGCTGATCCGCGATTACTAGCGATTCCGACTTCATGTAGGCGAGTTGCAGCCTACAATCCGAACTGAGATTGGCTTTAAGAGATTAGCTTGCCGTCACCGGCTTGCGACTCGTTGTACCAACCATTGTAGCACGTGTGTAGCCCAGGTCATAAGGGGCATGATGATTTGACGTCATCCCCACCTTCCTCCGGTTTATTACCGGCAGTCTCGCTAGAGTGCCCAACTGAATGATGGCAACTAACAATAGGGGTTGCGCTCGTTGCGGGACTTAACCCAACATCTCACGACACGAGCTGACGACAACCATGCACCACCTGTCACCTCTGTCCCGAAGGAAAACTCTATCTCTAGAGCGGTCAGAGGGATGTCAAGACCTGGTAAGGTTCTTCGCGTTGCTTCGAATTAAACCACATGCTCCACCGCTTGTGCGGGCCCCCGTCAATTCCTTTGAGTTTCAACCTTGCGGTCGTACTCCCCAGGCGGAGTGCTTAATGCGTTAGCTGCGGCACTAAACCCCGGAAAGGGTCTAACACCTAGCACTCATCGTTTACGGCGTGGACTACCAGGGTATCTAATCCTGTTTGCTCCCCACGCTTTCGAGCCTCAGCGTCAGTTACAAGCCAGAGAGCCGCTTTCGCCACCGGTGTTCCTCCATATATCTACGCATTTCACCGCTACACATGGAATTCCACTCTCCCCTCTTGCACTCAAGTTAAACAGTTTCCAAAGCGTACTATGGTTAAGCCACAGCCTTTAACTTCAGACTTATCTAACCGCCTGCGCTCGCTTTACGCCCAATAAATCCGGACAACGCTCGGGACCTACGTATTACCGCGGCTGCTGGCACGTAGTTAGCCGTCCCTTTCTGGTAAGATACCGTCACAGTGTGAACTTTCCACTCTCACACTCGTTCTTCTCTTACAACAGAGCTTTACGATCCGAAAACCTTCTTCACTCACGCGGCGTTGCTCGGTCAGACTTCCGTCCATTGCCGAAGATTCCCTACTGCTGCCTCCCGTAGGAGTCTGGGCCGTGTCTCAGTCCCAGTGTGGCCGATCACCCTCTCAGGTCGGCTATGTATCGTCGCCTTGGTGAGCCGTTACCCCACCAACTAGCTAATACAACGCAGGTCCATCTGGTAGTGGTGCAGTTGCACCTTTTAACATCTTACCATGCAGTAAAATGTCTTATGCGGTATTAGCTATCGTTTCCAATAGTTATCCCCCGCTACCAGGCAGGTTACCTACGCGTTACTCACCCGTTCGCAACTCATCCGCTCGGTGCAAGCACCAAGCTTCAGCGTTCTACTTGCATGTATTAGGCACGCCGCCAGCGTTCGTCCTGAGCCAGGATCAAACTCTCATTAAAAGTTTGAGTTCTCACTCATTTCTGTCACTGACAGATTTATTGTTTTTTTTCATTGTTCAGTACTACAACCTTAGTTGTAGTGCCCTGCACATTGGTTCGTCTTGTTCAGTTTTCAAAGGTCTTTGTCACTCAATCCCTCTCAAGCGACAACTATATTAGTATATCACAGCTGTTCACCGATGTCAACACTTTTTTGAAACTTTTTTTACTTTTTTCATCCCTGCGATATACCCATAGTCCGTACGGGATTCGAACCCGTGTTACCGCCGTGAAAAGGCGGTGTCTTAACCCCTTGACCAACGGACCTTGAGTTTTTCAACTCTTTCTATTATACCTACTTTTTCAACTTTGTCAAGAACTTTTTTCCTCTTTATCGAAATTCTGAAAAGATTAGGGAAAGAGCCAGTTAAACTGACTCCTTCTATTTATCTTGCCAATTAGTCGCACGTTCCTCTCCCCACCAGTAAGGGATCAACTCGGCAACTTTGATTGTTTTTCTTGTTTCGTAGTTCATCATGAACTCTGCTTCTTTATTTTCAGCATTCAGTTCTAAGAGGAATTCTCTGCATGCGCCACAGGGCATACCTGAACTTTCACCGTAGGGTGGCTTATCTCGAAAGGCCAGGATTTTCTTAACTTTAGTTTGTCCTGAAAATTGATACATATTGAAGAGAGCCGCTCGTTCTGCACAGAGATGAAAAACGCCACAAGTACCCTCCATACAAAATCCTGTGAATATTTGACCATCTTCTGCTTCTACCGCAGCAACGACATGGTTAGCATAAACAAAGTCAGAAACTTCGTGGGGATTGTATAATATTCGTGCTTCTTCATACATCTTTTCCCATGTATCCATTGGTAGTCCTTTCTATTTAGAAATCTCTTTCAGTATATTTTCGATATGCTGGATTGACTTCTCGCGTCCGAGTAAGAAAATGGTATCTGGTAATTCTGGTCCGTGCATTTCACCAGATACAGCAATTCGAATAGGCATGAAGAGATTTTTCCCTTTAATACCTGTTTCTTTTTGGACTGCTTTGATTTGTGGGAAGATATTTTCTGTCACAAATTCTTCATCTGTCATTGCTTCTAGTTTCGCTTTGAAGGCTTCTAGAACAACCGGAACGGTTTCTCCTGCCATGACCTCGCGTTCAGCGTCTGTCAACTCTGGGAAATCTGAGAAGAAAAGATCTGTCAATGAAACGATTTCGTCCACTGACTTCATTTGTGGCTTGTAGAGTTCTACCATTTTTTCAGATTTGTCAGTCAAACGTCCTGCTTCTTCTAAGTATGGTTTAGCCATTTCAAAGATAGTAGCAAAATCTGCTCTCTTGATGTAGTCGTTACTCATCCAGTCTAGTTTCTTCTGGTCGAAGGCTGCTGGAGACTTGCTGAGGCGGTTTTCATCAAAGAGTTTAATCAATTCCTCACGAGAGAAAATTTCATCTTCGCCACCTGGGTTCCAACCAAGAAGAGCGATAAAGTTAAAGACTGCTTCTGGCAAATAGCCTTTTTTACGATAATCTTCGATAAATTGGAGGGTGTTGGTATCGCGTTTAGACAACTTTTTACCCGTTTCAGAGTTGATAATCAAGGTCATGTGACCGAATTCTGGAGCTTCCCATCCAAGCGCTTCATATACCATAAGCTGTTTTGGAGTATTGGCAATATGGTCATCACCACGGATAACATGAGAAATCTGCATATCGTGGTCATCAATCACAACGGCAAAGTTATAAGTTGGGTAACCGTCTTTCTTTTGGATTACCCAGTCACCACCGATATTGCCACCTTCAAACTCGATATCACCTTTGACCATATCATGCCACTTGTAGATACCAGACTCATTAACTGCCAAACGAACCGTCGGGATAATACCTGCTGCTTCACGTTCTGCGATATAAGCTGCTTTTTCTTCTTCGCTCATACCAAGGTATTCGTTAATGTAACGAGGTGTTTCGCCAGCTGCTTCTTGACGTTCGCGTTCAGCTGCCAACTCTTCTTCTGTAACGTAAGATTTGTAAGCCTTGCCTTCAGCTAACAATTGGTCGATGTATTTTTGATAGAGTTCCAAACGCTCAGACTGGCGGTAATTTTCATGTGTTTCTGGACTTTCATCCCAGTCCATGCCTAACCAACGAAGGTTTTCAAGCTGTGAACGCTCACCATCTTCGACATGGCGTTTTCGGTCAGTATCTTCAATACGGATGATAAAAGTTCCACCATGATGGCGTGCGTAGAGGTAGTTAAACAATGCTGTACGGGCATTTCCGATGTGTAAAAGTCCTGTTGGACTTGGTGCGTAGCGTACGCGGATATCTTTTGACATAGTTTCTCCTATAAAGTCTCTAGGCGTCTGCCTTTTTGCTTTCTATATTATATCACAAGTCTCGCCTGAGTCCAATTCCTACGGATAAAGAGAGTAAAAAGAGTGGGCAAGCCACTCTTTTCTTCTATTATAGACGTGCGTTAAGCTCTTTACTCAATTCTTCAAATCCTGGTTTTCCAAGAAGGGCAAACATGTTACGTTTGTAGGCTTCAACACCTGGTTGGTCAAATGGGTTGATGGCATTCAAGTAACCTGAAAGGGCGATTGCCAACTCGAAGAAGTAGATAGTGTAGCCAAGAGTGAAGGCATCTTGCTCTGGAAGAGTAACGTACATGTTTGGTACATCACCGTCTGTGTGGGCAAGAAGAACACCGTCAGTTGCTTTTTTGTTTACAAAGTCAACGTCTTTTCCTTGAAGGTAACCAAGTCCGTCAAGGTCTTCTTCCAAAGTAGGAATGATCACGTTCTTGCGCGGTTTGTCAACACGGACAACTGTTTCAAACATGATACGAGTTCCCTCTTGGATAAATTGACCCAATGAGTGCAAGTCAGTTGAGAAGTTAGCTGAAGTTGGGTAGATCCCTTTTTGGTCTTTCCCTTCTGATTCACCAGCCAATTGTTTCCACCATTCTGAGAAGTATTGAAGTGATGGTTCGTAGTTTACCAAGATCTCAGTAGCGTAGCCTTTACGGTAAAGGATATTACGTACTGCTGCATATTGGTAAGCTTCATTTTCAGAAATCTTGTCTGAAGTGTAGTCTTTACGAGCTGCGTTGGCACCTTCCATAAGAGCTTTGATGTCTGCACCTGATGCTGCGATTGGAAGCAAACCAACTGCTGTCAATACTGAGAAACGTCCACCGATGTCATCTGGAACCACAAATGTTTCCCAACCGTTAGCATCTGCTTCAACCTTAACAGCACCTTTTTGGCGGTCAGTTGTTGCATAGATACGTTTGTTGGCTTCTTCTTGACCGTATTTCTTAACCAAGAGTTCTTTGAAGACACGGAAAGCGATGGCTGGTTCTGTTGTTGTGCCTGATTTAGAAATCACGTTTACTGAGAAGTCTTTGTCAGCTACGTACTCTACCAAGTCAGCAAGGTAAGTAGATGAGATTGAGTTTCCTGCGTAAAGGATTTGTGGAGCTTTGCGTTCTTCTTTTGTTTGCAAGTTAGCAAAGTGGTGATTCAAGAAGTCGATGGCTGCTTTAGCACCAAGATAAGATCCACCGATACCGATCACAACCAAGACATCGCTATCTGACTTGATTTGCTCAGCAGCTTTCAAGATGCGGTCGAATTCTTCGCGGTCGTAATTTTCAGGAAGGTCCAGCCAACCCAAAAAGTCGCTACCAGCACCAGTTCCTTTGCGGATCAATTCGTCTGCAGCTGTTACTTGTGCTTGCATGTATTCCACTTCATGTGGGGCAACAAATTTGTCTAAAACTTTTGAATAATCAAATTTAATATGTGACATGATAATCCTCCAAAATTTCTTCTTTTCTATCATAACGCTTACCTTCGATTTTTTCAAGCTTTTTTATTGAATTTGCCCAATTTTTATCAGAATTCAAACGTTTGCGTAAATTTGCTAAAATACAAAAATCTGAAAGGACGAATAAAAACGGCTAGAGACTCTAACCGTTACAATTCATTTAATAAATACTCAAATAGTTCTAAATTGCCGTCTTCTTCATTGACCAGAAACTCTGGGTGCCACTGCAAGCCGATGATACGATGCTCATCGATAGACTCAATCGCTTCGATGGTCTGGTCTCTTGGATCAATAGCAGTCACACGGAAATTAGGTGCTAGATCTTTGATACTTTGACGATGGACTGAGTTGACCTGACTTTCTTTGCCAAACAACTTAGCCACCACGCTTCCTTCTACTGTCTCAATAGAATGAGAGGTTCCAAAAGGCAAACCTTGCCAGTGACCTTCAATTTCTTGGTGAAGAGTGCCACCAAAAGCAACATTGACCAGCTGAACCCCACGGCAGATTGCCAAAATGGGCTTATTCTGATGAAGTGCTTCTCTCAAGAGTGCCAATTCAAATTCATCACGGACTAGATTGTAATCGTCGCTCTCAATGGTCTTTTTCTCTCCATAAAACTGAGGATGGACATTTTGCCCACCTGTCAAGATGAGTTTGTCGATCATTTCCACATAATCGCGCACAATGGACTCATCCCCTACAGGAATCACTAAAGGGAGACCACCGACTTGACGAATGCTCTCTGCAAATTTACAGGATACAGATGAGTGAATGTTTTTCCCTTCTGCATCTACAGGACATAGATTTGCAGCAACTCCTACAACCGTTCTAGCCATGATGTGTCTCCTTTCGATTTTCTTGCGACAGTCTTATCTTATCACTCCAACCCTTTCCTGTCTAATATGTTTTTTTAAAGACCGTGATAAGTATTTTTTATGGACAAGAAAAAGTTGCCCAATGAGGACAACTTCTTTTTTATTCGAAGACAAATTGATTGTGATACAGTTCCGAGTAGAAGCCTCCGAGTTTGAGCAACTCGTGATGATTTCCACGTTCAATGACCTCTCCATCTTTGAGGACAATAATCTGATCGGCATTGAGGATGGTCTTGAGGCGATGGGCAATCACAAAACTGGTTCGTCCTGCAACAACTGCCTCCATAGCATGCTGAATCTTGCTTTCTGTTACGGTATCGACATTGGAAGTCGCTTCATCTAAGATTAGGACTTGAGGATCTGTCATCAAGGTTCGAGCGATGGAAATCAATTGTTTCTGACCAGTTGAGAAGATGTTTTGCTCATCATCAATAAGGGTATCATACTTATCAGGCAAGCTTTCGATATAGTCATGGATATGAGTTGCCTTAGCAGCTGCTTCGACCATTTCCTGACTGGCATCTGGCACACCAAAGCGGATATTGTCCCGAATCGTTCCACTAAACAAGACCGAATCCTGCAAGACAATACCGACTTTGCTCCGCAGGCTATCCAAGTCGTAGTCACGGATGTCTTTGCCATCAAAGCAAATGCTACCTGCATCCACATCATAGAAACGATTGATGAGGTTCATGATGGTCGTTTTCCCTGAACCAGTCGGACCTACAACTGCTATCATCTGCCCTTTAGGAGCTGAAATGCTAACATCTTTTAAAATCGGCTTGTCTGGCACATAAGAGAAATCAATATGACTAATTTCAACACCTTCTCGTAATTCCGTAAAGGCTGTTGCATTTTGCGGACGGATTTCTTCTTCTGCATCAAACATTTCTTGGATACGATCCGCCCCAGTAAAGGCCAACTGGAGGCTTCCCCAACTCGCAGCCACCTGGATAATCGGCTGGTAGTACTGCTGAGAAAATTGGGTAAACATAACAATCAAACCTAGGGCTGTCGTTGTTTCGATACTTGGATCGTTCAGCAAGATCGCCGAACCTGCAAAAATGACGATGGCCGTATTGACCAAGCTCATCCCATTCATAACGGGAAAGAGGATACCTGAGAATATTCTCCCCTTAAAGGTCGCCTTGCGCACGCGCTCATTTCGCTCCACAAAGCCTGCTACGATGTCGTTTTGAATTCCTTGTACAATAACAGCTTTCTGTCCAGAAATACTCTCGTCCATATAGGCATTGAGTTTTCCGACTTCTTGTTGCTGGATGTTGGTGTACTTGCGAGCCATTTTTACAATAAAAACCAGCATGAGAAAGGCTACTGGTGTACTGGCAATGGTAATTAACGCCAGCGTCACATTTTTTGAAAACATGACAAAAATCAAGCCGATGTAAAGAGCAATATTGCTCATAACTTGGACCAAACTTTCATTGAAAGCCTGAAGGATATTGTCCAAGTCACTAGTGAAGCGTGAAAGGATATCGCCATCTTGATGGCGGTCAAAGAAAGAAACAGTCAAACGCGAAAGCTTGCCAAAGAGGCCCTTACGCATCTCATTTGTCGACTCAGAAATAATACGGGTCATCAAAATCATGTAAATCAAACTGGACACAACCAAGACCAGCACAACCATGGCTAGATTCAGCATCAGAGCTGACAAACTTTGCCAGGCTAGTTCTGAGGTCCCATTTTGATAAGCCAGAACCAGATTAGCGAGCTCCGTGACTGCTTGGCCTGAAAAAACAGGAAAGAGGGCTTGGGCAATTGTCGCCACCGCAACCATCAAAATCACAATGACAAAGGAGAACTTGTAAACTTTAAAATAATTCCAGAAAAATCGAACTGTTTTCATTTTATTCCTCCTTTCCCTTTTGTGTTTCGTAGATTTCACGGTAGACAGCATTGTTAGCTACCAAGTCTGCATGCCTTCCTTCTCCAATCAATCGCCCTTGGTCCAATACCAAAATCTTGTCTGCATGGACGACTGAACTGATTTTTTGAGCGATGATAATGGTTGTTGTCCCTTTCAGGTCTTTGTTCAAAGCTTCCTGCACAAGTCTTTCTGACTTGGCATCCAAGGCCGAAGTCGAATCGTCAAAAATTAGGATACGGGGATTGCTGACAATCCCACGGGCAATCGACATCCGTTGTTTTTGCCCACCAGAAAAGTTGGTGCCACGTTCTTCGACCTGACTCTCAAATTTGTTTTCCATGCGGCCGATAAATTCGCTGGCTTGAGCGATTCGTGCTGCACGTTCCAGTTCGGACACGCTGGCATTGCCTTTTCCTTGACGAAGATTATCTGCAATGGTCCCACTAAAGAGAATAGCACGTTGCAAGACGATGGAAACCGTTTTACGCAAGGTTCCCTCGCTGACGTCTCGAATATCCTTGCCACCAATCTTAATAGAGCCCTTCTGTGGATCAAACAGTCGTGGAATTAGCTGAGCAAGGGTGGACTTACCTGCCCCAGTCGCTCCAACCACACCGACCATCTGACCTGGTGAGACTTCAAAACTTACATTCTTAAGCATGGGTTCTTCATCGGTAGGGTAAGTGAAGGTCACATTTTCAAAAGAGAGACTTCCTTCTAACTCTTCATCTGGAAGATCCTTAAAAGTCATCGCTGGCTCGGTATCTAGCACTTCTCGAATTCGCATCATAGAAATCATACCACGACTGACTGTATTCCCCAAAAAACCTATCATGACAATGGTGAAAATAATCTGACTGAGATAGTTAACAAAAGATGCAAGGGAACCAACGACAGACGAATCGGATTGAGCCATTCCACCAACCAGCCAGATTGAAAGAAAAACTGCTCCATATCCGACTAACATCATAAAGGGCTGCATTACAGAAAAAGCATAACCGATGTAGAGATTTTGACCCAGAAGCTCATCTGAAACCTCAGTAAACTTGTTAAATTGCTCTTTTTCTTGCACAAAGGATTTAACCACACGCACACCACGTAGATTTTCCTTGGCGATGGCATTAATTCGTTCAAGAAGGGTTTGAAACTTGGCAAAGCGCGGCCCCATCATCCCCATCATGATACCTGTAAGCGCAAAAATCAGCACTACCATAAGGACAATTACCCACCAAAGCGAAGGCAGGGTGTGAACCGCTAAGATAAAGGAACCGATAAAAAGCAAAGGAAGACGGAAAAGGATTTGGAAAACCATCATCACCATATTCTGAATTTGGTTAATATCGTTGGTCATACGGACTACTAAATTCCCAGCGTTAAACTGCTCAATGTTGGCATAAGAAAAGGTTTGGATCTTACGAAAAGCATCTTCCCGAAGATCCGAAGATACCCCCTGAGCGATATAGGCAGCAAGAATAACATTGACACCACCTGCAACCAGACCTACGAGGGCTACTCCTATCAACCATGCCCCAATACTATAAATAGCCTCATGTCGGCCAGCCAGTAAAGCCTCTAAAACCTCCTGCAAGTATCGTGGTTGCAAGAGAGAACTGGCAACCATTAGACCTGTCATAACCAAAGAGGCCAAGGCATACCATTTATAAGGTTTTATTTTTTGAATCAGCATACTTCCTCCTAATCAGATAGACAAAAGGGAGTGACGAAATTCGCCAGCTCCTCTCATTCTTTCATGTTGATGCTATTCTAGCAAAAAAGAGGAATCTTGTCAAAGGCGTTTTCTTATTATAAATTAGTGCGCTTTCACTCACAAGTAATGCATGAAAAGAATTTTTATGATAAAATGAAAGGAAGAACTCTTACAAGGAGGAGAAGATGAAGAAACAAACCATCGCTGTCTTGGGTCCTGGTTCTTGGGGAACTGCCCTTTCGCAGGTCCTAAACGACAATGGACACGAGGTTCGAATTTGGGGAAATATTCCTGACCAAATCGATGAAATCAATAACCAGCATACAAACAAACGCTATTTCAAAGATATCCTACTTGACGAAAACATCAAGGCCTACCATGACTTGGGAGAAACATTAAAGGATGTGGATGCTGTTTTATTTGTTGTCCCAACAAAAGTAACGAGACTGGTTGCCCAACAAGTAGCAAAGGTACTCGACCACAAGGTTGTCATCATGCATGCCTCCAAAGGCTTGGAACCAGATAGTCACAAACGTCTATCAACTATTCTTGAAGAGGAAATTCCAGCTGACCTCCGTAGTGAAGTCGTCGTTGTTTCAGGGCCTAGTCACGCTGAGGAAACCATTGTTCGTGATATTACCTTGATCACCGCAGCGTCTAAAGTTCTTGAAACTGCCCAGTACGTCCAAAATCTCTTTAGCAATCACTACTTCCGCCTCTATACCAATACGGATGTTATCGGAGTTGAAACCGCTGGTGCTCTTAAAAACATCATTGCAGTTGGTGCAGGTGCATTACATGGCCTAGGATTTGGCGACAATGCCAAGGCAGCCATCATCGCTCGAGGATTAGCAGAAATCACCCGACTAGGGGTCGCTCTTGGAGCCAATCCTCTAACTTATAGCGGGCTTTCTGGAGTCGGTGATTTGATTGTAACTGGTACATCTGTCCACTCTCGTAACTGGAGAGCCGGTGATGCTCTAGGTCGTGGAGAATCCCTAACAGACATCGAAGCCAACATGGGCATGGTCATTGAAGGCATTTCAACGACTCGAGCGGCTTACGAATTGGCTCAGGAATTGGGTGTCTACATGCCAATCACACAGGCCATCTACCGAGTTATCTATGAAGGTGTCAACATCAAAGAAGCAATCAATGACATCATGAACAATGAATTTAAAGCAGAAAACGAATGGTCTTAGACCCTTATAGAAAGGAACATTATGAAACAAAAAGTCAGAAAAGCAGTCATCCCTGCCGCTGGATTGGGAACTCGTTTCCTCCCTGCAACCAAAGCCTTGGCCAAGGAAATGTTGCCAATCGTAGACAAACCAACCATCCAGTTTATCGTTGAAGAAGCTCTCAAGTCTGGAATCGAAGATATCTTGGTTGTTACAGGTAAGTCAAAACGTTCCATCGAGGACCACTTTGATTCAAACTTCGAATTGGAATACAACCTCAAAGAAAAAGGGAAAACAGATCTTTTGAAGCTAGTTGATGAGACAACTGGCATGCGTCTGCATTTTATCCGTCAAACTCATCCACGCGGGCTCGGAGATGCTGTTTTGCAAGCCAAGGCTTTCGTCGGAAATGAACCTTTTGTCGTTATGCTTGGTGATGACTTGATGGATATCACCAACGAAAAGGCTGTTCCACTTACCAAACAACTCATAGATGACTATGAGCGTACCCACGCTTCCACTATCGCTGTCATGCCAGTCCCTCATGACGAAGTATCTGCCTATGGCGTTATTGCTCCGCAAGGCGAAGGAAAAGACGGCCTTTACAGTGTTGAAACCTTTGTTGAAAAACCTACTCCTGAGGATGCTCCTAGCGACCTTGCTATCATCGGACGTTACCTTCTCACACCTGAAATTTTCCAAATCCTCGAAAACCAAACTCCAGGTGCAGGTAATGAAATCCAGCTTACAGATGCAATCGACACCCTTAACAAAACACAGCGTGTTTTCGCTCGTGAATTCAAGGGCGCTCGTTATGATGTTGGAGACAAGTTTGGCTTTATGAAAACATCTATTGATTACGCACTAAGACACCCTCAAGTCAAAGACGACTTGAAAGACTACCTCATTCAACTCGGAAAAGAGTTAGCTGGGGGGGAATAAAAAACACCTTATATACAATAAAGAGGCTGGGACAAAAGTCTAACCTTAAATATAAAAAGCGAACAAAACGAGTTTTCTGACACTCAGAATTCTGTCTTGTTCGCTTTTTTGTCTAATCTATCGATTTTTAAAATTTATAATAAAGAATTCCTAAAATCAAAATCTTTTTGTCCCAGGCTCTTTTTAACTATTCCATCCCTACACATAACTCATTCCTTTGTAGAAAAGGAAAACGGCTAGTGCGATAAAAAGTAGGGTTGCTCCGATTCGCTGGCTAGTACTGTACATCCTTCTCTCCCATTTGACTGGAAAGATGACTGCTAGAAAGGCCCCTCCTACTGCGCCACCAATATGCCCTGCTAGACTGATTCCTGGAATTAGAATACTTCCAATGATATTTATCACGAAAAGCATCAGGTAGGATTGCCCTAACTGCTGGATATAGGGGCTGCGAGTCGCATAGCGCAAAACAATAATCGCAGCAAATAGTCCGTAAAGAGAAGTGGATGCTCCTGCTGCTAGGACTTTCGGTGTGAAAGCAAACACAAAGAGATTGCCCATCATTCCTGATAAGAGATAGAGAAAGAAGAACTGCTTAGAGCTGAAAATCTCCTCCACCTGTCGTCCAAGAAAGTAGAGAGAAAGCATATTGACAATGAAATGCTCCCAACCTATATGCACAAAAATAGCTGAAAAAAGGCGCCACATCTGTTCTGGAAACAGGCGAATGATCGGTCCATACATAGCTCCAAACTGAAAAATAGTTTTTACCCGATCAAAGTTGATGCCTGTAGTAATCAACATCAAGAGAAATACCAAAGCTGTTACTAGGAGGAAAAAACTAGTAACAGGGTAACGTTTGTCAAAAATTTCCTTCATAGATTAGCACCTCCTGAACGGGAATATCATGGTCTTCCGAGTTGAAATTCTGGATTTGACAAGGATAGATTGTACTCATGCTATGACCAGCAAAATTCTCCAAATAGCGGTCGTAATAGCCTCCGCCATATCCAATTCGATAGCCCTCTGTCGTAAAAGCCAAGCCCGGAACATGAATCAAATCAATCCGAGAGGTATCCACCAATTCCAAGTCCCCTTGGGGTTCCAGTAAACCAAAGGAAGTTTTTTTCAACTGCTGTGGATTGTAGACCACAAACTCCATGCGCCCCTTGGGATAGGTTTTAGGTATCAAAACCTTTTTGCCGTCCTTCAGCGCTTGGTCAATCAGTCCCTGCGTTTGAAACTCATGCGGAAAAGAGAGGTAGGTTGCGATGACCTTAGCTTCTTGGTAAAAAGGATGATTCAAAAATTGTTCTGTTAAAGCTTGATCCATAGCAATTTTTTGCTTCTGAGGAATGGCCTTCATTTCTTGCAAGACTTGCTTGCGCAATTCCGATTTCATAGACAACACCTCTACTCTGCTGCCTTCTTTTGAAGAAAGCTAGAGACCGCATCCACCCCAATGGCTAAGGCTTCTTCCTTGGGACTCATCTGAGGATGGTGGAGGGCGTAAGGACTATCGATACCTAGCCAAAACATAACGCCATCTACCTTCGAAAGGAGATAGCCAAAGTCCTCACCAGTCATAGCAGGCTCGATATCAATCAACTCGATTCCTTCTTTTTCTTCAAAGAATGTCATCAGTTCACGCGCCAAGGCTGGATTGTTCTCCACTGGCAGGTAACCTCCTTGTTTGAGTTCGATTTCGACTTCCATCCCAAAAGCTGCCGCAACTCCTTCTGCGACAGTTTTCACTCTCTTTTGCACCAAAAGGCTCATCTCCTGAGTCAAGGCTCGAATGGTTCCGTGTAAAAAGGCTGTGTCTGTAATGACATTGTTGGTTGTTCCAGCTTGGAACACTCCAAAGGTCACCACTGCTCCCTCGATTGGATTGACATTACGGCTGACAACTGACTGTACTTGGGTCACAAAGTAACTAGCAGCCACCAAGGCATCATTGGCCTCATGCGGAAAAGCAGAGTGCCCGCCTTTTCCTTTGAAACGAATCTTAACTTCGCAAGTCCCTGCAAAGAGAGTGTGTGTATTGGTCGCAATCTGGCCGACTTTCAAATCCGGACGAACATGGAGTCCATAAAACTGGTCTGGTAGCCAGTCCCCAAAAGCACCGTCCTCATACATGAGCATACCACCCGCTTCATTTTCTTCAGCAGGTTGAAACAAAAAAAGCAGATTATTCTTTGGTTGCTCCTCAAGAGCACGCTCGAGACAGCCCAAGGCAATGGTCATGTGAAAATCATGGCCACAGGCATGCATACGACCTTGGTGTTGAGAGGCGAAAGGCAGGCCTGTTTGTTCAAGGATAGGGAGTCCATCAATATCTGTCCGCCAACCAATGGTGCGCTCAGGCTGGCTTCCCTGCAAATAGACCAAGATCCCTGTCCGCCAAGTACGAACTTGAACAAAGTTCTTGCCCGCAGTCAATTTCTCAATGACACCTAATAAATAGGCCTGAGTCTTGAACTCCTCCAAGCCAATCTCTGGAATCTGGTGCAAATCTCGTCTGGTCTGAATCAAATCTAACATCTATCGATCCTCCTTTTGATAGAAGAAAGAGGCTGGAAGAAGTATCCGCCTCTTTTTATTTTTACAAGGTACGAAGCGCATCTTCTAGCGCTGTTTTTTGTTGGGTTTGGCTATCGATTTCTTTGATAATACGAGCCGGAACGCCTGCTACCACTACATTTTCTGGGACATCTTGAGTCACGATAGCTCCTGCAGCGACAACTGAACCACTACCGATTTGGACACCTTCGATGACCACTGCATTGGCTCCGATGAGAACATTGTCCCCAACACGGACTGGATCGGCACTAGCTGGTTCAATCACACCTGCCAAAACTGCACCTGCACCAACGTGGCTGTTCTTCCCCACGATGGCACGACCACCAAGGATAGCCCCCATATCAATCATGGTTCCTGCTCCGATTTCTGCTCCGATATTGATAACAGCTCCCATCATGATAACAGCATTGTCACCAATTTCCACTTGGTCGCGGATAATAGCACCTGGCTCGATACGAGCGTTAATGTCACGTTTGTCTAGCAAGGGAACTGCCGAATTACGAGCATCTTGCTCGACAACATAATCTTGATTTTCTACCAAACCTTCGAGAAGCGGAGCAATATCCTTCCAATCTCCAAAAAGAACATTGCCTAGTTTGACAACAGAGCTAGGGACTTCAGAAGTCAGCTCCCCTTCAAAAGTAACCTTTACACTTGTTTTCTTCTCAGCATTGGCGATAAATTGGATGATTTCTTGGGCATTCATTTTTGTGGCAGTCATAGGCGCCTCCTGGTTCATTATAATGATACCTATTCTACCAAAAAAGGCTTCAAATTTGAAGCCTTAAGCACTCGAACAGAACATTTTACCTTTCCTTCGTTTCCTCAATTGATAAGAAAACCATTGGAACGATAATCAAAATCATAGCCAAAGCTAGAAAACCATCCAAAACCATACCTAGAAATAGCACACTTAACAATGCGGAGGATAAAGGTTCGCTGGCACTCACAACTGACACAACTAACGGTGAGACGAGTAGCACAGCCTTCATCGAAAGGAAAAAAGCAAAAGCCGTTCCAAACACAGCAATAGTAAAACAAATCAAAAAACTCGTCACATCAAGTTGAAAGGTAATCTGATGAACAGGATAAAGAAAATTACTAAAAACACCTGCTAGCAACATCCCCCAACCAACGGTTGGCACAAAACCATAGTCACGTGCAAAACGCTGAGGCAGGATAACGTTGAACATGACCCCTACAGCACTGAGTAGCCCTGTCACCAAAGCCAGGGGCGTCATTGATAGCTTGGATAAATCCCCTTTTGTAGCCATCAAAAAAACACCTAGCATGGCAATCAAAACATAGAGAATGGCTGTGATAGAAGCCTTCTTTTGATAGACGATACGATTATAAAACAAGATAAAAACTGGACTGATGAATTGCAAAATCGTTGCCGTCGTCGCATTCGAATACTCAACACAGAGATAGAAGAAAAACTGCACAGAAAAAATCCCCAGAATAGCGTAGGCGAAAAAGGGTAAATAGTTTTTCTTATTTCGCCAAATGTCCAATAATTGAAAGCGCAACTGAAAGGCAGATAAAAGCAAGACCAAGCTACCTGCCAAAAGCAAACGCATAGAGGTAATCCAACCAGACGACACCTGATAATGCGCGAAAAAATACTCACCTAAGATTCCACAAATTCCCCAAATCAGACCTGACAACAGTGAATATAGAGTTCCCTTAAAAATCTTCTTTTGATACTTATTCATTCCCTTATTGTAACACGAAATAGAAAAAGAAAAAAGTAGCTAAGAGAAGAAAAATTGCCTCTTGCTACTTTTTTTATTATCGATTAAATAGACGGAAACGACCCGACGAATCACTTTGAGTGTTGTTGTTCGAATTTGCCCCTGAACTACTACTTGAACTTGGGAGAGTTGGGGTAGGAAGAGTGGGTAAACTTCCTAAAATGCTTTTCCAAGCATTTTGATAATCGGCATCGCTCCCTCCGATAGCAAAGCGGTAAGTAGTTACTGGCGCCCCTTCTTTAGTAGTCCAATAGCTCGTTACTGTAGAACCTGAAACGGTGACTTCTTTGCCATTGATTGTGACCTTGCCAGGTTTTTCTCCTGTCGATTTGAGGACTTGAGACTTGGTCACGCTTGGGTCTAGACTAAAGCGCTCATTCCCCCAAATGCCAGGTTCGGCTTGCTGGATAGCATTGACCAAGTGGGCCATATAGTTGGCATTGCGGTAGTGGCCTGCTCCTTTGGCTAGCGGTCGGTTATCATCGTGACCTAACCAGCCCCCTAGAGTCAAGCGTGGCGTAGAAAGCATGAGCCACATATTTTCATCTTCATTGGTCGTACCAGTCTTTCCAATCCAGTCAGCACGAGCCAGACTTGGATTGATAGAGGCCAAATCAGTCTGAAAGCTTGACGTAACTCGAGATGAGATCACCTCGCGAAGCAAACTCTGCATGATGGTCGCTGTCGCTTTTGAATAAACTTGGACAGGTTGACTTTTGTGCTCATAAATCACTTGCCCCGTCGTCGATTCAATCTTGGAAATCATATGTTTCTTGTGGTAGACCCCATTATTAGCCAAGGTCTGATAACCATTGGTATGCTGGGCGACTGTAACATCAATCCCCCCACCCATCGGTAAACTTTCAATCCCATATTCTGGGATTTCATAACCCATTTTTTCCATATAACCCTTGACATCAACACCCTTCTCTCGAAGCGTACGATAAGTCCAGTAGGCTGGGATGTTCCATGAATAGTTGAGGGCTTCTCCCAAGGTCATCATCCCTGTACCAGGACTATTGACATACATGATAGGATTGCCGTTTGAAAAGTTTGTCGGATAGTTAGACAAGATACTTGCACTTCCCATCAAACCTTGGTCAATCGCGATACCATAGGCCAGTATAGGCTTAGTGGTTGAAGCTGGAGAACGTTTGGTATCGATAGCATGATTGTTCTGATTTTCTTGATAATTACGACCACCAACAAATCCAAGAATGGCTCCTGTTTGGTTGTCCATGAGGACATTCCCTACTTCAGGCTGGCCTGTCGAATCATCTAACAAACTGCCGTAGTTAGCAACTGCATTTTGCATAGCATTGTGGACATTTTTATTAATAGTCGTGGTGATCTTATAGCCACCATTCTCGATTTCCTTCGTCGCTAGATCGCGGTAAGCTTTCTGGATAGATTCATTTTTTTGCTCTTGAGCAGAAACATTATCTCTCTGGATGAGGTAGTCGTACATGCGATCAGTAGCTTCTGCGAGGGTTGCATAGTAGAGATAGTCGCGCGAAGTACCACTGACACTACCTGATGGTAGAAAGGCTTGCTTGAAGTCATAATCCTTGTACTTGTCGTAATCTTCCTGACTCAGAGCTCCTGTCCGATACATATTGTAGAGGACATCCTTGGCACGCTTGATTCCCAAAGCTATATCCTCATCGCTCTTCATACTGCCGTCAGATTCATAAGGGGAATAACTAATCGGGCTTTGCGGCAAGCCTGCTATAAAAGCCGCTTGAGGTACAGTCAAGTCCGAAGCATCAACACCAAAAATTCCTTCTGCAGCTTGCTGGGCACCTGCAATGTTTTGTCCCTTATGATTGCGACCGAAAGGAGCAATATTCAGATAGGTTGTCAGAATTTCGTCCTTGCTCATGACACGCTCCAAGGCAAGAGCATCTACAATTTCTGTCGCCTTACGAGCCAAAGTCGGAGCATCTCCAACCACTTGTTGCTTGATAATCTGCTGGGTCAAGGTCGAACCACCACTGGACGATCCTAGCCCGACAAAGGTCCCCAGAGTCGCACGAATAACAGCCTTGGGCACAACTCCCTTGTGCTCATTGAAATGCTCGTCCTCTGTCGCAATGATAGCCTTCTTGAGATTATCTGAGATAGCATCCGAAGCAACTGACGTGCGCAATAGATCTCCCTCAATCGAAGCAATGGAACTCCCATCAGCATAGGTAATTTCTGAGATGGAGGGAATGTCCTTCACTTGTTTGACCAATTCCTCTGTTTGAGGCACCTTGGCCTTGTCAAATAGAGCAACCCCATAGCCCATGGCCACTCCAGCACCCAAAAGACCTCCGATAAAGGCTAGGATAAAGAGGGTATTAAAGGTTACTTTAAAGCCATTCAAAATCTTGGCAAGGATAGAGGGTACTCTAAATCTGCCTAAGACACTTGAATCTGCGGCTTTTTTTCTTGATTTGTTTTGGTTTGTTACCGTTTTTGATTCATTGTTTCTTTTTTTCATGAATGTCCTCACTTTCTCTATTATACCATAAAAGGTAAACTTTCAATAAAATAGCCACTTTCTTCCCTATTCCACTAGGCTATTGCCTAAGTTTGTGATACAATAGGTAGAAACAATATTTTAAAAAGGAGAAAAGACATATGCACATTTTTGATGAGCTAAAAGAGCGTGGTTTGATTTTTCAAACGACTGATGAAGAAGCTTTGCGTAAAGCCCTAGAAGAAGGTCAAGTTTCTTATTATACTGGCTACGATCCAACTGCTGACAGCCTTCACCTCGGTCACCTTGTCGCAATCTTGACAAGTCGTCGTTTGCAACTAGCAGGTCACAAACCTTATGCGCTCGTTGGCGGTGCTACTGGTCTCATCGGAGATCCGTCCTTCAAAGATGCTGAGCGTAGTCTCCAAACAAAAGACACAGTAGATGGCTGGGTCAAGTCTATCCAAGGACAACTTTCTCGTTTTCTTGACTTTGAAAATGGTGAAAATAAAGCTGTCATGGTCAACAACTACGACTGGTTTGGCAGCATCAGCTTCATTGACTTCCTCCGTGATGTCGGAAAATACTTCACTGTCAACTACATGATGAGTAAGGAGTCTGTGAAAAAACGGATCGAGACAGGGATTTCTTACACAGAGTTTGCTTACCAAATCATGCAAGGGTACGACTTCTTTGTCCTTAACCAAGAGCACAACGTAACGCTACAAATCGGTGGTTCTGACCAGTGGGGAAATATGACCGCAGGTACCGAATTGCTTCGTCGGAAGGCTGACAAGACTGGTCACGTGATCACTGTGCCACTCATCACAGACGCAACTGGTAAGAAATTTGGTAAATCAGAAGGAAACGCAGTCTGGCTCAATCCTGAAAAGACTTCCCCATACGAAATGTACCAATTCTGGATGAACGTCATGGATGCTGACGCCGTTCGCTTCTTGAAAATCTTTACTTTCTTGTCACTGGATGAGATCGAAGACATCCGTAAACAGTTTGAAGTGGCGCCACACGAACGCTTGGCTCAGAAAGTCTTGGCTCGTGAAGTCGTGACACTTGTTCACGGCGAAGAAGCCTACAAGGAAGCCCTCAATATCACAGAGCAACTCTTTGCAGGAAACATCAAAAACCTTTCTGTCAAAGAACTCAAACAAGGACTTCGTGGAGTGCCAAACTACCAAGTACAAGTAGACGAAAACCACAATATCGTAGAAATCCTCGTATCTTCTGGTGTAGTCAACTCAAAACGCCAAGCCCGTGAAGATGTTCAAAATGGAGCCATCTACGTCAACGGCGACCGCATCCAAGACCTTGACTATGTCTTAAGCGACGCAGACAAGCTCGAAAACGAACTGACTGTTATCCGTCGTGGGAAGAAAAAATACTTTGTATTGACTTACTAAATTGTTCAATATTTACCTATAAACAAAGGAGTTAACCTCGAGAAAGGTAACTCCTTTTTGCTGTGAATAGTCCCCACCTATCCCTTAATAGACAGGCTACGCAGTACAATGCGTAAGGTTGTTAGATTATGTAAGATAGAGAGATTTGAAGGACTGAGCCAGTTAAACAAGCCAAAGCCAATCAAACTACTATTTACGACAACGGTATCTTGAATATTCTTCTTAATGAGTGTTTGCAAAGATGATGATAGCGAATCCAACTCTTGGAAGAAATCCAAACGATTATCTAACAATAAGATATCACTCATCTGCTTAGAAATATCTGCACTCTCATTCATCACCACACCGATATCTGATAGGGTTAGAGCCGCTGAGTCATTCAATCCATCTCCAACCATCAAAATAGTGTGACCTGCTTTCTGCAGTTCCTCTACTAACTCAAATTTCCCATCAGGTTTCAAGTCTGTATATACCTGATCAAAGGGCAAATCTTTGACTAACTCCTCTGTCCTAACCGAGGTATCCCCTGTTGCCAGAATCAATTTTTTCCCCTGTGCCTTAAGTTTATCCAAGGCTGTTTTTGCTTCTTTTCTCAAAGGAGTATGAATGCAGAACATTCCAATCAATTCATTCTGATAAGCCAAGAATAAGATATTGTAGTGACTCTTGTACTCTTCAATTAAAGCATTTTGTTCTGAACTGATATGAATCTGCTCATCCTGCATCAAGACATAATTCCCAATAAGAACTGGTTGGCCATCTATATGAGATTTGATCCCCTTGCTTGCGATATATTGGAGTTTCCCATGCATTTCCTCATGTTCAATCCCCTCTATCTCAGCTTGCTTGACGATGGCATTAGCAATAGGATGATAAATGTGTTCCTCAAGACAGGCACTGATTCTGAGAATATCTTCCTCACTATAGTCCCCAAAAGGTAACACCTTGTCAACTATCGGATAGCTAGTTGTGATTGTTCCCGTCTTATCAAACAAGAAAGTATCAACTTCCAGATATTTCTCCAAAACATCTCCATCCTTAATCACCATTTCACGGTTCAACCCCTCCTTGATAGCTGTCAAATAAGCTACAGGAGTAGAGATTTTCAAAGCGCAGGAGAAATCGACCAATAGGAAAGAAATAGCCTTAGAAAAAGAACCTGTCAATAGGTAAGTCAGCCCAGCCCCCAAGAAATTATATTTGACGACCTTGTCCGCCATTTTGATGAAATAGCGTTGTTTCGTTTTCTTGTTTTCTTCAGATTTCTTCATCAACTCAATCAGTTGTAAAATCCGGCTGTTCATCTGATTATCGGTTACACGAATGCGTAACTCTCCAGTTTCTAATACTGTATTTGCACAAACCAAATCAGACTCTCTTTTTTCAACTGGAAAACTCTCTCCCGTCAAGGAACTTTCGTTGACCATACCTAAACCTGAAACTACTTGTCCATCAAACAGAATTTCATTTCCTTGAGATAAGACCAAAACATCTCCTATTTGAACATCGGAACTCTTGATACTAACAACCGTATCGCCCTGTACTAGGAATACATCGCTCTCTTTTGCAAGAAGACTCTGTTCTAAATCTGTTGCAGTTTTTTTCAAGGACCACTGATCTAAATGATTCCCCAAATCAAGCATAAACATGATGTTGCTAGCAGTCTTGGATTGATTCATGAACAAGGACAATAAAATCGCCGAGCAGTCCAAGACTTCCATCGTTAGTTCCTTACGCGCTAGTGTTTGACAGGCTTCTCTAATATAGCCAAAAGCCTGATAACAAGTCCATATATAGCGAATAGGATACGGCACAAAACTACGAAAAAGTACACGCTTAACCGCTGCACCTGAAACAATAGAATAAGCACTCTCTTCTCTACGAATGGGAAGAGTCATCAACTCAGAAACTTTCCCTTTATCAATTCTTTTTAAAAAGGCTTCTGCATTGTCTAATACGGAGAAGCCTTCTTTTATACGTAGAGTAAAGTGCTGTTGATCCATGTAAAACTGGATAGACTCAATTCCCTTTTCATCTCTCGCCAAGGAACGAAGATAGTCTTGAATATCCAAGGTAAGTGAAAAAGAAGATGATAGTCGGATATGTTGATATCCTCTATATAGCACTTTAAAAGACATATTATTCTCCTATCAGGCTATCTAATTGTTCTTCTTTTTTCTCTTGCTCGTACAAATATTTGGCATCTTGCAAGACATCGTCTCCATGTTGCTTCACAACAGAAACAGACGCATCTAGCTCGTCCTTCAATTTGTAAGCCTTAGCCAAGGCTTTAGAATAACCTTTTTTAGCTTCCTTACTTGCTAAGATTTTCAAACCAAGGGTTCCAAATGCAACACCACCTAAAAAGAGTGATGATTTTTTCGCAACTTTTGCGACGCTTAATACTTCTTTTAACATACTTATTTCCTCCTTATCATTATTATATAGCAATTTAGATATAAAAGCAATTTCATTCTATAAATTGGAGAATTAATTTTATTTCTACTGAATCTCCCATCTACTTATTCCTAAGGTTGCTTTCATTTGCCTCTTTTGATACACTTAAACTATGAATACAAATCTCAAACCCAAACTTCAGCGTTTTGCGTCTGCGACTGCCTTTTCCTGTCCTATCTGTCAAGAAAATCTCACCTTGGTAGAGTCTAGCCTCAAGTGTAGCAACCGCCATTCTTTTGATTTGGCAAAATTCGGCTATGTCAATCTGGCACCGCAAATCAAACAATCCACCAACTACGACAAGGAAAATTTTCAAAACCGTCAACAAATCCTAGAAGCTGGTTTTTATCAAACTATTTTAGAAACCATCTCAGACCTGCTTACAAATTCTAAAACTAACCAAACAATTTTAGATATCGGCTGTGGCGAGGGATTCTACTCTCGTAAACTCCAAGAAAGTCACTCTGACAAAACCTTCTATGCCTTTGATATTTCTAAAGATTCCATCCAAATCGCTGCTAAGAGCGAACCAAACTGGGCAGTCAATTGGTTTGTTGGTGATCTAGCTCGTCTTCCTATAAAAGACGCTAGTATGGATATCCTGCTCGATATCTTCTCGCCTGCCAATTATAGAGAATTTCGCCGCGTTCTATCCCAAAACGGTATCTTAATCAAGGTCATCCCAACCGAAAATCACCTCAAGGAAATTCGTCAGAAGATACAAGACCAGCTGACAAAGAAGGACTATTCCAACCAAGATATCAAGGAACATTTCCAAGAACACTTTACCATCCTATCTAGCAAAACTGCCTCTCTGACTAAGGCAATCACAGCAGAGCAGCTCCAAGCCCTACTCAGTATGACTCCGCTACTCTTTCATGTCAACCAGACCAAGATTAACTGGAGCCAACTGACCGAGATTACCATCGAAGCAGAGATTCTGGTCGGAAAAGCACTGTAAATTAGTTTAAATATGAAAAAACGCACCTTTTCAGGATGCGTTTTGTTTTACAATCTAATGTAATGAATCTTAGTTCAAGTGCCAGATGTCTTCGTTGTACTGAGCAATTGTACGGTCAGATGAGAAGAATCCTGCTTTGGCAATGTTGACGATGACTTTATCCAACCATGCGTCACGGTTTTCGTAGTCAGCAAGCATTTGCTCTTTCACCTTGATGTAGTCTTCCAAGTCAAGGAGAGTCATGAACCAGTCTTTGTTGATCAATTCGTTGTAAAGACGTTCCAAGCGTTCTTTCTTACCTACTGCAAGAACAGCGTCGCTGACGATGAAGTCAACCAATGGTTTGATAGCTTCACGAGCATAGAATTCGCTTGATTTGTATGCTGCTTTTGCATAAAGGTCGATAACAGTTTCTGAATCTTCACCAAAGATGTAGATGTTTTCGTCGCCAACCAACTCAGCGATTTCCACATTAGCACCATCCATAGTACCAAGAGTCAAAGCTCCGTTCAACATGAATTTCATGTTACCAGTACCTGAAGCTTCTTTAGATGCAAGTGAAATTTGTTCAGAGATATCACATGCTGGAATCAAGAAGCTTGCTGCAGTAACGTTGTAGTTTTCAACCATAACTACTTGCAAGTGTGGAGCTACTGCTGGGTCGTTAGCAATCACTTCAGACAAGCAAAGGATCAAGTGGATGATGTCTTGAGCGATTGTGTAGGCAGGAGCTGCTTTACCACCAAAGAATACTGTGATAGGACGAGCAGGGATGTTCCCAGCCTTGATATCAAGGTATTTGTGGATCACATACAAAGCATTCATTTGTTGACGTTTGTACTCGTGAAGGCGTTTGATTTGGATGTCAAAGATAGAGTTTGGATTGATTTCAACACCTTGGTGATCTTTCAAGTGACGAGCCAATTTACGTTTGTTGTGAGCTTTGATGCTTTCCAATTTTTCTTTGACAACTGCTTTGTCTTCATAAGACAAGAGTTTTTCAAGCTCATCTGCTTCATGGTGCCAACCGTGACCAAGAATCTCATCCAAGTAGTGAGACAAGCGTGGGTTAGCATGCATGAGCCAACGACGGAAAGTGATACCGTTTGTTTTGTTGTTGAATTTTTCTGGGTAAATGTCGTAGAAGGCTTTTAACTCAGAGTTCTTCAAGATTTCAGTGTGGAGTGCTGCAACCCCGTTAACGCTGTATCCATAGTGGATATCCATGTGAGCCATGTGAACACGTCCGCTCTCGTCGATGATTTGAACAGCTGGGTCTTTGTATTCTGCCTTCACACGACGGTCCAATTCTTCAATGATTGGTACCAAGTGAGGAACCACTTCTTCCAAGAATTCAAGAGGCCATTTTTCAAGGGCTTCAGCAAGGATTGTGTGGTTAGTGTAGGCAGTCATGCTACGAACGATTGAGATTGCTTCGTCAAGCTCGATACCGCGTGCAGTCAAAAGGCGGATCAATTCAGGGATCACCATTGATGGGTGCGTATCGTTGATTTGTACAACTGCGTAGTCCGCAAGGTCATGCAAGTTGCTTCCTTTTTCGATTGCTTCATCGATGATCAATTGTGCACCGTTTGAAACCATGAAGTATTGTTGGAAGATACGGAGCAATTCACCTTGACGGTCACTATCATCTGGATACAAGAAGAGAGTCAAGTTGCGAGCGATGTCTGTCTTGTCAAAGCTGATACCATCTTCGATGATAGAAGAATCAACTGAATCCAAGTCAAACAAACGCAAACGGTTTTTAGTCGCTGTTTTGTAACCAGGCACATCGATATCGTAAAGAGTAGATGTCAATGTAAAGTGTGCAAATGGCACTTGGTAGCTACGGCTTGAGCGTACCAACCAGTTTTGCTCTGTCAACCAAGCGTTAGGAATCGTTTCTTGTTGGTTGTTCTTAAGAACTTGTTGGAAAAGACCGTAGTGGTAGTTCAAACCAACACCATCACCGTTTAAACCAAGTGTAGCGATTGAGTCGATAAAGCAGGCTGCCAAACGTCCCAATCCACCATTTCCTAGAGATGGTTCCAATTCTACTTCTTCAACTTCGATCAAATCTTTACCAGCATCAGCAAGTTCTTTTTTCACATCGTCGTAAAGACCAAGGTTGATCAAGTTGTTTGACAAGAGTTTACCAATCAAGAACTCAGCTGAGATGTAGTAAACTTTCTTCTTGCCAGTGTTGACTGGTTTTTGACTGCTAGCAAGCTTGCTGTAGTTGAGAAGAGCAAGGTAAAGCTCTTCGTTACTACATTCCGCGATGGTTTTATTGTAACGTTTTTGTACAAATTCGTTTAATGGTAACATTTTTGTGTCTCCTGATAATGTCTTATTTCTTTAATTCTACCATATTTTCATTGATTCGGCGATAAATTGTAGTCAAGTCAAGTAAGTTTTCCTCGACAGCTGGTGTCAATTGATCTTCAGTCATACGCCAAGACCAGTTTCCGCCAAGAGTAGATGGGTAGTTCATGCGAGCCGCCTCATCCAATTCTAGCAAATCTTGCATAGTTGCAATAGCCATGAAGCTCACTGATGAAAAGACTGTACGAAGCATCGCGTGTGGCACTGTTTCATACTCTTTACGATTCGTGTAGCGGGCCATGTACTCACGAGTTGGATCGTCAATCTCATTACGGTACCAACCAAGGACCGTATTGTTATCATGTGTTCCTGTGTACATAACAGAGTTAGCAGGTGCCAAGTGTGGGCTATCGATACTTTCGTCTTCTGGATTGAAGGCAAATTGAAGAATCTTCATCCCTGGGAAACCAGTACGTTCACGCAACTCGATAACCTCATCTGTCATGAAACCAAGGTCTTCTGCGATGATGTTCAGCTCACCAAGTTCTTCCTTAACGGCTGCGAAAAGTTTGTAGCCTGGACCTTTCACCCATTTACCAGGGGCCGCTGTATCGGAACCAGCAGGGATTTCCCAGTAAGATTCAAAGCCACGGAAGTGGTCAATACGAACAATATCGTAGATTTTGAAGCTTTCACGCAAGCGTTCAACCCACCATTTGTAACCGTCTTTGTCCATTGCTTCCCAGTCATAGATTGGGTTCCCCCAAAGCTGACCAGTTGCAGAAAACTCATCTGGTGGACATCCAGCGATGCAAGTCGCCTTGCCACTAGCATCTGTCTTGAAGAGGTGTGGATTTGCCCACATGTCACTTGAATCTTCAGCGACGTAAATCGGCATGTCCCCAACGATTTCGATGTGGTTGTCGTTAGCGTAGGCTTTCAATTTCAACCATTGTTGGAAGAAGAAGTATTGAGTTACACGATGGTAGACCAACTTGTCTGCCAATTTCTCACGGTAGCTTTCAAGTGCTGAAGCTTTACGAGCACGAGCATCTGCATCTGGCCATTCTGTCCATGCTAGATTGTCAAAATGCTCTTTAATCGCCATATACTCAGCAAAGAGTTCAAGCCATGCTTGGTTATCTTGAGCAAATTTCTCAAACGCTTTGACATCTCCCACTTCCAAGAAACGTTTGACCGCCTTTTCCAAAAGAGGACGACGTGCATAATAGATCTTAGCATAATCAACTTCTGCTGGATTGCTACCAAAGTCAATACCTTCAAGATCGCTAGCTTCCAACAAGCCTTGCTCTACCAAGATGTCAAGGTCGATAAAATGCGTGTTCCCAGCGAAAGCTGAGAATGATTGGTAAGGAGAATCTCCATAACTAGTTGTTCCTAGAGGAAGGATTTGCCAGTAACGTTGCTTGGTACGAACCAAGAAATCAACGAAATCATAGGCGCTTTGGCCAAATGATCCAATCCCATAAGCTCCTGGAAGAGAAGAGATGTGCATCAACACACCACTTTGACGTTTTTTCATAATAGCACCTCATGTGTTTGTAATAAAACGCTGCGCAAATCAAAGCGCAAACGTTTGCGTCAGTTTAAGTATAACGTATTTCAAAAACAAATGCAAGCGGTTTTAGAAACTTTTTTTGATTTCTTTTTCTTTGAATGAATCTTGGTTCCACTGTTATTTTATGAAACGAACACTTTTCCTATAAAGTTTTGCTTATTTAAGATAGTTGAAATTAAAAACAGCCTCATTTTTGCTCAGAAATCAGCCTAATCAATGCAATCGTTTCCCTTAGACATTTTCAAAGCGAGAAAAACTAAAAGTTGAAGTTTTTTCCTATATAAAGGCATTGATAAAAATTTGAAACCTTAAAATTTTTTTAAAATTTTTTCTAAAAACGCTTGCAACCGTTTTCTGATTGTGCTATACTAGTCCCATAAAAGAAAACGTTTGCGTTTTCTCATTAAATTATTTTTGTTATTCTTTAGGAGGAATACACTATGTCATCTAAATTCATGAAGAGCGCTGCTGTGCTCGGAACTGCTACTCTTGCTAGCTTACTTTTGGTAGCTTGCGGAAGCAAAACTGCTGATAAAGCAGCTGATACTAGCTCATCTGAAGCAAAAGAAATCACTTTCTACGTTGAAGATCAATACAAAGCCTACGCTGAAAAAGTTGCTGCAGCTTATGAAAAAGAATCAGGAACAAAAGTTAACATCAAATCTGGTGACCAAATGGGTGGTCTTGACAAACTTTCTCTTGACAACCAATCAGGTCAAGCTGCTGACGTTATGATGGCTCCATACGACCGTGTAGGTAGCCTTGGTACTGACGGACAACTTTCAGAAGTGAAATTGAGCGACGGCGCTAAAACAGATGATAAAACTAAATCTCTTGTAACAGCTGCTGATGGTAAAGTCTATGGTGCTCCAGCTGTTATCGAATCACTCGTTTTGTACTATAACAAAGATTTGCTGAAAGAAGCTCCTAAAACATTTGCTGATTTGGAAAACCTTGCTAAAGACAGCAAATACGCTTTCGCTGGTGAAGATGGCAAAACTACTGCCTTCCTAGCCGACTGGACAAACTTCTACTACGCATACGGACTCCTTGCTGGTAACGGCGGTTACGTATTTGGACAAAACGGTAAAGATCCTAAAGATATTGGTCTTGCAAACGACGGTGCTATTGCAGGTATCAACTACGCTAAATCTTGGTACGAAAAATGGCCTAAAGGTATGCAAGATACTGAAGGTGCTGGAAACTTGATCCAAACTCAATTCCAAGAAGGTAAAACAGCTGCTATCATTGACGGCCCTTGGAAAGCTCAAGCATTCAAAGATGCTAAAGTAAACTACGGAGTTTCAACTATCCCAACTCTTCCAAACGGAAAAGACTACTCAGCATTCGGTGGTGGTAAAGCTTGGATCATCCCATCAAGCACTAAGAACCTTGAAGCTGCACAAAAATTTGTAGACTTCCTTGTTTCAACTGAACAACAAAAAGCATTCTACGATGCAACTAACGAAATCCCAGCTAACACTGAAGCTCGTTCATACGCTGAAGGTAAAAACGATGAGTTGACTACATCTGTTATCAAACAGTTCAAGAACGCTCAACCAATGCCAAACATCTCACAAATGTCAGCTGTTTGGGACCCAGCTAAAACAATGCTCTTTGACGCTGTAAGTGGTAAGAAAGATGCTAAGACAGCTGCTAACGATGCTGTAACATTGATCAAAGAAACAATCAAACAAAAATTTGGTGAATAAAAAATTTGTTCAAGGGGGGTGGAAGTGAAATCCCCCTTTGAATGTATAGATACACTTCTTATCAGATACACGTATCTTGCGGTTGAATTCGAGTTTTATCTCACATCCTATGAAAGGAGTAATCATGGAAAAACAACAGCCTAGCAAAGCAGCCTTGCTGTCTATCATTCCTGGGTTAGGACAGATTTACAATAAACAAAAAGCCAAAGGTTTTATCTTCCTTGGTGTAACCATTGTATTTGTCCTTTATTTCCTAGCACTTGCATCCCCTGAATTAAGCAATCTCATCACTCTTGGTGACAAGCCAGGTCGTGATAATTCACTTTTCATGCTGATTCGTGGTGCCTTCCATTTAATCTTTGTAGTCGTTTATGTGCTCTTTTATTTCTCAAATATTAAAGATGCACATACAATCGCAAAACGTATTAACAATGGAATTCCTGTCCCACGTACTTTTAAAGATATGATCAAAGGTATTTATGAGAATGGTTTCCCTTACCTCTTGATCATTCCATCTTATATTGCAATGACATTTGCAATTATCTTCCCAGTTATCGTAACCTTGATGATTGCCTTTACCAACTATGACTTCCAACACTTGCCACCAAACAAATTGTTGGACTGGGTTGGTTTGACTAACTTCACAAACATCTGGAGCTTAAGTACCTTCCGTTCAGCCTTTGGTTCCGTTCTTTCATGGACCATCATCTGGGCCTTGTCTGCTTCTACTTTGCAGATTGTGATTGGTATCTTCACAGCTATCATTGCTAACCAACCATTTATCAAAGGAAAACGTATCTTTGGTGTTATTTTCCTTCTTCCTTGGGCTGTTCCAGCCTTCATCACTATCTTGACATTCTCAAACATGTTTAACGATAGTGTCGGAGCGATTAATACTCAAGTATTGCCTATCTTGGCTAAGGTCCTTCCTTTCCTTGACGGAGCTCTTATCCCTTGGAAAACAGACCCAACTTGGACGAAGATTGCCTTAATCATGATGCAAGGTTGGCTTGGATTCCCGTACATCTACGTTTTGACCTTGGGTATCTTGCAGTCTATTCCTAACGACCTCTACGAAGCTGCTTACATCGATGGTGCCAATGCTTGGCAAAAATTCCGCAACATCACTTTCCCTATGATTTTGGCTGTTGCGGCACCAACATTGATCAGCCAATACACCTTTAACTTTAACAACTTCTCTATCATGTACCTCTTCAACGGCGGAGGTCCTGGTAGCGTTGGTGGTGGAGCCGGTTCAACTGATATCTTGATCTCATGGATTTATCGTTTGACAACAGGTACATCTCCTCAATACTCTATGGCGGCAGCTGTTACCTTGATTATCTCAATCATTGTCATCTCTATCTCTATGATCGCATTCAAGAAACTACACGCATTTGATATGGAGGACGTCTAAGATGAATAACTCAATCAAACTCAAACGTAGACTGACTCAAACCCTTACTTACCTCTACTTGATTGGCCTATCAATTGTCATTATCTATCCACTTTTGATTACCATCATGTCAGCCTTCAAGACTGGTAACGTCGCAGCCTTTAAATTAGATAGTAACATTGACTTTAGCTTTGCCAACTTCCAAGGGCTCTTCACTGAAACCTTGTACGGTACTTGGTATCTCAATACCTTGATTATCGCCTTGATTACCATGGCTGTTCAAACAAGTATCATTGTACTTGCAGGTTATGCCTACAGTCGTTACAACTTCTTGGCTCGTAAGCAAAGTTTGGTCTTCTTCTTGATTATCCAAATGGTGCCAACTATGGCCGCTTTGACAGCCTTCTTCGTTATGGCGCTTATGTTGAACGCCCTTAACCACAGCTGGTTCCTCATCTTCCTCTACGTCGGTGGAGGTATTCCGATGAATGCTTGGCTCATGAAAGGTTACTTTGATACCGTGCCAATGTCTCTTGACGAATCTGCGAAACTAGATGGTGCAGGACACTTCCGTCGCTTCTGGCAAATCGTTCTCCCTCTTGTTCGCCCAATGGTGGCTGTACAAGCTCTCTGGGCCTTCATGGGACCTTTCGGGGACTACATCCTCTCTAGTTTCTTGCTTCGTGAGAAAGAATACTTTACTGTTGCCGTTGGTCTCCAAACCTTCGTTAGCAATGTGAAAAACATGAAGATCGCCTACTTCTCAGCAGGTGCTATCCTCATCGCCCTTCCAATCTGTATTCTCTTCTTCTTCCTACAAAAGAACTTTGTTTCAGGACTTACAAGTGGTGGCGACAAGGGATAATCTATCCCCGCCACCCTTTTTCATTTTATACTCTTCGAAAATCAAATTCAAACCACGTCAGCTTCACCTTGCCGTACTCAAGTACAGCCTACGGCTAGCTTCCCAGTTTGCTCTTTGATTTTCATTGAGTATTAGCGATTGTTACTGTAAATAATATTCTTTCAACAAGCAATTTATCTACTAGACTTGAAATAAAGTATATTTCTCTATATAATATTACTCATATAGAAAACACTCTTAGAAAGATGCCTATGCTTCCATATCCATTCTCGTATTTTACTAGTATCTGGGGATTTCGTAAGCCCCTGTCAAAACGTTTCGGACTCAACTGGTTTCAACTCCTCTTTACTAGCATTTTCCTCATCAGCTTGTCTATGGTTCCAATTGCTATTCAAAACAGCTCACAGGAAACCTATCCGCTGGATACTTTTATTGATAATGTCTACACTCCCCTGACGGATGAAGCGATCATGGACTTGTCAAAGAATGCGCAGATAGTAGATGGAAAACTGAGCTATTCTGGAACTAAAAATCGGCAAGCTTCTCTTCTGATTGGTCCAAGTCCAAGCAAGGAATTGCCAAAGGATTTGCAACTTCATTTTGATACTGAAGAACTCGTCATCAGCAAGGAAAACAAGGAATTGACCCGCATTCGCTACCACGCGATTCAAACGGAGAGTTTCCAGAGTAAGGAAGCTTTAACCCAGGCTATTTCTAAAGACTGGTACCAACAGAACCGTATCTATATCAGTCTCTTTCTCGTCCTTGGTGCTAGCTTCCTCTTTGGATTGAATTTCTTCATTGTCTCCCTTGGAGCTAGTCTTCTCCTTTATATCACCAAAAAATCACGCCTCTTTTCATTTAGGAGCTTTAAAGAGTGCTACCACTTTATCTTGAACTGTTTAGGATTTCCCACTCTGATTACACTTATTTTGGGACTTTTTGGCCAAAATATGACAACCCTTATCACTGTACAAAACATTCTTTTTGTTCTTTATCTGGTCACTATTTTTTACAAGACACATTTCCGTGATCCAGATTATCATAAATAGGAGATTTTTATGCCCGTTACGATTAAAGATGTGGCTAAGGCTGCAGGTGTCTCACCTTCAACCGTAACCCGCGTTATTCAAAACAAATCAACAATTAGTGATGAAACCAAAAAACGAGTTCGCAAGGCTATGAAGGAACTCAACTACCATCCCAATCTCAATGCTCGTAGCTTGGTGAGTAGCTATACTCAGGTTATCGGTTTGGTATTGCCTGACGACTCAGATGCCTTCTACCAAAATCCTTTCTTCCCATCTGTCCTACGAGGGATCGCCCAAGTCGCATCTGAAAACCACTATGCTATTCAGATCGCAACTGGTAAAGATGAGAAGGAACGTCTCAATGCTATTTCTCAGATGGTTTATGGCAAGCGTGTTGACGGTTTGATTTTCCTCTACGCTGAAGAAGAAGACCCTCTGGTCAAACTAGTAGCCGATGAGCAGTTCCCTTTCCTCATCCTCGGAAAATCCACTTCACCCTTCATTCCTCTTGTTGATAATGACAATGTCCAAGCCGGCTTTGATGCGACAGAGTATTTCATCAAAAAAGGATGCAAACGAATTGCCTTCATCGGAGGTACAAAGCGACTCTTCGTAACACAAGACCGTCTAACGGGCTATGAGTCCGCACTCAAACAACACCAACTTCCGATTGATACCAACTTAACCTACTTTGCAAATGAATTTCTAGAAGAAAAAGGTTATCAGTTCAGTGAACTCCTGTTCAATCACGATCCGCAGATTGACGCTATTATCACAACCGATAGTCTCCTTGCAGAAGGAGTTTGTGACTATATCAGTAAGCATCAGCTAAAAGTTCCTGTCTTGAGTTTCGACTCTGTCAATCCTCGACTTGATCTTGTAGCTTATGTGGATATCAATAGTCTGGAACTTGGGCGGACATCATTTGAAACAATTTTGCAGATTATCAATGATGCGAAAAATAATAGACAGATTTGTTACCGTCAGTTGATTGCCCACAAAATTATCGAAAAATAAAAACCAGCTCCAAAGCTGGTTTTTGCATGTCTAATTGTCCGTTTCTACGAATCGTCCTAGGATATGGACATTTTCAGATACAGAGACAAAGGCTGTCGGATCAACCTGTTTCATGATGTGTTTAAAATCATTAAACTCTGCTCGTGTGATAACCGTAATCAAGACTGCTTTTCTCTCATGATTATAGGTTCCTTCTGCATCGTGGATCATGGTAGCTCCTCGGTGCAATTTTTTATGGATTTTTTCGATTACCTTGTCAGGATTACTGGTCACAATCATGGCCTGCATCCGCTTTTGCTTGGTAAAGACCGCATCTGTCACACGACTGGATACAAAAATGGTAATCATGGAGTAGAGGGCGTATTTCCAACCGAAGGTTAACCCAGCAATTAACATGATAGTCCCATTGACCAAGAAAGAAATACTGCCGACATTTCTCCCCGTTTTCTTGCGAATGGTGAGGCTGACAATATCTGTACCTCCACTGGAAATACTATTGCGCAAAGCAAAGCCGATTCCCAAGCCCATGACAACACCCCCAAAGAGAGCATTGATGATGGGATCCTCTGTCAGCGTCACAACGGGCACAAACTGGATAAAAAGGGAACTCATGGATACCGTGATAAAGGTAAAGACCGTAAACTTATGTCCAATCTGATACCAAGCCAAAATCATCAGTGGGATATTAATGGCATAAAAGGTCAGCGATATCGGAATGTAAAAACCAAACCAGTGATGACTCAAGGCAGAGATAATCTGTGCCAGACCCGTCGCGCCACTGGAGTAAACGTGTCCTGGTTGAAAAAAGAAATTGACTGCTACTGCTGACAAAAAGCCATAGACCAGAGAAGCCGAGATTTTCTCATCATATTTTTCCCGAGAGATACTTTGTAAAACTCGTAAGATTTTTATCTGATAAGCAAAGCGGCGCAGATAATAGCGCCACCGCTTAATTCGTTTTGCTTGTTTCATCTTTTTTTATTAAGTAAGAATCCTAAAAAAGTATCACTTTGCTATTTTCTTCCTGCACTCGTAAGCTGAGTTCCTCTAGTTGTTTGAGAGCGACTGTTGATGGAGCTTGTGTCATTGGGTCGGTTGCCTTATTGTTCTTAGGAAAGGCAATGACTTCACGAATATTTTCTTCTCCTGCAAGCAACATGACAAAACGGTCAAGACCAATAGCCAAACCACCGTGTGGTGGGAAACCATAGTCCATGGCTTCAAGAAGGAAACCAAACTGGTCATTTGCTTCTTCAGCTGAGAAACCAAGAGCCTTAAACATACGTTCTTGAAGGTCTTTTTGGTTGATACGAAGACTACCACCACCAAGTTCATAACCGTTCAAGACGATGTCATAAGCAATGGCACGAACTTTAGCTAAATCACCTTCTAATTCGTGAGCTGTCTCTTCCTGAGGAAGTGTGAATGGATGGTGGGCGCTCATGTAACGGCCTTCTTCTTCAGACCATTCAAACATCGGCCAGTCAACAACCCAAAGGAAGTTGAATTTGTCACTATCAATCAAACCCAGCTCTTTGGCGATACGACCACGAAGGGCACCAAGGGTTGCATTAGCCACGTCAAGTGTATCCGCTACAAAGAGAATCAAGTCTTTATCTTCAAGACTAAGAGCTGCGGTCAGCTCTGCTTGAATGCCAGTCAAAAACTTAGCAACTGGTCCGTTCAATTCTCCATCAACAACCTTAACCCAAGCAAGACCCTTAGCACCGTACTGCTTAGCTACTTCGGTCATCTTGTCGATATCTTTACGCGAATAGTTGTCCGCAGCCCCTTTAACAACAATGGCTTTAACTGCTGGTGCTTCTGAAAAGACTTTGAAGTCAACACCTTTGACAACTTCTGTCAAGTCCTGAAGCAACATGTCAAAACGGGTATCTGGTTTATCAGAACCGTAAAGAGCCATGGCGTCATCGTATTTCATACGAGGGAATGGTAGCGTTACTTCGATGCCTTTGGTTTCTTTCATCACGCGCGCAATCAAGCCTTCTGTGATATCTTGGATTTCTTGCTCCGTAAGGAATGAAGTTTCCAAGTCGACCTGGGTAAACTCAGGCTGACGGTCTCCACGCAAGTCCTCGTCACGGAAACATTTAACGATTTGGTAATAACGGTCAAAACCAGCATTCATCAAGAGCTGCTTAGTAATCTGTGGACTTTGAGGAAGAGCGTAGAAATGGCCTTTATTAACACGAGACGGCACCAAATAGTCACGCGCCCCTTCTGGCGTTGACTTAGAAAGGAAGGGTGTTTCCACATCGATAAATTCCAACTCATCCAAGTAGTTGCGGATAGAGTGGGTTACTTTAGCACGAAGTTTGAGGTTTTCCAACATCTCTGGACGGCGAAGGTCAAGGTAACGGTAGCGGAGACGCGTATCGTCATTAGCCTCAATGCCATCCTTAATCTCAAAAGGTGTTGTTTTAGCTGTATTGAGTACAGTAAGGGCTGTCACATTCAATTCAACGGCACCAGTCGCTAATTTATCATTTGCTTGCTCGCGTGAAGCAACCTGACCCGTCACCTCGATGACAAATTCGCTACGAAGGCTTTCTGCTGTTGCCATGACTTCTGCTGAAACTTTTTCTGGATTAATAACCAGCTGCATGATTCCTTCACGGTCACGAAGATCGATAAAGATCAATCCGCCCAAATCACGACGACGAGCAACCCAGCCTTTCAAGGTAATTTCTTGTCCGATGTGTTCCTCGCGAACACGACCAGCATACATACTACGTTTCATGTTTTCTCTCCTCTTTTATTCTGTTACTATTTTACCATAAAAGCGCAGGCTCTTCATGAAAATCAGCAGAAAAGTTTGATTGTCTGTAAAAATCAAAAAGAACAGCTAAAAAATCCGATGAAAACGTCATCGGATTCTCTGATTATGATTCCTAACCTTTTTTACGCTTTTCAGCAATCTCGGCTGCCTTTTTAGGTAGAACAATCTCCGTCGCATAAGCCGTCGCAAAGCGCATGATTCCTGCAATAGGTGCAAAAATCACCGCTAGATTGTTGTAAAAGAAATCGCCTTTAAAGGCATAGGCAAGGCCCCCGATAATAAAGAAGAGAACGACTGCCTGTATCACTGCTAATAAAATTACTCGTTTCATGTGACCTCCTGACTCTATTATAGCATGAGTATCATCAAAAAGCCGATTAAATTATTCAAAGCGTGTAAAGAAATGCTATAAAGAAGGCCTTTCCTATTGATATAAGCCAAACCCAAACTCAATCCCAGACTAGCATAAACTAAAAACTGTTGCAAAGTCCCTGGAAAATGAATCAAGGCAAAGATAATACTAGATATTAAAAGAAAAACCAGAGTTTGTTTACTATTGTCCTGCTTAGGAAAGAGATAACGTGCCAACATTCCTCTAAAGATGAGTTCTTCCGTCAGAGGAGCAAAAATCACCACCATAAAGAAACCAAAGACAGGCTGAGCCACCGTCAGTTGAGATACGATTTGTTGATTGGTCGATGGGTCGTCTGGCAAAAAGAACTGGGCTGTAATAGCCACTAGCAAAACTAGAGTGGGCAACCAGATATAACGATTAAAAGCAGTCGTCTGGATGCTAACCTTTTCTGTCTGATACCACCTGTAAACTCCATAAACATAGGCCCCTGACAGGGCGATATAAAGTGGCAAAACTCCAAAGATTGAAGCCCCTAGTCCAAGTGCTGACAACGCCATACTCTGAACTAGACCATAACCAAAGAAAAAGGATAGAACAGCTAGCAGAAACCAGCCAAGATTTTTAAGTATTTTCATAAAGATCTCCTATCTTACTTTATAGCTATTTTTCAATACAAAGAGATTTGCTAATCCTAGTAAAAGGATCCATACTAGTAAAAGACCAAGATTTCCCAAAGACAACTCTCCTCCACCTTCTTTTAATAGACCTACCAAAGGACCGATAAAAGAATAGTCCAACACTTTTTGAATCGTATCATTTTGAAGAGCAATCATGGGTAAAAAAGAGACGATAAACATAGGAAAGATACTATAAACTTGCGCTTTAGACTGAGTATCTGACACTGCACCGATTAGAAGGTTGAGAAAAATAACACTAATAGTTGCTAAAACCAAATAGATAACATAGGCCAATAAGTAACCTGATACATCCACTTTAAGATAGATTGGTAGTGAAATCATTCCAAGTAACATAATCAACATAGGGAGAACGAGCATACTGAAAGTATATTCTGTTGCTGTCACACCACTTAGGATGAGTGATTTAAGATTGCGCTTTTCCTTATCCTCTGCTATCATAATCGATACCATATAACCACTTCCCATGCTCAAGACCATCGTCAAACTCATAGAAAGGAGAAACGTACTCAATTCTCCATTCTTATTTAAGAATGCATTATATAGAACAGTCGCTCCAAAAGGCATCAATAGAGTCGCCAACAAAGTTGAATTGCTGATAAGAACTTGTAATCTTAACCATAGTAGGGCATTTAATTTTCTAAACATCTAACTTTTCTCCTGTCAATCTGATAAAGATTTCTTCTAAAGTTGGCTCACAAGAATGAATAGCAATCAGATCTGTCGCATCCAGATGAGGCAATTCTTCAAAAGGAACCACTCGTTCGCGTCCATCTTGATAGTTTAAACGAACCTTTTTATCCACATGGTACTTCTGGATAATATCTTGCGGACTTCCATACTCTATTAAATTACCCTTATTTAAAAGAGAGAGGCGATCGCAAAGCAAGGTTGCTTCATTCATATCGTGGGTTGTTAAAAAGATAGTTGTCCCAGCCTGTTTCAATTCTTGTAAAAGAGCATGAATTGATTTTGAGGTGGTTGGATCAAGACCACTTGTTGGCTCATCTAGAAAGAGAATTTTGGGAGCATTTAAAAGAGCACGAGCCAAGAACATTCGCTGTTTCATACCTGTAGATAGTTTTTCAGCGATAACATCTTTAGCGTCTACCAATCCAACCTGTTGGAGCACCTGCTCCACTCTATCTGACTTGAGGCCGTATAACTTAGCATAGATGAGAAGATTTTTGTAAAGACTCATCTTTTCATAAAAACCACTACTATCACTGACAATCCCGATTTGTTCCAGATCATTTGAAGTCAAATTTTGAGAAAACTTCCCTAAGAGAACCGTCTCCCCCTGATCTGCAGCTAACTGACCCGTCAGAATATTGATCATAGTTGTTTTACCTGAACCTGAAGGTCCTAGGAAGCCAAAAATTTCACCCTCTTGAATCTCGAAAGAAATCTGATGCAGAGCTTTCTTGCTTCCAAAACTTTTGCTTACATTTTCAACACGAATCATAGGAACTCCTTTATTTGAAATAGCGTTTTACCATAGGTAACTGCATCATATTGATATAAACATGGATAGCTCCAACAAGCAAGAAGGCTAGTAGCTGAATCTCTCCTGTCAGTAAGGAAAAGAGATCAATTAGAAAGTAGAGACCTGGCAAGACATAATTATTTAATTGGAATAAAATCCGAAAACTCTGTTCTAAATTAGCCTGGCGTTCCCCTTCATCGTAAGAATTTATAAAGTCCATGACATCCTTTGGTGTAGAGAAAAATGCCAAATCAAACTGACGAACAATCGCAATGGTTTTATAAAGATATTTTTGAACACTGAAAATCAGCACTAATGCTAAAAAAGAAAGAGATAAGGTTAGAAAGCTTTTATTTAGTATAATCGCTTCACTTCCTGAAATGAATAGAGCCAATAAAATCGCTAGGGTTGCAATATTAAAGGCAATGGTTCCAAACTCAAGATTCCGATACATTTGAACATAATAGGTTTCATTCAGATCATCATCCATTTCATCTTGGTACAAGGAGTGAAATTTTCTGCTTTTCTTTAAGAAATTGAAAGTCAAAAGAATGCTAATAAAACCTAACAGTAAACAAATAGCTGATATCCATGGTATCAAGGGTTTTACATCTAAAACGATACCGTGGGATTCGGCACGTGCCTCAAACATCCCTACAAAACCGCCCAAGAAACCTCCAAAGACAACAGACATTAAAAATAACAACCCACGTTTCTTTTTCATATTCATCCTCTTTCTAAACTAAACCAATCCAACTAACCACTGACCAAGGGCTTTACCTGATTCATAAATTGCTGTCAAACCCTCTGTCCCAAGTGATACTAAAATCAAACAAACAGCAAACAAGAGAATAGCATGGTTTCTTGCTTTTTTCGCCCCTTCTCCTAAAGGATCTCTCCCAAGCCAGCCTGCTAGATAAGCATATAGGATGACTGTTAAAATCCCAAACTCTGTTGACGAAAGAAACAGCAAAATGGCTACTAAACGGATGACGTTAGTCTTGACATTAAAATAATTTCCTAAACCTGCACAGACACCTGCAAGTTCTTTGTTCTCAGTATCTACTTGAAAACCTGCTAAAAATTCTTTCATGATTCTTCTCCTCTTACACCTTCTAAACCTTTTGATTTCTTTTCAATCCAGTCAACGACTGGGATAAGAGCAAAGTAGGCCCAAGTAAATTGGTCGCTGTAATAGAGATCAAACCATCCTAGATTTGTTCCAATTAGTAGACACACGCTGACTAATAGAGCTATGGCAACTACATAATAGATCACTTTATACTTGTTCATCACTCGTCCTCCTCCAAGCGAAATACCGATTCGACTGTTTCGTTGAAAATCTGGGATATTTTCAAAGCAATTACAATGGACGGGGTGTATTCGTCCCGTTCTAATAGACTGATGGTCTGCCTGGAAACCCCTGCTAGTTTGGCTAGTTCGGTTTGATTGAGACCATCGCGAGCCCGAAGCTCTTTTAGACGATTTTTCAGCATAACCTTCTCCTTTACTCTTAATTTGATTTCATTGTAACACATCTTTTTCTTTTTGACAAGCATATTTGTCAAAAAGTTTATAATTTTTGTCATTTTGCAAAAGAAAAAGGTCAGGAGTAGGTTCCTGACCAGTTTTTCTACTATTAAAAGCCTAATTTTTCAAAGATTTCTGAGAAGTTTTGGCTGATAGCATCAAGTGACACTTGAACTTCTTCTCGAGTTTGGTTGTTCTTAACTGTCACTTGTCCGCTTTCGACTTCGCTCTCTCCGAGAGTGATGAGGGTCTTAGCCGCAAAGACATCGGCTGACTTGAACTGAGCTTTGAGTTTACGGTTGAGGTAATCACGTTCTGCTTTGAATCCTTGTTGGCGAAGGGCTTGTACCAATTCCAAGGCCTTAACATTTGCTCCTTCACCCAAGACTGCGATATAGACATCTAGGGCGTTTTCAATAGGGAGGGACACACCTTGTTTTTCAAGAATGAGAAGCAGGCGCTCTACACCAAGTCCAAAACCAAATCCAGCAGTTTCTGGGCCTCCAAAGTAGGCAACTAAGCCATCGTAGCGGCCACCTGCACAGACGGTCAAGTCATTGCCCTCGATTTCTGTGATGAACTCGAAAATCGTGTGGTTGTAGTAGTCCAGACCACGCACCATATTGGTATCGATGATGTAATCTACTCCAAGATTTTCCAACATCTGACGCACAGCATCAAAGTGAGCTTGGCTTTCTTCATCAAGGAAATCCAAGATAGACGGCGCATTCTCTACTGCCTCCTTGTCTTCTTTCTCCTTAGAGTCCAAGACACGAAGAGGATTTTCCTCCAAGCGACGTTGGCTATCCTTAGACAAGGTCTCCTTGAGCGGTGTCAAATAGTCGATCAAGGCTTGACGGTAAGCCGCACGACTCTCAGGATTTCCAAGAGTGTTGAGGTGTAGTTTGACACCTTGGATGCCGATTTCTTTCAAGAAATGAGCTGCCATAGCGATGGTTTCCACATCGGTAGCTGGATTGCTTGAGCCAAAACACTCAACACCAATCTGGTGGAACTGACGCAAACGACCTGCCTGTGGACGCTCATAACGGAACATAGGGCCCATGTAATAGAACTTACTTGGCTTTTGCACTTCTGGGGCAAAAAGTTTATTTTCCACATAGGAACGGACAACGGGCGCAGTTCCTTCTGGACGAAGGGTGATATGGCGGTCACCCTTGTCATAGAAATCGTACATTTCCTTGGTTACGATATCGGTTGTATCTCCGACAGAGCGACTGATAACCTCGTAATGCTCAAAAATAGGCGTACGCACTTCCGCATAGTTATAGCGCTTGAAAATTTCACGGGCAAAGCCCTCAACGTACTGCCATTTAGCAGACTCAGCAGGTAAAATATCCTGCGTTCCTTTTGGTTTTTGTAATTTCATAGGGAATCCTCTTTAAACTTAATAGTCTTATTTTACCATAAATAGAGGGATTAAAACAGTGAGAAAAAATTAGGATTTAAATATCATTTTTGAGATTAAGAATTGTCAAAAAAATAGCTAGCAAGGAAAAACCAACAAATAGCATCCAAGTCAACTGTATATTCCATACGGCTACAAGTGAAAAACAGGCTGTACCAAGAGGTACTGATAAGGTAAACAATAAACCTAAAAAATTACTGGTACGAGCTAGAACCTCTGGAGCTAGATTTTTCATGAGCATGGTACTAATCTTTGGGGACACTTTACCAGACACATACAGAGTTGAAAAGAGGAATAGCAAACCAAGCACGACTTGATTGAATACATTCGCCAGACCAACTAAACTAAGTCCTACGGTCGCCCACATCATCAATCTAGGCAAGGACTGCTTCCCAAAATAATCATTGCCCGTAAGGCTACTGATGATGATTGCTACTAAAACACAGACTTGATTGATAAATAGTGCCTCTGTGTAAGAAAAATTCAAGAGTGAATGGCTCAAAAAGAAGATGTTATAAATGCCTCCCAAAGCACCACCCAAGGCATTGATAAGCAAGACAGCAAAGAGCATAAAACCAAAGTTTTTCTGTCCACTTTTAAGAAAAACGAGACGTAAATTTCGGTAAATCGATAGAAACTGATCTTTGATAGAGAGAGTCTCATTTTTCAGTAATTCACCATCAGGAGATGAAATTGACAGGCTTAATTTGCTTTTTCCTAAAAAGAGAATAGCAGCTGATACTAGGAAAAAGCAGGCATTGATTCCCGCAACGAGAGAAAAATTATTGACCGATAGACCTAAGAGCCAGACTCCGAAAGCTTGACCACCAATAGCTGAAATATAGGTGATAAACTGGGAAAAAGAATAAGCCTCCATCAAATCATTTTCAGCTACCTTTTCCTTAATAAGAGGCATGCGCAAACCACCAGCAAAATCACTGATTATATCACTGATAACATTGATCAAACACAGACTAGAAAAAGCAAAGAGACTGCCTTGACCAAGCAACAGAGCTACTAGGAAAAAGAGAAGAGCCTGAAACAAACCGCTGTAAGTCATCCATTTGACCTTGTCCCTCGTGTAATCTGCCCGAATCCCTACAAAAACTGTAAAGAGAGTCGGAAGAATCATCACAATATTCGCCATAGCAACCGCAAAAGAGGCTTGTGGCAAGGTCGATGCATAGACAATAAATACCAAGTTAAAAATAGAAGCACCAAAAGCATTGAAGAAGCGTGACAAAGTCAACAGTCGATAAGCTTGATTTTTGAACAATAGTTTCATAGGTAATCTCCCTTCTTGTTCTAATCCCTATATGAAGTATGACTATAGTATAGCACTTAAAAATTTTAGAGGAAAAACTTTTGAATATATGCAACACACAAAATAAGCAAAAAAACGATAGATCTTCTTTAATGACCTGAGAGAGGTCCAGAGTTCTATCGCTTCAAATTTTAAATCATACTTCTTTAGTAATAAAAAATGAATCTTATCTAAATATAGATTACTCTAATCTTAGTATTCTAAAAATTTTAGGCAACATTATAGTTATATATATTAGGAGGGTTACTCCCCCAAATATGAATATCAACCCTCCATTCACTTCTTTTTGAAAAAGATAAGTGAATACTATGGTACCTATCGGCATGATAGATGTATTTAGTGCAAATAAAGTACTCATTACTCTGCCTAAAAATTTTGTTTCGATGGTACTTTGAAGGTAAGTCATCACAATAATATTTAAAACAACAAGATTAAACGCTATGATTCCCATAAATATACTACCAAGAAAAGAAATAATAATTTGAGAGTTAGCTGATGCAAATGTGATGCCTAAACCAATAATAGCCATAGTTAAGAGAACAAGTGGCATAGTTATCTTACTCGAGAGTAAGATGTTGTTTTCTTTCTTATCTGGCAATAGTGACATTGAAATACTGGCTAAAAGCATTCCTACTGCGGTCATAGTTTCAAGCATCCCTACTGTCGAGTTATCTAACAGAAGTTGCTCTTTTAATACAAAGGGCACCCCAATACTGATAGATGTGTAGAAAAAATTGAGGATAACACTTATAAGAATAATGTATTTTACAATTTGATTTTCTTTAAGAAATTGAATGGTTTCTTTGATTCCATGCAGAGGATTTTCACAATTCGTAGCCTTGTTCTCTTGCTCGTTATATTCATAGTAAAATTTCATACTAAGTAGAACTCCTAAAGAGAGGAGGTTTGCAAAGATTTCAATTAGAATAAAACCTGCAAAACCTAACCAACCATAAAAAATGACTCCAATAGCTGGAGAAAGCATGGCTGCAATTGCAATGGCAGTCTGTGTAACAGAACTTAATCTTTGAATTTTTTTATCATTTACTAATTCATGAATTGAGGCTGAATAACAAGTATCACTTATATTTACTGTAATAGAGTGAAGTATTACAAACGGAATTACTAGGTATAAGATACTCGAAGAATCCATAAGAAAATAAAAAGCATAGAACAAAAGAAAGGTAAAAATTCTAAAGATGAAATTATATATCAAAATTTTCTTGTGTGGGTATCTATCTACTAGATTACCAATGGGAACTAAGAAAATCAAACTGACTAAAGGATAAATAATCATATTAATCCCAAAACTCATTGCAGATTTTGTTTGATCCAGTAGCATCAAACCTAAAGCAAAATTGAAAGATTTCCCGCTCAAAGAGCCAATGAAATTGCTAATAAAATCTTTTATAATTTGCTTATTTGAGATACGGTCACTAATTATATTTTTCATTTACATTCCCCCCTCTTCTTAATTTACAGATATTTAACAATCAGTCGTTTTTCTATAGTATTCGGCAGATTTGTTACAGCCAAGCATCTCAAAAATACGGACAGCATCTTCCATCTTTTTTTGTCCTTCCTTGACTCTACCTTGCTTGCTATCAAGGAGACCTTCCGCCCACAAATAGACAATTCGGAAATAGGTTTCATTTTCCTTGTAGAAATGCTCTTCGATAACACGCTTAAAATAATAGGCATTGGTAAATTCTTCACACTCAATGCTGGCTAAAAAGCCATTCAATAGTATGGTATGAAAAAGGTTTCGGTTCCCCTTCGTCTCCATTAGAAAATCGGATTTGCGTACCATCTCTCTAACATACCTAGTGAAAAGAGAAACAGATAAGAGAGGTGAACTGACTGAGAACAAATTGAGTTCATAGTTCCCCCAAATCTCGGTAGAAAACAAATAATCATGAAGGACTTTCGCTTCCTCTGCTGTTAACTCTACCCTTTCATCCATGCCCTTCATATAAGACTTGATAATAATGGCATTTAGAATATGTTTCTGTTTGTTTTGAGAATGGGCATGCTTTTGATACTCCTTACGATACAAGTCCTCAAGAGGAGCTATATTCTTTGGATCCAAGACATCTAGGATTTCTTTTCTCAACTCAGAATCTGTATCATAGTGAAAACCTCTAGCCAGAAAGAGGATTTCCTCCACACTGGCAGATATATTTTCTAGGGCAGACAGAAACTTTTCCACTGAAAGCTCACTCTGACCTGTTTCAAAACGGGACAACATAGACGGCGAAAATTGTCCCCCAGTTGCTTGTCTTAATGAGATATTTCTTGACTCTCGTAATTGTCTAAAGACATTTCCAAGGTTCTCCATCGTGTTCTCCCTGATTCAGTATTTTCTTCATTTTATCATATTTTTCAGAAAATTCATCAAAAACTTGCCAAATTGTCAGAATTATGAGAAAATAGAGGATATTTATCAGGTGGAGGGACGTAATGAGAGACGATATCAAAATCAATGACCGCGCTTTGGCCTTACAAGACCAAATTATCGAGAAACTAGAGAAGGTTTTTGATACAGATGTGGAATTGGATGTTTACAATCTAGGATTGATTTATGAAATCAATCTGGATGAAACGGGTCTCTGTAAGATTGTCATGACCTTCACCGACACCGCCTGTGATTGCGCTGAAAGCCTGCCTATCGAAATCGTCGCAGGTCTGAAACAAATCGAGGGTATCGAAGATGTCAAGGTTGAAGTTACTTGGTCGCCCGCTTGGAAAATTACACGAATCAGTCGCTACGGCCGCATCGCCCTTGGACTGCCACCTCGCTAAGCAGGCAAATTACTTTTGAAGATGAAAAGAAGCAAGCCGAAGTTGGCTTGCTTTTTGATACTCAATGAAAATCGAAGAGCAAACTAGGAAACTAGCCGCAAGCTGTACTTTAGTACGGTAAGGCGACGTTGACGTGGTTTGAATTTGATTTTCGAAGAGTATGAGTTTATTTTTTACCTGACTTGTCCATATTCCAAAAGTCTGTCACGGCTCCGCGTGAAGCAGATGATACGATGTGAGCATATTTACCAAGGACACCACGGCTATAGAGTGGTGGCAAGGTTGTTTCTGCCTTACGTTTTTCAAGTTCTTCTTCGGATACGGCCATGGAAATTTCTTTGGTATCTTGGTCAACCGTAACGATATCACCTGTACGTAGGTAGGCAATCGGTCCACCATCCTGAGCTTCCGGAGCGATATGTCCAACAACCAGACCATAAGTACCACCAGAGAAACGGCCATCCGTCAAGAGGGCAACCTTATCTCCCTGGCCTTTACCAACGATCATGGATGAAAGTGACAGCATCTCAGGCATACCAGGACCACCTTTAGGTCCAACGAAACGAACAACGACTACATCGCCATCAACGATTTCATCTGTCAGAACGGCCTGGATAGCATCTTCTTCTGAGTCAAAGACCTTAGCTGGACCAACGTGACGACGCACTTTAACACCTGATACCTTGGCAACCGCACCGTCAGGGGCAAGGTTCCCGTTCAAGATGATAAGCGGACCATCTGCACGTTTTGGATTTTCCAGTGGCATGATGACTTTTTGACCTGGCGTGAGGTCTGCAAAGTCAGCCAAGTTCTCAGCAACAGTCTTACCAGTACATGTGATACGGTCTCCGTGAAGGAAACCATTTGCCAACAAGTACTTCATAACCGCAGGGACACCACCGACTTCGTAGAGGTCTTGGAAGACATACTGACCAGAAGGTTTCAAGTCGGCCAAGTGAGGCACACGTTCTTGGATCGTATTGAAGTCCTCAAGTGACAAGTCAACATTGGCAGCATGGGCAATGGCAAGCAAGTGAAGAGTGGCATTTGTAGAACCACCCAGAGCCATAGTTACAGTGATAGCATCTTCAAAGGCTTCACGAGTCAAGATATCTGATGGTTTGAGACCAAGCTCCAGCATCTTGACAACAGCACGTCCTGCTGCTTCGATATCTTCTTTCTTGTCAGCTGATTCAGCTGGGTGAGATGAAGATCCTGGCAAACTCATACCTAGAACTTCAATAGCAGTCGCCATGGTATTAGCAGTGTACATACCACCACAGCCACCAGGGCCCGGGCAGGCATTACATTCGAGACGCTTCACGTCCTCAGCTGTCATATCACCGTGGTTCCATTTTCCGATTCCTTCAAATACCGAAACCAAGTCAATGTCTTTGCCATCAAGATTTCCCGGTGCAATAGTTCCACCATAGGCAAAAATAGCTGGGATATTCATGTTGGCAATGGCAATCATGGAACCAGGCATGTTCTTGTCACAGCCACCGATAGCGACGAATGCATCCACGTTGTGACCACCCATCGCCGCCTCTATTGAGTCTGCAATGATATCACGAGATGTTAGAGAGAAACGCATACCAGGCGTTCCCATAGCAATCCCGTCCGCTACCGTGATAGTCCCAAACTGAACAGGCCAAGCACCTGCTGATTTGACACCTTCTTTGGCCAATTTCCCGAAATCATGCAAGTGGATGTTACATGGTGTATTTTCCGCCCAAGTCGAAATCACTCCCACAATCGGTGTTTCAAAGTCCTTATCTGTCATTCCAGTGGCACGAAGCATGGCACGGTTTGGTGATTTTACCATACTGTCATAAATGCTACTGCGGTGACGTGTATCTAATTCTGTCATCTTATCCCTCCCATTTCAGTTTTTACCATTATAGCACAATTTCCGCATGAAGAACAGAATAAAATTCTTGAATTTTCAGAAAATTTCGATTAATAGATTCTAATTTTTTCATCTTTTTTTGTCAAGTAACTTTACTTTACAAAAAAAATGTGTTATCCTAGTATGGTTGATGAAAATCAGTAGATTGAATCGAATTTAAATACCTAAAGGAGAAATCAAAATGGCAGTACCTGCACGTCGCACTTCAAAAGCGAAGAAAAACAAACGTCGTACACACTACAAAGTAACAGCTCCATCTGTAAACTTTGACGAAACTACTGGAGATTACTCACGTTCTCACCGCGTATCACTTAAAGGATACTACAAAGGACGTAAGATCGCTAAAGCTGCATCAGCTGAATAATAGAAGGGAGATACCATGCGCGTAAATATTACACTTGAACACAAAGAATCTGGTGAACGCTTGTACCTTACTTCTAAAAACAAACGTAACACTCCAGACCGTCTTCAATTGAAGAAATACTCACCAAAACTTCGCAAACACGTTGTGTTTACAGAGGTTAAGTAAGGGTTTCAGTACACGTCAATAGACGTCAAAATATTGATTTTAAGCGATTTTTGATTTTTTGAAACTCATTATATCGCACTACAAATCAATAAAAACTCTACCTTTTACTCTACCTTTTTTAGATAAATATATCATCTGGATATTGAAGTTAAGCCCTGCTATCATTTCGATGGCAGGGCTTTTTAATGTTTGGTACACTACCTTCTTATCTATATTTTGATGGAGCTGAAGTTGACATCTACAAAGTTTAATGTTAAAATACATTCAAAAATATATTTGAATGAGGTGTTTTATGGTTCAAAATGTTGTTACTTCAATAATCCTGTATTCTGGGACAGCCGTAGACTTACTTATTATCCTAATGTTATTTTTTGCCAAAAGAAAAAGCAGAAAAGACATCATTAATATCTATTTAGGACAATTTCTAGGCTCTGTTAGTCTAATATTGCTAAGTTTACTTTTTGCATTTGTCTTAAATTATATTCCTAGTAAAGAGATTTTAGGTTTGCTCGGTTTGATTCCAATTTTCCTAGGACTCAAAGTTTTGCTTTTAGGAGATTCTGATGGAGAAGCTATTGCAAAAGATGGTTTGCGCAAAGATGATAAAAACCTGATTTTTCTAGTCGCTATGATTACTTTTGCAAGCTGTGGTGCTGACAATATTGGTGTTTTTGTCCCATATTTTATTACCTTAAATTTAGCGAATTTGATAGTGGCTTTACTTACTTTTCTAGTCATGATTTATCTCTTGGTTTTTTCTGCCCAAAAATTGGCACAAGTCCCTTCTGTTGGAGAAACTTTGGAAAAATATAGCAGATGGTTTATTGCCGTTGTTTATTTAGGATTGGGGATGTATATCCTGATTGAAAACAACAGCTTTGACATGCTAAGGACTGTGTTCGGCTAGGAGAAAAAATTATGAAAAAAGATAGTATATGCCAAGTGAATATTATAAATCAACAAAATGTTACAACCGCAACGAACTACCTTGAAAAGGAAAAAGTTCAAAAATCACTTCGAATTTTATCAAAGTTTACCGATAATAAACAGATAAATATCATCTTTTATCTCCTTGCTGTTGAAGAACTCTGTGTCTGTGATATAGCCTGTTTACTAAATCTCAGTATGGCATCTGCCTCCCACCATCTTCGTAAACTAGCCAATCAAAACATCTTGGATACTAGAAGAGAGGGGAAAATTATATATTATTTTATAAAAGATGAGGAAATCAGAGATTTTTTTAATCAACTAGGATAACAACTATTTTTACTACTTTCTACTTTTCCATGATTATAGGGGGATTATACATGAAATTTTTTGAAGAAAATTATTCACAAGAAATACCTACTCGTATCAAAAATTTAAGAAAAAAATACAATATTACACAAAGCGAACTAGGCAATGCAGGTCAAGTTAGTCAAGTTGAAAGTGGTAAGCGACCAATTACGAGTTCGATGTTAGTTTATTTAAATGCTCTAACCGCTTCGAGCTATACGTATATCGTTTTTGGAGAGTTAGATGAGTTTATTGAGAATCTGTTTCATTATTTTTTCAGTTCTATTTTATATAGAGATTTAGAGGCTGTAGATGAAAAACTATATTCTTTCATGAGTGATGATTTAATTTCAATCCAATCAAGTTGTCTAAGTATTGCCAAGACATTTGCAAATTTCAATATTCAAAGAAAAAGATTTATGATTTCTACTGAAACTGAAATGGATACTTTTCACAAGAAAGATGACATTGACGTATGGGTTGGTGGAAAAAGTTATAACCCCGCTAGAAGTTTTAGAACCCGTACCATCAATGAATTGACTGTCATTGATTTTGAAGAAATGTTTGATATTCTTTGGTTGATGTTAGGGGATAATTTAATTAAATCATTTGAAGTTAATGTCTGTGGTATCCTATTTGAATTAGGCGGAAATGACATACCCTCAACATTTAGGCAAGAAAACATTGATCCTCTCATCAATCAATGGTGGTATGATAATGTTTCGACAGAAATTATCCCTAATCTAATAAAAAAACTCAAAGAAAATCCCTTGTTTAATATCGGATTTATGGTAAATGATATATTAGAAAGAATGTATAAAGAGAATATTCCAAAATCTTACCTTACATCCGTCCCGTTAGTTATTTCTCAAAAAGGAAGAACAACCTCTTCGTTTAGTATGACTGGTGGTCAACAAATAGATGGAGTGAAATTCAAACAGATATCTGAGGACTATATGAAATTACTCAGTCAAGGTAAGGATATCACAGATTTATATCAAAAATATTCTAAAGAAGAGTTGGCAAATCTAGGCATTAATATTTATCAATCCAATGATATAGAAAGGACTGAGGAAAGAACTTTTGATGAAATTATCAGTTGGGTTTCCAACCCTTATGCAACAAGACCAATTCAAGAAAGGCACACTATTCAATTAGAGCCAACAAGATTTTCACTAGAGGATAAGAAACGTATTGAAAAAATTGCCTCTCAGGGAATAAACGACATCGACCTTGTTGATTTAGTTGAACTCTATGATATCAATTTAGATAATACAAATGTCACTCGCTATATTGAGGGATTATTGACGAATAATACACAAGTAACATACTATTTCCAAGAACAATTAAACGAGGAATTACTCGCAATGGCTTCGGCTTTAGATAGAGTTCAACAAGCATTTATTAAACTATTAAGCGAAGGAGAGATACGCAAATTTGCTCTTTAAAAACTAGGTGAATCGCCTAGTTTTTTTTGCGCTTCGTTTTACAAATTAGTCTATTGAAGTAAAAAAAGAAGTAAAAAATAAAAGAACATTATGCCTTATACTGAATATATCAAGAAAAACTCTTGATAAAAATTTTAATAGTCCAAATTGATGGCCATCAAAGGACAGATTGAAATAAATATGATGATATGACGATAAAGGTCATGTCTTGCATAGAATTGTTTCGCTGTTTCTTTGTTGTGCCTTTTAGCATACTCAGCGTTCAATATTTGCTCATTTTGTTTCCTTCTGTCCAAGGACGGAAAGGAGCTCATCATTATGAGCAATAAAGTCAAAGAACGCCGTGAGCGTAAAATCGAAGAAGCTATTAAAGCTAAAAATTGGGACGAAGTAACCCGTTTGCTTCAACAAGAACAAAGTAACGCAGAACGCCGTGATCGTTACCACCATAAACGAAGCATGGAAGAATACATATCTCGTAATGACGGAAAACGGCGTGAACGCTATGAAGTAGTTGCAAGTTCTGATTTGAATCCTGAGGAAGCTTTAATTCTAGAAGAGTTAAGACAAGCTATTCGTGAAGCTAAAGCAGCCCTATCAGAAATTGACAGTAAGATTGTTGAAATGATAGCGGAACAAGGTTCAAGCTATAAAGAAACGGCTCGCTATATCACTGAACATTATAAGAAAATGAGTGATGTAACTGTTAAATCCCATTATTGTAAAGCGCTAAAAAAATTAGCTCCTTTATTAAAAGCTTACCGCTAATCCCTCAAATCCAGTGACAGAGTCACTGGATTTTTTGTAAAAAAAATTAAAAATTCAACAAATAACTTTGCGTTTAGCTGTCTCATTCTCCTTAGTAATGAGGAGGTGGTCAGATAACCTAAAAAACAAAGTCCAGCTCATGACCCAAACCGAGCCTGTCGCATACACACTATCTCTTATTCATAAGGAGGATTTGCCCTATGGCGTTCAAAATGAAAACCACAAAAGGTGGTTATACAACTACATTGGCTGATAAAATTATCAGTCAAAAACAACCGATTTACTCACTTAGTACCGAACTTGAACCACAACAACGGTTTGAAGAAGGAAAACCGACTGGAGAAATCGTAGCCTATAAAGCATGGTTTGTGCAGGAAGGGCAAGACCCTTTCCAAGTGAAATTTGAAGATACGATTGAACTTCCAGCTTTTCAATCTATGATTCAATTTGACACCCTACAAGCGTGTGAAGTAAAATATAACGTTTACTTCAAAGCAAATGGTATCAAGGAGGTTCGGTAATGACTTCACAATCTCGTGATGTGCTGAACCAATCTTACCTGCAATCTTACCTGCTCCAGAGCCTAAACATGGCTCTGGGGGCTTTAATGCAGGGAGAAACTAGCTACACCAATTCTTTTAATATTGTCATTCAAGAAGACGGCTTTGTTTTTGTCCCTCGTCTGCCATGTGCCTATATCCTTGATGATGACTTGTACAAGAAAATCTTTCTGATTGCCAATGCTTCACTTTATCCACAATTCACGCTCCTAAAACAAAATGCTACCTATTTTGTCCCTCTAGAAACGGATGACTTACACATTCAACGTGGTTTATTCTTCCCTTGGCAAAGAGGAATTTCAGAACGTTTAGCGATTCCTGATTTGGATAAGTTTTCAGCCAGATTACCACATGGGAAAATCCCTATCATGAAGCACTTTGAACTCAACCTGGAAAGGATAAACCATTGGGCTATAGCAGGTTCGTCGGGTTCTGGGAAATCGTACGCTCTCACTTACTTTTTGAGTGTACTGAAGCATATGTCTGACTTAATTATCATTGACCCTAAATTCGATACACCAAGTCGTTGGGCAAGAGAAAATCAAATTGCGGTTATCCATCCTGTCGAAAATCGTTCAAAATCTGATTTTGTTTCACAGGTCAATGAACAATTAAGTCAGTGCACAAACCTCATTCAGAAACGACAAGCTATTTTGTATGATAACCCCAATCATCAATTTACTCATCTAACCATTGTTATTGATGAAGTCCTAGCTTTATCCGAGGGAGTCAATAAGAATATCAAAGAAGCCTTTTTCTCCCTACTCTCTCAGATTGCCTTACTAGGACGTGCTACCAAAATCCATCTGTTTTTGGTAAGCCAGCGTTTTGACCACAATACTATTCCAATTTCCGTTAGGGAACAGCTAAACGTAGTGTTGCAAATTGGAAATATCAATCAGAAAACTACTCAATTTTTATTTCCAGACCTAGACCCAGAGGGTATTGTTATTCCAATAGGACATGGGACAGGTATCATTCGAGTTATCGATAATGAACATCCCTACCAAGTTCTGCCCTTACTCTGTCCAACCTACTACACTAAACGAGGTATTCTATGACCAATAAAACCTACTTTATGAGAAGTTTTAATCTCATACTATATTTATTTCTATTTGCACCTATCTGTTCTGCATTTGGCTGGTTATTCAATTATCTTTCCGTTCAATTAACAAATATCACGTTTGTCAATTTAGATACGGTCAAAAGTATTACGGATATCATTAGTTCCGTTTGTCATGGATTTGCACTTATTTCTCTTCTACTTGCCTTATTTTTGGTAGGATTAGAAATAATACAACGGTTGAAAACAGATAGTCTTTGGAACTATATCCAATCTGTCTATCACACTTTTCTGTTGCGACACTTCCTGTTTCAGCGTGAACGAGTACAGAAGATAAGCAATCTTGAACATCAGACGGTTACTACTATCAACCCAATCCATAACGGATTTAACCGAGCTGTTCGTAAGTGTATCGTAGATATACGAAAAGATACCATCACTATTTTTCTAAAAGTCCCTAGAGACCAACAAGGGCAAAAAATCCTAAAAGAGATGGAAGCACAATTAAAAGAAGAAATCGTCAGCCAACACGCAGACTATTATTTCTCCTCTCCTATTCGAGTTCGTAACCAATTGTGGTTCACTGGACAAAAACGTTAATCCCTTGGGGCTGTGGCTTGCGTTAAGCAAAAGCCAGACAGCCCCTTTTTATATTCTTTTCTATCATGACCTATTGGGGTGACTACGACCCCCAATAGGTCAATAATCAATAATCACAAAAAATTCAATTTTTTCAAAAAAACTTTGCATACGACCTGTCATTTCTCCTTAGTAATAGAACCCAAAAGAAATGAGGTAACTGCCTATGGCAAAAGAACAGCGCTCAACCAAATGGACGTTTCTCTTCTATGAGGAAAGCGCACCAGAGAACTACTTGAATATATTAGAGGAACTCCATATTCCGTTTATTCTTAGTCCTTGGCACGATAAGGACTTTAATAGACAGACGGGAGAGTTCAAGAAATCGCACAAACACGGTGCTTTCTTCTTTGATTCACTGAAAAGCTATTCACAAGTATCAAATATCATCAGTGACAAACTAAACGGTCCAGCACATGTGGAGGTAGTTATGTCTCCCACTGGTTTATTTGACTACTTTACCCATGCGGAAAATCCAGATAAGACCCCCTACAACATTGAGGATATTGAAGTCGGTTGCGGCTTTAATTTAGAAAAATTCTTGATGGAGATGAACTCCTCGGATTTTATACATGAAGTAGTTGATATTATCGAAGAGAACGACTTTACCGAATTTGAAGAATTGGTCTGGTATGCCCGAGCAAACAATACCAATTTACTATCTCTAATCATTGAACGTACGTATTTCTTCGCCAAGTACCTAGATTCACGACGATATAATCCTAATCGACTCCATAATTCAAACACAGAGGAGAAAAAAAATAATGAATAACGAAAAATTAGAACAAATTGAACAATCATTGCAAACACTTATCAAACTCATTCAAATCAAAGAACAGAACATACCACCAAAGATAGTACAACAGAGAGAATTGCTAAAACAGCTAAATATCTCTCCAAACACACTAAAAACATGGGAACGAAAAGGATTAAAAAGATTAGAACCTCCAATTGAGGGAACACGAACTGTCTTCTATTTACTAGATGATGTTATTAACTTCTTACAATCCTAATATTGAAAATTTGTGCTAAAATAGTTTTATCTAAAAGAAAGAGTGATAACTATTTTAGCCTACTTCAATATCCCTGAAGAAAGGCAAACATGGAAACTGAAACAATTATCCATAATGGCAAAAAGGTCATTAAAAAAATCAAAAAAGATAAATCCATTTCGTATACGCTCAAAGGAGCATTTCTCGGTAAAGATGTTAAAACTGGCAAACAAGTCACAACAACTATTACTGCAAAAACACTTAAGCAGCTTGATAGAGAAGTTATTCAAGCTCGCTTAGACTTTGAAAGAAATGGATTTACTCGAAAAGAGAATGTGTCTATTAATACGCTGGAATATTTAGCCGAAGCTTGGTTTCAAGCTTATCAAACTTGGGTTAGTTCACATAATACATTAAATAGGGTAAGGGGTTACCTAGATAATTATATTATCCCTAAATTCGGAGATTACAAACCAGATAAAATTGAATCTGCGGATATTCAGCTATGGTTAAATGACCTAGCAAAGAAATCAAAAAAATCAGTTGAATCAGGTGTAAAGCGTGCAAATAAAGGATGTGCAAAAGATTTCGGTGCTGTTATTCATAAGTTGAAAGATATTTTTGACTATGGCATTACTAACTATGATCTGACTGCTAATCCCGTAAATGCTATCAAGATTCCACCAAAGCCAAAGTCTAGTAAGAAACGTATCATGGTTTTACATGATGATAGTCTTGCTAGGTGGCTTAACTATCTTGAAAGCTTAGATAATAGTAGAGCCAATCGACGGTTTAAGCTGATTTGTAATACACTCTTAGCTTCAGCCTTGCGCATAAATGAGTTATTAGCATTGACAATTGATGATTTGAACTTTGAAGAATCCTCTATTAGTGTCAATAAAACATTACTTTGGAAAACAGCTAACAAAAAGACCGGAACAAAAGGGAAAGTTATCTGTAAAGCAACACCCAAAACTGATGCAGGCAATCGCTCTATTCCAGTTCCTTTGTCTATACTTGAGGAACTTCGAGATTTTCACAATGAAATGAACGAGTATCTCGAATTGCACAACAGACATAGAACAAAACTGATTTTCCCTACAATCTATGGGAACTATATGTGTGATAGAAACGAGAGAACAACTCTTAAGAAAAGGTTAGTAGGTCTTGGATTACCAAACTATGGTTTCCATTTATTCCGACATACTCATGCTTCAATGTTGCTCAACGCTGGCACAAATTGGAAAGAACTCCAAGTCAGAATGGGACATAAATCAATTTCAACTACAATGGATACTTACGCTGAATTAGCACCACAACGAAAGTTAGAAGCTGTGGGTATTTATCTTGAAAAGATTGCTGAACTAACGCAATAACTACTCTACCATTCACTCTACCTTTTATTATGTAGCATTCTAAAAACATTGATGTACCAACGTTTCTAACAGCTAAAATAGAAATTATTTAACTCTTACAGAAGTTAAGTAAGCATACCTAACTCAAAACGCCTTACTGGGCGTTTTTTGCTTTATTGGCTGGCAGTCTTTAGCTTTTCAGGAGAGATTTATGGCATTTTATCTTTGGATGTTTCCTCTACTTTTTATCTTTCACGATATGGAAGAAATTATCGGTCTTGTCCCTTGGATTCATCTCAACGAAACCTTGCTGGCCCAAAAGGCTCCAACTATTCTCAAAATCCACAAAGAAATGACAACAGAGGGATTTGCCCTCACTGTTTTTGAAGAGTTTATTCTTGTCTTATCCATCACTTTATTAGCGTATTTTAGTCAATCTAGAACGCTCGAACTAGTTTGGTTAGGGGGATTTGTAGCCTTTGCGCTTCATCTCTTGCTCCATGTCGGACAATCACTCCTTCTTCGCAAGTATATTCCTGCTCTGATTACTTCTACCATTTGTTTTCCTGTCAGTGCTTATTTGATTACAGACGTCGTACATTTATGGCAGGTTTCGACTAGCGAATTTTCCCTATTTTCACTGGTCGGTTCAGACATTGTCGTCATCAATCTCCTCTTTGCTCTCTGGCTTGGGAGAAAGTATTCCATCTGGCTTGCCCATTACCATTAACAAAAGTTCCTTGCAATTTCAATTTGCAGGGAATTTTTTATCCCCCTTCACAGTTAAGAAGTGTTCTATAGTTTTTTAAGACAAAGCAAAAAGCCCACTGTTGTAGGCTTTCTGTAAGATATTTTTTAAAATTAAAGCATTTTGTTGTAGAATTCAACGACAAGTGCTTCATTGATTTCTGGGTTGATTTCGTCGCGTTCTGGCAAGCGAGTCAATGAACCTTCCAATTTTTCAGCGTCGAATGATACGAATGCTGGACGTCCAAGAGTAGCTTCTACTGCTTCAAGGATTGCTGGAACTTTCAATGATTTCTCACGAACTGAGATCACTTGACCTGGAGTTACGCGGTATGATGGGATATCAACGCGTTTTCCGTCAACAAGGATGTGACCGTGGTTTACGAATTGACGAGCTTGACGACGAGTAGTCGCAAGACCAAGACGGTAAACAACGTTATCCAAACGACGTTCCAAAAGAAGCATGAAGTTGAAACCTAGGATTCCGCCTTTGATTTTTGTAGCTTGTACGAACAAGTTACGGAATTGTTTTTCACCTACACCGTAAGTGAAACGAAGTTTTTGTTTTTCAGCCAATTGCAAACCGTATTCTGACAATTTAGAACGGTTGTTTGGTCCATGTTGTCCTGGTACGTAGTTACGACGTGACAATTCTTTACCTGTACCTGTAAGTGAAAGGCCAAGGCGACGAGCTTGTTTCCAAGATGGTCCTGTATAACGTGACATATGTATGTCCTCCTAAAAATAAAAATATTTTGGCGGAAATAGTCACTTAGAAAGCCCTGATTCGTGCAGATGCCCTTCGCCTAAACAGCCAAGGTTACTTGTCATAAGACACCTGTTGACGAGCTTCATGCTTTCCTGCTGCTATTTCACACAAAGGCTATTGTACCATGAATAGCTAGATTTGTAAAGGGGTTTTAAGCTTTATTTTCATTGCCAGAGAGGTTGAGAACGAGGGTAAAGGTGCTTCCTAGGCCGTACTGGCTGCTGACTGTGATTTCCCCACCCAATTGATGGGCCAATTCACGCGCAATCGCAAGACCAAGACCATGCCCACCTGTCTTCATGTTACGCGAAGTTTCGACACGATAAAGGCGTTTAAAAATATTTTCCAAATCCTCTGGGGCAATGCCCTGACCCTCATCGGTCACACTGATTGAAAGCTGGCTACTCTCCAGCTTAGCTACCACCTCCAGCTTGGTTCCTGGAGCAGAGTATTTAAAAGCATTATTGACCAGATTCACCAAGATACGAGAAAGCTTGGCATAATCTCCCTCAATCCGAGCAGACTCCGGGATTACCTGCAAGTGAACATCTCGCTCCTCACGCTCAATCAAGAACTGAAATTCACTCATGCACTCAATCAAGAGCTGGTCCAGAAAAATGCTGTCTTTGCTGGCAGTTTTCACCTGAGTTTTAGCTGTGTTTAGTGTCAAAAAATTCAACTCCTCAACCAGTTTATTGAGTCTTTCCGTCTGGCGTCCAATGGTTGCTAGATAATGGGCTTGTTCTCCTTCCTTGATAACCCCATCCAAAATCCCTTCTACCGTCGCTTGAATCGAAGTGATGGGGGTCTTGATATCATGCGATAGCTGGGCAATCATCAAACCCTTTTCTCGTTCGCTTTCTTCCAAGGAATCAAAGGTCGCCTGCAAATCATGGGACATTTCATTGAAAGCTTGGCCTAATTGCTGAAATTCCACAGGACCTTGAACCTCCAGATTTGATGGAAAATCCTTGTCTGCTACCCGCTTAGCATGTTCCTTGAGTTTGTCCAATGAAGTAAAAACCGGCGATAGGAGAAAGAGACTAATCCCAGCACCGACAAAACTAGCCATGAGAGTCATCCCCACTAGGAAATAAATCTCTCTTTCTTCAATTAACATTCGCTGGATGGCCCAAAAAACCACGATAATCGTTAGAAGTGTTGAAATGATGTACCCCACTAAAATGTAACTTTTTAATTTCATTGACTACCTCGTGCTTTCTCAATTTTGTAGCCCAAGCCCCAAACAGTTTTGATGGTGGGTGTTTCTGAACTAGCATGTTTAGCCAACTCCTGTCGCAGAGCATGAATATGAACATTCAAGGTATTGGTATCATCCACGTAGTCTTCTTGCCAGACCTTTTCATAGAGGTCTGTCTTAGAGAAAACTCGCTCTGGATTGCTGGCTAGAAGCCATAGAAGTTCGAAGGATTTGACTGTCAAATCAAGCGCCACATCTCCGACTTGAACCTCATGGCTAGCGTGATTCATCCGTAAATCCCCGAGACTGATAACTTCTGTCTCACCTCCACGATGAAGGCGCCGCAAGATATTGTGGACGCGCAAAACCAGTTCACGAGGGCTAAAGGGCTTGGCAATAAAGTCATCTGCCCCCAAGCTCAGGCCGTAAATCTTGTCCTGCTCACTGGTCTTAGCCGTGATAAAGAGAAAAGGCTGATCCGGAGATTGATACTGGACCTCACTAATCAAATCATAACCATCCATCCGAGGCATCATGATGTCTGTAATAATCAAATCAATCGGTTTTCGCTTGAAAATTTCTAAGGCCTCTACTCCATCATGGGCCACCAAAACCTGATACCCTGCCTGAACCAGATAACGTTGATGAATATCTGTGATTTCCACCTCGTCGTCAACGAGTAAAATTGTCTTTCCCATCTGTCTCTCCTTTGAAAAAAACAGTGCTATACCACAATAGTATAACACTATTTTAATCTCTTTACGAACATTCTAAACGATATCTGGATTTTTCAAATCCTAGATAGAAAGTCTGTAGCTAGACTAGTCATTCTCCTCTTTTTTAGCTTTCAAACCGAGGCCACCTAGCAGTCCAGCCAAGGCGAGTCCAAAGAATCCAAGAGTAGCCATTGATGTTTGAGCTTCACCAGTATATGGAAGCATGTCTTTTTGGTCTTTCATTTGATCGGCCATCATTGGATTTGACGCCTTGTTAGTAGCTGCCATCTTGCCTTCATCAGACATTTTGCTTGAGGCTGCTGGAGCTTGGTCTTGTTTCATGCTTGGTGTTGCCATAGGCTGGCTAGCATTCATGGTTTTATCCTGCTCTTTGTTAGGCATCATCTTATCCTGACTAGCAGCTGGCACTTTAGATTTCATCTCATTGAGGGACTTATACCCATTCAAGTTCACTGTCAATTCTTTAGTCGCTACGAGGTTAGTCAAATCAGGCTTGCCGTCTTTTGCACCGTACACCTTGATAGTAGCTTTATAGCTTTGCGTACCATTTTGTTTCAAGAGGTCAAGCAGCTCTTTATCAGATTTTCCTTGGGTGCCTGCCAAGTCTACTTCGTAGAAGTAAAGGCCTTTGCCCAATTTCTCTACTGGTGGGAGAGCAGGATTTTTAGCTGTTCCGTTGTCGGACCACGGAGCCTTATCGGATGCTTTCAAGATAAGACGAGTCAACATACCGTCACCAGCGAAGAATTCGTATGGAATGACTTGGTTAACACCAGCTGTAAATGGTCCTGGGAAATTGGCTTTGTCAAGGTAGCTAGCTGGGACATCTACTGTATCTTTGGTGTTGTCGGCCACTCCTTTTTGCACTTCAGCTGGAGTGGTCGCTGGTTGCGCTTCACTGGCTTCACGGTCTTGTCCAGAAACTGTAGACGCAGGACTTTCCACAGGTTTAACTGCATCTTCTGTTTGTTTCTTAGAGTCAGGTTGTGCTTGCACTTCTTCTTTTGGTGCCACTACTGGCTCTTTAGCAGTTGCGTCCACTTTTTCTGAAGAGCTTGTAGTATCCAAGCTTGCTTTAGGTGCTGAGTCTGCTTGTTCTGAAGGAAGAGCTACATCGACTGCTTTTTTGAGAACCTCTGCTGGTAAGTCGCTCTTTTCACTCACCGAAGCAACATCTGGCACGACTTGGGCAGGAGTCGGATTGACGACATCAGCACGAGCAGAACTTGGTTGACCGACTAGGACAAAGAAGCCACTAGCCACAACAACTGAAGCAACACCGACACTGAGACGGCGAATAGACCAACGAGTATATCTCTGATTTGTATTGAATTTCATAGGATTCTCCTTAGAGTTTTCTTTTTTTGATGACTCTAGTATAATCTCCTAAAATTAAAAAGGATTAAGAAAAAGTTAAAATTTTTCTTAAATCCCTCTTATAAAATACTTATATTGACTCGTTAATCATTTGGAAAGAGAGTAACTCTTCCTCTCCTACTCACTCAGTTCAGCTAGGGTATCCAAATGTTGGTTATTAATGACTGCCATGATGTAGGCATCTGCCTGCAAGAGATCATTAGGTCCGAATTGAACATCCAGAGGAGCGTTTTCGTAGGCACGAAAACCAAGTACGTTGAGGTTGTATCGCCCACGTAGATCTAACTGACTGAGGCTTTTACCTACCCATGATTGAGGGATTTTCATCTCGACGATCGAAACATTCTTGTCCAGCTGAAAGACATCCACGCTGTTATGAAAGAGGATGGTCTGTGCCAATGAGCGCCCCATCTCAAACTCTGGTGAGATGACTGCGTCCGCGCCAATTTTTTCTAGAACCTTTTTAGCTGTATGGCTTTTGACCTTGGCAATGACGGTTGGCACTCCTAGACTCTTGCAGTGCATAACCGCGAGAACACTGGACTCCAGATTTTCCCCCGTTGCGACAACTACGGTATCACAGGTGTCAATCCCCGCTGATAGAAGGAGTTCTTCATCAGTGATATCTCCAACTACCCCACGCGCCAGCACAGGTTCAAATTGATTAATGCGTTCCTCGTGGTCATCAATAGCAATGATATTCATGTCATGCTTGGCTAGGGCAGCCAAAACACTGCTCCCAAAAATTCCCAAGCCTAAAATTCCAATTGTCCGATCTGACATCGTTTTTCCTTTCTTATCCGATAGTGATATCTGCTTTCATATAGTGAATCGTATCTTTCTTGTCTGGCTGGTATTCCGCTACACTGACCAGTAGTGTCAAGGGACCAATACGGCCAATAAACATCAACAACATAACGATACTGAGGGCTAACTTACCTAACTCCGGTGTTAAATTTGCCGTTACCCCAACAGTTGCAAGTGCTGAAATAGTCTCAAACATGAGGTAGATAAAGCGCGGAGTTCCTTCTGCGGTTACCCCTAGTAGAATCAAGCCCAGCAAGAAGGTCAGCAAGAAGATAATAAAGACACTGAAAGATTTTTGCACGGTTCGGGGTTCAATGGTCCTCCGAGCTACATTGGCATGAGGCAAACCCAATAATTCACTGCGAGCAAAGACCAACAAGACAAAGAAGGTCGTAATCTTGAGCCCCCCTGCTGTCCCTCCAGGTGCCCCGCCCAGAAACATCTGCAAAATGTAGATCAGTAAGGTAACTGGTCGAGCCTGGGTGTAGTCAATGGAAGCAAAGCCTGCCGTTCTCATGCTGACAGTCTGGAAGAAACTAACCAGCAGTTTCTCTGGGACGCTGAGATTTCCAATCGTCCCAGGATTGTTCCACTCAATTAAGAGAGTCGATACTGTTCCAAAGAGCAAAATTCCCGCCGTTAGAAAGAGAACCAGCTTGGTATGGAAACGCAGGCGTCGTTTTTTCTTTTTCCAAAACTGAGTCGCTAGATCAAACCAGACCATAAATCCTAGACCACCCGTGATAATCAAGCCTGCAATCACTAGATTGATCAAGGGGTCCGTTTGAAAGGCTAGCAAACTCGTACTTCCAAAATTATCAAATCCAGCATTGCAGAAAGCTGAAACAGCCAAAAAGATAGAGGTTAAAATCCCTCGCCCAAAGCCAAATTCAGGAATAAAGCGGAAACTCAAGAGAAAGGCACCGAGCCCTTCCACCAGAAAAGTCGTCAGAAAGATTGAACGGATGAAATCCTTTAGAGACTGGGTTTCTCCATAACTAAAACTTTCTTGAATAGTCTCACGGCCACGAAGACTGAGCTTTTGCTTGCCTTGGATATAAAAGATTCCGATAAAGGTCATGAGCCCCAAACCACCGATCTGGATCAAAATCATACAGATCAACTGGCCCCAGATATTGTAAGTAGAGGCTACCGGCTGGGTAAAGAGCCCTGTCACACAGACCATAGACACAGTCGTAAAGAGATGGTCAAAGTAGGTCGCTTGTGACGTTTCTGCTTGCACAAAGGGGAGGCTTAAAAGGAGCGAGCCCAAGAAGATTACTAAGGCAAAACTTAAAAAGATGCGACGGGCTGGCGATAAACGTCCCAATGTCGTCTTGATTTTTTCCAAAAAAGATTTGAATAACATAGCTACATTCTACCATAAAAACAGTAAGAACACTCACATGTGGTGCACAATGGCAAGACAGAGTTCGAGTGCCTTATCAAAAGCTTCTGCGCCCCAGTCACGACTGTCGTAGTTATCTAGATCCGCTAAGGAATCTGCGGTAAAGAGCAACTCTCCCCAGACAACCCCACGTAGCTGGGCTACTGCCGCAAGAGCAGAGCACTCCATCTCCACAACAGCACAGCCTTCTTCCTTGCGATAGGCAACCTTTTCAGCCGTCTCTCGATAAAAACCATCTGTCGTCCAGGTCATGACCTCCTCGTAAGGAATGCCTCTTTGTTCCAAGACTTGCTCAATGGCATAGATAGCCTCAATCTGCATCTCCATATAACGAGAAGGCGCTGCATAGTGGTAGCTGGTCCCCTCATCTCGCAGAGCGCGAACAGGGACGAGAAAGGCATTTTCCTCTATATCGGCTAGGACTCCACAAGTACCAGTGGAAATGATTTGCTCCACACCATAGCCAATCAACCAATCCATAAACTGGGTCGCTGGGGCTGAGCCTACGGGCGCCTGGGCTAGACAGATTTCCTCGCCCTTGTAGTTGAGGACGTAGACTGGATAAGTCTTGGTGGCCGAAACGAACTCACCAACACAATCCGCCCCTACTTCCTGAGCATAGCGGTCAATCTCTTCCTCCAAAAACGCATAGATGCACTTCTTTGGCAACTTTAAGTCCAATCCCTCGTGATTTGGCATAAGGACGGCCTGAGGATTGTCATCAAACTCTAAAATGGGAATCGCATGTTTCTGAATCATAGCCCACCTCCTCTAATTTTGTACTATTGTATCAAAAGCTGACGGAGTGTCAAGGAGTTACCTTTACATTTCCTCTAATAACAACACAAAAGTCTCCCTTCTCTTTCGAGAAAGGAGATTCTTTTTTATCCTTGTCCGCCAGGGGCTGGACCGCCGCCTTGAGGGCCTCCATTTGGTCCACCGCCACCAGGCATAGAATTGACGATTTCCGTTTGTTTTTCGCCGTTGAGATAGATATCTCCACCTGTGTAGGCCGCAGTTCCATCAAAGTCAAAACCTGTTTGACCTGTCATTTTAATGATTCCTCCAGTAACCGTCACGTTCCCGTTTGAGTCGATTGGGTCTGTGTCCCCTTGACCGACTTCTACTGTCAGGTTCCCACCGTTCATGGTGAAGAAGATTTCACTTTGTTGGGCGTTTTTATTAGCCGCGTTGACTCCATCATCTGTTGAATAGATGGTAATGTCCCCACCGTTGATAGTGATTGACTTACCTTCAAGTCCTTCGGTGGAATTCTTGACTGTGTAGGTCCCACTATCGATGACAAGGTCTCCAGAAGCGTGGATGCCATCATCCCCTGCTGTAACGGTGATGTTGTTGTTAGATAGGTACATGGTTCCGACTGAAGTATCCTCGTCATTGTCCACCTTGACTCCATCTTCTTTAGCATCGATGGTCATGGTTGTACCAGTGATATTGAGTTCATCATTTACATTAAAGGCATCGCCAACCGCTGTGATGTTATAGGTTCCACCTGTGATGTGGAGGGTGTCGTTAGCCTTAATACCATTATTTTTCTTACCTTCTACATTAAGAGTGCCTTTCCCGTTGATGGTTAAATCCACCTTAGAAAATAAGGCTGCGTCGGCTTTTTCGTCGCTGTTCGAGCTTGAGTCAGAGAGACTGTTGGTTGTTCCTTCTGCTAGAGTCAGGTAGACATGACCAGCTGATGTAGCAGATATCACTGCATTGGTGTTGGTCATGGTGACACCTTTTAAGACTAGCTGAACATCTGCCGACTCATCTGCCTCGACCTTGATCTGCACTCCATCAGACTGACCTGAAATCACATAGGTTCCAGATTTTGTGATGGTTACTGTTGAGCCAGAGACTGTCACGCCATCTCCAGAGACGTTTGCAGATGAGCCAGATAGCTCGATCTTAGAAGCTGTGCTTTCATTATAGGAAGTATCATAGTCCTTCTCTGTGAAATAGGAAGATGGATTTGTTTTGGTTGAAGTTGTTCTTGCATTATTTGTAGTTGCATTGGTATTGGATGTAGTTGTTGACTGGGCACATGCTGCCATCAGCACCATTGCTGTTAGACTCGTTGCGAGTAGGATCCATTTTTTTGATTTCATACCTTTTTCCTCTCCTTCGTATGATATAGCTAGACAGTCTACAGAAGATTCCTGAAACAAAACTAAAACTTTTCTGAGAGTTTCCTTAAATTTAGTTTCGCCTAGTATTTTTTTGAAAAGGCTACTAGAAACAATTTAAGAATACTAAAATACAGTTAATAGTTTTTAAAACCAACATCCCCCAGTGCCATGTCTCCCTAACCAAAAAGAAGAAAAATTTATAAGACTAAGGTAAAGATTACAAAAAGAACAGCCCCAGCTGTTCTTTTTAATTTTCTTTCACAGGGATTTCCTTGATAACTCGCGCAGGATTGCCACCTAGGACAACATTGTCTCCAAAGGATTTGGTAATCACAGCTCCTGCTCCCGCCACTACGTTATTTCCCAGTGTCACTCCAGGAAGAACAATGACACCACCACCAGCCCAGAAATTGTCACCGATGGTGATGGGCTTGCCGTATTCGATCCCTGAATTGCGCTCATGCGGATCCAGTGGATGGAGTGGGGTTAAGAACTGACAGTTGGGACCAATCATAGCATTGTCACCAATCCGAATCGGGCAAACATCCAGCATGGTCAAGTTCCAATTGGAGTAGAAATTTTCCCCGAGATGGATATTAATTCCATAATCAACCACCAGGCGTGGATTGACATAGAGATTTTGCCCAGTTGAACCAAACCAACTTTTGATAATCTCCGCCCCTTTCAAGGGATCTAACTCCTGGTTGAAGTCTGTCTGCTTCTGACGTGCTGTCTGAGCCAAGCCCCGCAACTCAGGATCAAACGGATGATAGGGTTCTCCCGCTATCATTTTCTGGTATTCACTGGTCATCTTATCACCTCACACTTACTTTGACGCCATCATATCAAAAAGGCTTTGAAAGGTCAAGAATAAGCTGGTCTAGGACTTCTTTCTAGACTCTCGAAACCATTCCCCATCCCAACTCAAAACAACTTGCTTGACAAAAGCTTAACTTCATGGTTTAATATACCCCATAAGGGTATATTTGGAGGTGCCTATGTTTCACTTATTATTTACAAAAATTGACAGTATTTCTACCAGCGAGTTAGAAGCTAAACTCAGAGAACCGATTCAGCTACTGGATGTTCGGACGCCTACGGAATTCCATAGAGGTCATATCAAAAATGCCAAGAATGTCCCTCTATCCGAAATCGGATCTTATACACCAGCGACAAAAGAAACACTTTATGTCATTTGTCATTCTGGTGTGCGCAGTAAGATGGCTGCGAAGAAGTTAAAGAAAAAAGGCTACGATGTCATCAATGTCCGAGGCGGTATGAGTGCTTGGACAGGCAAGGTCATCTAGATTTATAAAGGAGAGAGTCAATGAAAATTATCATTGTCGGGGGAGTTGCAGGCGGAATGTCAGCAGCAACCCGTCTCAGACGTCTCATGGAAGACGCTGAAATCACTATTTTTGAGAAAGGTCTCTTTGTTTCCTTTGCAAACTGCGGACTTCCTTACTATGTTTCAGGAGAAATTGCAAACCGTGATAGTTTATTGGTCCAAACTCCTGAAAGTCTCAAGGCCCGATTTAATCTCGATGTGCGCCCATTTCATGAAGTCATCCAGATTTCGCCAGAAGAACACACTGTGACAGTGCGACACGATGGACAGGAATTCACAGAAAGCTATGACAAGTTGATCCTCTCCCCAGGAGCTAAACCATTTGTTCCTGCCATTGAGGGTTTGGCAGAAACTAAGAATACCTATACGCTCCGCAATGTTCCCGATCTCGATGAAATTATGGCAGCCTTGGACAATCATCCAACAGAAGCTGTCGTTATCGGTGCAGGCTTTATCGGGCTTGAAATGGCTGAAAATCTGGCCAAACGTGGATTGCAAGTTACTATCGTTGAGAAAGCGCCCCATGTCTTGCCACCATTAGATCACGAAATGGCGGCCTTTGTCCAAGCAGAATTGCTGGCAAACGGTGTTCGCGTTATCACTTCTCAGTCTGCGACTCGATTTGAAGACCAAGGAAAAGTCATCATTCTCGAAAACGGTCAAGAGATCACTTCTGACCTCACCATCCTTTCTGTTGGTGTTGAACCTGAAAATGGACTGGCTAAAGCTGCGGAGATTGAACTGGGACTCCGTGGTGGGATTCTGGTCGATGAACATTACGAAACCAGTCAAAAAGATATTTTTGCAGTTGGGGATGCCATCGTCGTCAAGCAAGAGATTACGGGCCAAGATGCCCTCATCTCTCTAGCTTCTCCTGCCAATCGTCAAGGACGACAAGTAGCGGATGTCATCGCAGGACTCGGTCGTACCAACAAGGGCAGTATCGGTACTGCCATCGTTCGTGCCTTTGATATGACAGCTGCTTCGACTGGTCTCAGCGAACGTATCCTTGTCATGAATCAACTTCCTTACAAGGCCCTTCATGTCAGTGGGAAAGACCACGCTGGTTATTATCCAGGCGCTACTGATATGACCTTGAAGCTTCTCTTTGAACCAACCACTGGAAAAATCTATGGTGCCCAAGGAGTTGGGAAGAAAGGTGTTGACAAGCGAATTGATATCCTAGCAACTGCTATCAAGGGAAATCTCACCGTCTTTGACTTACCAGAATTGGAGTTCACCTATGCGCCACCATTTGGCTCCGCTAAGGATCCCGTCAACATGCTGGGCTACGCGGCCTTGAACCTAATCGAAGGTTTAAGCGACAATATTCAATGGTACCAGCTCGAAGACGAACTGGCTACTGGTAAGAAATTCTTAGATGTACGGACAAGTGGCGAATTCCAGAGTGGTCGACTCAGAGTCGATACCATCCACATCCCCCTAAACGAACTACGAGAACGCTTGGACGAACTGGACAAGAATCAAGCCTACATCGTTAGCTGCCATAGCGGTTTGCGCAGCTATATCGCAGAGCGTATCCTCAAACAAGCAGGATTTACCGTCCAAAACCTTGACGGCGCTTATTCACTGTACAAAATGGCTAACCCAGAAGGAGTAGAATATGGTAACTAATATCAGCATGGCTAACTTTTATGAAAAATATCAAAATGAAAAACTAGATCTTATCGATGTACGTGAAGTACATGAATTCCAAGCAGGACATGCACCAGGTGCCAAAAATCTTCCGTTAAGTACCTTGGAGCAAGACTACAAAGAACTCAAACCGGACCATGAATACCATGTCATATGCCAAGGTGGAGTGCGTTCTGCCTCTGCCTGTCAATTTCTCAGCGCCCAAGGCCTCACCGTTACCAATGTAGAAGGTGGTATGAATGCTTGGCCTGGTCAAGTAGAATAAGTAAAAAACCGATTAAGAAACTTAATCGGTTTTTTCGTTTTTACAACTCAATGATATGGAACTCGTAACCAATGGCTTCTAGGAATTTGAGTATATCTGTCGTGTCCAAAAAAAGGGTTTTCTCGTTGGTATTGGGGTGGAAACTCATCCGTTTTTCCGACGTGATTTCTTTGTCGAAATAAACTTGAATATCCTTGTCAGTATTGTTCAGCAAGCCAAATGGAGAAACAACACCTGCTGGTAACATCATTTTTTCAAACAAGCTCTCAGAGGAAGCCATACGGATTCTATTGGCTCCTACCAAGTCTTTCAAGAGGTCCATATCCAAACGTTTCTTATCATCCATAATCACGAGACAATAGGCTGTTTTCTTTTTGTTGGTGAGAAACATGGTTTTGGTACGGACACCTTCGATTCCTTCGATAAAACTATCTGCCTGCTCCGTCGTTAAGGCTGGATCGTGCTCCACGATTTCAAAAGGAATATCTAGCCCATTTAGCATTTCTACTACTTTTTCGTATGCTTCCATTTGCTGGCCTCCTTTAACTTGTCTTGCCACCTTTAATTATACAACAACAATGGGTTTTCTTCCAATTTGTATCCAAGCATCTCTAGGTTTCTTTCATTTTCATACAAGTTGTCTTAGACGGAACCCCAACTGTTAAGATGGGCATGGTTTCCAGCCAGTAAGCATATCTTTTCTTTCCACCGCATAGCCACAAGGTATATACGCGACTTGTCCGATAGATGCGTCTAGTTTAAATGCTTCAGCTAGGGAAATGAGGCGTGCATCCTCTCCAGTGTGGTCATCTGAACACAAAAATTGCCACATGCCATCCTCTTCATCGTGGGAGATAAAGGTGATCGGATTTTTCCCAGCCAAGACATGGTGACAAACTATACAGGCTGTGTTGGGTGCATCCTTAAATGCAAAAATCATCTTGAACTCCCTCCTTGAAATACACTAGCAATTACATATTTTTTGCATAGCCGAAACGCTGATTGATTGTGTGACTCAAGGTGATTAATTTTTCCAGAATATCCCTCTTGCAGATAAATAGCACATAACTATCACTATTAATATCCATACAAGCAAGACAGAAATCGTGTCCAGCCCATCTTTCGTCCAAAATTTTACACCAAGTAGGGATGTCATCACCCTCGTCGAACCAATTCTCCTCCAAATCAAGAGTTTGTTTAGCTGCCAGAGGTGCTAGTTGGTACAGAAATTCGTCCTTATCTGTCTTCCAGTCTAACTCAATGACTGCATCCACAGCAAGCAGTTCATCAGCAATAGCAAGCCATTTTATCGTGGCTTCATTGGCTTCTTCTCCTATACCCCGCACGTCATATCTCTCTGCATACTGCTTGAAATAGGCTTTCGGTGATTCAAAACAGGAGGTCAAACGAGATCGTACCTCACTATCATCTGTTAGCAATTGGGTTATTTCCTGATAGATTGCGATATTTTTCTGCTCATCTGTCCGCATATCTAGTACAATTTCCCAGTCTTCTAGCTCTGATGTGACTCTGTTCTCCAAATATGCCCAAAGCATGTCTTGAGTTTCTTTCTTGCTCAGCCCATTTTTTTCGTAGATTACATTCTCATTGATCCGTTCAGCATCGGCAACACTGATCTCAAAATGAAAACCGTCCGAATCTTCATCCTGACAAACCTGTACAAAATCCGATACAAGCTGACTCCCCTCTAGTTTAACTGGTTGCTGAGGTATTAAAATGAGAAAATCCCTATCACCATCTTGTACAGCTGCCAGTTGCTGCCATACTTCCTCAAGTTCAAAGCCATTTTGTTCCTTCTCACCATCATCTAGCACCCAATCCGCAAAGATTCCTCCGGAAATACTCGCAAAATCTGCTCCCTCATCTCCATCTAGATAAGGCTGATCACTTGTAACAGGGGTCATCACTTTGACTACCTTTTCAGCCTCTTTTTGAATCCAAACTTGTCTAAAGAAATGGGCAACAACGCTAGGCAAAATCAAGACAGGCAGACAAATAAGAGTCCCTGCAAGTGCGAGACCCTTATATCGATTTTTTGTGGGACTCCCTTCTGATAGCTGATTTAGAAAGTCCGCTACTTGATTGAACAGTTCTCCTCTAGTGCCCCAGAATAGGGACAAGCATTCCACACCAAGTAGTACAAGCCAGATAAACGCCATTCGCTTCGCTGCCTGACTACAGATCTCCATTTTGGTTTGTATAGGAATAGCTTCTGCTTCAGGAACACTCTGAAACCATTTTTCTGCTCGTTCTTCTTTTGTCATCTTTCCCCTCCTGTGATTTACTTTCTTATCTTGTTCTATCACATAGAGAACTACTATTTTCGTTTGATAAGGTATTGAACAGCCTTTTCTAAGCGTTCTTTTTGAGCTCCAGGGTCGTCTAGTGGTTGGTTGATGCAGGCTGTGAGATTCTCGGTAATGATCATCTCAATCACACGCTCCACACTCGAACGAACCGCTGTCAACTGGGTAATGATATCTGCACAATCACGCTCTTCTTCTATCATTTTTTGGATACCACGTAACTGGCCTTCTGAGCGTTTAAGCCGTGTAATATACTTTGAGTTTGTCATTGATTTATCCTTGGTCACTTTTTCTTCATTATATCTCTAATGGACTCCTTTGTCAAAGTTCTCGTTCCCTCTTTATCTATAGAATCTTACCCTGCTATCGCTTTCATGGTATAATAGAATGACAAATACTATTAGAATCTATGCTCGTAGCAATACGAGCCATTCTTAGAATGGACCAGCCTATGAACTCTATCTATGGCCCTTGCGAAGCCTACTTACCCACTATCTTGCAGACCTTTGTCCAAGATATAGAAAAAGCTGCTACAAACTTCAAAGAGGAAAAATCCTTGTCAGCTACAAAAAACAGGTGATTACCTTTACAGTTTGGCTATAATGGTTTCACTCTTTATCATTCCATAAAAAGCGAACAAGTCTCTATTCTAAAAACAGAATACGAGCTTGTCCGCCTTTTTCTATGTCTCTAAAATAAATGACGTATTTTCCTCGTCTCATCGTGCCAAGCGAATGCGTGTCACAATCCCGTCTGGGTCTACAAGATCCACTTCACTCGAATGTAACCACTTGATCGGAGCTTCTAGCTCTTGTGCTTGCTTAACGATGTTCAAGAGTTCTTCCTTGCTTTCGACCTCAAGGGCGTAGTAGGCCAAGCCTGGCAAGCCTTGCTCACGCGGAGCCAGACCTTTTCCAGCCCATTCGTTGACAGCCAGGTGGTGATGGTACTGACCTGCCGCTATCCAACTAGCACTAGGAATACTAAATTTATCTTCCAGCCCCAACACCTTTTGATAAAACTGACTTGCCGCGTGGCTATCCTTAACCGATAGATGGATATGTCCCATTCTCGTCCCTTCGGCTAGGGAAAAGGGCTCTGCCTTTTCCCCCAACTCATAGATGTCCTGTGCCGCAAGAGCCTCGGTCACACCAATAATACGACCGTCTTCTCGAATATCCCATGAAGAAACTGGCTTATCACGGTAAAGTTCAATGCCATTTCCTTCCAAATCCTCTAGATAAATAGCCTCGCTGTATCCATGATCTGCACCCCCAACCAGAGGAATCCGCAAGTCACTTAGGTGCTTCAAGACATCTGCCAAGGCTTTTCGTGTCGGCAACAAAATCGCCAGATGGTAGAGCCCATAATGCTCCCTTACTTCCCCAGCTTTTTCTGTCTCAATCAAGTGGACCAAGGCTTTTTTACCAAGTCCCAAAATCGCTTCTGTCTCTGTTTGAGATAAAATCTCCAAGCCAATAATCTGGTGATAAAAAGCCGTTTGACTTGCCAAATCCTTGACATTTAAAACCACTTCTGCTAGGTAAATGTGGCTTTGGTATGCATAAGTCATAAGGTATCTCCTCTTGTTGTAACTTTATCGATTACATCAATTATACACTAATGAGATAAAATGTCAATGAAGACAACTCAAAAGAGCTGGAAACCAGCTCTTCTTTTTATTTAACAACAAGCTCGTAGCGAGTTTTACTAGTAAAGGTTTGCCCTGCTTTGAGAATAACTTGGTCTTTAAGGTCACTGTGAATGGCATCTGGTAAGACCTGCGCTTCAAGGGCAATCCCATTGTGTTGTACCATTGGCTGACCAGCTATGATGACACTCTCATCCACAAAGTTTGCTGAGTAGACCACAAAGCAAGGGGCCTCTGTCTTGAAAAGTAGGAAGCGACCTGAGTTTTGGTCATAAAGGAAACCAGCATTGTCATGACCTGTAGGAAGGGCAAATGGGTGATCCAAACCAGATACCAACTGGATTTGCTCATCTTCCTCTGCAAAGATATCCTTGAGCAAAGCACCATTGTAGATGTGTTTCACTGCATCACGATCAGCATCTGGAGTCTTAGCTGGAACACCGTCGGGAGCGATTGGGTAAATGCCCTCCGTATTTAGTTGGAAGACATGGCGGTCAATTGTCTGCGTGAAATCACCAGACAAGTTGAAGTAGCTGTGATTAGTTGGATTGACAAGCGTATCCTGATCTGTCGTCACCTTATAGCTGACTTCGTAGGCACCAGTTTCTTCCAAGTGATAGCTGATCCAAATCTTGAGATTACCAGGGAATCCCCCTGTCCCGTCTGTACGCTCTGTGTAGAGAGTCAAGCCATGGTCGCTCACCTCAACCAGTTCAAACAAGTTCGCATCCCAACCTGTTGAACCACCGTGGTTACAGTTGCTAGCGTTGTTGACTTCAAGATTATAGGTCTGGCCATTGAGCTCAAATGTTGCACCTGCAATACGGCCCGCTACAGGACCTACACTTGCTCCATGCTTGGGACTATTGCCTATATAGCTAGCAAAGTCATCAAAGCCCAAGATAACATTGGCAAAATTACCAGCCTTGTCAGGTGTGACATAGCGTAAGATGGTCGCACCATAAGTCATGACTTCAAGCTGGTAGCCGCCGTCAGTCTCAAAGCGATAGGCCAAGACATCCTTGCCCTCGTGATTTCCAAATACACGCTCTGTGTATGCTTTCATTCTTCTCTCCTTTGATCCATTTCTCTTAAGTAAACAAACCATAGAAAGTGTATTCACCATCTATGGTTGTAGTTTCTATTTTCAGAATCCTTTGTCAGAAAACCTTAAGTATCTTCTTAACAAAAGGGAATTCTTCTATTCTTGTTTTATGCTTCTACTCGTTCAGTCCATGAAGTCGCTGTTGTTTGAAGAACCTTGTTGAGTTCGTCAATGTTCTCAAAACCAGTTGTGCGAAGCCATTCACGAGCTGCTGCTTCACCGTCTTTGATGTAGGCTTCAACTGATCCTGCCCATGTTGCACGGCCACAAAGAACTCCGTTGAAGTTTGCGCCTGATTCGTGGGCAAAGACAAGCGTTTCTTGGAAGAGTTTAGCTGACACACCTGCACTCAAATAGATGTATGGTAAGTTCGTTGCCTCATCTTGTGCTTTGAAGAAGGCTGCTGCTTCTTCGCGAGTATGGACGATTTCACCATCACCAAAGCCTTCAACGTATTTCACATTGACTGGAACTTCAACTTTCAAAACATCAATATTGAAGCGTGGGTCTGAGAAGACCTTCATCGCACCGATAACCTTGTGTGGTTTCACTTTTGCGTATTCTGCAGAGCCTGCGTCAGCGATTTTTTCATCGTAAGCCAAGATTTCAAGGAAGAATGGAATGTCTTCCGCCACACACTCTGAACCGATGCGTTCGATGTAGGCTTGTTTTTGTTGGTTGAGTTCATCAGAACTATCTACGTCATAGTAAAGCAAGAACTTAACAGCGTCTGCGCCTTGTTCCTTGATGCGTTTTGCAGACCAAACATCCAAGCAGTCAGGCAAGCGTTTAGTGCTAGCTGTGTCGTAGCCAGTTTTCTCATAAGCTAGGAGAAGACCAGCATTAGCATCAAGCGCTTTTGTAGCTGGAAGTCCATACTCTGGGTCAAGAAGCATAGAGGATGCGTATTTTGTCAATTCATCTGCAACCAAGACTTTGAGTTCTTCCATTTGAGCGACTGTTGGTTCTTCCGTTTGGTATTGGGCCATGAGGCGTTTCAAAGCGCCACGTTGGTCAAAGGCAAGAGCTGAGATAATGCCGTTCTCGTCAGAGAGTTTTTGCAAGCAAGCTACTTTATTCGGACTTAATTGTAATTTACTCATAGATACTTCCTTATTTTTGATAGTCATGAATGATAACACCTTGTACCACACGGTTTACTGTACCTGTAGGAGACGGTGTATCTGGTTTGTTTTCCACTTTGAGCGAAGTCAAAAGGGCAAAGAGTTGGGCATAAATGATGTAAGGGAAGACACGGTAAATATCATTCAAGACTCCACCGCAGCCAAGAGCTACTTCTTTGACATTTTCAAGACCAAAGGCTTGATCACTCAAAAGTACGACACGACGAGCAATCTGGTCACCAGCAACTTCACGAACCAAGTCCAAGTCATACTTGCGAGTGTGGTCTGTCGTTGTACCAAATACCAAAACAACTGTATCTTGATTAATCAATGATTTTGGACCATGGCGGAAGCCAACTGGGCTTTCATACATGGTCGCCACTTGACCAGCTGTTAATTCCAAAATCTTCAACTGAGCTTCATGAGCAAGACCGAAGAAAGGACCTGCACCCAGATAGATGACACGGTTAAAGTCGAGGTCAACCAACTCTTTGACATCTGCTGCATTGTCTAGGACCTTACGGGCAAGGCTAGCCACAACTTCAAAACGTTCAGCTTTAACAGCAAATTCTGTAGGGTCAAACACCAAGAGTGCTGTCAACATCATGGACGTAAAGCTAGAAGTCATGGCAAATCCAGCGTCATTAGAGGCAGCTGGTTGCAAGAGCAAAAGATTGCGGTCATCACCATGCGCTTGAAGAGCCAATTTCCCTTCAGCAGCACATGTAATGGTCACTTGATAGAGGTCATCAACCAAGGCTTTAGCCAGATCAACAGTCGCTACACTTTCAGGCGAATTCCCACTACGAGCAAAGGATACAAGGACAGTTGCCACATCTTTTTTCAGATAGGTTTCTGGATTGGCTACAATATCTGTTGTCGCAATGGCATTGAAGTTCCATTTGCGTTCGTCATAAACTTCCTTAAAGTATGGTACCAAGGTATCTCCCACATAAGCAGAAGTACCAGCACCCGTCAAGATGACCTTGATATAATCATGTTTATCAGCGATACCTTGCAGAAAGGCTGCAATTTCTTCACGTTTCGCTTGATAGGCTTCAAAAGCCTCTTTCCATACATCAGGCTGTTGGTAGATTTCACGAGTCGTAATTTCTGCACCCAGTTCAAGTAATTCTTCTTTTGTGTAATTTAGCATAGAGTTCCTCTAATCTATTATTGTTTCATTCCTATTGAAAATATGGGAATGGGATTTACTCCCATTCCCATGTATATTCTATACAAGCTGTTCTAACGAATTTAGCCGTTGTCACATCGTATACTCAATGAAAATCAAAGAGCAAACTAGGAAGCTAGCCGCAGGCTGCTCAAAGCACTGCTTTGAGGTTGCCGGATAAGACTGACGAAGTCAGTAACATCTATACGGCAAGGCGACGCTGACGTGGTTTGAATTTGATTTTCGAAGAGTATTATTCATCTTCGTCATCATCGAAGCCTGCTAACAAATCATTGACTTTCACAATGCTTTCTGCAGCACGGCTCTTATAGTCCGCATCTGTGCCTGTAAGGCTCGCATTGATAAATTCAATCACCATCGGAAGATTCATCCCTGCGTAGAGTTCAATGTCGCGACCTTCCATAATCAAGCGGCTCACCACGTTACATGGTGTTCCACCGAGAAGATCCGCAAAGACTAGGAAATCATCTAAACCTTCGATAGCAGCTTCAAATTTTGCAGTAAATTCTTCTGGGCCATCTTCTGGAAGAAGAGCCACTGCATGAATGTTGTCTTGTGGACCCATGATCATTTCCGTGCTACCTTTAAGTTCTTCACAAAAACGACCATGACTCACCAAAATTAACGATTTCACCATAAATTATGCGCCCATTCCAAGCAAGAATTTACCGATGAATGAAAGACCTACTGCAAGAACGATAATGATACCGATCGCTTTAGTAGAGTTCATACCTTTCTTACCAAGCAACCAGAAGATGAAGGCAGTAAAGATTGCTGGAAGCAAGCGTGGGAAGATTGAGTTCAAGATATCTTGGAAGTCAATCAATTTTTCACCGATTGGCAATTTGTAAGAAATGTCAAAGTTGATCATTGTTGCTACAAGAGCACCCATCATGAAGACACCAAGTACAGATGCAGCGTCAATCAAAGCTGTCAAAGTACTTTGCATGTTGTTGATAAGGTTAACCCCTTCTTTGTAGGCAAATTCCAACTGTTTCCAACGGAAGATGTCATAAGCAACTGCAACTGCGATCCAAAGGAAGATACCCCATGGTTGGCCAGCGATAGCCATAGTTGCTGCGATAGATCCCATGATAGCAGGTACAAGTGAACCAAAGATTGTGTCTCCAAGAGGAGCGAATGGTCCCATCAAACCTGTCTTGATACCGTTAACGGCATCTTTTGAACCTACACCATCTTTTTCTTCCATGGCAAGGTCAAAACCAGCGATAATGGTGTGGAAGAATGGAGAAGTATTGAAGAATTGAGTATGAACTTTCATCATTTCTTTCAATTCAGGAGTTCCATCCCCATACATTTTACGCAATTGAGGCAAGATCATGTAAAGGTAACCAGAAGCTTGCATACGCTCATAGTTCCAACCTAATTGGAAAGTAAACAAGCTACGTTTGTTGATTTGATTAAAATCTTCTTTTGTAAGTTTGTAATTAGAATTCGTCATCTTCGATTTCCCCACTTTCTGATGGTGTAGAAGGTGCTGCTACAGCTACTTTTTGGCTATTTTTGAAGTGAAGCACTGCAAGGAAGATACCTACGATAGAGATACCAATCATAGACAAACCTTTAAAGTTGTTGACAAAAGCAATTTTTTCAGCCACATCTTTAGGTAGAGTACCTACGATACCAGCAACTGCGCCACCAAGACCTGTTACATATGAGTAAAGAACAGTCAACATAGCTGTCAAACCGAATCCCATTGCAAGGTAGTGAAGGTTACGTTTAACTGGAAGGTAACGAAGCAAGATTGCAAATCCGAGACCTGGAAGCATACGTCCTGCAAGTGTCAAACCGTCTGCAATCCATTGGTATTCTTTAACAAGGTTTACAACACCTTGTACGAATTCTCCACCAAAAGCAAGGGCGAAGAATACTGGAAGGGCACGTGAAAGAGCCCAAGGAATCGCACCAAGTAGGTAGTTGCGTTCAATACCTTTATAGTCAAAGCGTTCGATTGCAGCATCCACACGGTGAGCGAAGAAAGTAGTTGTCATACGTCCAAGAACGTCGAAGTATGTCAAGAGAGCTGCTACTGGCACAGCGATTGTTGTAATCGCAAGTGCTGTATCAATTCCTTGTGAAACAGAGAAGGCTGTCGCAAGAACCGCACCAGAAGTTGCGTCAATACGAGAAGCACCACCAAAGGTACCTACCCCAAGTACGAATAACTGCAAGCTACCACCGATAAACAAACCAGTAGTCAAATCTCCCATGACTAAACCGGTAATGAAACCAGCGAATACAGGGGAACCTGCAGATGAAACGATTGTCAACTCATCACAGATTTGATAAGCTGAGTACAAAGTGAGAAGTAAAATTTGCCACCATTGTATCATAACAATGACCTCCTAAAAATTTTTTCCTATTTTAATAAACTCAAAAAGTCTGATACGGGATCGTTTGGAACCATTTGAGCAGTGAGTTTAACACCTTTTTCTGCCAGTTTGTGGAAGTCTTCCACATCCTTATCTACCACGTTGATAGAACGTGTGATAGGGCGAGTTTCTGGTGTTTGAGACATATTGCCGACATTGAGTGTTTCAAGCGGAACACCTGCTTCAACCAAACCAAGGAAACGGTCTGGTTTACGTGCAACGATAAAGAGACGTTGGCTATCGTATTTACCAGCAAGGATATTCGCTGCCGCTTTTTCAACCGGCAAGATACTAAGTTTCACACCTGGTGGTGTAGCAAGTTTCAAGCCACTCTTTTCAATATCGTTGTTAACGACTTCGTCGTCTACAACCATAATGCGCGAAACGTTTAGTTTCCCTGCCCAAAGATTGGCTACTTGACCGTGGATCAAACGTCCATCGATACGGCATCCTACAATTGTCATAAGTTTTCCCCCTTTATGTGTTTTAGTGTAGGTTTACGAGTTAAATGAATCTCTTCTTTATATTCACCTTCAGTTTCAAAGATGATGATGCGGTTAGCACCTTCCTTGAGATAGCTATGAGGGATATAAAGTGAGAGGGTCGGGCCGACATTCCAGAAACGTCCTAGGTGACGCCCGTTGACAAAGGCAACTCCCTTACCAAACTCAGATAGATCTAAGTAAGTATCTTTTGGATCTTCGACTGTAAAGTCATATGCGTAAAAGGCTGGTTGTCCTTTTGTCCATCCTTTTGAAAAATCAATTTTCTCAGGATTATCCAATGGAAGTGGATATTGTTTCCAATTTAACATGAAGTGTAGATCCTTGCAGACACCTGTGCGAATTCCTTTACGTTGCGTATCTGCCAAGAACTTATGTCCATAGTTGACACGCCCCATATTTTCGATCAAGATGTCAATCTCTGAAAAGCCTTCTCGATTTCCCTGACAGTAGATATCTTCACCAATTTCTGTCTGGTATTGAGTGGCGATCCATTGCCCATCTACATAGAGTTGAGCTCGGTCACGTCCATCGATGATACGGAGACGTTCCTCTTCCGCATCCCAACTTGCTTCGGTACGATAAAGAAGGTAGCCATAACTTTGACCAAGTTCTTCCATCGCTTTTGGATAGAGACTTTCAGTTGGGCTTGCCAGGCTATCCAGGGTTTCAAACAAGGAAACTTTTTCGACTAGTGGAATGGATTCCATTTCCATGCTTTCCTTGTAAAGCGGTTCCAACTGTGGATACTCTGGGAAGTGTGTTGCCATCATCTTCTTGACTGCCAGGTATTTAGCAGTTGGATTTCCTTCTTCATCCAGAAGGGCATCATAATCGTAAGATGTAACTTGTGGCAAATCTAGAGTTCCTCGAGCCGAGCAACCATTCATGAAACCAAAGTTTGTTCCACCATGGAACATATAAAGGTTGATGGAGCCTTGCTCTAACACCTCTCGAACAGCTTCTGCCAACTCTTTTGGATCACGCGTGATGATGGGTTCTTTCCAACGGTTGAACCAGCCATCCCAGAACTCCATACACATGAGTGGCCATTTCTTGCCATACTCATCGAAGAATTCCTGCATCTGTGAAAAGTTGTAAGGAGCCTTAGAACCGAAGTTTCCTGTCACAAAGAGATCATCTTCAATCAAGGTTCCGGCTTTCAGAGTAGCCCTCCAAGGGCCATCTGAAGTAAAGAGTGGGCAATCAATCCCTCGGTCTTCCATCAATTTTCGAATCGCTCTCAGATAAGACTTATCCTCACCATATGAGCCGTACTCGTTTTCAACTTGCATCATGAGAATGTTCCCACCATTGTCCAACAAGCGAGGCACAAGCCTTGGTAATAATTGGTCATAATAGCGAGCAACCGCCTCGATGTAGGCCGAGTCGGACGAGCGGATTCGCATGTCCTTGGTCAAGAGCCAAGCCGGTAAACCACCGAACTCCCACTCAGCACAGATAAATGGGGACGGACGTACAATGGCATAGAGACCCAAATCTTGTGCTATTTGAAGAAATCTCTCCAAATTCCTGGCACCTTCAAAATCAAATTCCCCTTCAACGGGTTCATGTAAATTCCATGCTACATAAGTCTCGACTGTATTAAAGCCAAGCGCCTTTAAGTTGTAGAGGGAATGATACCAATCCTCTGCTGGAATCCTAAAATAATGAATGGCGCCGGATAAAATCTTGAACGGTTCACCGTCTAAGTAGAAATCGTCCTCAATTTTAAATCTTGTCATGTTACTACCTCTGACTAATTAAGTTTGCGCTTTCATTTGTTATAATATTAACTATAATCAAATCTCGTGCATTTGTCAATAGGTTTTAGAAAATTCTTTAAAATTTTTCTATTTTTTTACTTATTTTTTACCAAAATTATCTAAAAAATAGCATGAAATGAGGGAGTTTGCACGACCTCTGTTTCGATGACGCTTTTATATATGTGCAAAATAATATTTTTAATGTATTATGTTATTTTTTCATCTAAATGCTACTATTTTCTTTGTGTTTGTGGTAAAATCAAAGAAGGAGAAAGAAAAAAATCGAGGTGAAATTATGGCTATTCCAAAATACCAATATATTAAAGACGAACTCAAGAATAAAATCATCTCAGGTCAATTTGCGAGTGGAGACAAATTTTATACTGAAGCAGAATTGATCGCCATGTATGATGTGAGTTCTATTACCGTCGTACGCGCTTTGAACGACCTTGCCAAAGATGGCTATATTGTCCGTCAGCAAGGAAAAGGGACATTTGTATCACGCGCTCGTAAGCACAAACTCGTTGAATTTTCAGATGTCGAAATTTTTGAAACAAAAGATGATAAGGTAACCGTCCTTTCTATCGAACGTGGAAATAAGCTTGAATATTTGGAAAAACTTGGTTTGCGTGGAGACCAGTTCTACTACAAGATCGAACGAATTCGTCAAAGTAATGACGTAACTTATATCTACCACACCTCTTATATTCCCGAACAATATATCAATGCCAACTATCCAAATCTTGACTACTATAGTTCTATCTATACACGGTTCAAGTTGGACTACCACATCCACATGACTGATGAGCATTTTGAGGAAATCAATGAGATTACATTCCCAACCCCAGAGCACGCTGCTTCTGTATTAGGAATCGATACACAATTCCCAACAGTCTTCCAAACCAAGACAACCAAGCTAGAAGCTACTGGTCAAGTTCTGGCCTATAGCGAAACTTATAAGCGAGCAGATTACTACAAGATTAAATTTATCTCAAGTAATCGAGGCCGATAAGAAAAACCTGAGCTTAGACTCGGGTTTTTCTATATCTATTATAGCATGCACCATTTAGTATGAACATACGATAAAAGGTAAATCTATAATTAGTAGCGTTTTTACTAAAAACAAGTAAAATAGTCAGAAAAATTTTCTGCTAGAGCAGATTTGCTAGGAAAAACAGCTTCCTAATCTTATAATTTCCTCCATTTATTATAGTTCTTTCATAAAGCCGCTTGACTTTTTATATCTTAGATAATAAAATAAAAACAGTTTTGTGCAAACGCTATCATACAATATAATAACAGGGAGGTTTTATCATGAAACTAGAAAAGAAACAGCGTTTCTCCATTCGTAAGTACGCGATTGGAGCAGCTTCTGTGCTCATAGGATTTACTTTCGGCACTCAAGCCGTATCTGCCGACAGCGTCACTCCAACACCAGAAAATCCAAGCGTGGCTCAAACCGCTCAGGGAGAACCACTGGCTGCTGAAACATCGACTGAAAGCAAGCTTGAAGAAAGAGTTGAAGCAAAAACCGAGGAGGAGAAGGATGCTTCAGCTACAATCGCTCCAACAGTCGAAAAAACTGAATCCCCAGTAGTTGCAGAGAAAGTTGACGAGACTCCAGTCAATGAAAAAACTATTCCTGCTTCAGAAGAAAACTCAGAACCAGTAAAAATTGACGAAGAAAAGAAAAATGATCCATCAACGCCTGCAACAACGGCTCCGAGCACTGAACGAGCAGCTCAAGTAAATGAAAAACTGGCAAAACGAAAAATGATCTCAATCGATGCTGGACGCAAGTACTTCTCACCTGAGCAACTCAAAGAAATCATCGACAAAGCCAAACATTACGGCTATACTGACCTTCATTTACTAGTTGGAAACGATGGCATGCGTTTCATGCTGGATGACATGACAATCAAAGCCAATGGCAAAACCTATGCAAGTGATGATGTCAAACGTGCGCTCAAAAATGGAACTGATGCCTACTATAAGGATCCAAACGGCAACCACTTAACAGAGAGCCAGATGACGGACTTGATTAACTATGCCAAAGATAAAGGTATCGGACTAATCCCAACAGTCAACAGCCCTGGCCACATGGATGCGATTTTGAATGCTATGAAAGAACTTGGTATTGAGAAGCCAAACTTTACCTACTTTGATAAGGAATCTGCTCGTACCGTTGACCTTGATAACAAAGAAGCAGTTGCATTTACCAAGGCTCTGATTGACAAGTATGCTGCTTACTTCGCTGGCAAATCTGACATCTTTAACATCGGACTCGACGAGTATGCCAACGATGCTACAAATGCCAAGGGATGGAGCGTTCTTCAGGCTGATAAATACTATCCAAATGAAGGCTACCCTGTAGGAGGATATGAGAAATTTATCACCTACGCCAATGACCTTGCTCGTATCGTCAAATCTCACAGCCTCAAACCAATGGCCTTCAACGATGGTATCTACTACAATAGCGACACTAGCTTTGGAACTTTTGACAAAGACATCATCGTTTCTATGTGGACTGGTGGATGGGGCGGATACGACGTCGCTTCTTCTAAACTTCTAGTTGAAAAAGGCCACCAAATTCTTAATACCAACGATGCTTGGTACTACGTTCTCGGACGAAATGCCGATGGTCAAGGCTGGTACAACCTCGACCAAGGACTCAATGGTATCAAGAACACTCCAATCACTTCTGTACCAAAATCTGATGGGGCTGACATTCCATTCATCGGTGGTATGGTGGCTGCTTGGGCGGATGAACCATCTGCACGCTATTCACCATCACGCCTCTTCAAACTCATGCGTAGCTTCGCAAATGCCAATGCTGAATACTTCGCAGCTGACTATGAGTCTGCTGAGCAAGCTCTGAAAGAAGTTCCAACAGACCTTAACCGCTATACTGCAGAAAGTGTCGCAGCTGTAAAAAAAGCTGAAAAAGCCATTCGCTCGCTCGATAGCAACCTCAGCCGTGCCCAACAAGACACCATTGACCAAGCAATCGCGAAACTCCAAGAAGCTGTTAGCAATTTGACCTTCACACCAGAAGCTCAAAAAGAAGAAGACGCGAAACGCGAAGTTGAAAAACTTGCCAAGAACAAGGTAATTTCTATCGATGCTGGACGTAAGTACTTCTCAGCTGAACAACTCAAACGTATCATTGATAAAGCTAGTGAACTTGGATATTCTGATGTGCATCTCCTCCTAGGAAATGATGGACTTCGCTTCCTACTTGATGACATGACCATCACAGCTAACGGAAAAACTTATGCAAGTGATGATGTCAAAAAGGCCATCACCGAAGGAACAAAAGCTTACTACGACGATCCAAACGGAACCACTCTTAGCCAGGCTGAAATCACTGAATTGATCGAGTACGGAAAATCAAAAGGGATTGGACTCATACCAGCGATCAACAGCCCAGGTCACATGGATGCCATGCTTGTCGCTATGGAAAAATTAGGTATCGCAAACCCTCAAGCTAATTTTGATAAAGTCTCCAAAACAACCATGGACCTTGAAAACGAAGAAGCAATGAACTTTACAAAAGCCCTTATCGGCAAGTACATGGACTTCTTTGCAGGCAAGACTAAGATCTTCAACTACGGCACAGACGAATACGCCAATGATGCTACCAACGCCCAAGGCTGGTACTACCTCAAATGGTATGGACTCTATGGCAAGTTTGCTGAATATGCCAACACTCTTGCTGCCATGGCTAAAGAAAGAGGCCTTCAACCAATGGCCTTCAACGATGGTTTCTACTACGAGGACAAGGACGATGTTGAGTTTGATAAGGATGTCATCATCTCTTACTGGTCTAAAGGATGGTGGGGCTACAACCTTGCATCTCCTCAGTACCTTGCAAGTAAAGGCTATAAATTCCTTAATACCAACGGAGACTGGTACTACATTCTCGGTCAAAAACCAGAAGATGGTGGAGGCTTCCTCAAAAAAGCTCTCGAAAATACCGAGAAAACTCCATTTAATCAACTAGCATCAACTAAATACCCTGAAGTTGACCTTCCTACTATTGGTAGTATGCTTGCTATCTGGGCAGATAGACCAAGTGCCGAGTATAAGGAAGAAGAAATCTTTGAACTCATGACCGCCTTTGCAGACCACAACAAAGACTACTTCCGCGCTAACTACAATGCCCTCCGCGAGGAGCTTGCTCAAATCCCTGCAAACTTGGATGGATACAGCAAGGAAAGCTTGGACGCCTTAAATGCAGTTAAAGAAGCTCTCAACTACAACCTCAACCGTAATAAACAAGCCGAGTTAGACGCTCTTGTAGCCAAGCTCAAAGCAGCCCGCCTAGGCCTCAAACCATCAGCAACCCACTCAGGAAGCCTCGATGAAAACGAACTAGCTGCCAATGTTGAAACCAAACCGGAACTCATCACAAGAGCAGAAAAGATTCCTTTTGAGGTTATCAAAAAAGAAAATCCGAAACTCCCAGCTAAGCAAGAAAAGATTGTCACACCAGGTGTAGATGGCGAACGCACTCATTACATCTCTGTCCTTACTGAAAATGGTAAACAAACAGAAACTGTTCTAGATAGCCAAGTAACCAAAGAACCTGTGACCCAAGTGATTGAAGTCGGTGCCCCTATTACTCACAAAGGAGATGAAAGTGGCCTTGCTCCAGCTGCCGAAGCGAAACCGAGACTGGATATCCAAGAGGAAGAGATTCCGTTCACTACTGTGACACGTGAAAATCCACTCTTACTCAAAGGGAAGACTCAAGTTGTTACTAAAGGCGTTAACGGTCGTCGCAGTCATTACTACTCTGTGAGCACTACTGCTGACGGTAAGGAAGTAAAAACTCTTGTAGATAGTCTTGTGACTCAAGAAGCAGTAACCCAAGTTATTGAAGTCGGAACACTTGTAACCCATGTAGGGGATGAACACGGTCTTGCTCCAGCCGCAGAAACAAAACCGAGACTGGACATCCAAGAGGAAGAAATTCCATTCACTACTGTGACACGTGAAAATCCTCAATTGCCAAAAGGACAAACGCAAGTTGTTACTAAAGGCGCTAACGGCCACCGTACTGCCTTCTACTCTGTAAGCACTACTGCTGATGGCAAAGAAGAAAGAACACTTGTCAATAGCGTAGTAACACAGGAAGCAGTCGCTCAAGTCGTTGAAGTCGGCACTGCCGTTGAGAAAGCTGAGCAAACTGCACCAACTACTGTCAAAGCAGATGAAAAACAACTCCCTGCAACAGGAAGTCAAGACTCTGCAGGCTTGGTCGCAGCAGGACTCATGGCGACTCTAACAGCCTACGGACTAACTAAGAGAAAAGAAGATTAAGATTCTTCTAAGAGAATACGAAAAAGCGAGATTGAATCTCGCTTTTTGTTGTTATGATTAGTCACCGAGTCCGATACGTTCAAAGATATCATCCACTCGTTTGGTGTAGTATGCAGGGTTGAAGATTTCATCAATTTCATCTTGAGTGAGACGTGAAGTTACTTCTGGATCTGCTTCGAGAAGTGGTTTGAAGTCCACTTGATTGTCCCAAGAGTAGGCTGTTTTGGGTTGAACAAGGTCGTAAGCTTGCTCACGGGTCATACCTTTCTCGATCAAGGTCAACATAGCACGTTGGCTAAAGATAAGACCAAACGTAGAGTTCATGTTGCGGACCATGTTTTCTGGGAAGACTGTCAAGTTCTTGACGATATTTCCAAAACGGTTGAGCATGTAGTCGATCAAGATGGTCGTATCTGGTGTGATGATGCGCTCAGCTGATGAGTGAGAGATATCACGTTCGTGCCAAAGAGCTACGTTCTCATAAGCTGTCACCATATGACCACGGATAACACGCGCCAGACCTGTCATGTTTTCAGAACCGATAGGGTTGCGTTTGTGAGGCATAGCAGATGAACCTTTTTGCCCCTTGGCAAAGAATTCTTCCACTTCGCGTTGTTCAGATTTTTGCAGACCACGAATCTCAGTCGCCATACGCTCGATAGAAGTCGCGATGCTGGCAAGAACTGCAAAGTACTCAGCGTGAAGGTCACGAGGAAGGACCTGTGTAGAGATTTCTTGAGCATGGATACCAAGCTTATCGCAGACGTATTTTTCAACGAATGGTGGGATGTTGGCAAAGTTCCCAACCGCACCAGAAATTTTACCAGCTTCAACGCCAGCAGCCGCATGCTCGAAACGCTCGATGTTACGTTTCATTTCGCTGTACCAAGTGGCCAATTTAAGACCAAAAGTTGTTGGCTCAGCGTGCACACCGTGGGTACGACCCATCATGATGGTGAACTTGTGCTCCTTAGCCTTTTCAGCGATGATATTGGTGAAGTTTTCAAGGTCACGACGGATGATGTCATTGGCCTGCTTGTAAAGGTACCCGTAGGCCGTATCCACCACGTCAGTAGAAGTCAGACCATAGTGGACCCACTTGCGCTCTTCGCCAAGCGTCTCAGAAACCGCACGCGTGAAAGCCACCACATCGTGACGCGTCTCCTGCTCAATCTCCAAAATACGGTCGATGTCAAAGTCCGCCTTCTCGCGAATCAAAGCCACATCTTCCTTAGGGATTTCCCCCAATTCAGCCCATGCCTCGTCAGCTAAGATTTCTACCTCAAGCCAAGCACGGTATTTATTTTCTTCACTCCAAATGTTCGCCATCTCAGGGCGAGAGTAACGGTTGATCATGTTGTTTCCTCCTTAAATAATTCTTTTACGATATATCCTCTTTTTAAAGTTTCTTCCGTTGTCTTCCTATATATTCTTTTATCATTATATTTTTTTATATTTTTCTTTTCAAAATATTTCTCCAATTCTTTATAAGAATCTGAACTTTTTTCAAATTCTCTATTAAAACATTGAAGTTCCCCATCTTCTCTTTTCGCAACTGAGATAGTGTCTGTTTCTATTTCTCCAAAAAATGATTTATATGTAATTTTGAGTTTCAAATTTTTTAGATCTACATGACTCACCCCTGTAACTTTAATATAAAACACACTATTCTCACCTTTATTGATAATCTTTTCTCTAAATTTTTTGTCTTTGTCTAGTGTTTTGCCATCAACTTCCGCTTTTACATCCGTAATGAACGCAAGTCCCAATCCTACATTCTCTACATCTAGTGGAAAAATCACAAACTGATCATCAGAACTATTAGAGTTACAGATCTCATAGTCTAAAACTGCAGTCCTTTGCTTCTGATCAATAATTCGATATGGGTAAACACCTATTGAAATACGATACCTCAAGTAAGGTCTATGACTATTAAATAAATCAATTTTTGATTGTTTTTTTTGCTCAGTCAATGTCAAATTAATACCTAAAATAGTCACAACTGCACCAATTATAGCACCAATTATAGTACTAATCAGACTTGACCAAAATTCCATATTTAATCTAAATATTTTTAAAACAAAATCTTGGGTATCAATACAAAACAAAATTATGATTGCTATAATAATTATGATTGCTATAGTCAAGAAATACTTTTTACTCATTTTCTCCCGCAATATCTTCAATCAATCTTCTACGTTCTTCCTGAAATATATATTTTTTATATAAACTACTTTCTTTTAGCTTTTGATAAAATGCTTCTTGATTAATTTCTACTCCACTATTTTCTAATTTCTTTATTATAGCATCAAAAGAATCTGCTTTATCTATCATTTCCAATAAATTAGGATTTACTATAAATACTTCTTCGCCTGAACAACTTTTTTCAATCAACCCTAAAATATTATGTGGAAAAATACAATCTAAAAATATTACCTCTTTATACTTATCTTTAAAACCTTCAATTCCAATCTCATCACAAAATCGTTTAATCTTTTTTGTTTCGAGATACATACATTCTGGGGACTTATTTGTAAAAGCAACTATTATATATGAAATATCATCTTTTTCAGAAAATATTTCCTGTGCAATATCTTTACTTCTAGATGTTGATACACAAGGAATTTTCGATTGAAAAGGAGCTTTATCTTGTACAATATGTAAAATACTTAGTACTTTTAAATACATATCATAATAAGAGTAATTGTATGTAGCTTTATAATTTTTTATCTTCTCAATTATAGTAGAAATATCGCCAGATATACCATAAGTGGCAAAATTTTCAAAATTTTCTTTTAAATGTTTTAATATTAGTTTAAAATTTTCGTATTCGTTTTCATTCCACTCTTCCAGAGTATTATAACCCAAATCATTTTCTAAACCCTTAAATAAATTAAATCTTGCTTTTTCACCTCCAATAAAAATAAAGTCATTAAAGCCCTTATATGTTTTTTTATCTATCCCTCGAAATACCAACCTTTTCCTTAATGAATAATATACAGCTTCAACCAACTTCTTTTTATTTCCAGTAATTTTTCTTTTTTCATTATCATAACTTCCATCACTAGCTAATTTGTATGTTACATACTTCATTTTAACTACTAACACCCTTTCAAAAGTAATAGATTTCCTAACAAAGATAAAACAGCAAATCTTATAATTTATGTCCTGTCTTACTACTCAAACTCCTCTTTTCCAATAAACACAGATGGGTAGTGATTGAGTGTATTCAAATCTGTATCCAATGGTAAATCATAAATTGCTAAATAGTTTTCAGGATATTGAGCAATTAGCTCTTCATATTTAGCTTGTATCTTATCTTGGTCAGCACTAGCAAACAAGACTTCGACAACTGCTCCAGTCTTATCCTTTTCAACAAATGCATTTACGATTATTTGAATCATAGATTTCTCCTAAAAATCAATCCCTTCCCCAAACTCCTCAACCTCATCTGGCACATCACTAAACAAAGTCACATGTCCCATCTTGCGATTGTGCTTTGCTTCTATTTTACCATACATGTGGAGGTGGGCGCTTGGATTTTCTGTGACATATTTTTCAGCGGCCTCGACATGCTGGCCGAGGACATTGAGCATAACAGCAGGCGCATGTAGTTTGATGGCTGGCAATGGTGCTCCCAGAACACCCAAGATATGGGTATCAAACTGGGAGAAGTCACAGGCTTCAATCGAGTAGTGTCCTGAGTTATGTGGGCGTGGGGCAATCTCATTGACGATGATATCATCGGCCGTCGCAAACATTTCCACACAAAGAGTTCCAGACAGGTTAAGCTGTTCAGCGATTCGCACTGCCATGGCTTTGGCTTTTTCGGCTAGGCTTTCTGAAATGCGAGCTGGGACAATGGTCTTCGAAAGAATATTGTTGCGATGGATATTTTCCTGAACTGGGAAAACCGTCACATCCTTGCCATTTCCTGACACGATGATGGAAATTTCAAGATCAAAGTTGACAAATTCTTCCAAAACGCAGTTTGCTGAGTCAGCTAGCGCATAGGCTTCTTCCATGTCTTCTGCTGAGCGAATGACCTTTTGCCCATGTCCGTCGTAGCCACCAGTCGCCGTTTTGAGGACATAGTTTTTCGACAGGTCCATATCTGCCAAATCTTGGCTAGAAGTTACGACCTTGTAAGGTGCAACAGTGACTTGGGCCTTGTTTGAGAGGAAGTCCTTTTCAAAGATGCGATTTTGGGAAATGCGGAGCAGATCTGTCCCTTGAGGGAGTTGCCCATCCTTGACAACCGCATCCAATCCGTCGGCATCGACATTTTCAAACTCATAGGTGAGGATATCGCAACGTTCCGCCAACTGACGAAGAGCATCCACATCGTTATAAGGTGCCACAATGATTTCCGCCACGCGAGAGGCCGGGCAATCAGCCGCAGGATCCAGCGCGATAACCTTGTGCCCCATGTAGATAGCAGAAATGGCCATCATCTGACCCAGCTGACCGCCACCGATAATTCCGATTGTTTTAGATGAGCTCATTTGTCGACTCCTCTGCGATTTTTCCTTGTTCTTCTGCAAAATCTGCCAAAACTGTCGCAATAGACTGGTCCTCGACAGAGAGGAGACGAAGGGCAAAGAGGGCAGCGTTAGTCGCTCCAGCTTCACCAATAGCCATAGTTGCAACTGGTACTCCTCCTGGCATCTGGACAATCGAGTAAAGAGAATCCACGCCACTAAGAGCACGTGATTTGACTGGTACACCAATGACAGGAAGGGTTGTTTTGGCAGCAACCATACCTGGCAAATGGGCTGCACCACCAGCACCAGCGATAATGATCTTGATACCGCGACTACGTGCTTCCTCCGCATGCTTGAACATGAGGTCTGGTGTACGGTGGGCGGAAACAACTTTCTTTTCGTAGGCTACACCGAAGCGGTCTAGGACTTCGGCTGTTTTTTGCATGGTGGTCCAGTCGGATTTTGAGCCCATGATGATGGAAATTACTGGTTTCATTTCTTCTCCTTTTTTAATAATCGTCTAATGTAGTGCGGACATAAGCGACCGCCTATGGCGTTCCATTACTAAAACTGGAGCCTAGGTCTCCAGTTTTCCGCTCCTAGTAGCAAAGCTACTAGGAGTTCCACTACTGCGACGATTATCCTATAGTGGCTCGCTTTCGCTCGCCATGGCAAATATGTCTGTTAATCTTTTATGGCCTTGCTTCCGATATCGGTTCGGTAGAAGAGGCCTTCTGTGTTTTGTTGGGCGAGTTCTTGGTAGATGGTGTCTTGGGCTTCTTTGACGGTGGCTGCTGTGGTGACGAGCATATAGACACGTCCACCGTTTGAGAGTAGTGCTCTGCTATTGTCCTCAAACTTAGCCCCTGCATAATAGGTGATGATGTCGCCTTCGGTCTTAGTTGGCAACTCGACACCCTTTGCATAATCTAGCGGGTAGCCCTTGGATGCGACAACCACACCCAGAGTCACACCCTTATTCGTCCACGTGATGTTTGGCTCCTTGCCATCGAGAATATCCGTGATATTTTGCGCAAAGTCAGACGTCAGGCGAGGCAGGATAATCTGTGTTTCGGGATCTCCAAATCGAGCGTTAAACTCTATAACCTTCGGACCGTCAGCAGTCAAAATAAGCCCCGCGTAAAGAATACCAAGATAAGGACGACCTTCTTTAATCATCCCTTCAAGAACTGGCTTGACAATAGTCTCAACCGCTGTGTCAACCACGCTCTGTGGCAAGTGAGGAACTGGCGCATAAGCTCCCATACCGCCCGTGTTAGGGCCCTTGTCGCCATCGTAAGCACGTTTGTGATCCTGAGCCGTCGGCATGATGTAGAACTTGTCCCCATTGACAAAGGCAAAGAGAGAGAACTCTTCCCCGTCAAGGAATTCCTCGATGACCACACGCGCGCCTGAATCACCGAATTTATTGTCCAAGAGCATCTCATGAGCAGCTTCTACTGCTTGCTCGACTGTCTCAGCAACGACAACACCTTTCCCAAGCGCCAATCCATCCGCCTTGACTACGATTGGGGCACCTTTTTCTTCGATATAGGCCTTGGCCTCCTCGAAATCTGAAAATGTACCATAGGTTGCTGTCGGAACGCCGTATTTGACCATAATTTCCTTAGCAAAATCCTTGGACCACTCTAGCTCAGCTGCAGCCCTTGTCGGACCAAAGGCCTTAAGCCCAGCTTGGTTAAAATCATCCACAATTCCAGCAGCAAGGGCATCATCTGGTCCAATGAAGGTCCAAGCAATATCGTTATCCTTTGCGAACTCTATTAACTTAGAATGTTCGGAAATAGAAATGTTTACCAATTCCAGACCATCCAGAGTCATTCCGTCATTTCCAGGAGCTACAAAGACTTTTTCAACGTCTTTTGACTCAAGCAACTTCTTAGCAATCGCATGTTCACGACCACCCGAACCGACAATTAACAGCTTCATCTCTCAACCTCTTTTGCGAATTATTTACTATCATTATATCACAAACGTTCGTTTTAATCTTGTTTCACTTAGCATTTTAAGCTAAAAAAAGGAAAGAAACTGTTTTCTTCCCTTTTGCTTCTTAATGTCTAAAATGTCTCACGCCTGTAAAGACCATGGTCAAGCCATATTTGTCAGCAGCCTCGATAGACTCTTGATCACGAACGGAGCCACCTGGCTGGATGATGGCCTTGATGCCTGCTTTAGCGATTTCTTCCACGTTATCGGCAAATGGGAAGAAGGCATCCGAAGCAAGAACCGCACCGTCCAGACGATCTTTAGCTTGGTCGATGGCAATACGAACAGAGGCCACACGGTTAGTTTGACCCGGACCAACACCAAGTGTCATGTGGTCATTGGTGATGATGATACCGTTGGATTTGACGTATTTGATAGCTTTCCAAGCGAACTCGAGGGCGGTTGCTTCTGTCTCGGTTGGCTGGCGTTTGGTCACCACTTGCCAGTCAGTTGGTCTTTCCTTGACCACGTCTTGGTTTTGCACGAGAAGTCCACCTACGACACCTGTGTATTCTGCTTCTACTTCGCTAGCATCTTGAGCGTCAAACGGCAACTCGAGGATACGCAAGTTTTTCTTTTTATTGGTCAAAATAGCTAGCGCCTCATCCGTATAGCTTGGCGCGATGATGATTTCAAGAAAAACGCCGTGCATCTTTTCAGCTGTCGCAGCATCCACCTCACGGTTGAGAACGACGATACCACCAAAGATAGACACTGGGTCAGATTCATAAGCGTAGTCCCAAGCAGTCTCGATGTCATCTGCCTGACCGATTCCACATGGGTTCATGTGTTTCAAAGCCACAACGGTTGGAAGGTCTTTGAAGTCACGGATGATCCGGATTGCAGCATCCGCATCACGGATATTGTTAAAGGATAATTCCTTACCGTTAAGCTGTTTCGCTGAAGCAATGGAGTAATCAGTCGGCAAAGCTTTTTGGTAGAAGTCCGCATCCTGTTGAGGATTTTCCCCATAGCGCATGGCTTGTTTGAGGTCATAGGTTAAAGTGAGTTTTTCAGGCTTGCTTTCGCCGACCTGAGCTGTAAAATACTCTGCAATCAAAGCATCATAAGCTGCTGTGTGACGGAAAACCTTAGCCGCCAAACGTTGACGCGTTTCATAAGTGGTTTCTCCGTTAGCTACCAATTCATCAAGCACCACTGCATAGTCCACAGGATCTACCACAACTGTTACGCTGGCATGGTTTTTGGCAGCTGAACGAAGCATAGAAGGCCCACCAATGTCAATATTTTCCACCGCATCTGCATACTCTACACCCGGTTTAAGGATAGTCTCTTTAAATGGATAGAGGTTTACCACAACAAGGTCAATGAGCTCGATTTGATTGTCTTTGGCTGCTTCCAAGTGACTATCCAAGTCACGACGAGCCAAAAGTCCGCCGTGTATATTTGGATGAAGAGTCTTAACACGACCATCCATCATCTCTGGAAAACCAGTCACATCATCGATGGCAATAGTCTCTACCCCAGCATTTTCAAGGGCGACCTTGGTTCCACCTGTTGAGATGATATCCCAACCAAGTTTTTTAAGTTCTTGGGCAAATTCAACAATACCCGCTTTGTCTGAGACGCTGATTAAGGCGCGTTTAGTCATGTTTTTTCCTTTCATTTTCAAACTCTCTACCTGCGCATTTTTCGATTCATAAAGTATAGGGAGACGATTACCACGACTCCCAAAATTACTGTCAGTAAAAATCTCCCCCAATAGGGAAACTCTGGGAAGAAAAAATTTACCAGTAAACGTAGAATGATTGCCAAGGTAATCAAGGCAAGTGTTTCCAACCATTTTTTCATTTACTTGTCCAACAATTCTCTAATGACCTCTGGATACAACTTGTACTCTGCTTCATGAATCCGAGCTTCAAAGCTTTCGATTGTGTCATCAGCCAGCCGCGGCACGCGCACTTGTTTGATAACCTTGCCTGTATCCACACCCGAGTCCACCCAGTGAATGGTAACACCACTCTCAGCAACACCAGCATTCCAAGCATCCTCAATCCCATGAGCTCCTGGAAATTCTGGCAGGTAGGCTGGATGGATATTGATGATTCGACCTTCATAAGCCACCAATAAGGTTGACCCAACGATTTTCATGTAGCCTGCTAGGCAAACCAAGTCAATCTGGTGCTCATCCAAGAGTTCGACAAGGGCTGCTTCAAAGTCTGCCTTGCTCTCAAACTCCTTGAGTTCAAAAGCATAGGACAGAACGCCGAGCTTGTCTGCACGCTCAAGCACATAGGCATCACGATGGTCTGAAAAGACAAACTCCACTGGAAATTCTTCGGCAATCACCTGAAAATTTGAGCCATTACCAGAGGCAAAAACCGCTATTTTTTTCATTTGATGATGACACTTTCGTTTTCTTTCTTGACGATGCGACCAATTTCATAGAATGGTTCATCCAACAATTCCTTGATCCGCTCGATATTTTCAGGCTTAACTGCCAGCATAAGCCCCACACCCATGTTGAAGATTTCAAACATTTCTTCGTGTTTGATCTGACCGTATTTCTCAAGAGCTTTGAAAATCGGAAGGACTGGAACTTTGTCTTCTTCGATTTCTGCTGCTAGATCGTCTGCAAACATGCGAGGGACATTCTCGATAAATCCACCACCTGTGATATGGGCAATGCCGTTGACCAAGCCTTCCTTGATAAGGGGTAAGACAGCCTGGACATAGATACGAGTCGGCTCAAGAAGAACTTCCTTGAGTTTCTTGCCTTCCAATTCTGGCAGGATTTCCTCACCTGTGTAGTCGGCAAAAACACGACGCACGAGTGAGTAGCCATTTGAGTGAATACCACTCGAAGCAAGTCCGAGCAGAACATCCCCTTCTGCCACTTTTGAGCCGTCGATGATTTGGGATTTTTCAGCCACACCGACCGCAAATCCAGCCAAATCATAGTCATCTTCGCCATACATACCAGGCATTTCAGCCGTTTCCCCACCGATGAGGGCAGCACCAGCCTGCACACAACCCTCTGCCACACCAGCTACGACTTGTTCTAGCTTAGCTGGTTCATTTTTACCAGTCGCCACATAATCGAGGAAATAGAGGGGCTCCGCACCTGCAGCGATGATATCATTGACACACATGGCTACACAGTCCTGCCCAATCGTATCATGCTTGTCATACTTGATGGCCAACATGAGCTTGGTCCCGACGCCATCAGTCCCTGAGATCAATACGGGCTCTTTGACACCTGTTTTTGAAAGGTCAAACATGCCACCAAAGCCACCTAGAGCTCCCATGACACCCGCACGCTCCGTACGCGCTACATGCTTTTTGATCCGTTCAACTACTTCATAACCCGCTTCAACATCCACACCCGACTGGGCGTACGCATTTTTATTTGCCATTTTATTTTTCCTTTTCTTTGAGAAGATTGCGACGTATTTTTAGATAAACAATTATTTTATACTCAATGAAAATCAAAAAGCAAACTAGTAAGCTAGCCGCAAGCTGTACTTGAGTACGGTAAGGCGACGCTGACGTGGTTTGAATTTGATTTTCGAAGAGTATTATCTAAAAATACTAGTCAGGGCTCTAGCTTTGGCCCCATAAGGCAAAGCGTCTACTGACAAATGCTTCAGCTTTTAGTCAGTAGTGAGACGTGGAGCGTACGCATTTTTATTTGCCATTTTATTTTTCCTTTTCTTTAATAGAGGATCTGTCGTCTATTTGTAAAAACTGGTCTTGTCACCCAAGCTTCTTCGATATTCTTCCTCATAATCGTAGAGAGGAGTTGGGTAGTCGCCGTCAAAGTAAGCGACGCAAAGCCCACCATTCGGCGCATCTGTTTCAATCCCGATAGAATCAATCAAGCCATCAATCGAAAGATAGGTCAGGCTATCCGCACCAATGATTTGGCAGGTTTCTTCCACCGTATGATTAGCAGCAATCAACTCCTGACGCGTCTGGATATCAATCCCGTAGAAGCATGGATAAGCTAGCGCAGGGCTCCCAATAGCAACGTGAACTTCTGTCGCACCTGCTTCTTTCAATAGCTGAACAATGCGGCGAGAGGTTGTCCCGCGGACAATGGAATCATCCACCATAACCACACGTTTGCCTTTGACAACGCCTGAAACGGCTGATAGCTTCATCCGCACCCCTTGCTCGCGCAATTCTTGAGTCGGTTGGATAAAAGTACGTTGAGTATATTGGTTTTTGATGAGACCCATTTCGTTTGGCAGACCTGATTCTTCCGCAAAGCCCATGGCTGCGCTGAGTGAGGAATTCGGCACACCGACTACGATATCCGCCTCATGCTTAAATTCACGGGCTAATTGGGCACCCATACGTTTCCGAGCCGTATGGACATTGACACCATGGATATTGGAGTCAGGACGGGCAAAGTAGATATACTCCATGGAGCAGATTGCCAGCTGGGTATCATTTGTGTAGCTATCATACTGGATGCCATTATCATCGATAATGACAATTTCCCCTGGCTTCACATCTCGAATCCACTCTGCTCGGATCACTTCAAAAGCACAGGTTTCAGAGGAAACCACGACTGCTCCATTAGCCATTTTCCCGATAGAAAGCGGACGGAAGCCGTTTGGGTCAAGGGCTGCAATCAGCTTATCCTCAAACATCAAGATGTAGGCGAAACCACCTTTGACCAGGCTGAGTGCTTCTTTGATTTTCCCCATCAAACTAGGATTATGACTCCGACGAATGAGGTGAGCCAAGATTTCCGAGTCCGAAGTTGAGCTGAAAATAGCGCCTCTTTGTTCCAATTCTTTCTTGAGCGATGATGCGTTGGTCAGGTTCCCATTATGAGCCAGTCCAAACTGCATATCATGAAAGCGAAAAATGAAAGGCTGGATATTATCCGCAGAAGCTTCTCCAGCAGTCGCATAACGCACATGCCCAATGGCAGCATTTCCTGTTAGTTTGTCCAATTTAGTAGGATTTTTGAAAACTTCTGATAAAAGCCCCATATCACGATGGCGCTTCAATTTCCCTTGGTCATTAGAGAGGATCCCTGCCCCCTCCTGACCACGGTGCTGAAGACTGTGGAGTCCAAAATAGGTCAATTTGGCAGCATCTGGATGCCCCCAGATACCGAAAACACCACATTCTTCATTAAGAGATTTTACTTCGTATGTCATTTTTTATACCTAATTTTTATTTGTGTATCATTCCTTTAGTAGTAGGGACGCTCTCAACTTTCTGTGATGACTTTCTAATTTTTTTATTGTCGTCATAAATGCTGACGAAAAAAACAGAAAGTCTATCAAGAAATTTTCTAGCTAGTATTTGAGCCAAAGTCTCAAATACTCCCTAACGACACTACTGCGGAATGATACTGTAGAAGCTCGTTTCACTCGCAAAACAAACCATTTGCAATCACCACGAACCAGATTCACATGACTTTCACATTACTGATACTATCTATTCGAAAATCTGCAAGTCTTACTTCCCAGTAAAGTATTTAACCGCTGACGCGAACAGATGCTGGTCTTTATTTCCTGGGATATTTTGGAAGAGACCGTCTTCATAACGTTCTGAATGCCCCATCTTACCGATGATTTGGCCATTCTTGCTGGTAATCCCTTCGATAGCATGGACAGAACCATTTGGATTGTACTTAGAGTCCATACTTGGTTTTCCGTCAAAGTCAACGTATTGGCTAAAGATTTGACCACTGTCACGGAGCTCCGCAAATTCCTCAGCCGTCACGACAAACTTCCCTTCACCGTGCGAAACAGGAATGGCGTGGATATCGCCCACTTGCACTCCAGCCAACCATGGCGAGTTGGTATTGGCAATCCGAGTTTCCACCATCTTGGCCACGTGTTGGTTGGCATCATTGTAGAAGAGAGTTGGGCTAGTACTAGTGGCATCTTCAAAGTTCCCGTATGGAAGAAGACCTGATTTGACCAAGGCCTGGAATCCATTACAGATACCGATAATCAAGCCACCGCGAGCGATAAAGTTATCAATGGCTGCACGCACTTTTTCATTGAGCAGGATATTGACGATAAACTTAGCTGAACCATCTGGCTCGTCCGCAGCTGAGAATCCACCTGCAAAGAAGAGGATGTTAGCCTTGCCAATATTGTCAACCATGGTTTCGACTGACTTGACAATAGCTTCTTCATTGAGTGTCACGAATGGTACCAAGTTGACCTCTGCACCTTCTTTTTCGAAGGCCTTGGCTGAGTCATATTCTGAGTTGGTTCCTGGGAAAACTGGAATGTAAACCACAGGTTTTTCAACCTTTTCTTTGGCTTTGATGATTACGTCAGAAGCGACAGCTGGTACTTCAGCCAGTTCTTTTGCTTGGGCAAATTCAGTTGGGTAAACTTCTTCCAGTTTTCCTTGGAAAGCACTGTCAAGCTTGTGTCCATCTAGCTTCACACCGTTGACAAGCAGTGTAAAGTCTGCTTTCGTTTGACCAATTTTTTCTACTCCAGCGATTTCTTCAGGGGAGGTGAAGATAAATCCGCCTAGCTGAGCTGTCAAAGAACTTTCAAGTTCAGATAGGGTTCCCTCTGCACCAATATGGTTCCCAAAAGTAGCAAGAGCCAAGCTTTCAAGGACACCACCATATTTAACAGCCGAAGCAGCTGTTACTTTGTGAGCCTTTTGAATGGTTTCAAACTTGGCAAAGTTAGACTTGATAAGATCAAAGTCAATCTCTTGTGCCAAGGCTTGACCTGGAATGTAGTAGATGTTTTCACCAGCAGTCTTGAACTCAGGTGAGAGAACTTGACGGCTATCTGCTGTTGTCACCCCAAAGGCAACCAAGGTTGGTGGCACCGTCAATTCTTCAAAGGTACCGGACATGGAGTCCTTACCACCGATAGATGGTAAGCCAAGTTGAATTTGAGCTTCGATAGAGCCTAGAAGAGCTGCTACTGGCTGACCAAAGCGCTCGGCTTGCTTGTCCATCCGCTCGAAGTACTCTTGGTAAGAGAAGCGAGCCTTGGACCAGTTTGCACCAGCAGCCACCAAACGAGCTGTCGCTTCGATAACCGCATAGGCAGCACCGTGGTAAGGTGACCATTCTGCTAGATAAGGGTTGAAACCTTGAGCCATGACAGACGCAGTATGAGTTACTCCATGTTGAACTGGCAATTTCTGTACAGATGCCTCAGTTGGTGTGAGTTGATAGCGACCACCAAGTGGGTGATTGACAGTCGAACGACCGACAGAGCTATCAAAGATAGTCTGCAAGCCTTTTTGACTCGCATGGTTGAGGTCAGATAGAACCGCAAGAGTATCTGCTTCGAGGGTTTCAGCACTTGTATTGCGCTCTTCTGGAAGCTTGATATCCTTGTCCACAACCTTGGCATCTACAACGACACGCACACCATTGGTATCAAGGAAACGGCGTTCCAAGTCGACGATTGTCTCACCATTCCAGTGCATGACTAGATTTGGTTTTTCAGTCACTGTCGCAACCACAACAGCATCAATGTTTTCTTTGTTACATTCCGCAACGAAGGTATCTACATCCTCAGGACGAACCACGACTGCCATCCGTTCTTGAGATTCAGAGATCGCAATTTCTGTGCCATTCAAACCTTGGTATTTAAGAGGAACCTTATTGAGGTCGATTTCAAGACCGTCTGCCAATTCACCGATGGCCACACAGACACCACCTGCACCAAAGTCGTTGGATTTCTTGATGAGACGAGTGACATCGCCATTACGGAAAAGACGTTGAATCTTTCGTTCTTCGATGGCATTCCCTTTTTGAACCTCAGCACCAGCAGTCTCTACAGACTCAACCGTTTGAACCTTAGAAGACCCTGTCGCACCACCGACACCATCACGTCCAGTCTTACCACCGAGAAGGATAATCACATCGCCCGCTTCAGGTTTTTCACGGACAACATTCTCTTTTGGAGCCGCACCGACAACAGCACCAAGCTCCATACGCTTAGCAACGAAACCTGGGTGGAAGTATTCACGAACATAGGTCGTCGCAAGACCGATCTGATTCCCGTATGAAGAATAACCATGAGCCGCTGTTTTAGAAATCACTTGTTGTGGCAATTTCCCAGCGCGAGTTTCCGAAATCGGTGCTGTAATATCACCAGCACCTGAGATACGCATAGCTTGGTAAACGTAGGAACGACCTGACAATGGGTCACGAATAGCACCACCGATACAAGTAGCCGCCCCACCAAATGGTTCAATTTCCGTTGGGTGGTTGTGGGTTTCGTTCTTGAACATGAGAAGCCATGGTTCTTTCACACCGTTGACATCTACTTCAATTTCAACCGAACAAGCATTGATCTCATCAGACACTTCCATGTCATCCAAACGTCCATTAGCACGCTCATAACGACCGAAAATAGTCGCCATATCCATCAAGGTTTGTGGTTTTTCAGAGCGTCCCAATTCCTCACGCATAGCGATATATTTGTCATAGGTTGCCTGTAATTGTTTTTGGAATTTAGATGCTGAAAAGTCGATATTCTTCAACTCAGTCTCAAAAGTCGTGTGACGGCAGTGGTCAGACCAGTAAGTGTCCAAAACCTTGAGCTCAGTTTCTGTTGGCACGCGCCCGATTGACTTGAAATAATCCTGGATAAAGAGCAAATCATCCACTTCCATAGCCATCCCTTGTTCAGCCTTGTAGCGAGCAAAGTCTTCTGCTGTATAGCTTTCAAAGAAAGTCAATTTTGGAATGGTCTTGTCTGACTCTGAAAATTCCTGCTTGGCAATCCCTGTTGTGATGTCCTTGAAACGTGAATCCACTGGATTGAGCAGGTAGTTCTTGACCGCGTCCAACTCAGACGCATCGATATCTTTATTAACCAAGTACAATTGTGCTGTATTAACCGTTACATCACTTGAGCTACCTAGCAAGAGCAAGGCTTCTTGTGAAGAAGCTGCACGCTGGTCAAACTGACCCGGCAAGCTTTCGATGGCAAAGAAAGCATAGTTAGCCAGATCCTTATGCACAGCCGTTTCGTCCAAGACATGGTCTGTCACCTGCTCAGAGAAGATATGCTTCTCGGCAGGCGCAAACAAGTCCTCTGACAAGTCAAAAACGTCATAAACTTGCACGATACGAATGCTTTTCAAGGTTGAAAGCCCCAAGTTGTGCTGGAGCTCTCTCACCAAACTCTCTGACTTGACCTGAAAATCAGCCTTTTTTTCAACAAAAATACGTTTATTCATCAATTCTTATTCCTTTATTTCAGCTCTTGCAATGTTCCCAAATGACCTTGAAGGTGCTATTTTAAACCTTGCAATTTCTCCCAGACAACTTCGTAAACGTCGGTTAGTTCACCTAGACCCCGACGGAAAACATCCTTGTCCATGTGGTTACCGTCAGCGTCCCAAAGTCGGCAGTTATCTGGTGAAAATTCGTCTGCCAAGATAATTTTGCCATCCTTGTCAAAACCAAATTCCAGTTTAAAGTCAATCAACTTAAGCCCAATCTCAGCAAACCAGACTTTCAAGAGTTCATTGATACGACGCGTCTCTTCCTTCAAATAGGCAATCTGCTGATCATCCGCAATATTTAGGAATTTCACGTGCTCATCATTGATAAAAGGATCATCCAAATCATCGTTTTTATAATAAAATTCAACGATTGGAGTCTCCAAGGCAATGCCCTCTTTCACACCAAAACGTTTTGAAAAAGAACCAGCCGTATAGTTGCGAAGAACGACTTCCAAAGGAATGATTTCCACCTTTTTATTGAGTTGTTCCGTATCTGAAAGCTTCTCCACAAAGTGAGTTGCCACACCAGTAGCATTTAACTTTTCAAAAATAAAAGATGAAATCTGATTATTCAAGACTCCCTTGCCTGCAATCTGCTCCTTCTTAACACCATTGAAAGCAGTCGCCTGGTCCTTGTAAGTTGAAATAATGAGATTTTCATCCTCAGTTGTATAGATATCCTTGGCTTTCCCCGAATAGATCAGTTTTTTTGACATTTTAAAGTTCGCCTTTCGTATTACTTGAGCATATTCTACCACAAAATAAACAAAAATTCAAGATTTTTACGAACCATTACCAAGATAGTACTTGTTGCGTAAAGAAAAAACTGCAAAACACCTTTGTCTTACAGTTTTTCAATCAGTTAGCTCAGAAAAAGACGAACATTATTCTCTGTTCAAAAATTGATCCCAATAATAGCGCAAATAACTTTTCTTTCCTGTGATTAGCGTCAAACGCCCTTCTGAACCATAGCGAAGTTTTTCTGCCTGCTCAGGAGTCAGACTGGTCTCCGCCTCTATTTTAAAGAAATTTCCCTTATCAGTCTTGGTAGCTGTCGCATCAATATTCGTAATAGCAGAAACAAGAACGAGCTCTTTGTTGGCATCTTTGCTTGTAGTGAAACGAACAGAATCACCGACCTTGAGCCTTGCAACATCTTTTGAACTGAGATAAGCTGTGAGTTTGGTTTTGCCTTCTTTTTCCAAGGCTGGGTAGAGTTGAGCGAGCAAGGTGCCTTCTGCAACCATGGTAGAATCACTGGTTTCAGGATTAAGGTGAAGCACCCCGTCCTCGCTTGCTGTAATTTTCCCCTTGTCCAGCAGACCTCCTTGGACTTTCTTACCCGACTCTGCTTCTAAAATTTTCTGCTCCAAAAGGGTTAATTCCTGTCCAACTTTAACTAGGTGCTGAGACTTGAGGGATTCAAGCTGACTATCCAATCCACTTGCGTAGGCTTGTTGAGCTCCAGAACCCGCATACTGCACACGATAAGTAGCTAAACTAGACTCTAGCTGGTCGATTTGTGCATCCACCTGTGCAATAACTTGCGATTTAGCTTGCGGATCTTCTCCACCTTGATTTTTATAGGTCTGATAAAATGAGTAGGCTGCATTTTGACTATCCAGTTGAGCTCCTGCTTCAATCGCCGACTTAGCTGTTTTATAATCTCGAATTTTATCCTGTGTTTGACTGATAAGATTGCCAATCTCGGCCTGGCTCTGACTTGCCGCCGCATTCTGCGAGGAGATGTTGGCATTTTGCTGCGAAACATTGCTCCTAAGACTACTAGCTTGGCTGAGATAGTCTCGAAACATCTCCTGATATCCAAACTTATCCGCCTCTGGAAATTGATCAGTTCCCTCTTTCAAACTGGATTGCAAATACCCTAACTGCTTTTTTTGATCCTTTAACATCTCCAACTGATTGGCGTATGCTTCAGCTTGAACAGCTTCCGCCCCTTGCTGGTACTGAACGAGTAGATCCCCCTGCTTGACTAGTTTGTTCTCTTCTAGATAATTAGCCACAATGCGTTGATTGCTTGTCGACTGGATGTTGGCAATGATCCGACTAGGTTCGACAGTGGCTCTGGTAAACAAACTAATCTCCTTCTCTGCAAAGACTGCAAATCCAAATAGAAACACGAGCAGAAGCGACATGGGTAAAATCACCCGACTGGAAAAATTATGATAACGACGATTATAAAACTCCGCACTTTCTAAAAATTCTGGTTTCATCTTCTCCTCTTTCTAGCTATTGACCAAATGGGCGTAAAATTCACCTCGGGCAAGCAAGGCTGCATGGTTGCCTTCTTCGACAATCTTGCCCTGATCCAAGACAACAACCTTCTCTGTCCGCTCAGCAATGGTCAAGCGGTGAGCAATGAAAATCAAGGTCTTGTCTAAAGCCATAAGATTATCCACAATCCGCTTTTCTGTCAAGATATCCAGACTGCTGGTCGCCTCGTCCAATATCAGAACAGGAGCATCCGTTAAAAGAGCACGCGCCAGAGCGATTCGCTGCCGTTGCCCACCAGAAATTCCAGCCCCATCCGAAGTCAACTCTGTCTGGTAATTCAATGGCATCCGCTCAATATCTTCCCGAATCTCAGCTAACTCGACTGCTCGCAGAACATCCTCCTGTGTCGTCCCTTCTTTGGCTCCAAGGAGAAGATTCTCCAAAATCGTTCCGTTAAAGACATAGGGCTGTTGAGGTAGATAGTTGATATACTGGCGCAAGGCTTTTTTATCAATCTGATTGAGATTGACACCACCCAGACTAATCTCTCCCTGACTAGGGTCGTAAAAATTAACCATCATCTTGGCCAAGGTAGTCTTGCCTGACCCTGAAATCCCGACAAAAGCTACCTTAGAACCTTGCGAAATCGTCAAATTGATATCCGACAAAACATCACGACCATAGCCATACTTATAGTGGACTTGCTTAAAGGTCATATCTCCCTTCATCATACTCAGATCTTCGACTGTTTTCTTCTCCTCAAACTCCGAAGCGACCAGATAAACCTCATTCAGACGGTTATTGGCAACCTGCGCTGTCTGAAGTTTGGTTTGCAGGTTTATGATATTTTCCAAAGGATTGGTAAAGTAAACAAGCAAAGTATTATAGGTAATCAATTGCCCCAAACTCATTTTTCCATCCATAACGAGTACTGCTCCCATCCAGAGAACGGCAACATTGAGCAGGAGCTGGGCAACTTTTTTCAGGGCCTTTTGCTGGCTTTCTGCCCGACTATAGGTAAAGGATTTTTTCAGATAAGCTACAAATTCCTTGTCAATCTTTTGGTAACGCTGGCTTTCACTGGTCAAAGACTTAATAGTCTCAATACCGTTGATGTCCTCGATGATAGAAGAGGACAGAACCGCATTGGCTTCCATAGTGTCCCGATTCATCTTTTCAAAAGGCTTCATAAAGGCAAAGATAATCACCGTATAAATAGGAAGTGCAAGCAGACTAATGAAAAAGAGCGTTATGTTTTGTGAAAACAAGACAAGCGAGATAATCAAAATCGTCGACACATCCAAAAAGATAGAAAGAATGGTCGACGCTAGCGCATCGATGATACTATTGGCGTCCGTAAAGCGAGACACGATTTCTCCTGTCCTGCGTGTCGCGAAAAATGACATCGGCAGGTGAAAAACATGCTTGATGTAGGACAAAATCACGTCAATTGACAACCGTTGCCCCAGAACAAGTAAAAGGTATTCCTGCGCATAAGACAAGATCTGCTGAAGGATATAGACGATGACCAGTCCTATTGAGATGATGCCCAAGGTCGAGCGCATCTGATCTGGCACATAGGTATCAATGATAGACTGTAGATAATAGGAGCCCACAATATTGATCAGAGTTACCAAGAGTGTCGCTAGGACGATATTGGTGATTAAGCCACGCTGTTTGAATAAGATTGGCAAGAAGGATAGGAGCCCCTGTTTTTTCTCCTTATGGGGTTTATAGTCTGGAGACGGAGCCATAAAGAGACTGACCCCTGTCCATTCTTGCGCAAATCGCTCACGGGAAATCTTGGTCAGCTTAACACCAGGATCTGGATCAGCGATATGGATCGTCTTCTTGTCCTGACCTGTCACCACATAATAGTGGAGCAATTTCCCTTCCTTGAGCACATGGGCCACAAAAGGGAAGGTCAAATCAGGCAGATCAAAGAGCGTCATATCTGCCTTGATAGCTCGCGTTTCAAAACCAATCTCCTCTGCTACCTTTACAAGACCCAAAGCCGTCGTCCCATCCATGGTCGTCTTAGCTAACTCTCGCAAGTGAGCCAAGGAGTAATAACTACCATAGTAGCCAAAGACCATGGCCAAGGAAGCCACGCCACAATCCATCTGATCCACCTGGGGACGATAGTGCCTTTTCCCAAATTTCATATTCATCTCCTTTTCCTAATAATCTCTTAAAAACTTTGTAAGATTATTTTAACCAAACAAGGAAGAAATAAGGGAATTATTTCTGAAAAAACAATATCCTCACCTGAACAGCACTTTTACCAAAGAAAATAGGCAGAACAAAAGTTCTGCCTAGAATATTCAATTACACAGATTTCTTACCTTCCCCACTTCTTTTGTGAATAGCGTATAAAACGATAAACGCAAACACAGGTGGCACCACATAACTATTTTCACTCATTGTTACCTGAAATCCAAGAGTTGCTAGTATCCCAAAGATGAAAATATTCATCAAAAATAGGAAAACAAATACAAGAATAGATTTTAAAATCTTATTCATTTTCGTCCTCATTTCCTTCTTTAGCCGTTATTTTCGGGATAGTATGGTATTTTACCGCTATGTAAATGATTAAAAGAAGTAGGGGATAAGAGAACAAGTCTGAAACCTCCATGAAATTTATACTACACTTTCCTGGTAATAGATTATAGTCCATTAAAACTTGAAGGATAGAAAGCACAATACGTACTAGTAAAAGCCCCCCTAATAACATCACTTCTTTTTTAACATACAGACACCTTCCTAACTAAATATAGATTATGGTTCATTGGTCTAACACTCCAAGATTGCTTTTATGCTGGATCTACAGAAATCAGACTCATATTGTCACCATTTGTTATCTTTTTCTTCACTTCTATAAAGTAAGATAAAGGTCATCAAGAATAATGAAATCGTAGGCACATCAAAATATTCAAACCATGTAGGTAGATGTATTTTGTTTACATCAGCTACAATTCTAATAATTAGATAAGCCATCGAGCTAAATAATACAGTAGTCTCTGGCCAAGCTTTTCGTAGTAATTGAACAACTTTCATCCCAAACTCCAATCTGATGGTCCATCAATTTCCTATCTTACTTTCTTTTGTTTTGTACTTGTATCCTACATAAAACAGACCAAGCAGAATTGGATAGGTTTCTGGATAAAACAAGGTATTGATCGGATTTTTCAAAATCAAATACGTTGCGATGTAGGTAATGAGTGATACGATAAAATATCCTTCAGCAAAACTTAATAAGATTTTTTTCATAGCAGACTCCTATTTGCCTGACAAGAAAGGCGGAAAAACTCCGTCATTTACATGCACAAAATCCTTTTCATTCAGATTGATCTTTTATAGTTTTGATTATTTTTCGTCAAATCCTTACAAAAAATACCAAAATAGCCCGAAGCAAGTAAACCAACTACAGTCCATTTCCAATCAAAGGATACTAATGAACCTGTACGAATTACATGAAGTACAAGATTGAGAGCTATAGCCAACAAAGGAACTATAGTGGCTAATTTGGGTAAGAGTGTATTGAGATTAAGGTTGTGATTGTTCATAATCTAACGCCCTCTGTACCCATTATAGACTCCCAATCCAAGTGTGCCTCCTGCTAAAGTAGCCGCTGCACCATAAGCTGCTACTGCTTTCCAGCCTACAAGTACTACCGTACCTATCGTTAATGTAATAACACCACCTTGAACCTCTTCAAGTTCTTGAAAAGATAATTCTTGAAATTGTTTCATTACTAAGCCTCCTTTCTAATCATATTAAGGTCGCAATGCTGTTCCAATAGCATATCCTGCTCCATAAAGAGCTCCTCCAATTGTAACCACAGCACCTGCTACTTTTCCTGCTAAAATAATTCCAGCTGCTGTAATAATCAATCCCCCATCCACATCCATCAACTCTTCTTCAGTAAGAGCTACAAAGTTCTGTTCCATTTTGTCAAAGTTTGTCATTTGTTTTCTCCTTCATTTTTATTTTTTTAGTTTATGGTTTCTAGGCTTTAAACCATTTAAAAAACCAGATTGGGTAAATTACTGAAATCATTTTTTCTCTCCTTCCTTTTCTTCTCACTTATCTATTCGAGAAGTGATTTAAAATGAACAGGTAAATTTCATTTATTTTAAATACCATTTGATAAACCATGGCAATAAGATTGGTAAATACATCGCGTAGTCTCCTTCCTTTTCCTCTTACCTATCTATTCGAAAAACAATTCGAAAATGAACAACTATTTTATTTTTATTTTAAAAACCACTTGATGTACCATGGATACAAGATTGGCATGTACATGAACGTTCCTCCTTTTTTCTTTCTCATCTCTTTATTCGCAATTTCTACAAAAATGTTTCAAATTTTTCCTTTTTCCTGCAAACAAAAAAACAACATGACTTGCATGTTGCTTTTTGCTATATCTTACCTTTAATAGTTCCGACCACATCTGCTACGCTTTGAAGTTGGTCGATTTCCTCATCGCTGATCTCGATACCAAATTCATCTTCTAGCGTTAGGACGAACTCCATCAAGTCTACTGAGTCTGCATCTAGGTCGTCTTTCAAACTCAAGGCTTCTGCCACGACAAAGTCTTCTCCCTGTCGCTCTTGGATAATGGTTACAACACGGTCAAAAATTTCTTTTTCTGTCATCTTTTTATTCTCCTGAAAATTCACGCGCAGTCTGAGCAACTACGTCTGTTTCGAGCATGGTACGAATCTGGCGAATCGTACTGTACACAGCCTTGGCATCACTGGAACCATGAGTCTTTACAACTGACGCCTTGACACCAAACAAGACTGCCCCTCCAACATCTGAATAGTTGAGCTGTGTCTTCAACCCCTTAAGACTATCCTTGAGAAGTAGAGCACCTAGCTTCGCTCGAAGTCCACCACCTGTAATAGCATTTTTAAGTAAGCCCATGATTCCCAAAGCGGTCCCTTCGATAGATTTGAGAACAGCGTTTCCCGTGAAACCATCTGTTACGACAACATCCGCAACGCCATTCATCAGATCACGCGCTTCCACATTTCCGACAAAGTTCAAACTTTCATCAGCTACTAGCAAGTCGTATGTTTCCTTGCGAAGGGGATCTCCCTTGCTGCTTTCTGTTCCATTGTTGAGCAAACCAACACGTGGTTTCGAAATTCCACGAACATTTTTCGCGTAGAAGGAACCTAGGACAGCATATTGATGCAGGTGTTGAGCTGTATTTTCCGCATTGGCACCGAGGTCTAGCATATCAAAACCCTTCCCATCTACAGTCGGCAAGGTCGACATAAGCCCAGGACGATCGATGTTCTTGATACGACCCACGATGAAGAATCCTGCTGCCAACAAGGCACCTGTGTTGCCTGCAGAGAGGACAGCGTCTGCTTCTCCCTCCTTGACTGCCTTGGCTGCCAATACCATGCTGGCATTTTTCTTCTTACGGATAGCTTTTGTCGGCTCATCGTCTGAGTTAATTTTCTCATCCGTATGGATAATGCTAACACGCTCTGTCGCTGTTAGATATTGCTTGATCTTGCTTTCATCTCCATAGAGTTGAATCTCAATATCTGAAAAGTCAGCTAGGGCTTGATTGACCCCCTCAACGATGGCTTGAGGTGCGTAATCGCCCCCCATAGCATCTACTGCAATTTTTTTCATTTGTCTTCCTCTTTTAGTAATTGTCCCCAGTCTGCTAGGGAATCAATAAATTTCTTTGATTTTAGGTGAATCCCAACGTACTCTTCATAGATTTGGTCTATAAACTTGCGCAAGTCTTGCTTGATTTCAGACTTGAGCGAAATGGTCTCCAAGGTCTCAAAATCAATGGCTTGAAATTGATTGAGAAGATAAGGGATATTGGGATTCAGATGGCAACGTCTCTCATCCTCATGATAATGCTCTGGACAGAGGCAGGCTTCATATTTAAAAGAAAAGTCAAAGGCCTGACCGACCCGATGGCAAAAGACACACTCATTAAAATTAAGGCTAAGCCCAAATCGGGTTAAGATTTGAATTTCAAAAATATTGGTTAAAACCTGATAATCCAAACCCGCTTCCATCAACTCTAGAGTCTTCCTCAAGAAAGCAAACAAGGGAGCATCCTGCTGATTGTCCTGCAAACTAGCATCTGCAAGGGCAGCAACATAGGTCGCATAGGCCATGACAAAGAGATCACTATTAATATTGGGAAAGGTCATCACCTCATGGTAGTCCTCGATGTAGCTAAGCCCGTCATCATTGATTCGCAAGAGAAATCGTGCTAACACCAAGGGCTGAATAACTGGAGCTAGTTTGGACTGGCCAGCGTGTTTGACGAAAAACATGCGCTTGCCCGCCTGCTCGGTAAAGATCTTGACTAGCTTGTCATCCTCACGAAAGTTACGATTGTAGAGCACCAAGCCTTGACTCGTTATAGACTGAATCATGCTTCTCTCATGTACTCCTCAAGTCGTTTCATTGCCTCTCTGATCGTTTCCATGCTGGCTGCATAAGACAGGCGAACATAGCCTTCTCCGTAACGCCCAAAGGCTGCACCAGGGATAAAGGCAACGGCCTTCTTATAGGCAAAATCCTTAAGAAAAGCAAAGGAGTCTTGATTGTAGCCCGCTGGAATCTTAGCAAAGATATAGAAGGCCCCGTCTGGTTTGATAATCTCAAAACCAAGAGCAGTCATCTTTTCGATGATATAATCTCGACGCTGAATGTATTCCTTCTTCATAGGCTCTGCGTCGTTTTTACCAGCGGTCAAAGCCTCCACTGCAGCATGTTGAGCCATAGTATTTGCGGCAGTAACCAAATATTGGTGACTCTTGATTAACTGAGATGTGAAAGCTGCAGGAGCAAAGATAAAGCCTAAACGCCAACCTGTCATAGCATGCGATTTAGACAAGCCATTGATAATAATAGCCTGGTCTCTCAGCATAGTTCCCAGAGATACATGGGCTTCGCCTGTATAGGTTAATTCTGAGTAAACCTCATCACAGACAACGAAAATCTCATACTTGCGTAAAACGTCTGCCAAGGCTTCCAACTGCTCCCGACTATAAGTAATTCCTGTCGGATTGGCTGGATAGTTGAGAATAACCGCTTTGAGCTTGTCCCCTTGCTCCAAAATGGCCTTTTCCAACATCTCAGGAGTCAAGACAAAACCATTTTCAGTTGTATCAATCTCGACAATCTCTGCCCCAACTAGATTGACAATCGGCTCATATCCTGGATAGGCAGGAGCTGGCAAGAGTACCTTGTCCCCCTCTTCCAAAATAGCCGTCAAAGTAGCAGATAAAGCCTCTGTCGCCCCAATTGTAACCAAGATTTCATTTTCAGGATTATAATCTAGCTGGTATTTTTCTTTTACAAAATCACTGGCTGCCTGGCGCAAGGTCAGTAAACCGCTCATCCCTGTATAGTAGGACTGGTTCTGGTCAATGGCTCGCTTAGCTGCCTCCTTGACATGATCTGGCGTTGTAAAGTCAGGCTCTCCCAAGGTCAAACGCAGAACTCCAGGGATCTCTGAAATTGCCTGATCAAACTGACGAATCAAGGACACTTGAATCTTATCTAATTGTTTATTAAAGCGCTTGGTTAAGTCCATAGATACCCCCTTGCTTACAGAACATAGTACTATTATACTACAAAAGCTCCCTGACCGCAAAATCCATCTGAAACCTGCATTTTTCACTTTCTGTTTTACTTTTCTTCTCAACAGGACTATAATAATAAGTGCTTATTTTCGGAGGTTTATATGTCATTTTTATCAAAAAATGGGGCAGGAATCTTAGCCTGCCTTGTCATTTCTATCGTGTCTTGGTACCTAGGAGGATTCTTTCCTGTCGTGGGAGCACCTGTCTTTGCTATTTTTGCGGGAATGCTCCTTCATCCTTTTCTCTCTTCCTACAAACAACTGGATGCTGGATTAACCTTTAGTTCAAAAAAATTGCTTCAATATGCCGTTATCTTGCTCGGTTTTGGTCTCAATATCTCGCAGGTCTTTGCAGTTGGCCAATCTTCGCTCCCTGTCATCCTGTCCACCATTTCAATAGCTTTGATTCTTGCCTACCTCTTCCAGCGTTTCTTTGCGCTAGACACAAAACTAGCTACCTTGATTGGAGTGGGATCTTCTATCTGTGGTGGCTCTGCCATTGCTGCGACAGCACCCGTTATCCATGCCAAGGAAAAAGAAGTAGCCCAAGCCATTTCCGTTATCTTTTTCTTCAATATCTTAGCGGCACTTATCTTTCCAACTCTAGGAACCTGGCTTCACCTATCCAATGAAGGCTTCGCCCTCTTTGCAGGAACTGCGGTCAATGATACTTCTTCTGTAACGGCCACAGCTAGTGCTTGGGACAGTCTCTACCAGACCAATACCCTTGAGTCTGCAACCATTGTTAAACTCACACGCACCCTTGCCATTATTCCTATCACGCTCTTTCTCTCCTACTGGCAAAGTCACCAGCAAAAAAACAGCCAGGGTTTCCAACTAAAAAAAGTCTTCCCACTTTTTATCCTTTATTTCATCCTAGCCTCTCTCTTAACGACTCTTCTCACCTCTCTCGGTGTGTCCAGTAGCTTCTTCACCCCTCTCAAACAACTCTCCAAATTTCTCATTATCATGGCCATGAGTGCCATCGGTCTCAAAACCAATCTGATTGGCATGGTTAGATCCAGTGGCAAATCTATTGTCCTTGGGGCCCTTTGCTGGATTGCCATCATCCTTACCAGCCTAGGCATGCAGGCATTGATTGGTATTTTTTAACACAAAAGGTAGCCTACTGGCTACCTTTTATTGTTCAAGAATTAAGCGTGTATGTTCTCTCTTGATACAGCGATTCATCACGATGTCATCGCATCCTCCAGCACGCAGGATTTTTTCTGCTTCTAGACTTTCAAGTCCTAGTTGTCCCCAAAAAATCTTGGCATCAGCCTTGAGAAAATCACGCGCCACATCTGGCAGAAACTCGCTGCGACGGTAAACATTGACAATATCTACAGGAAAAGGAATCTCAGCTAGACTGGCATAAGCCTTTTCTCCCAAAATTTCACCACCTTCAGCCTTGGGATTAACTGGAATGATTTTATAGCCTCGAGCCTGCATTTCCTTGGTCACTCGATTGCTGGTTGTCTCCTCACGTTCGGACAAGCCCACCACTGCTAACGTTTTACTGGTTGCCAGATACTGACGGACCACTCCATCACTTGGATTGATAAATTCTTGGCTCATAGAAATCCTCCTTTTTCATCAGTATAGCATATTTTGAAAAGGCTTGCAGATTTTGACTACAAAAAATCTCCTAGCAAGAAAAGAAACTTGCTAGGAGTTCTGTCTACTTCAAGTGAAAGATTAAATCTTTTTCTCAATGCTAAACAAAGGAGAAAGAGGGCGTTTTTCATGGATACGCACGATGGCATCTCCTAGAAGGTGGGCAATCGAAATTTGTTCAATCTTATCAATCAAACGCTCTTCTGGTAGGTAGATGGTATCCAAAACAACCAATTTTTTAATAGCTGATTTTTGGATATTATCCATAGCAGGACCAGAAAGTACTGGGTGCGTACAGCTTGCATATACTTCAACAGCACCCGCTTCAGCAAGAGCATCCGCTGCATGACAAATGGTTCCAGCTGTATCGATCATGTCGTCAATCAAGATACAAGTCTTACCTTCTACCTTACCGATAATGTTCATCACTTCACTGGTATTCATCTTGTCTACACTACGGCGTTTGTCAATAATCGCAATCGGAGTTTTCAAAAACTCTGCCAATTTACGAGCACGAGTCACCCCACCATGGTCTGGGCTGACAACCACGTAGTCAGAGCCAACCATGCCACGACGTTCAAAATAGTCCGCAATCAATGGAGCACCCATCAAGTGATCTACAGGAATATCAAAGAATCCCTGAATCTGTGCAGCGTGCAAATCAATCGTCAACAAACGATCCACTCCAGCCACTTCTAGCATATTGGCAACGAGTTTTGAAGTGATTGGCTCACGCGCTCTCGCTTTTCTATCCTGACGTGCGTAACCATAGTAAGGCATGACAACGTTGACAGATTCTGCACTTGCACGCTTCAAAGCATCTACCATAATCAAAATCTCAAGTAGATTATCATTTACTGGTGAACTAGTTGATTGTAGGATAAAGACGTGTTTTCCACGGATTGATTCTTCTATGTTGACTTGAATCTCCCCATCTGAAAATTGGCGAACAGTCGATTTCCCCAACTCTATCCCAATTTCTTGCGCCACACGCTCTGCCAATTCTCTATTAGAAGAAAGGGCAAACAGCTTTAAATCAGAAAAAGACATGATTTCCTCCGGTATTTATGTATCACTTGTTTTTTACACAACATTTTCCATCTACCATTGTAGCGCTTTTTCCTTTATTTTTCAATCAAAAATAAAACAAGAGCAAACATTTATACCCTTGTTTTTTTCTAATTTGTATTGGCTATATTAAAATTAAAACCGCTACATTTGAAGCATCGATCTTATGCTAGGATTAGAATTCTGCGAGATGAAGTTAGTATACTTCTCTCATACTCCCTGTATCCACATCGTAAACCGCACCTGAAATAGCCACATCATCAGGAATCAGTGGAGATTCTCGAAGCAACTGCATATCCTCTCTCACACTCTCTTCAACATCCTGGAATGGTAAAAAATCTTGATCAGACACATCAACCCCGAGCTCGTGTTTCAAATGTTCATGAAAACTTTCATTTTGAAAGGTTTGAGCTCCACAGTCTGTATGGTGAAGCACCACAATTTCACGTGTGCCCATTTGTTGCTGGGAGATCACCAGAGAACGAATCATATCCTCTGTCACTCGACCACCCGCATTCCGCAGGATATGGGCATCCCCAAGTGCCAAACCTAAAGCTTGTGCGACGTGTAGCCGCGAGTCCATGCAGGTCACGATAGCTACTCTGGTTTTTGGCTTAAGTGGCAGATTTAATTTCCCATGAAGGGCAACATAAGCCTGATTGGCTTGCATAAACTGTTCAAAATACGACACGATTTCCCCCTTAAAAATTTGATAACCAAATATTTCTCCTATCTTATCATTTTTGAGAGGATTTGTCACAGTTTAAGCAAAGACCATTTTCAAAACTTCCTGAATAGTCGTCACTCCGATTACCTGGATTTCCTTAGGTGGAGTAATGCCTGTCAAGGAATTCTTAGGTACATAAATCTTAGTAAAACCCAGTTTAGCAGCTTCATTGATGCGCTGTTCGATACGATTCACGCGTCGAATTTCTCCAGTCAAACCTAACTCTCCTACAAAGCATTCCTGAGGATTGGTTGGCTTGTCCTTGTAACTAGAGGCAATAGCCACTGCAACGGCTAAATCAATAGCAGGCTCATCTAATTTGACACCACCAGCAGATTTGAGATAGGCATCCTGATTTTGCAAGAGAAGCCCTGCTCGTTTTTCCAAAACAGCCATAATCAGACTTGCACGATTGAAATCAAGTCCTGTCGTCGTGCGTTTAGCATTTCCAAACATGGTTGGTGTTACCAAAGCCTGAACCTCCGCCAAAATCGGACGGGTCCCTTCCATGGTCACAACAATTGACGAGCCAGTAGCCCCATCCAAACGCTCCTCTAGGAAAACTTGACTCGGATTGAGCACCTCAACCAATCCGCCCGACTGCATCTCAAAAATCCCAATCTCATTAGTGGAGCCAAAACGGTTTTTGACTGCTCTCAAGATACGAAAGGTATGGTGACGTTCCCCTTCAAAGTAAAGTACCGTATCCACCATATGCTCCAACATACGAGGACCAGCCAGAGTGCCCTCCTTGGTCACATGCCCTACGATAAAGATGGCAATGTTATTAGTCTTTGCCAGCTGCATGAGCTCAGCTGTCACCTCTCGCACCTGAGACACCGATCCTTGTACCCCTGAAATCTCAGGAGACATGATAGTCTGGATGGAGTCAATGATGAGAAAGTCTGGCTGAATTCTTTCTACTTCTGCACGAACACTCTGCATATTGGTCTCTGCGTAGAGATAAAACTCGCTATCAATATCCCCCAAGCGCTCTGCACGGAGTTTAATCTGCTGGGCAGACTCCTCCCCACTGACATAGAGAACCGTACCCACTTGAGACAGCTGGGTTGAAACTTGTAGGAGAAGGGTTGATTTCCCGATTCCTGGATCCCCACCGATAAGGACGAGACTCCCTGGTACCACTCCACCTCCAAGTACACGGTTGAATTCCTCCATCTCCGTCTTGGTTCGATTGACGTTGATTGAAGTCACCTCAGCCAGTTTCATAGGCTTGGTTTTTTCACCTGTCAAGGACACACGCGCATTCTTAACCTCTGCAACCTCGATTTCTTCTATAAAAGAAGACCAAGACCCACAGTTGGGACAACGTCCTAGATACTTAGGTGAATTATATTCACAATTTTGACACACAAATGTCGCTTTTTTCTTTGCGATAATAAACCTCTTTCTAAATTTCTACCTCACACTCAATTACTTGGCAAAAATCAATCTTCTCATTTGGCACAAACTGACGTATTAGCATACGATGAGCTATAACAACTACAGTCTGATGTTCTCGATACTTAGCCATAGATTCTAGAAATCGAGACTTCATTTCCGCAGCTGTCTCATACTGAATAGGACTATTAGGAAGCAACTCCCCCTTGTTTTCTAAAAACAGACATCTAGCTCTTTCAAAGTTCTCTATACCTGTTTCATAAACCTGCCATTCGTGTAACAAAGGCTCTACCCTCAAGGAAAGGCCTGTAGCACAAGATACATAAAAAGCCGTTTCTAATGCTCGCGTCACTGCAGAAGACACCAGTATATCAGCTGAGCCAAGCAAAGGATTTTGGCAAAGTTCCTGAGCTTGTTGCCGTCCTTCCTTAGATAAAGGTGCTAAATCCATCCCAAAACCTGTATAAGAACGTTCCTCTAACTCACGGTAATCTGGCTCCCCGTGACGTACAAAGATGATTTCCATCCTAGTGTCCAGTCGATCCAAATCCACCAGTTCGCACGCCATCTGCCTCATCTCCATCTGCAATCAAAAATGGTGCAAAGACAGCCTGAACCACACGTTCTCCAACTTCGAGGACGACTTCCTGTTCAGTAATGTTTTTCATCTGAGCAAAGATATGGCCTTCATTCCCAGGATTTCCATAATAATCCCCATCAATGACCCCAACGGAGTTAATCAAAACCAAACCCTTCTTACGAGGATTTGAAGAACGATCATAAAGATAGAGAACTTCTGTCGGCTGCATATAAGCCTTTACTCCTGTTGGGACGAGAACAATCTCTCCCGGAGCAATCACAGTGCGTTCCGCAACCTTTAAGTCATAGCCAGCTGCATGAGCTGTCTCACGCTTCGGCAATAAATTTTCATCTGTAAAACTCGAAACCAATTCAAAACCACGAATTTTCATATTTTCTCTTTTCTATAATCATTTATTCTAGGCTATTTTATCTTATTTATTCGAAAAAAGCACGAAAAAAGAGCACACAACAGTTATAGGCGATACGATAATTTACACTGTTTCACAATACGTTGAAATTTAGAGCTTTAAAGCGAGGGCAAAGTTGATTTTTTGCATCATTTTACAGAGGTTTACGACATTTTTGCCCCTTTTTTGCCCCTTTTTGCAAACAAAAAAACCGCAAGCCTTAGCCTGCGGTCTAGTGTAATCTATTTTGAAATTCTTTCTGTTTTTTTATTTTTCTTCTTTTGGTTTGTCAATTATAGTGATAAGCCCGTCTGGTTCGGTTTTGAAAGCTGGATCTGTGTGAAGTTCACCGTTGGCTTTCAAATAGTACCAGCCATCACCAGATTTTATGAATTGCTTAGATAGCATATAGCCATCTTTTTCTTCCATGAAATACCAGGTTTCACGGTATTTCACCCAACCAGTGGCCATGCGCCCGTCTGATTTGAAGAAGTACCAGCGATGGTTGAGGAACATCCAGCCTGTGACCATTGCCCCACGCTTATCAAGATAGAACCAGTCTTTACCATCGTTGAACCAACGGTTGATTAGGCAGTATCCACGTTCATCAAAGTAGAACCACTCATTATTGATTTTCTTCCAGCGTTTTGTCGGATAAGAGCCATCTGACTCTTCCCACCACCAGCCGGTTTCATTACGTTTCCAGCCAGCTTCAGATAGACCACCTTCAATATCTTTCTTGAATTGCTCATGGCTAATGCCCCATTTTGCCAAGTAAGGGTATGGATCCACATGGTCAGAGTAGTTTCGAGGTTGATTGTATGTACAATACTGATGTGTCTTGATGCCTGCAAGGCTATCAGAGTCAAGAGTTTTAGGGATGCCTGCTTCATCAGCAAGGTTGCGCAGTAGTTCAACATAGAGCTTGTAATCGCGCATAAACTCTTCTTTTGTGCTATGACTTTCAATCAATTCTACTTGTCCATAGCCTTCAACGTTCCAGCCACCTCCTACATCGTAGGCTCCCATATCTGTGTACCAGGTCTGCATCACACGGCCGTTGCCGACAACGTGCGAGAAAAAGCCTGAATCAACAGGACGACGCATGTGGTAGTCTGCTTCATTTTGGGCAGTTGAATTTGGATTACCCGTTGAATGGGCGTGAATCTGACGATAGGGTTGTTCTCCAACTTGCGGTAAGTCAGTTCTTAGTCTACTTGTATCAATATCCATTATTATTCCCCTTTCCACGCATCATTCATCTGTTTGACTGCTGACTCAACGAATGTATCCAAGTCCTTATCAGTCATGCTGATATTGTACTTATTGAGTTCAGCACGGATTTTCGTACGGGCTTGTTCCAGCTTTTCCTCGCCCTTGAAGCCTGTCTCTTGAGCTACTTGCTCCACAGCGTTGACCGCGTTCTTAGCAAGGATTTCGACAATCTTGATGGTCTTTTCACCGCCTTTTTTAATCAAAAAATCCTTAATCGATTTGACCGCGATACCAGCCAAAACAGTCAAGATTCCAGTAGCTGAAGCGATAATGATTTCAGTAATTTGTTGCATGTGTTATTCTCCTTTTTCGATTTCTTCCATGCGATCGTTCATGCGGACCATTTCTTTTTGAATATCTCCGACCGCGTGAGTGATTGTGGTTAATTCTGTAGTAGTTTTTTCCAGGTGAGTCATCAAACGCTCTTCTCGTCTGTTAGAGTCGGCCTTTGATTGCTCGTGCAAATCCATAATCTTCTTCTCTCGCTTGTCCGAAGTCTTGATAAGATATCGAATGATAATAAAGAAAAGTAAGATAAACAAAATCGCCCAAGCTACCTGACTTTGAGCGATTTTTTCAGCTTCTTCAATTGGCATATAACCTCCTTTTACTCAATACGTGGCATGACCACGGTCAGCACACCTTGCTGAAGCATCTCAGCAAGAGCCTGTTCTTTCCAAGTGTAGCCCTCTGTGGCTTGCATTTGGAACTTGAAAATAGTCTTGGTTCCTTTTGGCCATTTCGGATTGGTGTCAAACGGATATGGCATAGCGACGATATCGCCGTTTCCATACCGTGTACTTTTAACAAGCGGTTTGATGAACTCAGCCACTTTGTTGTAAGCATAAGTAGGCATACCTCCGTTTTGAGAGATGGCTAAAGCGATGAGAACTTCAGTGATAGCTGATACTGCATCCAGATTTTCCTTGTTATCAGTTGCAGCCTGTTCTACCTTTGCCACATTCTCTTGGCTTTTCTGGATTTGCTCATTTACCTTGTTGAATTTTTCATTTTCAGCACGGTTTGGGAAATTCTCTTGATAAAGGGCCTCCAGAGCTAACTCAAAAAGCTCAGTATTGGACAAGCTGATTTTATCAGCCGGTAGCATGATAGGTACGATAGCACCATCTGAATTAACAAGTGTGACCTTTGTAGCGAATTCTTTGCCGCTTGCGTCAAATTCTTGGGACTTTGTCCCGTACTCTAATTTCATAGTTCCTCCTTAAATTTTGAAAGATACATTATCAAAGTTGAGCCAAGTGGCGTCAACGTTACCCTTGACGACTACGTTACCTCCTGGATAAATCCCGACAACGGCAGGGCCATAGTCATTGTTTAAAGCGGTTTTGAATAGCGTTGTGGATGGTCTGAAATTTTCAGGCAAAGTAAAGATAATTGACTCACGGGTAGTCTTTCCGCCTCTACAAGTCCCTTTTAAATAAACAATCCCGTCGAACGTTTTTGAAAACTGCACTTTTTCATACTCAGGATGATGGCGCCACCCATTTTGTAGGTTGGCATTTTGCCAAGGTGTGCTCTGAATGTCATCTTTGGTAGCAATCTCTTTCCATTGCGTTGGAGCCCATTTATTGGCATTGTTGTAGGTCCTAAAGAAAAACCTATTTGATGTTACCCCAGTGAAAAATTGAACGCCTTTCCAACTATCAAGCCAATAGTTTTGAAATAGTCCCCAATCATTACCAGTAGGGTTATCTGCGTATTTTCCATTTCTCCAACCAAATTCTGTCGCCTGCTTATTCCAAACATCATCCCATTGAGCGCTACCTCTACTTAAGCCACCATAAGCATTAGTCAGCTGATACTGCTGAATTGGCTTGTTATTCGAGTAGATATCGCCTAGAACATCTAATGAGCCTGGTTTCCCAAATTCTGCAACCTTACCAATGCCTATACGTCCGTTCTTATCATAGGACATTACTACGCTTTCAGTTGCAACAGTAGCTGAAAATTCAACGCTTGTAAACTTGTCCTCAAGCTTACCAATAATCACAAAGGATTTATTCGATGGATAATTCCCCGCCATGTTAGCAGCTGAGTTAGTCAATGTATGAACACTTGTAAAATTACCAGATGCACTACCATTATCATCCGTGAAATTCTCATTACCTATCTGAGCAACTTTGAAAGTTAAGGACATTACATTCCTTTGCTTTCCTGACTGCATTATAGGAGCTATTCGGGCATTTCTTAACACTTGCAATGTATTTGGATTGCCTCTAGTTCTAAGCGCGGAAAAACTAAAGGAAGGGGCATAATACTCGATCACGTTGATAGTAATATCTTTAGTATCTGATTGTTTGCCCCGACTATCGACAACATAAGCTCGAATGGTTGCCAAACCGCTAAAGTTCATGATACCAAAACTACCACCGTTTTTAGTTACGACCATTTTTCTATTAACAATTTCAGCTCGATATCCAGTTATGGTAGAACCATATGCGCCAGACGCATTGTTGAAGTTTACTTGGATATCTGAAATGATTTGTAAAAAATCATTTCCACCCAAAAGCCGTCTTGCGACCGTATTCATGTCAGTTAATGAAAGACCTGTGAAGGTAGGTTTTACACTGTCTGGGATTTTAAAGTGCCAGCCATTAGAGTACACATCGCTTCCAATTTGGGTAGACCCATTATATGTTCGAACACAGATGTCCATTAGCCCGGAACTAGATTTAGGTAAGTGTCGAGCAAGATCTAAAGATGGGGTAAAGGATACACTTGTCCCATGGTTCTTCCCTAGGTCAATCCATTCGCTTCCAAAAACTCTATACCAGACTTGATGAGTAAACGAGTTAACTTTTCGATTGAATATAACGGTATGAAGTGAGCCTAAATTTCGATTTCCTTCTAAGCTTGAAATTTGTGAAGACCTAGAAATTTTGTCGAATGTATAATTCGTCGAAATTGTAATGTTGCCATGAACTCCGTTATTGGGGTCAAAAGATGCCCAGACAGACATAGTCTTTGTCCCGTCACTGTCATGAGGGATTGTAACCTCTCCACTTGCGAGCGTTACCTCTTCTCCGGACGTATCGTAATCCGGGTGACTGCTATGAACACTTGCGCCATTTAACCAGACAGAAAGGTTACTGATATTTCCATAAGTCCATGTTCTATAAGCTCCATCGCGGTCGATAGTAGCCCGCCACCTTACTTTCGAAGAGTTATTAGTAATGTCCTGACTAACTTGTTCGACGTAAAGGTTCAAATGCAATGGGCCACTAGAATTGATAAATTTAGTCATTTTCCTCTTTTTAACCTCCTACATATCGAATAACATTCACATCTTTGTCAAGATAATACTGTTCTGTTCTAAAGCGTCCGATTTGAACTGACGCGGTGAAAATACCGTTGTCGATATGAATCACACCTTGCGAAATATACATTACTTCCTTACCTGCAGAAAACATAGAAATCCTATCATGACTGACTTTGATTGATGAACTAGCATCGTTCTTTCCAATGATGAGCCCCTCATTTGAAGCGCTCATATAGGTATCGATGAACTTTTTCATCTCCTTCAAGCCACCAAATTCTATTGATAAAAACTCAATTCTTCTGCCCGCTTCGATTAAATCAGATTCAGATTTTTTTTGGCTTTCTGCATTTGATTTTACAAAAGCATTATAGGCTTTTTCTAAATCACTGAACTGATCCATTGTCGCTTTAGCTTTTAATTCTACATCATGAAGTTGAGCTTTTTCAGCTAGAGCATTTAATTGCTCTTGAGTCAGTGATTGGTCAGCCTTGGAGTTGATGTCATTCTGGATATCTTCAGTAGCTTCTGAAAAGTCTGTAGAGACTGTTCCTACCTCTACTTTTGGAAAGGCAATCCAAACAGTAGCAGCGGTAAATATGTGTAAAATCAGCTCATTAGTTGCATTTGAGTTTTCTTTTTTCGTTAACTCAATGTCATAAAATTTCCAATCGGTGGTCAACGAGACACCTTCCACGGCGTTCCGATATCCTGCCCTAGCTTGAAAATTCGTATTATTGACAGTAGATTTTGCCCAAAAACTAAACCTAACAGCTTTATTTTTCATCTCGTCAACGGTGCCCAAACGTGTATCCCCACCGGTTCTAAACGTAACTTTTTGATTAGTCGCCTTACCGTTATAAGTAGATACAATTTTTAAAGTATTAGCTCCTCTGAATTTGATATTAGTATCTATGCTCAAAGTGAGCTGTCCTTGCGTTTGCTCCTGACTATCATCTAAAAAGTAAGTTGAGTATCGTTCTCTTAGACTACGTTTGAATAGTGAATTAAGAAAGAGATTTCTTCCACCAATCTCTACATTCTCAAAGAGAGCGGTCCACTTATACTGTGCAGGATTCTGACTGTCTGCCTCAGTGAAATCAGTGTAAGTACCTAAATAGCGCTTATTTGTGCTATCTGTTGTACTAAAACCATCACGACCGTCAGCAGAATTAGCCCAAGCTCTATGCAAGTATGGAGTGCGTCCGTCAGCTCCAGTTTTTCCTGGGATACCTTGGTCGCCTTTCGGGCCTTGCAAACCTTGGACACCAGGCACCCCCTGTTGCCCACGTTCCCCTTTTGGTCCAGGAGTCAGTTCAATTTTTTTTAGATCTTCTTTCGTTGCTACGTCTTTAGAGTTTATTGTGAGATTATCAATATTCATCACAACTTTGCCGTCACGTACGGAAACAATCTCTTGCAAACCATTCATGATTCGCAAACGTGCTAAATCCAGATCTCCAGCAGTTATATTTTTGGCATTTAACGTAATGTAATTACCAATTGCTGCAGAGACTTTTTTTGCTAGCAATTCATCCGTGGTTATCGTATTGACAATTTCTCCGACATTAGCGCTGTCTGCTTTTTTAACCCACGAACCTTCTACACGCTCCCACATTTCAACATAACCACCATTAGGTTTAAACCATATATCTCCATTTTTTGGTTTGGTAGGGCTTGATGTATCAAGGTACATACTACCTTGTTTAGTGATAAGTTCGTCCAAATACTCTATTTGACGTTGCATGGACCCCTTATATTTATAAGTACTTTGTGCAGCTCCAGCAGCATTTCCACTACTATGGGCAGATAAACCACCATCAAACGAAAGTTTGTAGGACAGCATTGGAATATCAAAATAGATATTTTCATCCCAGTGTACTGTAACCCAGTCACCGGATTCCATGGCCATATCACCACGCCAGGACAATGTATATGGATAAAAGTTAAAATCACGGTATTCATTGAAGACACGATCCAGAATTTCTTGTGTAACCCATGGATTTTTTAACTTCATGATATTACCTGTGGACAATCCTGATTTATACACAACCTTATCAGCAGACTTACACTCAATACCTTTCAACCTGTAAGGTATCTCGTCACGTTCTAATCCACCTGGCTTATACATATCTTTTGTGATATGTCTTGATGTTGTCTTTAGCTTGATAAAATCAAGCTTCCCATTACGATTAAATCTGACGAAACTTCCTGATAATTGCGCTAAATAAACTAACGCCTCACGATAACTTGTTTTTTCTAGTTTCTTCGCAACTTGATCATTTACTAATTGGATATTAGTATCTGTCGTGATACCTGTCAATCTCACGATTTCTGATAAAATATCCCTTGTATAAGCTGGATAAGTAAGCTGACTATCATAAGCACCAGACAATCTAACAAACTCGTCCTGTAGCTTAATTTTGGTCTTTTTATCATTACGATCTAGCTTGACCTCGGTAACAAAAAACTTGCCAAGTGGGACGGTTTTACCCGCAATTGCTACCGACATTGTTGCCGGCATCATTTCTTGCAGACCTTCAATAATCTCTTTAATTTCAATTTCTAGACTATTGATGTACCCACCACCAATTGTAAAATCATTACTATTACCGATGGAACTGTCGTAAGTAGCTGATGCAATTTTGGTTTTTGTGTATCTCTTACCATTTAAGTCAAAGTTAGCCTCAAACACGCGTAGATGGTTCTCTATTGCTTTGATATAATCTGATGTTACTTCTAGCATAATTCCTCCTACTGCTCGATAATAGATACAGATAAGCCGTTGTAATAGGTCACACCGTCACTTAGGCGCCCCATTACTGTCTCTGTGATAGTTCCACGGTAACCAGTGATAGACTGTCCTAAAATGTTTGCAGTAAAAAATCCTGCCACCAATTTAGACTTGATAAGATTTCTTTCTGATTCTGTGATAATTCCCCATTTGATGGAGAATGTACGTTTTTCTGCAATGACGTCACCCGTCATCAATCCACTAGCACTACGCCCTGTGGAAGATGACCAGATAATCTCATTATTGATACTGATTTCAACTGGAGAAGCAAGAGCTACTCCACCTACTGATATTTCACTCATGCATACCTCCTAAATCATGAGGGGGGATTCCCCTGTTTTAATTGCAATTTCATTGATTTTATCTACAATCTTCTTGGTGATTTTATCACCATCAATTGTCAAATCAAGAGCACGAACCGCTTGTAACAACTGTGTCAGTAAGGCTAGAACTTCTGGTCCACCGCCATTATTTGACAATTCCGCTGCACGACGTGCCATTTCAAGCATTTTATTTTCCGGAGCAACAATCTCACCGTAATGCTTGTTGTCACCAATCATGGCAATTTGTGGTGTATTGGCCTTAACAAAGCCACCTTGAGCAAGTCGAGGTAGTCCAATGTAACTAAATCCACCGATATTTACACCAGGTAATTTATTAATCACGCTAATAGCGCCATTGAGTAAGCTGATACCACTATTGATTGTGCTTTCTACCGTGCCAAGTACCCCGTTAATAACGCTACGTACAGCACCGCCAATGGCGCTTCCAACCATGGTTCCAACATGAGTAAACGTTGAGCGTATTTGCCCCCAAAGTCCGCTAAAGAACCCGATAATGCCCGAAAATGCATTCTTGACATTGTTATATGCTTCGCGGAATTTTGAAGAAAACCACCCTGGTATGCTAGCAAGAGCAGATTGAATATTACTCCACTTCCCTGCAAACCAACTTGCAATAGGATTGAAGATACCTGTTAAACCTGCCCACGCGCTGCGGAATTTGTCTTTGAACCAATCAGGAATAGAAGCAAGATTGCTTTTTAACTCATTGTAGCGTTGAGAAAACCAGGAACCAATACCGGTAAAGATAGCAACAATGGCATCCCAAGCTTGTTTAAACTTATCCTTGAACCATTGAACAACAGGTGCAAAAATGGTCTTAACAGATTCCCACCAACGGGTGAACTCTGCAATCATCGAATCGATGTCAATTCCAAGCGCGGCCAAGAGAGATTTGATAATACCGGAAAATAGATTTTTAATTCCGTTCCAAGCTAAATCCCAATCACCTGTAAAAACACCCGTTACAAAATCAATCAAACCAGATAGAGCTTGAGCAAGACCACTGATAATATCAGAGAGTGCCGCAATAGCATTGATCAACGTTGTACCGACAACTTCTACCAATCCACTAAGAATCTCCATGAATTTTTCGACATCTACATTCGAAACAAAGTCTTCCCAAGCAGCTTTGAAAAAATCAAAAAAACTACCTAAAAGCATAGAGAGATTATCGATAGCTGGTTTTACATGAGCGTCATAAACTTCCGAAAACTTTTCGCCTAATTTTGATAGAACTGGATTGAGGTAAGTATTCCACCCATCCAAAAAGCTTTTCATCAACTGACCAAAACCACTTGTCAAAGAGTCAATAAATGGTTTTGCTTTGTCATCGTACACACGTTTCAACGCATCACTAACATCATCTACCAGTGATTCTAAACTTTCAAAAACAGGAGCGATGCCATCTAATAATCCTGTCCAGGCTTTTACTAACTGTGGAACATTCGGAACTATTGCTTTTTCAATTCCTTTAGCAAAATCTCCTGCTATCTTACTGCCTAATTCGATTACTGTGCTACCAGCACTTAAAAACGCAGATACAATCGCACTGCCAATTCTAACAGCGCCAGAAGATGTGATGACATCGTAAAAACCATTTGAGAAAGCTTGAACGATATTACCAGCAACCTCAGCTACATTTCCTATGTTGGTAAATAGAGACACGAGAGCACTCTTAATACGCTCTTTTTGGCGCTCTAAGCCGTTAGCTATACTTTCGGCTATAAAGACTCCTATCCCGAGAGCAACAGTCCCTATCGAGCCAATAAACTGCCCTAGAGCATAAGCTATCTTATCAAGCATGGTTTGGAATGAAGCCACAACTTTTGGATCTGTAAAAATCTCTTGCAGTAATTCACCGATTCTTTTTAAAGCACTCTGAAGGCGTTCAACACCATCGAATCTAAATGAAGCATTGAAACCGTCCTGAAATAATTTGACGAGTTCAAGCAATCGTTTAAATAATCCATCGAACAGACCGTCTAATTGATTCCCACCTTCAGCAATTTTCCCCATATCGACTTCAGCGCCTTTAGGTGTTCCACCTCCTCCGCCGCCTGAACCACCAGGACTGCCTCCAGAATCTCCACCACCATCTCCGCTATCGGATGAGTCAGATAGTTTATTGATTTGGTCAAATCCCATGAGAGATTTCATTTCTTGAGCAGCTTTCTTAGCTGCTTTACCAGCTCCATCCGCAGCCTTTCCGGCTCCTTTGGCGGCTTTTCCTAAGTTGCCAGCTCCTCCTGCTGCACCATCAGAAGCCTCTCCTAAATTACCAACTGCATCAGCTGTCTCTTGGATACCGGAGCCTTTCATTGACTTCTTGCCAGTAAATAGCTCCGTCAATGCTTTAAAAGCATTACCTACTGTCAGCAATTTGCTGAGCAAAAAGTTAATAACTTTGATAACAGGGGTAAAAATGTTAATCAAGCCAACTCCGACGCTTGCCATAAAGCTTTCGAACTGTAGCTTCATAATCCTAACTTGGTTAGCCCAACTATCCGATGTCCTAGCGAAGTCGCCACTAGCCAATGAAAGCTTGTCTGTTACAAATGCGAACCGCAAAGCAACTTTTTCAGCCTCAGACATTTCTTGTGTCGTCTTTCCAAAGCCGTTAGCCATTGCATAGGCATCAAGTGCTGATTGAGTCATGACCACACCTAAATCTTTAAGTGTCTCTGTTTCACCAGTAAAGACTGATTTCAGCTTTGTGTAGGCTTCATCTTGACTAATATTATAAAAAGATGCCACATCGCCCGCTAAACTAGTTAAGGCTGTTGACATCTCGTAAGCTTTCTGTTCGTTAAAACCAAAAGCTTTAGTCATCGCACCGAATGTACCGGTGTATCGTTTTGCCATGGTCTCTGATAACCCAGAGGTATACATAGCTTGTTTTGCAAAGTCATCAACTTGCTTGCTCATGCGTGGGAAAGCAACGTCAACAACGTTTTGTACTTCGTTGAGATCTGAACCGAGCTTGATAGCTTGAGCTCCGAAATCAACAAGTTTCTTGATTGCAAATGCTCCTGCAAGCATCTTGGCAGCTTTCGTCGCCATTCCTTGCAAGCCACTCATCTGCCCTTTAAATTGTTTGTCGTTGACGACAAGGTCAAGACCAATCTGGCCAACTGTTTGTGCCAATAGCTATCACCTCCTACTTAGCCATCTCAACAAAGGCTTGTTTTAATTCTTCAAGAACTTGAGTCAAATCTTGTTCTGTTTTCTCTTTGGCAAGTTTCAATCTCCATTCGTTGCGAATACGGTGCTGTCCTTCTGAAAATACCTCTAGCATTTTAGGGTCATCTTCGCTTCGAATTTGGACAATTCGACCAAGCGGTGTTTCTCCGGACAAACCAGCTAAGAGAGCCTTGAACTCTTTCCACTTCATATTCTTAAATTCATTAGAGTATACAGATAAGCCATACTGTGTCCTGAGAGAACTGACGATTAAATCGAAATCCTCAAATAGGTCATAGTATGGCTCACTGTTCTCCCGCTTCTTCTTCTCCCATGACCAATGTCATTGCTGCTTCAATAACTGTAGTTAAATCAGCAAAATTCAAACGCATTTCATCAAGTGTTTTGCGACTATTTTCAGGGAAGATTAGCTCAAACATTTCCATCATTTTTTTTGCAGATGGAGTTCCTTCTTCATCACCGATAGTCTGCATCAGAGTCAGTACAGTTGTTGCATCTGTATTGACTTCAATTTCAGCATCTTTAATTTTCAATTTTGGATTTTCTTCAAAATTGAGTTTTTCTGTGATATCAATTACTTTTGACATTATTCAGTTTCCTTTTCTTCAGATAAAATATTGATCAGTACTTGACCAGTTCGATTTTCTTTGCTTGCCATAGCCTCGATTCGCTCTTTGGATTTACCGCTTAAATCAACAGTATCTCCAGCCTTGTATTCGATACCTGTATCGATATCAATAAAAGCTATGGTTGCTGTTGCGTTGGTTTCTTCAGCTTCAACCATATTTCCTCCTTAAAATAAAAAGAGGGTCGAAACCCTCTAAATTAACCTGCTGGCACCACTTCCGGTTTACCATTTGACATGACGTCAAATGACAATGGTGCAACACCAGTTGAATCCCCCGAGATAAAGTCCTTAAGATTGATAACCGCGTCTTTAAATTTGATTTTGGTTCCATCTGGGAAAGTCCATTGAAAGTCCGCTTCAGAATCACGACCATTTTTAAACGCAAGACCTGCGATGTAGTCGTTGCCTGCATCACCTACATTTCGTTTACCAGAAACGGAAATTGTAACTGACTTCGCAGTCATCAAACGACGTGTCCACCCTTTTTGGTCAAATGGTTTCCATTCTTCAACACCATTGTCAAATGATACTGAGAATGATTCCATGTCTGCAATATCAACAAGTGATTCAAGTCCTGCAGTTCCTTTATTTACTTGGAACTGGTTTTCATATACGGGGAATACCCCAGTTTTCTGAGCCATTAGTTGCCCTCTCTTTCGTAATATAAATCAAGCTCGATAACACGCTCATACACGTTATTATCATCTGTTCCTACATCCACAGGCTCGTTCTGTAACAAAGCGATCATCTTAATAGGTGTTTCACCGATAACAACCGATTCAGCCTCAAATAGACGATTGTAGAGGTACTGAGCACGCTTCTCAGTCTCATTCGCATTCTTGTTCCAGTGAATTAAGATGCTGATTGATTTGACATCATAGCTTGCCAGTGATCTGCCTCCGATTGCTACCCGAGGACCATCGATTGTCTTTCGTTGGTAAATTCCTATACTGTTTTCTTGCTTGTTATCGATCTTACCAATGTAGTAGTTGTTAGCTGCATTAAATGTTTTAATCCAGTCACGGACTTCAGCTAATGTAATCATGCTTAAACCCCCGTGATTTGTTTGTAAAGTCGCCCGTAGGCTTGTTTTATTTTGTGTGACTTCTTGCCACCATCAGCCCAATCCTCAAACCACTTTCCTTTTGCATGAGGGTTTTCTTTCGTCTGAAATTGATATTCAGGATGAAAGTACAATCGTCTTGCGTAAGGAGTGGAATGTACCAGGCTTACTACACCTTGGGATGAACGTGAGTAGTCTGGAGCCATTGCTTCGCCTTGCAACACGCCTTTATCAAATGGAACGACTTGTGCCTGCACAACTTCTGTATGCAGGTATTCAGCAGTCTGTTCCAGTGCTATGATTTGAGCCCTTTCCAGTTTGCGGATAGTGCCAAAATCTAGCTTTACTGTAGACTTCGCAAACATAGCATCACTCCAATCCGATATAGGTATAGTTGACAGTCCCATCTGGATTTCTAGCTTTCCGGCTGTCGGCAATCTTCCTGGCAATGCCAAATACAATTGCAGTCCCACCGCTCAATGTAGGCAAATACGGTGCAATATCACCAACGAAATAAGCTGACCCAGTAATTTGGACCAGCTTCTTCTGTTCGGTTAGGACTGTTTTGACACCGTCCTGATAATTGCATTTTAGATTTTCTCTAAACGCCTCCAAAGGTTCGCCATCTTCAGAAACTCCCTCTTGGTTGACTGTGACTGTGATTGGCGTCTGACAAAATTGAGGTAAGACAAGTTGTGGAAATTTCATCAAATAACCCTCCTCGTCAATCCTGTTTGCTTCAAAAGTTCATAGGTTTTGCGATAAATAACAACACCTTGTTCTGTAGCAATATTCCAATTTGATCCAAATTGCATTGACACACCATTAATGCTGTAGTTTGAAACTGTAGTAGCTATCAAATCAGCATTAACCTCCTCGAAATCAACAATCTGACAACAAGCCTTTCGAATAACTTCCTGCTGAAATGGTGTCAAATTGTCGAATCCAATGCCACGGATTCGGTTGAACGTAAGTATATCAATCTTGTCAGAAGCTGATTTAAGTTTGCTAGCCAGAACTTCTGAATCGGCAGAAATCACACCAACAAACGTCTTTTTGTAATAATCTGGACTAGCATACATGACTGTTACTCCTTAGCTCCTTTGAGCTTCTTGATTTCAGCATTAGCATTTTTCAAGTCAGCCAAAACTTTTTCGTACTCCTCTTTTGACACCTTGTCAACAGATTCACCATATTTTAATTCACCGTCTTCGTAAACTTCAAAGCCACGACCAACAAAATCATTGATCGCTGACTCATCGATATCATAGACGCGAGCGCCTTTAATTGCTTTTAATACCATATGCTACACCATCCTTTCTTACGCTGTCGCGTTGATAAAGATACCAGCTGCTTTATTCTTGATCAAAAATGCATCCATGTAGAAGCGAGATTGGAGTAAATAGTTGTCAGCTGTACGTGAGTCATGCCCTGGCGTAAATACTTTGATGTAAGAGTATTTTTCACGAGCAACTTCACAAGATGGGTGGATTAAGATGAAGTTCATTTGTTTCGCTTCATCTGTTGCGACACAACCATTTGTAAAGTTGTATTGTGATTTCATGCGAGCTGATTGCACTTGTTTGATTTTAACGTCATCAAGGCTATAGATAGAGCGTTTGACATCGCCATTTGAACCATTCACTCCTAGCACACGTTGGATGTCTTTAGCCTGTTTGAAGAGTTTGTTGACAGCTGGAGTGACGTACAAAATGCGGCCTTCAGACGGAACACCTGCTTCGTCCATTTTTTCCATGGCGTCATCAAATTTTTGCAAGATATTTTCTGCAGTCAATGTTGTAGTGTCGATAGTGGCACCGTTAGCAGTATACTTACCTGCTTCTGTGTAGAGTTTTGAGAACACGTAGCAATCTTTTTCAGGAATACCTTGTTCAGTTTCCAGAGTGTTTTGGACATTGGCAATAGAGACGACAAGGTTTGTTTCATCAACATCCATAGGATCGATTGCAAATTCGATGTCGCGATCATGTTCGAGTTTCTTTGGTTCCCAATCGTTTGAAATTGTTCCAGAATTAAAACCGATAGTTTGACGATTGTGGTCTTTGTAACCAGATACTGTGATGTTCGGCAACTTGATTGTTTGAGCATTGATAAATTTCACTTGCGGATTTGAGTTAAACAAATCTACAGACGCAAGTTCTTTTGCATATTTCTGATGCAAAGCTTGTTCGAATTGTTCTGCGTAGTTATAAACTGTCATAATTTAATTCTCCTTTTTCTTAAAGACCAAACGCTGCAGCAATGGCATCAGTTTGGTTAGTTTGTTGTGTTTTACCGGTAGATCCGATTTGTTGAAACCCAGTTGATTCTTCTTTATTTGGCTTCAGTGCAGGAACGTCTTCCAAAACTTTTGCGACAATAGCTTTGAAATCTTCTGGTTTCGATTCAAGTGTGAGAGTTGATGTATCAGCCAATTTCATCACATAAGGTAGTACACCAACAGGCAATCCTTCCTCGATTGCTGCTAATTGTAGATTTCGCTCTAAATTAGCTTGCAATGCACTTGCTTGTGCCTGCGTTAACTGTTGCTGTAGTGATGCGACATCTGGTGTTGCATCAGCTTTCTGCGACTTAAAAGCAGTAATAGCTTGAGCCATTTCTTCGCCGCTCAATCCTTGCTGCTTAAAGTAATTTTTTAGCACGGTGTCTTCAGCAACTTTTTGCTTGCCTTCGACAATGCTAGCGATTTTGTCATAGTCAATCTCAGGAGTGCTAGCTGGTTGAGTTTGGCTTGATGTGTCTTGTCCACCTGCAGAGCCGGTTCCTGTATCTGCATTATGGAAAAATAGTTTGCGTTTGAACATAGCGTTCTCCTTTCAGTTTTAAGGGTGTCTCCCTATTTCAGTTATTGTCACTGGTGTCTCCACGTAGTTTTCAGTCTTCGGACAAAAAGAAAACCGTACGGGATTCCATACGGTTAGAGTATAAGAAAAACTGCGTCGAATTCGAGGCGGTTTATAGCAATTTACAGTAATTTATAGCAGTCTATTCCTGCCAGTCAAGATGTTGGATCACCTCCTAATCTTTAATAGCACGATTTGAAACCTTGGCGTAAACATCCACATAAGTCTCTTTCTTGTCGCCGTTATGCGTGATTTCTGCATAATTTCCACAAGGTTCGCTTGATGTAATTGCGTTCGTACTAACAAGAACTTTCCAGTTTTGCAGGGTCTTGCTAAACCAAACTACAAAGCAGTCTTCTGCTTTAATTTCACGACCTGATAAGCGCGAAAATTCTTGTGATGCCAATTGTTTTGCTTTTTCTAACATTTTTATTCCTCCGTTTTTTCGTATGTTTCTGCAAAAATATCAGGCTTGCATGGATAAAACTCACCTTGAACTCCTTTAATAATATAATCACCTTCGGTTGCAATCATCAATCCTTCAAGTGTTTCTATCTTTAAAACTGGATTATTCAAATCAGCATAATCTACACGAACTGGATCCAATCCTAACTCTGACAATTTCAAAATTGATTCTTCCGTATCTACGAACTGAACCGCCTCAATGACTACTGGTTTCTTTCTGTATTTCATTTTTTCAATCCTTTCTGAGTACAAAAAAAGCACCTTATCGGCGCTCTGTGATATTAACAATCGTAAAATACATACTTCTCACGTTGCAGTCTACGTCTTTTCTCATCTGAATCATAGCCGTACTCATCTGCAAAATAATCGTATTGATCTTTGATACATTTGTCTAGTTTCGCTTCAAAGATATCGCTCTCTTCTTGTGGTCCATAGATAGCCGCTACAGGAAAAATCGGGGCTACTAAACGATATCCAAAGATGTCGCTGAATGTATCTGCTTTTTCTGCTACACGTAGATAGCTTTCGATAATCCGCATGACTACCTCTCCTTTAGTTTATTTATAACATAATTATAACTCTCAGGAAAAGTTTTTTCAAGTATTTCTCTGCGTTCATCATCAAATTGTGCCTCAAACACATGCGCAAAAAACTCGCTCTCGATATTTCCTTTTTTCTCCCAGTAAACGAGCGAGTGCGAATACTTACCTTGTATTCTACCTTCACTCAACGCTCCCAATATATCAGATGCCGAAGAGGCTTTATCGTTGATATGGATTGCATCGAAAATAGTATCATCAGATAAATTGATAAAGTCTTTACGTAGAAGTTGCAGTATTTTTTTATCCTTTGTGAATTCCCAACCCAGCTTCTCATCTATTTGGTGACCAAATTCATGGAAATAACCAGTACCAGGTCCGCGAGGGTCATCTACATCCTTATACATGTTCAGGAAGAGTTTTCCAGATTCATATCTTACAACTCCTGTTTCTGCAATAGTTGCAATCGCCGACTGATCGGCTAATCTTGCAAACAATTCTTGTCCAAGCTCTGTACCTCCCTTGAATTTTTTTCGAGTCGCATCGATATACATGTGTCGTGTCTCTGCAGCAATCTTCTTCGAAGCTACGCCACTAGTATCTCTAGGCAATCTCTGACGATTGATGAATTTCTTGTAATCACTATCACTTTCGAGTGAAAGCTCTTGGTATAATTTGTATCCTTTTTCTGCTTCAAAGTATTTCAGATTTTCTTCTGCATTAGACTTAAGTTTAGACCATTCTTCCGCCCTTGATGTGTACTTCTGAACATTGTCTTCATCGAGACTGAACTGCGATAATCTGCTAAAGCGTTTCTCCTGTCGCTTAGCATGCTGAACTTTGTTGTCCAGTAACTGTCTTTCCTTGATGTCGTCCAATTCCTGATTTGTAAATATTTTCTCTGGCTCGCTACTGATCCCAGGGAAATAAGTTGTATGCTTATCTTTGCAGTTAGGGTGATACAAACCAGCTGCCATTGCAGAACTTAACAATGGATATGGACCATCATCCGCACTGCCTCCTGACCAGACATCATCAATCAATACTTTACCTTCAAAAGGCATACACAGAGGACATGCATTCGATCGCTTGTTTAAGATAACAGTATGAATCCCCCACTCCTGGCGCTTGACTCCCTCACCCATTAGGTAGGCTCTTTTGGTTGCTGTTCGAATGGCCATATCGGCGTACGATACGATATTGACCATGGCCCCGTTACTGTACTGGATGCATGTGATACCCCGACTTAGAAAATCCTTGGTGGCCATATCCACTGACTGCTCATAAGTCTTAGCTCCTGTGTTAGCTGCTACCTGAGCATCAAATATTGTGCGCCTGTACTGGTCGTCTGTATACCGCAATACAGCATGCTCTGCCGTCTTCATATCATGCTCGACCGAGTTAAGTAACGCATTCAACTTTCGTTCGTTGATAGCAAAAAATGAAGCCCCTAGATTATCTTTTCCACTGTTAAATTCAAAACCGTTCTTGATAGCTTCCAGGATAGACATTTCCTCATCATCCATGCCTTGCCTATAGGCTTCTTGTATAGCTGTGGAAATCTTGCTATTGATATTGGCAAACTCTTTGCTATATTTTTTGGCATTATCTCGCTTAAATCGTTCAAGCTCTTTCAATTGAGCGACCTGCCATTGTTCCCATTCAAAACCTTCAGCAGTTTCCTCTGCCTTATGCCTTCCTAGATTTCTAATCATGGAATCAAGCAGATCGTTTTCAATTCGCTCAAATGCTTTAGATACATCATAAGCCATTGCAGTACACCTTAAAACCTTGCGCTTTAAAACTTCTCAATTGTCGTTTCAAAGCTGTTTTACTAGGCATTTTGAGGTTGAGCATATCCAACTTGTTGTTCTTCTCAACAGCATAGATACCGAACTCTACATTATCGCTCGCTATCTGTAGAAGTCCCTGCGCTTCCTTCTGACTCATGTGATAGATCCTCTGTCCTATCGTCACCGTCTTCAGCATCTTCAGCCTCCTTCTCTATCTCAAAATCGTTAGCAACTTCATTCAATGATGGCACGTTGACTTCTGTCACACCTTGCTCCACTTTGATTCTTGCCACTTCCTGGTCTTTCCATTCCTGGTCTTTTGAGTCACCGTATAATTCCTCAACGCTCGCTTCAATCGACATGATACCACCTGTCTTAGCCTTAGAAACTGTCTCAACCTGTGATTCAAAACTAGGGTTAGCATACTCACCAAACGGCACGTCGACCTTGACTTTCTGTAGCGGGTTTTTCTTAAGCACACTATCAGCATTCAAAACCATACTAATTAACTTTGGCAGGTAATCTTGCAGAGCTGTCACAATAGCATTGCGAGTATAGAGAGTTGCCTTTTCTTTCTCACGTTGTGCCTCAGCATTATCTAGCTTCTTGACATCGATACCGAGTGTTGATGGGCTAATGATACCTTGTAAAGCTAAATCAAGCGCAGTCACGTATGTACTCAAATAACTTTCGTGCGGGATATTAGCTTGTTGCAATGTGATTGTGTTCTTTGCATCCTCGCCCATTGCTGTCTCAACCTTAATAAAGCGATGGTCAAAAGGATTGCCCTTACTAATTTCGCCTGTGTAGGGATCTCTGGGAAGTAAGTTCTCAGGAATATACTCTCGTGATCGTCCAGAACGAAGAGCATCCATCCACTGACTCCAAGACTCATCCAAGCTATCAAAGGCATCTGTCTTACGATCATAGATAGATTGACCACGGCCTTTTACTTTAGGTGACGTGTAAATCTTAAACGGCAAGCACAAGATAACAGATTTATCGAACTCCACATCGACAAGGTTAGCGGTGTACTCTGTCGCGCTCATATCTAGCTCAGTTTCGCCCCTGTAGAGCTTATAAGTTAATGAGCCATATCCGTAGATTTCCTCGAGCAAATAGCTCCGTCTGTGTTCTGTGAAGTGCGTGCGGAAAATAACTTCTTTCAATCTTCCACGGTTGTAGATGCTTTCAATTCTATCTCCACCAACCCATTCAACAATAGGCAATGCTGTAAGTTCCGGATCAAATGAAATACGAAAAGCACCATCACCCATCACAAGACTATCTTTAATCGCCTCCTGCAGTTGATCGTGGAAGTTGCTATCTTCAGCAATCTCTTCCCACAAATCTCCTTGCGTTTCCTCGGCAAAGTCTAAATCATTCATATCGTGCAGCGTGATATCTACCAACCTATCAACGATGAGACCAGGTATTCCTGTGTGAATCTTTCTAATTTCTTGCCCAGGAGTACTTGTCGCTCCCCAAAAGTTGATGTTGCTATGTGGTAATTGCTTGTAGAGCTGGTCCAGTTCGTATGAGTCACCGCGATACCAAATTTGGTTCTTTGCTGCATTATCTTCAAACGTCATTGCCTCTGTAATTGTGATGACATTTGGCTGTGCCTGTTCCAGTTTGAGAAAGCTTCTCATACTCCTTCTGATCATATCCATTATTCCCACTTTATTTTTCCTTTCTTCCGATTATCTTCCTGTATGGCAACCATGCATACTGATTCGCATTGATTGTATGATCGTTTGCATCTTCTGGCTCATCTTTTCCTTCTTTCCACGCATACGTGTTTAGCTCTTTGATATGATTCGTACAATGACTTAACACATAGTAGCAACCTTGAGCTAACCAACCAATTTGGAAGTTGATCCGGTCAATAATCTTAGTTTTCTTATAAGCATTGTTAAAGATATACAGACAGCCGTATTGTCGCTTGTATTTGTTTAATTCTGTAATTGTTGCTTGGTCCGCACTATCAACAAATACATCACGCGCCAGCCCCCATTCACCACGGTTGCGCTCTAGGAAATTGATAAACTTGACCACCGTATCAGATGGTGCAATCGGTACATCAAGCTCAGCGTTGTTATAGACTTCCTCATCCAGCGTGTATAACTTTCCGTCATCTGATATCCCTTGGAAAATCATTGCAATTGTATCCGGACTACTTGCTGAGTAAGCTGTATCTAGTCCAGCTGTGAACCGCTGGAACGTGACCGTATTCTTTACAAAAGACTTACTCAACACATGTCTTTTACTATCAAAGTTAACGAAGACAATTCCTGTTGCTCGGCCACGTAGGCCAAGTATTTTATTTTTGTAGAGCTTAGTCCCAACTGGTGCAGCATCCTTTTTCTTCTGGATGGCTTCTGGTGTTAGTGATAGGTTGTCATTAAACGTAAAAAACCAGTAACGCCATTTAGGGTTAGCTGGTTCTGATAGGTCTCGCATAATTTCTTCCGGCACATCGCCTGCGTACTTTTTATACGGCCGTGCCTTGTTAATAAATTCTTTGTAGACCGGTAAATCAGGATTATCCGGATTGAGCGTTGCCATCAAATAATCATTACGTGTGGACAACTCACGAACAAACTCAATGTCAGCCGTGTTGACCTCATCAATATAGACACATCCATACTGTCCACCAAGAACCAGCTTCCATTTTTCCTTGTTGTCATATCCCAGTACATAAATAATTTTCCCCTCAAACTTGATGTGAGGAATCTTCGAATCTTTATCACCATTACCACAGTAGACGGCTGTTTTATGGATGTCTAAAATTCCGTTATCCTGATTGATGATATTCTTTTCAGCTACACCAACTGTCTTTGCTGCAATGATGTGAAACTTCTTCGAACTTTTGCTGACCGCTCGCATAAACTTGACACCAACACCAACCGTTGTTTTTCCAGCTGCCGTTGTACCTTCCAAAAAGTCAGCATCAACATTATTAAAGCTGTTGCAAAAGTCGATGTACTTTTGAGATAAAGGGAAGCTATTCGTCAAGTCCATCACCGCCCAACTGACTGACGATATCGTCAAACTTCTTAGTCTCGGTAACCGTTGCATTGATGTCTACTTTATCAGTCCACATTTGATGTCGTTTCCCTAGTAACTCCAAAGCTTTGTTCCTATCGCTGTTCTTTGTTGGATATTCGACAAGTTGAGGGATTTCATTGTAGACTTTTACAGACTTACCAGTCACGGGATCAGTCATCAACTCAGCTACTTTTGTCGTGACCACAATTGTCTCTTTTGCCTGACCTGATGCAATCTCTGACAACATCACAAGAATTTGTTTTTGAGTCAGGATTTTTTCATCCTGAATCTCATCCATTCTTTTTTTGATATATTCAGAAATGTCAACTTTTGTCAACAATCTTTGTCCTTGACTTCTAGCAGTCTTTTCACTATACCCTGCCTTAATAGCTGCATCTGTTGCATTCCCGCTGATGATGTACTCATCTGCGAATCGTCTTTGTCTTTCATTCAATTTTCCATCACCACCTTTTTAATAATTAAAAAAAGCCACTCGATGAGTGACTTAATGCAAGGCGACTACTACCTTGCGTGTTAATTAGAAATCAATTTGAAGTTTTCCTTTTTTTATTTTTTGTAGTCATTTAAAACCTCTGAGGGAATCAAACCCTCTAGCTTATAACTTACCTAGGATATAAGTAGCTACGCAATCATGCAAGGTCTAGTCGCTCCGCAACCATTTGTAAGTTAATGGGTGATATATTGACGCTCACCCCTTAATTCTTGATACTACCATTTTAACAGATTTTTAGAACCGCGCCGTCCCAAATAGTCCCATTTTGAACTTATGACATCAGATAACTTCTTCTAGGGCTAAAATTGCCTCATTCTTTAATCTGTAATAGGTTGTACGGCTCATTTTCAAGTCATAACAAATACTATCAGCTGTACCTTTATTGATATAAGTCATTCTCAGGATTGTTCTGTGCTTAGGATTTGTCAGCTTGTTAATCATCCGCCCTAATTCCATTTTACGATTGATAACAACATTAGTGTCCTTCTCGATTTCATCCTTCATCGTGATCAACTGAGCATATACATCATCAATCTTTCTTGTCTGCCCACCTTTTACTTTAGCTTCGGCCCACTTTGGACTTGAGAGCAGGCCAGCCTCAAGTTCGTTGATTTCGTCAATACGACTTTGGATATCCATGTCAAGGTTCTGCAATTCGCTTAAAAGCTCTTTAGCCTTCACTCTCTATCTCCTTTTATGATATAATAATAGTGTGTTAATTATAGCTGAGGCAGAGAGTGTCTTGGCTTTTTTTAATGCCATTATCATCTATGTTCTACAATGGTTTTTCCTCAATTGTGCCTGCTCGTTCTCTATCTCCTCAATAAGCCATTCAAGGTTCTTACGTGCCTTTTTCAAATCCTCAAGACCGTTTTTCTTCTGAAATCGCAGTTGATACTTCAAGGCATTTCCGAGATAAAAACCCTTTAATTGTTCTGGTGTCATGAAGTTTCTTAAAGCATCGATAGACTCCATACCGTATCTACCTTGATAGTGGCTTGGTTTATTTACGTTATCAATTATTTCTGGGTTCATTTGATAGCCTCCAAAAGTTCTGGATTCTCGTAGATGTTGCCGATGATTTCGAGGATATCAGCAATCTCTTTAGCATCCTCTTCAAATTCTTCTAAAACTGCACTATCTGCAATAAATTCAACCTTGCCTTTTTGTTCTACGTAAAAGCCTAGCGTGTTATGTCTCTTCATACACATAACATCTTTACCATTTGTAATAATATCCCCCTCAAAGATTTCCTTGTTATTTCTGTCAAAAAGACCTGTTGATTGCATGATGACTAGATTGTCAACGAAAACATAATCTGGACTAACAAAGACAGAGGATTGATCAACTACTACAACTTGTCCGCTTTCTGTTATTGCGAAAGTATCTTTAAATATCTCTTTATTTGTGGTATCCCACGCTCTAAATTTTGGTACCATACCAAATCCTCCTTTTCATCTTCTAAAGTAATTTTATTTGTTTTTCATAGTCATTGAGTCTCTGTTGAGCAAGGTTGAAGATGTCTTTGTCAAGCTCACAACCAACATATTCAAAACCTAACTCCTGACAAGCAATCAAGCTACTTGCTGAACCGACATGAGTATCAAGAATCTTATCTCCGGCTTTTGCGTAGTTTTGCAGCAACCAGAAATAAAGATTGATGGGTTTTTGGGTTGGATGAATTCTAACCTCATTCAAAGCCTTGTTTCCTTGCTGGATATGACCTTCGGATATTGACTTTCCTTGCATCATGCCATTCCACATATAGCGAAATAGTCGCGTGCTATCATGCAAACTGCAGTATGCTAGCTCGCAATCTGAGAAACTTGACTGGCCATTAACTTTATCCCAAACGATACGGCCAGAACCAAAAGAATAGTTGAAGTAGTTCACACCCCAAATGATTTGATTTTTTGAAACTCTAAATAACTCATCAAAATAATCTCTATTTGGAATTTTCCACTCTGATGTTTTACCATAAAGTCTATTGACACCAATCGGACTGATTTTGTTCCCATAAAATTTTCTTTGTTCTGGACCAGAAAAATATGGTGGATCTACAATAGCTAAATCAAAATAGTTATCAGGATATCTTTTCATGACATCCATACAATCTTCGTTGAGAAATAATTTCAAGTTCTCACCTCATCCATCTTAACTTTATACATTCGATTCCCTCGATACTTGCTTTCTAGCTGAGCCTTGCATTTGGTAGCATCACCCACTTTCTTAAAGAAGTGAGTTTCGTCTACCATGTTGTCAAAAAATAATGTTACTGTGTATGACATTTCTTCTCCTATACTTATTAAAAAATATTTTTATTTCGTGAATACTTTTTACACGGTTACAGGTTACATCACTTTTCAAAAAACATATTTTATAAAAAACAAGAATGCTGTTATATCAACGTTTATAGCACTTGCTATTTTTACTTATTAAATATTTTATATAAATGATGTAACCTTACTAATATACACCCTAAAACATCAGTAGTATCAACGGTTTAGGAGGGTTACATCACTTTTTTTAAAATTTTATCAAAAACAGCACTCAAACCATTGATATAACTGACTTTTCTTGCGGTTACATCAATGATGTAACCTGATGTAACCGAAGCACGATTTTTGATCATTTTTTGCCTAAAAGGTTACATCATTTTCACTAAGGTTACATCACTTCTGTTTGTATATTTTTTCTAAAATATGCACGTAGTGTCTTCCCTTTAACCTTCTTTATTTTGTATTCCCAATCCTGATTATTGTCCATAATCAACTTGATCTTCCTAGCAATCTTTTCACCTCTCGCGCTATCGATATCAAAGACATTCTTTAATATCTGTTTGGCAGACACACTCGATTGAAGCTTCACACCTTCATATATCAGGCCGGACTCATTGCGATAGCTACCGTCATTAAAGTAGCACCAGGTGTATTGATATTGCTGAGAAACTGAAAAGTCTTCCCACTCTTCTGGAACAAGCATTTCAAGATAATCATAGACCTGTGATTCTGCCTCATCTTTATAAGTGAATCGCTCCTTATAGACCGCAAGCTCATTTTCGAACTCATCATCAAAGGTAAGCATAAATCCTTTTTTGTAGATAGCCACTGCTTCACCCCAAAGCTGGAGCACATCATTCTCTGTCATATCAAAAGGTTTTACAAACTGCTGGCCTGCATCCACCAGAACAGGCAGAAAGCGCCGCTCACCAGTTTTGTCACCCAGGTATTCGATTTTATTACTAGTTCTAGCAATAACAAAGTTTTTCGGAAATTTCTCAGATCTGCGACCATAGGACCGACGGAAGGAAAGTTCCGTCTTGGTCACAAAAGCCTTGAGTTCGTCAAAAGTAGTCTTTCTGGAAGCGACCATCTCGTCGTCATTGACGATCAGCGATTTCAGCATAATCTCATAGTTATCTTTGTCCATAAAATCCTTAGCTGAATCTGTATACCAATCGACGGCTATTTTTTGCAAGAAAGTGGTCTTACCAGCACCTTGGCCACCGACAAGATCCAGTGTGTAGTCAAATTTAACCCATGGATTAAAAACCTTAGAGACTGCCCCAACAAAGAACATTACAGCTATTCTCTGGACATAGATACTGTCCTCAGCACCCAACCAAGTTTGAAATACCTGGGCAAGTCGTTCTTTATGATCCCATGACTCATAAGCATTTTCCATATATTCTTTAACCGGATTGTAGGTCTTTTCTGCAAAAAATGCTTCAATACCATCCCTTAATGCTCCAGCCTTGAAAACTGTCTTGAAGTGATTCTCCAAATATACGCTTAGGTAGGATTCAAAGGCTGAAGGTAGCTGACCCTTTCTCAACTGGATAGCATCCAGTTTGACATCCTCCACGATTTCGTGTTCACCAGTAAATTCATTGTGCCTGAGAAAGTCGTTTAGCTTGTTATCGCTCTTCATTGCAAGCAAAACATTTCTGGGACTGTCAGCCACAATAGATTCAATCTCAATCTGTTCACCTTCTTCGTTTAAGATTTTTTTCTTTCTGCGCGAAAATTGCTTGATTGAAATATTCGTAACATCACCTATTATGGCCACCCCCCCTCATGTGTTTCTTGATCATCGATTCGACAGTCCTACTTAATTCTTTGTGACTAAGAGGCTCTACCGAATTGTTATTGGCTGTTTCTGCTAGTTGCAGTATACAGTTCGGTTCTACTGATCTGCTCAAGAGCCCCCCTACAAATTTTGCAAGAGTGTCATTTCTGCTACCTTCATCACCAAACCCTAGGACAACCATTTCAAATAATTCGGTTGTCCTGTTTCGTTTACCAGCACCTTTGCTGATTTGATAGTAGATATTATCCAGATCGCTACCAGAGTTCTTTTTGTTGTATTCCTTCTTGATGGCCATTACAAGAGATCGACTAGCCGTGACCATAGTGCCACCCTCTTTAGATTTTTCTAAGTCCCAGGCATATTCTCCTTTTGGGGTCTTAGATGGAGCAACTAAAACATAGTTGTTTGGATGCGCCTTGATATCGACTCCAGGTAGAAAGCCTATCATTTGAGTCATATTTACATCTGGATGCTTAAAGTAAAAGATATGTTTGCCACCACTTGCAGTTCTTGCCTGCAGCGTTGGAGTTATCAAGTTCAGATGTTCCCAATTGGCCAAGCTCTCGTATCCGTTATGCTTACCGTGTAAGTCAATATCGATTACGAAGAATTTATCAGTCCGAACAGCAATGTTGCTATCCGGATACTGACTCCAAAAATCCTCAATTTCTTGCGCAGTCATAGCTGGTTTATCAGCAAATTTGATCATCGGTTGCTTATTCGAAGGACTAATAGGAATAACCGAAAATCCTTTTTTTTGATAAGCCAAGGCATGTTCTTTCATTCCCATTTAGTAACTCCTTAGAATGGTAAATCGTCGTCTTGAATATCCATCGGATTGTCATTCCCAAATGTATCATTCGAACTTTGTTGATTACGACTTTCCAACATTTGGAAATTCTCAGCCACGACCTCTGTCACGTAGACACGTTGTCCTTGCTGGTTATCGTAACTACGAGTCTGAATACGGCCTGTCACCCCGATAAGTGAGCCTTTTTTAGCCCAGTTTGCAAGATTTTCGGCTTGTTGGCGCCACATAACGCAGTTGATAAAGTCAGCCTCGCGTTCGCCATTTTGACTCTTGAATGTACGGTTTACTGCAAGAGTAAAAGTCGCAACTGCTACATTTTGCGGTGTATAGCGGAGTTCAGCATCACGGGTCATGCGCCCTACAAGTACAGCATTGTTAATCATTATTTTATTACCTCCAAAATTCTACTGAACGTACTCTCATGAAATGAGTATAATCCAGGGTTATTTCTCTTCAAAGGCTTGATAATTTTAGTAACAATTTCTTTTAAGGACATATCTGAAATTTCAAGCCAAAAGAAATCGTTCTTAGTGTAGTTGTAAACACAATCAATTTCTCCGTGCTTATAACATACACCCCAAATCTCACCTTGATGCTGATAAACTAGGATCTTATCATAATAAGCAATCTGTAATTCAATCGGACGTTTGCGCCCCAGTTCCGTATATCCCATTACTCAATGCCTCTCGCTTTCTTCGCATCTGCGATAATCTTCTGAGCTTCCTTCAATCGATCAGCTGGAATGCTTTCAGGTTTATCAACACCCATTTTATCGATGAACCATTTTCCAATTGTTGCAGCAGGACTCCCTGTAGCTTCAGCCATATTTTTGAGTTCTGTCCGAATAGCTTTAGCCTGTGCTCCCGTAATAGTTTTGGCTCCGTTACTTTTAGCTGGAGCATTGGCCGGTTGCTCTTGCTGGCTATTTGGTTTTTGAGCTGGTTTTTGCGACGTACGGCCTGCTTGGCTATTCTGATTATGATATTCATCCGTATCAGGATCCTTATTGTCATCGATCATAAAAAGTCCGTTTAGGGCGTATTTTCGGGCGTAGCTGGATGCAGCACCTGTAACTTGACTACCATCCATCCCTTTTTTGCTATCATCTTCTCTAGCATAGGCTGTAGTCCCAATAGTTTCACCAACCGCATAAAGAGTCGCAGTTGCTTCAACATAGTACCTGTCACCGATTTGTACAATTCCATCTTGTAAAACCAATACCGCATCATGTTCCTTCAGTATTGGCTTCAGCGCTTCTAAGATGTCCTCTGCGCTTCGATAGCTGTACTTCCCAAAACTGTTATACTGTCCTTTGGGAGCAACTAAACTCTGCTGGATGCTCTGTAAAGTGACAAAGATTGGGGATTGTTGTTTTGTTACCATACAGTTCCCCTTTATAAACTTCTCAATAGATCAAACAAATCAGGCTTAGTATTTTGACGCTCGATTTTTTGAACATCGCCACCATTTGGATAAGTAAGTTCAAATGTAGCCTTAACCCGAATAATCTCCAATCCGTGTACTTTGGCCAATGATTTTACCGCTGTTTTCTGTTCGAGATAAGAATTGTATGGCATTGTAAGAGCACCTCGAATATCGTCTACAAAACTGGCCTTGGTAGCTAATGAAGAACGATTGTTCTTGAGTTCATTTAAAAAGTGCCCGCTTTGTTTGTCACGCATTACAATATAATCACTTGAAAGTTTCATTTTGATTCTCCTTAAATTTGATAATCTTCTGGGTATTTTGGAGCAAGAGGTCTGTAATTAGAATCTGCTTTCTTTCCACATTTCTCGCATTCCATATTTGGGACCACGTTATTATGAAAGTTTGCGTCATCATATCCGCTATTAGTTTTCATGAAGCCACAATGTTCACATTCATATTCTGCTGTGAAATCTCTTCGGTATTGACTGATATTTTTTTTAATTCGCATTTGTTTCTCCTTAAAAATAAAATTCAATGACACGCACATCATGTTGTTGACGGCTGCCTGTTACTCGCCATAAAAGTTGGCGATAATCGTCATAATCTCCATCAGATGGATTAACGGGGTCTAAGACCACAATAGTTTTAAATTTATGCTGAAGGCCATCAACTCCTACACCCAAAACCTGGCTTGTAGCAACCACATTTGTCTGTTCAAGAGAGTCCTTCTTGTCTCCAGTCCAAATACCAATTTCCGGGTGCCGCTCTCTGATGACCTCTACAATCTGCTTGGATTTGCTAACTATCAACATTTCTGTCCTACTTGCTAGTAGAAGATCCAATTGAAGTAGCATTGGAGTATCTGCATTGACAGCCTTCAACTTCGGAAAGTCAACCTCAAATCCTGTCTGGATTAAATATCGTTCAAAAGTCTTTCGACCAAATGTTTGTTTGGCCATGGCGTACTTACCATCTTTTCCAACAATATTCAATTTCCTAAATTGTTCCAATTCGTTCGGGTTAGCTGTTAGACACCAGATAGGTTCAAAGACAACCTCAAATCCGTTGTTTTCTTCGGCTTCCTCAATAGTTTCTACTTCTTCCCAGCGGAAGAAGTTGGGCAGATTACTTACATAGCTTTCATAATCTCGGAAGTCATCCCACTCTTGCTTAGAATAGCTGAACTTGGAATACTTCATCTTGCCGTGAGCTAGTTGCCAGTTTTCCCTTTGATTAGGATCAGCCATTCCAAAAAATGTTTTTTCAAGCGGATAGAAGTTTTGCCCCTTCTTCCTGATCGGGGTTGCAGATAGTCCAACTGTATAGCCACGTTTGACCTTGCGATAGGCCTTCACGTTGGAATCGCTAGACATATTCTGCCACTCGTCAATAATGAACACATCGCACTCAATAGACTCACCGCTTGCAAGTCTGTTCTGCAATCTGCGGTCCGTCATGGTTTCTAATTCAAAATCAGTATTATAGCCTAAATTTTGATAGGTACTACTCCAGCCATCCAGAATGGCCAACCGATTATTGATAACCAGGACCTTTTTTGCTCCTTTGTGCTTTGCTATTTCAAAAGCACAGATGGTCTTACCACGCCCCCCGTATGCCTCAAGGAAAATCCCAGGGCAATTACGGTCGCTTCGTTTAACTGCTTCAGCTTGCCATTTGCGTAATTCGATTGCCAATGTCTACAATCACCTCCTCGATGTCATTACGTTGGGCATAGAAGAGCCCGAGCCTTGCTGCGGCCCTCACATCGTTGTGATGACTCTTGTCAAAGGTCCACAGCCCTAAAGCTTTTAATAAGTCGTTGGGTATATCTGTCTGATAGCCAGCATTTCGCTGGAGAACAGAGCCAGGAAAAAGAATTTGAAGCAAGGCGATATTCTCAAGAACCGAATTATCCTTTGATTTATCATTGTCACGCGCTTCGAACTTTTCAATGACTACGATATCAGGTTTTAAAAATCGGCCCACTTCTTCAAACCACTTGCGCGTACTCTCGATTTTGGCTGATGGTACAACCCAATGATCAACTAACTTTGCATTATCCAATAGTACGATCCCATGCGTACTTTTTGCCGCTTTGGCACTACCTGGATCAATAGCTAAAATTTTCATCAGACACCAACTTTCTCAGTCAGCACTCCTGGATAAAGGGCCGTGTTAAACCAATTTTGTTTGTTAACTTTTGCAAAGGCAAATAGCGCCTTAATTTCTTTTGCTTGTTTTTCGAATCTCCGAATATCTTCCTCGGATTCAAAAATAGGTTTTTCCTTGTATTTAGCGACTGTGACCAGTTTGTACTCCGGAGTAAATACCGGTTTTTCATTTCCCTGATCAAGATTTGTTTCATCCACCTTCACAAAACGAATCGCAACATCAAATAGAAATCCTTCAGTAACAAGTACTTCAATTGATTCCGGTCCAATCACAACTGCTAGTGAATCTGTTACTCGTGTTTTATTCATCAATTCCATTACTTAATCCTCAAACTTCTACTTTCTTGCAAGGTAGCACCCTTGACTTTCTTACCTGCATTCAGCAATTCCTTGATAGCATTTTTGTCAGGTTTTTTTGTAATTACAAAATATTTCTTAGGCAGCTGATCCTCATCAACAACTACTGAAGGTTGATTTTTTGCCAAATAAACGGTAAAAAGTAACCCCTTAACCTTGTCATGTCCGGTAATTTCAAAAGCTCCTTGTAAGCCAGTTTTAAGCCGCGTGATGTCATTTTCAATTGACTTGCATCGTGCAGTCAGACGATCAATCTCTTCTTTGAGCTGTTTCTTATCAGCTTCTTTATTTTTGATAACCTTGACCGTATTTTCGACTTTCTCCTCGAACTGATCAGTCCAATCAATCGAATCCAAGGTATCAGCTTTTGTTTCTTCGTCTAGCCCTTCCATGTCATTAATTTGTTTAAAAATCCCTGTTAGTTCGTATAAACTAGCCATTTTTTTCTACCTCTCTAATTTTGTTTGTAAGTTTTGTTAGTCCAATACCAGATTTAGTCAAATCAGCGTTGGACGTAAATAGATGATTTTGATTCATTCTAGCAATTTCGTTTTTAGATAAACATGCCAGGTTTGAAATATCATAGTTTGTTTTGTCACCATCCAGGAAAACGATTGAGTGCCCTTTTGGTATCGGACCAAAATTGTCCTGCCAGACCTTGCGATGCTTCAAAACCCATTGATTAGGTTCTCCAATTTTCTCTTTTGGGTACCCATCTGTTGTGTAGTTGATAGTTCCGACAGGAACATAATTCGGAGGTCTATTACCCTTTTTGAACTGCCCACTGTTTTTTGGCATATTGGGATACTTCTTCCCCTTATTGTGAGGGGTTTGACCTTTCTCGAATCTTCCCGTCAACCCACTATGTAGATTATTATTTCTTCGATAACTCTTGATCTGTTTCTCAGTCAGTGATAATCCGAATTTTCGGTTCATTTCATTTGCGACATCACGAGAAATCTTATTTTTTTGAATTGACACAAGATAATCATGTTGCTCCCTCGTCAGCAATCGACCTTGATAGATTTTCCCAACTGGTAATCCAAGGCGTTTGCGTACGCCGCCTATTTGAGTCTTGGTATAGCTTGTCCCAAATTTCTCATTTAGTAACCTGGTTACTTCGGGAGTTAATCGACCATGGCAAATTTCATGCATGTACTCCGTGTACTCATCCTTCCAGCAAAGCGATCGGGGCATTGACTTCACCTACCTTGTCTTTGAATTTTTCAGCATCTAGCGCCAACTGGCCAGCTTGTAGGATTTGACCCGAGATTGCGACCATCTGTTTTGATCGTTGAAGCTCGGTCTTTAATTCATCAGCAGTAAGATCCCTATCATCCAATGTTTCTAGTTGGGCAAAGAGAGTATTAGTTAAATCTGTCAATTTATTTCGGACCATTTCAAACTCCTTCTTCTACACCTTTTTGCAAGTCCTTCCGGAGGTTGCACATCATAAGTAAATTGCTTATCTGATTTCTCCAGGTTCATACGTGCAACATTGTTAGCTATTTGCTGACGCTCTTTTTGCTTCATTTCAGCGTGGTCATCCAGCGTATTTACTAGCGACCATAGACCGATTCCTACGATTGTTATCAGGTAAATGTATTCCATCATTTTACATTCTCCTTTTCCTTGTAGATTGCTACGATTTTTTCAAGATCAGCAATACGCTGATTGGCATTTTGAAGTTTTTCTTGTGTTTCAATCAGTGATTGATTTAGGTCCAGAGCGACCACTCTCCAGTCCAGATTGGTTTCTTCGACCTCTTCCGAAAAGTAGTTTTTAATTCTTGTTAGTAGGTTCATCCGACTGACCTCATTTTCTTGCTTTTCACCATTTCTTTTTTCCAATCTCGACTGCCTCTGTATTGCAGGTAGGCATCAAAACCTTTAATCGTGACAAGTTGGCCATCATTCCTAAGATGATTCTGTTGGCTAGGTAGCTTCTTCATCTCGCGTCTCATGTCTCCCGCTTGTCGCTTTGAGCATCCAAAGATGTGTTCTAATTCTTCATCATTAGCAGAGACTTTTTCAATGATCACATCTTTAATTCTTACAATTTCAACTGCTTCCATTTTTGCTCCTTTCGTGATATAATTCAGTTAGTTATTTTGATATGCGCCTGACTTCTGTTAGGTGCTTTTTTGTGCTACTCAATCCCATAATCTTCAATAACCTGAAGAATGAAACTGTTCGCTCGTGGACCTTTTGTCGTCCCACTTAGAATGTTTGTTACTTCCTGTCGCTTAAAGCCGTAAGCAACCGCTAGAGTTGTCTTTTTAATGCCTTTCTCTTTTAAGAAAGCATTAACCTTTTCACGACCGTTTGCGATATCTGGCATATGCGTTCCTCCTTTTTACACTTTATGTAAATAAGAAACAACTAAATTTTTAACTATTTTTCTGCATTACACTTGACAACTCACACCAAATTGGCTAAAATGAAAGCATAATAAAAACAATGATAAATCTATAAATACCGTTCGCCAAAACATTTTTATAATTTATTTTCTTAGTTGTTTTTTTAGTTATTTCTTACTTACAAAAAACATTTTACACCATTTGGGATAATTAGTCAATCTTTTTACACCAAATTTGTTAAATTTTTTTGTAATGTCTTAGAAAGGTTGATTTAACAATGTTTGAGACATTTGAAAAAATTAAAGAATTAGCAAAAAAGCGTGGAAAAGCTCTTGGGCAAGTCGAAGAAGACTTGGGTTATGGCAGAAATACACTGTATAAGATAAAAAACTCTACGCCAAATGCTGAGCGTATCGCAGAAATTGCTAACTACTTCAACGTATCCACCGATTATTTACTCGGACGGACAGATAATCCTGCTATTGCAAAGGATGACAAGGAAAATGCATATCTTGGTCCAGCTGAGACTGAACTTGTCGCAGCGTTCAGAAATCAGACCCAGAACATGACCGAGGAAGAAAAGGTTCGTTTTAATAAGGCGATTGAAAGCTTGATGGTAACTGCTAAAACCCTGATGGACGATGACAGTAAGTGGAGGTAATTATGGCTAGAGAAATTATTTCCCGTAGACAGTACATCCAACACTGGGATTACGCCGTCCCGGTGATCGAAGCAGTTTCTCGACAGAATAATATTCCACTTGAACAAGTTACTTTTCAGCACATTATCCGTTACTTTGAACAGACTTACAACCTTCATTTTATCTTCTTTGAAAAGGACCCGTTTCCTATGCTTCCTTCAGCCGGTCTACTTGGGTCTGAATACATTAGATATCGAGGGCTTGTCAATCATCCAGATGTTACCTACTTGGATGATATCATCTGTAAACACAATGACGGCTTTACCATTTATAGCAAAGAAAAAGAAAAGTACCTTGTTTATATCAATCAAACACATATCAAAAGACGGGTTATCTTTACCATTTTGCATGAATTAGCCCATATTGCAGCCCATTTTAGCACGGGCCGTTCTGATGAGGTCGCCCTCGCTTGCGCTAACAACTATCAGAGCAATCCGCTAGAAATAGAGGCTAACACCATGGCCTCTCTCTTTTACATCAATAATGAGCGCATGGTCTGGCACCTCAAAAACAAGCACTCATACGAGCAAATTAAACAAGCAAATACAATCAGCGATAACGCCCTTTTTAATCGATTAGTTGATTTTGTTCATTATCGGATATTGAGCTATGATGAATATTTGTTGGACGATCAACAGCAACGACGAGTAGCTATTGACCTCGTTACAAAATACAAACAAGGGAACAATATCTTACAACAATATTATGATATTGACGTGTAATGTTAAAAGCAGATGTGATAGCTGGTGCATTGTGGCAAGGTATTGAGAAAAATAAAAAACCATAACCTCGTCGGCTATGGATAAGAAAAAAAGAGTATAAAGGATTTTAAATAGTTATTATTTTGGAGGTTATTATGAAATTTTGTCCTGAATGTGGCAATCCAGTAGAGGGTTACAAGTTCTGTCCAAATTGCGGTTATTCTATCGCTAACCAAGAACCGACCGAACAACCTCAGCCGGTCAATAAACCGGCTTCTCCATCTCCTGCTCCACGAAGCAGAAAAACGGACAAAGTCGGACCACTTGAGATTGATAGATATAATCGTACCTATCGTATTCATGGAGCTCAAAAAGCAAAAGGTTCTTCTGGATTGGTCGGAGGAGCAATTAAAGGCTCGGTAAAAGCAGGGCTTGCAATGGGAACGATGGGATTGTCTTTGATACCGTCCTTGATCAAGAAAGATAAGAATGACACAGATTGGTATTCGTTCGAGGATTTAGTATCGTACGAATTGATTATCAATAATCAAACTGTTGTTTCTGGAGGAGTTGGTCAAGCATTGATTGCAGGCGCTATGTTTGGTGCGATTGGCGCTGTCGCAGGCGGTATTGTTGCGAAAAGAAAATCAACTTCTAAAATTTTAAACATGACAGTCCGTGTAACCTCAAATGACTTCACTAAACCAGTCGTATTTATTGACTTGATTAGAAAGTCAGTAAAGAACACTTCGAAAGAATACAAAGAAGCCGTCGAGAACGCTCAGCGAATCATGGGAGCATTGGACGTTATCGTTCATAATTCGTAAGTAAAAAACCCCCACACTCGCAAAGTTTGGCGACTCTGAGTGTGAGGAACTTACGTATAAGAAACAACCATTCAAAAGGTCGTTTTCTTATACCCATTTTAACAAAAAAGTGAGGTAAACGCAATGTGGATGGAAGAACTTCCCAACGGAAAATACAAATTTTTTGAGCGGTATAAAGATCCATATACTGAGAAATTAAAAAAAGTTTCAGTGACCATGGAGAAGAAAACTCCCCAGGCAAGAAATCAAGCTGCTATCTTGCTGCAGGAAAAGATAAAACAAAAGTTAGGAGAAAAACAACATTTTGTTTCTGATATAACTTTTGAAAAACTATATGAGGAATTCGAGGAGAATTGGAAACACGGTGTTAAAAATTCAACAGTCTATGCTTCAAAAAATGTAAAAAAAGAGATTTTAAAGCAGATAGAGGGCGACTACCTAGTTAGAAATATTGATAGACGTTTATTACAAAAAGTAATAGATCAACTATTACAAGACGGGAGATCTCATAACTATGTTTCTAAAATCAAGTTCAAGCTCAATCAGATAATGAAATTCGCTATCAGAATGAATTATATTGATACAAATGAAATGCTATTTGTTGAAACGCCTAGAAAAGTAATTACATCCGACGAACTCAGGAAGAAAAACACAAAATACTTAGACCAAAAAGAGTTTAAGTTATTCATCCAAAATTTAAAAGACGAGGCCCTATGTGATTATCGAATTACAAAGTATATCCGAATAGCTAAAGTTCTTTTTCTTACTGGCATGAGGTATGGAGAACTGGCAGCCTTAAACTACAAGGAGGATATAGATTTTTCTAAAAAGACTATTCACATCAAGCATACATACGATTTCAGACAAAAAGAGAGAACTACACCAAAGACAATCAAGTCCGATAGGGTTATAACAGCACCTCAAAAAGTGTTAGATATTATCAAAAAGCAAATAATAGAGAATGCGACAAATGGATTTGATACAGATTTTATTTTCATCAATACTCTAGGAGAACCAATAACAAATGCCAGGGTTATTTGTGCATTGAAAAGACATGGTCAAAAAATCGGCATAGAAAAAAATATAACTACACATACATTTAGACATTCTCACATATCCCTACTTGCTGAGCTAGGCATTCCTTTGACTGCCATCATGGATAGAGTAGGACATAGCGACTCAAAGACCACACTAGAGATTTATTCCCATGTCACTCAAAAAATGGTATCAGACATATCTAGTAAGTTAGAAAAGATAAAACTATAAATTATGCCCCTCGCCTGCCCCTTTTTATCATATAAGACAAACAAAAACCCTTTAAAGTGTTGATATTAAAGGGTTTTTAAATTGTACGAAAAAAGAGCACACAATTCACACTCGCTTAGGGCTGCTGGATTCCTCCCCTGACCCGCTTCACGCAGAACTGTTGCTCCACTATTTATTATACCACATTCCACTCTGTTTTGAAAGAGAAATTATTTTTTCCGTCGATTTCGGAAAAAGTCCTGCATAATCGCTGCACACTCACTCTCCAAAACTCCCGTTTCAACCTCTACACGATGATTGAGACGCTCATCTGTCAAAATATCGTACAAGCTCCCAGCTGCACCAAATTTCTGGTTTTTAGCCCCATAGACTACGTTTGGAATACGGGCAAGTCCAATCGCCCCACTACACATAACACATGGCTCAATAGTCACAAAAAGGGTACAATCCAGCAGACGCCAACTTTCTTCACTCACGTTCGCATTCTCTATGGCCATGATTTCTGCATGCATAACCGCCCGTTGCAACTCCTCGCGCGCATTATGCCCCCTACCAATGATTTCTCCATCCTTGACAATCACACAGCCAATTGGAATTTCATCGTGTTCTAGAGCAATTTCTGCCTCTTTCAAGGCTTCTCTCATGAAGCTTTCTTTTTCTTCAATTGTATAATTCATCAATTTTTCCTTTTCCTACTTGTCGATTCTATTATTATATCATGATTCCCAAGACAAAAAAAGCCACCCAATGGGGTGACTTAATAGGGAGATTATTATGAAAAAGAAAAGTTTAGGATATTTGTTACAACAAGTTAGGAGGTCTTCTTGTAACTGTCTATAGTATACCCTACCTGTCTTAAACTAATCTTAAAAATTTCTTATGACCAAACACTTTCTAAAATATTGGTTTGTTCACGACCAGGACCTACTGAGAATGTTGAGATGCGAACACCAACCAACTCACTTACACGACGAACATAGTTGCGTGCATTTTCAGGAAGGTCTTCTAAATTACGGACTCCAGTGATGTCTTCTGACCAACCTGGCAATTCCTCATAGATAGGCTTGCAACGTTTCAACTGCTCAAGGCTAGCTGGATAGTAGTCGATACGTTGTCCATCAAGATCATAGGCCACACAGATTTTCACTGTATCCAAACCACTCAAAACATCAACAGAGTTCAATGAAAGATTGGTAATACCAGATACACGACGACTATGGCGCATCACAACTGAGTCAAACCAACCCACACGACGTGGACGGCCAGTTGTTGTACCGTATTCATGACCTACTTCACGGATACGCTCTCCCACTTCATCAAACAATTCAGTTGGGAAAGGTCCGTCCCCTACACGACTCGTATAGGCTTTACAAACACCTACAACCTTGTCAATCTTACTTGGACCAACACCAGAACCGATTGTCACACCACCAGCGACAGGGTTTGACGAAGTAACAAATGGATAAGTACCTTGGTCAATATCCAACATAACACCTTGCGCACCTTCAAAAAGCACACGTTTACCATTATCAAGCGCATCATTTAAGATAACGGATGTATCTGTCACATACCGCTTGATTTGTTGGCCGTATTCATAGTACTCTTCAAAAATATCATCAATTGAAATAGGAGTATTGTCATACAATTTTTCAAACAGACGATTCTTTTCCGCAAGATTGCGTTCCAAGCGTTCACGGAAAATATCCTTATCCAAAAGATCAGCAATACGAATCCCAACACGAGCAGCTTTATCCATATAGGCTGGACCAATACCCTTGATAGTTGTCCCAATTTTATTATCGCCCTTAGCTTCTTCTTGTAGACGGTCTAATTCAATATGATATGGCAAAATGACATGCGCACGATCCGAAATACGCAAGTTATCAGTTGTCACACCTTCCTCATGAAGATAGCTCAACTCTTTTACTAGAGATTTAGGGTTTACAACCATCCCGTTCCCAATGACAGAAATCTTTTCAGGGAAGAAAATCCCAGATGGAATCAAGTGTAACTTAAATTTCTTGCCATCAATCACAATCGTGTGACCAGCATTATCACCACCTTGATAACGAGCAATCACTTCTGCATTAGCTGAAAGAAAATCTGTAATTTTCCCTTTACCTTCATCACCCCACTGGGTACCAACAACAACAACTGAAGTCATAGTAAAACTTTGTCTGAGCCGTGTGGCTCTTCCTTTCTCATATACATGGCAGGAGTCTCACCTGCAATTATATCTTACAATTTATTATAAGAAAAAAACACTATTTTATCAAGAAGAAACACTGGAAAAGATTTGGAATTTCTGTGAATTATAAAAATCAAAACCTTATATTTTAAATAAAATCTTTAAATTCACAAATTCAATACTGCTTATTGTTCGTGATAAATGATATATATGATCTTCACTAGTTTAAGAAAGATCCTTCTTTAAGGAATTTATCAAGATACAAGCGATATGCCGTCTGAAAATGATATAAATAAAAGTCCTTAACATTTGTAATTCTAAATCTTATCAAGTAATAAAGTAAAAAACGAAGATGAAGTGATTCCCATTCAGCACAACTCTGACCTAAAGAAGCATATTCTTGTTCAACAAGTTTCAAAAAGACAAATGCTCGATCATAAAATTTTTGAAGCATATAAAATATCCCTTTCTTATTATTAACACTAGTCTACCAAAAATATGGACTAAAATAGCTTCAAATCCTATAAAAGTAGAATTTAAAGCTAAACGAACTAAAAATAAAATATAGAGGCATTTATAGATGCAAAAATTAAGTTTTGAATTTTGAGAAGTTTACTTCATTTATAAAATCATAACCTAAATTGTCAAATTAAGCTAGACTTTTCGAGTAACTCAGAAAAACTTGGTAGGGTGATTGATATAGTAAAATGAACCAAAAATAGTACACAATGTGGTATAATATTATTATGGCATATTCAATAGATTTTCGTGAAAAAGTTCTCTGCTATTGTGAGCGAACAGGTAGTATAACAGAAGTATCACACGTTTTCCAAATCTCACGTAATACCATTTATGGCTGGTTAAAGCTGAAAGAGAAAACAGGAGAGCTTAAGCATCAAGTAAAAGGAACAAAACCAAGAAAGGTTGATAGAGATAGACTTAAAAACTATCTTACTGACAATCCAGACGCTTATTTGACTGAAATAGCTTCTGAATTTGGCTGTCATCCAACTACCATCCACTATGCTCTCAAAGCTATGGGCTACACTCGAAAAAAAAGAACCACACCTACTATGAACAAGGCACAGAAAAAGTAGCTTTATTTCTTAAAAGTTTTAATAGTTTAAAGCACTTAGCACCTGTTTATATTGACGAAACAGGATTCAATACTTATTTTTATCGAGAATATGGCCGCTCATTGAAAGGTCAGTTAATAAGAGGTAAAGTATCTGGAAGAAGATATCCTATCTGGATAAACTCCCTTAATGACATCAAGACTCCAATTTTGATCCAAATGAGTTTGAATAAAGTCTTTTTCTGTCTAGCTGAATTTTACAAATTGGGTTTTTAAATATCCCATAAAACTTGCAACGCTAATTCTAGGTAGAATACTTACTAACATATGTATGTGGTCTGGCATTAAGTGACCCTCGATAATTTCAACTCCTTTATAACTACACAAGCGATGAAATATTTCGCCTAAACTACTTCGATATTGATTATAGATAACTTTTCGTCTATACTTAGGGATGAACACAATGTGATAGAACAGTGCCACTTTGTGTGCGATAAACTATGAGCCTTTTGTGCCATATTTTCTCCTTTCGCTTTACAATTGGCTTGAACACCTTTATTGTATCGCGTTTGGAGTTTTCTTGGTATAACTTTCGACGCGCACCCGCATAGCGGGTGGTTTTTTTGTCTTGCACCTATCGGAGCGAGACGGACTAATAGTTAGTCACATAAGAAAAGAACACCACACAGGTGTTCTTTTTATCTGACTCCGCCAGTAGGACTCGAACCTACGACATCATGATTAACAGTCATGCGCTACTACCAACTGAGCTATGGCGGATAAAAGCTAAGCGACTTCCATATCTCACAGGGGGCAACCCCCAACTACTTCCGGCGTTCTAGGGCTTAACTGCTGTGTTCGGCATGGGTACAGGTGTATCTCCTAGGCTATCGTCACTTAACTCTGAGTAATACCTACTCAAAATTGAATATCTATCAAATTACAAGTAAACCTCGCGCTTCGTATCCTCAGTTACTTTGGATAAGTCCTCGAGCTATTAGTATTAGTCCGCTACATGTGTCGCCACACTTCCACTTCTAACCTATCTACCTGATCATCTCTCAGGGCTCTTACTGATATAAAATCATGGGAAATCTCATCTTGAGGTGGGTTTCACACTTAGATGCTTTCAGCGTTTATCCCGTCCCTACATAGCTACCCAGCGATGCCTTTGGCAAGACAACTGGTACACCAGCGGTAAGTCCACTCTGGTCCTCTCGTACTAGGAGCAGATCCTCTCAAATTTCCTACGCCCGCGACGGATAGGGACCGAACTGTCTCACGACGTTCTGAACCCAGCTCGCGTGCCGCTTTAATGGGCGAACAGCCCAACCCTTGGGACCGACTACAGCCCCAGGATGCGACGAGCCGACATCGAGGTGCCAAACCTCCCCGTCGATGTGAACTCTTGGGGGAGATAAGCCTGTTATCCCCAGGGTAGCTTTTATCCGTTGAGCGATGGCCCTTCCATACGGAACCACCGGATCACTAAGCCCGACTTTCGTCCCTGCTCGAGTTGTAGCTCTCGCAGTCAAGCTCCCTTATACCTTTACACTCTGCGAATGATTTCCAACCATTCTGAGGGAACCTTTGGGCGCCTCCGTTACCTTTTAGGAGGCGACCGCCCCAGTCAAACTGCCCGTCAGACACTGTCTCCGATAGGGATAACCTATCTGGGTTAGAGTGGCCATAACACAAGGGTAGTATCCCAACAACGTCTCCTTCGAAACTGGCGTCCCGAAATCATAGACTCCTACCTATCCTGTACATGTGGTACAGACACTCAATATCAAACTGCAGTAAAGCTCCATGGGGTCTTTCCGTCCTGTCGCGGGTAACCTGCATCTTCACAGGTACTAAAATTTCACCGAGTCTCTCGTTGAGACAGTGCCCAAATCATTACGCCTTTCGTGCGGGTCGGAACTTACCCGACAAGGAATTTCGCTACCTTAGGACCGTTATAGTTACGGCCGCCGTTTACTGGGGCTTCAATTCATACCTTCGGATTACTCCTAAGCACTCCTCTTAACCTTCCAGCACCGGGCAGGCGTCACCCCCTATACATCATCTTACGATTTAGCAGAGAGCTGTGTTTTTGATAAACAGTTGCTTGGGCCTATTCACTGCGGCTGACATAAGTCAGCACCCCTTCTCCCGAAGTTACGGGGTCATTTTGCCGAGTTCCTTAACGAGAGTTCTCTCGCTCACCTGAGGCTACTCGCCTCGACTACCTGTGTCGGTTTGCGGTACGGGTAGAGTATGTTTAAACGCTAGAAGCTTTTCTTGGCAGTGTGACGTCACTAACTTCGCTACTAAACTTCGCTCCCCATCACAGCTCAATGTTACAGATATAAGCATTTGACTCATATCACACCTCACTGCTTAGACAGACTCTTCCAATCGTCTGCTTTAGTTAGCCTACTGCGTCCCTCCATCACTACATACTCTAGTACAGGAATATCAACCTGTTGTCCATCGGATACACCTTTCGGTCTCTCCTTAGGTCCCGACTAACCCAGGGCGGACGAGCCTTCCCCTGGAAACCTTAGTCTTACGGTGGACAGGATTCTCACCTGTCTTTCGCTACTCATACCGGCATTCTCACTTCTATGCGTTCCAGCACTCCTCACGGTATACCTTCATCACACATAGAACGCTCTCCTACCATACCTATAAAGGTATCCACAGCTTCGGTAAATTGTTTTAGCCCCGGTACATTTTCGGCGCAGGGTCACTCGACTAGTGAGCTATTACGCACTCTTTGAATGAATAGCTGCTTCTAAGCTAACATCCTAGTTGTCTGTGCAACCCCACATCCTTTTCCACTTAACAATTATTTTGGGACCTTAGCTGGTGGTCTGGGCTGTTTCCCTTTCGACTACGGATCTTAGCACTCGCAGTCTGACTGCCGACCATAATTCTTTGGCATTCGGAGTTTATCTGAGATTGGTAATCCGGGATGGACCCCTCACCCAAACAGTGCTCTACCTCCAAGAATCTCAATGTCGACGCTAGCCCTAAAGCTATTTCGGAGAGAACCAGCTATCTCCAAGTTCGTTTGGAATTTCTCCGCTACCCACAAGTCATCCAAGCACTTTTCAACGTGCCCTGGTTCGGTCCTCCAGTGCGTCTTACCGCACCTTCAACCTGCTCATGGGTAGGTCACATGGTTTCGGGTCTACGTCATGATACTAAGTCGCCCTATTCAGACTCGGTTTCCCTACGGCTCCGTCTCTTCAACTTAACCTCGCATCATAACGTAACTCGCCGGTTCATTCTACAAAAGGCACGCTCTCACCCATTAACGGGCTCGAACTTGTTGTAGGCACACGGTTTCAGGTTCTATTTCACTCCCCTCCCGGGGTGCTTTTCACCTTTCCCTCACGGTACTGGTTCACTATCGGTCACTAGGGAGTATTTAGGGTTGGGAGATGGTCCTCCCAGATTCCGACGGGATTTCACGTGTCCCGCCGTACTCAGGATACTGCTAGGTACAAAGACTATTTTAAATACGAGGCTATTACTCTCTTTGGCTGATCTTCCCAAATCATTCTTCTATAATCTTTGAGTCCACATTGCAGTCCTACAACCCCGAAGAGTAAACTCTTCGGTTTGCCCTCCTGCCGTTTCGCTCGCCGCTACTAAGGCAATCGCTTTTGCTTTCTCTTCCTGCAGCTACTTAGATGTTTCAGTTCACTGCGTCTTCCTCCTCACATCCTTAACAGATGTAGGTAACAGGTAGTACCTGTTGGGTTCCCCCATTCGGAAATCCCTGGATCATCGCTTACTTACAGCTACCCAAGGCATATCGTCGTTTGTCACGTCCTTCTTCGGCTCCTAGTGCCAAGGCATCCACCGTGCGCCCTTATTAACTTAACCTTATTAACCTAATTTTTTCAAAAATTAGAAAACTCATTAAATACTTACAGCGTTTCGGTTTATTTTCTTGTTACTATTTGATATAGATATTCAATTTTCAATGTGCATTACTTGGTGATCTCTCACCAATGGAGCCTAGCGGGATCGAACCGCTGACCTCCTGCGTGCAAAGCAGGCGCTCTCCCAGCTGAGCTAAGGCCCCACAAGACCTCTCAAGACTAAACAAGACCAATGTGCAGTTCCTTATCCTTAGAAAGGAGGTGATCCAGCCGCACCTTCCGATACGGCTACCTTGTTACGACTTCACCCCAATCATCTATCCCACCTTAGGCGGCTGGCTCCTAAAAGGTTACCTCACCGACTTCGGGTGTTACAAACTCTCGTGGTGTGACGGGCGGTGTGTACAAGGCCCGGGAACGTATTCACCGCGGCGTGCTGATCCGCGATTACTAGCGATTCCGACTTCATGTAGGCGAGTTGCAGCCTACAATCCGAACTGAGATTGGCTTTAAGAGATTAGCTTGCCGTCACCGGCTTGCGACTCGTTGTACCAACCATTGTAGCACGTGTGTAGCCCAGGTCATAAGGGGCATGATGATTTGACGTCATCCCCACCTTCCTCCGGTTTATTACCGGCAGTCTCGCTAGAGTGCCCAACTGAATGATGGCAACTAACAATAGGGGTTGCGCTCGTTGCGGGACTTAACCCAACATCTCACGACACGAGCTGACGACAACCATGCACCACCTGTCACCTCTGTCCCGAAGGAAAACTCTATCTCTAGAGCGGTCAGAGGGATGTCAAGACCTGGTAAGGTTCTTCGCGTTGCTTCGAATTAAACCACATGCTCCACCGCTTGTGCGGGCCCCCGTCAATTCCTTTGAGTTTCAACCTTGCGGTCGTACTCCCCAGGCGGAGTGCTTAATGCGTTAGCTGCGGCACTAAACCCCGGAAAGGGTCTAACACCTAGCACTCATCGTTTACGGCGTGGACTACCAGGGTATCTAATCCTGTTTGCTCCCCACGCTTTCGAGCCTCAGCGTCAGTTACAAGCCAGAGAGCCGCTTTCGCCACCGGTGTTCCTCCATATATCTACGCATTTCACCGCTACACATGGAATTCCACTCTCCCCTCTTGCACTCAAGTTAAACAGTTTCCAAAGCGTACTATGGTTAAGCCACAGCCTTTAACTTCAGACTTATCTAACCGCCTGCGCTCGCTTTACGCCCAATAAATCCGGACAACGCTCGGGACCTACGTATTACCGCGGCTGCTGGCACGTAGTTAGCCGTCCCTTTCTGGTAAGATACCGTCACAGTGTGAACTTTCCACTCTCACACTCGTTCTTCTCTTACAACAGAGCTTTACGATCCGAAAACCTTCTTCACTCACGCGGCGTTGCTCGGTCAGACTTCCGTCCATTGCCGAAGATTCCCTACTGCTGCCTCCCGTAGGAGTCTGGGCCGTGTCTCAGTCCCAGTGTGGCCGATCACCCTCTCAGGTCGGCTATGTATCGTCGCCTTGGTGAGCCGTTACCCCACCAACTAGCTAATACAACGCAGGTCCATCTGGTAGTGGTGCAGTTGCACCTTTTAACATCTTACCATGCAGTAAAATGTCTTATGCGGTATTAGCTATCGTTTCCAATAGTTATCCCCCGCTACCAGGCAGGTTACCTACGCGTTACTCACCCGTTCGCAACTCATCCGCTCGGTGCAAGCACCAAGCTTCAGCGTTCTACTTGCATGTATTAGGCACGCCGCCAGCGTTCGTCCTGAGCCAGGATCAAACTCTCATTAAAAGTTTGAGTTCTCACTCATTTCTGTCACTGACAGATTTATTGTTTTTTTTCATTGTTCAGTACTACAACCTTAGTTGTAGTGCCCTGCACATTGGTTCGTCTTGTTCAGTTTTCAAAGGTCTTTGTCACTCTTTCTCTCAAGCGACAACTATATTAGTATATCACAGCTGTTGACCTCTGTCAACACTTTTTTGAAACTTTTTTTACTTTTTTCGTCCCTGCGATACACCCATAGTCCGTACGGGATTCGAACCCGTGTTACCGCCGTGAAAAGGCGGTGTCTTAACCCCTTGACCAACGGACCTTGAGCTTTTCAACTCTTTCTATTATACCTACTTTTTCCCCTTTGTCAAGGGATTCTTTTGACTATTTTTACCTAAAATCACTGAATACGATACTTAATTCTCTCAGAAGGGATTTTCTACCTTTGAAACATTCTCCTCCCATTAGACGGTCAAGTTGTTCTTGTTTTTCTTTACTCTGACTTGCTCTGTAATTCTTTAGAAGCTCATGAAAGAGATAATAATCATCCAGTCTGAGTCCTTTTTCTCCTAGGCGATGACTGATTTCGCTTACCTCTTCATAGGGTTCCTTATCGAAACGGCGCTTGTGACTTTCCTGTTTGCGGATGTAGTCCAAGATACGATTTCGGAATTTGGTTTTAAAGCAGACATATAGTTGATGGCGCTCACCCTCTAGTAACTCTGGATGGTGGTCCACTAGCTCATACAGGCACATCATCCCCTCCTGATCCCAGTCCTCTTTCTCCCACAGATGTAAATGGTATTCTTTGCGGCACTTGTTTACAATCCCCTTACTTTCTTCATATAACTCTTTCAGATTCATAGACCTCTCCTTTCTGCCTTTAGTTTAGCAGAAAGAACCTAGTCTTTGATCTTCTTCTCCTCTTCTGTATTTCTCGTTGCCTCAACTGCATACAAAAAGAGAGGCATGGCCTCTCTGCGATTATTTTTCTTCACTCATTTTTGATTTTACTTCATCATAAGATAGGGCATGGGATTCCTCTTCTATAGTCTCAGGCATTTTTCCTGTTTCGTAAAGAGATTTAATTTGTGTACTATCCAATGTTTCGTATTTCAACAATGCTTCTGCAATCAGTTTGTGGGTTTCACGATTTGATTGAATAATTTCAGCTGCTTTATTCCGTGCTTCATTTAATAATGAACGAACTTCCTCATCAATCTCATAGGCTGTTTGCTCTGAAATTGATTTTTGAGGACTTTGTGCACCAAACATAGCATGATTTCCTTCGTATTGAACTGGGCCAAGTTTTTCACTCATACCATATTCAGTGACCATTGCACGCGCCATCTGTGTAGCTTGTTCAAAGTCATTTGAAGCTCCTGTCGTTTGAACATTAAAGATAATTTCCTCAGCAACACGACCACCCATCAAACCTGCTAATTGCTCTTTCATATCTTCTTTGGAAAGAAGCATTTGATCTTCTTTAGGAAGTGCAATCATGTATCCGCCTGCACGTCCACGTGGTACAATGGTAACTTTATGAACAACACGGGCATTTGACAAGACTAAACCAACAATGGTATGTCCAGCCTCGTGGTAGGCAACCAATTCACGTTCTCTTTGTGATACTGTTTTGTCCTTCTTAGATGGTCCAGCAATCACTCTGTCCTCTGCCTCATCAATATCTGAAGCATCAATAATTGATTTGTTGCGACGGGCTGCAACCAAGGCTGCCTCGTTTAGAACATTTTCTAAGTCAGCTCCCACAAAGCCTGGGGTTTGTTGGGCCACTAATTTCAAATCAACATCGTCTGCTAAAGGTTTATTTTTAGCGTGAACTTTCAAGATTGCTTCACGACCTTTAACATCAGGGCGACCAACTAAGACTTTTCTATCAAAACGTCCTGGACGGAGAAGAGCTGGATCTAAAACATCTGAACGGTTCGTCGCAGCGATAACGATGATTCCTTCATTACCCTCAAAACCATCCATTTCAATTAAGAGCTGGTTCAAGGTTTGCTCACGTTCATCATTTCCTCCACCAAGGCCGACACCACGTTGGCGACCAACAGCATCAATTTCATCGATAAAGATAATGGCTGGTGCTGCTTTCTTTGCATCCTCAAAAAGAGAACGAACTCGACTTGCACCAACTCCGACAAACATTTCTACAAAGTCCGATCCTGAGATGCTAAAGAATGGAACGCCTGCTTCTCCGGCAACCGCCTTAGCAAGCAAAGTCTTACCTGTTCCCGGAGGACCCTCTAAAAGAACACCCGCAGGAATACGTGCACCAAGCTTTGTAAATCGTTTTGGATCTTTTAGGAATTCAACAACTTCGACTAATTCTTGTTTTTCTTCCTCGGCACCTGCAACATCTGAGAATCGTACCTTGATATCTTCTTTGTTAGCAGCCTTGGCCTTGCTACGTCCAAAACTCATTGGATTTCTACTATTATTTCCTCCCATATTTCCCATCATAGAGAATAGGAAGAACAAGAGAATAGCAAATGGCACAACAGAGACAAGGATATTGATCCACATACCGCTTGAACTCTCATGTTTAACTGTTACCTCAGCCTGATGTTCAGAAGCAAGTTTTTGCAATTCTGAAACTGTTGAATCCGACGGAAGAATGGTACTTGAGAATCTTTCTACTTTTGTGGCAGTAGGAGTGAAAAATTGAATCCCTGTTTCTTCTTTACTAGTCTTAGGATTTTTATAAACACCAGACACCTCAATGATGCTACCATTTGGCTGATAGGTTAATTCTTTTACATTGTCTGCTGTAATTTCTTTTACCAATTCTGTATAGTTAATTTTTTCACTTTTCCCAGCAGCATTTCCAGAGTAAAAATACTGGAATCCTGTTACAAGGAAGAAGATAATTAACAAGTATAGAAATGGATTTCTAACTAAACCATTATTTTGTTTTTTCATTAAAGAATGCTCTTTCTAATTTGAATAAACTTCCTCTTTCAACACTCCAACATAAGGAAGATTACGATAATTTTCTTTGTAGTCCAAACCATATCCTACTACAAACTCATTTGGAATAGTAAAGCAAGTATAATCTGCTTCGATTTCAACAATTCGTCCTTCTGGTTTATCCAACATGGTTGCAATCTTAACAGAAGCTGCTTCTCTTTCAATAAACATATCTCTTAAATTCTTTAAAGTTTGACCTGTATCGATGATATCTTCTACAAATAGAACATGTCTTCCTTTGATATCTTGAGTTACGTCTTGCTTGATATTGATCACACCACTGCTTGCAGTTCCACCATGGTAGCTAGATACCATCATGAAGTCCATCTCAATATGCGTATCAATATGTTTAATCAATTCAGCCATAAAAGGAATCGATCCTTTCAAAATTCCAACTAAAATTGGATTTTTCCCTTCATAATCTTTGGTCAACTGGGCACCTAGTTTTTTAGCTGCTTCTGTAATTTCATCATGTGAAACGAGGATTTTTTTAATATCGTGTTCTAACATCTTTTTACCTATCTATTTTTTCTATATAAAGTACAGTGTTCATTATATCATTTTTCGTGTTTTTACTCAAATCACTGGTCGCAATTCCTAAAATTGAGACAACTTCTCCAAATTGCTCAATAATAGGGGTTGTTTTTCTTTTTTTAATAGGGATTTTCAAATCTATAAATAAACGTCTCAGTTTCTTTCTGTGACCATTCAGGATAAGAACATCGCCAGGTTTTCGACATCTAATATATACAGGTGTTTCCCGTGAAACCATTATTTTTTGAACAGCGTCCCCTTCAATAGGGATGCCAAAGGAAAATAAATAGTCCTTATATCGAACTTGATTTTGATAGTGTAACACAAGTTCATCTTTCTTTTCATCAGCCTGAGGAATGATTTTGCAAACTCGAAAATTTTGATATTCTTTTATTAGTGCATAACCATTTTTCAGTGGGTGACGATACTGACTTTTAGTTGCTAAAATCTGTCGAACTTCTGCAAACTGAGCTTTCGTAAGATTTAAGTCTGGGAATTGATTGAGATAGTTCTGCAGTAAAACCCCTTGAGTTTGTTGTGAGTATGAAAAGAGCTCATTCAAATCTTCCACATCAATCTGTTCAGAGAGCTCTATTATGGCTACTTGGTAATCTGAAATTTCCCTTCCTAAATCTAAAATAGCGGATTTAAGACGAGGATTTTCTTTTTCAAGCTCTGGTAAATACCTATTTCGAATACGATTGCGAAAATAGGCATTTTCCTGATTTGTTTGATCCTCGAAATGAAAAATTGGTGGGAAGTCTGTTTTATGAAAATACAATAAGGGACGGATGATTTCAATATCATCAACTACTTGACTTTCTTTTATTCCTATTAAATGACGTAACCGACTTCCGCGAATGAATCGCATCAAAATCGTTTCAACCTGATCATCTGCATGGTGGGCAGTGACCAAGGCTGTCGCCCCAACCTCTTTCATGATTTTCCTAAAAAAATCATAACGAAACTCTCGAGCACGCGCTTCTGAAAAGTCTCCTGAAAAGCTTGTGATATAAATAGGAAGTCCAGCTACATCAGCTAACTTCCTTAGTTCATTTTCCTCCCAGTCAGACTCTCTTCTCTGCTTATGGTTAACATGTGCTAAAATCAGCTCAATTTCTAACTCATTTTGATAAGTAGACAATAGATGGAATAAAAACATCGAATCTAAGCCACCAGAAAGAGCTAATACAACCTTGGAATGGTTTTTAAAATATCCTTTCTGAAGAAAATGATTTAAAAAATCCTGCTCCCTCATTTTAGAACCTCATAGACATCCTTGGCTATCTTAGCAATAGTATCATAATCAGAATTTTTAGTGAAAATTGAAAGAACGAAAGGAGAGTCCGTATAAACAATGGCAGTGTCATGTTTAAACTCATCCGCATCTCCGATTTTATGAGCTACCTTAACCGAAACACCCTTGGAAATTCGTTGATTGTCAAAATTAGTCTTACTAAGAGACTCTAGGACAAAGCCATTCTGATTATAAATAGCTTCCATGACTTTTCCAGCCATTTTTGAAGAAGCTAATTTATCATTCACATCCCAATCTTCACCCATAATAGTGGACATTTTTTCTTTAAAAGCCCCGTCAGATTGATTGGTCACATAATAACCTAAAATATTATGAGCAACATTATCAGACTCTTTTGTTATCTTGGTAATTAACTGTTGGAGACTGTAATCTTTGTTATCTTCTTTTTTAGGTAAACTACCACTACCTTCTACTTTATAGGATCCAGGAAAGCTATTTACTTCTGGTACATACTTGAAGCTACTATCCAGTGTATAAGAACCTTGGTTTATCTTATCTTGAGCATAATAAAGGTAGGCCAGTTTCAAGATGCTAGCTGCATAGAGTTTGCTGTCTTCATTCACCCCAGCCTCTTTTCCTGTACTTAGTTGTTTAACATAAATAGAGTATTTTTCATTCTGATAGTTGCTTGATAACACTTCTTGAACCTTCTGGATACGATTGTCCTCTTCTGAGACGAATTCTTTTGATACCCACCCAACTTGATCAATATGAAGAAATTCTTGTCCCTCAGCAAAGATAGTTCTATCCACTGTTACGTGTTGATAAGGAGAGAGGGTAGAAGAAATTTCTTTAGCATCATAAGGGCTGTTATAGATAACAAACCCCGGTTCCAACCATACTTGTCTACTTTGAGTTTGAACATGACTTCGATCATAGACCAAACGCTTATCTGCAACGACAAACTGATGATTGTCTAATTTAAAAACAGGAACACCTTGTCTATTCAAACGCCACTCTACGATTTTAAAGGCGGTTTCAGGAGTTAATTTACCAGACTCCTTGACAAGGTCCTCATTAGCATAGACAGCTGTTTCTCCATATACCATTGGGGATTCCAGAGTTTCTTTATAGTAGAAGCCATAGTCAGACTCAGTTAGATAATAAATTTCTTGTGAAGAGTAAGGAAGCTGTTTTTCTGTGCTAACTACTCTTGAAGTTATGATAAAAACAGATAGTAGTGATAACACTACTAAGAACTTACGCATTCTTTCCTTCCCTTTCTTCTTGTAATCGTAATAAATGATTTTTAGTTGCTAATTCCTCTAGTTTTTCATCTGATAAACTTAAAAACTGCTCAACAACTTCTAATAAATTTTCCATGATATTACCTCGGAAGCAAATCAGGAATTGTGTAAATCGCTTCTCGTTTCTTTGAGTAATAGTACTTGGCGCGTGCATATTTTGCTACATAGTCTTCGTCTTTCAACTTTGCAGCAAAAGCGGATTCCTTATCCTTTTCATCACTGAGAGTTTGGTATTGCTCTTTCAACTCTGTCAATTGCTGACGACGTTGCAGTAACTGATTATAGCTTTGGACCAGATTGTAGGTTGGTAAAATAAACAATAAAATCATCAAAATCAGAACCCAACCCATAAAGCGATTCCTCTTTTTTCTTTCCTTCATCAGGTAACGACGACGTTGGTGTTCATTTTGAATAAAAGGATTGTTCATCTGTACAATATTTTTAGACATTTTCTTCTACCCGTGTTTCACTGATAATTTCATACATACCTGCTGCATCTTCTTTTTTTGTACTATCTTTCATCTCCAGTACTTTTACAAGCAACAACTTATTTCCAAAGCGAATTTCAACTTGGTCATCAACTTTCAAATCCGTTGAACTTTTGGCCAAGATTCCATTTACCTTGATTCTACCTTTATCTGCTACTTCCTTCGCGACTGTACGACGCTTAATAATTCGTGATACTTTTAAATACTTGTCTAATCTCATTTTTATTACCTCAAATTATTATTGTACCATTTTTATCCCTTTTATAGAAGAAAAACGTCAAAGAGAATTAGCTCCCTTTGATTCTTTTATCTCTAGTAAACTTTCTCCAAAAATCAGCAGACCTTCTAAAATTTCATAATCCTTCTTGTTTCGGACATCAAATACGACTTCCATTAGTCCTCTATTCTCCGCTATAGCTGCTTTTAAGTTCGTTGCAGATAGGGCTTTAAAGTAATCTTGAGCCAAAAACAATCGTTGAGTGATTTTTTCAAATTGAACTGTAATCTTATTTTCTTTTCTTTCTACACGTTCAACAAAGACCTTATCCAAGTATGATTTGACCAAGCCGATCTCTAAAAGATAGGCCACCACATCTGGATACTCACCAAAACGATCCATCAATTCTTCCTGTAATTCTTCATAGTTGACACGGTTGTCAATTTGACGAATTTTCTTGTAAATTTCAATTTTATGTCGTTGGTCAGAAATATAAGTATCAGGAAGATAAGCATCAATTTGTAAAATCAACTCAGCATTTCCTTTGGTTCTTGTATTCCCATTGCCGTTACGTTTAGCAATAGCTTCCTCTAATAACTGCGAATACAATTCAAAACCAACAGAATCAATGAAACCAGACTGCGATTTTCCTAATAGATTTCCTGCACCACGAATCGAAAGATCTCGCATAGCAATCTTAAATCCAGAGCCCAATTCCGTAAACCCTTTGATTGCCTCTAATCTCTTCTCAGAGACTTCACTAATTGATTTTTCTGGACGATACATGAGATAGGCATAAGCAATACGATTACTACGACCAACTCTTCCTCTTAACTGATACAAGGTTGACAAGCCCATATGATCTGCATTTTCGATAAATAAAGTATTGGCATTTGGAATATCAACTCCTGTCTCAATAATGGTAGTTGTCACCAAAATATCATACTGACCTTCAATAAAGTCCAGTAGAGTATTTTCTAACTGAATTTCACTCATTTGCCCATGAACATAACCAATCGAAGCCTCTGGAATCAACTCCTGTAATTCTGAAACCTTCTGATCAATTGTGTCAACTTTATTGTAAAGATAGTAAACTTGACCTCCACGGTCCATTTCACGTAAGACAGCATCACGAATCACACTATCATTCTTTTCCAAAACATAGGTCTGAACTGGATAGCGATTGGTTGGAGGAGTTTCAATAACAGACAAATCTCTGATTCCTAGCATAGACATATGAAGGGTACGAGGGATTGGTGTTGCAGTCAAGGTTAGAACATCTACTTGTTTTTTCAGTTCTTTCAAAGTTTCCTTATGCTTGACACCAAATCGCTGTTCCTCATCAATAATCATCAATCCCAAATCTGAAAACACAACATCTTTAGACAAAACACGATGGGTTCCAATCAAAATATCAACTTGACCATTCTTTAATTTTTCAAGTGTCTCTGCCTGCTCTTTTTTACTTCTAAAGCGACTCAGCACATCAATATTAACTGCAAAATTTTGAAATCGTTCCTTAAAATTCGTATAGTGTTGTTGTGCTAAAACCGTCGTTGGAACTAGAACAACAACCTGTTTGTGATCATTTACTGCCTTAAAGGCTGCACGCATTGCAACTTCAGTCTTCCCAAAACCAACATCCCCAACTAAAAGTCGATCCATGGGGTGAGAATCCTGCATATCTCTCTTAATTTCCTCAATACTACGAAGTTGATCATCCGTTTCAACATAAGGGAAGGCATCATCAAAAGCATGTTGGTCATCATCATCAGCTGAGAAAGCAAAACCCTTCAACTGACTACGTTCAGAATAGAGTTTGATTAAATCGTCAGCTATATCCTCTACCTGGTTCTTAACTTTTTGCTTGGCCTTTTTAAAATGACCGTCATTTAATTTATTAAGTTTTGGCGCTTTACCATCACTTGAAACATATTTGGACAGTAACTGAATCTGCTCTACTGGGATGGAGATTTGATCCCCATTTTGGTATTGAACACTGACATAATCACGGTGAATGCCTTTGATTTCAATTGTTTCGATTCCTAGATATTGACCAATTCCATGGATATGGTGAACAACGTAGTCCCCTTTTTCAAGTTCATTATAATCTTTTAAACGCTCTGCATTTGACGTATGTTGTCTTCGAAAACGACGTTTTAATTTCTTTTGAAAAATCTCATGTTCAGTAATCAAGAGAATTTTCTCATCCACAAAATGAAAACCATGTCTTAGACTACCCTCAATCAAGTTTACAGATTCTTTACAGATACTTGACTTATCTCTGAAATCCAATTTAATCTGATATTCCTCTAAAACATCCTCCAATGTTTTACTTCCCATTGAATTGCTAGACTGCAAGATAATAGTGTAGTCCATTTTTTTATATCGCTCAATTTCTTCTTTAAGAAAAGAAAATTGATTGAAAAACTCCTGCATAGGATATTGATTAAATTGATAAATGTGATCAAACTTGAGATTTCCTAAACCCTTTTGAAGATTAGAGAAAAAGGTCACTGGACTTTGTTTTTTATAGATTTTCTCAGTATCAGCAAAATACTGCATATCAGAAAATGATTTACTGTTTTGTAAATCTTCTGTAAAGTATTGTGCTAATTCTCTTTCAAAAACTTCATACTGATTCATCAATTTTTGATAATCATCAAAGAATACTGGTGTATCTTTTTCAATATAATCAAATACAGTCCATGTTTTATCGTAACATAAAGATAAAAACTTTCGACTATCTGAATGTACTTGTTTTTGATGAAAACTTGACAAAATCTCTTCCAAGTATGATTTTAAAATTGCTGATAAGGTCTTCGAAATTTGCTTTTCTAAAGCTGACTGACCTCTTAAATAGTCCCTTTCTTTTAAAAGCATGTCACTAGCTGGAAAGATAGTGAGTTCTGTCTGATTTTCTTTTGATAATTGTGTTTCTACTTCAAAAGTCCGAATTCCATCTACTTCATCACCAAAAAACTCGATTCGGAAAGGTTCTAACTGAGACATCTCAAAAATATCTAAAATATCTCCTCGAATACTAAACTCCCCTTGGGTCTGTACTTGAGTAACTTTGCGATAGCCTATTTCCTTTAATTTGTGAAGAAGGTCATGTTGGTCATATTCTTCACCAACTGCAATCCTTATAATACTTTCTTTAAATCTAGTCGGAGAAGGTAAAATCAATCGACTTGCTGCGATATTACAAACTAAAATCCCTTTCTTAGATGAATCAGTTAAAAAACGCAAGGCTTCAACTCGCGAAATGATTTTTTCTTGTGAAGACATCAAAAACTCTACCATAGGAGAGTCGTCTACCAAAAATGGATAGACAAATTCCTCTCCTAAGATAGAAAGAAGATCACTGATAATTCGTTCTGCTTCTCCATAAGTCGATGTTAATAACACAATCTTATTTTCTTTTTTTAGACTACTTGCAATTGCAAGAGCCTTGGTAGAAGTTGACAGACCTAGTATTAGTTGTCTTTTCTTATCTGTAAGATTTTGATGCCATTTTTTTATCTGATTATTTTCTGAGAATAAATCTAATAAAGTCACCATTTAGCCGTTATACCTCTGCATTGTTTTCTCAAAGTTTTTCTCTTGTAAATAGTAGTTTACAGCATCGTCAACCTTATCAATTGACTGTAAAATGCCTACATAGTCATCCTGATCAAACTTACTTAAAACATGGTGAACAACTGACATGCCTTTTTTAGGTCTGCCAATTCCTATTTTAACACGATTAAAGACCAGAGTACCAATATGTTGAATAATTGACTTGATACCATTATGACCACCTGCTGAGCCCTTTGCTCTTAAACGAATTTTCCCAACTTCCATGTCAAGATCGTCGTAAATAACGAGTAAATCTTCAACCTCCAAACCATAGTATGTCAATAAAGCATGAACCGCTTTTCCACTTTCATTCATAAATGTTGTTGGTTTGACGAGATAAATTTTTTCTCCATTAAAGAAAAAAGATGCTAGGTCAGCTTGAAATATCTTGTCATGTGTAAAGGTGACATTTTGTTTTTTGGCCAATTGGTCAATCAACATAAATCCAACGTTGTGCTTGGTTTCAAAATATTTATCCCCTGGATTTCCTAATCCAACAAGTAATTTAGTCATTTATTTTCCTTTCAAAAGCCAAAAGGGTTGGAATTTTTTTCCAACCTAATTGACACTATTTGTAAAATATTATTAGACATTAAAGCGGAATTCCATGATATCGCCATCTTGAACGATATATTCTTTTCCTTCTTCACGCAAGCGCCCAGCTTCTTTTACAGCCTTTTCAGATCCGTATTTCACTAAATCCTCATATGACATGGTTACTGCACGAATAAAGCCTTTTTCAAAGTCTGAGTGGATAATACCAGCTGCTTGAGGAGCTTTCATACCACGCTTAAAGGTCCAAGCACGGACTTCTTTTTCACCAGCTGTAAAATAAGTTCCAAGTCCAAGCAAGTGGTAAGCTGCACGAGTCAACTTGTCAACGCCTGATTCAGTCAAACCAAGTGCTTCAAGAAACTCTTGCTTATCCTCATCATCTAACTCAGAAATTTCTTCCTCAGCACGCGCAGAAATAACTACTACCTCTGCATTTTCTGTCGCTGCAAATTCACGAATTTGCTTAACATAATCGATAGAATCTGGATCTGAAACGACATCCTCATCCACATTAGCAACATAAAGAACTGGTTTAGTCGTCAAAAGGAAGAGACCTTTAACAACCTTTTGTTCCTCATCTGTGAATTCAATGGTACGAGCTGATTTCCCATCTTCAAGGACAGGTTTAATTTTTTGAAGAACGTTAAATTCTGCAACTGATTCCTTATCTTTTTGCGTACGTGCCATCTTTTCTACACGCGCATAGCGTTTATTAACTGATTCTAAGTCAGCAAGAATCAACTCCAGGTTAATGGTATCAATATCTGCAAGTGGATCCACAAAGGCGTCTTCACGTCCTTGCTCGCGCATAACATTTTCATCATCAAAAGCACGAACTACGTGAACAATCGCGTCCACTTCACGGATATTGGCCAAGAATTTATTTCCTAAACCTTCTCCTTTTGATGCTCCTTTTACAATCCCTGCAATATCTGTAAATTCAAATGTTGTTGGAACTGTCTTTTTAGGAGTGATCATTTCAGTTAGTTTTTGTAGGCGTTCATCTGGAACTTCTACCATTCCAACATTTGGATCAATAGTCGCAAATGGGTAGTTTGCTGCCTCTGCTCCTGCTTTTGTAATTGCATTAAAAAGGGTTGATTTCCCAACGTTTGGCAAACCAACGATACCTGCTGTTAAAGCCATAGTTTCTCATTCTCCGTTCTCATTTCAATCCCTAACATTATAACACAAAAAGGGAAAACTTGCTAACTCTCTAACTAAGGGTTCTTAGTCAATAATCTTATTCATTTTTCGTTCAAAATCATGGCGACTCATCATGACAAGGTGGTCGCAATTGCTACATTTGATTTTGATATCTGCCCCTACACGTGTAATTTCCCAACGATTGGCTTTTTTACCAGTTGATTTGATGGTGCAAGCATGTGGTTTTTTCATCTCAACAAAATTTCCAACTTGATACATAAATAATACTCTCCTTTTCTTTTTTGATTATATCATAAAAGAGGCGAGCTAGGCTCAACCTCTTTCACTTAATTTGTACGAACTGGTGTGATGAGCTGCATGAAGTCTTCGTCAGTATCTGCTGGCACAAGAGTAAATGGACGAACAGCTGAGATAAAGCTAATGGTCACTTTTTCGCTATTTAAAGCCTTGAGGGAATCAATTAAGTAAGTCGGGTTGAAACTAATGGTCAAATCATCCCCAGTCACCTGATCAGTATCGATTTCTTCGTTTACTTTACCAACTTCAGGAGAATGAACATGGGCGCTAACAACACCACCTTTAATTTCAAGCTTCACAGTACCATTTTGAGTCGCACTTGATAAGAGACGTGCGCGTTCCATTGATTGACGCAAATTAACAACATCAAAAGTAATTGTAGTATTAAAGTCAGTTGGAATCAAACGATCTGTATCAGGATAGTTTCCTTCTAGGAGACGAGTGTAGAAGCTAATATTTTCGCTTCTAAAGAGTATTTGATTATTGGCAAAGAAAATCTCCACTGTTTCAATATCGTCCGTAAAAACAGCTGAAAATTCGCGTAGAGAGCGACTAGGAATCACCACATCGAAATCATCACCATTTTTTTCAAGAGTCAATTTTTTCTGGCTAAGGCGATGAGAATCTGTCGCAACTGTTTTTAGTTCTTTATTTTGGTTCAATACGAAGTGGACACCTGTTAAGATTGGACGACTTTCTTGCGTACTTGCAGCAAAAGCTGTCTCATTGATAATTTTCTTGAGTAGTTTGGTTTCAAGAACCAAAGGTGTGCTTGCTGAAATTTCTTGGATTCGTGGGTACTGTTCGCTGTCTTTTCCTTTTAGGGTAATTTCTGATTTGCCACTTGTTAAGACAATTTGTTTTTGTTCAATCTCTTTGAAATCAAGCGTTACATCTGGAAGACTGGATACAACATTGATAAAGAAAGAGGCTTCAAGAAGAATCGAACCTAAGGAAGTAATCAAAAGACCAGCATCTTCATTTTTTTGAGAAATGAAATTTTCAATAGAGATTTGACCATTTGATCCAATTAAAGTAATTCCTTCATTGGTAACATCAATTTTAATTGTTGATAAAATTGGAATAGCATTTTTTGAGCTAATTGCTCGTTTTGTGGTATTTAAGGCTTGTAGAAATAAATTTTTATTGATTGAAAAATGAATCATGGATTCTCCTTTATTTATTTTTTAGTATTAGAAGGATAATAGAAATAATAGAGTGTGTGAATTCTGTGGAAAACTGATTTCTATTTAGTGACTTCAAGATTTTTAGCTTGTTTAAAAAATGTGGATAAAAAAGATAGAAAAACGAAAGTTATCCACAAGCTACTTAATTTTCTTTTTGATTGCTTCGATTTCTAAGCGTAAATTATCGTCTTCGTCAATCAAGGATTTAATTTTAGCATGGGCATGAATAACGGTGGTGTGATCCTTTCCGCCAAATTCTTTTCCGATTTTTGGAAGACTATTATCTGTCAGTTCTCTAGCTAGATACATAGCAACTTGACGCGCCAAAACTATGTTTTGAACTCGTCTCGTCCCCTTCATTTCTTTGACACTCACTCCATAAAAATTACCAACTTCAGTTTGAATTTTGTCAATTGGAATGACTAGCAGTTGGCTAACATCTTGTTTGCGAGCTCTAATAGCCTCGGCAGCAATATCAATAGTGATGTCTTTAATCTTCTTTACTTTGGCAATTAAAGTGATATCGTTAATTGCTCCTTCCAATTCTCGAACATTTGAATCAAATTGGCCAGCCAGATATTCTAGGGTATCACTCTGGAAATGGTAGTTTAAATGTTCCGTTTTACTTTGAAGAATGGCGATACGTGTCTCAAAGTCAGGAGGGGTGATATTTTGAGTCAATCCCCAGCTAAAGCGCGTGACAAGTCTTTCTTCAAGGCCTTCTAGGTGTTTAGGACTTCGGTCACTAGTCAGAACGATTTGTTTTTGATTGCTATGAAGAGCGTTGAAAGTATTGAAAAATTCTTCTTGAGTTGCAACCTTTTTGCCACTGAGAGATTGGATATCATCAATCAGTAAGAGATCAAGGCTTCGGTAAGTTTTTTTAAATTTTTCCATTTCCCCGAGCCTCAGATGCTCAAGAAAGTCGTTGATAAAACTTTCAGCAGGAATATACTTAACCCGAGCTTCAGGAATATTTTTTAGAATCTCATTTCCGATAGCGTTCAGTAAGTGGGTTTTCCCTAGTCCAGGACCACCATAAATGAAAAGGGGATTATAAGTCAAGGCGAGGTCTTCTGATACAGCTAGAGCAGCAGACTTAGCCCAGATATTCCCATCTCCTTGAATAAAGTTATCAAAGGTATATTTTTCCTTTAATCCTGTTTCAGAATATGGAATAGCAATATTGGCCTGTGAAGCAACATAATGATTGCTATTTTCAGAATCCATGACATAGGTTGAAGATTCTTCCTCAGGTTTTGTTAGGACAAATTGAGTTTTTATTTCAGTATCATAAACTTCAAAACCAGCGGCCACAATGATATCCTTGAGCTGTTTTTTCCAAACCATTTCCATTTCAGGTCTAGGTAAAAAGATAGTAGCTACATTTCCCTCCACTTTTATGAGTTCAGCAGGTATGGCATAGAAATCGTACATAGAACGTGTCAATCTTTCTTGAGCCAATTCCAAGATTTGATTCCAAAATTGTTTTTCTTTCAC